>NZ_JBZFLL010000001.1:0-1321221 GCF_058448995.1 Stappia sp. G46H5W | reverse complement strand
CGGCTTGGTCGACCACCGACAACGCCGGTGCGTCTGACTTCTACCTCGACGAAGCCTTCATCCAGCTGGGTGGCTTCGTTGCTGGTCGTACCGCTACGTACTTCCAGTTCTACACCGGCAACAACTGGGGTTCCGTCCTCGACCAGGGCTTCACCGATTACGGCGAGACCAACCTGTTCGCGTACACCGCTCAGTTCGGCAACGGCTTCTCGGCCTCGGTGTCGGCTGAAGTCGCGAACAAGCGCGGCACGATCGTTGGCCCGGTTGCTGGCGTCAACTACTACGGCGGCCACAAGATCCCGGACTTCGTCGCCAACCTGCGCGTCGATCAGGGCTGGGGTTCGGCTCAGATCATGGGTGCTCTGCACCACGTCTACGGTGCCAACGTTGCCGGCGTGACCGGTGGCAAGAGCAAGCTCGGCTGGGCGATCGGCGCTGGCGCCACGTTCAACCTGCCGATGATCGCTCCGGGCGACAACATCTCGCTGCAGGCGGTCTACTCGCAGGGCGCGATCGGCTACGTCAGCTCGGCTTGGGACGGCGTGTTCTCTGACGCTGCTTACAACGCTGGCGGCGCTCTGAAGATGTCGACGGCTTGGGGCATCGGCGGTGGCTTCACCCACTTCTGGACCCCGGCGATCTCGACCGCGATCACCGCTTCGTACAACAGCCTGGATCAGGCTGCGAGCGCTGGTCTGGCCGACATCCGCGACCTGAACGTCCAGGGTAACATCATCTGGCGTCCGGTCTCCGGCCTGTACCTCGGTGCTGAGCTCGAGTACCGCAACCGCGACATCAAGGGCGGCGCCAACGACGACGCTCTGGTCGGCGTGTTCCGTATCCAGCGCACGTTCTAATCTGATCCTCTAGGATTGGATTGAGAGGCCCGGCAGGCAACTGCCGGGCCTTTTTCTTTGTCCACAGCACCGCAAGACGAACTTGCCCACGCCTTGCCGCGCTCTGGTTGCCGTCGCGGCTTGTCGCATGCTTCTGTCACCGGAAAGACACACTTGCTGCACTGCGTGCATGCGGGGGTGGTTTGCAGATTGCCGGCGCACCTCGGCCTCACTTAGAAAGGAAGTCAGAGCTAGGGGGGAACTATTCCTTCTTTTCCCGTGGCAAGCTCCCGCGGGAATAACGACGAGGTCAGGACATGAACATCAAGAGCATCCTGCTCGGCGCTTCCGCTGCTGCCATGGCAGCCACGGGCGCTCAGGCCGCCGATCTCCCGGTGGCTCCGGAGCCGGTCGACTACGTTCGCGTTTGCGACGCTTTCGGCACCGGCTTCTTCTACATCCCGGGCACCGAGACCTGCCTGAAGATCGGCGGCGGCGTTCGCGTCGAGTTCCGTCTGTTCGACATGCTGGACAACGGTGGTTCCGCTTGGGACGACCGCACCGACACCTCGACCGGCATCCGTGCTCGTGGCTACCTGAACTTCGACAGCCGCACCAACACCGAGTACGGCCTGCTGCGCACCTACGTCGCGGCTTGGTCGACCACCGACAACGCCGGTGCGTCTGACTTCTACCTCGACGAAGCCTTCATCCAGCTGGGTGGCTTCGTTGCTGGTCGTACCGCTTCGTACTTCGACTTCTACACCGGCGACAACTGGGGTTCCGTCCTCGACCAGGGCTTCTCCGACTACGGCGAGACCAACCTGTTCGCGTACACCGCTCAGTTCGGCAACGGCTTCTCGGCCTCGGTGTCGGCTGAAGTCGCGAACAAGCGCGGCACGATCGTTGGCCCGCTTGCTGGCGTCGACTACTACGGCGGCCACAAGATCCCGGACTTCGTCGCCAACCTGCGCGTCGATCAGGGCTGGGGTTCGGCTCAGATCATGGGTGCCCTGCACCACGTCTACGGCGCCAACGTTGCCGGCGTGACCGGTGGCAAGAGCAAGCTCGGCTGGGCGATTGGCGCTGGCGCGACCATGAACCTCGACATGATCGCTCCGGGCGACAGCTTCTCGCTGCAGGCGACCTACTCGCAGGGCGCGATCGGCTACGTCAGCTCGGCTTGGGCCGACACCTTCTCTGACGCTGCCTACAACGCTGGCGGCGCTCTGAAGATGTCGACGGCTTGGGGCATCGGCGGTGGCTTCACCCACTTCTGGACCCCGGCGATCTCGACCTCGATCACCGCTGCCTACAACAGCCTGGATCAGGCTGCGAGCGCTGGTCTGGCCGACATCCGCGACCTGAACGTCCAGGGTAACGTCGTGTGGCGTCCGGTCTCCGGCCTGTACTTCGGTGCTGAGCTCGAGTACCGCAACCGCGACATCAAGGGCGTTGCTGGCAACGACGACGCTCTGGTCGGCGTGTTCCGCGTCCAGCGCACGTTCTAATCTGATCCTCTGAGGATTGGATTGAGAGGCCCGGCAGGCAACTGCCGGGCCTTTTTCTTTGCTCGCATTCAGGCCGGAGGAGGCGTGTTGGATGCGGGAGAGTTTCTAAAATTTCATCTAAGTTCATATATATAAATACGAAATCCTTCTCTATTGACGTTTTCGTAAATAAGGCGCTTGCAAGCCTGCCTGCGAAGTGGAATCTTCCCCACCATTGAAGGAAACGGCCCGGGATCCGGACAGGCCCGCCCGCATGGGCAGCCGGCGATCCGCGTCAGGGCGTTTTGGCGGAGGTAGTCATGACTGCAGCAATTGTCGGCTGGGCCCATACCCCCTTTGGCAAGCATTCCGACGAGACGGTCGAGAGCCTGATCGTCCAGGTGGCGCGCGATGCCATCGCCGATGCCGGTTTCGAGCCGGCGGATATCGACGAGATCGTGCTCGGCCATTTCAACGCCGGCTTCTCGGCCCAGGACTTCACCGCCTCGCTCGTGCTGCAGGCCGACCCTGGCTTGCGCTTCAAGCGCGCGACCCGTGTCGAGAATGCCTGCGCGACCGGATCGGCCGCCGTACATCAGGGCGTGCGCGCCATTGCTGCGCGCGAGGCGCGGGTTGTGCTGGTGGTCGGCGTCGAGCAGATGACCACGACCCCGGGTCCGGAGATCGGCCGCAACCTGCTCAAGGCCTCCTACCTGCCGGAAGACGGCGACACGCCGGCCGGCTTTGCCGGTGTCTTCGGCAAGATCGCGCAGGCCTATTTCCAGAAATACGGCGACCGCTCGGACGCGCTGGCCGCCATTGCCGCCAAGAATCACAAGAACGGCGTCGGCAATCCTTATGCGCAGATGCGCAAGGATCTGGGCTTCGACTTCTGCCGCGCCGAGAGCGAGAAGAACCCCTTCGTCGCCGGCCCGTTGAAGCGCACCGACTGCTCGCTCGTCTCCGACGGCGCCGCCGCGCTGGTGCTGACCGATATCGAGACCGCGCTCGGCCGCAAGAAGGCCGTCGCCTTCCGCGGCCTCGCCCATGCGCAGGACTTCCTGCCCATGTCGAAGCGCGACATCCTCGCCTTCGAGGGCTGCGGGGAGGCCTGGCGCCGGGCGTTGACGGCGGCGGGTCTGTCCATCGGCGACCTGTCCTTCGTCGAGACCCATGACTGCTTCACCATTGCCGAGCTGATCGAGTACGAGGCGATGGGCCTGACCGCGCCGGGCGAGGGGCATCGCGCCATCCTCGAGGGCTGGACGCAGATGGACGGCCGCCTGCCGGTCAATCCGTCGGGCGGCCTCAAGGCCAAGGGGCATCCGATCGGTGCCACCGGCGTTTCGATGCATGTGCTGTCGTCGATGCAGCTGACCGGCACGGCCGGCGACATTCAGGTGAAGAATGCCGAGCTTGGCGGCGTCTTCAACATGGGCGGCGCTGCGGTCGCCAACTACGTTTCGGTGCTGCAGCCGCTGCGCTGAGGGCGGTGGGGGCATCGCCCCCTAGGGCCGCACGAACGAGAGGCGCGGGGGAACTCCCGCGCCTTTTTCTTTGGCTGGCTGCCTTTGGAAAGGGGTCAGTAGACGGCCGATTCCATGTAGCGGGCGAGATCCAGCAGGTCGAAGGCGACGATGTCCCAGCTGTCGCGGGGGGCGAGGTCGTTGCGCTGATCGGCGCCGAATTCCTTCGGCCTTGCAAAGAAGGCGGTCTTCAGTCCCACCGCCCGGGCGGCGGCCAGGTCGGAATTGTGGGCGGAGGCATACATGACCTCGGACGGCTGCAGGTCGAGCGTCGCCGCCGCCTTGAGGAACAGGCTGCCGTCGTGCGTCCGCCCGTCCAGCAGGTCCGATCCCAGCACGAGATCCCACGGCAGGCCCGCATGCTTGGCGAGCCAGGTCATCGGTGCGGTCGGAAGGTCGGTGCAGGCGGCGATGACATATTCGCGCCGCAACGCGCGCAGGCCCGGCACGCTGTCCGGCCAGGCCGGAAAGCGCTGCCAGCAGGACAGAAGCAATTCCTGTTCGCGGCTGCCGGCCGAGGCTTCGAGTCCGGCTTCTTCCAGAACCCTGATCAGGCTTTCTGCCAGGTGTTCCTGCGCCTGGATCGCTCCCGTGCTGGAAGCCAGCCGCGCGCGATAGTCCCTGTACCATGCACTTGCCAGGGTACTCGCCGAGATGTCCTTGCCACTTTTTGCGAAGGCGCGCTCGAAACCGCTGGATAGACCCCTGTTCCAATCGACAATGGTGCCCAATACATCAAAGAAAATAGCTTTTACCACGGGTTTTCACTCGATACCGATATGTCTGAAACGCTACTGGGGTGACCAGTATTAGTTGCTTGACTGTGGGAATCAACCAAGAGTCTTCCTTGTCGCAGGTACAGTAACATTCCCTAACCTGAATTCCCGAAGAAAGCAGAATTATGGATAAGGGGCGAAAACCAAAAAGAAAACACAGGAAATCTCATCAATGTTGAGCGGGATTCGATAATTTTTCGAAATTATGGCGAAGCGGTTGCAAAGGCTCGCAAGAGCCCGCCAAAGACTACGGTTCTGAATTCCGTCAAGGGAAAACCTCTCTCTTGGGTTGTGGTCGGGCGACAGGACGCCTTTTCGTCTTGCGGCAGCAAATTCGTGTCGGCTGCCGGCAAGCATTTCGGATCCGCCCGCCTCCAAAACCGCCGGAAGCCCGATCCGTAGCATGATTTTTCCCTGCCGCTTCCCTCGATTGAAATGCCATGCCCGGCGCAAGCGGGGCCGAGGCTTTATCTCTAGGGCTGTTTCAGACCGCCCGGAGATCGCGCCAGATGGCACGCCAAGCACAGGCATCGGATCGCAAGCTCGCTGTCTTCCCGGCCTTTCACAAGGTCGAGGGCAAGCGCGTCGTCGTCGTGGGCGGCGGCGACGAGGCAGCCGCCAAGGTTCGTCTCCTCGCCGAGACGCTTGCCGATATCGTCGTCATCGCGCCGCAGGCCGAGGACGTCCTGCGGGACGCCGTCGCCCGTGCCGGCGGCACCATTCTCGCTGAAGCCTTCGCTCCCGCTCACCTTGAAGGTTCCGTCCTCGTCTTTGCCGCCAGCGGCGACGAGGCGGAAGATACCGCCGTGGTGGCGGCCGCACGCGCGCTGGGGCTTCCGGCCAATGCGGTCGACCGGCCGGAGATCTGCGACTTCTATGTCGGTGCCCTGGTCAACCGCGCGCCGGTCGCCGTCGCCATCACCTCCACCGGCGTCGGCCCGGTGCTGGCCCGCCACATCCGTGCGCGCATCGAGGCGATGCTGCCGCGCGAGACCGGCGATCTCGCCCGCCTTGCCGAGAGCTTCCGCGACACGGTCGTTCGGGTCATCGCCAGCGGCGTCGAGCGTCGGCGCTTCTGGGCCCGCTTCTTCTCCGGCCCGGTCGCTGCCCATCTGCAGTCCGGGCGCCCGGATGCGGCCCGCGCCGAGGCGCAGCGCCTGCTCAACACCCGCAACGAGGAAGCCGGCTTCGTCTGGCTGGTCGGCGCCGGCCCCGGTGCCGAGGACCTCTTGACCCTTCGCGCACAGCGCCTGCTGCAGGAGGCCGACGTCATCGTGCACGACGCGCTGGTGCCCGAGGCGGTCGTCGCCATGGGCCGGCGCGATGCGGAACGCATTTCGGTCGGCAAGCGCAAGGGTCGTCACTCGGTTTCGCAAGCCGAGATCAACGAGATCCTGGTGCGCGAGGCCTCGCACGGCCGCCGCGTCGTCCGGCTGAAGGCGGGCGATCCGCTGGTCTTCGGCCGCGCCGGCGAGGAGATCGCCGCCCTGCGCGCCGCCGGCATCGCTCATGACGTGGTGCCCGGCGTCACCGCGGCCCTGGCCGCTGCCGCAAGCGCCCGCATTCCGCTCACCCTGCGCGGCGTTGCCTCCGACCTCGTTTTCGCCACCGGCCACGACCGGGACGGCGAGACGCTGCCGTCCTGGGGCGCGCTGGCGCTGCAGGGCGCGACCGTTGCCGTCTACATGGGCCGCACGGTCGCCGTCCGCGTCGCCGACCGCCTGCTGGAGGCCGGCCTGTCGCCCACCATCCCCGTTGCGGTGGTGGAGAACGCGGCGCAGCGCAACGAGCGCTTCTTTGCCGGCACGCTCGCCGACCTGCCGGCGCTTGAGGACCGTCACGAGATCGACGGCCCGACCCTCATCATCATCGGCGAGGCCGTCGGCCATGCCGATCTCGCGAACAGCCAGCCCCTGCGCGTCGTGCCGGCCGAAAGGGCCGTGGTCGCCGCATAGCCCCCCTGAAGGAGCGATTGCATGAAGGCTTTGACAGCCAACCGACTGATCGATGGCGAAGTGGTGTGGCTCGGCCGCTCCGGCCAGTGGGTCGAGACCCTGGCCAGCGCCTGGCTGCTGGAAACGCCCGAGGCTATCGCCGAGGCGGAAGCAGCAGGGGCTGAGGCCGAGGCGGCCCAGCTCATCGTCGAGCCCTATCTCATCGATCTGACGCGCCAGGACGGCGAGATCCTGCCGGTCCGCTTCCGCGAGAAGATCCGCGCCAAGGGGCCGACCGTGCGCCAGGACCTCGGCAAGCAGGCCCGGCGCGAGGTGTCGGCGGCCTGATCCGGCCGCGACACGCTACCCGATAAGGACCCAGAACACGGACGCGAAGCGATCCGCCGTTCCAGGAGTTGCAAGCATGTACCGCTATGACGAGTTCGACGCCCATTTCGTGTCCGCCCGCGTGGACCAGTTCCGCGACCAGGTGCAGCGCCGCCTTGCCGGCGACCTGACGGAAGAGCAGTTCAAGCCGCTGCGGCTGATGAACGGCGTCTACCTGCAGCTCCACGCCTACATGCTGCGCATCGCCATTCCCTACGGCACGCTGAATGCCGGCCAGATGCGGCGCCTTGCCCATGTCGCGCGCACCTACGACCGGGGCTACGGCCATTTCACCACGCGTCAGAACATCCAGTTCAACTGGCCGCGACTGAAGGACATTCCCGAGATCTTGTCGCAGCTGGCGGAAGTCGAGATGCACGCGATCCAGACCTCGGGCAATTGCATCCGCAATGTCACGGCCGACCATTTCTCGGGTGCAGCCGCCGACGAGATCCTCGACCCGCGGCCCTATGCCGAGATCCTGCGCCAGTGGTCCTCGCTGCATCCGGAGTTCTCGTATCTGCCGCGCAAGTTCAAGATCGCGGTCACCGGCGCCCCGCACGACCGCGCGGCGGTGCAGGTGCACGATATCGGCCTGCAGGCGGTGCGCGATGCTGACGGCAGTGTCGGCTTTCGCGTCTTCGTCGGCGGCGGCCTTGGCCGTACCCCGATGGTCGGCCGGCTGGTGCGCGAGTTCCTGCCCGAGGCGGACCTGCTCGCCTACAGCGAGGCGATCCTGCGCGTCTACAACCGCTACGGCCGGCGCGACAACAAGTACAAGGCCCGCATCAAGATCCTGGTTCACGAGACCGGCCTTGAGGAGCTGAAGGCCGATATCGAGGCCGAATTCGCCGAGATCCGCGACGGTGTCCTGACGCTGCCGGCCTCGGAGATCGAGCGCATCACCGCCTATTTCGCGCCCCCGGCCTTCGATGTCGCGGTCGGGGACGAGGCGGTGCTGGACGCGGCCATCGCCGCCGATCCGCAGCTGGAGGCATTCGCCGCGCGCAACGTCCATCCGCACCGCGCCCCCGGCTATGCCAGCCTCACCATCTCGCTGAAGCCCATCGGCAAGGCGCCGGGCGATGCCACGGCCGAGCAGATGGAGGTCGTCGCCGACCTTGCAGAGCGTTATGGCCATGACGAGATCCGCGTCAGCCACGAGCAGAACCTGGTGCTGCCGCATGTGCGTCGCCGCGACATCCCGGCGATCCACGCCGCGCTGGTCGCAGCGGGCCTCGGCGAGGCCAATGCGGGCCTAGTGACGGACATTATCGCCTGCCCGGGGCTCGACTATTGCGCCCTTGCCACCGCCCGCTCGATCCCGGTCGCGCAGCGCATTTCCGAGCGCTTCGCCTCGCCCGAGCGTCAGCGCGAGATCGGCGATCTCAAGATCAAGATCTCCGGCTGCATCAATGCCTGCGGCCATCACCATGTCGGCCATATCGGCATTCTCGGCGTCGAGAAGAAGGGCGAGGAATACTACCAGATCACCCTTGGCGGCTCGGCCGACGAGAACACCTCGGTCGGCGAGATCATCGGTCGCGGCTTCTCGTATGACGAGGTCGTCGATGCGATCGAGAAGGTCGTCGACACCTATGTCGGCCTGCGCGAAACCCCGCAGGAAGACTTCCTGGCCGCCTATCGCCGTGTCGGCGATCAACCGTTCAAGGAGGCGCTCTATGGCACTGCGTGAGGCCTATGCGGTCCGCGAGGACCTGCCGACGCCGGCCCTCGACGCGGCCTGGCTCGCCGACCGGTTCGTCTCGGCCTCGGCGGAGGCGGTGATCGCCGCCGCGCGCGGCCGCTTCGGCGACCGGCTGGCGATGGTTTCCTCCTTCGGCGCGGAAGCGGCGGTGCTCCTGCACCTCGTTTCGCGCGTCGACCGGACGATCCCCGTGCTGTTCATCGACACCGGCAAGCTGTTTCCCGACACGCTGCGCTACCGCGACCTGCTGGTCGAGCAGTTCGGCCTTTCGGACGTGCGCACCCTTGCGCCCGATCCGGCGGATCTCGAGGCCGTCGATCCGGCCGGCATGCTGTGGATGAGCGATACGGACGCCTGCTGCGAGATCCGCAAGGTCCGCCCGCTGGCGCGCGCGCTCAAGGGCTTCGACGCCTGGATCTCCGGGCGCAAGCGCTTTCAGGCGAGCACCCGCTCCAACATCCCGGTCTTCGAGGTCGATGGCGAGCGTATCAAGGTCAACCCGCTGGCCGACTGGGACCCGTCGGACCTGCGCGCCTATGCGCAGGCGCAGAACCTGCCCAGCCACCCGCTGGTCGCCAGGGGCTACCCGTCCATCGGCTGCATGCCCTGCACCAGCCCGGTGGCAGAGGGCGAGGACCCGCGCGCCGGCCGCTGGCGGGGGCGCGACAAGACGGAATGCGGCATTCATCTGGCCCTGCCGATGGAGAACGAACAGGGAGCCGGGATCTGACCATGGCGGCAAGACTTTACCGTAACGGCGGCTTCGTCGCCGACACGTGGACCCATCTGGACGACGAGGCCGAGCTGCCGGCGGAAGGCGCGTTCGTCGTGCCGCTGGCCCGCTTCCTGGAGGCGGCGGCCGATCTGCCGCAGGGCGTCAAGCTTGCGCCGCTGGTCAAGGCGGGCGACGATCCGGCGAGCCTTGCCGGCCATCTCGCCGCGCTGGAGCTGGTGGTGGTGGACTTCGCCAAGTTTTCCGACGGGCGCGGCTACTCCACCGCCCGCCTGCTGCGCCAGCGCTACGGCTTTGCCGGCGAGGTCCGGGCGAGCGGCGACGTGCTGCTCGACCAGATCCCGTTGATGCGGCGGGTCGGGTTCGATGCGTTTTCGGTCGTCAACGAGCCGACGATCCGGGCGCTGGAGGCTGGCCACGACGTCGACGTGCCACTATACCTCCAACCTGCGGAACGGGCAGGCGAGGTGCCTGCTGGCGCGCGCTACTGGGCCCGGCGCCCGGCAGGTGCGCAGCTTTCCTGATGTCGCCGGCGCGCCGTTTGGCTATTCTGCCGCCGGACATTCGGGTACACGTATTGTTCGACATGTAGTGAGGATGCAACGCATGAATGTGGTCAATCTTGCCGGCGATCTCGCCGACGCCGTACCCGCCGGCGCCACCGCCGAGACGGTGACCGAGGTTCAGCACTACACGGACGACCTGTTCCGCTTCCGCATGACGCGCCCTGCGAGCTTCCGCTTCCGTTCGGGAGAGTTCGTGATGATCGGCCTGATGGTCGGCGACAAGCCGGTCTTCCGCGCCTATTCCATCGCCTCTCCGTCCTGGGACGAGGAGCTGGAGTTCTTCTCGATCAAGGTTCCCGACGGCCCGCTGACCCAGCATCTGCAGAAGATCAAGGTCGGCGACAAGGTCCTGATGAAGAAGAAGCCGACCGGCACGCTCGTCAACGACGCGCTGGTTTCCGGCAAGCGCCTCTACATGTTCTCCACCGGCACCGGCTTTGCGCCCTTCGCCAGCCTGATCCGCGATCCGGAGACCTACGAGAAGTTCGAGGAGGTGATCGTCACCCACTCGTGCCGCTTCGTGGCGGAGCTCGCCTATTCGCAGCAGACGGTGGCCGCCACCCGCGATGACCCGCTGATCGGCGAGCTCGCGGCCAGCCAGCTGCGCCTGTTCACCTCGACCACCCGCGAGCCGCACGAGCATACCGGCCGCATCACCACCCTGATCGAGAATGGCGACCTGTTCCGCGCGCTCGGCGTGCCGCCGCTCGACCCGGAAACCGACCGGGCGATGATCTGCGGCTCGATGGCGATGCTCAAGGACACCAAGGCGCTGCTCGAGGCTGCCGGCCTGACCGAGGGGGCCAACAACCGCCCGGCCGAGTTCGTCATCGAAAGGGCCTTCGTCGGCTGACGACTTTTGCCCCCCTTGCGCTGCTTGCCCGTGGCTGACATGAGTGTGACGCCGTGTCGCGGCGCATCGGGAGAGTTTATGCAAAAAGAAGACAGGCAGGACCCGGCCGAACGGGATGGGGAAGAGGCTGTGCGCGTGATTTCGGAGCGCAGCCTCTACGAGGGCTTCGGCACCTACCGAGAGATGGTTGTCGAACAGCCGCTGGCCTCCGGCGGCAATATTGAGATTTCAAGAGAGTTTCAGGCACGGCGCGATGTCGTCGCCGTTCTTCCCTATGATCCGGTGCGGCGGGTCGCCTTGCTCGCCCGCCAGCTCCGCGTACCGCTTTTCGCCCGCGGCGATCACGACGGTTACCTGGAGGAAGTGCCGGCCGGTTACATCGACGAAGGCGAGGTCGCCGACGAGGCCGCCCGCCGCGAGGCCGCCGAGGAAGTCGGCGTCAAGGTCGGCGAGCTGGAACACGTCGCCGACGTCTTTCCCTCGCCCGGCGCCATCACCGAACGGCTCAGTCTCTATCTTGCCCGCTACGGCGCCGGTGATGTCGTCTCCAGCGGCGGCGGCCTTGCCGAGGAGGGCGAGGAGATCGAGGTGCTGGAATGGCCCATCGCCCGCCTCGGCGAAGCGGTGCAGGAGGGCAGCCTCCACGACGCCAAGACGCTGATCCTGGTTCAGGCCCTGATGTTGCGCGCGCCCGAGCTTTTCTCGTAGCCTTGCCGCTATCGTATCTCCAACACGCGAAAAGGGACCGCCATGCCGATGAACCGCGTCGTGCGTCTGGTCAAGCGCCCGGCCCCGGGCCTTGTCACGCCGGATTGCTTCGAGATCCGGGACGAGCCGCTGCCGGAGCCGGGGGAGGGCGAGTTCCGCGTCCGCATCAGCCATGTCTCGCTGGACCCGGCCATGCGCGGCTGGGTCAATGAGGGCAAGTCCTACGTGCCGCCCGTTGGCCTCGGCGATGTCATGCGCTCCTTTTCTGCCGGTGTCGTGGAGGCCTCGCGCAATCCCGACTTTCAGGAGGGCGAGGCCGTCGTCGGCCTGTTCGGCGTGCAGACCCATGCCGTGTCGGACGGCAAGGGCGTGCAGCGCGCCGACACCTCGATCGCTCCGCTGCAAAGCTGGATCGGTGGCCTCGGCATGCCGGGCCTGACCGCCTATTTCGGCCTGCTGCGCGTTGCCGAGGCGAAGGAGGGCGACACGGTGGTCGTTTCCGCCGCCTCCGGCGCGGTCGGCTCCATCGTCGGCCAGATCGCCAGGATCAAGGGCTGTCGGGCGGTCGGCATCGCCGGTGGACCTGAAAAGTGCCGGGCGCTGGTCGAGGAGGACGGGTTCGACGCGGCGGTCGACTACAAGGCCGGCAATCTTGCCGCCGATCTGGCCGCTGCCTGTCCGGGGGGCATCGACGTCAATTTCGAGAATGTCGGCGGCGAGATCCTCGACACGGTGCTGGCGCAGATGAACACGTTCGGGCGCATTGCCGTCTGCGGCCTGATCTCGGCCTACAACGCGACGACGCCGCAGCCGGGTCCCGCCAACCTGCGGTTTCTGCTGACCCAGCGGCTGCGCATGCAGGGCTTCATCGTCTTCGACTTCATCCGCGAAAACCCGGTCGCCCTTGCCGACCTGTCGCAATGGGTCTCGCAAGGGCGGCTGAAGTTCCGCGAGGACGTGCGCGAGGGCGGGGTGGACGCCTTCCCGCAGGTGCTGAACCTGCTCTATACCGGCGGAAATTTCGGCAAGCTTTCGCTGAAAGTCTGACCTCTCCGCCATCCTGCTGACAAGATGTCGCGGCCTCATCGAAGCCGTCTTTTTCGGACGGTGGGAGCACGGGATGCGGCGGATCGGGCTGGGGTCGATTGCAGGAATGGGGCGCTCTCGGGCGGGGCCCGCAAAGGCGCGGGGCGCGGTGCCGGTGCTCGCCGGCTCGTTGCTGGCGCTGGCGCTCGGCGCGTCGCCCGCGGCCGCCTCGCTGGAAAGCTGCCTGCCGCAGATGCGTGCCGAGGCCGTGAAGGCCGGCGTCAGCCAGCGCACGGTGGACGCCGCGCTCGCCAATGTCGCCTATGACGAAAAGGCCGTGCGCTTTTCCACCAGCCAGCCGGAATACAAGACGCCGATCTGGGACTACCTCGCCTTCCTCGTCGATGCCGAGCGCATCGCCGACGGGCGCAAGATGCTGTCCCGTCATGCCCGCGTGCTGGAGCAGGTCGAGAAGACCTACGGTATCGACCGCCACATCGTCGTTGCCGTGTGGGGCGTCGAGAGCGATTTCGGCCAGTTCCGCGGCGACTTCCACGTTCCCCATGCGCTGGCCAATGTCGGCTGTTCCGGCCGGCGGGCGAAGTATTTCCGCTCTGAGCTGATCGAGATCCTCAAGATCGTCGACCGCGGCGACGTGCGCCTTGCCGACCTGCAGGGCTCCTGGGCCGGTGCCTTTGGCCAGACCCAGTTCATGCCCTCCACCTATCGCCGTCTTGCGGTCGACTTCGATCGGGACGGGCGCAAGGATCTGGTCAACTCGGTGCCGGACGCGCTCGCCTCCACCGCCAACTATCTCAAGAACGCCGGCTGGGTCACCGGCATGCCCTGGGGTTATGAGGTCAAGGTGCCGGCCGGCTATCGCGGTCCCTCGGGCCGCAAGTCCAAGGTCTCGGTCACCGAGTGGGGCAAGCGCGGCATCCGCCATCTCGACGGGGGCGATCTGACCGGCGCGGCGAAGGCCGGCCTGCTGCTGCCCGCCGGCGCGGAAGGGCCCGCCTTCCTCGTCTTCAGCAATTTCGATGCGATCTACACCTACAATGTCGCGGAGAGCTACGCGCTGGCGATCTCGCATCTCGCCGACCGGCTGCGCGGCGGCGGGCCGTTCCAGGTCGCCTGGCCGACCAGCGATCCGGGCCTGTCGCGCAAGGAGCGGCTGGAGCTGCAAAAGCTGCTGCTGCGCGCCGGCTACGATATCGGCGAGGCCGACGGACGGGTGGGCGCCGCGACCCGCGAAGGCATCAGCAAGGCCGAGGCACGCTTTGGGATGCCGGTCACGGGTCGTCCGGGCCAGCGCATCTACAAGGCGCTCGGCGGCCGCTGAGCCGCCGACCGGCTCCGCTTTCAGCAGGATCTGGAGATCAGGACGCGACCGTGCGGTTGCGCCCGCCATGCTTGGCCTCGTAAAGCCGCATGTCGGCGATCCGCATGGCCGACTGCAGGTTCGGCTCGGTGCCGTTCGACAGGCCGACGCTGATCGTCACATTGCCGAGCGAGCGCAGCGGCCCCTCGCGGCCGGTCAGCTCGGCCAGCTCCTTGCGCACCTTGTCGATGAAGGCGACGCCGTCGGCCGGTTCGAGGCCGGGCAGCAGTACGCAGAATTCGTCGCCGCCCAGGCGCGCCGGGAAAGCGCGCTGCGGGCAGTGCTCGCGCAGCAGCATGCCGAACAGACGGATCAGCTCGTCGCCCTGTTCGTGGCCGAACCGGTCGTTGACGGACTTGAACGTATCGATGTCGATGGCCGCCACGGTCACAGTCTCGCCGGCGCGGCGCGCCCGCTCGAACATGCCATTGCCCTCGGAAAACAGGTGGCGGCGGTTCGACAGCCCGCTCAACGCGTCGCCATGCGCCATGCCCGACAGGGTCTGGATCCGGTCCAGCATGTCGAGGTTCTGCGAGATTCGCAGCATGAACTCTTCAGGCGTGCAGGACTTCGGCAGGAAGTCGTTGGCGCCCGATTTCAGGAAGCGGGCGATCACCTCGGGGCCGGCTTTTCCCGACAGGCCGATCACGGCCAGCTCGTTCATGGTGAAGCGCCCGCGCACCGCGCGCAGCACCTCGAACCCGTCGATCCGCGGCATCACATAGTCCAGCACCACCAGCCGCAGGTTCTCGAACGTGTCCAGCAGGTCGATGGCGGTCTTGTGGTCCGGCGCGGTATGCACCCGCAGCTGGTAGAGCGACAGGCGCCGGGCGATCACTTCCGTGTCGACCCGGCTGTCGTCGATCACCAACGCATCGATATGGCGGTTGGCATGGACGCGCTGCACCAGCGTCGTCAGGTAGGTCAGGCTCGCCGGGCTGTCCTTCAGGATGTAGTCGACCACGCCCTTGTTCAGCAGCGTGTGCCGCAGCTTCTCGTCGAAGCGTCCGGAAAACACGATGGTCGGCAGCTGCGCGTTCAGCGTCACGTCGACGATCTCGCCGTCGGGCGCGTCCGGCAGGGTCAGGTCGACCAGGGCCACCACCGGCTTGAAATCGGGTCGCGCCAACAGGGCCTCGGCCTCCGCCCGTGTCGTTGCGGAAACAACCTCCAGCCCGTGCAGCTCGCTCAACTGACGGCGAATGACCCGCTCGAAGAATGACGCATCCTCTACAAGCAGAACTTGTCCCATCTCGCACGCCCCAACTCTCTCCCAGGGACCACGACCATTGTCCGGGATCGGTGAAGGAAACGTTTACCGAATCGCGTTTCCGCCGATGATGCGGGCGGCTGCTTCGGCCGAAATTCGTCTGAAATCCGGCGCTTGGCTCAGCGAGGGGACAAAACAGGACGACGGCGGGGATAGTGCGCGCGGGATGCTGCGTCCGCCATCCGATACCGAGAGGGCCTTCGTTCCGGCCCGTGTCCGGGGATAAGTCGCTGAGCCTGCGCCTGCGCGCTGCATCCGCAGATTGTCGTGTTTGCGCGGAAAAACGCAAATCCCGCGGTTATTGAGACGGGATTTTGCAAAATCCTGCGCAACTTTTCTCGAAATTGCACGGCGCCTTCGCACGGCTCGCGCTTCATCGCCGCCGGCCATCCCGGCCCAAACAAAAAGGCGGACGGGAGGTCCCGTCCGCCTTTGCTGGTCTTGCAGATGATCCGGCCGATTGGGCCGGATCATTACCGGCTCATCAGGCCGGAATGGTCAGCTTGGCCGTGGTGCTGGCCTTGACCTCGTCCGCGGTCACGTCCTTGGCCAGTTCCACCAGCACCAGACCGTCCTCGGTCACGTCGAAGACGCCCAGGTTGGTGATGATCCGGTGCACGCAGTTGACGCCGGTCAGCGGCAGGGTGCACTCGGGCAGCAGCTTCGGGTCGCCCGACTTGGACGTGTGGTCCATGATCACCACGACGCGCTTGACGCCGGCGACCAGGTCCATGGCGCCGCCCATGCCCTTGACCATCTTGCCAGGGATCATCCAGTTGGCGAGATCGCCCTTCTCGGACACTTCCATGGCGCCCAGGATCGACAGGTCGATATGGCCGCCGCGGATCATGCCGAAGCTGTCGGCGGACGAGAAATAGCTCGTCTGCGGCAGCTCGGTGATCGTCTGCTTGCCGGCGTTGATCAGGTCCGCATCCACCTCGTTCTCGGTCGGGAACGGGCCCATGCCGAGCATGCCGTTCTCCGACTGGAGCGTGACGTGGACGCCTTCGGGAATGTAGTTCGAGACCAGCGTCGGGATGCCGATGCCGAGATTGACGTAGAAGCCGTCCTCCAGCTCCTGCGCGGCCCGCTGGGCCATTTCGTCGCGAGTCCAGGCCATTGTTCTTCTCCTTGTCCTCAGGCGGCGCGGGTGGTGCGCTTCTCGATCCGCTTCTCGTGCTGGCCGAGAATGATGCGGTCGACGAAGATGCCGGGCGTGTGGATGGTGTCGGGATCGAGTTCGCCGAGCCCGACGATCTCTTCCACCTCGACAAGGGTCGTCTTGCCGGCGGTCGCCATCATCGGATTGAAGTTGCGAGCGGTCTTCCGGTAGATCAGGTTGCCTTCCGGATCGGCCTTCCAGGCCTTCACCAGCGACACATCGGCGACCAGTCCGGTCTCCAGGATGTAGGTCTCGCCGTTGAAGTCCTTGTGCTCCTTGCCTTCCGCGATCAGCGTGCCGACGCCGGTCTTGGTGTAGAAGCCCGGAATGCCGGCGCCGCCGGCGCGGATGCGCTCGGCCAGGGTGCCCTGCGGGTTGAACTCCAGCTCCAGCTCGCCGTTGAGGTACTGACGCTCGAAAGTAGCATTCTCGCCGACATACGAGGAGATCATTTTGCTGATCTGGCGCGTCTGCAGCAGCAGGCCAAGGCCGAAATCGTCGACACCGGCATTGTTGGAAATCGCCGTGATGTTCTTCGCACCGCTGTCGCGCAGCGCCGCGATCAGGTTCTCCGGAATGCCGCAAAGACCGAATCCGCCGGCCATCACAGTCATGCCGTCAAACGTCAGTCCCTCAAGCGCGGCGGCCGCGTTGGGGTATACCTTATTCATCTGGCGTCTCCTCGCATCAGCGTCTCCTCGCAACGGGTCCTGCGGACGGGGCAGGGGCGCGAGCGCCGCCCGTCCAACATGAACCTTTCGTCAGGCGCCCTGTGATACCTTCCCTCACCGGTGATCTCAAGCGCCATCCATTCGGCCCGGGATTTCCTGCGGTTTCGTCTTGAACCGCGTGCCGCGAACTCCTATCCCGATGCAGGATGCGGCGTGGTGCGCCGCGGCCTCCCACGTTGAAGACGATGCGCCGGACGGCGCTGGCCGGATTGTGTCATGAAGCGCCTGGTGGCGATCCTCCTTGCAGCCCTTGTCCTCGTCGCGGTGGCGGGCATCGCCGGCTATCTCCTGATCTCGCGCGAGGTCTCGCGCGAGCGCGTCGAGGCGAGCCTGGCGGCCCGGCTCGGCGGCACGCTGCGCCTTGCCGGCACGCCGGCCGTTTCGCTCGCGCAAGGGCCCGCTCTGGTGCTTGGCGGCGTCCGCTGGCAAGGGCAGGGCGGCCGCTGGACGCTGGCGGCCGAGCGCATGGTTGCGGGGATAGATCCTGCCGGCCTCCTTTGGGGCGAGGTGCGTCTGTCGTCTTTCCAGCTGGAAGGCGCGCGGCTTCACCTTGCCGGGGCCGATCCGGCGGACGGCACCCTTGCGGGCCTCGGCCGCGATCTGTCGCGGGTTCTCGGGGCGCAGGTCACCGTGTCCGGCGATGCGATCAGCTGGGGTGCGTCCGACAAGCCGCGCCTTGGAGCCTTCGCCTTCCGTCTTGCCCCCTCGGGCGAGGGCGGTACCCTTCGCGGGTCAGTGGAGGCCGGCGACCAGACGGTCGAATTCGGCATCACTCTCGGACATCGCGGCATCCTGACCGGCACGGCCAGCGGGCCGGTGGCCGTATCCGTGGTCTCGCCGCTTGCCGGCTTCCGCATGAGCGGGGCGGTCCGCAACCCGGAAGCGGCCCGGATCGAGGGAAATTTCGATTTCAATACCAGCGACTTGCGCGGGCTGGTCGCCCGCTTCGGCAAGACGCTGGTCGGAGAGGCGAGCTTCGGCGCCTTGCGGATCACCGGCGATGGCGCGCTCGACTTCTCCCGCCTGGAGCTCGACACGGCGCGTCTGGAGCTCGACGGCAATGTCGGCGAGGGCCGCCTCGGTTTCGGGCTCGGCGCCACGCGGCCGCGGCTGGAGGGAACGCTCGCCTTCGAACAGTTCGACCTTTCCGCCTATCTCGGCGAGCTGCGCAGCCTGGCCGGCGTCGAGGACGAGGCGCCGCAGGGCGACAGCCTGCGCGACCGGTCCCTGTCGGGCTTGCTGCAGTCGGCCGATATCGACCTGCGCCTGTCGGCGAACCGCTTCATTGCCGGCCCGCTGTCGGGCGGTCCGAGCGCCATCGCGCTGTTGCTGCGCGACGGCGACCTGTCGCTCGACCTCAGCGAAACGCCGGTTGCCGGCGGCACGCTGGAGGCGACGGCCCGGCTGAAGCCGGCGGGCGGCGACACGTTCGACCTTGCGGCGAGCGCCATCGCCAAGAAGCTGGACGTACGCCAGCTTCCTGCGCTCGAGGTGGTGACGATGCCGCAGTCGGGGGCGCTGACCTTCCGTCTCGGCCGCACCGGCAAGGGGCAGACCCTCGCCTCGATCCTGGGATCGGCCGGCGGCGAGGCCCATCTTCTGCTCGAAAACGCCACCTATCCGGCCGGCGGCGAGGTGCTGGCCCGGCTTGCGGCCTCGGCAAGCGAGGCAGGCTCGTCCGCCTCCTCGCTGGTGCTCGAGCGCGTGACCGGACGCGGCGGCATGGAAGGGCAGGAGATGCGCCTCAGCGATGTCGAGGTTTGGTCGGGCAAGCATCTCTTGCGGCTCGCCGGGCGCCTGTCGCTGGCCGATGTGTCGCTGTCGCTGCGCGGCAGGCTGCTGCCGCGCCCGGTTGCGGCCGATCCCGCGCCCGGCGCGCCAACGACGGCAGCGCCCGATCCTGCAGTGGGACAGGCTTCCGGCGGCATTCCGGTGCTGGTGCGCGGCACGCTCGCCCGGCCGAGCCTCCTGCCGGACATGACCGGCATCGGCGCGCCGTAACCGGCGAAAACGGCTGGTGTTCTGATCCCAGGTCAGCCCTGCGCTTCGGCCCGCCGCATGTCCTGTGCGCGCCGCACCTCGCGCCGCTTGGTCAGCAGCGAGGTACAGACCACCACCACCGTCACCACACCGACCAGGATCGTGCAGACCGCGTTGATCTCCGGCGTCACGCCGAGGCGCACCTGCGAGTAGATTTTCATCGGCAGGGTCGTGGCTTCCGGACCGGTGGTGAAGCTGGCGATGACCAGGTCGTCGAGCGACAGGGTGAAGGCCAGCATCCAGCCGGCGACGACGCCCGGCAGGATGATCGGCAGGGTGATCGAGAAGAAGGTGCGCGCCGGCGGGCAGCCCAGGTCCTGCGCTGCTTCCTCCAGCGACCGGTCGAAGCCGGCAAGGCGCGACTGCACCACAACCGCCACGTAGCACATGGCAAAGGTCGTGTGCGCGATCATGATCGTCCAGAAGCCGCGGGCCTGGTCGATGGCGACGAAGAGCAGCAGCAGGGAGAGGCCCAGGATCACCTCCGGCATCACCAGCGGCGCGTAGACCATGCCGGAAAACAGGCTTCGGCCGACGAACCGGCCCGAGCGCACCAGCACCAGCGCGGCCAGCGTGCCCAGCACCGTGGCGATGGTCGCCGAGGCGAAGGCGACCCGCACGGTCACCCAGGCGGCATCGAGGAGCTGCTGGTTGCCGAGCAGCGTGCCGTACCATCTCGTCGAGAAGCCGCCCCACACGGTGACGAGCCGCGAGTCGTTGAACGAGTAGATCACCAGCAGCACGATCGGCAGGTACAGGAAGGAAAATCCCAGCACCAGCGAGGTGACGTTGAACCAGCTCGGCCCCTGTCTCATCGTGCCGTCCTTTCGCGCGTGCCGGCCGCGTCCGGGTCTGTCGGTCGGGTGCTCACAGGCCTTTCTCCGCGGCTTTCTGCTGCTGGTTCTGGAACAGCACGATCGGCACCACCAGGATGAGCAGGAGAATGACGGCAACCGCCGAGGAGACCGGCCAGTCGCGGTTGGTGAAGAACTCCATCCACAGCGTCTTGCCGATCATCAGGGTTTCCGAGCCGCCCAAAAGGTCCGGAATGACAAACTCGCCGACGGCCGGAATGAAGACCAGGAAACAGCCGGCGATGACGCCCGGGATCGCCAGCGGCACCGTGATCGTCCAGAAGCTGCGCCAGGGCGGGCAGCCGAGGTCCGCGGCCGCTTCCAGCAGGCTGGTATCCAGCTTTTCCAGGTTGGCGTAGAGCGGCAGCACCAGGAACGGCAGGTACGAGTAGACGATACCGATATAGACCGCGATGTTGGTGTTGAGGATCGTCAGCGGCTGGTCGATCAGCCCCAGCCACATGAGAAACTGGTTGAGCAGCCCTTCGTTCTTCAGGATGCCGATCCAGGCGTAGACGCGGATCAGGAAGCTGGTCCAGAACGGCAGGATCACCAGCATCAGCAGCGTCGTGCGCCACTCCTTCGGCGCGCGCGCCATGCCGTAGGCGATGGGAAAGCCGACCAGCAGCGTAATCAGCGTCGAAACGGCCGCGATCGAGACGCTGGAGAGGTAGGACTTCCAGTACAGGTCGTCCTGGGTCAGCCAGACATAGTTTCCGAACGACAGTCCGCCGAGCATCTTCATGAGCCCGTCCCAGCCGGCGGCCGGGTCGAAGGTCGGCATGTAGGGCGGGATCGCGACGGCGATCTCCGACAGCGAGATCTTGAAGACGATGAAGAACGGCGCCAGGAAGAAGAACAGCAGCCACGCATAGGGCACGGCGATCAGCAACCAGCCGCCGAGGCCGCGCCTGGGTCTCGTGCTCACCTGCTCGGGCATCGTGTCGTCTCCCCGTTGAGTCCGGCTGCCTCATGGCGCGCCGGACGGCGTCACTTCGTCAGAATGACCCCGGCATCCGCGTCCCAGGACAGCCAGACCTTGTCGTCCCAGCCGACCGGCCGCTCGACGACGCGCGAGCGGTTGGCGACGGTCGCCCGCACGGTCTGCTCGTTGGCGATATGGGTGTGGTAGATCGACACGTCGCCGAGATAGGCGATGTCCCAGACCTCGCCGGTCAGCGCGTTGATCTTGCTCGCCGGCTCGTCGAAGGAAATGCGCACCTTTTCGGGGCGGATCGCGAACCACACCGTCTCGCCGACCGCCGCGTCCAGCGGCTGCATCACCTCGATGTCGCAGCCGAACTCCACCGACTTCAGGCGGGAGCGCTCGCTGCCGCGCTCCATGATCTTGCATTCCATCAGGTTGATATCGCCGATGAAATCCGCCACGAAGCGCGAGTTCGGCAGCTCGTAGATTTCCGCCGGCGTGGCGATCTGGATGATCCGCCCGCGGTCCATGACGGCGATCCGGTCGGCCATGGTCATGGCCTCTTCCTGGTCGTGGGTAACGATAAGGAAGGTCATGCCGAGCTCGTATTGCAGGTCGGTGAGCTCGAACTGGGTCTCCTCGCGCAGCTTGCGGTCGAGGGCGCCGAGCGGCTCGTCGAGCAGCAGCACCTTGGGCTTCTTGGCGAGCGAACGGGCCAGCGCGACGCGCTGCCTCTGGCCGCCGGACAGCTGGTGCGGCTTGCGCCTGGCGAAATCCTGCAGCTTCACCAGCTTCAGCATTTCTTCCACGCGCGCGGCGATCTGGTCCTTCGGCATGCCCTCCTGCTTGAGGCCGAAGGCGACATTCGCCTCCACGCTCATGTGCGGGAACAGCGCGTAGGACTGGAACATCATGTTGACGGGGCGCTTGTAGGGCGGCACCCCGGCAAGGTTCTGCCCGTCGAGAAAGATCTCGCCCGCGTTCGGCGTCTCGAAGCCGGCGAGCATGCGCATCATTGTCGTCTTGCCGCAGCCGGAGCCGCCGAGCAGGGCGAAGAACTCGCGCTCGTAGATCTTGAGAGAAAGGTTGTCGACGGCGGTAAAGTCGCCGAAGGTCTTGGTAACGTTCCTGAATTCGATATACGGCTTCGCCTGCGGGTCGTCCCAGGGTGCGAATTCGCGGCGCACCGGCCCGATCGGTTTCTTTGCCAAGTCAGCCCCCTCGTCGACGGGAGGAAAGGGCCCGGCCGCCGGTCGGCGGCCGGACGAAGATCCGCCTTACTGGCCGGTCTTGACCCGGGTCCACTCGCGGGTGCGTGCCCGCATGGCCTGGGGCGACTTGGTGGTGGTGGTGAACAGCTTGTCGACGGTCTCCGCGCTCGGGTAGATCGCCGGATCGTCCAGCACTTCCTTGTCGACGAACTCCTGGCTCGCCTTGTTGCCGTTGGCGTAGAAGACGTAGTTGGTCGCCTTGGCGACGACTTCAGGCTTCATGATGAAGTTGAGGAAGGCATGGGCCTCCTCCACATGCGGCGCGTCGGCCGGGATCGCCATGTTGTCGAACCACATCATCGCACCCTCCTTGGGGATGACGTATTCGACCGTGACGCCGTTATTGGCCTCCGAGGCGCGGTCGCGCGCCTGCAGAACGTCGCCGGACCAGCCCACGGCCAGGCAGATGTCGCCATTGGCCAGCGCGTTGATGTATTCCGACGAGTGGAACTTCTGGATGTAGGGGCGGATCTTCATGAGAAGTTCGCCGGCCTTCTTGAAGTCTTCCGGATCGCCGCTGTCGGGGTCGAGCCCGAGATAGTTCAGCGCGGCCGGAAAGATCTCGTCGGCGGTGTCGAGCAGGTGCACGCCGCAATCGGCGAACTTGGAGATCACTTCCGGCTTGAAGATCATGTCCCAGCTGTCGAGCGGGGCGTCCGGCATGCGCTCCTTGATCTTGTCGACATTGTAGCCGAAGCCCGTGGTGCCCCACATGTAGTTGATGGCATGCTCGTTGCCCGGATCGAACTTCTCGATGCGGCTGGAGATCTCGGGCCACATGTTCTTCAGGTTCGGCAGCTTCGACTTGTCGAGCTTCTGGAACACGCCGGCCTGGATCTGGCGGCCGAGGAAGGTTCCGGTCGGCACGACGACGTCGTAGCCGGTGCCTCCGGCCAGCAGCTTGGTCTCCAGCATCTCGTTGCTGTCGAACACGTCGTAGACGACCTTGATGCCGGTCTCCTTGGTGAACTCCTCGAGTACCGACTCGTCGATATAGTCCGACCAGTTGTAGACGCGCACTTCGCGGTCCTGGGCGGATGCCGCGGTGGCGGCAAGCACGCCGAGCATTGCGACGCTGGTGAACAGCAGCTTCTTCATCAGTCCCTCCGTCTGGCCTGCGCCGGCGCGGCTCGCACCCCGGCCCCTGTCGTTTCCGGCTGCGGACGCTGGCGCCCGTTCCGGATCGTGTCTTTATGGTCGGCCGCGTGCGGCCCCTCTGCCCCGCAGCCTAGAAGCGATGCCGCCCGTCCTCAAGAGAGCATCCGTGCCAATCGCCACGAACTTCCCCAACGGACAGGCATTTCCCCAGCCGCGGCCGGATTACAGGTAAGTCTGTCGTTCCAGTGACGAAATCTCGCGTCCGAATGCGAAGAGTTCGTGACGCTTGATGTCGACCAGCACCTTGTGCATTTCCTCGCCGACCGCGTCCTTCATCCGCTGCGAGGCAGCGAAGGCGTCGATCGCCTCGTCCATCCACGGCGTCAGGCGCGGGGCGGTTTTCTCGTAGGCATTGCCGTCCACGGCCGGCGGCGGCGGCAACTCGCCGAGCACCCCCTGCATCATCCCCGCCAGCACCCCGCTCAGCACCAGGTATGGATTGGCGTCGGCACCGGCGATCCGGTGCTCGATCCGGGCCGAGGCCGGCGTTCCGGCCGGCACGCGCAAGGCGACCGAGCGGTTGTCGTAGCCCCAGCAGATCGAGGTCGGCGCATAGGAGCCCGGCTGCATGCGGCGGAAGCCGTTGAAGGTGGAGACGAACAGCAGATGCGCTTCCGGCATCGTGTCGAGCAGCCCGCGGATCGCGTAGCCGAGGCGCGTCTCGCCGGTCTCGGGATCGGCGAAGATGTTGCCCGTGCCGTCCTCCATCGAGACATGGACGTGCATGCCGTTGCCCGGCCACTCGACGAAGGGCTTGGCCATGAAGGAGGCCTTGAGATTGTGCTTGCGGGCGACGCCCGCGACCAGCCGGCGCAGCAGCACCGCATCGTCCGCGGCACGCAAGGGATCGCGCTGGTAGTGCAGGTTGAGCTCGAACTGCCCGGGCGCGGCTTCGGAGACGGCCGCGTCGGCCGGAATGTCCTGCGCATCGGCCGAGCGGCGGATCTCGTCGACCAGCGGCATCAATGCCTCGAGGTCGGACAGCGCATACATGTTCTGCCGCGCCGGGCCCAGATGGGTGGAGAAGACCGGCGTCGGCGCGCTGCTCCAGTCGCCGTCGTCCTTGTCCTCGAACAGGTAGAACTCGAGCTCGAAGGCGGCCGTCGCCGTCAGTCCATGCTCGCCCAGCCGGTTGGCCATGCGCGCCAGCACGTGGCGCGGATCGCACATGAAGGCGCTGCCGTCGCGGTCGTGCATCGACAGCAGTACCTGCGCCGTCGGGCGCTCGGCCCACGGCACGGCGCGCAGCGAGCCCGGCACCGGCCAGCACACGCCGTCCTTGTCGCCGGTCTCGATATGCATGCCGGTCTCTTCGACCTCGCGGCCCCACACATCGAGGCCGAACAGCGAGAAGGGCAGGGCGACGCCGCTTTCGAACACCTTGCGCAGCGCGCTGCCGGGCAGCCACTTGCCGCGCAGAACCCCGTTGCTGTCGGGCAGGATCACCTCCAGCGTGTCGAGGTCGGGATATTCCGCCTCGAAGCGGGCCACTTCTTCCTGCCAGTCGACGCCGCCGGCCGGGCGCTGCCAGGCCGTGCGATGGGTCTGCAACATCAGATCCTCCAGGGCGCGGATCTGTGGTCCGCGCGAATTGCCGTTTATGCAAAAATGTGATCACGTAGCGGCAAGGCTGTCAAGCAAGGCCGGGAGGGAACGAGGGAAATGGCTGACCGTAGCCGTCCGCAAAAGGCGCAGGACGCGCCGGAGACTGCCGATGCGCCGGCGCGCCATTCCCTGCGCGAGACGGTCGAGCAGGCGGTGCGCGAGGCGCTGCTGACCGGACGCTTCGTTCCCGGGCGCGCTGTCACGCTGCGCGGGCTGGCGCAGGAACTCAAGGTCAGCCCGATGCCGGTGCGCGAGGCGGTGCGGGCGCTGTCGGCCGGCCATGCGCTGGAGATTCGCTCCAATGGACGCATCCAGGTGCCGACCATGACCGCTCCGCGCCTTGCCGAGATCGTCAAGGCACGGGTGCTGCTGGAGCCGGAGCTCGCCCATGCCGCAGCGGCGCATCTGGGGCCTCGCGATGCGGCGCGGCTTGCCGCCATCGACGACCGTATCGACGCCAGCCTGGATGGCGGGGATGCCGAGACTTACATGCGCCTCAACCATTCCTTTCATTTCGCGATCTATCGTGCGGCAGGCTCGCAGGTGCTGCTTCCCCTGGTCGAAAGTCTGTGGTTGCAGTTCGCCCCGTTCATGCGCACCGTCTACGGGCGGGTGGGAACGTCGGCCCTCGTCGATCACCACAAGGAGGCGATCGACGCCGTGCGGGCCCGCGATGCTGCGGCACTGCGAGAGGCTGTGGCGGCGGACATCCGCTGCGGAATGGATCTGCTCGACACCGGGCTTCCCGATGGCGGGCCGTCGGTTGCCGAATGATCGCCGGCAATTGACTCGTTGAAAATGTGATCACAAAATGCAGCGTATGTGGTGAGGAGGCGGAAAGGTGTCCGCTGCCCCGCGTGCCCTGCGCCCGAAAGGCGAGACCCGTGAGCAAGAAGAAGAAATCCGCACCGAAGATTGCCAGCCGCCGGGGCGTCGAGAGCTTCGACGCGGCCCAGCTGTGGCTGTCCGAGCGCGGGATCGAGGACATCGAGTGCATCGTGCCCGACCTTGCCGGCGTGGCGCGCGGCAAGATGATGCCGACGGAGAAGTTCTTCTCCGGCCCGGTCATGACGATGCCCGCCTCGATCTTCGCCCAGACCATTTCCGGCGATTACCCGCCGGACGACGAGCGGTTCCAGCACAACACCACCGACGGCGACCTGTTCTTCCGCGCCGACTACTCGACGCTGACCGCCGTGCCCTGGGAAAGCGACCCGACCGCCCAACTGATCCACGACGCCTACACCCGCGAGGGCATTCCGGTGGAGACGGCGCCGCGCAACGTGCTCAAGCGCGTGCTGCAGCTCTATGAGGACGAGGGCTGGGCGCCGCTGGTCGCCCCGGAAATGGAGTTCTATCTGGTCCGCCCGAACACCGATCCGGACTATCCGCTGGAGCCGCCGACGGGCCGCTCGGGCCGGCCGGAGGTCGGTCGCCAGTCCTATTCGATTTCCGCGCTCAACGAGTTCGACGACCTGATCGACGACATCTACGACCTGTCGGAGGCGCAGGGTCTGGAGATCGACACCCTGATCCACGAGGAAGGCGCCGCGCAGATGGAGATCAATCTCCGGCACGGCCATCCGCTCGAGCTTGCCGATCAGGTGTTCCTGTTCAAGCGCACGATCCGCGAGGCGGCGCTGCGCCACGACATGTACGCGACCTTCATGGCCAAGCCGATGTCGAACCAGCCCGGCTCGTCCATGCACATCCACCAGTCGGTGATGGACGCGGACAAGGGTACCAACATCTTCTCGCGCGAGGACGGCGAGCCGACCAGCGAGTTTCTGTCCTTCATCGCCGGTCACCAGGCCTACCTGCCGGCGGTGACCTGTATCCTGGCGCCTTACGTGAACTCCTACCGCCGCTTCACCCGCGGCACCACGGCGCCGGTCAACGTGCACTGGGGCTACGACAACCGGACGGTGGGTCTGCGCGTGCCGAACTCCAAGCCCGGCGCCCGCCGGCTCGAGAACCGCGTTCCCTCGTCCGACGCCAATCCGTATCTGGCCATCGCCGCGTCGCTCGCCTGCGGCTATCTCGGCATCAAGCAGCGCCTGACGCCGGACGAGCCGCGCAGCGGCAACTTCAGCGAGGACATGCACGCCCTGCCGCGCGGCCTGCTGGAGGCGGTCGCGCTGTTCGGCGAGTGCGAGGAGCTGATCGACGTGTTCGGCGAGAAGTTCGTCGCCACCTACCGCGCCATCAAGCAGGAAGAATTCGAGACCTTCATGAAGGTCATCAGCCCATGGGAGCGGGAATACCTGCTGCTCAACGTCTGACGCGCGTCGGGCGGGGCAACGAGATCGACAACCAGAAAAACCGGGAGACGCCACCATGACCGGTGCCTCGAACCTGTACCCGACCTCCGACCTGCGCGCCCGCGACGCTGCGCATCATTTCCACCCCTTCACCGACACGGGGGCGCTGAACCGGGAGGGTGTGCGCGTCATCACCTCGGCCGAGGGCGTGTGGCTGACCGACAGCGACGGCAACCGCTATCTCGACGGCATGGCCGGCCTTTGGTGCTGCCAGGTCGGGCACGGCCGCGGCGAGATCGTCGACGCGGTCGAGAAGCAGATGCGCGAGCTCGACTATTACAACACCTTCTTCAAGACCAGCCATCCGCCGGTCATCGCCCTGTCGGAGCGTCTGGCGCAGCTTAGCCCGCCGCAGTTCAACCGCGTGTTCTTCACCTCCTCCGGCTCGGAGGCGAACGACACCGTGTTCCGCATGGTCCGCACCTATTGGGACCTGATGGGCAAGCCGGAGAAGAAGACGATCATCGGCCGCTGGAACGGCTATCACGGCTCCACGCTGGCCGGCACCAGCCTCGGCGGCATGACCGGCATGCATGCGCAGGGCGACCTGCCGGTGCCCGGCGTCCATCACATCCCCCAGCCCTACTGGTTCGGCGAGGGCGGCGAGATGTCGCCGGACGAGTTCGGCCTGTGGGCAGCGCGCGAGCTGGAGCGCGCCATCGACGTCCTCGGCGAGGGTAAGGTGGCGGCCTTCATCGCCGAGCCGATCCAGGGCGCGGGCGGGGTCATCATCCCGCCGGACAGCTACTGGCCGGAAGTCGCCCGCATCTGCCGCGAGCGCGACATTCTCTTGGTCGCCGACGAGGTGATCTGCGGCTTCGGGCGCCTGGGCAGCTGGTTCGGCTCGCAGCATTACGGTATCGAGCCGGACCTGATGCCGATCGCCAAGGGCCTGTCCTCCGGCTACCTGCCGATCGGCGGCGTGATGATCGCCGACCGGGTGGCGGACGCCTTCATCGAAAAGGGCGGCGAGTTCTACCACGGCTACACCTATTCCGGTCATCCGGCCTGCTGCGCGGCGGCGCTCGCCAATCTCGACATCATGGTGCGCGAGCGGCTGGTCGAGCGGGTGGCCGATGATATCGGGCCCTATCTGCAGCAGCGCTGGAAGGGCCTGGGCGACCATCCGCTGGTCGGCGAGGCGCGCATGGTCGGTCTCGTCGGCGCGCTGGAGCTGGTGCCGGCCAAGGGCGACCGCTCGCGCAAGTTCGCGCCGGTCGGCGAGGTCGGCACGCTCTGCCGCGACATCGCCTTCGGCAACGGGCTGGTCATGCGCGCGGTGCGCGACAGCATGATCATCTCGCCGCCTCTGGTGCTGACCCACGAGGAGGCGGATGAACTCGTCGCACGTGCCGCCCGCACGCTGGACGAGACCTATGCAGCCCTGAAGAAGGACGGCCGGCTCGCAGCCTGAGACGCGCCGCACACCAAACCGCGGGGAGGCGGACGTGACCGAAATCGCCCATGCCCATGCTCCGTCCTACTACGCGACCAGCGTAGAGGACCGTCCTGTCCGCCCGGCGCTGGCCGGCGCGCGGCAGGCGGACGTGGCCATCATCGGCGGCGGCTTCACCGGCCTCAACGCGGCGATCACCCTTGCCGAGGCGGGGCGCTCGGTCGTCCTGATCGAGCAGAACCGCATCGGCTGGGGCGCCAGCGGGCGCAATGGCGGCCAGCTGCATAGCGGCCAGCGGCGCGACCAGGCGCATCTGGAAAAGCAGTACGGCCTCGACACCGCCCGCCGGCTTTGGACCTTCGCCGAGGAGGCCAAGGCCTTGTTGCACGACCGGGTGCAGCGCTTCGGCATCGACTGCGACTGGACGGAAGGCCTGATCCACGCCGCCCACAAGGAGCGGTTCGTTGCCGAGGAATGGGACTATGCCGAGAAGCTCGCCCGCGACTACGGCTATGACGCGGTCACGCCGCTGGACCGGGCGCAGCTGGCGGCTGCCATCGGCACGAAGCAGTATTTCGGGGGCGTACGCGATGGCGGGGCCGGGCATCTGCACCCGTTGAAGCTGGCCCAGGGGCTCGCCGATGCGGCGGAAGCAGCCGGCGCCGTCCTGCACGAGGCGACCCATGCCGTGTCGTTGCGGCATGCGGGCGGGCGGGTTCTGGTCGAGACGGGGCAGGGCGAGATCGACGCCGGCAGCGTGCTTCTGGCCGGCAACGGTTATCTCGCCGGGCTCGACCGCGACAGCGAGGCCCGCGTCATGCCGATCAACAATTACATCCTGACCACCGAGCCGCTGTCGCGCGAGGCGGCCGATCACCTGATCCCCGGCCGCGAGGCGGTCTCCGACAGCCGTTTCGTCGTCTATTACTGGCGCCTGACCCGCGACTTGCGGCTGCTGTTCGGCGGCGGCGAGACGTACCGGCGCGGCTTTCCGCCGGACCTGCGCGCCTTCGTGCGCTCGCATCTGAGCAATGTCTATCCGCAGCTTGCCACCGCGCCCGTCTCCCATGCCTGGGGCGGCACGCTCGGCGTCACGACCTCGCGCATGCCGTGCCTGCGGCGCACGGCGCCGGGCGTCTATGTCGCGGCGGGCTTTTCCGGCCACGGCGTCGCGATGGCGGGCTTTTGCGGTCATGCGGCGGCCAGCGCCATGCTGGGCGATGCCGAGCGGTTCGACGTGTTCGAGAAGCTCTCGCCGCCGAAATTCCCGGGCGGCCGGGCGTTCCGCTGGCCGATCCTGGTGCTGGCGATGAGTTGGTTCGCCCTGCGCGACCGGCTCTGGTAGCCGGCCGGATCCGTCAAAGGCGCGTGCTGCCCTTGTCGCGGAAGCTGCGGGCGGAGGTGCGCGCCAGCAGGATCGACGGCAGCAGGCCGACCAGCACGATCAGCAGCGCCGGCAGGGCGCCTTCCCCGAAGGCCTCGCGCGAGGCGGCATTGTAGACCGTCGTCGCCAGCGTCTCGAAATTGAACGGGCGCAGCAGGATCGTGGCGGGGAGTTCCTTCATGCAGTCGACGAAGGCCAGCAGCAGCGCTGTCAGCAGCACAGGGCGCAGGATCGGCAGGTGTACCTGGAACAGGATCCGCCCGGAGCTGCGCCCCAGCGTGCGCGCCGCCATGTCGAGATGCGGCGTCACCTTGCCGAAGCCGCCCTCGATCTGGCCGTAGGAGACGGCCAGGAAGCGGACCATGTAGGCATAGACCAGTGCCGTGCCCGAGCCGATCAGCAGCAGCCCGGTGGAATAGCCGAAGGTCGATCGGGCGATGCCGTCGATGAAATTGTCGAACTTCGCCAGCGGGATCAGGATGCCGACGGCAAGCACCGTGCCGGGAATGGCATAGCCGATCGAGGCGATGCGGCCGAAGAGCTGCGTTGTCCGGCTGGCCTGGACGCGGTGGGCATAGGTCAGGACCACGCCGATCACCACGGTCAGCACGGCGGCGGAGACCGACAGGACCAGCGTGTTCTGCATCGCCGCGAGCAGGCGCGGGTCGAACAGGTCGTCGAGCCGGCGGCTGGCATAGTCGGCAAGCAGCGCGGCCGGGAAGACGAAGCCGATCAGGATCGGCAGCGCGCAGGCGGCGGTGGCAAGCCATGCCCGCGGCCCGCTCAGCCGGTAGCTCGGCAGCGTCTTGTAGCTGGCCGAGGGAGTGTGGAACCGCTGGCCCTTGCGGGCGCGCCGCTCCATCCAAAGCAGCGCGAAGACCAGCGCCAGCATGGCGCAGGCGATCTGCGCCGCACCGGCCAGGCTCGAGCGATGCACCCAGGTGTCGTAGACCGAGAAGCTGAGCGTATGGACGCCGAAAAAGGTCACCGCGCCGATGTCGTTGAGGCACTCCATCAGGGCGAGCGAGATGCCCACGACGATGGCCGGACGGGCAAGCGGCAGCGCCACACGGAAGAACAGGCGCATGGGGCCGGCGCCGAGCGTGCGCGACACGTCCAGCGTCGAGGCCGACTGCAGCAGCAGCGAGGCGCGCGTCGTCAGGTAGACATACGGGTAGAGCACGAAGCCCATCACGAAAATCGCGCCGCCGAGCGAGCGGATTTCCGGAAACCAGTACTCCCGCGAGGTGCGGAAGCCGAAGATCTCGCGGACGAGGCTCTGCACCGGCCCGGTGAAGGTGAGGATCTCCACATAGGTATAGGCGATGATGTAGGTCGGCACCGCCAGCGGCAGCAGGAGCGCCCAATCGAAGAGGGCGCGGCCTGGAAAACGGCACATGGTGACGAGCCAGGCGGTGCCCGTGCCCACCACCAGCGTGATCAGGCCGACGCCGAGCAGCAGCAGGAAGGTGGTCTGGAGCGAGCGTGGCAGCACCGTGCCGATCAGGTGGCTCCACACATCGCCTGTCGGCTGGGCGGCAAGAACGACGAGGGCGCCGATCGGCAGCAGCGTCAGACCGGCGACGATGAGGCCCGCGACGAGCCACAGCCGGTCGGCGAGGCTGCGCGAGGCGCGCGGTGCGACCGGGATCGCGGTCATGTCGTCGAGGCGGGCAGTGTCGCTCATGGGTGCATCTGACGGGGCTTGATCAGCGAAACCCGGCAGGTCGGGCCCGGATCTGGCTGGTCTGGGGGCCTTTTCCGGCATCGGCCGGAAACGGAGAACGGCGCCCGGTCGCAAGGACCGGGCGCCGCGGAGTTTCGAGGCAGCGCGTGAAAGGACGCGGCCTTAGCTCTGCGGACCGTCGTTGAAGCCGACCTTGTCGACCAGCTCGCTGGCGGTCTTGCGGTTCTTGGCGATCTCGTCGAGCGACAGGGTGTCCGGCTTGAACTCGCCCCACGAGGCGACCAGCTCGGAGATCTCGACGCCCGGCTTCACCGGGTACTCGTTGTTGGCCTCGGCGTAGATGTGCTGGGCCTCCTCGGAGGAGAGGAACTCGATCAGCTTGACGGCGGCTTCCGGGTTCGGAGCATGCTTGGCCATCACGACGCCGGAGATGTTCACGTGGGTGCCGCGGTCGTCGGTGTTCGGGAACAGGATCTTGACCGAGTTGGCCCAGTCCTTCTGCTCCGGCTCCTTCTCGTTGTTCAGCATCGCACCCATGTAATAGGTGTTGCCGAGCGAGATGTCGCATTCGCCGGCGAAGATCGCCTGGACCTGGCTGCGGTCGTTGCCGGTCGGCTTGCGGGCGAGGTTGTCGCGCACGTCGGCGAGCCACTTCTCGGCTTCCTCGGCGCCCTTGTTGGCGACGATCGAGGCAAACAGGGCGACGTTATAGACGTGCTGGCCGGAGCGGGTGCAGATCTTGCCCTTCCACTTCGGGTCGGCCAGCTCCTCATAGGTGATGCTGTCCTGCTCCACGCGCTCCTTGGAGGCGTAGACGATGCGCGCGCGGGTGGTCAGGCCGATCCAGTGGCCCTCCGGATCGCGGAACGCGGCCGGCACGTTCTCGTTCACGACCTCGGACGTCACCGGCTGCGTGATGCCGGCTTCCTTGGCGCCGTCGAGGCGGCCGATGTCGACCGTCAGCAGCACGTCGGCCGGCGAGTTCTCGCCCTCGGCCTGGATGCGCTCGGCAAGGCCGTCGGCGGCAAAGATCACGTTGGTCTTGATTCCGGTTTCCTTGGTGAAGGCCTCCAGCAGCGGCTCGATCAGGAACGGCTGGCGATAGGAATAGATGTTGACCTCACCCTCGGCAGCGGCCGGCGTGGCGATCGCGGCGGATGCGAGAAGCGCGGCGGACAGAAGGCCGGTGCGCAGAGCGGAAACCTTGTGGAACATGGAAATCTCCCAGCGATCAGGGGACAAGGCCCTGATGTCGGTTGCATTGGCCCGCAGGACTGCCGTTGCGGCAATTCCTCGTCAGGCGCTGGCATCCTATAAACAGGAGTTCTGGTGTCAAGAATAATCGCCTGCAAAATCAATAGTTTAGAATTATTCTAAGTTAAGGTGAGTGTGTTTGGCAAGTTTTCGCGGCTTGCGGGAAGCCGCGCTGATTTCTCACGCGGCAGGCGTGCCGCCGGCCAGGATCTCGGCCATCCAGGCGGTGTCGATATTCTGCCCGCTGAGCACGATGCCGGCGACCTCTCCGCGCCTTTGGTCCTGCAGCAGCGCGGCAAGGGCCGCTGCACCCGAGCCTTCCGCCACGGAGTGCGTGGTGCGGTAGAGCAGGCGCACGGCCTCGGCAATCGCCTCGTCGCTGACGCGCAGGATGTCGTCGACGCCGGCGCGAATGACCGCCAGCGCGGTCTCGTCCGGCCCGCGCACGGCCATGCCGTCGGCGAAGGTGACGGCGCTTGCCGTCTCCACCCGCTGGCCGCTTTCCAGCGACAGCGCATAGGCGTCGGCCTTGTCGGACACGACGCCGACGATGCGCGTGCGCCGCCCTAGCAGGTTGCGCGCCGAAATCATGCCGCAGATGCCCGAGCCGAGGCCGATCGGCACATAGACGACGTCGAGATCGTCGGCCGCCCGGAAGAACTCCATCGCGTAGGTGGCAACGCCGCGCACCAGATCGGGATGGAAGCTGGGCACCATCAGCAGGCCGCGCTCGTCCGCCAGCGCCATCGCATGCTGCTTGGCCTCGTCGAAATCGCCGCCGGCCTCGATCAGCTCGGCCCCGAAGGCGCGCATCGCGGCATTCTTCTCGGCCGAATTGCCGTGCGGGACGACGATGGTGCAGGCCAGCCCGTTGCGGGCCGAGGCGAAGGCAAGGCTCTGGCCGTGATTGCCGCGGGTGGCGGAGATGATGCCGGTGCCGGCGGGCGAGTTGCGCGCGATGCCGCTGGTGATCACCAGTCCGCCGCGCACCTTGAAGGCGCCGGTCGGCGTGTGGTTCTCGTGCTTGACCCAGACCTTCCGTCCCACCGCGTCCGCCAGCAGCGGCCAGGCATATTGCGGGGTCGGGCGCATCGACCGGTAGACGGTCTCGGCGGCATCCTCGATGGCGGCAAGCGTCAGCATGGCGGATCCGGAAAACGGTGGCGGGACCTGCAAAGCAGCTTCCCGTTTGGCGAGGCCGGTACAGTGGCGCGCCCGGAGGGGCGGGTCAATCCCCGCCCATCCCGCACGCAGAGCCTACGCGAAAGGCCCCGGTTACTCCGCCAGCACGCGCTGCGGCGGGAAAGTGACCTCCACCAGCGTGCCGTGATTGACCTCCGAGTCGATCCGGAAGCTCGCCCGGTTCGCCTCCACCAGCGCCTTGGTCAGCGGCAGGCCGAGCCCGGTGCCGCCGCCGTGGCGGGCGGTGTGCAGCTGGCGGAACGGCTCCATCGCCGCGGCCAGGTCCTGGTGGCTCATACCCATTCCGGTGTCGCGCACCCGCAGGATCACCTCGCCTGTGTCCTCCAGCGCCGTCGAGACGATCACCTGTCCACCCGGCTGGTTGAACTTGATGGCGTTGGACAGAAGGTTCAGCACGATCTGGCGCACCGAACGGCCGTCGGCGACGATCTTCGGCACCGAGGTCGGAAGGCTGGCGCGGATGATCACGCGCTCCCGGTTGGCCTGCGGCTGCATCAGGGCGACGCATTCGCGGATGATGTCGTTGGCCGACACCGCCTCGAAGGTCAGGTCCAGCTTGCCCGCCTCGATCTTCGACAGGTCGAGCAGGTCGTTGATCAGGCTCATGATATGCGAGCCGGAATTGTGGATGTCGCGCAGGTAGCCCTTGTAGCGGTCGTTGCCGACCGGGCCGAAGCGCTCCTCCATCATCACTTCCGAAAAGCCGATGATCGCGTTGAGCGGCGTGCGGATCTCGTGGCTGATCTTGGCCAGGAAGTCCGACTTCTGCGAGCTGGCGTTTTCCGCCTGCCGCTTGGCGTCGGTCAGTTCCTCCTCGGCCGTCTTCCACTGGGTGATGTCGCGCAGCACCGTGCAGAAGCGCGGCCCTTCCGAGCCGTGGCCGACCCGGCCGATGGTCATGAACAGCGGGATCAGCCCGCCGGAGCGCAGCTGGCCGATCACCTCGCGCCCGTCGTTCAGCACGCTGGCAACGCCGTTGCGGGCCAGTCCGTCCAGATAGTCGTTGGCGTCCCGATGGCTTTCCGGGGCCAGGAAGTCGGTCAGCGGCGCGCCGATCATGTTCTCGCGCGCCCCGTCGAACAGAGCCTCGGCCGAGCGGTTCACCTTCATGATGCGGCCGCCCTCGTCGAGGATCAGCACCCCGTCCGTCGCGGTTTCCAGCACCGCATCCATCTCGGCCAGGTGCTCTTCGGCCAGCGCCAGCGACGACTGGGCCTCGTGCAGGCGGTCGAGCGCGGCTTCCTGCGCCGGGTCGTGCCGGTCGAGCAGCGACATCATCAGCGCCGTGCCCTCCTTCCACGGGACCGTGTGCAGCCGCGCCTTCACCGGCTTCGTGCCGCCATCGGCGAGCCGGATGCGCATGGTCCGCTCGGTCATGGCGCCGGGCAGGGCGCTCGGCCAGTCCTCGGGCTCGGCAAAGACCGAGTCGAGCCCGCCGACGGATTTCAGCGTGTCGAGATCGGCATAGCCGAGCAGGTCGAGCAGCGTCGCATTGGCGTAGTCGACATCCTCGCCGGCAATGATCGCGACACCGACCGGCAGCTTGTCGAGCAGGCTGGTGCGCGCCGCGCGCGGTGCCGGGGCCTGCACGCGCGGGATGATGCCGAGGCTCGCAACGTTGGAGGCTTCGCGTCCGCCGACGATGCCGGCAGTGTCCGGCGTGGAGGCGGCGACCGGTCCCGGTGCGGCGGCTGCCGCGTCCTTTGCCGCATCCTTGGCGGGGTCATTGGTCGCAGGCGCCTGCGGGGCAGGGGCTGCGCTGCGGGTCGGCTCGGCAGGCGGTGCGGCCGGTTCCTCCGGCTCGTTGCGTGCGCCGAGCGCTTCGGCGATCTTGCGGAAGGCCTCGCGCTCGGGCTTGGACAGGCGCGATGTTTCGAGGCTGTCGTCGCGGCGCGCGGCAATGCCGTCCTCGCGGTCCGGGGTCCCGGTGCCCGACCGGGTGTCTGAACGGGTGTCCGGCGTGTGGACCGGTGCCTGCGGCTCGATCAGCGGCAGCAGGCCGGCTTCCACCGGAGCGGCCGTCTCATCGGCGGATTGGGCCTCGTCTTCGGCGGGAGCGGTCTCTTCTGCTCCAGTCTCGGTTTCAGCCCCAGCCTCAGTTTCAGCCTCAGCCGTAATCCCGGCTTCGGTCCCGAGTTCGCCCTGGGCTTCCGGTTCCACTTCGTCCTGCGCGAAGGTGGCCTCGCCCTCGGCAACCGGAAGGACCGGTTCCGCAGGGGCGGCCGGCGGCTCATCGGCCTGCACGTCATCGCCCTGCTGGTCGGGCGTCTCTTGCACGCTCGCTTCGTCGCTGCCGACCGGCGAGAAGGCCGCGTCGATCGTGTCCGCATCGTCCGCGGCGAGGATGTCGTCGATCTCCCGCGCGCCCGGCAGGTCCAGCAGATCGGCAACGTCGGCGGTCAGTTCCCGGGGGGCGGGCTCGGCCGCGTGCTCTTCCGGGTCCGAGGCCAGCATGGCTGCCGACACGGCGGCAAGATCGGTCGTGCTGTCTTCTGCCGGCGGCACGGCGTCGGCCGTCTCCGCCGTCTCCGTGACGGGGGGCGTCTCCGGTTCGTGCGTCTCGATGCCGCCGGTTTCGGCCTCGGCTTGCGCGTCCTCGCGCAGCGTCAGCGCAAGGCCGGTCGCCGCCGGATCCTGTGACGCCTCGCCGGTACGGCATACGCCGAACCCGCGGAAGCCCTCGAACACCCGTTGGCGGTCGAAGGCCGGCAGCGCCGCCATATCGACGGGCACGCGCAGGGCCGCACCGCTGACCGGCCAGTCGACGGTGCGTCCGCTCCAGGTGTCGCGGCGGCGCAGCGCGGCCGCAACCCGGCCGTCCTGATCGAGGTCGAACCTCTCGGCCACCTCTTCCCAGCTGAGCCCGACCACATCGGCGGCCTGCGGGCCGAGCGCCTCGGCAAACTCCGGCGAGATGAAGGTGAAGCGCCGGTCGATATCCATCTTCCAGGCAAAGCGCACCGGCCGCTCGCGCGCCTCGAAGGCGAAACCGGACGTGGCGCCGGCAGGCAGGGCGCCGGCAGGTAGGGCCTCGACAGGCGTTGTGGCCTCACCGTGTCCGGCGTCGATTTCGGTATCGGCGTCGGATTGCGGCTCGGCCTCCACATCAAGACGTGTCTTGTCCACTGTCTCGATGGCGGGCGCGGTCTCGTCATGAACAGGCATGTCTTCCTGGACGGGCGAGGGCGCCGCGATCTCGTCGGCCTCGCGTGTTTCGCCCGTGCCCTCCTCGTGCAGATCCGCCTCGTCCGCCTCCGGGGCGGTCTCGGCAAGGGCCGCGTCCGGCACTTCGTCGGCGATCACGACCGCCTCGGCCGCAGCGACCAGCGTTTCGGTCGTCTCGAGAACAGGGGCCTGCGACGCCGAGTCTCCGGTTTCGGCGGTGTCCGCATCGGCGCCGTCGCCATCTGCGGCAATCTCCTGCGACACGGGAGCAGGGGGGAGCGGTTCGCCCGCGTCTGCGGGTGGGATATCCGCAGGCTCGGCGCTTGCTGTCCGGCCCGCCGGGAGAAAGCGCGTGCCGCTGGCAAAGGCGAAAAGCCCGCCCCTGCTGAGGCGGCTGCGCGTCGGCGCTGCCGGCGCTTCGGTTTCTGTCTCGCTCTCGGTCACGGTTTCGGCGGGGACGGGCGCGGCGGCCTCGACAGGGCCGGCCTCGTCCGGCTGTTCCGCTGCCGTCGTCTCGTCGGCCGGCGTTGCGGCGTCGGCAATGTCCGGCGCGATCGCAGGTGCCGCGTCTTCGGCAAGCGGGCGGCCGCTGGCCTCGGCGACCATCAGCACCGCGCCGCTGTCCAGCGTCAGAACGGCCGTCTCGTGCAGCTCTTCGCCGAAAGCGAAGGCCCGGCGCAAGGGCGCATGCTTGGCCTGGCGCAGGGCGGCGCGCACGCTGTCGGCGTCGGGCAGATCCAGCTCGCCCGTGCCGCTGGTCAGCACGGTGCCGCTGCGCTGATACAGCACGGCGACATGATCCTCGCCGCCCAGGAAGTCGACAAGTGCGGCTTCCTCGCCATCGCCCGCATTGGCCGGGGCGTCGAGCGCGACGATCAACGCGCCGCTGGAGCCGTTCGGCAGGTCGAGCCGGCGGCAGGCGCAGGTCAGCAGCATCACCCGCAAGCCGCGATAGAAGCGCAGCCGGTCGATGGTGTCGCGCTCGGTCGAACCGCTGATCGCGACCCGCGCGATGTGCGGGCGCGCAGGCGCACGGCCGAGGCCCGAAAGCTCGGACAGGGCGGCAAGGGTGCCGACGCCGAAGAAGGCAGCGCCCGCCGGGTTCGCCCACAGCAGCGTCTTGCCGTCCTCGGCCCAGATCCAGGCCGGGCGTGCATCCGTCAAATGGCTGCTGGCGGCCGCCAGGCCGCTCAACGCCATGAAGGTGCTCAACTGGCTGTTCATGGGCATGCTCACTCCGCCATTGCAGCCTTGCCGGCATCCCGATCGCCGCGGCCGGTCCTCCTGACAGGGGAGGCGCCGGCAAGGTCCTGTTTCCTCAGGCCTTTGTCGACAGACACTCGAGAATACGCCGAGCTTTCAAAATCCGACGCGGTAAACAAACAGTAAATATCGTTTCGCATCCGAGTCGTCCACGTCAGCCACTGTAAATGGCCGGTTTCTCTTGAACTGTGGTTAATCCGGATGTGGGGCGGCGATATGACTTTGAAAGGTCCTATTCACGCCCGGGACTCCCATTCGGCCCGATTTCCTCTAGGATCGCATGTGTCGCGGGTACTGCGCGTCTCGCGTGCGGCGGCGCGCCGGGGCCTGACGGGCCCAAGGGTCGGGTCAGCGTAAATCAGATCAGCGTGAAGGAGAGGCATCGTGACGAAAAGCGGCAAGACAGGCTTTGAAATTCCCGAGCAGATGCGCGATTTCGCCGACCAGAGCGTCGATCAGGCCCGCAAGGCCTTCGACGAATACATGTCGGCGACGCGCAAGGCCGTGGGCAGCGCGGAAGAAACCGCCCAGACGGTGAAGGCCAGCGCCAATGATATGGGCCGCACTGCGCTCGAATACACCGAGGAACACGTCTCAGCCGCCTTCGATCTTGCCCAGAAGATGGTCCGGGCCAAGGATCCGCAGGAAATGATGCAGCTGCAGAGCGAGTATCTGAAGAAGCAGATGGAAGCCTTGGGCGAGCAGGTGCGCGAACTCGGCGACAAGGCCACCCGGACCGCACAGGACATGGCCCGCAAGACCAGGGACTGATCTCTCCTCGGCACGCTGCCGTTTTGGCGGCGGAAACGGCGGGTTTCGCGGCCCGGTTTCCCAGGGAGCGGCGGGACTGCCATGCAGATGGGCATTGTGCGTTGCAATATTTATGTTGCAACGCACAATGCCCTTTGCTATATGGAGGTCTGTAGATGGCGACCAGCGCATCTGGCGTTCCGGTCGCAGGCTTTCCCCGTAAGGCAGCCCGCCCAAGGGCCAGGGATCTGCCAAAGGAGCATACCATGACCGAGACCAAGACCGCTTCCGCTGCGCCGAAGGCGCCGCGTGCCAAGACCGCCAAGGCCGCTGACGCGACCGTTTCCGCTTTCCCGAACTTCGAGGCTTTCACCATGCCGAAGATGGAAATTCCCGCCGTGACCCGCGAGATGGCCGAGAAGAGCATCGAGCAGGCCCGTGAGGCCTATGCCAAGCTCAAGACCGCTGCCGAGGACGCGACCGACCTCATCGAGGACGGCTTCGAGACCACCCGCCGCAGCGTGCTCGACTTCAACCACAAGGCTGTCGACGCGGCCCGCGCCAACACCGACGCCACGTTCCAGTTCGTCAAGGACCTGTTCGAGGTCAAGACCCTGGCCGAGGTGATCGAGCTGCAGACCTCCTTCGCCCGCGCCCAGTTCGATGCGTTCGGCGCCCAGGCCAAGGACATGCAGGAGCTGTCCACCAAGCTGGCCGGCGAGATGAACGACACGTTCAAGGGTGCCGTCGAGAAGGCGTCCAAGGACTTCAAGGCGGCCTGATCGGCCTCCGGTCGATGACCGGAACAGACATCGAGCCCGGGCCGCAAGGCCCGGGCTCTTTGCGTCGCGACAGGGCGTTTGCCCGGTGCGATGCCAGCTTGTGGACGAGCAGTCGGAAAGGCGGTTTGCACCTCTTGCAATCACCGTCGTTTCAAACTAGGTTCCGCCACCGAATTGACGTGCAGACGTAGCTCAGTTGGTTAGAGCGTCGGATTGTGGCTCCGAAGGTCGTTGGTTCAACTCCAACCGTCTGTACCATTCGCCTTTTTCTCCCTTACAGCTCAATAATTTATTGAAATGCAAGACACACTTGCGGCCGCTGCTACAGGAAACTGCTACAGTGGAGGCCTCAAGAAGGTGTCCGGACATCCGCGTCTCTATCGCCGTGGAGCGGTCTATTATCACCGCGCCGTGGTTCCTGCCGACATCGTCGAATCGTATGGCAAGCGCGAGGAGCTGATCTCCCTGCGCACGAAGGATCGTGCCCAAGCGCGGTGAACTGCAGGAACCGAGGTGCCGAGCGCGCGCTCTTTCCTGTCTCTTTCCTTGGCGCTATCGTTTGATCGGAGCGGCATCTATCGGGAATAGTGTTTCGCCAGAACGGTTTGGCCGGTCGTGAGCGGGACGCGGGTGCCGGCCGGGCTGCTTTCGACCTGCACTCTGGCTGGACGTGTGATTTGCCCCGTGCGATGGACACGCTGCCGGAGTCTCACCGATAGTTCAGGCCATTGACCAGGGGATCAGATCTTGAACGCCGTTGAAATCGAGGAAGCCGTTTCGGCGCTGGCCGGACAGCCCTTTGACGCAGCCGAGTTCCCTTACGCCTTCCTGCAGGCCTTCGGGCGCAAGGAGACCGAGCTCAAGCGACTGCGCGCCGGTCATTCCAACAAGTCCGACCTCGGCGGCGTCCTGCAGCGCAACCACATCCACATCAAGACCTGTGCAGAAGGCGAGGTGAAGGCAACGCTCGACGCGTTGCGCGCCAGCCCGGCAACGGCCAAGGCCAAGGCGCGCTTCATCCTGGCGACCGATGGCGTGATGCTAGAGGCGGAGGAGCTTGGTTCGGACGAGGCCCCGATTGCCTGCGCCTATGCCGATTTTGCCGATCATTTCGGCTTCTTCCTGCCGCTGGCGGGCATCTCGACGGTCAAGCAGATCCGCGAGAGCGCCTTCGACATTCGCGCCACCGGGCGTCTCAACCGGCTCTATGTGGAGCTTTTGAAGGAGAACCCTGCCTGGGGCACGTCCGAGCGGCGCCACGACATGAACCATTTCATGGCGCGGCTGATCTTCTGCTTCTTCGCGGAGGACACGGACATCTTCAACGGAACGGGCCTGTTCACCGCAACGATCGAGCAGATGAGCGCCAGCGACTCATCGAACACGCACGAGGTGATCTCGGAAATCTTCCGCGCGATGGACATAGCTCCGGACAAGCGGGCCAGCGTCAGGTTGCCACGTTGGGCCGACACGTTCCCTTATGTGAACGGCCACCTGTTCTCGGGCTCCGTCGAGGTGCCGCGTTTCAGCCGCATCGCGCGGTCCTACCTGCTGCATATCGGCAATCTCGACTGGCGGCAGATCAATCCGGACATTTTCGGCTCGATGATCCAGGCGGTCGCCGATGACGAGGAGCGCGGCGCGCTCGGGATGCACTACACGTCGGTGCCCAACATTCTGAAGGTGCTGAACCCGCTGTTTCTTGATGATCTGCGCGAGAAGCTGGAGGAGGCAGGCGACAACGCGCGCAAGCTCCTCAACCTGCGGAACCGGATCGCGCGGATCCGGGTCTTCGACCCGGCCTGCGGCTCGGGCAATTTCCTTGTCATCGCCTACAAGCAGATGCGCGAGATCGAGGCGGAGATCAACCGCCGCCGGGGCGAGGCGGACCGCAAGACGGCGATCCCGCTGACCAATTTCCGCGGCATCGAGCTGCGCGACTTCTCCGCCGAAATCGCGCGCCTCGCCCTCATCATCGCCGAATATCAGTGCGACGTGCTCTACCGGGGCCAGAAGGAGGCGCTGGCCGCGTTCCTGCCGCTCAACGCGCAGAACTGGATCACCTGCGGCAATGCGCTCAGGCTCGACTGGCTCTCCATCTGCCCGCCGACGGGAACGGGCGTGAAGCACCACGCGGACGATCTGTTCCACTCCCCGCTCGATCAGGCGCAGATCGACTTCGAGAACGAAGGCGGCGAGACCTATATTTGCGGGAACCCGCCGTACTTGGGATCGAAATGGCAATCTGCAGAGCAAAAAGGAGATCTGGGCGGCATCTTCGCTGGCCGCGTAAAGGGGTGGAAGTCTCTCGACTACGTCGCGGGTTGGTTCATGAAAGCGGCAGATTATGGGCTGCATACACCGACTGTGACTGCTTTGGTGTCGACCAACTCAATCTGCCAAGGGCAACAAGTTTCGATCCTGTGGCCCATGCTGTTTGCTAGTGGTCAGCAAATAGTTTTCGCCCACACAAGTTTCAAATGGGCCAACCTCGCGACGCAAAACGCTGGTGTCACAGTCGTAATAGTGGGGATATCTAATCGACAAATTGCTCAAAGGAGGCTCTTTTCGCAAGAAAAGGGAGGTGAGCTTGAGGTGCGCGAAATCGAATACATCAACGCTTATCTCTCGTCTGCTCCGAATGTGATTGTTTCCGCAAGCTCGAAGCCGATTTCCGATCGCGCGATGATGCAATTCGGGAATCACCCATACTATGGAGCCGCACTTATTTTCCCGATGGACGAAGCGCGAGAGCTCTGCCGTGAATATCCCGAGGCGGCGGGCTTTGTGCGGCCTCTCTACGGCTCGAGAGAATTGATTGCGGCGGCACCGCGTGCATGTCTCTGGATTGACGAAGGACAGGTGGCTGATGCAGAGGCCATACAGCCAATTGCTGAGCGCATCAAAATTGTGGAGCAAGCTCGACTAGCAGCAGCGAATGACAAGACGGCTCAAAAACTTGCTGCGAGCCCCTACCGATTTAGGGAGCAGGAGACGGCGAGGGAGAGTATTCTTGTTGTTCCACGAGTTAGCTCTGAAAACAGGGCCGTTCTTCCTGTTGATTTGCTTACTTCTCGCAATATCGTGCAAGAGAAGGCTTTCGCTCTCTACGACGCTTCGCTCTGGAACATGGCACTGATCGCTTCTCGCCTTCATTGGGTCTGGATCGGCACGGTGTGCGTGCGTATGCGAACAGACTTCAGCTATTCCAACACGCTTGGTTGGAACACCTTCCCTGTGCCGAAGCTGACGGAGAAGAACAAGGAAGACCTAACGGCTTGCGCCGAGGACATCCTTCTGGTGCGCGAGGCGCATTTCCCGGCAACCATCGCCGATCTTTATGATCCCGAGGCGATGCCCGACGACCTGCGCGCCGCTCATGAGCGCAACGACGAGACGCTGGAGCGCATCTATATCGGCCGCCGCTTCCGCAACGACACGGAGCGGCTGGAGCATCTTTTCAAGCTCTACACCGAGATGACCAAGGCCAAGGGCGCGGCCTGATGAACAGGCCCGTCGGGCGGGCCCAATTTACAGACAAGTGTTTTCAGACAAGTGTTTTCGGGCTGGCATTTTTGGGGGGACGACATGAGTGACCTGTTTCGCATCGAGAACGGCGCCTTGGTGCGCGCGGCGCGCTCCAGGCTCGCCAATGAGGTGATGATCCAGGAGTGGGTACGCGACAATCTCGGCCTTGTCGGGATCAACGGCGTGGTCATCGGCCGCGAGGTGACGATCGCCAATCGCGGCCGCATCGATCTCCTGGCGATGGACAAGGACGGCTCGCTGATCATCATCGAGCTGAAGCGGGACCGGACGCCGCGCGAGATCGTCGCCCAGGTGCTGGACTACGCCTCCTGGGTGGTGTCGCTCTCGCCCCGCGACGTGCACTCCCTGTGTCTTGAAAAGACCGGCAGAACGCTGGACGAGGTCTATCGCGAGCGCTTCTCGGCCCCGCCGCCCGACGGACTCAACGGCTCGCATCAGATGATGATTGTCGCCGCCAGCATGGACGAGACGACCACACGCATCATCGAATACCTGTCGGAGGTGCACGGCGTCGGCATCAACGTCTCGTTCTTCAACGTGTTCGAGGACCAGGGCGTTCAGTGGCTTTCGACCGACACGCTGCTGGAGCAGGAGGAGGTGGCCGAGCGCGCCACCCGCAAGACCCGCGCGCCCTGGAGCGGCTACTGGTACCTGACGGCCGGTGCCGAGAGCGACGTGCCCTGGGAAGACCTGCGAGCCCACGGCTATGTCGTCGCCTCCGGCGGCAAGTGGTATTCGGACGGGCTGGCGCGGCTTTCGGTCGGCGACCGGGTGTTCTTCTACCAGAAGAACACCGGCTATCTCGGCCACGGCATCGTGCGCACCGAGATGCAGCCCGCCGACGATTTCCTTCTTAAGGATGGTCGGCGCCTGGTGGATGTGGTGCCGCGCGCCTACTTCTCCGAGTTCGGCGACGATCCCGAAAAGAGGGCCTATGTGATCGGCGTCGACTGGACGCGGACGGTCGAGCGCACGAACGCCAAGACCTTTCCCGGCATCTTTGCCAACCAGAACATCGCCTGCAAGATCTATGACGAGAAGACGGTTGAGTTCCTGATCCGGGAATTCGGCCTCGATCACGACGAGGAAACCATCTGATGAGCGAGACAAGCCGGTCGGTTCCCTCCGTCGCCGTCACCTATTCCCGCAATGGCAGCTCGACCAAGGCGAATGAACTCGGCATGCGCCCGATGCAGGAGCGCGCCTATGAGCGCCGCGGCGAGCAATATCTGCTCATCAAGTCGCCACCGGCAAGCGGCAAGAGCCGGGCCCTGATGTTCATCGCGCTCGACAAGCTGCACAACCAGGGCCTGCGCAAGGCGATCATCACCGTGCCGGAAAAGTCGATCGGCTCAAGCTTCGCCGACGAGCCGCTGACGCGCTTCGGCTTCTGGGCGGACTGGCATGTCGAGCCCAGGTGGAACCTGTGCAATGCGCCGGGCGGCGATGATGGCAAGGTCGGTGCCGTCGGCAAGTTTCTCGAGAGTGACGACAAGGTGCTGGTCGCGACCCATGCGACCTTCCGCTTTGCGGTCGACAAGTTCGGGATCGAGGCCTTCGACGACTGCCTGATCGCGATCGACGAGTTTCACCATGTTTCCGCGAACCCGGACAACAAGCTTGGCGCGCAGCTCGCCGAACTGATCGCGCGCGACAAGGTGCATGTGGTGGCCATGACCGGGTCCTATTTCCGCGGGGACGCGGAACCCGTGCTGATGCCGCATGACGAGGCGCGGTTCGACACGGTCACCTACACCTATTATGAGCAGCTCAACGGGTACAAGTATCTGAAAGAGCTAAAGATCGGTTACTACTTCTACACCGGCGCCTATGCGGACGACATCCTCAAGGTCCTCGACACAGACGAGAAGACGATCATTCACATCCCCAATGTGAATTCTCGCGAGAGCACCAAGGACAAGATCCGTGAGGTCGAGCATATCCTGCATGAACTCGGCGACTGGGAAGGCACGGATCCGCAGACCGGCTTTCAACTCGTTCGCCGGGCCGATGGCCGCCTGCTGCGCATTGCCGATCTCGTCGACGACGATGCCAAGCGCGAGGCCGTCTCGGCCGCACTGAAGGATCCGGCGCAGAAGAACAATCGCGATCACGTCGACATCATCATCGCGCTCGGCATGGCGAAGGAGGGGTTCGACTGGATCTGGTGCGAGCACGCGCTGACGGTCGGCTATCGCGCGAGCCTGACCGAGATCGTGCAGATCATCGGTCGCGCTACCCGGGACGCCGAAGGCAAGGGACGGGCCCGCTTCACCAATCTGATTGCGGAGCCCGATGCCTCGGAAGAAGCCGTCACCGAGGCGATCAATGACACGCTGAAGGCGATTGCAGCCAGCTTGCTGATGGAGCAGGTGCTCGCACCGCGCTTCAACTTCACCCCCAAGACGCCGACCAGCGGCCCGCAGGAAGGGTTCGATTATGGTGAGGGCGGTTATGATCCGCAGAAGTGCAATGTCGGCTTCAACGAGGACAGCGGCCAGTTCCAGATCGAGATCAAGGGGCTCGTGCCGCCCAGGAGCAAGGAGGCCGAGCGGATCTGTCAGGAAGACCTTAACGAGGTCATTGCCAGCTTCGTGCAGGACAAGCCTACCGTCGAACGCGGTCTCTTTGATGAGGAACTGGTGCCGGAAGAGCTGACCCAGGTCCGCATGGGCAAGATCATCCGGGACCGTTATCCCGAGCTCGATGACGAGGATCAGGAGGCTGTGCGCCAGCACGCGATCGCGGCGCTCACCCTGACCCAGAAGGCCAAGGAGATTGCTGTCTCGGTCGATGTCCAAGACGACAGGACAGTCGCCAATACGGCCCTGATCCAGGGTGTTCGCAAGTTTGCCATGGATGTTCGGGAACTCGACATCGACCTGATCGACCGGATAAACCCCTTCAGCGAAGCCTATGCCATTCTGGCGAAGACGATGAGCGAAGAGAGCCTCAGACAGGTGGCCGCCGTGATCTCCGCAAAGAAGGTGAAGCTGACGCCTGATGAGGCGCGGGATCTGGCGCGGCGGGCGCTGCGCTTCAAGCAGGAGCGCGGACGACTGCCCGTTCTCACCGCAGCCGATGCCTGGGAGCGGAAGATGGCCGAGGGTGTTGCCTTTCTGGCACGCATGAAGGCGGAGGCCGCGCGTGGCTAAAGAGTTTACCGAGGACGATGACGCGCTTCTGGCTGCACTCGAGGTTGAGGTCGAGGAAAAGCCTGTTGCCGCGCGCACGCCGCGCGAGGAGCGCATCATTGCTGGTTTCGAGGAGATCCAGCGCTTTTTCGACGAACACGGTCGGGCGCCGCGCCATGGCGAGGACCTGGACATCTTCGAGCGCCTCTATGCGGTGCGTCTCGACAAGATTCGGGAGCAACCGGAGTGCCGGGATCTGGTCGCTTCGCTTGATCATCAGGGGCTTCTTGAACCTGCCGGGCTCGAACACGCAGACGCCGAAGGTCTCGACGACGAGGCATTGCTGGCAGAGCTCGGCATCGAAGCCGAGGCGCCCGCGATCACCGAGTTGAAGCACGTCCGGTCGGTGGCGGAGAAGAAGGCCGCCGAGGAGATCGCCTCGCGCGAGAAATGCGTCGATTTCGACCGCTTCAAGCCAATTTTCGAGCAGGTCCAGCGCGAATTGGACAGCGGCATCCGCGAGACGCGGCCCTTTGAGATGAAGGCCGAGATCCAGCCGGGTCGGTTCTTCATTGTTGGTGGTCAGAAAGCCTATGTGGCCGAAATGGGCGACCTGACCAGGACTGAGCATGGTCGCACGGATGCGAGGTTGCGCGTCATCTTTGACAATGGCACCGAGAGCGACATGCTCATGCGTTCATTGCAACGCGCGCTTAACAAGGACGAAGCCGGAAGGCGTATCACGGATCCGACGGCGGGCCCGCTTTTCGCCGATGCGGCAGGGGAGGGAGATGAGGCGAGCGGGACGATCTATGTCTTGCGAAGCAAATCCGATCTGCCTCTTGTCGTCGAACACCGGAATCTTGTTCACAAGATCGGTGTGACCAACCTGCCTGTCGAGAAGCGTGTGGCAGGTGCCAGGCTCCAGCCGACGTTCTTGATGGCCGATGTCGAGATTGTCTCTACCTACGACCTCTTCAATATCAACCGTACCAGACTTGAAAATCTCATTCATCGCGTCTTTGACGCCGCTCGGCTCGACATTGAGGTGAGAGATCGCTTTGGCAATCCGGTTGTTCCCCGCGAGTGGTTTCTTGTGCCGCTGGCTGTGATCGACGAGGCTGTTGCGCGCATCAAGGACGGTACGATCAAAAACTATACCTATGATCCCGCTCACGCCCGACTGGTTGAGGCAAAGGTCCGATAGTCAGCTGTCTTTTCTGCGATAGCGGCGCTTTCTGGATGCGTCGGCCTGGCGGCTTTTAGTGGCGTCGGCAATTCTTGGCTCTCTCAAGAGGTTTCCAGCCGTCTGGTGACAGGCCGGCTTGCTGCCGCCTTTCGTGACGTTGCGCACGGCCGCGCCCGACTTTCCTTGCCTCCGTCCCGCATCTTGAGGCACCCTGCCATAGGGGGGCCGCCGGAACAATTGGACACGCAGGCGGGTTGGGGGAGATGGCAGAGGACACCGGACGGACCGGTCATGCCGGCGATTCAACCGCCTATCGGATGCGTCGGCTGCTCGAGACCTATTACGACTTGACGCTGCAGATCAGCGAGCGTCTCCACGTGCACGACATGTCCGATGTCCTGATGCTGGTGCTGGTTGCGATCGCCGATCTGCGCGGCGCGCCGATGGATGCCGAACTCCTCGCCGAAAAACTCGACTCCTCCCGCTCCACCATCGAGCGCCGCCTCAAGCCCTATCTGGATGACGGCCGGATCGCCAAGGAACGGCGGGGCAAGTCAGTGGTTTACCTATGGTCGGCCGAGGCCGGACAGCGCGAGGAGGCGCCGCCGGACATGAGCGTCGAGATGGTCCGGGCCGTCATGGCGATGGTTTTTGACATTGCCAACGATTGAGCTGACGCAAGGTACAGGCGGGTTAAAATTGTGGATAATCTGCATGACTGCGAAAATTACCCAGTGGATTGCCTGCCGCGCCCGCGACTTGGCGCTTGAGCTGCCGGGAATCGCCCCCGGAAACAGGCCTATTTCGTCAAAATGACGAATGACGACCCTCGGGAGGACCTTCATGGCACATTCAGATGATGAACTCCCGACTCAGGCGCACCGGATTCTGCGCCTCTATGAGATGTTTTTCAGCCTCATGTTCCGCTTCATGGAAGAGTATGGAGTAAACGACCTTGGAAATCTGATGATTATTACGACGATTTCCATCGCTAATGCGAACAGGATCGAGGCGGATATTGAAACTATCTCTGAGGAAACGGACATTCCGTACTCAACAGTACGTAGAAAAATCGAAAAAATGTGTGCTGACGGCATCCTTGAGATGCGAAAAGAAAATCAGAAGCTTGTTTTTTCTATCTCAGACCAGATGAACTTCGCTCACCCGGGTCAGAATAAAGAAGAGATAAGCAGAAAATTTCAGAAAGATGTAATTGATATTGTTGTTAAGTCTATAAACGCAATAATACTTGAGAATAAGAAGTAAAATTCAGAATGAAAAATTCATTTAATTGACCTGTTAAGGTATCGTTAACTATACAATACACATACTCGATGACAGGTTCATCGAGTGACAGAGCCGGGGGGCGGGAACGCTCGGAACGCTCGCCACGGCGATGTGAGTCGCTACCGGAAAAACAGGATGTCGACAGCTGCCGGCGCTCGAAAGGGGCATCGGCGGAACAGGGAACCTGCGTGTGCGCACCAGGTGACCGAAGAGAAGAAAGCGGGGCTGAACATGGCTTGGACTCAGGAACGCGAAGATCTGCTCAGGAAGCTGTGGCTGCAGGGGCTCAGCGCCAGCCAGATCGCCTATGTGATGGCGGGCATCACTCGCAATGCAGTGATCGGCAAGGCCCATCGCATGGGGCTTCCCAAGCGTTCGCCGGCTACCAGCCATCGTCCGAAGCCCCGGGTCCAGCGCGGCAAGCCCTCGCTCGCCCTGGTCGGCGCCAAGCCGGCTCCGCGTGAAAGCATCATCGAGAAGCAGTTCCAGCGCAGCCTCGGCCTCAGCTTCGAAAGCGGATTCCAGGCGGAGCAGGGCGATCGCGTCACGCTGATGACGCTGACCAGCCGCACCTGCAAGTGGCCGATCGGCGATCCGGCGGATGCCGACTTCCACTTCTGCAGCCATGAGGCGGAGAACGGCCGCTCCTATTGCGAGTTCCACCACGGTCTTGCCTATCAGGGTGTCCGTCGCCGTCGTCAGGCGTCCGAGCGCACCGTAGCTGCCGTCCAGGCGATGCCGCTTCGAGCGATCGCGGTCTGACCGCTACGGGTCAGGGTTCGACGCGGGGGCCTTCCCCCTCCCAGGCCACTCGCGTTTGACCCCGGGGCGAGGCCGGCAACGGCCTCGCCCCCCTTTTTGTCTGAATGCGCTGCGAGGCCGGCAACGGCCTCGCTCTTTTTGTTTTAGGGGGCTGCGAGGCTGAAACTCGCGGCTCGCCGCTCTTGCCGCATTTGCCAGCCGGCTTGATCCTGCTCATTGTCGCTCGGGCGCATTCGCGCAAACTGGCAGCGAAAACGACAGGACCTGCCGGCATCGATGGCCGGCACGACGGGAGCACGCCGCATGACCCTCCATCCCGGTTTGAAGAAGATTCGCCTCAACCTCGCCCGCACCCACGACTTTCCCAGCGGGTCGGCGCGCCACGGCTACGAGTTCGTCGCCCCGCTGGGGGAGGACGGGCATATCGATGCGGCGCAGTGGAAGGCGCATCGCGAGGCCTGCCGCGTGCGCCGGTTCTGGGCGGACGAGGAGGAGGACATCGGTCACCTCCTGCACCGGCCGGGCGGCTCCTGGGCCTTCCGCTACGATATCGGCGGCGACGAGGACGACGAGGCCGGTTATCGCTTCGCCGCCCATGCCTTCGTGCCGGGCGAATATGTCTCCATCCGCGACGAGGACGGCGACCTTCACACGTTTCAGGTGGTGACCGTCCAGGACGTGTGAGCCTTCCCTTCGGCGGAAGACTCATTCCGTTTCGGAATAGGGTGCCGACACTCGTGCCTTTGCGCGCGGGACTGCCGGCGGGTATACCGTGAGGTATACAACACTTGGATCGGGATGGAGTCACATGCACGGGAACGAGGCGCGCCGGGTCGCTGGTACGGGCGGATTTTTGCTGGTCAAGGCGCTGGAGCAGTTGGGCGCCGGCCGCGTCTTCTGCGTGCCGGGCGAGAGCTATCTGCCGGTGCTGGATGCGCTGCATGATGCGGCTATCCCCGTGACGGTCTGCCGCCAGGAAGGCGGCGCGGCGATGATGGCCGAGGCCTGGGGCAAGCTGACCGGCCGGCCCGGCATCTGCATGGTCACCCGCGGCCCCGGTGCCACCAACGCCGCCGCCGGCCTGCATGTCGCCCAGCAGGATTCCACGCCGATGATCCTCTTCGTCGGCCAGATCGAGACCGGCATGCGCGGCCGCGACGCCTTCCAGGAGGTCGACTACCGTCAGATGTTCGGCGGCATCGCCAAGTGGGTCGCCGAGATCGAGGACCCCGCCCGCATCCCGGAGATGCTGTCGCGCGCCTATCACGTTGCGACCTCCGGCCGCCCCGGCCCGGTGGTTCTCGCCCTGCCGGAGGACACGCTGGCGCGCACCGCCGAGGTGATGGAGTTGCCGCCCTTCCGTCCGGTCGAGACGCATCCCTCGCTTGCCCAGATGGCCGAGCTGCAAAAGCGCCTGTGGGCGGCCCGCCGGCCGCTCGCCATTCTCGGCGGCAGTCGTTGGAACGACGCCGCACGTGCGGCCTTTGCCCGTTTCGCCGAGCGCTTCCGCCTGCCGGTCGCCTGCTCCTTCCGCCGGCAGATGCTGTTCGACAACCTGCATCCCAACTATGCCGGCGATGTCGGCATCGGCATCAACCCGGCGTTGGCCGAGCGGGTGAAGGAGGCGGACCTGCTGCTTCTCGTCGGCGGCCGCATGTCGGAGATGCCGAGCCAGTCCTACGAGCTGCTCGACATTCCCTCGCCGCGCCAGGCGCTGGTGCATGTCCATGCCGGCGCCGAGGAACTCGGCCGCGTCTATCTTCCCGATCTGGCGATCCATGCGACCCCGATCGGCTTTGCCGCCGCGCTGGAGGGCTTGCAGCCGCCGAACGAGATCTCCTGGTCGGGCAGCGCCGACGAGGCGCACAAGTCCTATCTCGCCTGGTCGGGTGCCCGCCCGCAGGTGCCGGGCGCCCTGCAGATGGCGCAAGTGATGGACTGGCTGGAGGAAAATCTGCCGGAAGACGCGGTGCTGACCAACGGCGCCGGCAACTACGCCACCTGGGTGCACCGCTTCCACCGCTTCCGCCGCAACAATACACAGCTCGCCCCGACCAGCGGCTCGATGGGCTACGGCCTTCCCGCCGCCGTTGCCGCCGGGCTGCATTCGCCCGGTCGCCGCGTCGTCTGCTTTGCCGGCGACGGCTGCCTGCAGATGACCATGCAGGAGTTCGGCACAGCGGTGCAGGACGGGTCGGCGATCATCGTCGTCGTCGTCGACAACGGCATGTACGGCACCATCCGCATGCATCAGGAGCGGGAGTTCCCGGGCCGCGTCTCGGCGACCACCCTGGTCAATCCCGACTTCGCGGCGCTGGCCCGCGCCTATGGTGCCCATGCGGAGACCGTGCTGACGGCGGACGAGTTCGGCCCGGCCTTCGAGCGTGCGGCCGCTTCCGGCGGGCCGGCCCTGCTGCATCTTAAGCTCGATCCGGAGGCGATCACCCCGGTGCGCACGCTGAGCCAGATCCGCGCCGGCTGAGCAAGCGCGGAGCCCGTCTCAGGCGGGCTCCGCGCTTGTGCCTTCGGCGGGGGCGATCGGCAGCGTCACCTTGGCGATGGCGTCGTCGTCGACCGACGACTTCACGGTGAAGCCGAGCGCGGTGCACATCGCCAGCATGGTGGTGTTTTCCTTCAGGACCTCGCCGGTGATCGTCTCGATGCCGTCCGAGCGCGCATAGTCGATGATCAGCTGCATCAGGGCCCAGCCGAGGCCGCGCCCCTTCAGGTCCGACTGGACGATGATCGCGTATTCGCCCGTGCGGTGGTCCGGGTCGGCATGCAGGCGCACCACGCCGAGGATCTCGTCCGTGCCCGGCGTCAGCGCGGCAAAAGCCATGGCGCGCGAATAGTCGAGCTGAACCAGCCGCTGCATGAAGGCGTGGTTGAACTCCTTGACCGGCGCGAAGAAGCGCAGCCGCAGGTCGTGCGGCGACACCTTCTCGAAGAAGCGGCGATAGCGGTCCTCGTCCTCCGGCCGCACCGGGCGGATGTCGACGGTGCTGCCGTCCTTGAGCTGCAGCTGCTTTTCCCATTCCTGCGGATAGGGCGCGATGGCAAGGCGCGAGGTCGGGTGGCGCCCGCGATGCACCTCCGGCTCGCACAGGGCGATGCGCGCGTCCAGCGCGGTGACGCCGCCCGCATCGGCGACCAGCGGGTTGAGGTCGAGTTCGCGGACCTCCGGCAGGTCGACGGCGATCTGCGCGACCTTGACGAGGGTCAGCGCGATGGCGTCGAGATCGGCGGCCGGTCGGTTGCGGAAGCCGGCGAGCAGCCGGCTGACCCGCGTCTGGCGGATCAGCGCCTGCGCCAGGTTGAGATCGAGCGGGGGCAGGGCGAATGCCACGTCGCCCATCACCTCGACGCCTGTGCCGCCATGGCCGAACAGCAGGACCGGCCCGAAGCCCGGATCGTCGGCAAGGCCGATGAAGATCTCCGTTCCGCTCGCCGAACGCACCATCGGCTGCAGCAGGATGCCGGTGATCTCGGCCGCCGGATGCGCCGCGCCGATCCGCTCCAGCAGCGTGGCAGCGGCGATCCGCACCGCCTCGGGCGAGGCAAGGTCGAGCACCACGCCGCCCACATCCGACTTGAAGGGGAGCTGCGGCGAGACGAGTTTCAGCGCCAGCCGTTCGGCCTGCATCAGCATGCCGCGTGCCAGCACCTCGGCCTCGTCCGGCGTTGCGGCGAGCTGCCACGGTGCCTGCTTGATGCCGTAGCACGCGAGCAGCGAGGCGATCTCGTCCGGGCGCAGCCAGGTTCGCCCGCTGTCGAGCACCTGTCGCACCAGCCGCTGTGCCGTCTTGCTGTCGGTGGTGAAGCCGGCCGGCAGGCTGGGCGGCGCCGCCATCAGCATCTCGCGGGCGTCGGCGTAGCGCACCAGGTGCATGAACGAGCGCACCGCTTCCGAGGCGCTGGCGTGGCAGGGAATGCGCGCGGCATCCAGCGGCTGGCGCGGCAGCGGCGCCCCGGCGGCCAGCGCCACCAGCAGCGGCTTGCGCCGGCCGTAGCCCGTTTGCGTCTCGCCATGCGCCTTCGCGAGCTCGCCGGCGATCTCCTCCAGGTCCACGAAGGCGGACGGCGCGGCAACCGCCAGCACCGCATCGACGTTGCGGTCGCCGAGCAGCGTCTTCGCGGCCTCGCCATAGCGGGCAGGCGGCGAGGTCTCGTGCAGGGTCAGCGGGTTGGCCCGCGTCTGTCCTTCCCGGCGCAGCGGTTCCAGCTGCGTTGCGGTGGCCGCCTCCAGCTCGGCGAGCTGCCCGCCCTGGCGCTCCAGCTGGTCTGCGGCCAGCGTTGCCAGGCTGCCGCCGGTCGCCAGAATGGCAAGGCGCCGCCCGGCCACCGGCTTCACCCGGCTCACCGTTTCCACCGCCTCGAACATCTCGTCGATATCGCCGACGCGCAGCACGCCGGCGCGCGCCAGCGCCGCATCGTAGACCGCGTCCTGCACGGCGATCCGTCCGGCATGGGTGACGCGCTCGCCGATCCGCTCGCGGCTGGCACCCGAGCGCAGCACCACGACCGGCTTGGAGCGGGCGGCGACGCGGGCCGCCGACAGGAACTTGCGCGGATTGGCGATGGTTTCCAGATGCACCAGGATCGCCCGGGTGCGGTAGTCGAGAGCGAACCAGTCGAGCAGGTCCGACACGTCGATATCCGTGCGCTGGCCGAGCGAGGCAATGGCGGAAAACCCGATGCCGTTGGCCTTTGCCCAGGACAGTGTCGCATTCACCACCGTGCCCGAGCGGGCGATGAAGGCAAGGTCGCCCTTGTCGGCCCCGCACACGCCCATATGGGCGGCCAGCCCCGACGCCGGCGCGGCGATGCCCAGGCTTCCGGGGCCGAGCAGGCGCAGGGTGTGGGGGCGGGCGGCCTGCAGCGTCGCTGTGACGGTGGCCTCGTCCCATCGGTCGTAGCCGGGCGACAGGGCGGCGACGGCGCGGGTGCCGGCGGCCCCCAGCGCCGCGACCACGGCCGGCGCGTCCTCGGGACTGCCGAGATAGAGTGCAAGGTCGGGGGCGGAGGTCAGCTCGGCGATGGCGCGGGCGGCGGACAGTCCGCCGCGGGCGCCGTCCGCCGGACAGGCGATGGTCGTCACATCGCCGGCGAAGCTGCCGCCCGCAAGGCGCGACAGCAGAAGTTCGAGCACCTGCCCGCCGAAACGGTTTGGCCCGACCACGGCCAGCGAGGCCGGGCGGAAGAGCGCTTCGAGATTGCGGATCGTCATCGGCAATCACCCCGGGTTCGTGGGCGGCGCATGCGGCCGCAACAAGCCGCGGCGCGGCGGTTCCTGCCGGAGAGTGTGGTGCGTGAGGGCGGATGTCAAAGGCGGGGATGTCGAAGGCGCCGCCACTTCCCCCGATGTGGCGGCGCCTCGCTCCCGGGCATCAGGGCCGAAGGCCGCGCCCGAAAGCACCTCGTTGCGGGCAGAAACGCTCTGCCCGGCGGATCAATGCGCCATCAGCACCGGCACGGTCATCGAGGCGAGGATCTCGCGCGTTGCGCCGCCGAACAGGAACTCGCGCATGCGCGAATGGCCGTAGCCGCCCATCGCGATCATGTCGACGCCGTGGTCGGAGACGTAGTTGAGGATCGCATCGGCGACGCCCGAGCCGGGCCGCGGCACCACGTCGACGGTGACCGACAGGCCGTGCCGGGCGAGATAGGTGGCGATGTCGGAGCCGGGCTCGCCCTCGGTGATCCGGCGGCCGGTCTCCACGATCATGACGGTGACCTTCTTGGCCATCTGCAGCATCGGCATCGCCGCATGCACGGCGCGGCTTGCCGTCGGGCTGCCGTCCCACGCGACCATGACATTCTTCATCTGCAGGCCGCCGCCGATATAGGGCACGACCAGCACCGGCACGCCGGCCTCGAACAGCACAGTCTCGATCAGCAGCTCGCGCATCGGCTCCGGCGCATCCGGATTGTCCTGGCCGATGACCACCAGGTCGGTCAGCCGGCAATGGCTAAGCACCGCCTCGGCGGAACCGCCGGTGATGACCTCGGCGGTGCGGATCTCGGCGCCGACGCCTGCCTTGCGGGCCATTTCGGCGAAGGTCTCGCCGGCGCTCTTGGCCGCCTTCAGCGCCTGGCCGCGGGCGATCTCGATATAATCCGCCGGCATCGGGCCGGCGATGAAACCGGGCACGACGGGCTCGAAGGCGACCGTCAGGCCGGTCGCATGTGCGCCGGTGCGGGTTGCCAGGTCGAGCGCCATCTGCGCCGCATGCTGTTTGCCGGCCAGGTCGACCAGCGTGAGAATGTCCTTGATAGCCATGGATCGCGTCCCTCCATCTCACACCGTGCCGTTGCAGCCGGAAAGGCTGCCGCGGGGGTTGTGCCGAAATTAGGACGTCCGCTCCCCCCGATCCTTGACCGGGATCAATCTTCGGGTGTGGAACGGACATGCGCGCGTGTCCCGGGATGGGCGCGCGGTTACGCATCGTTGCACAGGATGGATCAGATTTAAATCGGGACTGATTTTAGCCCGTCAGTATTTCATCCGATGTTTTTTGCCTGCGTAAGAACAATCGGAACCCGCGGCATGAGATGTGCGGCGGTATCCCGAAAAATGACAAGCGATACGGAGGCAATTATGCGCAAATACTTCATGGGTGCAGCCCTCGCGACGGCCCTGGCCACTGCCGGCACCGCGAATGCGGCAAATATCGTAGAGACGGCCCAGGAAGCCGGAACCTTCAACACGCTGATCGCGGCCGCTCAGGCTGCCGGTCTGGTCGAGGCCCTGTCGGCCCCCGGCCCGATCACCGTCTTCGCGCCGACCGACGAGGCCTTCGCCGCGCTTCCCGCGGGCACGGTCGAGAATCTCCTGAAGCCGGAGAACAAGGGCCAGCTGGCCGCGCTCCTGAGCTACCACGTGGTCGGCCAGGAGATCACCTCGGATCAGATCCCGGCCGCCACGACCGAGGTCGAGACGCTCAAGGGCGAGGGCGACCGCACGATCACCGTGGTGAAGAGCGACAGCGGCGTCACCGTCGACGGGGCCAATGTGGTCACCGCCGACATCAAGGCCGACAACGGCGTCATCCATGTCATCGACAAGGTGATCATGCCGTCCGAGTGACCTTGCCGTAAGCGTTGCATGGAAAGGCCGGCGTCTGCGCCGGCCTTTTCGTTCGGTGGCCCGTGGCGGGCACCGCGTTCGCCTACTGGTCGCGCAGCGCCTCGCGGGCGATGATCAGCCGCTGGATCTCCGAGGTGCCTTCGTAGATCGTGGTGATGCGGGCATCGCGCGCCAGCCGCTCCAGCGGATATTCGCGGATGTAGCCGGCCCCGCCATGCAGCTGCAGCGCCGCATAGGTGGCGCGCTGGGCGGCTTCCGAGGCGAAGAGCTTGGCCATCGAGGCCTCGCGGGCGAAGGGCTTGCCCTCGTCCTTGAGCGCGGCGGCCTGCAGGATCAGCAGCCGTGCCGCCTCCAGCTCGGTCTCCCGGTCGGCGATCATCCACTGCACGCCCTGCATGTCGGAGATCGCCTTGCCGAACTGCCGGCGCTCCTTCACATAGGCCTTGGCCCGCTCCATCGCCGCGCGGGCGATGCCGAGCGACAGGGCGGCGATGCCGATGCGCCCGCCGGCAAGTTCGCCGACGGCAATGCGAAACCCGTCGTTCTCGCGGCCGAGCAGCGCGCTTGCCGGCACCCGGCAATTCTCGAAATGCACCTCATTGGTCGCCGAGCCGGTCTGGCCCATCTTCTTCTCGGCCTTGCCGATGACGAGGCCCGGCGTGCCCGCTTCCACCAGGAAGCAGCTGATGCCCTTGCCCTTCGGGGCTTCCTTGTCGGTGACGGCCCACACCACGAAGACGCCGGCATATTCGGCCGAGGTGATGTAGAGCTTGGAGCCGTTCAGAATATAGTCGTCGCCATCGCGTTCGGCGCGCGTGCGCATCGAGGCCGGGTCGGAGCCCGCGCCCGTTTCCGTCAGGCAGAAGGCACCGGCGGCATAGGTGCCGTCGGTCAGCAGCGGCAGGTAGCGCGCGCGCTGCTCGTCATTGCCCACCGCCTGGATGACCTCGGCCACCATGTTGGAGACCGAGACGGTGACGCCGGTGGAGGCGCAGGCCCTGCCGATCTCCTCCACCGCGATGGCGAAGGCGACGCTGCCCGCGCCCGTGCCGCCATGGTCGGGCGAGATGTTGAGGCCCATGAAGCCGTTTTCGGCAAGCAGCTTCAGATTGGCGAGAAAGGCCTCCCGGCCGCCGCCCTGGTCCAGTTCCTCGGCCAGCGGGGCGATCCTGTCTTCGGCGAGCTTTCGCGCCGTGTCCTGGATGAGATACTCTTCCTCGCTCAACGAAAACTGCATCGGCGTTCCTCCCAGAACAATGATGTCGCCAAAGGTTTGGATCAGGACCGCAAGAACCGGCCATGACAGGTGCAAAGACATACGGCCCGGCGGCCCCGCTGTCCACGGTCGAGGAAGCGCCGGCGCGCGCGCAAGGGTTGCAGGCCCGCTCCCGCTACATGCCGGCATGGGTGTTCCGCCGGCCTCCGCCGCAGGTGCGGCGCGCCCTGTTGTTCCTGCCGCCGCTCCTGGTGCTGCTGCTGGCCGTCTTCGCCGCCGACTGGGCCGAGGTGCAATCGGGTCTGCGCAGCGATGCGGCGGCGCGCGAGCGGCTGACCCTTTACCGCGAGACCATCCTGCGCGAGCTCGAGAAGCATCGCTACCTTCCCTACATCGTCGCGCGCGATCCCCGCGCCGTCGGCGTGCTGGCGGACCCGGATCAGGTGGCCTCCGCCAACCGCTTCCTCAAGGATCTGGCGGCGACGACCGGGGCGGATGCGCTCTACGTGATGAATGCGGACGGGCTCACCGTCGCGGCCAGCAATTTCGATACGGCCGGTTCCTTCGTCGGCCGCAACTACTCCTTCCGCCCCTATTTCCACGAGGCGAAGGACGGCGGGGAAGGGCGCTTCTTCGCGGTCGGCGCCACCACCGGCGAGCCGGGCTTCTTCTTCGCCCGCTCCACGCCGGCCGGCGCGCCGGTGCAGGGTGTCGTGGTGGTCAAGGTCGACATGGAGCGGCTGGAGAACAACTGGCGCGAGGCCGGCGAGACCGTCATGGTCACCGACGTGCACGGTGTCGTCTTCCTCGGCACCCGCGACGACTGGCGCTATTCCTCCATCGCCCCGCTGGACGACATGGTCGTCGCCGCCATCCGCTCCGATAGGCAATACGGCAATGCACGCCTCGCCAGCCTGCAGCAGGGACCGCTGGCCCAGACCCGTCTCGTCCTCGGCGGCACCGCCTGGCGTCAGGCCCGGCTCAAGGTCGGCATGCTCGACTGGACCATCCATTACCTCACGCCGATGAGCGAGGTGCGCGCGCCGCGCGGCATCGTGTGGGCCGGCGCCTTCGCGCTCATCCTGCTTTATGCCATCTGGCTGCTGGTGCTGCGCAGCCGCCGGCTCGGGCGCGTCACCGCCGGCCTGCGCCAGGACGCGGCGACCTTGCGCGATCTCAACCGCCGTCTCGTCGACGAGATCGAGGAGCGCCGCCGGGTCGAGCGGGAGCTGCGCGACACCCAGGCCGATCTAGCCCGCGCCGGGCGCCTTGCCGCCGTCGGCGAAATGTCGGCGGCCGTCGCCCATGAGCTCAACCAGCCGCTCGCCGCGCTGGGCATGTTCGTCTCCGGTGCCCGGCTCTACCAGCAGCGCGGCGAGACCGCCGCGGTGACGGAGAACCTCGACGAGATCGATGCGCTGCGCCACCGCATGGCAACGCTCACCCAGGAGCTGAAGCGCTTCGCGCGGCCCGGCGAATCCCGCATCGAGACGGTGGACCTGCGCGACTGCCTGAAGACCAGCGCCAAGCTGGTGCGCCCGCGCATCGAGGAAAGCGGTGTCGCCCTGCAGCTGCATCTCCCCTCGCAGCCGATGACCGCCAACACCGCGCCGCTGCGTGTCGAGCAGGTGCTGGTCAATCTGCTGCGCAACGCCATCGACGCCTGCCAGGGCGTGGAGGCGCCCGTCGTCGAGGCCCGCGCGCGGATCGAGGAGGGGCGTGCCGTGATCGAGATCCTCGACAACGGCGAGGGTATCCCCGAGCCGCTGCGCGAGCGCATCTTCCAGCCCTTCTTCACCACCAAGCCGGCGGCGACCGGCCTCGGCCTCGGGCTTGCGATCTCCGCGCGGATCGTGGAAGACCTCGGCGGCGCCCTGAAGACGCGGCCGCGCCGCACGTCCGATGGCGCCTGCTTCATCCTGTCCCTGCCGCTGGCCGAGGACAGGGACGGGGCAGGCACGGTTGCGGCGGACAGGAGCGGGGAGGAGGCGCGGGCGCCCTCGCACCAACTCGACAAGGCCGGTGCGCAGTGAGGGCGGCAGGCGCACGAGGCGTGGGGAGCAGGACAGCATGACCATCGACAGCGATCCGCAAGCTGCAGCGGGCAAGCGCACGCCGGTGCTCGTCGTCGACGACGATCCCTCGATGCGCGCCGGGCTGCGCCAGTGGATGCGGCTGGCAGACTTCGATCCGGTCGAGGCGGTGGATGCGGAAACCGCGCTCTCGCGCCTTGCCGCCGACTTTCCCGGCTGCGTCATCTCCGATGTGCTGCTGCCTGGCGCCAGCGGCCTGGAGCTGCTGCGGCGGGTCAAGCAGATCGACCCGGACCTGCCGGTGATCCTGATGACCGGCCATGGCGACGTGCCGATGGCGGTGGAGGCGATGCGCCAGGGCGCCGCCGACTTCATCGAAAAGCCCTTCGATCCGGACATGCTGGCGGCGATGGTCCGCCGCGCCACCGGCCACCGCCGGCTGGTGCTGGAGAACCGCGCGCTCAGCCGTCGGCTCAGCGACATGAGCGGCCTCTCGGCCCGCCTCATCGGCGAATCCGCCGCCATGGTCCGCCTGCGCGAGCAGATCGGCCACTTCGCCCGCACCGATGCCTCGGTGATGATCATCGGCGAGACCGGCACCGGCAAGGAGGTGGTGGCGCGGGCCCTGCACGACCTGTCGCCGCGCGCCGACGCGCCTTTCGTCGCGCTCAACTGCGCCGCGCTCCCCGAGACCATGGTCGAGGCGGAGCTCTTCGGCCATGAGGCCGGTGCCTTCACCGGCGCCGACCGCAGCCGTATCGGCCGGATCGAGCAGGCCGACCGCGGCGTGCTGTTCCTCGACGAGGTGCCCTCCATGCCGCTCGCCCTGCAGCCGAAGCTCCTGCGCGTGCTGCAGGAGCGCGAGGTCGACCGCATCGGCGGCCGCTCGGCGGTACCCGTCGACATCCGCATCATCAGCGCGGCCAATGTCGACCCGCGCCAGGCGGTGGCGGAAAACCTGATGCGGCAGGACCTCGTCTACCGGCTCAACGCGGTGGAGATCCGCATTCCGCCGCTGCGCGAGCGCGGCGGCGACATCCGCCTGCTGTTCGACAGTTTCGTCAACCGCTTCATGGCCGAATACGGCATCGACGGCGTTGCCCTGTCGCCCGACGATGCCGGCTTCCTGTCGGCGCACGAATGGCCGGGCAATGTCCGCGAGCTGCGCAACGCGGCCGAGCGCTTCGTGCTCAACGCGCCGATGGGCGCGCCCTCGCTGCGCGATCTCGTCACCGGCGCAGCCCCCGGCGCGGAAGGGGCGCCGCGCGGGCGCCTGCGCGACCTGATGGAGGAGTACGAGCGGCGCGTCATCGTCGATGCGCTGCGCCGGCATGGCGGGCGGATCGCGCCAATTTTGGACGAGTTCGACCTGCCCCGCCGCACCCTCAACGAGAAAATGGCGCGCCTCGGCCTCAGCCGCACCGGCGATGGAGCGGGCGACGCCTGAGCGCGGCGATCGGCAAGATCTTGCCGATCGCTGGTAACCTTTCGGCAAGGTTTTGCCGGTCGATGCCGTCCCTGTTGCACTGCGCAATGGTGCAACCCGCCTTTTCCCCTCCCGGTTCCGGCCCGATATCGCCGCTTGCGGCCGATCTGGCACGCGGCTTGCCAAGCTTTTCCCAATCGCCTGTCAGGGAGGACGGGCGAGGATAGCGAGATGGCCGCGGCGGCAAGGTCAGCGCCCGGCCGAAATCTTGGGAGGACTGACATGACCCTTTCCCGCAAGCTCGCCGTGCTCGGCACGACGACGATCCTCGGTCTCGGCTTCGCGACCGAGACGATGGCGCTCGAGTGGAACGTCTCCGTCTGGGGCAAGCGCCGCGCCTTCACCGAGCATATCGAGAAGCTCGCCGAGCTGGTCAGCGAGAAGACCAACGGCGAATTCAAGCTGAACATCGCCTATGGCGAGGCCCTGTCGAAGTCGCGCGAGAACCTCGACGGCATCTCCATCGGCGCCTTCGAGATGGCGCAGATCTGCGCCGGCTATCACGAAGACAAGAACCCGACCCTGACGGTCATCGAGCTACCGTTCCTCGGCGTGCCGGACCTGCCGACCCAGATCGAGCTGGAAAATACGATCTACCAGCACCCGGCGGTTGCCAAGGACCTGATGCGCTGGGATGCCAAGCTGCTGATGTCCTCGCCGATGCCGCAGTACAACTTCGTCGGCAAGGGCGAGGCGCCGACCAAGGTGTCGGACTTCGAAGGCATGCGCGTGCGTGCGCTGGGCGGCATTGGCCAGGCCATGACCACCATCGGCGCCGTGCCGACCACCGTGACCGCCTCGGAGACTTTCCAGGCCATCGATTCCGGCACGGTGCGTGCCGCGTCCTTCGCCCCGCACGCCCACCTGTCGTTCCGCACCATCGATGCCGGCAACTGGTGGACCAACAACCTGAACCCGGGCACCGTCAGCTGCCCGGTGGTCGTCAGCAACGCCGCCTATGACGCCCTGCCGGACAATTTCCGCGAGGCGCTGGACAGTTCCGTCCAGGGGGCGATGGAGCACTACCTCGCCGAATACGACAAGGTGTACCAGAAGTGGTACCCGACCCTGGAGCAGATGAAGATCGAGCAGGTCGAGTTCTCCAAGGAAGAGCTGCAGGCGTTCAAGGAGAAGGCCGGCAAGCCGATCTGGGATGCCTGGGTGCAGAAGATGAACGCGCAGGGGCTCCCGGGCCAGGAACTGCTGGACCTCGCCCTGTCGAAGCTCGACTGACGCGGACATTGCGGACGGGCGCCGGCTTTCTCGCTTGAGAGAACGGCCGGCGCCTTTCCTTCGGGCCCCGTCCGGGGCCCGTTGCCCCATCGCCCCATGGACCCGATGAGCTGGCCCGTGCCTGCGGCCGAAGGCGGATGCCTTGCGGCTGCGGACCGGCCGGCGGGAGCTTGTCATGACATCGCCAACCGCCCAGAGCGGCCCGCCCGGCACCTATATCCGCTTCGACGGATGGCTGCGCGTGGTCGAGAACGCCTTCAACATGATCGCCGCCGTCAGCATCCTTGCCCTGATGCTTCTCGCGGTGGTGCAGATCGTCGGCCGCAATGCCTTCAACTGGCCGGTGCCCGGCTTCATCGACATCACCGAACAGGCGATGGCGGTCTTCGCCTTCATGGGCATCGCCTATTGCCAGCGCGTCGGCGGCCATATCCGCATGGAGCTGTTCCTCGGCAAGCTGAGCGGCCGGGCCATGTGGATCGCCGAGGTCATCGGCATCCTCGGCATCTGGATCGTCGTCGCGGCGCTGATCTACGGCTCCTGGTTCCATTTCGAGCGCTCCTGGACCATCGGCGACAGCTCCATCGATATCGGCCTGCCCACCTGGCCGTCCAAGCTCGTCATCCCCGTTGCCCTGTCCCTGTTGCTGCTGCGCCTGACGCTGCAGCTCTACGGCTATTGTCGCCTGGTGCGCGATCCCTCCGCCGAGCCGGTCGCCGTGCCGGTGCTGGCCGACGTCGAATCCGTCGCCCGTCATGAAATCGAGGAAGCGCTCGGCGACGACGACGCCTCCGGCAAGGGGCAGGAGACGCCGCGATGACCCCGTTCGAAATCGGACTGATCATGACCGGCCTGCTGCTGGTCCTCGTCGTGCTGGGCATGCGCGTTGCCTTCGCCGCCGCTCTTGTCGGCACGCTCGGCCTCATCGCCATTTTCAGCATGCGCATGGGCTTCGAGCGCGGTGTCGTCACCGCTCTCAAGATGGCCGGCACCATCCCGCATTCCAAGTCGGTCACCTATTCGCTCTCGGTGCTGCCGACCTTCATCCTGATCGGCTTTCTCGCCTTCTATGCCGGCTTCACCCGGCAGCTGTTCGAGGCGGCCAAGCGCTGGCTGGGCTGGCTGCCCGGCGGCATGGCGGTCGGTACGGTCTTCGCCACGGCGGGCTTTGCCGCCGTCTCCGGCGCCTCGGTCGCAACGGCCGCGGTCTTTGCCCGTGTCGCCATCCCCGAGATGCTGCAGGTCGGCTATTCCAAGCGCCTGTCGGCGGCGGTCGTTGCGGCCGGCGGCACGCTCGCCTCGCTGATCCCGCCCTCCGCGATCCTGGTGATCTACGCCATCCTGGTGGAACAGTCGGTCGCCAAGCTGCTGCTCGCCGGCTTCCTGCCGGGCATCTTCTCGGCGGCCGTCTACGTCGCCATCATCATCGGCATGGCCATGTGGAAGGGCGATGCCCCGCCGGTGCGCGGCTTCACCTGGGGCCAGCGCCTCGCCTCCGTGCCAGGCACGCTCCCGATCATCGCCGTCGTCGCGATCATCTTCGGCTCGCTCTACTACGGCTATGCCACGCCGACGGAAGCCGGCGCGCTCGGCGCCTTCGTCGTGCTGGTCTCGGCCTTCGTCAACGGCATGCGCGGCAAGCAGCTGTGGCAGGCCCTGCACGAGACGGCGAAGCTGACGGTGATGATCTTCACGCTCATCTGGGGCGTGCTGGTCTATGTCCGCTTCCTCGGCTTTGCCGGCCTGCCGGAAGCGTTCGAGCAGTTCATCGTCTCGCTGCACATGTCGCCCTGGCTGATCCTCATCCTCATCCTGTGCGTCTATGCGGTGCTCGGCATGTTCATGGATGCGATCGGCATGCTGATCCTCACCCTGCCGGTGGTCTATCCGGCGGTGATGGCGCTGAATGGCGGCGAAACGGTCTCCGCCGCCGACAGCGCCTTCGGCCTGTCGGGAGAAATGTGCGCGATCTGGTTCGGCATCCTGGTGGTGAAGATGGCGGAGCTCTGCCTGATCACCCCGCCCATCGGGCTGAACTGCTTCGTGGTGGCGGGCGTGCGCGACGACATCCCGGTGCAGGAAGTCTTCCGCGGTTGTGTGCCGTTCTTCGTTGCCGACATCCTGACCATCGGCGGCCTGGTGGCGTTCCCCGCCATCATCACCTTCCTGCCCTCGATCATGTGAGGGCGGGCATCGGCCCGAAGACAAAAAGAAAGGGGCGCCCGCCGGGCGCCCCTTTTTCTTGCAACGCTTCGGCCTCCGAGGGAGGGGCCGCCTTGCATTCTCTCCGATGTCACCCCGCCCTCTGCCGTCACCCCGGACGAGCATCGCGAGATCCGGGGCCCATTCGTTACCAGTCCGGTGGCGAGGACACGCCGACGCGCGCTCCCACTCACTGCGTGTCGTCCCGGTTTCGGCGAAGCCGAAGACCGGGACCCAGTAACCCCCGATCATGCGGCCGGAGCTGCGACGTTGCCGTGAGCAACCCTCGCCGAGGCTGGGGTTGCCGCTTTCGCAAACCTGACGGCTCCGGCGGATACTGGATACCTGCCTTCGCAGGTATGACAGCCGAGAGTGGGGGTGAGCGTCTCCCGCCTCACACCTGCCGAGGGTGCCAATGGGTCCCGGGTCGCGACTGCGCCTTGCCCGGGACGACGCAAGGAACGCGGAAGCCTCGCTGCCCCCTAGAACAGCGAGCCCTGTCCGCTTTCGCGCGGCTTGGCGACCGGGCGCGCCTTCGCACGTGGAGCGGCACGCGGCGCCGGCCGTGCGGGCTCGCGTCCCCCGCCGTCGGCCCCGCTGCCCGCATCAGGCTCGCCATCGCCCGACGCGGTCGCGGCAAGCCGGCTCTCGTCGCCGAATTCGATGGTGAGCGCATCGCCCGGCTGGATGCCGTGGGCCGAGCGCACCGGCTGGCCGTCCGCATCGCGTACGAGCGCATAGCCGCGCGACAGCACATTCTTGTAGGAGAGGCTTTCCAAAAGCTTAGAGACGGCATCGAGCCGGGCCCGGTCGCGGGCCAGCTGCTGGCGATGCGCCCTGAGCGCCCGCGCCTCCAGCCCGCCGAGCCGCTCGCGCGCGATCAGGACCGTGCGCGCCAGCGTGTGCGGCGACAGCCGCCCGGCGGCCATCATCTGCCGGCCGCGCTTGTCGCGAAGGCCAGCGCGCAGCGCCGGGGCCAGCCGTTCCGCATAGGTGTCGAGCCGTTGCCGCGGCAGTGCCAGCAGGTCGCGCGGCGAGGGCAGGGCGGCGGAGGCCGCCCGTAATTCGGTCCGCCGGCCGGAGATCAGTCGCAGCAGGCCGGAGATCTGCCGCCGCGCCAGGCCGTCGACGGTGGCCATCAGCTCGCCGCGCACCGGCACCGCGATCTCGGCCGCGCCCGTCGGCGTCGGGGCGCGCAGGTCCGCGGCATGGTCGATCAGGGTCCAGTCGGTCTCGTGGCCGACGGCGGAGATCAGCGGGATCTCCGACGCGGCTGCCGCGCGCACCACGATCTCCTCGTTGAAGCCCCACAGATCCTCGATGGAGCCGCCGCCGCGCGCCACAATGATGACGTCCGGGCGCGGGATCGCGCCGCCCGGCAGCATGCGGTTGAAGCCCTCGATGCCGTTCGCCACCTCGCGCGCGGAGGTTTCGCCCTGCACCCGCACCGGCCAGACCAGCACATGCAGCGGAAAGCGGTCGGAGATACGATGGAGAATGTCGCGGATCACCGCGCCGGTCGGCGAGGTGACGACGCCGATCACCTTGGGCAGGAAGGGCAGGCGCCGCTTGCGCTCCTCGGCGAACAGGCCCTCGGCGAGAAGCTTGCGCCGCCGCTCCTCCAGCAGTGCCATCAGCGCGCCGACGCCCGCCGGCTCCAGCGAATCGATCACCATCTGGTATTTCGACTGGCCGGGGAACGTGGTGATCTTGCCGGTGGCGATCACCTCCAGCCCCTGTTCGGGCTGGATCTTCAGCCGGCTCGCCTGTCCGCGCCAGATGACGCCGGACAACACCGACTGCGCGTCCTTGAGGTCCAGATAGATATGCCCCGAACCGGGCCGCGAGATACGCCCGAGCTCGCCGCGCACGCGCACATAGCCGAAGGCGTCTTCCATCGTGCGCTTGATCGCGCCGGAAATCTCTGACACCGAGTATTCGGAAAGGTTGTCGCTGTCTGCCAAGGCGGGATCCGGTTGGTGCTGTGTGTTCCGCGAGGGGACCGCACCTTGGTCCCCCCGTCAAGACCGCGCGCCCGCCGGTCCACGGCTCTCCTGTTCACGCGTCCCGGAAAACCCCGTCATGCCCCGTTACGAATTCCGCATGCAGCGCCTCCATGTCGAAGACGGCCTGTCCGCCGGCGCGGAGATCGCGCTTGATCGGGCCCAGTCCAACTATCTGCTCAACGTCCTGCGGATGAAGGACGGCGACGAGGTGCTGCTGTTCAACGGCCGCGACGGCGAATGGCGCGCAGCGCTGCGCCAGGAGGGACGCAAGCAGGCCTCGCTGGTGGCGAGCGAAATGACCCGCCCTCAGGCGCCGCTCCCGGACCTTCACTATCTCTTCGCCCCGCTCAAGCATGCCCGCCTCGACTACATGGTGCAGAAGGCGGTGGAGATGGGCGCCGGCGCCCTGCGCCCCGTCGTCACCCGCTACACGCAGTCGGGCCGCGTCAATCTGGAGCGCATGCGCTCCAACGCCGTCGAGGCTTGCGAGCAATGCGGCGTCCTTGCCGTTCCGGCCATCGAAGAGCCGGTGGCGCTGGAGGCGCTCCTTGGCGGCTGGCAGGCGAGCGAGGGCACGCGCATCCTTGTCTTCTGCGACGAGGGCGAGGCGAGCCAGAACCCGCTTGCCGCCTTGGATGACCTGTCGCAGGGCGTGCCGCTCGCCGTGCTCGTCGGGCCGGAAGGGGGCTTTTCTGAAGAGGAGCGCGCCCTGCTGCGGGCGCAGCCTTTCGTGGTGCCGATGCCGCTCGGTCCCCGGGTGCTGCGCGCCGACACGGCGGCCGTCGCCGCGCTTGCGGTGGTTCAGGCGCGGCTCGGCGACTGGCACTGAGCCTGTCCTTGCCGCCGGCAGCGGCGCTGTTTTCGCAGCATTCCGCCACTGGATTAGATCACGAAAAATCTCATTTGTTTTGGCCGGGGCGGCTGAGTATGGTGCGCGCCGACCACGCGAAGGGATACCCCATGGCCCGCGATACCATTGATTCCACCCCGGTCGCGGGGGTGGCCGACCTCGCTGCGACGCTTGAGGCCGGCTGCAAGCCGACGGACTCGTTCCGCATCGGTACGGAACACGAGAAGTTCGCCTTCCGCCTCGCCGACAATTCTCCGGTCCCCTACGAGGGGCCGGCCGGCATCGAAACCCTGCTGACGGGCATGGAAGGCCTGCTCGGCTGGGAGCGGATCGAAGACAACGGCCTCGTCATCGGCCTTGCCGATCCGGTCGGCGGCGGTGCGATCTCCATCGAGCCCGGCGGCCAGTTCGAGCTGTCCGGCGCGCCGCTGGACAACCTGCACCAGACCTGCCGCGAGACCAATGCGCATCTGGCGCAGCTGCGCCAGATCGCCGAGCCGCTCGGCATCGGCTTCCTCGGCCTCGGTATGACGCCGGACTGGCGCCGCGAGGACGTGCCGGTGATGCCGAAGTCGCGCTACGAGATCATGACGCGCTACATGCCGAAGGTCGGCAGCCTCGGCCTCGACATGATGTACCGCACCTCGACCATCCAGGTGAATCTCGACTTCGCCTCGGAGGCCGACATGCGGGCCAAGATGCGCGTAGGCCTGGCGCTGCAGCCGGTCGCCACCGCGATCTTCGCCAACTCGCCCTTCACCGACGGCAAGCCGAACGGCTTCCGCTCGTTCCGGGCCGAGATCTGGAAGGACACGGACAACGACCGCTCCGGTCCGCTGCCCATCGCTTTTGAGGACGGCTTCGGCTTCGAGAGCTATGTCGAATGGGCGCTCGACGTGTCGATGTATTTCGTCAAGCGCGGCGGCACCTATTACGATGTCACCGGCACCACCTTCCGCGCCTTCATGAACGGCGCGCTGGAAGGCGTCGTGCCGGATGCGCAGCCTACCATCGGCGACTGGAACAACCACCTGTCGACCCTGTTCCCCGATGTGCGGCTGAAGAAGTACCTGGAGATGCGCGGTGCCGACGGCGGTCCGTGGCGGCGCATCTGCGCCCTGCCGGCGCTCTGGGTCGGCCTTCTCTACGACGAGGGCATCCTCGACCAGGCGGGCGAGATGATCCGCGACTGGACCGAGGAGGAGCGCGTTGCCCTTCGCAACGACGTGCCGCGCCTTGGCCTCGAGACGCCGTTCCGCGGCGGCACGGTGCTGGATCTCGCCCGCGAGATGGTTGGCCTCTCCCGCGAGGGGCTGAAGCGCCGCGCCCGCCTCAACGATGGCGGCCAGGACGAGCGCGTGCACCTTGCCGCCGTCGAGGAGACGGTTGCGAGCGGCATGTCGCCGGCCGATGTCATGCTGCGCCGCTACAACGGCGACTGGGAGGGCGATCTCTCCCGGGTCTACACCGCTTACGCCTATTGAGGATCCGCGGCGGCGCAAGTCATTTGACCGCGCCGCCGCGACAGCGGAAGATGCCTGTTCCTGAAAGTGGAAAAGGCATGCGATGACCGAGAGCTTTCCTGCCCTGGGCGCCTTCGATCCGGCTGCGGTCGGCGAGGCGATGCGTCGCCAGTTCGGCTGGGGCGAGAGCGAGGTCGCCCGCGCCGCCGAGGCCTTGATGCCGGCAGCGCTCGCCGGCATGCGCCGCTACGCTGCCTCTCCCTCCGCGCTCGAGGGCCTGCTCGCCCTGATGCCCGGTCCCGGCCGCGCCGCAGCGCTCCCCGACCCGTCGGCGCTGGTGGGCGAGCCGCTGGCCCTCATCTTCGGCCCGTCCGAGGTGCAGCGCTCCATCGCCGAATATGTCGCGCAGCAGACCGGGCTGGAGCTTCCCGGCGTCGAGACCATGATGCCGGTCGTCGCAACGCTTGCGCTCGGCCAGGCGGCTCGGCGCTTCACCGTCGGCCCGGCGCGCGAGTTGCTCGATGCCTTCCTTGCCGGCTATGCCCGCGGCCGGCCGAAGCCGGTGCCCAACCCGATGCGGGTGATGGAACCTTACGCGCAGGCGATGCGCTCGTTCTGGGACGGCTATCTCGGCCTTGTCGGCGCCGCCACCGCGACCGGTGCCGCTGCGCAGGAGGAAGAGCCGGCGCCCGAAAAGGCACCCGAGCCTGCACCCGAACCCGTCGATGAGCCCGCCGACGAGGCGGCCGCCGATGCCGGGTCGGCATTCGTCGACGGCTGGCTCTCGCTCGGCCGCGACATCCAGGAGCGGCAGATCCGCAGCTTCGAGACCCTGTTCGAGCAGGCGGCAAAGAAAGACTGATCCGCTCGCGGCGGCGTCAGGCTTGCGGGAACTCGATGCGGAAGGCCGCCCCGCTGCCGTCTGTTGCCGGCTCCAGCGAGATCCGCCCGCCATGGGCGCGCAGCAGGCTGGCGACGATATGCAGTCCCATGCCCGTTCCCCCGCTGTCCCGCCGGGTGGTGAAGAACGGTTCGAAGATCCGTTCGCGATTGCCGCTCGACACGCCGCGCCCGTCGTCCCGCACGGTGATGACGAGCAGATCCGCCTCCTGCCGCGCGTCGATGCTCACCGTCTTCGCCCCGTGCCCGGCCGCATTGCCGAACAGATGCGAGAAGACGATCTCCGCCCCCTCCCTCGCCAGCGGCAGCATGGCATCCTCGCTGCCGGCGACGATGCGCAGGCCGGGATGGCGCGGCGCCAGCCCTTCGATCGCCGCCGATAGGCGCGTGCGGCCGCGATAATCCGCCTCGCGCGCTGCCGCCACCTGGCGCAGCGCCTCCATTTGCCGGTCCAGCTGCTGCCCGGCGCCGCGGATCTGTGCCACCAGGTGTCGGTCGGCCGGCGACAGCTCGGCGCTGTCCTCCAGCAGTTCGGTCGCCGCGCGCAGGGTCGAGATCGGCGTCCGCAGTTCGTGCGTCACATGGTTGGTGAAGCTGCGCACGGTTGTCTCGCGGTTGCTCAGCGTCGCCGCCATGTCGATGACGCTGAGGCCCATGTCGTGCAGCTCGCGCGTGCCGAAATGATCCGGCGGGGCGACCGTCTCGCGGCCAGGTGCGCGCATTGCGGCGGCATAGGCGGCAAGGGCCGTGACCGGCCGCAGCAACACGCGCAGCAGCATCAGCCACAGCACGGCGGTCAGCAGGCCGATGATCGCCGCCAGTAGCACCGCCGCATGGCGGAAGCCGATTTCCGGGCCGAGATAGCGCAGCGTCACGATGCCGGCGAGCGAGAGCGCCAGCGTGCCTGCCAGCGCGCCGCCCAGCACCAGCCACAGCGAGGGGCGCCACTTGCGGGTCACGGCGTGCAGGGCCCCATGCGGATGCCGACGCCGTGCACTGTCTCCAGCGCCTCGCCGCCGCCGGCGCCCGCCAGCTTCTGGCGCAGGTTCCGCACATGGCTGTCGAGCGTGCGGTCGGAGACCTGGCTCGCCGCCCCCCAGACGATGTCGACGATCCGAGCGCGCGACACCGTGCGCCCCGGATCCTGCATCAGGGCGGCGAGGATGCGCATCTCGGTGGAGGTGAGGGCGATGGCGGTGCCGTCCAGCCGGCAGTCATGCGCCTGCGGGTCGAGCTCCAGCGTCCCGTGCCGCATCACTCGCCCGTTCGCCGCGCCGTTTCCGCGCTTCAGGATCGCCCGGACCCGCGCCACCAGCTCGCGCGGGCTGAACGGCTTGGTGACATAGTCGTCGGCGCCCAGCTCCAGCCCGACCACCCGGTCGATCTCCTCGTCCCGTGCGGTCAGGAACAGCACCGGCACCTCGGACCTCGTCCGCAGCCTGCGGCAGACCTCGAACCCGTCGATCTCCGGCAGGCCGACGTCGAGCACGATCAGGTCCGGCCGCTCGCGGGCCGCATGGGTGAGGGCGATCTGCCCGTCCGCCGCGGTCAGCACGTCGAAGCCGGAGCGCTGCAGCGTGATCGACAGCAGGTCCCGCAGATGCGGGTCGTCATCGACGACCAGGATTTTCATTCATCCGCCTCCGGACCTTTTCCGCTTCCAGATAGCCGATGGTCCTCCAGGTGCGAAAGTCCCAATCGCGCCAGCTGTCGATGCGCGGCCGCACGGTCCTGCACCAGGCATCGGAGGGAGCATGGCTCGGCGCCACCGGGTAGCCGGTCTCGCAGACGGGCTCGCCCGGGCCCTTCAGCCGGGCGATGTTGTGGCTGGCGACGATATGGGAGAAATTGACGAAAGCGCAGAGATAGAGCGTTGCAAGCCCCAGCAGCGCGAGCCTGGCGAGCAGCCACCCCGTCGAGCGCTCGCGCCGGATCTGCCAGGCGATCAGCACGAGGCCGAGGCCGACCAGCACCGTCCAGATCGCCGCGTGGATGCGCAAGGTGGTCAGCCCGTAGGCCTCGACATACATCCACAGCCGGTAGCCGGCCGCGCCTGTCAGCGCCAGGTTCTGTGCAAGCCACAGATACATCAGGCCGCGCAGCCCCGGCCGGGCACCGAGATAGGGGCGCGCCAGCACGGCAAAGCCGCCGGCCAGCACGGCCGTGGCCATCAGCGCGAAGGCCCCGCGCCGGGCATAGGCCGAATAGGTCAGCCCCTCGGGCAGTTCGCCGCCGGCCAGCAGATAGCGCACATCCGTGCCGACCTGTACCAGCAGCATCGCGTTGAACAGGACCAGCGCCAGCGTTACCGACCCGGCATTGAGGCCGAGCCACCGGCCGGCCGGCGCGCCGGCGTCGAGGGCCGGCATTTGCGGCAGAACGCCGCCGGGCCACGCCAGGAACGGCCAGACGAACGAGGCGACGATCGCCAGGAACACCGCGCGCCACAGCAACGCCGCGAAGTGGATGTCGAGGGTAAACAGCTGGTCGATCCAACCCTCGATCACGGGATTGGCCACCGCCAGCAGCACCAGCAGCGCCGTTGCGCCCAGCAGCGGGAAGGCGAGGCGGCTTGCCGCTTTCAGCGCCATCGTTCCGGTGTCTTCGCCCCGGCCTCCCGCCTGCACCGCGAGAGAGGCGAAGCGGATCGCCCTGAAGGGCTGTTTCACCGACGACAGCAACAGCTGGGCGGCCTTGACCGCGACCTCGGCCGCGTCCGGTCTTGCCGCAGCGCGTGCCCAGACGAGGCTGACGGCAAGGCCGCTGACGGCGAAGGCGACGGCGAGCAGCTGATGGTGCTCGATCAGCGGCAGCTGGCTTGCCAGGAGCAGCAAGGCCGGTCCGCGCGGGATCCTGCGGCCGGGCAGGGTGGCGACAGTGGCGAGGAAGACGGTGACGGCGAACGGCACGAAGGCGAGCCCCGGCCAGCGGTGATAGAGCAGCAGGTTCGCGGCGATCACGCAGGCAATGAGCGCGGCAAGGTGTGCTGTCGGCGGCCAGCGGAAGCGGTCGTCCGGCGGCCCGTGGTCGGTGCCTGCCTTTGCCTGCGCCCCGCTCTCCGCGGTGGCCGTCTTCGGCGGGGCGGCTTGCGATGGTGCCGCCTCCGACAGGGCCGCACCTGGCGGGGACGGCGTTGCTGCGGCGGGGCTGGCTGAAGCGGCGGCGGCACTCAGCCACCATGCCTCCCGTTGCAGCGGGCGCGGCAGGCTGCGGTCCAACCTTGCGGCAAGCGTCATCGTCTTCCTCCTTCGGGCGCGATCCGGGCCGATCCGGGCCGATCCGGGCGGATCGGCTGCCGGATGCGTGCCACGGCGCCTCGGCAGGAGGCCTGAAGGAGTTCTGCAGATTTTGTGCAGATGCCTGCGGAAGGCAAAAAAAACCCGCCTCGGGGGGAGGCGGGCAAGGTGAGTCGGCGAGGGGCCGACAGGGCCTCGACACCGGGCGTAGGGAGAAGGTCTCGGAGAGACGCCCGGTGCAAAGAGGGGTCAGGCGCCGCGCTTGCGGCGTCCGGAAAGGGTCGACATGCGGCGCTCGTTCCGCAGCCGGGAGAGCTGCGCGCTCGGATCGACATAGTCGGTCGCATAGAGCGAGGCAGCGACGTCGGAGCGGGTCACGCCGATGTCGGCCAGCATGTAGTCGTCGAGATCGAGCAACCCGGAGATCGCCTTGCGGTTCTGCCGGCGGCGCCATGCCGCGACGGTGAGCGTCAGAAGCGAGGTTGCTGCGGTGCCGAGCGTGGCGAGAAGGGAAACACGCGCCGGCCCGGCGATCGGGGTATTGCATGCCTGCGTCATGGCAAGACTCTCCTTTCCGGCGCCCCGGTATGGTTCGCCTGGTATGTGCTGTGGCGGGGCTGCCGCCTCCGTTCGTTTCGTATGACAAGAGAATATGAAGCGCGGATCGATTTAACAAACGAATGTTTTCGATGGATATTGATCTTGATCCGTGATGTATTGAGATCAGGACACAGTCAGCGCGGAACGCGGCCTTTTGGCGCGCTGCGCAAGCCGGAGGCGGCAGCCATGGCCCATGCTCTCGATATCGACCAGTTGCGCACCTTCCTCGCCATTGCCGAGCTCGGCAGTTTCACCAAGGCGGCGGATGCGGTGAACAAGACCCAGTCGGCGGTCTCCATGCAGATGAAACGGCTGGAGGACCGGCTGGAGCGGCCGATCTTCGTCAAGGACGGGCGCCAGTCGCGCCTGACGGAGGACGGGCATCGCCTCATCGAGTTCGCCCAGCGGATGATCCGTCTCAACGATGAGACGGTGACGGCCTTTTCCGCCCCCTCCATCGTCGGCCGTGTCCGTCTCGGCCTGCCGGACGACTATGCCGAGCGGTTGTTGCCCCAGGTGCTGGCCGCCTTCGCCCGCCTCAACCCGGCCATCGAGATCGCCGTGCAATGCCAGGGGTCGACCTTTACCGGCGAGATGATCGAGCGCGGCGAGCTCGACCTTGCCATCGTCACCTCGGGCGATTGCGTCAAGGTGCAGGGCGAGGTGATCCGCCGCGAGCCGCTGCACTGGGTAGCGCCGGCCAACCAGTGCCTGCATTGCGAGGAAGTGCTGCGCCTGGCACTCGGCCCCACCACCTGTTCCTGGCGCACCCAGGCGGTCTCGCTGCTCGACCGCATGAACCGCCCCTATTGCATCGCCTATACCTCTTCCAGCGCGGCGGCGCTCATTGGCGCCGTTCAGGCCGGCCTTGCCATTGCCGTCCTGCCGGAAAGCGCGATCCGCGCCGGCATGCGCATCCTGTCGGAGAGCGACGGCTTCCCGATGCTGCCGCCCTGCGACATCACCATGGTCCGCGCGGCCGCCGCCACCGATCCGGTGCATGACGCGCTTTGCGCCCATATCCGCGCGGCCATCGGCAATGTCAGTTCCGAGATGCTGATCGCCGCCGAATAGGCGGCGCGCCGCCGTCTTCAGCCCTTGGCGCGGCCCGAGCGCAGCACCAGGAGATTGCCGCCGAGCACGCAGACGAGGCCGGCAATGGCGTCCGGTCCCCAGTGGAAGTTCTCCAGCACGGTCGAGACCAGCAGGGCGACGACCGGGAACATCACCGTCGAATAGCCGGCCCGTGCCGAGCCGATCCGCGCCAGCAGCGTCAGGTAGCAGGCGAAGGCGACGACCGAGGCCACCACCGCCAGATAGACCATCGCGCCGAGATAGGCCGGCGTCCATTCGATGGCGAAGGATGCCCCGCGCGCCAGCGCGAACAGGCCGAGCAACACCGTCCCGTAGACCATGCCCCAGGCTGTTGCCGAGACCAGCGGAATGCCGCTCTTCTGGTTGGCGGTGGAGACCATGTTGCCGAGGCAGAAGGACAGCGTTCCGGCAACGCATAGTCCAAGGCCGAGCAGGGCGGTGGCATCGAGACCGCTGTCGGCCGCGCCCATGATCTGCGGGCGGAACAGCAGCGCGACGCCCGCAAAGCCGAGCAGCGCGCCCAGCATCACCCGCCGGCTGATGCGCTGGCCGAAGATCGCAAAGCCCAGGATCATGTTGAAGACCGAGGCGAGCGAGAACACGACGGACAAAAGGCCCGAGGGCACATATTGGCCGCCGTAGTAGAACAGCGTGAAATTCGTCGAGAAAATGAAGAAGCCGAGCCCGGCGAAGCGCAGATGCGTGCGCAAGGGGAAGCGCAGCTGCGCGCCGCGCGCCATCGCCCAGCCCATCATGATCGCCGCAGCCAGCATGAAGCGCCAGAACACCGAGACTTCCGGCGCCACCACGCCGAGCTGCAGCTTCAGTGCGTACCAGGAAAAGCCCCAGGCGAGCACGGTGAGGCCGTAAAGCCCCATGTCCAGAGGGGAAAGGGCAGGGTCGTCGCGAAGGGCGGCGCCGGGAGCGAGCGTGGTCATGGGATGGCTTCTAGCAGGGAAGGGATGGAACGATCATGCCCCATCCTTTCACTCGCGACCAATCAGGATTGTTGACCTGATCGATGCATCCTGTTGATGGTTCGCGCGCGCCGCCACAACCCTTATGAGCGCCGCGTGCGCCAGCGGGCGCGCAGGCCTTCCGAGGTCAGGTAGACGAGGCCGAAGAGATACAGGCCCGTCATCGTCAGCATCGTGACGATCAGCACCGGGTAGCCGTACCAGGCGACCGCCAGCAGCCACAGCGCCACGATGTTGAAGAAGAAGGCGAATCGCTCGGTCTGGCCGCCGCGGCGCGCGCTGCGCAGCATGAAGCCGAACACGGGGATATATTCCAGAAGGCGGATGAGCCTGCTTGCCATGGGAAACCGTCCTGTTGTCGCAGCGCCCGAACGGCCCCCTCGGGCCGCCCTCCTTGAGGGCGCGTCTCGGCAACAGATGCGCCGGCCTCGCGCGGGATAGAATGCGGCGAGACGTCCCTGCGACAATCAGGACCTGCCAGAATCAAGACCTGTCAGGCGCTCTCCGCGCTGCCGTGCCAGAGCGGGCGGAAGCCGGCGGCCAGCACCGCAATGCTTGCCGGCGGAGTCAGCAGCTCTGCGCCCGTCTCCGGCGCGCCGGCAAGGGCGTCCGGCTCGGCCGGGCGGTATCCGGTAAAGCTCCAGGCGAGCCACCGCCCTTCGCGCCGCGTCAGGATGGTCTCGCCGACCCGCACCATCGCCCCGTCGGGCAGCGTCTCCAGATCGCCAAGGGAAAGAACCGGGTGCTCTCGCGTGCGCTCGCCATGCAGCTGCCGGTCCATCTCCGGCGCGCTGGGCGGGGCGGCGAGCCCATGTCCCCGCTGCCAGGCCTCGCGATAGCGCAAGGCATCCGCCCGCCGGCACTCGAAGCAGGGCCGGTGCCCGGCGGCCATTGCCGTCACCTCGTCGAGGAAGAACAGCTCGGTATAGCCCTCGCCCATCACCTGACGCTTGCGGCCGCGAAACTCCAGCACGCAGCAGATCCAGGCGCGCGAGCGCCAGCGCGCCCGGCCGAGCGTCTGCGTCTGCGGATCGTGCAGCCGGCCGCCGCGATTGCCCATCATCGTGCCGCGCGCGGCGACGGCATGCAGGCCGCCGTCGGCGGACACCCGGTTGGTCAGCGACATGGCGCGCTCAGCCAAGCCGCCAGTCTTCCGTCTCCACGCCCTTGTCGCGCAGCTGGTTGACCCGGTCGTTGGAGTAGCGCTGGAAGCCTTCGCTCTGATAGGCGCCGCTGCGCACCCATTCGAAGAAATGGTAGAAATAGAAAGGCGGCAGGTAGCCCTGGATGCGGGCGATCTCCGCCTCCCGGCCGGTCTTGCCGGCAACGGCGTCGGCGTCGGGCGGGAAGAACAGGATCGTCGGGGTGAAGTTGACCAGCCAGCGCCGGCCGAGCGCGCGCTCCTCCATCGCCTCGCCGTCGAAATCGGTGGTCTCGCGCGCGCCGAACAGGTCGAGCTGCAGGATCGCGAAATTCTCCTTCATCCAGGGCAGGTAGTCCTCGCGCGCAAGGTTCACCTCGTGGGTCTTGCGGCAGAACGGGCAGCCGCCCTGTTCGAACATCACGACGAAATGCTTGCCCGCCGCCTGCGCCTCGGCCAGGTCGTCGCCAAGATCGAGGAAGCTCTCGACGAACCAGTCCTGCTTGTAGAGCCCGTCGTCGCCCAGCGTCGCCGCCCGTGCCGCGCCCGGCCGGAGGAGAGGCGCGCTCGCCCCCGCAGCGCCCGCCGCCAGCGCGGCCAGCGAAAAGTCGCGTCTCGTGATCATGCTGTTTCCTCCCGACACATTCCTTTCTCGGAATGTATCAGCTCGCAGCAACGGTTGCATCCGCAATGGTGAGCAATCACACGGGCGTGAGGGCGGGTGCGGCCGGAAAGGCCCGGCCCCCGGTCTCAGGCTCCTCGGGCCTCGCCCACCACCACGATATGCAGCGCCCGCGGCCCATGCGCGCCGAGCAGCAATGTCTGCTCGATATCGGCCGAGCGCGAGGGGCCGGTGATCATGTTCACCGTGCGCGGCATGGTGCCCTTGCCGTGGACGCCGCGGATCCGCTCCCACAGGCTCTCGTAGTCGCCGGCGATATCGGCCGCCGACACCACGACGATATGGTGCTCGGGCAGGAAGTTCAGCGTCGTCGGATTGTCCGGGCCCGAGGTCAGCATCAAGGTGCCGGTCTCGGCGATGCCGCCGAAGGCATGCGAGACGGTGGCGAGATCCGCATTCTCGGCCCGCCCGCGGTCGACCTCCAGGTTCGGCTGCGCCGCCCAGGGCATCGCGGCGAGCCGCGCATCCTCGCCGAAGCGCACCCGCGCCGGCAGGTTCTTCGACTTGAGATAGTCGGTCACCGCCTGCGGCACCTCGGCGGCGCTTGCCACCCGGGCGATGCTCGCCTGCACCTTTTCCGCCATCTCGCAGAACAGCGCCACCTGTGCCGCCGGGGCCAGCTGGCCGCGCGCCGGGATCAGCCCCTTGGGCGCGCGCTGCAGCCGGTCGGCCACCGCCGCGCGGCGGGTCGTGTCGTCGCCCTTGCGCCCCATGGCGGAGCGCATCTTGGCCAGGATCGAGGCTTTTGCATCGCTCATGCGGAGGCCCTTTCGCCGTTTGCCGGGCCGTTTCCGCCCCGTGCCCTTGCCTCTTTCGCCTTGGCCCATTGCGCCTGGAAGGTGCCGCCCTGCGGTGCCGGCAGGTCGCGATGCCGTGTCCAGCCGCCGGCCAGCGGCAGGAAGGAGAAGCGTCCGCGCGCCCGGCCCATCAGGCCGAGCGTCGTCATGGCGACGCGCGTCGCCATCCGGTACAGCGTCGGCCGCTTGGCGAAAAAGGCCCAGGCCGCCAGCCCGTAGCGGGCGGCCGCCGGGTTGAGGTTGCGCGAGAACTCGCGCTCGCGCCAATGGCGCATCATCTTCGGCAGCGGGATGCGCATCGGGCACACGCTCTCGCAGCGCCCGCAGAAGGTCGAGGCGTTCGGCAGGTGGCCCGACTGGTCGACACCGATCAGCGAGGGCGTCAGCACCGCGCCCATCGGGCCGGGATAGACCCAGCCATAGGCGTGGCCGCCGACCGCGTGATAGACCGGGCAGTGGTTCATGCAGGCGCCGCAGCGGATGCAGCGCAGCATGTCCTGGAACTCGGTGCCCAGCATCGAGGAGCGGCCGTTGTCGAGCAGCACCACATGGTACTCCTCCGGCCCGTCCGGATCGCCGGCCCGCTTCGGCCCGGTCGACAGGGTCGTGTAGACCGACATGTCCTGGCCCGTCGCCGAGCGCGCCAGCACCCGCAGGATCTGCGACACGTCCTCCAGCGTCGGCACGATCTTCTCGATCGAGGCGACCACCACATGCGTCTTCGGCAGGATCTGCGTCAGGTCGCCATTGCCCTCGTTGGTGACGATGATCGAGCTGCCGGTCTCCGCGACCAGGAAGTTGGCGCCGGTGATGCCGATATCCGCCTGGAAATACTTGTCGCGCAGCACCGCGCGCGCCTCGCCGAGCAGGGTCGTGGGCTCTTCCAGGTTGCGGTCCGGATCGAGATGGGTATGCACCCGGCGAAAGTCCGCCTCGACCTGGTCCTTGTTCACATGCACCGCCGGGGCGATGATGTGGCTCGGGTGCTCGCCGCGCAGCTGGATGATGTATTCGCCCAGATCCGTTTCCACCGGCGCGACCGAATGCTCCTCGAGGAAGGCGTTGAGGCCGATCTCCTCGGTGATCATCGACTTGCCCTTGGTCACCGTCCGGGCGCCGCGCTTGCGGCAGATGTCGAGGATGATGCGCCGAGCGTCTTCCGCCGTCTCGGCCCAGTGGACGTGGCCGCCGGCGGCCTCCACCTTCTCCGCATAGGTCTCCAGGTACAGGTCCAGATGGGCCAGCACGTGGTCCTTGATGTCGCGCGCATTGTCGCGCAGCTGGTCGAATTCCGGCAGCGCCGCGGCCGCCGTCGCGCGCTTGGCGATGAAGCCGGAGCGCACATGGCCGAGCGCGCGCTGCAGCGGCGCATCGTCCAGCGCGTGGCGCGCGTTGCTCTTGAACTGTGGCGAGGTGATCTGCATGTGAGGCTGGCTCCCGTGCGCTGGCCCGTGACCGGAGGCGGTCAGCGGCTCCGCTTTTCGCCGATGGCCGGCTGGTCGGTCATGCCCGCCAGCACTTCGGCGACGTGGCGGACCTCGATGGCGGACCCCTCGCGCTTGAGCTTTCCGGCCATGTTCATCAGGCAGCCCAGGTCGCCGGCAAGCAGCATCCCCGCGCCGCTCTCGCGGATGGTCTTGGTCTTTTCCTCGACGATCTTGTTGGAGATGTCGGGATACTTGACGCAGAACGTGCCGCCGAAGCCGCAGCACACGTCCGGATCGCGCATTTCCTTCAGCTCCAGCCCCTCGACCGAGGCCAGCAGCTTGCGCGGCTGGCGGGCGATGCCGAGTTCGCGCAGGCCCGAGCAGCTGTCGTGATAGGTGGCGCTGCCGTTGAAGCGCGCCTCGACGCTGGCGATGCCGAGCACGTCGGTGAGGAAGCTGACCAGCTCGAACACCTTGGCGGAAAAGGCCGAGGCCCGGTTCTGCGCGGCCGTGTCGCCCTCGAACAGCTCTTCATAGTGCTTCTTCAGCATGCCGGCGCAGGAACCCGAGGGCGCGACCACATAGTCGTAGCCCTCGAAGGCGCGAATCACCTGCTCGGCGATGGCGCGGGCGTCCTTCCGGTCGCCGGAGTTGAAGGCCGGCTGGCCGCAGCAGGTCTGGGCCGCAGGCACCTCGACGATGCAGCCCGCGTCTTCCATCAGCTTCACCGCCGCAAAGCCGACGCTCGGGCGGAACAGGTCGACGAGGCATGTCACGAAAAGGCCGACCCGCGGGCTGGTTTTGGGCGCCTGCGGTGTCTCGTCTGGCTGCGCGCCAGTCTGCGCGGTGGCTGTCATAGCGTTCCTGCTTCTTCTGTCGGTCGGCGGGGAGCCCGCCGTCGCTTGCTGTCGTCCTGCTCGCTCTCCAGGCGTTGCGCCAGCCGCAGCTCCGAGACGACGCTCCAGCTGCCTGCGCGTGCCATGGCGTAGGCGACCTGCTCGACAAAGTCGATATGCGAACTGGCCGCATCGCCCGCCCGCGCCGCATCTCCCGCCATCACCGCCTCGAAGATTTCCCGGTGCTGCTCCAGCAGTTTCTCCCGGGAGCCCGGATAGCGATAGAGCTGCACACGGCTGTAGAAAACCCCGTCGGCGAGCAACCGGTAGCACGAGCGCAGCGTGTGCAGCAGCACGATATTGTGCGCGCTCTCGCCGATCGCCTGATGGAATTCCACGTCCAGTTCCGCCTCGCGCGCAAAGTCCTCGCTGCTGTGGGAGGCTTCCATGGCGCGGAAGATCCGGGACATGATCTCGCGGTCCGCGTCCGTCGCCCGCTCGGCGGCCAGCCGGGCGGTGGTGCGTTCGATCTCGCGGCGATACTCCAGATAGTCGGCAATGGCCGGCGGGTGCCTGCGCACCAGTTCTACGATGGCTTCGGAGAAAACGGTTCCGATCACGTCGGCGATGAAAGTGCCGCCGCCATGACGGGTCACCAGCAGGCCCCGTTCCTCGAGAGTCTTGATGGCATCGCGCAGGATGGGGCGCGAGACGTCAACTTTCTTTGCCAGATCACGTTCGGCCGGCAGCCGGTCGCCGGGGCGCAGAACCCCCTGCAGGATCAGTTCCTCCACCTGATCGACAACGGAATCTGCCGTCCGGTTGTGATGGATCTTCTGGAATACCATCGTCCCGATCTTGTTTATTGCAACGCAGCGGAAATTCATCGCAACGCAATAAATTTCTTGGCGTTGAAGTAGGTTGGGGCAATTTATTCCGTATTGCGTTGAGTGGTCAATATTGTTATCCAATTAGCGCGGGTCGGTTTTCTCCGGTTGGGAGGCCGGTTTCCGGTCCGCGGGAGATGGGCATGGGTGTTGCCAGGCCAGGTTGTGCGGCGACAATCTGCCGGCACAGGCAGGCATCCGTGTCCGTCCTGTTGCGCGATGGGGAGCGTTTCGACGTCGGGGCATGCAGGGCATTGCGTCCGCCATGCCATCGGGGTTTCCGGTCCCTGGAGCGCACAATGTTCCTAGGGAGGACCTGAACGTGAAATCTTTCATTTCTGCAGTTGCCGTAACAGCGTCTCTTGCGATCGGTGCGACATCGCCGGCCGTCGCGCTGGACAAGCTGGACTGGGATCTCCAGTCCACCTATCCGGGCTCGCTCACGCAGCTCGGTACGCTGGGCAAGCTCGTGTCCGAGCGCCTTGCCGCGGTTTCCGGCGGTGAGATCAACCTCAAGTTCCAGGAGCCGGGTGCCATCGTTCCCGCGCTCGAAGCCTTCGACGCCGTGGCGTCGGGTGCCGTGCAGGCGGCCTGGTCGACCCCGGGCTACTGGACCGGCAAGGACAGCTCGCTCGCGCTCTTCGCGGCCGTGCCGTTCGGTCCGAGCGCTCCGGAATATGTCGCATGGCTGAAGTTCGGCGGCGGCCAGGAGCTGCTCGACGAGATCTACGGCTCCTACGGCATCAAGTCGCTGGTCTGTGCGGTCATCGCGCCCGAGGCGGCTGGCTGGTTCCGCAAGGAAATCAACACCGTCGACGATCTCAAGGGCCTGAAGATGCGCTTCTTCGGCCTCGGCGCCAAGGTCATGCAGAAGCTCGGCGTGTCGACGCAGCTGCTCGCCGGCGGCGACATCTTCCCGGCTCTTGAGCTCGGCACCATCGACGGCACCGAATTCTCCATGCCGGCGATCGACCTGAAGCTCGGCTTCTACCAGGTGGCGAAGTACTACTACTTCCCGGGCTGGCACCAGCAGTCGACCTTCTTCGACCTGATGATGAACAAGGCCGAGTGGGACGCGCTGGACGACCAGACCAAGGCCATCTTCGAGACCGTCTGCGAAGCCAACATGATCTATGGCATCGCCGAGGGCGAAGCCATCCAGTCCGCGGCGCTCGCCGAGCTGGAGAAGCAGGGCGTCAACCTCAAGACCTTCGACCCGGCCATCCTGGAAGCTCTCCAGACCGCCTGGAACGAGGTCGTCGAGGAAGAGAAGGCCGCGAACCCGAACTTCGTGAAGGCTTGGGAGTCGCTCTCCAAGTTCCGCAAGGAATACGAGACCTGGTCCAACATCGGTTACCTCAAGAAGTAACCAGGATCGCCTGACAGGGCGGGTCCGCACCGCCTGAACTGGTGGTGCGGACCCGTCGTTTGCGCGAGTGGCCGGTAAGGTCTCCGCGCCCGACGGCGAGCCGGACGCCGACCGCGCAGCCGTACGGTCCACCGATTACCCGGTCGGGGAGAGGGTTCCCATGTCAACGCTGATAAGCCTTGCCGGCATCGCGGCTTCACTCGTCGCGGCGTTCGAGTTTGGCATTCCTGCCGATACCGATACCTACACTTATACCTCTATCCTGTGTGCTGCGGGCTTCGTGCTCGGCATCGTCGGCGGCTTGCTCGGGGGGCGCGTGTCGCTTTCGATTGCCGCTATGGTCCTGGCCGCCTTCGTCTTTGCGGTCACCGATAGCGGAATGACGGCCGTCCTCACATCGATGGACGTCAACCCTCGCAATTTCTTCCGCACCTATGACGGCCTGTCGGGCGTGATCGGATCGATGGCGATCCTGCTGATCACCTTGCTGATCATGCGCACCCGTGCGCCGCAGGCCTACGAGACCATGCTGCAGACCTCCGACGACTTCGACCGCGTGGTCGTGGGCGCCGGCAAGCTGGCCTCCTGGATCTTCGTGCCGTTGATGCTGATCATCTTCTACGATGTCAGCCAGCGTAAGTGGCTCGACTTCGACACGTCGATCATGGACACGCCATTCTACGTCGACAGCACCAAGCTGCAGGAAATGGAGTGGCATCTGCATGCGACGCTGTTCCTGCTCTGCCTCGGCTTCGCCTACCGTGCCGACGGACATGTGCGGATCGAGCTGATCCGCGACCGGCTGTCCCAGCGCGCCCGGGTGTGGATGGAGCTGGCGGGCATCATCCTGTTCCTGCTGACCTATTGCTACCTGATCGTCTCGTTCGGCTGGGTCTATGCCAGCAAGTCCTTCGAGATCGGTGAGGTCTCGGCCGCCCAGACGGGCCTGAGCCATCGCTGGGTCATCAAGGGCATGCTGCCCGTCGGCTTCGCATTGCTGTTCACAGCCGGTGTCTCCGCTGCGCTGCGTTGCGTCGTCTATCTCTTCGGACCGTCCTACCTGAACGAGCGCTCCGGCGACTATGCCGGCACGCATCACGCGGACCTGCCGAAGGATGTGGCCACCAACGGGCCGATTACGGACTGATCGGAGAGCTCGAAACATGACTTTCGTGGAACTTTTGCCGATCTACATGTTCGTGGCGCTCGCGCTGCTGCTGTTCACCGGCTTTCCCGTCGCCTTCATCCTCGGTGGTGTCGGCCTCGGCTTCGCATTCCTGGCGCAGGAGCTGGGCGCCTTCAACGTCGCCCGACTGGTCATTCTGCCCAGCCGCATCTTCGGCAGCACCATGGAAAATCCGGTGCTGGTGGCCATTCCCATGTTCACCTTCATGGGCACGATGCTGGAAAAATCCGGCGTCGCGAAGGACCTGCTGCAATGTCTGCAGGTGCTGACGCGGCGCGTGCCGGGCGGCCTTGCCCTGTCGGTCACGCTGATGGGCACGATCATGGCCGCGACCACGGGCATCATCGGTGCCTCGGTGGTGATGATCACCCTGCTGGCGCTGCCCGTGATGCTGGAGCGCAACTACCACATCCCGCTGGCGACCGGCACGATCGCGGCCTCCGGCACCCTCGGCATCCTGATCCCGCCGTCGATCATGCTGGTGATCATGTCGGACCTGATGTCGATCCCGGTCGGCACCGTGTTCGTCGCGGCCATCGTTCCGGGCCTGTTGCTGTCGGCGCTCTACACGATCTACATCATCGTGCTGTGCCGCATCCGTCCGCAGCTCGCCCCGCCGCTGCCCGACGACATCGGCCCCTCCACCCGCGGCGAATTCTGGATGATGATCCTCAAGAGCTTCATCCCGCCGGTCTTCCTGATTGTGGTGGTGCTCGGCTCGATCTTCGCCGGTCTCGCCACGCCGACGGAAGCGGCCGGCGTCGGTGCCCTCGGCTCCACGCTGCTCGCCTTCGTCAACCGCCAGCTCACCTTCGAGGTGATGAAGGATGTCTGCTACCGCTCGGCGCTCACCGGCGCCATGCTGTTCGGCATCTTCCTCGGCGCCACCTGCTTCTCGCTGGTGTTCCGCTGGCTCGGCGGCGATGCCCTGATCGACGAGTTCATCGCCTGGGCGGGCGTCGGTCCCTGGGGCATCCTCTTCGTGCTGATGGGCATGGTGTTCTTCCTCGGCTTCTTCTTCGACTGGGTCGAGATCACCCTGATCGTGCTGCCGGTCTTCGGGCCGATCGTCGCCGGGCTCGATTTCGGCGACCATCTGGCCGGGTTCGAGGGCGTCGGCGAGGTGGCGCTGATCTGGTTCACGATCCTGGTATCGACGAACCTGCAGACGTCGTTCCTGACGCCACCCTTCGGCTTCGCGCTCTTCTACATGAAGGGCGTGGCGCCACCGGGCGTGACGATTCAGCACATCTACAAGGGCATCATTCCCTTCGTGATGCTGCAGCTCATGGGGCTTGCGCTCTGCATGCTGTTCCCGGGCATCGTCCTGTGGCTACCTAACGCATTGCTCGGCAATTGACGTCTGTGGCCTAATGCTGCCCCGCTCGCGAAGTCATTCTCGCGGGCGGGGCATTTCTTTGCGTGGACGGGACACTGGCAAGCGAGGGGCTGGGCATGGCGAACAGCGACAACGAGGGGCAGCCGCGAGGTGCGGAGCCGCATCTCCCGGGGTTCGCGCCCCATCCCGCCCGCGATCTCGTCCTCGGCGAGCTGCATGCCCGCCCGTTCCGCCCGCTCATCGGGCCGCGCGTCTTCCTGCGCTACGGCTTCACTGTCGATGCGGCGGCCGCGGAGGCCGACCGCGACTGGTTCGCCGGCTATTGCCGCTCCCTCGGGTTGCAGGGGCCGGGCGAGGCGGAGCGGCACCATCTGGTGGAGATCGGCGAGGGCGCGCTGCGCCGCGAGCGGCACGGCGAGTTCCTCACCTATACCTGGGACGGGCCGCTCGATGCCGCCGCCCCAGTCGAGGCCGCGCCCGCCGGCCACCCCTTCGGGGCCCGCTTCCGCGCACCTGGGCCGATGATGGTCGCCGTGCGCTGCGACGTGGTGCCGGCGGACGGGGAGGCCTTTTCCCGGCGCTTCGCCCAGTTCGACCGCACCAGCTTGTGCGTCTCGCAGACCGATGGCGGCGCCTCGGTCATCGCCACCGATTTCCGCCAGGACCGCGATGGCCTCACCCGCATTCTCGTCGGCGACCGCTCGCTCTCGCCGGTGCAGGCCGGCGCCCAGAGCCAGCGGCTGCTGGAGCTGGAGACCTACCGCATCTTCGCCATGCTCGGCCTTGCCGAGGCGCAGCGCCAGATGCCGCGCGTGTCGGCCATCGAGGATGCGCTGCTGGCGCTGGCCGAGCGCATGCGCACCAGCGACGGGCTGGAGGCCAACCGCGCCCTGCTCGGCGAGCTGATGCGCCTTGCCGCCGATCTGGAGGCGAGCGCGGCGGAGAGTGCCTATCGCTTCGGCGCCAGCCGCGCCTATTACGGCATCGTCCGCCAGCGGCTGGAAACCTTCGGCGAGGACCAGCAGGACGGCTATTTCACCTTCACCCAGTTCCTGTCGCGGCGGCTGGCGCCGGCCATGCGCACCTGCGAGACGCTGGAGGAGCGGCAGGTCAAGCTGTCGGAAAAGCTCGCCCGCGCCGCCACCTTGCTGCGCACCCGCGTCGACGTCGAGCTGCAGGAGCACAACCGCTCGCAGCTTGCCGCCATGAACCGCCGCGCCCGGCTGCAGCTGCGCCTGCAACAGACGGTCGAGGGCCTCTCGGTCGCCGCCGTCAGCTATTACGTGGTGGGGCTGATCGCCTATCTCGCCAAGGGCGCCAAGACCGGGCCGCTGGCAGCCTGGCTGCCTTCGCCGGAGCTGATGACCGGCCTTGCCGTGCCGGTGGTTCTTGCCGCCGTCTTCCTCACGGTCCGCCGCATTCGCAGCCATCACAGCGAGGAAGACCACGGCGAAGGGTGAGGGGAGACTCCCGCGGCCGTCATTCCGGCCGCGCGTCAGCGCAGAGCCGGGAACCATTGGCACCCTCGGCAAGCATGAGGCGGCGGCGCATCGCCACCTCCACCGCTGTCATACCTGCGAAGGCAGGTATCCAGTATCCGCCGGGGAGGATGGTGGCGCGACGGCAGCCGCCACCGGCGTTCCGGCGGCAGAGCGGAGGCTTGGGCTGAACCGTTCGGGGTTACTGGATCCCGGCCTTCGGCTGCGCCGAAACCGGGATGACATCCTGCGGGTGGGCGGACGAGGTGCTTTCCTCGCCGAGGTTCGGAAGGTTGTCGTGATCCCCTTCGCCGGACCTCGAGGCTACGTCAACGATCTGAATTGGGGACGCCAGAGAGGCCTGCCCCCCTCCCGCAGTCCCCGCAAAGGAAAAGGGGTCCGTCCGGGGGAACGGCTCCCCCCAATACCCGCAAAGGAAAAGGGAGCCGTCCGCGGGAACGGCTCCCCCTAATACCCGCAAAGGAAAAGGGAGCCGTCCGGGGGAACGGCTCCCCCAAAATACCCGCAAAAGAAAAGGGAGCCGTTCGGGGGAACGGCTCCCTTGAAACTGTCATGTCGTCGCTGATGCGCGCGTCATGCGCTCCCGCCCGCGGCGGGGCGGGTCACTTCTTCGTGCCGTCGAGCGCGAACTGCGACAGATAGGCGATGATGTTCTCGCGCTCGTCTTCCTTCTTCAGGCCGGCAAACGCCATCTTGCCCTTCGGGATGATCTTCTTCGGCGCCTCGAGATAGGCCGACAGCGTCTCGGCATCCCAGGTCTTGCCGGCTTCCTTGCCTTCCAGCAGCGCCGGCGAATACTTGTAGTCGTCGACATGGCCCCAGCCGGCGTCGACGACACCGTTCAGGTGCGGACCGACCTTGTTCTTGGCGCCTTCGCCGACGGCATGGCAGGCCATGCACTTGCGGAACACCTTCTCACCCGCGGCGGCATCGCCTTCGGCATGGGCGCCCGCGGAGAATGCGAGCACGGCGGCGCCGGCCAGCAAAACGAGACGTTTCATAGGTTTTTCTCCCAAGACTTCTCTATTTGAACGGTCGGACCGGGGTCCGTCTTGTGCCCGGATGCCAGACAGGCCTGGGACAGGCAGGCCCGGAGTCCAAGTCGCGGCAGACTAGCACGATCCCGGCACGCGTCATCCTGCCCCTACCGAGGCAACATGTCGCATTTTTCGAAACTATGGCTTTTTCTCCGCCTCCGCCAGAGCCGCGGACAAAAAGCAGCCGGCGCGGGGAGGCGCGCCGGCTGGAGTTGCGGCGGTCGCCGGCGGGCGCCGCCGCGTGCCCGTCGTTCGTGTCAGCCGGTGACCAGCGCTTCCGCGGGCTTGTCTTCCGGCAGGGCCAGCCACTGGTCCAGGCCCTCGTCCCAATAGGGGGAGGGGCCGTAGAGCTTCGCCATGAAGTCGATGAACACCCGCACCTTGGCCGGCAGGAAGCGGCGGCTCGGATAGACCGCGTGCAGGCCGACATTCTTCGAGGCGCGGTATTGCGGCAGCACGATGCGCAGCTTGCCCTCGCGCAGCTCCGGGCCGATGTCCCAGGTCGAGCGCAGCGCGATGCCGAGCCCGGCCAGCAGCGCCTCGCGCACCACCTCGCTGGAATTGGTGCGGATAGGCCCGCCGGTGCGCACGATCTCGGTGCCCTGCGGCCCGGTCAGCCGCCAGATTTCCTGCTGGGTGGTGGAGATGCAGGCATGCTCGTTCTGCAGCTGCTCGATGGTCTGCGGCGCGCCGCAGCGCTCCAGATAGGACGGGGCGGCGCACAGCACCCGGTGCACCGGCGCCAGCCGCCGGGCGACGAGGCTGGAATCCTCCAGCTCGGCGATGCGGATGGCAAGGTCGTAGCCTTCCCCGACGATGTCGATGAACTCGTCGGACAGGTCCAGGTTGAACGAAAGATCCGGGTTGTCGGCCAGGAACGCACCCAGATGCGGGGCGATGTGCATCCGGCCGAAGGCGGTCGGGGCGCTGACCTTCAGCGTGCCGCGGGCCAGCGCCGAGCGGCGGGTGACGAAGGTTTCCGCCTCCTCGATGGAGGCCAGGATCGCCACCACCCGCTTGTAATAGCCCTGTCCGGCCTCCGTCAGCGCCAGCTGGCGGGTCGTGCGTTGCAGCAGCCTCGTGCCCAGCCGGTCTTCCAGCCGGCGCAGCCGTTTCGACACCACGGCCGGCGACAGGCCCATTTCTCGCCCGGCCGCGGACATGCTGCCGGCGGCCACCACCCTGGCGAAGATTTCCATGTCGGGAAAATCTGTCATTTTCAACGCACCGGACTTGGTTCTTGTAAATCTTCAACGCTTTATAACGGACAAGCCGTCTGGCATGTTTTGCAAGGTGCCGTCACCGTCCGGCATCGCATATCTGTCTTATCCTTGATATTACGCGGGATGGCACCCGTCGGATCTCAAGTTCGGCGTGATTGTGTCGAGGGAGGAAACGACATGAGCGGCATTGCCATGCCAAGGCCCGACGAGGCCGTCCTGTCGCGCCGTGGCGAGATCGTGCGGGCGCTGAAGGAGATGGTGCCGGGCGAGGGCGTCATCGACACCGACATCGGCATGCGGGTCTACGAGACCGACGGCTTCAACGCCTATCGCCAGATGCCGATGGTCGTGGTCCTGCCGGAAACCGTCGAGCAGGTCTCGGCCGTGCTGCGCTACTGCCACGAGAACGGGGTGAAGGTGGTGCCGCGCGGCGCCGGCACCTCGCTGTCGGGCGGGGCCCTGCCGCTCGGCGACGGCGTGCTCATGTCGATGATGAAGTTCAACAAGGTGCTGGACATCGATGCGGCCAACCGCGCCGTCGTCGCCCAGCCCGGCGTCACCAATCTGGGCATCACCCGCGCGGTCGAGCATCTCGGCTTCTACTACGCGCCCGATCCTTCCTCGCAGATCGCCTGCTCCATCGGCGGCAACATCGCGGAAAATTCCGGCGGCGTGCACTCGCTGAAATACGGGCTCACCACCAACAACGTGCTGGGCCTGGAAATGGTGCTGATCACCGGCGAGGTGATCCGCCTCGGCGGCAAGCATCTCGACAGCGAAGGCTACGACCTGCTCGCCCTGATGACCGGATCGGAAGGCCTGCTCGGCGTCGTCACCGAGGTCACGGTGCGCATCCTGCAAAAGCCCGAGACGGCGCGCGCCGCGCTCGTCGGCTTCCCCTCCAGCGAGGCCGGCGGCCAGTGCGTTGCCGAGATCATCGGCGCCGGCATCATTCCCGGCGGCATGGAGATGATGGACGAACTCGCCATCAACTTCGCCGAGGACTTCGTCAATGTCGGCTATCCGCGTGAGGCAGGGGCCCTGCTGATCGTCGAGCTCGACGGGCCGGAGGCCGAGGTCGACCATCTGCTCGCCGAGGTCGAGGCGATCGCCCGGCGCAACGGCGCCACCTCCCTGCGCGTCTCCACCTCGGAGGAAGAGCGTCTCGCCTTCTGGGCCGGTCGCAAGTCGGCCTTCCCGGCGGTGGGCCGCATCTCGCCCGACTATCTGTGCATGGACGGCACCATTCCCCGCCGCGCCCTGCCGCAGGTCCTCGCCCGCATGCGCGAGCTTTCCGAAAAGCACGGGCTGCGCTGCGCCAATGTCTTTCATGCCGGCGACGGCAACCTGCATCCGCTCATCCTTTACGATGCCAACAAGCCGGGCGAGCTGGAGCGGGCGGAAGATTTCGGCGCCGACATCCTGCGGCTTTGCGTTGAGGTCGGCGGCGTGCTGACCGGCGAGCACGGTGTCGGCATCGAGAAGCGCGACCTGATGCCGGTGATGTTCTCCGAGGACGATCTCAAGCAGCAGCAGCGGGTCAAGTGCGCCTTCGATCCCAAGCAGCTGCTCAATCCGGGCAAGGTCTTCCCGGAGCTGCACCGCTGCGCGGAGCTCGGGCGCATGCATGTCAGCAAGGGCCAGTTGCCCTTCCCGGACATTCCGCGCTTCTGACGGTGCGCGCGCCTGACGCGCGCCCGCTTCGCCCCAATACGTCTCGAACCCGCAAGCCAGGACGAGAAGATCAAGATGCCCGACACGTTCAAGCCGCGTACGGACGAGGAGGCCCGCGACGTCGTTCGCTGGGCGATGGCCGAGCACGAACCGCTGGAAATCGTCGGCCAGGCCTCCAAGCGCGCCATCGGGCGCCCGGTGCAGGCCGGCCATCTGCTCGACATGTCGGGCCTTGCCGGCATCGAGCTCTACGAGCCCGAGGAACTGGTCCTTACCGCGCTGCCCGGCACGCCCATCGCCGAGATTGAGGCCGCGCTGGCGGCCAGGAACCAGGAGCTTGCCTTCGATCCGCTGGACTACGGTCCGCTGCTCGGCAATCCGGCGGGGCACGGCACGCTCGGCGGCGTCATCGCCGCCAATCTTGCCGGCTCCAAGCGGCTGAAGCACGGGGCGGCGCGCGATCATGTGCTCGGCATGGACGCGGTCTCCGGGCGCGGCGAGATCTTCCATTCCGGCGGCCGCGTGGTGAAGAACGTCACCGGCTACGACCTGCCGCGCGCGCTCACCGGCTCCTGGGGCACGCTGGCCATTGCCACCCGCATCACGCTGAAGGTGCTGCCGCGGGCGCAGACCGAGGCGACCTTCCTGCTCTCCGGCCTTGACGATGCGCAGGCTGCCACCGCGATGACGGCCGCCATGGGCTCCTCGGCAGAGGTCTCGGCCGCCGCCCATCTTCCCTCGGCCGCGGCGCAGGATCTGGCCGCGCGCGGCCATGCGCTCTCCGGTCCCTCGACCCTGTTGCGGCTGGAAGGCTTCGGCCCCTCCGTCGACTACCGCTTCGAGCGGCTGCGCGCCCTTCTCGGTGCCGGTCGGCCGGTCGTGCGGGTGGAGGCGGAGGCCTCCCGCGAGCTGTGGCGCGCGGTGCGCGATGCGGATGCGTTCGTGGGCACCGACGATCTCGTCTGGCGCCTCTCCGTCGCCCCGACCGCCGGTGCCGCCGTCGTCGCGCAGCTTGTCGATCAGTTCGCCTGCAAGGCGTTCTACGACTGGTCCGGCGGCCTCGTCTGGCTCGCAGTGCCCGGCGCTGATGCCCGCGCCGAGGCGATCCGCGCCGCCATCGCCGCCTGCGGCGGCGGTCATGCGACGCTGGTGCGCGCGCCCGCGCCGCTGCGCTCTTCCATCCCCGTGTTCCAGCCCCAGCCGGCCCCGCTCGCCGCCCTTGCGGCCCGGCTCAAGGAGCAGTTCGACCCACACGGCATCCTCAACCCGGGCCGCATGACGGCGGGACACTGACATGCAGACCAGTTTCTCCATTCATCAGCTTGCCGACCCGCATATGGCGGAGTCGGAGAAGATCCTGCGCAAGTGCGTCCATTGCGGCTTCTGCACGGCGACCTGCCCGACCTTCGCCCTGCTCGGTGACGAGCTCGACAGCCCGCGCGGCCGCATCTACCTCATCAAGGAGATGCTGGAGAACGACCGGCCGGCCGATGCGCGCACCGTGCGCCATATCGACCGCTGCCTGTCCTGCCTCTCCTGCATGACGACCTGCCCCTCGGGCGTGCACTACATGCACCTGGTCGACCATGCCCGCGCCCATATCGAGAAGACCTATCGCCGTCCGCTCGGCAACCGGATGGTGCGCTCGCTGCTGGCCTTCGTGCTGCCGCATCCCGGCCGCTTCCGCCTGTCGCTGGCCGCCGCCTTCTATGCCCGGCCCTTCGCTGGCGTGCTGCGTGCGGTTGGAGGCCCGTTCAAGTCGCTCGGCGCCATGCTCTCGCTCGCGCCCCTCAAGGCGCCGTCCCCCTCCTCGCTTAAGCAGGGGAGCGCCTATCCGCCCACCGCCACTGCGGCGCGCAAGGGCCGCGTTGCCCTGCTCACCGGCTGCGCCCAGCCGGTGCTGGCGCCGGAGATCAACGAGGCGACCGTGCGCCTGCTCAACCGCGCCGGCGTCGAGGTGGTTCTGCCGAAGGGCGAGGGCTGCTGCGGCGCGCTCGTTCATCACATGGGCCGCGAGGAGCAGGCGCTCACCGATGCCCGCCGCAATGTCGATGCCTGGACGCGCGAGATCGAGGGCGAGGGGCTCGATGCCATCCTGATCACCGCGTCCGGCTGCGGTACGACGATCAAGGACTACGGCTTCATGCTGAAGGACGATCCCGCTTATGCGGAAAAGGCCGCGAGGGTCTCCGCGCTGGCGAAGGACGTGACCGAGTATCTCACCGGTCTCGACCTCGGCGTGCCGGTGCGTGCCACGGGTCTGACGGTCGCCTACCACTCGGCCTGCTCCATGCAGCACGGGCAGAAGATCACCCGCCAGCCGAAGACGCTTCTGACCGCCGCCGGCTTTGCCGTGCGCGACGTGCCGGAAGGGCACCTGTGCTGCGGCTCGGCCGGCACCTACAACATCCTGCAGCCGGACATCGCCCGGCGCCTGCGCGACCGCAAGGTCGCCAATATCGAGAAGACCTCGCCCGATCTCGTTGCTACCGGCAATGTCGGCTGCATCACCCAGATCGGCAGCGGGACGCAGCTTCCGGTGATGCACACGGTGCTGCTGCTCGACTGGGCCTATGGCGGCCCCGAGCCGGCGCTCCTCGCCGAACGGGGTCTTGCCGCCACGGCCTGAGCCAAACGAAAAACCCCCGGGCGGCCAGGCCGTCCGGGGGTTTGCTTGCGGGGAACTTGCAGCAAAAATCGTTAGAGAACGTGCACCTTGGCGCCGACCGGCACCCGGTTGTACAGGTCGATCACGTCCTCGTTGCGCATGCGGATGCAGCCCGAGGAGACCGCCCGGCCGATGGTCCAGGGCTCGTTCGAGCCGTGGATGCGGTAGAGCGTCGAGCCGAGATAGAGGGCGCGCGCGCCCAGCGGGTTCTTCGGACCGCCGGCCATGTGCACCGGCAGGCCCGGCTGGCGCTTGCGCATTTCCGCCGGCGGGCGCCAGTCCGGCCACTCGGCCTTGCGCGTCACCTTGTGCGTGCCGGCCCATTCGAAGCCCGGACGGCCAACGCCGACGCCGTAGCGGCGGGCAAAGCCGCCCTTCTCCACCAGGTAGAGATAGCGCGCCTCGGTATCGATCACGATGTCGCCGGGCTTGTGCTTGCCGTCATAGGCGACGGTGGTCGGCAGGAAGCGCGGGTCGACCTGGCGCTGCACCTGCTTGGGGCGCGTGGCCGCGCCCGGGGCGACGCCCATGTGGCGCACCCGTTCCATGCGCTGCGGCTGGCGCATCACCGGGCGGGTGGTCACCTGCGGGCGCATCTGGCGGCGATGGGGCTGCAACTGCAGCACCCAGGGCTCGGTCAGGTCGGGGCTCAGCAGAAGCGGCGGCGCGCCGGCGCCGCTGCGATAGTCGGCCTTGGCAGGGGACAGCGCCATCGCGCCGGCCAGCATCGCCGCGGCAAGTAGAAATCCTGTTCGCTGCATCGACGTACTCGCAACCTCTTCGTCGCACCACGGGGACCGCCGGGGCGGCAGGGCACGGGCGGATCGTTCGAAAGTAGCGGCTGCGCGGCAGTCAATCGTAAACCTTGCGGCAAGACGCGCCGCTTTCTCTCCGCTTGGTTAGCGCCAGGTTGAAGGACATGGTCAACGCCGCGTGAATCGGGCGGGCTTGCCGGTTAACGCGGGCGGCGCGCCGTCAGTTCACCAGCGGGCGCACCTGGCGCACGATCCCCGGCAGCAGGGGCTGGACCTGCTCGGGGCTCATGCCCGGCCTGATGCTCGGGTGGTAGAGCATGTTGAGCAGCAGCCGGTCGAACGTGGTGAAGCGGCTGTGGCGGGAGCGGTCGTTGAACACCGAGTGCGACAGCGAGGTGTCGTCGTTCATCGGCCCCAGGCCCTGCAGCAGTTCCTCCACCAGGCAGCGGCGGAACAGGAAGTCGCCCTCGTCGGAGACGATCACCGCCGCCGATTGCGAGATGCCGCGCCGGTCGGAGACGACCCGCACCAGGCAGCGGCCCGGCACGTCGGCGGTCGGATCCTTGTAGATGTGCCGGCGGACCACGTCGCGGTACTGGCCCCGGTCGACCACATAGACGTGGAAATTCGCCTCCGCCGGCGTCGGCACGACGATCGTCGACAGGCCGCGGACCCCGGTGCCCATCTGCTCGATGAAGCGGTAGACCATCGGCTTGCGGTTCTTGGCCGCCAGATTGTGGACGTAGAAGCGCACCGGCCCGGTGTATTTCTTGACGAGATAGGGCTGCCAGCTCCACGAGCGGTATTCCAGCCCGAACACCGTCTTCATGAAGCCGTCGATCAGCTCTTCGGTGGAGAAGGTGTACGGGGCGGCCGCCGACGGGGAAGTGCTGCCGGAAAACGCCGGCAGGGCAAGGCAAAGCAGCAGCAACAGTCTCGACAGCGGTCGGCGCAAGATCGCGATTCCGGTAACGGCATTTCAGGTCAGGCGTCGCTCGCCATCAGGGAGCATACAGAACCGGGCAGGGGATCGGAACGCAAAATCGCGGTCGGTGGCGAATGCCGTTGCGGCAGTGCCTCCGGAACAATTCCTTAAATCTCTGGAGCTATACGTTATTCCCACTGCCCCCCGGTACAGCCTGCCCCGGAAGACGTGGAGACGACCCCAGCCATGATGGCCACCAGAAGAGCCTTTAGAGCCGAGAGCCTCTTGCAGCAGTCGAATGCTGATGGAGGGTCGGGGTACGGTTCTGATGTGCAATACAAGACCCTGATGGCCGAGATTTCCTCGATCAAGGCGATGATTCGCCCGGCCGAGGAGGTTGGCAACCAGGTCCTGGAGCAGTTCAAGAAGGAACTGGGCGAGGCGGTAAAGCTCAAGGCGGAGCTCGATTCGATCTACGAGGCGATCGCCAAGACCAAGCACGAGATCGCCACCCTGCACCACACGACCGGGCAGGACAGCCACGAGATGAGCCGCGTCACCAACGAGCTCGACGCGGTGGTCAGCGGCACGGAAGGGGCGACCGAGGGCATTCTGTCGGCGGCCGAGTTCATCGACGAGACGGCCAACACGCTGGCGGCCCGCCTGCGCGGCCAGGACGCGGAGCTTGCCCACGACATCCAGGAGAAGGTCGTCCAGATCTTCGAATCCTGCAATTTCCAGGACCTCACCGGCCAGCGCATCACCAAGGTGATCAACACGCTGCGCTTCATCGAGGACCGCATCATCCGCATGATGGAGATCTGGGGCGGCATCGAGAGCTTCAAGGCGATCGAGCCGGAGGAGCAGCCGACCCGCGAGGGCGATGCGGCCCTGCTCAACGGCCCGGCGCTGGAGACCGACGAGGGTCTGGCCAGCCAGGACGACATCGACGCGCTCTTCGCCTGAGCGCGTCCACGCCCCCGCGGAGCCGGCGAACGTAGTGAGCCTGGCGCGAGCGAAACACCGGTGGAGGCGAGCGGAGACCCCGCGAGCCGGAACCAGGCCGCAACGGCGGCCCGGGCTTTGCCCGCCCCCGGCGGAGCCGGCGAACGTGGTGAGCCTGGCGCGAGCGAAACACCTGGGGAGGCGAGCGGAGACCCCGCGAGCCGGAACCAGGCCGCAACGGCGGCCCGGGCTTTGCCCGCCCCCGCGGAGCCGGCGAACGTAGTGAGCCCGGCGCGAGCGAAAAAACGGCATCGCTTCACAAGCCTTGCCGTTCCTGCTATCTCGAACAAAGAGTGAACAATCGGGCGCGAGAAACGCGCTGCAAGGAGGCGCGATGAGCGAGGCGGCAGACGGACAGGGCGGTGGGACCGAAGCGCGGGACGACCTGCCGCGCGGGCTGCTGCGCGGCGAGGACGGCCATTGCCGCTGCGGGTGGCATGGCAACAAGCCCGACTATCTCGCCTATCACGACAGGGAATGGGGCCGCCCCGTCACCGACGACCGGCGTCTGTTCGAGAAGATCTGCCTGGAAGGGTTCCAGTCGGGCCTGTCCTGGCTGACCATCCTGCGCAAGCGCGAGAGCTTCCGCGCGGGGTTTGCCGGGTTCGACTTCGAGGCGGTGGCGCGGTTCGGCGATGCCGATGTGGAGCGGTTGCTGCAGGATGCCGGCATCGTCCGCCATCGCGGCAAGATCGTCTCGACCATCAACAACGCCCGCCGCGCCTGCGATCTTGTCGCCGAGCGCGGCTCGCTCGCCGCCTATTTCTGGAGCTTCGAGCCCGGACCGCAGGACCGGCCGGACTATTGCGACCACGCGTCGGTGTCGGTTCTTGCCCAGACACCGGCCTCCCGCGCCCTGTCGAAGGACCTGAAGAAGCGCGGCTGGAGCTTCGTCGGCCCCACCACGGTCTATGCCTTCATGCAGGCCATGGGGCTGGTCAACGACCATCTCGAGGGCTGCTGGGTGCGCGAGGAGGCGGAGCACCAGCGCCAGGCGCTCGTCCGCCCGACATAAGGCGGGGGCCTTTGCTCCCTTCGGCTGTCATCCCGGTTTCGGCGAAGCCGAAGACCGGGATCCAGTAAGCCCGAACGGTCAGGGAAGGGCCTCGACGCTCCAGCTTCTCCGGCGTCATCCCGCATCTCGGCTTCGCTGCGTGCGGGATGACGAGAGGAGAGGTTAGCGGCCTCCCGACATCGCTCTGGAAACCAATAGCCCCCGGATCTCGCAATGCTCGTCCGGGGTGACGCGCGGAGGATGAGGTGACGGCAGAGGGGATGCGGGATCGCGCCTCCTTCTCGGCCGTCATCCTGGCCGCGCGCAAGCGCAGAGCCGGGACCCATTGGCACCCTCAGCAGCAGTGAGGCGGAGCGCGGGCCCGCTCCTTGCCCGCCGTCTTCGCTTCGCCCCACTCGCAGGCTGTCATCCCAGTTTCGGCAAAGCCGAAGACCGGGATCCAGTAATCCCGAACGGTCAGGGAAGGCCTCGGCGCTCCAGCCTCTCCGGCGTCATCCCGGGCAAGGCGAAGCCGCGACCCGTGACCGGAGAGCCACCGTGCCTGCCTCTCGCACCCCGGCGTTTCCGAAACCGCCCCTTGCCCGCCGCCCTCGCGGTTTCTCCCGGTGTCAGTTGTGAGTGGCGGGCACATGGAGGTTGCGCGGTCCCCTCGCTTCGGCTTAGCTGGCATGGCATTTGCCACAAGGGGTTGCCATGGAGCGACCGGGACGGCCCCAGCGGTTGTCGTCTCCCGTCCGCTCCGCAGCCAGAACCCTTGTCGGAACGACAGGCGCCGGGAAACGGCGTCGCTTGGGGCGCGCGACGCGCTGCCCATGGGAGGACTGACATGAAATTCGCGCGCTATGCCATCGGCCTTGCCGCCGGCCTTGCGATGACCGCTTCCGCGGCCTTCGCCGACACCACCACCCTGCGGATCACGCTGCAGCTGCCGCTCAAGAGCCATCTCGGCGAGAACGTCAGCCTGTTCAAGCAGAAGGTCGAGGAGATCTCCGCCGGCGACATCAAGGTCGAGATCTACGACTCGGCCCAGCTCTACAAGGACAACGAGGTGCCGCAGGCTGTCGGCTCCGGCGCCATCGAAATGGGCGTCGCCTCGCTGACCCGCTATGTCGGCGACGTGCCGGCGGTGGACGTCTTCTACATGCCGTTCCTGCTCAACAGCGAGGATCTGGTGCGCAAGGCGGTGGCTCCGGGCAGCCCGGTGCGTGGCCCGCTCGACGAGGCGATCCTGGAGACCGGCGCCCGCGTCGTGTGGTGGCAGGCTTATGGCGGCTCCGTGCTGCTGTCGAAGGGCGAGCCGATCCGCACTCCGGCCGACCTGAAGGGCAAGAAGGTCCGCGTGTTCGGCAAGACGCTCGGCGAGTGGATCAAGGCCGCCGGCGGCGCGCCGACCCTGGTCTCCGGCTCGGAGCAGTACATCGCCTACCAGCGCGGCACCGTGGATGTCGGCATGACCGGCGTGTCCGGCGTCGACGCCCGGCGCCTGTGGGAGGTCATGGACACGATCACCGTGACCAACAATGCCGATATCGAGTTCATCGTCGTGATCAACGAGCAGTTCTGGCAGGGCCTGCCGGAGCAGCACCGCGCCTGGATCACCGAGGCGGCCCTGTTCGCCGAGAAGGACGTGCGCGACCGCATGTCGGACATCGAGGCCACCTCCTACAAGGCCGCTCGCGAGAACGGCATGACCATCTACGAGCCGACCGCCGAGGAAATCGCTGCCTGGGAAGCCGCCGCACAGCCGGTCTACGACCAGTTCCTCGCCGACGCGGGTGAACTTGGCGCCAAGGTTCTCGAGGCCGCCCGCGCCCTCAGGAACTGACCCCTTTTCCGGAATGAGCGTCGGGGCGGCCCGTTCCGCCCCGGCGCACCCGGACCTTCCGCAATACAAGCTGGGATTGACCCGATGCTGCGTGTGATCGACGCCGTTTCCCGACTGGCCGGGACGGTGGCGGGCTGGGCCTATTTCGCCACCGCCCTGATGCTCGGCTACGAGGTGGTGATGCGCTATGTCTTCATCGCCCCGACCATATGGGCCGAGGAACTGGCGCGCATGCTGCTCGTCTGGGCTACCTTCGGCGGGGCGGCGATCCTGCTGCACCGGCGCCAGCACATCACCATCACCCTCTTGACCGATCACCTTTCGCCCCGACTGCGGCAGGTGCAGGAAGTGTTCGTCCTGCTCTTCATTGCAGGTCTTGCCGCGCTCATCGTCTATGACGGTGCCGGCATTGCCTACGATTCCTTCCATCGCGGCCGCACCACCGGCTCCATGCTCGACCTGCCGGCCTGGTGGTCGCAGGCCTCGCTTCCGGTCTGCTTCGCACTGCTTGGCCTTCAGGCGCTGGCGGAGGCGCTGCGCGTCGCCATTGGCGGGGCCGACGATCTTCCCCGCGGTTCGGTGGAGCACTAGATGACCACCATCATCATTCTTCTGGCGCTGTTCGCCCTGCTGCTGGTCGGCGTGCCGGTGGCCTTCACCATGGCCGGCCTCGGCTTCGGCCTGCTCTATTTCGGCGGTTTCTCGCCGCTGATGGTGCCGCAGGGGCTGCTGTCTGCGGCCGACAGCTTCGTGCTGATCGCCGTGCCGCTGTTCCTCCTGATGTCCAACGTGCTGCTGAAGGGCGGCGTCGGGCGGGATCTCTTCGCTGCCGTGCAGGCCTGGGTCGGCCATTGGCCGGGCGGTCTTGCCATCGCCACCATCCTGTCCTGCGGCATCTTCGCGGCGATCTCCGGTTCCTCCGTCGCCACGGCCGCAACCATCGGCACCGTGGCGATCCCGGAGATGACCTCGCGCGGCTATCCGCGCCGCTTCGTGCTCGGCCTGTTGGCCGCCGGCGGCACGCTCGGCATTCTCATTCCGCCCTCGATCCCGATGATCGTCTACGGCGTCATCACCGAGGAATCGATCATCGCCCTGTTCCTGGCCGGCGTCGGCCCGGGCCTGCTGCTGATGGTGCTGTTCATCGCCTGGTCGGTGCTCTATGCGAGCTTCGCCGCCGACTACCAGCCGAGCCCACGCGCCACCTGGGACGAGCGCCGACGCACCGCCATCCGCGCCTTCCCGACCGTGCTGCTCGCCGCCTTCGTCATTTCCGGCATTTACATGGGCATCTTCACGCCCACCGAGGCGGCGGCCATCGGCTTTCTCGGCTCGCTGATCGTCGTCGGGCCGGTGCTGCGTACCCTCGACTGGCCGAAGTTCCGCGACGCGGTCGCCGAGGCCATGACCACGACGGTGGCGATCCTGCTGATCGTCGCCGGTGCCAAGGTCTTCGGCAAGGCGATCACCCTCTACCGCATTCCCCAGGACATCTCGCTGTTCCTGTCCGAACATATCGCGACCGCCGGCATGTTCGTGCTGGTCGTCGCCCTCGTCCTGCTGGTGATGGGCCTGTTCCTGGAATCGCTGTCGATGATCCTGATCATGGTGCCGGTGCTGTCCGGCGCGCTGATGGCGCTCGGCATCGACCCGATCTGGTTCGGCGTGTTCTTCGTCATCATGATCGAATGCGCCCTGATCACCCCGCCTGTCGGTCTCAATCTCTATGTGATACAGGCGGTCGGAAAGGCGAGCATGGGCGAGGTCGCAACCGGCGTCCTGCCGTTCCTCGTGATCATGCTGGCCAGCGCCGCCATCATCTTCTGGTGGCCCGCCGTCGCGCTCTACATCCCCTTCCGGCTGTAGGCGCGCGCCGGGCGCCCGGTTTCCAGCGAAAAGGCAAGTCCATGTCCTCTCCCGCCGCGCGTCTTCGCGCCCATCTCGCCGCGACCCCGCTCACGGTCATGCCCTGCTGCTTCGACGGCCTGTCGGCCAAGCTGATCGGCGATGCCGGCTTTCCGGTCACCTTCATGTCGGGCTTTGCCGTCTCGGCCGCTCGCATCGGCGCGCCCGACACCGGCCTCATCTCCTATGGCGAGATGGTCGACACCGGCCGCAATGTCTGCGCGGCGACCGGCGCGCTGGTCATCGGCGACGGCGACACCGGCTATGGCAATGCCCTCAACGTCAAGCGCACGGTGCGCGGCTACGCCCAGGCCGGCTTTGCCGCGATCATGATCGAGGACCAGGTGGCGCCCAAGCGCTGCGGCCACACCCGCGGCAAGCTGGTCGTCGACCGCACGGAAGCCGTCAACCGCATCAAGGCGGCGGTCGATGCCCGCGAGGAGGGCGCCGACATTCTCATCCTCGCCCGTACCGATGCCCGCCACGGCCACGGGCTCGACGAGGCGCTGGAGCGTGCGGCCGCCTTCCGCGATGCCGGTGCCGACCTGCTCTTCGTCGAGGCGCCGCAGTCCGTCGAGGAGATGGAGCGGATCTGCCGCGAGGTGCCCGGCGTCCACATGGCCAATCTCGTCGAGGGCGGCGCCACGCCGCTCCTGTCGCATGCCGAGCTGCAGCGCATCGGCTACCGGCTCGCCGCCTATCCCCTGACGCTGCTCTCGGCCGTCACGCGCGCCATGCAGGAGGCGCTGCAGGTGATCAAGGCCGGCCAGCATCCCGATGCGGCGCTGCTCGACTTCCCCTCCCTGCGCAAGGCCGTCGGCTTCGACGCCTATTACGAGGAAGAGGCGAACTACGCCGACCGTCGCGATTGAGAGTATTGCATGCGGGGCGGCAGGCGGGGATAAGCCCGTTTGCCGCCCGCGCCGCTCGGCGGGGATAAGTCGAGACTTAAGGCCGGAGTGCGCACCCGTGCGCCGATTTCGGGAAAATTGAGACGCGAGAGGGGCCTGCGTCGCAAAATTTCTCGAAATTTTGCAAAATCCGTCTCGAAAATTCTCGAAATTGATTTCTTTTTATAATCAGTAGCTTGTTCTGAATCGTGCGGCGAAGTCCGTCCGTGGTGATCCGCTTTCCTGCGGCCCGCGTAAATTTGCCGAGATCCGAAGTGCGACGGCTTTCCCGATCCGCCGCTCGACCCACGCTTACGGGTCTCAGCCGGAATGCCTACCCGATCGGCTACCCGGCCAGGAGGCCGCTCTCCCCCGGAGCGGCCTCCTTTTTTGTTTAAAGCACCGGTTTGCGCGACAGCCAGTCGGTCGCCTGCTCATAGGCTTTCGCGGCCTGCAGGACGCCGAGATCGTCGCGCGGCCGGCCGATGATCTGGATGCCGGCCGGCAGGCCTTCTGCCGAAAATCCGGCCGGGACCGCCACCACCGGCAGGCCCAGAAGGCTTGCCGGAACAACGACTTCCATCCAGCGATGGTAGGTGTCCATCACCCGTCCGCCGACCTCCTTGGGCCAGTCCAGCGTGACGTCGAACGGAAACACCTGCGCTGTCGGCAGGATCAGCACGTCGACCTTCTCGAACAGCCGCAGCACCGCCCGGTAGAAGGCGCTGCGCACCACGCTCGCCTCTTCCAGCCGCGCCGGCGTCAGCACGCGGCCGCGCTCGATTTCCCAGATTGCCGCCGGTTTCAGCTTGTCGCGGGTTGCCGCAGCCTCGTAGAGACCGCCGAGCTTTCCGGCAACCCGCCAGCTCCGCAGGTCCGCCCAGGCCTGGAACACCCGCTCCGCATCGAAGCCCGGCGCCGGCTCCTCGACCCGGCAGCCGAGACCGGCGAAGGCGTCGACCGCCGCCCGGCACAGCTCCAGCATTTCCGGCTCGAACGGCAGGTGGCCGCCCAGATCGCCGAGCCAGCCGACCCGGAGACCGGCGATGTCGGATCGGATCGGCGGCACGAATTCGCTCCCGTCGCCCGGCAGCGATTGCGGCGCGCGCGCATCGTATCCGGCCTGCACCGACAGCAGCAGCGCCAGATCGTCGACGCTGCGCGCCATCGGCCCTTCGGTCGCCATCCCGTCGAAGAAGCTCTCCGGCCCCGGCCCCGACGGCACCCGGCCGTAGCTCGGCCGCATGCCCAGCACGTTGCAGAAACCGGCCGGATTGCGCAGCGATCCCATCATGTCGCTGCCGTCGGCGACGGTCAGCATGCGCGCGGCCAGCGCCGCCGCGGCGCCGCCGCTGGAGCCGCCGGCGCTGCGCGTCGTGTCGTAGGGGTTGCGCGTCGGCCCGAACAGCGGGTTGTAGGTATGCGACCCGAGGCCGAATTCCGGCACGTTGGTCTTGCCGATGAAGATGCCCCCGGCCGCCCGGATGCGCGCCACCTGGATGCCGTCCTCCTCCGGCACCTGGCGGGCGAAGACCGGCGAGCCCATGGTCGTCGGGATGCCGGCGGTCATGGCGAGGTCCTTGATCGCCTGAGGAACTCCGTGCAGCGGCCCGCGCGAGCGTCCCTCGGCCAGCTCGACGTCCGCCGCATTGGCCTCGGCCAGCAGCGCATCGCCGTCGCGCAGCGAGACGATGGCGTTGATCTGCGGGTTGACGGCGGCGATCCGGGCGAGCGTTGCCTCCATCACTTCGCGGGCCGACACCTCGCGGGCGTGGATCTTGCGGGAAAGCTCGACGGCGGAAAGCTCGAGAAGCTCTTGTGACGGCATCGGCGGGACCCTTCGGGCTGGAAAGGCCGGCTGTGCGGACGTGGTGGCCGACAGCGGCAAACGGGCGGGTGGCGAGGCGGGAGGCAACAGCCTCCCGAGCGCCAGGGACTTGAAATGTCACATGTTCCGCAGCGAATGCCAAGGGCGGCGAACTGGAAAGAGACGCCCTCCTACAGCGCCGAGGCGCGGCGCAGCCATTCCGGGTTTTCCAGACAGTAGTAGCCGGAAATGCGGCTGATCGTGCCTGCGCGCTTCCAGTCGTTGAGGACGCGGCTGACATTCTCGCGCGCCGCACCCGCCATGTTGGCGATGTCGGCCTGCGACAGCTTGTAGTGGATCAGGATGCGATCCTTGTCGACCGGCTTGCCGAAGGTGTCGGCCAGCTGCAGCAACGTCTGGGCAACGCGGCCGGGCAGGGGCAGGAAGGAGCGTGCGGCCAGCACGTCGTTGGCCTGGCGCAGCCGCTGGCCGACGATCGACAGCATGTGGCGGTAGAGCGCCGGGTTCTCGTCGGCGAAGCGCTCGAAGGCGTGCTTCTCGATGAAGGCGAGGCGGGTCGGCTTCAGCGCCGTGACGGTGGCCGAACGCGCCCGCCCGTCCAGCAGCGCGAGTTCGCCGACGATGGCGCCGGGGCCGAGCACGGCCAGCAGCTGCTCGTCGCCCTCGACGCTGACGATGGAGACCTTCAGCGAGCCCTCGAGGATCGCGTAGCAGCCGTTGCCCGGATCTCCTGCCTCGAACAGGATGGCGCCGGGCTTCACCGACATCGGCCGGGCCAGTGCGGCAAGGCCGGCGGCAAGGCTGCAGTCCAGCCCTTCCATGGAAAAGCTGTTCTCGAGGAAGTTCCTCAGTTCAACCATCTGTCCTGCCTCGATTCTTCGTCCCCTGGGACGCGCATTCTCGGGGCCGGCGCATGAATGCCGCATGAATTGGAGGAATGCGCCGACGCGACTGCCCCGTCGCGTCGGGCCGAACTGGCCCCGTCGGGCCATATTACGGCGGTTTCGCCGGCAGCAAAGCGGATTGTGTGACTGTCGTCACTGTAACAGGGCGCAGTCCACCCTATATCAGACATAACAGGCGCTGCTCTCCTGACCTCGCAGTGCCCCTCCCGAAAAACCGGTCCCCCATCCCCGCGGGGGGCCGGTTTTCGCGTTTTCGGGCCTCGCGCACCGTGGCTCAGTACAGGAAGATGTCCTTCTCCATCAGCAGCAGCGGAAACGTATCGCCCTTGAAAAAGGCGAACTGGGCGCTGCGCGTGTCGAGGCGCGCACGCGGCTCCACCCGCCTCAGCCGGTCGTCGACTTCGCCCGGTCGGCAGAAGACGACGGTGCGGTCGGCGAGCCCGTTGAGCCCGCGCCGCAGGTGCTGGACATGGGGAGCCTCGTCGATGGCATCGGGAAAGTCGGGCCCGCGCTCCAGCACCTTGAGCCCCGCGTCCCGCACCGTGCGGGTGAAGCGCGCGGCGGCACGCGGGGTGAGCTGCGGCATCACGATGCGCGGCGGCCAGCGGCGCAGGGTCACCTGCTTCAACACGACCCGCGCGACGGCGGGCACGGCAAGCAGCTCGTCGGCCACATGCAGGAAGTCGGCCGGGCGCTGGTAGAACTCCTCGAAACAGGTGATCTGCGCTTCCACCTCCTCGGCCAGCATCTCGTCGGGAAGCAGGCGCAGCGCGCCCCGCAGGCGCCACCAGCGCGCCTTTGGAAAGCCGTTGCCGAACTGGCTGCGCGCCCGCACGGAGAGCGGCGCGAAGGGGCGGGTCAGCGTCAGCGTCAACCCGACCAGGGTGCGATGGCGGACATTGTCGACCGTATCGCGCAGCGGCAGGTACTCGCGCGACCACAGGTCGGAGACGACGAGACATCCCACGGCAGAGAGCGCGCCGGCCGAGATCAGCTCGCGCAAGGCCCGGTCGACACCGAAGGCCAGGCCGTAATCTGCTGACGTGAGGAGGATCCGTTTCATGGTGAAATTCTATGCAAGGACCGGCGCGCCGACGCCAGTCCCAATTTTATTCTGTCGATTATATGCGGCCCAACCGTGTGCCGATCACGGCAGCGGGTAGACGGGATCCAGAGGCCCGCCCGCGAGCGGTTCGGCGACCCGGTAGACGATCAGGTTCTCGATGGGCGTGCCGCGCGAGCTGCGGGTGAGCACGGCGACGCGCTCCACCTCGGCAAAGCGGGCCGAGAGGCGCTCAAGGCCGGGATCCCGCCGCTCCTCGGCGACGAACAGCGCCGGCTGCGCCAGCGTGCCCGCGTCCGGATCGGGCCGCATCGCGTAACGGATGCGCTGGTCGACCTGTTCCACCGGCATTGCCTTGTCGAGCTGCCAGGAGAGTTGGGCATTGAGGCTGTAGGCGTTGGTGGCGATCCATGCCGCACCCTGTTCGCGCGCAAGAGCCTCTAGCGCCGAACCGATCTCTTCCCAGCCGCGGGTCTGGTGCGTCGGGTCCTTGCGCGCGAAGGCCCCGGTCAACGGTGCCACCGCATGGACGTAGACGACCAGCGATACGGCGAGCCCGAGCGCCACGGCGACGGCCGAGAAGCGCTGCCAGAACCTTGTGCCCGGCCGCAGCGGCGGGTTTGCCGCGACCAGTGCAGCGGCAAGGGCGATGGCCGGAAACAGCGGCGCGGGCCAGTTGCCCTGCACGCGCGAATGCAGCGAATGCGCCAGCAGATAGACCAGGAAAGGCAGGCTGGTCCACAGCAGCAGGCCGCCGGCCGCCTCGCCCCGCAGGGCGGCGCGGACGATGCGCACCACGCCGATGCCTGCAAGCACCGCGACCAGCGGATTGGCAAGGCCGATGAGCGCGCCCAGGAATTCCGGCAGGTAGCGCGAGCTCCAGCCCTCCGGCACGGCACGGCCGAACTGCTTGGTGAAGGAGGCCCATTCATGCGCCGCGTTCCAGCCGACCACCGGTGCTACCAGGAGGGCGGCGAGCAGCCCGCCGGCCCAGAGTTGCCAGGCGCCCCACCAGCGGCGCGCCTGCGGCACGAAGACGAGATAGAGCACGATGCCGGCGCCGAGAAACAGCACCGAATACTTGGCGTTGAGGCCCAGCCCGGCGAAGACGCCGACCGCCAGCCACCACCAGGGGTTCTCGCTCGCCGTCAGCTCCGCCAGCGCCCAGATGGCAAGGCCCCAGAACAGCACGGACGGCGCATCGGGCGTTGCCAGCAGGCTGCCGACGCCGATCAGCAGGCTGGCGTTGAGGAACAGGACCGCAAGGCCGGCAACGCGCGTGCCATAGAGCAACTGCCCGGTGCGCCACAGCGCGGCCGAGCCGATGGCGGCCGACAGCACCGACATGAAACGCAGGCCGAGCGCGGTGTCGCCGAACAGCGATTGTCCGAGGAAGGCGAACCAGGCGACCATCGGCGGATGGTCGTAATAGCCGGTGGCGGGAGAAAGACCCCAGAGCCTGTAATAGGCCTCGTCTTCCGCAAGGCCGGCATCGGCGGCGACCAGCAGCCGCAGCACGGTGAGGCCCGCCACGAGAAGGGCGAGGGGCAGGGGGCGCAGCCACAGGGGCAGGGCGTCCGTTGCCGTGCCGCCCGGCTTTAGCGCCTCGTTGTTGGGGGTCAGTCCCGCCATCTCGTCGTCCTTGTCGCGCCGCGAAGGCCTGCTGAGGCCTCAGGCCTTGCGCCAGGTCAGCACCGAGCTTGCGGCATAGTTCCACACCGCGCCCATGACCGCACCGGCAAGGCCGGCAAGCCCGATCAGGATGCGACCGGCATCCTCCTGGTAGACCAGCGAGGCGACGCCGACATTGGCGACGACACCGACGCTGCACACCACGTAGAAGGTGAAGAGGCCGCGTAGGGCCGCAAAGCCCCGCAGCCGGCGGTCGCGATAGGTCAGGCGGTTGTTGAGCCAGAAGTTCGTGGTCATGGCGACGAAGGTCGCCGCCGTCTGCGCCACCGGGAAGGACAGGCCGCCCAGCTCCATCATGGCGAACAGCGCCGCCATGTGGACGAGGACGCCGGACGCGCCGACCAGCATGAACATCAGGAAGCGGATCGAGACCAGGTCTCCGACGAGCTTGGACAAGATGAGCCCCAGGAAGTCGAGCGCCACCAGCGTGTCGAGCTTGCTCTCGCCATGCAGGCGCTCGCGGAAGACGAAGGGAAGCTCGACGATGCGCAAGGAGCCGCGCGCGGTGGCGACGATGTCGAGCAGGATCTTGAAGCCCTGCGAGGAAAGGCCGGGCGCCAGCCGCTCGACTTCGGACCGGCGGATCATGAAGAAGCCGCTCATCGGATCGGACAAGGTCACCTTCAGCAGCACCCGCGCCAGCCGGTTGGCAAGGCCGGAGCCGGAGGCGCGCACGCCGGACAGGCCGGTGCCCACGTCGCCGCCTTCCACATGGCGGCTGGCCACCGCAAGGTCGGCCGCACCGTTGGACAGGGCCGCCAGCATCTTCGGCAGCAAGGTCTCGTCGTGCTGCAGGTCGGCATCCATCACCGCCACATAGTCGGCGGAGGAGGCCAGCATGCCCTCGACGCAGGCGCCCGACAGGCCGCGCCGCCCGACACGGCGGATGACGCGCACCCGCGGGTCGCGCGCGGCGATGGCGCGGGCGACGTCTGCGGTGCCGTCCGGCGAATTGTCGTCGACGACGATCGCCTCCCAGGCGATGCCGGCGAGCGCGGCGTCGAGCCGGTCGATCAGGACGGGCAGGTTGTCGCGTTCGTTGTAGGTCGGCAGCACGACCGAAAGCCGTGCTGCGGCTAGCGGCGCCGTAGCGTCGGCCTCGCCCGTGTGCTGAATGCCGTCGCCCGGCATGGGAACTCCGAACATCAAGGGGATCCGGTCTGTCTTGACCGCCCGCGACCCGATGGCCTGCAAGGCGGAACCGCGCGGGACCATAGTCGGAACGCCCCCGATTGCAAGCGCCGATCCGCCGCAGCGTCCCGCGCGCCCCGGCGGCACCTCTCCCCGGCGTCCTTGCCCGCGCGGGCCGTTTCGTCTAGGAAACCGGCAACTGCAAGAACGCGCGCGTCTTTTGAGCCATGAGCAAAAAAGGATGCGCGCCCGCGATGGATTCCGATACGCCGATGGCCAAGAACAAACCGTCCAAGCTGAAGGCCCGCCTGCCGCGGGGCTTCGTCGACCGCTCGGCCGCCGACATCCGCGCCACCGAGGCGATGCTGGCGAAGATCCGCGAGGTCTACGAGCGCTACGGCTTCGATCCGGTCGAGACGCCGGCCTTCGAATATACCGATTGCCTCGGCAAGTTCCTGCCCGACACCGACCGGCCGAATGCCGGCGTGTTCTCGGTGCAGGACGACGACGAGCAGTGGATGAGCCTGCGCTACGATCTCACCGCGCCGCTCGCCCGTCATGTGGCGGAGAACATCAACGAGATCCAGCTTCCGTTCCGCAGCTACCGCGCCGGCTGGGTGTTCCGCAACGAGAAGCCGGGGCCGGGCCGTTTCCGCCAGTTCATGCAGTTCGATGCCGACAGCGTTGGCGCGCCGGGCGTCCAGGCGGATGCCGAGATGTGCATGATGATGGCCGACACGATGGAGGCCCTCGGCATTCCGCGCGGGTCCTATGTCATCCGCGTCAACAACCGCAAGGTGCTCGACGGCGTGATGGAGGCCATCGGCCTTGGCGGCGAGGAGAATGCCGAGCGCCGGCTGACCGTGCTGCGCGCCATCGACAAGCTCGACAAGTTCGGCATCGAGGGCGTGCGCCTGCTGCTGGGCGAAGGCCGCAAGGACGAGAGCGGCGACTTCACCAAGGGTGCGGGGCTGAGCAAGAAGCAAATCGATCATTTGATTTGGTTCACGCAGCTGAGAAGTCGGCCGTACGATCAAAACCCTCAGCCATTCGTTCTAAACCCGGTATTCGTCTACGCGTCTGAGACCGATCCGTCAGCGGAGCCAGTAGAGAAGGACATGCTCTCCGCTATGCGGCAGAGCGAAATATATGGCCCAGTCCAGTCCTTCTCGGAAGGCGTCGCTGAATTCGAGACGATTGCAAAACTCGTTGAAGCATCCGGATATGATGATGGGCGCGTGGTAATCGATCCCTCCGTCGTTCGGGGTCTCGAATACTACACCGGCCCGGTCTACGAGGCCGAGCTGCTGTTCGACGTCACCAACGAGAAGGGCGAAGTCGTGCAGTTCGGCTCCGTCGGCGGCGGCGGGCGCTATGACGGCTTGGTCAAGCGCTTCACCGGGCGCGACGTGCCGGCGACCGGCTTTTCCATCGGCGTCTCGCGCCTGATGACGGCGCTGAAGAACCTGAAGAAGCTGAAGACCGACGAGGTCGTCGCCCCCGTGCTGGTCACGGTGATGGACGGCGACACGGAAAGCCTTGCCCGCTACCAGAAGATGACGCAGGAGCTGCGCGCCGCCGGTATTCGCGCCGAGATGTACCAGGGCAACTGGAAGAAGTTCGGCAACCAGCTGAAATATGCCGACCGCCGCGGCTGCCCGCTCGCCATCATCCAGGGCGGCGACGAGCGCGCCGAAGGCACCGTCCAGATCAAGGACCTGATCGAGGGCGCCCGCCTTGCCGGCGAGATCGAGGACAATGTGACCTGGCGCGAAAGCCGCCCGGCGCAGGTCAGCATCCCCGAGGCCGACATCGTCGCCACCGTGCGGCGGATGCTGGCCGAGCAGGCCGAGGACCGCGCCCGGCAGAATGGCGACGCGGGGGCCTCCCAGTGAGCCCGGCACGCCCGCAGGCCGCGCGCTACGCGGCCCTGACCGCCCTGTTCGAAGCCGCCGGCTTTCCCACTGTTGAGCCGGCGATCCTGCAGCCGACCAGTCTGTTTCTCGACCTGATCGGCGAAGACATCCGTGGCCGCATGTACCTGACCTCGGATGCGGCCGGCGAGGAGCTGTGCCTGCGTCCGGACTATACGATCCCGGTCTGCCGCGCCCATCTCGACGGCCCCGGCGCGACCACTCCGGCGCGTTATTCCTATTGCGGCCCGGTGTTCCGGCAGCGCCGCGAGGGCGCGGGCGAGTTCATGCAGGCCGGCGTCGAGTGCTTCGGCCGGCCGGACGAGGCCGAGGCCGACGCGCATGTCCTGGCGCTGGCGCTTGAGAGCCTTGCAACGCTCGGCGTCGACGATGCGACGATCCAGATCGGCGACGAGGCGCTGTTCCGCGCCGTGCTCGACGGGTTGGACCTTGCGCCCGTGTGGCATCGCCGTCTCGGCGAGCTGTTCGGCGAACGCGACCGGCTGGACGCGGCCATCGCCGCCATGACGGGCGGCGTGCCGGATGGCGCCATGCCGGCGCCCGCCCTGATGCGCGCGCTCGATGGTGTCGATCCTGCGACGGCACAGGAGGCCGTTGCCGAGCTGCTGCGGCTTTCGGGCCTGCGCCCGGTCGCCGGCCGCAGTGCCGCCGACATTGCCGGGCGGCTGCTGGAACAGGCGGCGCTCGCCACCCATGACAGCGGCACCGACCGGGCAGCCGAGCTGCTCTCCGCGTTCCTGTCGATCCGAGGGCGTCCGCGCGAGGCGGTGACGGCGCTGGAAGGCTTCGCAGCCCGCTCGGGGCTGGACCTGGCCCCGGCGCTTGCCGGCTTCACCGCTCGGCTGGATGCGCTCGAGACGGCCGGCGTCGATGTGGCGAACCTTGAGTTCTCAGCCGATTTCGGCCGCCGGCTCGACTACTACACGGGCTTCGTCTTCGAGATCCATTCGGCCTCGCGCAAGGACGCTGGCCAGATCGTCGGTGGCGGCCGCTACGACCGTCTGCTCGCCCTGCTCGGCGCCGAGACCCACATCCCGGCGACCGGCTTTTCCATCTGGCTCGACCGGATCTGAGGCGCATTGTCATGACCCATTCGCCGGAAACCGCTGCCCAGCCGCTGATCATCGCGGTGCCCTCCAAGGGACGGCTGCAGGACAACACCCACGACTTCTTCGCCCGCGCCGGCCTGCCGGTCGGCCGTCCGGGCGGGGCGCGCAACTATCGCGGCCGGCTCGGCCGCTTTGCCGCCTCCGAGGTCGAGATCGCCTTCCTGTCGGCCTCCGAGATCGCCCGCGAGCTCAGCACCGGGCAGGCGCATCTGGGCGTCACCGGCCTCGATCTCGTGCACGAGACGATCTCGCAGCCCGAGGAGCTGGTGCATGTGGTGACGCCGCTCGGCTTCGGCTTCGCGGATGTGGTCGTGGCCGCGCCCGATGCCTGGATCGACGTGTCGACCATGGCCGATCTTGTCGATGTCGCCTCGCATTTCCGCGCGCGCAATGGCGGGCGGCTGCGCGTCGCCACCAAGTATGTGGCGCTGACGCGGGCCTTCTTCGCGCAGCACGGCCTGTCCGATTACCGGATCGTAGAAAGCGCCGGCGCGACCGAGGGCGCACCGGCCGCCGGCACGGCGGAGCTGGTCGTCGACATCACCACCACCGGCTCGACGCTTGCCGCCAACAATCTCAAGGTGCTGGACGACGGCGTCATCCTGAAGAGCCAGGCGCATCTCGTCGCCTCGCTGAAGGCCGAGTGGACGCCGGCGCAGCTCGCCGCCGCGCGGGTTATCCTCGACCGTATCGCGGCCGAGGAGCGCGCCCGCTCGCATCGCGAGATCCGCGCGCTGGTGCAGGCGCCGGAACTGACTGCCCGCACCGCGGCCGAGCAGTTCGGCGCGGTCGCGCCCTTCGGCACGCAGGTCGGCCAGCCCCTGCTGCTGCACTGCCCGGCGGATCGCGCCGCCGACTGCGCAACGTTGCTGCGCGACCACGGCGCACCGCATGTCAGCGTCACGACGCTCGACTACGTGTTCGGCACCCACAATCCGCTCTACGACCCTCTGGCCGCCCGCGTCGGCGCGTGAGCCGGCGCGGCCCGCACGCGGCTCAGTAGTGCGGCGGCTTGGTCACCGGCACATTGCCGGCGGCCGCATCCTCCAGCTCCTCGACATGCTCGACCACGGCCGTCAGGCGGCGGTTCAACGCGTCGATCTGGTCGGCCTGGCGGGTCACCACCTCGTTCAGTTCCTCGACGGTGCGCGTCTGGAAGGCGAGCTGCTCTTCCAGCCGCTCGATACGGGCTAGCGTTTCGCGGTCCATTGCACTCTTCCTCAGATCTTCTGCGGGTTTTGGGGGCCGGCCTTTGCGGGCGGCTCTCCGGCCCCGCCATACCCCTTGCGCGCGCGCCTGTCCATGTGGGGGAGGGGGGCGAGACAACGCCGCCAACCCGCTCCGTCGCGTGGCCCAGGGCGACACTACCTTCAAACGCAAATGGGCGGCCCGAGGGCCGCCCATCCGTGTCTTTTCGGGGACAGGACTTCTTAGAAGTCCATGCCGCCCATGCCGCCGCCCGGCATGGCCGGAGCCGGAGCGTCCTTCTTCGGAAGCTCGGCGACCATCGCCTCGGTGGTGATCAGCAGGCCGGCGATCGAAGCCGCGTCCTGGAGGGCCGTGCGCACGACCTTGGTCGGGTCGATGATGCCGGTCTCCACCATGTTGACGTACTTCTCCGTCTGGGCGTTGAAGCCGAACGTCTCGTCGTTGTTCTCCAGGATCTTGCCGACCACGATCGAACCTTCGACGCCAGCGTTCGTGGCGATCTGGCGGATCGGAGCCTCAAGAGCGCGCAGGACGATCTTGATGCCGGCCATGATGTCCGGATTGTCGGAGGTCAGCGCCTCGACGGCCTTCTTGGCACGCAGCAGGGCAACACCGCCACCCGGGACGATGCCTTCCTCGACGGCCGCGCGGGTCGCGTTGAGGGCGTCGTCGACGCGGTCCTTCTTCTCCTTCACCTCGACCTCGGTCGCACCGCCGACGCGGATCACCGCGACGCCGCCGGCGAGCTTGGCAAGACGCTCCTGCAGCTTCTCACGGTCGTAGTCGGAGGTGGTCTCCTCGATCTGCGCCTTGATCTGCGCAACGCGGCCCTCGATGTCGGCCTTGTCGCCAGCGCCGTCGACGATGGTGGTGTTCTCCTTGGTGATGGAGACCTTCTCGGCGGTGCCGAGCATGTCGAGCGTGACGTTCTCGAGCTTGATGCCGAGATCCTCGGAGATCACCGTGCCGCCGGTCAGGACGGCGATGTCCTCGAGCATGGCCTTGCGGCGGTCACCGAAGCCCGGAGCCTTGACGGCGGCGATCTTCAGGCCACCACGCAGCTTGTTGACCACGAGCGTGGCGAGAGCCTCGCCCTCGACGTCCTCGGCGATGATCAGCAGCGGACGGCTGGACTGGACGACGGCCTCGAGGATCGGCAGCATGGCCTGCAGGTTCGAGAGCTTCTTCTCGTGCAGCAGGATGTACGGCTTCTCCAGCTCGGCGACCATCTTCTCGGCGTTGGTCACGAAGTAGGGCGACAGGTAGCCGCGGTCGAACTGCATGCCCTCGACGACCTCGAGCTCGGTCTCGAGCGACTTGGCCTCCTCGACGGTGATCACGCCCTCGTTGCCGACGCGCTGCATCGCGCTGGCGATGTCCTCGCCGATCTGGGTGTCGCCGTTGGCCGAGATCGTGCCAACCTGCGCCACTTCGGCGGAGGTGGAGATCTTCTTGGAGCGGGCCTCGAGGTCCTTCACGGCGGTCTGGGCAGCCAGGTCGACGCCGCGCTTCAGGTCCATCGGGTTCATGCCGGCGGCAACGGCCTTGACGCCCTCACGGACGATGGCCTGGGCCAGGACGGTCGCGGTGGTCGTGCCGTCGCCGGCGATGTCGTTGGTCTTCGACGCGACTTCGCGGACCATCTGCGCGCCCATGTTCTCGAACTTGTCCTCAAGCTCGATTTCCTTGGCGACGGAGACGCCGTCCTTGGTGATGCGCGGGGCACCGAAGGCCTTGTCGATGACGACGTTGCGGCCCTTCGGGCCGAGCGTCACCTTGACGGCGTTGGCGAGGATGTCCACGCCGCGCAGCATGCGGTCGCGGGCGTCGGAAGAGAACTTGACGTCTTTGGCAGCCATTTTCAGGTCTCCATGTGGTTTGGGTCATCGCGGTATCGCGCCTGCGGCCTGAAGAGGGCCTGCGGCTGGCGACCGCGAAAAGGACAGGAAAAGCGCGGTGCGGCTTAGCCGACCACGCCCATGATGTCGCTTTCCTTCATGATCAGAAGGTCTTCGCCGTCGATCTTGACTTCGGTGCCCGACCACTTGCCGAACAGCACGCGATCGCCAGCCTTGACGTCGAGGGCGATCAGATCGCCATTGTCCTTGCGGCCACCGGGGCCGACGGCGACGACTTCGCCTTCCTGCGGCTTTTCCTTGGCGGTGTCCGGGATGATGATGCCACCGGCGGTCTTCGCTTCGGAGTCGACGCGGCGAACGACGACGCGATCATGCAGAGGACGGAACTTCATGTCGTGCTCTTTCCTTTTGGGGCCAGCGTGGTACTTGTCGCGCCTGCGCCCCTCCGTCGGGGTCGCCCGGTCGCCGACCACGTTGGCACTCTGTGAATGAGAGTGCTAACAGCGAGCTTGATGTAGGCGCCTCTCCCCCACCTGTCAATGGTCTGCCAAAGCGCTTTTTTTACGTGGCGGCGGTCGCCCTGCGGAATGGTGGGGCGGGTCTGGTCGGCCCGGCAGAAAGTTAAGGTTTCTGCTGCGTTAACGATCTTCGAAAAGATTTTGGCAATGGCTCGCCGCTAGGGTGCGACCATGATCAAGATCCATCAGCTTGCACGACGTTTCGTATCCGACCGCCGCGGCAGCATCGTGGTGCCACTCGCCGTGTGTACCGGCGTGTGCCTGATGGTGACGGGCGCGGCGATCGATTACACGCGCGCCTACAACGTCAAGGTGGACCTGCAGGCGGCGGTCGATGCGACCGCGCTGGCGGCCAACTACGGCAGCCAGGGCCTGTCCGAGGCCAAGGTGAAGACCAATGCCGAGGAGTATTTCAGGGCGATCTACCCGGGCGACATCGACGATGTCGAGCTGAAGGTCTCGGTGGTCAAGGGTACGGTGACGGTGACCGCCGGAAAGCCGGTCAAGACCATGCTCGGCAGCCTGATGAACAAGCCGCGGATCGACGTGCTCGTCATGTCGCAGACGGTGGTCGGCAAGGCGACCTTCGACGTGGTGATGGTGCTCGACAATTCCGGCTCGATGGCCGGCAGCCGCATGTCGACCCTGAAGAAGGCCGCGAAGGATCTCACCGAGACGCTGTTCAAGATCAACGAGGACGGCGACAAGAAGGACCGCGTGCAGATCGGCCTCGTGCCGTTCACCTCCTTCGTCAATGTCGGCGCCGACAAGGCGACGGCCTCCTGGATGGATCAGGAAGGCGCCTCGCCGATCCACTGGAAGAATTTCGAGACCCGCTCGAACGGCACGCCGGATCCGGCGGAGTTCGACAGCAAGCTTTTGACCAACGGCAAGCCGAGCCGTTTCACCCTGTTCAAGCAGCTGAAGCATACGGACTGGATGGGATGCGTCGAGGCCCGGCCGATGCCGTACGATGTCGACGACACGCCGCCGTCGAGCTCCAATCCGGCAACGCTCTTCGTGCCGCAATTCGCTCCTGACGAGCCGTCGAACGCCAACAAGAAGTGGGGCGACAGCTACTACAACAACTATCTGGACGATGACCGCGGCGCCTGCACGCAGACGGCGAAAAAGGCTTACGGCTCTTCGGGGATGGATCGCTGGGAATATGCCCAGAAGCGCCTGTGCAAGTACAAGGACCAGCCGCGAGCGCTCGGCAACACGACCGTCAACGGGCCGAACTACTGGTGCAAGACCCAGCCGATCACCGATCTGACCAACGACAAGTCGCAGGTGCTGCGCGACATCCAGACGATGAAGGCAGACGGCCACACCAACATTCACCAGGGTGCGGTCTGGGGGTGGCGGGTCCTGTCGCCCTCCGAGCCGTTCACCAAGGGGCGCGAGCCGAAGAAGGACGAAGAAGAAGAGCACGTGCGGGTGATGATCGTCATGACCGATGGCGAGAACACCTACCAGGGGCAGAACTCGTTCAACAAGACGCGCATCAACGCCTATGGCTACGGCACCGAGGAGCGCCTCGGCCGTGGCGTCGACAGTTACTGGGCAATCCAGGACAAGATGGACGACCGGCTGCTGCAGACCTGCGCCAACGCCAAAAAGGGCGGCGTGCAGGTCTACACGGTGGCCTTCCAGATCTCGAGCAGCAGCACCATCAACATGATGAAGAACTGCGCGACGACGCCGGCCATGGCGTTCGACGCGAAGTCCAACAGCGCACTGGTGGAGGCGTTCGAGCGGATCGCCGAGGAGATCACCAAGCTGCGGCTGCAGATGTAGGGCCAGGCCCTTTCAGCAACCATCAGCCGGCGGGCGTCACTCCGCCGCGCGGATGGTGAAGGGAAGCTCGCCCGAGGCCGTCTTGCCGCTCACCGTGTCGGTGAGCTTGGTCACCAGCCGATACTCGCCGGGCCGCAGGCCCTCGAAGGCGAAGCTGAGCGTTGCGTGGAATTCGCGCAGGCGGTTGCGGCTGTCGGCGCGCAGGTCTGCAAAGCCCGTCTGCTCGGCCAGCACCTGGCCGGACGTGTTCAGCAGCTCGAACCCGGCGGTCAGCCGGGCCCCGTACCCTTCCGCCGTCTGTTCGTGGCCGAAGCCGACCGGCTCGGCATAGACGGTGAGCGTGTCGCCGGCGGCAAACACCGCGTCCGCTCGCGGCGTGTAGCGTCCGTAGCCGCTCGCAGGGCCGTCTGTGAAGGTGAGGGCGGCGAAGGTCAGCGGTGCCTGCTGCCAGGCGGCATCCAGCGCCTCATAGGCGCCGGCCAGACCTTGCGGGAGCGAAGGGGAGGCCTGCTGGGCAAGGCTGGCTGCGGGAAGCAGCGCAAGACCTGCGGCAAGCGACACAGCCCTTGCAAGGGAAGCAGGTCGCGCTGCGCGCGCCCGCTTGCCCATTGTCATTGCTTCCCCGACATCCCTGCCGAAGCGACCCGACTTGCCCCTGATCATCCAAGCCCCGCCCTTTTGAAGCCCCGCAATGCGTATTTTGCGGCGCACCGTATAGAACGGGGCGCGGAAAACAACAAGATTATCCGGCAAAACCGGTGAACAGGGCGGTGTCGCCGCCCTCGATCCGGTCGCTCCAGGATTGGCGCTTGCGGTAGATTGTCGAGGGGCTGATTTCCAGCGCCGCCGCCGCCTTGGCGATGTTGCCGTCGAACGCGTCGAGCGCGTCCTCGATGATCCGCTTTTCCTGCGCCCATAGGGGCTCGATCTCGCCGCCGCGGCGACGGGCGGCGAAGGGAGCGGCGGCACCGCGCACCTGCTCGTGACGATGGGACAGGCCGCCCTCGCCAAGCAGGAAGGCCGGCAGCATCTGCGCCGTCAGCGCATCGCCCTCGTGCAGGACCACGGCCTGGCGGACCGCGTTCTCCAGCTGGCGCACATTGCCCGGCCAGTCATAGGTCAGCAGCTTTTCGCCTGCGCAAGGGGCGACGCCGGAAAAGGCACGGCCTTCCTCGCGCGCATAGCGGGCCAGAAAGGCCTGGGCCAGCGGCAGGATGTCCTCGCGGCGGTCGCGCAGGGCCGGCAGACGGATCGGCAGCACATGCAGGCGGTAGAACAGATCCTCGCGGAAACGCCCGGCGGCGATCTCCGCATGCGGATCGCGGTTGGTGGCGCACAGGATCCGCACGTCGACCGGCCGCGGGCGAGTGTCGCCGATACGCTGCACCGTGCCGGTCTGCACGAAGCGCAGCAGCTTGGACTGCAGGGCGAGATCCATCTCGCCGATCTCGTCGAGAAACAGCGTGCCGCCGTCGGCGGCCTCAGCTGCGCCCGGCCGGCTTTCCGAAGCGCCGGTAAAGGCGCCGCGCACATGGCCGAAGATCTCGCTCTCCATCAACTCACCAGGAATGGCGGCGCAGTTGATGGCGATGAAGGGGGCCCCGGTACGGGGGGAGCGGGCGTGGATCGCGGTAGCCGCCAATTCCTTGCCGCTGCCGGATTCGCCGGTGATGAAAACCGGTGCCGAGGATGGCGCGATGCGGCGGATCTGGTCGTAGACCTCGCGCATGCGGGCCGAACCGCCGACAAAGCCCTCGAAGCGGAAGGGCTCGCGCGTTGCGGTGAGGTCGCGGGGCTCGGCGGGATTTTGCGCGGAGTGCCGGCGCAGGCTTTCGCCGCGCGGGGAACGGGTGTTCTGGATCAGGAAGCGGTCGATGCGCTCGGCAACCGCGACAGGATCGATCGGCAGGCTGATCACGTCATGGGCGCCCGCCTCCATCGCCGCGAGGCTGCGGCTCAGGGACTCCCTGGGGCTGATGGCCATCAGCATAGCCTGCGGCTGCGCGGCGGCCAGCCGGGACAGGTGCCCATCCTGGCCGAGGGTCTCCAGGTCGACGATCATCACGTCGGGGCGCACCTGGGTGCTCGCGGCGTAAAACGGCTCGAAACTGTGATAGGCGACCGGCGTCGCGCAGGGATGATCCATCGCTTGAGCGATCGAACCGGCTAGCTCGCGGGTCGTTCCGTCTCCGTCGAGAACGGCCAACCGAATTTTCCCCGCAGCGCCATGCATGGACTCCATGCTTTGGCGACCCCCTTCTTGCTTCCGCCCGACTGGCGGCATCGATTTGATTTGCCGTCAGATTCTGATCGGACATGGTAAACAAAATGTTTCCGATCGGGCCCCGTGAAACAGCTCGTGCGCCCACCCGCCCGGTATCCACAGCCGGAAAGGCGTTCTTGGGCTGTCTGACCCACGAATTTCTGCGGATAGGTTGTGCCCGGTGCGGATGCTAGGGTCGCCCCGAAGCGGTCGCCGACCGCACGAGGCCGGCAAGGGCGAGCCGCATGAAACGTATTGTGATCCTGCTTGTTGTCCTGGCGGCCGGCGTGGCCGCCTGGGGCGCCTTTATGTGGTGGCGCGACAGGCCCGTGCCGGTCGCCGTGGTGACGCCGCATACGGGCCGCGCGGCCGACGTGGTCTATGCCACGGGCGTTGTCGAGCCGGTCCGCTGGGCCAAGGTCACCAGCGTTCTGCGCGAGCGCATCGTCGAGTTGTGCAGCTGCGAGGGCGAGACCGTGGAGGCGGGGCAGGTGATCGGCCGGCTGGATTCCACCGCCGCCCGCGCGACGCTTGCCGAGCTGGAGGCCCGTGCCCGCCTGTCGGAACAGGAGCTGGAGCGGGCCGCCGGGCTGCTGGAGCGGCGCGTTGTCTCGCAGCAGGCCTTCGAGAAGGCCGAGAACGATCATTCCCGCAATGTCGCCCTGGTTGCCGCGCAGGCCGCAAGGCTCGGCGACTATGAGCTGCGCGCGCCCATGGACGGCCAGGTGCTGCGCCGCGACGGCGAGGTCGGCGAGGTCGCAGAACCGGGAGCGGTTCTCTTCTGGGTCGGCCAGGAGCGCCCGTTGCAGATCGTTGCCGACGTCAACGAGGAGGACATTCCGCTGGTGCGCCGCGGCCAGAAGGCGGTGGTGCGCGCCGATGCGTTTCCCGACAGCAGTTTCGAGGCGGAGGTCGAGCGGATCACGCCCAAGGGCGATCCGGTGCTGAAGACCTACCGGGTCTATCTGGCCTTCCCGCAGGCGACCCCGCTGATGATCGGCATGACCAGCGACGTCAACATCGTCGTGCGCGAGGTCGAGAACGCCATGCTGATCCCGCTGGCCGCCCTCGACGGGGAGCGGGTGCTGGTGCTGGAGGACGACGGCCGTCTGGCAGAGCGCCGGATCTCCGTCGGCATTCGCGGCATCGAGGACGTGCAGGTGCTGGAGGGACTGGACGCCAGCGAGCGCGTCGTCTCGCCCTGGGCGGAAGGGCTCGCCGCCGGCATGGCGGCAACACCGGCAGCCGCTGCAAGCGGAGATTGAGGCCGTGCCGCTCATCCTCTCCATCGCCCTGACCCATGTGAGGGGGCGCCTGCGCCAGAGTGTCGTCTCGGTGCTCGGCGTGATGCTGGGCGTCGGCTTTTCCATCGCCATGGCGGCCCTGATGCAGGGCTCGCAGGAAGACTTCATCGCCACGCTCGTCGACGCCATGCCGCATGTGGAGGTCAGCGACGAGACCCGCGACCCCGCCCCGCCGCCGGCCGCCCGCTTCTATGGCGCGGTGAACGTGATCGGCGCGCGGCCCGACGACGACACCCGCGGGCTGCGCAATCCGGCGCGGCTGCGGGCGATGCTCGACAGCTGGCTGCCGGGCCGGATGACGATGACGCTGGCCGGCCAGGCGGTGCTGCGCTACGGCGGGCGCGACGTCGCGGTGTCGCTGACGGGGGTAGAGCCGACCAGCTATCTGAAGGTCTCGACCATCGGCGAGGACATGCGTGGGGGCTCCTTCGAGGAGCTTGCCGCCAATCTCAACGGCATCGTCGTGGGCGACGGGGTGGCCGAAAAGCTCGGTGCCGGGCTCGGCGACACGATTGCCGCCTCCACCTCTTCCGGCGGGGTGCGGCGGCTGAAGATCGTCGGCCTCTACCACACCGGCGTCACCCAGGCGGACGATGCCACCGCCTATGCGATGCTGAAGACCGCGCAGGTGCTCTTCGCCCGGCCCGAGGTCGTCAACCGCATCGCGATAAAGCTGGACGACGTCAACGCGGCGCGCGCCGTCGCCGCCCGCATCGAGCGCATGACCGGCTACCGTGCCACCTCCTGGCAGGAGGCGAACGAGAGCCTGATGGAGGTGCTCGTGGTGCGCAACGTCATCATGTACACGGTGGTCGGGGCCATCCTGCTGGTCGCCGGCTTCGGCATCTTCACGATCGTCTCGACCATCGTCCACGAAAAGGCCCGCGACATCGCCATCCTGAAGTCGCTCGGCTTCGGTCAGGGCGACATCCGCCGCATCTTTCTGATCGAGGGGCTGGTGATCGGCGCTGCCGGCTCGCTGCTCGGCTCCGTGCTCGGCTATCTGATCACGCTGGGGCTGGATTCGGTCGCCTTCGAGGTGCGGACGAATGTCGAGATGACCTCGCTGCCGCTGACCTACAGCCCGCTGCACTATCTGATCGCAAGCGGGTTCGCGCTGCTTTCGGCCGGCATCGCCGGCTACCTGCCGGCGCGGCGCGCGGCAAAGCTCAATCCGGTCGAGATCATCCGGGGGGCATCATGAGCGCGGGGGAGGCAAGGGGCGACCCGGCGGCGGGCGCCGCTATAGTGCCCGCGAGCGCCCCGCTCATCGAGGCGCGCAAGTTGACGCGGGTGCTTCCCGGGGCGGTGCCGGTGACGCTGGTCCGCGACATCGATCTGACGATCGGGGAGGGCGAGTTCGTGGCGATCACCGGCCCGTCGGGGTCCGGCAAGTCGTCGCTTCTCTACCTCTTGGGGCTGCTCGATTTCCCGACGACGGGCGAGGTCCTGATCGGGGGCGAGCCGACGCATCTTCTTTCGGAGCGCCGGCGCGCGGCGATCCGCCTGTCGACGCTGGGCTTCGTGTTCCAGTTCCACTTTCTGCTGCCGGAATTCACCGTCACCGACAACGTGATGATCCCCATGCGCAAGCTTGGCCGGCTTCCCGCGCGCCAGATGCGCGAGCGGGCACGCGGCCTGCTGGCCGATCTCGGTCTCGGCGATCACCTGGACAAGCGCCCGGACCAGCTGTCGGGCGGCCAGCGGCAAAGGGTGGCGGTGGCGCGGGCGCTCGCCAACGAGCCGCCCGCGATCCTGGCCGACGAACCGACCGGCAGCCTCGACAGCCGGTCGTCTGAACAGGTGTTCGAGATCCTGCGCGGCCTTGTCGACGATCACCGCAAGACGGTGATCGCCGTGACCCATGATCTCGACATGGCGGCGCGCATGGATCGCCGCCTGCATCTGGTCGACGGAATGCTCGCCGACCCGTAGCGGCAATGTCAGCCGGCGACGACGTCGTAGCCGGCTGCCTCGATCGTCTCCACGACCTTCTCGCGGGGCAGTTGCGTCTCGATGCGCGCGGTGCCGCTGGCAAGGTCGATCTCGGCACTGGACGCAGGGTCTGCGGCCGTCAGCGCCTTCTTCACCGAGGAGACGCAGCCGTTGCAGGTCATGCCGTCGATCTTCACTTCGATCATGGTCGTTCTCTTTCCTGGTTGCCGCCGATGGCGGGCGTGAGTGCCATTCGTAGAGAGAATGCGGCTTCCAGCAAGGGGAAGGTCAAGAGGCGGTTTGCCGGTGGAAGTGGCGGCAGTCACGGCGCTTTCCCGCCTCCATTGGGGGCTTGGGGGCTGGAGACTCGGAAGAATCGTCGTATTCAATAGCTATTCGAGGTAGGTTTGATTCGGCTTCGGCGGAAGCATGGACTTGGCCGGACGAGCATGGCACGCGCGACAAGCATCTTCATTTTCCTCTGCATGGGGGTGATCGCGGCATCTGTTGCTGCGATCATGATGTTCCAGTTCGCCCGCCCCGTGGGCGAGGCGATGACGCTCGGCCTGACTCTGCTGTGCACCATGATCGTCGTGCATCTGGTCTTCGCCCGCCAGCGCGACCGCGGCGACATCGCCGAGAAGGTCGCCGCGCTCGAGGAGCGCGTGCTTGAGGTCGACGAGGACGTCAGCAATATCGAGGGTCGCCTGTCCGGCATGGAGACCAACCTGCCGCGCCGCACCCGCGAGGAGATCGACCCGCTCTTCGCCGAGGTGGAGGTGCTGGGCAGTCTCATCAAGCAGATGGCCGAGGCCATGGCCGGCATGGAAGACCGCATCGACGAGCAGGATGCGCGCCAGATCGCGCCGCCCCCGCCGCAAGAGCGCTTCGCTGCCTATGAGGAGCCGCGCGCTCTCGGCTACAGCCAGCCTTCGGCGCCCCAGCAGCCGCATCCGGCACAGCAGGGCGCAGGCTATGCTCCCCAGGCCCAGATGCCCCAGGGCTATGGCCAGCAGCCCTATGGCGGCGACGCTCCGGCTGTGCGTGGTCCGGCGCCCGGCGACGGGCCGCTCGGCGGCCGCACCCAGGAGGCCGCCAATGCGTCGCGCTCGCCGGCCATGGCCCGGGCACGGGAGGACGCAAGGCCTGATCCTGAGCTGCGCCGGGTCATCCAGGACGCGCTCGACAACAACCGGGTCGATCTGTTCCTGCAGCCCATCGTGACCCTGCCGCAGCGCCAGGTCCGCGACTACGAGGCCCTGACCCGCATTCGCGACGCGCAGAACAATTATCTCGAACCGGTCGACTTCATCGCCGAGGCGACGCGTGCGCGCATGATGCCGGCCATCGACAACCTGATGCTGTTCCGCGCCATCCAGGTGCTGCGCCGGCTGTCGAGCCGGAACCGGCGCTCGGGCCTCTTCGTCAATCTGTCGATCCAGACGCTGGTGGACGAGCGCTTCTTCCCGGGCTTTCTGGATTTCCTGCGCGCCAACGAGGGCTTTTCAGGCCTGTTGACCTTCGAGTTCACCCAGAGCGACGTCAATGAGATGGGCGCGCTGGAGCTGGAGAGCCTCGCCGCCCTGCACGAACTCGGCTATCGCTTCTCGATGGACCGCGTGCGCGACCTGAAGATGGACTTCAAGGTCCTGTCGGATCGCGGCTTCCGCTACATGAAGCTGCATGCCAGCCGCCTGATCGGCAACGAGCACATGCCGGCCAGCCATATCCATCCGGCCGATCTCGGCGATCTTCTGCGCCGCTATGCGATGGAGTTGATCGTCGATCACGTCGAGACCGAGGCGCAGGTGCTCGAGGTCCTCGACTACGACGCCCGCATCGGCCAGGGCTACCTGTTCTCGCCGCCGCGCCCCGTGCGCCCGGAAGTGCTGCAAGCGCGCCCGCCGCAGCGCAACCTTCGCCGCGCCGCCGAATAGGCTTTCTCTCTCTTCGAGGTCTCAACGAAAAGGCCCCGCCGGATGGGATCCGGCGGGGCCTTTTGGCAATTTGTCTTCGGGAAGGAGAGGACGGAGACCTGACCGGCCTCAGCTCTTCTCCGGTCCCACGGTGACGACCAAGGGGTCGACCCCCTTGAGCAGGCGTGCGGCGACGGCGCGCACCTGCTCCAGCGTCACCGCCTCGATCATGGCGTTGCGATTGTCGATATAGTCGCGGCCGAGGCCCTCGACCTGCAGGCCCAGCAACTGGTCGGCGATCTTGTCCGACGTGTCGAAGCGCAGCGCGTAGGAGCCGGTGAGATAGGCCTTGGCCTTCGCCAGTTCCTCGTCGCTCGGCCCCTTGTCGGCCATGCGCGCCATCTGCGCGCGGATCACCTCGATGGACTCGTCGGAACGGTCGGAACGCGTACCGGTGACCGCCATCCACATGCCCGAGTGCTGGTAGGGCACCAGGTAGGAGCCGACGGAATAGGCAAGGCCGCGCTTCTCGCGTACTTCCTCGAACAGCCAGGACGAGAACACGCCGCCACCAAGGATGTGGTTCATCACGAAGGCGGGAATGAAGTCCGGGTCGTCGCGCTTCAGCCCCGGCAGGCCGATGCGAATGGCGGTCTGCGGCACGTCGAGGGCCACATGCTCCATCTTGCCGGTTGCCATGGTGACGTCGGACACGGATGTGAGCGAGCCGGCTTCCGGCAGGGTGCCGAAGACGCTGTCGAGGAGCGGGGCCAGACGCTCGGCGTTGATGGCGCCGACGACGGTGATCTTCAGTCCCTTGCGGGCGAAGATATTGCCATGCAGCTGCTTAAGGTCCTGCGGCGAGAGGGCCGCGACCGTCTCCTCGGTGCCGCGCGAAGGGCGTCCGTAGGTGTGCTCGGGATAGGCGAGCTCGGTCCAGCGACGGCCGGCGATGGCATCCGGATCCTTCGCCTCGCTGCGCAGCCCGGCGATGATCTGCCGCTTCATCCGCGCAACCGGCTCCTCGTCGAAGCGCGGCGAGGTGACAGCCAGGCGCAGCAGCTCGAACGCGTCGTCGACATTCGGCGTTAGCGTGCGCATCGATCCGTAGAAATTGTCGCGCCCGGCATCGAAGCCGATATGCACGGACAGGTCCTCCAGGCGGGTCTGGAAGGCCTGAGAATCGAGGTCGCCGGCACCCTCGTCGAGGGTCGTCGAGAGCAGGTTCGCAAGGCCTTCCTGCCCTTTCGGGTCCTGCGAGGCGCCGCCTTCGAAGGCGAACTTGATGGCGACGATCGGTACCGTGTTGTCTTCCACCAGCCAGGCGTTCAGCCCGCCGGGCGTGGTGATCTCCTGGATCTCCATGGCGGCGAGTGGGCGCGGGGTGGCGGCAACGGCGGAAACGACGAGGGCGAAGGCAAGAAGCCCGCGGCCCAGGGCGGTGAGCAGGGTCATCGGTGAGGTGGTCCCGTGCGAGGAAGCGGACGTGGCGGGGCGGCGGCGGCTCATTGCTGCACCTCCTGCGCGGCTGCCGGCTCCTGCGGTGCGGCATCGGCCGGGGCGGCCACTGCCTGCTCGGGCCCGCGCAGATAGGCGGTCACGGGCAGGGAGGCGAGGTGTGCGGCAGCTGCCGCCTTCACGTCGTCCGCGGTGACCGACGAGATGGTCGACGGCCAGTTGCGGATTTCCTCGATGGTGCCGCCGGTGGTCAGGGAAGCGCCGAAGATCCGGGCCAGCGTCGACTGGCTGTCCTGGGCATAGAGCGCGGAGGACAGGAGGCTTTTCTTCGCCCGTTCCAGCTCCTCGGCGGTGATGCCCTCGCGTGCCACCTGCTTCAGCACGTCGAGCGAGGCTGCACCCAGATCCTGCAGGCCGGTGCCGTCCGCCGGCACCGCGTAGATCATGAAAGTGCTGTCGTCGAGCGCGCCGGAATTGTACCAGCTGCCCGCCGAGGAGGCGACGCCCTTGTCGATCACCAGCTCCCGGTAAAGGCGGCTGGTGCTGCCGCCGCCGAGCACTTCGGACAGGACCTGGAGCGCGGCGGCCTCGTTGCCGTCGGCGGTGTTGTAGCTGGGCACGACCCAGGCCTTGCGCATGTTCGGCTGGTTCACGCGCGGGTCGGAATAGGTGACCTCGCGCGTTCCGGGCAGCACTTGCGCCTTGGCCCGCTCGCGCGCGCCCGGCTCGGCGCGACGCGGCACCTTGCCGTAGGTCTCCGCGGCCAGCTTGCGCACTTCGTCGGCGGTCACATCGCCGGCAACGACCAGGATGGCGTTGTTCGGCGTGTAGAAACGGTCGTAGAAGGCGATGGCGTCCTGGCGGTCGAGGGCGGAAATCTCGTCCGGCCAGCCGATCACCGGCGTCCCGTAGGGATGGTTGACGAACAGCATGCTGTCCAGCGTCTCGCTGAGCATCGAGCCGGGATCGCTGTCGACGCGCTGGCGGCGCTCCTCCAGCACGACGTCGCGCTCCGGCAGAACCACCTCGTCGCTGAGCACGAGGTTCTGCATGCGGTCGGCTTCCATCTCCATCATCTCGCCGAGATGCTCGCGCGCCACGCGCTGGAAATAGGCGGTGTAGTCCTGCGAGGTGAAGGCGTTTTCCTGTCCGCCGATCGCTGCGATGCGCTGGGAGAACGTGTTGCCCGGATAGGCCTTGGTTCCCTTGAACATCAGATGCTCGAGGAAATGGGCGATGCCCGACATGCCTTCTGGCTCATCGGCTGCGCCAACCTTGTACCAGACCATGTGGGTGACCACCGGCGCGCGGCGGTCGGGAATGACCACGACTTCCAGCCCGTTGTCGAGGGTGAAGGCGCTCATGTCGCCGCCGATCCGGATGTCGGCGAAGGCGGCGGCATCGGCGGCCTGCGTGGCCTCGGCCCGGGCGCTGCCACCGGCAGGCGGGCTGACAGCGAGGACGGCGGCGATGGCAAGCGTACCCGCGCACAGCGAGACGCCGCGCAGCAGGCGGCGGGCCAGCGGGGTGTCTTGCAGGATCTGGCGGGTTTGTCCTGAGAGAGGCGACAAGGTTCGATCTCCGGAAATGTTTGTCCCTGCCGATGACTTATAGGCAGGCTGACCGCAAAGGACCCGTGAACTTTTCGTAAGGTCCGCTGCAGGTGATGGCGCGTGAGATAGCGCATGTGCGTGCGGCGACAACAAGGCCGCGCCGCGACGCGCGCGCAGCAAAAACAAAAAGGCCGGAGCGGGGCTCCGGCCTTGGAAAAACGTGTCGCCGTCGCGACCGACTGATCAGCGCAGGGTACGCGCCGACTGGCCGCTCATCAGGCGCTCCATGTCGGTGACTTTCGGCTGGTCGTCGACCTTGCCAACTTCCGGCAGCGGCGCGCCTGCGGCCGGGGTCGAGTAGGCGACCGGCGGCTCGATCAGGTAGCGGCGCACCGGATTTCCGTTCTCGTCGAGAACGGCTGTCTCCTTGCGGGCGACGCCGACGCGCTGGTGCAGCTCGTTCGGCTTCATGCGCGCGTCCTCGAGCCGGTTCTCCAGCTGGATTTCCTGCTGGATATTGCGGTTCTGGCTGCCGGTGGCGAGCTCCTTGATGCCGCGCGACTGGTAGATGTCGCTGCGGCCGCGCTCGTCGATGTCGCGGGTCTCGCGATAGGCCTGCTGGATGCGCTGGAGATCGGTCTCGCCCTGCTCGGGCCAGTTGGCGACCTCCTTCTTCTCCTCCGGCTGCGGCAGCTCGGTCATCTTGGTCGGCATGGCCAGCGGCGCGCGGGGAGCGTATTCGATCTTCTGTTCGGAGCGCGCATCGACGGCGCCGAGGCCTTCCATGAGCTTGCGGACCATCGCGACGTCCGGCGCCTCGTCGTTGCTCGAGCCGTCGTTGAACCCGTCGGCGCCGTGCTGGCAACCGGCGAGCACGAGCGCAGCGGCGCTGGCGAGCAGCAGGGCGCGGCCGCGCCGGCCGGCATGACGAAGGGTGGTTGCGGTCCAGGGTCGACGCGACACGTCAGCTATCCTTCAAGGCTCTTGCGCGGAAAACCCGCGGCCCGGGGGCGAAAACGCCTCTCCGGCAGTTCGGACCCGGACTGTCCGGGTGGGACTGGCCGGGTCGGGCGGTCTTGCCGGTGCGGTCGTCCTTGGGACAACCTGCGTCGGCTTGGGTCCGGGCAAGCCGGCGCATCAGATGCTGCGGCTACTCAGACGAGGTTTTTGCGGCATCATTAGGGCCGCCAGCGAAACTGTCATACAGCAGAGCCGCCACCCCGGCAACGATCCAGACATCGGCGAGGTTGAAGACGTACCAGGAGAAGTCGCCGACATGGAAATGGAAGAAATCGGCAACCGCGCCATAGGCGATCCGGTCGATGCCGTTTCCGAGCGCCCCGGCGATGACCAGCGCAAAGCCCGCGGCCTGCAGCCAGCGCGTCGCCTGGGCGCCCCAGATCCAGAACAGGACGGTGATCACAACGGTCAATCCGACCAGCAGCCAGCGGCCGAGGCCTTCCTCCTGCTGCAGCAGGCCGTAGGAAATGCCGTAGTTCCACACCATCACCAGATCGAAGAACGGGGTGAGGGCGACACGGCCGCGCGCGGCAATGTCGAAGCCGAAGAGCATCCACAGCTTGAAACCTTGGTCGATCGCCATGCCGAGCGCGGCAACGGTCAGGATCAGGGCGCTGGAGGGCCCCCACAGGCGGCGTTTGATCATCTGGTTCTCGTCTCGCTCAGTCGGGCGGGCCGGTACGGTTGATGAGGGCGGCCAGTTCCTCCTGGCTGCGGCGGTTCTCGCGATGGGCGATATAGATGCCGCTGCCGACGATCAGGGCAATGCCGATCCAGGTCGGTCCATCGGGAAAATCCCCGAAGACCAGATAGCCGAACACGGTCGCGCTGACGATCTCAAGATAATTGAACGGTGCCAGCACGGAGGCGGGCGCGGCCGCGAAGGCCTTCACGATCAGCCCGTGCGCGAAGAAGGACAGCGCGCCGACGAGTGCCAGAAGCCCCCAGCCGGGCAGGTCGGGCATCACCGCCGCGGCCGGCTCGTAACCGGCGATATTGGCGGAAACGAACAGCACGCCGAGCAGCATCACGCCGCCAAGGCCTGCGGTGAACTGCACGCACAGCATGCCGCCTTCGCCCGACAGCTTGCGGGTGATCAGCAGGTAGAGCGCGAAGAGAAGGGCAGCACACAGGGGCAGCAACGCGGTCAGACCGAAGGTTGCAAAACCCGGGCGCATGATGATGGCGACACCGGCAAGGCCGACCAGCACGGCGGCCCAGCGGCGCGGGCCGACCTGTTCCTTGAGCACCAGTGCCGACAGGACGGTGAGGATCATCGGCTCGACGAAGAAGATCGCGATGGCGTCGGTCACCGGCATTGTCGCCACGGCGGTGAAGAAGCAGACCGTGGCCCCCGACAGGAAGAAGCCGCGCAAAAGGTGCGGCCACAGACGCGGCGCGCGCAGCACCGACAGGCCAGGGCCGATGGCCGCGGTCAGCAGCGCAAACACCATCTGGAAGCCGAAACGGGCCAGCGCGATCTGCAGCGGCGGCTGGGTCGTCGTCAGGTATTTGGCCGTGACGTCCATCATCGGCACGAGCAGCATGGCAACGCTCATCAGGGCGATGCCGCGCATGACCTCGGCGGCAGGCACGCTGCCCGCGCTGTCGCTCATCTGGGCGGGCCGTTCACGGCAAGGTCGATGGCGCCGAGCGGGGCAAGGCTCGCCAGCACAGAGCGCGCCTCGGCGCTGTCCTGGTCCATCTGTGCGATCAGCGCCTCGATGCTGTCGAACCGCTCTTCAGCGCGCAGCCGGGCGGCCAGCATGACCTGGAGCTTTTGCCCGTAAAGATCGCCGGAAAAATCGAAGAGGAAGACCTCAAGCAGCGGCGCGCCATTGTCGAAGGTCGGCCGCCGGCCGAAGCTGGCGACGCCGTCGATCCATTCCCCGCCATTGGCGCGGGCCCGCACCGCATAGATGCCGTGGGCCAGCTCGGTCTCGGCCGGCAGCGCCAGGTTGGCGGTCGGGTAGCCGAGGTCGCGGCCGCGCTTCTCGCCGTGGCGCACCTCCGCCTCAACCGACCAGCGATAGCCGAGCAGCGCATTGGCCAGCACAATGTCGCCGGCGGAAAGAGCTGCGCGCACCCGGCTGGAGGAGACGGCCTCGCCCGCTTCGTCCGTTGCCGCCGTGACGATGGTGACGCCGAAACCGTCGGAGCGGCCGGCGGCACGCAGGAAGTCCGGCGTGCCACGCCGACCCCGGCCGAAATGGAAGTCGTATCCGGTCACCGCGTGGCGGATATGCAGCTTGTCCCGCAGGATCTCGTGGACGAAGGCTTCCGCCTCCAGTCCGGCAAAGGCGCGGGTGAAGGGCAGGCTCACCATGCCGTCGAGCCCGGTCGCTGCCATCACGCGCGCCTTCATCGGCTCCGGCGTCAGGCGAAAGACCGGCTTGTCGGGATTGAACACGGTGCGCGGATGCGGCTCGAACGTCAGCGCGAAGGCCGGCACCGACTGGGCGCGGGCAATCTCCAGCGCCTCGCCGAGCACGGCCTGGTGACCGCGATGCACGCCGTCGAAATTGCCGATCGCCACCACGCCGTCGGCAAGGGCGGCCGGAAAGTCCGCCAGATCGCTGACGACGGGAAAGGCTTCGGAAACGAGATCTGTCATCGGCGTCGAGGGCTTGCCGGACACGCTGGATGGCGCGCGGCCTGAGGCTGAACGGGCGCGCCGCCCTCAAGGCGGCACGAAACTGCCGGCGGACCCTGCCCATTCGCCCGAAAAAGGTCAAGCGCCGCGAGCGTTCCGCAAGGTCCCGGCACGGTGGTCGGCGCGCCGGTTCAGCCGCGCGGGTCGCCCGCCTCCTGCTCGGCCCGGCTCGGCACCTTGACCACCGCCTCGCCCTCCAGGACCACCGTGTCGCCGACGGCGCAGCGGCAGTCGAGCCGGGCCCGGTTGCCCTTCTCCATCAGCTCGCTGACGGTGACCGTCACGGTCACCTCGTCGCCGATTCGCACCGGAGCGCGGAAATTCAGCGTCTGAGACAGGTAGATCGCCCCCGGCCCGGGCAGCCGTGTTCCCAGCACCGCGGAGATCAGGCTGGCGGTGTACAGGCCATGGGCGATGCGGGTGCGGAACGGCGTGCGCGCGGCGAAATGCTCCGACAGGTGGATCGGATTTCGGTCGCCGGAAACCTCCGCGAAGCCAATGACATCGGAAGAACTGACAGTCTTCGTCAGGGTCTCGCTGAGTCCCGGTGCGAGATCTTCGTAATAGAGCGTCTGCAACGCCAGCATCGGTCTCCTCCGTCCTTGCTCCCTCGGCAGGAGGGGACGCTAGACGCTCGCGGCGGGCGCGGCAATTAAGCTTTCGTGTCAGATATGGCAGGCCGCATTAACGGAGTTTTCAGGGGAGCCGGGTAGTGTGGCAAGGCGTGGGGAGGCGGGGACACAGCCAAGTGTCTTCCTCCTGGACACTTGAAGAAGCATCAGACGCCCGCTCAAGCGGGTCGGGCAGATTGACAGTATGGAGTAGACAATGGCCCTGGATGTTCAGATGCCGGTCCTCGTGGTGGACGACTACAAGACCATGATCCGCATCATCCGCAACCTGCTCAAGCAGCTCGGCTTCGAAGATATCGATGACGCCGCCGACGGCACCGAAGCGCTGGAGAAGATGAAGCAGCGTCGTTACGGACTGGTGATCTCCGACTGGAACATGGAGCCGATGACCGGCTACGAGCTGCTGAAGCAGGTCCGCGCCGATGCCGGCCTCTGCAAGACGCCGTTCATCATGGTCACGGCCGAATCCAAGACCGAGAACGTCATCGCGGCCAAGAAGGCCGGCGTGAACAACTACATCGTCAAGCCGTTCAACGCACAGACGCTGAAGGGCAAGATCGAGGCGGTCTTCTCCGACTGATCCGGACGGTTCCGGAAAGCAAGACTCTGCAGGGAGACGGCGGCACAGCCGCCTGAGGGCAGGAGAGCTGCGTCCATGTGCCGGGCGCGGATGGATGATGCGCGGCCGGACAAGGCCGCGCCAAAAGGAAAAGAATCCATGGGCGCTATGGAAAAGAAGGATCTCGCGCAGCTCATCGCGTTCCTGGAGCAGAACCGAGACCGTCAGGGCGATGTGACGCTGAACGATGTGATCGACCTTGCCGAGGTCATGACCGGCTCGATGCGCGAGTTTCTCCACTCCGTGCAGCCGACGATCACGGCGGAGCTGACGTCGATCGCGGACGAGATCTCCCGGCTGAAAGTCGAGATCGTCAACCTGCGCCCGAACGACATGAAGAACAACCAGATCCCGGAAGCAGGCCGGGAGTTGGATGCCATCGTCGAATCGACCGAGTCCGCCACCCACACGATCATGGAGGCGGCCGAGACCATCATGGCCGCCGGCGACATGGAACCCGACGCCTACCAGGCGCTGGTCAACGACAAGATGATCGAGATTTTCGAGGCCTGCGCCTTCCAGGACATCACCGGTCAGCGCATCTCCAAGGTCGTCAACGCGTTGAATGCCATCGACAGCCGCGTTTCGGCCTTCGTCGAGCGCTTGCGCATTGCCGAGAGCGATGACGCGCCGCAGGAAGAGACCGAGGAAGAGCGCCGCCGCCGCGACCTGATCCTGCACGGCCCCCAGCATGCGGGCGAGGGCGTGTCGCAGGCCGATGTCGACAGCATGCTGTCGGATGCGCAGGACGAGATCGACCGCCTGTTCGGCTGAGGTCGGACAGGGCGAGAAGAGACACGGCAAAACGGGAGGGGAATACCCGTTCCGCGCGTCCACCAAGAGACGCGAGCCAGCCTGGCCGGCGCCCCCCGCGAGTGGCCAGAAACTGAAAGAAAGGCCGGATCGGTTGATCCGGCCTTTTTTCATGTCCGCCTTTTCACGCAACTCTGCTTTTCATGCCGGACGGCTTTCCGTGCCGCCGGTTACTGCTGCGGCTGCGTGCCGGTCTCGGCTGTTACGACCACAGCTGCCGGCGACGTGGCGGTGGGAGCTGCGGGCGCTGCCGGAGCCGCGTTCATGTAGAAGCGCTGGCCATTGATCTCGACGAACTGGTTGCCGCTTGCGTCCGTCTGGATGATCGGCTGGGCCTGCGAGGGAGCAGACGGGGCTGCCTGCTGGGCGGGCGCCGTCGCCGGCATCGCTGCCTGCTGGGTGGGTACTGCCGCCGGCTCCGGCTGTTGCACTTGGGCCGGGGCTGTTGCCGGGACCGCGCCCTGGCCGCCGGGAGCAGCGAGGGGCGGGAAACCGCCAGCCGGCTGGGTGCCGGCTCCCGAGACCGCACCGTTCACCAGCGGGAACGTCGCCGAACCGGTCGCGGCGGCCGTTGTTCCGGGCTGCTGTGTCGGCGCGGGGAAGGCCGCCTGCTGGCCCTGCTGCGGAAAACCGCCTTGCTGCGGGGCCGGGAAGGCAGCCTGCTGGCCCTGCTGCGGGAAACCGCCCTGTTGCGGAGCCGGGAAGGCAGCCTGCTGTTGCTGTCCCCCCTGCGGGACGGGCTGCTGCATGGGCGGGAAGCCCTGCTGCGCGGGGTAGCCGCCGACCGGCATGCCGTAGGCTGGCTGCGGCTGCTGCTGCTGATAGGCCGGCTGCTGCTGGTAGGCCGGCATCGTGCCCGGCTGCATGTAGGGGGCGGGCTGGGCCGGGGCCGTCGCCATGCTGTTGCCGGGATTGACGCGCGCGAACAGCACGCTGGCCTGCTCGGATGTCAGCTTGCCGTTCGGCACCGCATTGATGCTCATCTGGAACTGGGTCACCGCGGAGCGCGTCTTGCGGCCCGGCGCGCCGTCCACCGGCCCGGCATCGAAGCCCAGGCTGTTGAGCGAGGCCTGCACGTTCATCCAGTATTCGCGCTCGGCCGCGCTTCGGCGCGGGCGCTTCGGCGCCGTGCGGTAGACGCGCCGTTCGCGCGGGCGGTTCATCTGGCTGCCGATGATGGCGCCGGCGGCAAATCCGATGATGCCGGCGGCAACGCCTTCTCCGCCCGCATGGGCCGGCTCGGGCGTTGCGACGGGAATGAGGGCGAGGCTGGCCGCGGCGACGAGGAGACTAGTTTTTCTGAACATTGCTCTGCAGGGCTCCTTGCTTGAGATTGACGAGCCATTGGGCGGTCGACATGTCCTGCTCGGCTGCGAACAGGCTGATCATGCGGTCGAGTTCGGAACTGCTGAGAGCCATCGCCCCGATCATCGAAACACAGCTTTGCGGAAAGACTTCATAGTAAAACGTGCCGAAGCGGCGGCTGCTGGCCTTTTCGGTGCTGCCGATATTGGCGCCACGAAACTCCCGAACATTGCGCAGCAGGAAGGAAAAATGGTCGAAGGTCGGAGGCATCTGGCCCGCGACGAACATGATGTAGCGGCACAGGAAATCCTGGTTGGCGCTGCGTTCGTGACCGTTCTGCCGCCGGCTGGTCAGGGTCATCGACAGCGCGTCGAGAAAGTTGAAGGGCTGGCTGTCGAGCCGCGCTTCGGGGATCTTGTAGGCGTCGTCGAGGTTGAGTTCGTAATACGCCTGAAGCCTGGTGAAATGAGACAGCGGGAATGTCTCGGAGCCGAGCTGCAGCCCGTTCTGGGAGAACCAGTTGAGGTCCTCCATCGAATAGCGGCTGCCGAGATTGGCGATCAGCGCCAGTGCCGGGGAGGCGACCTCCTCGGGCCGTGCGGCAAGGTCGAGGCCGCGCTGCAGGTAGAAGGAGATGACCTGCGGCGACACGCCCTGCGCCAGCATCGTTGTCGCCAGACCGCACCAGCGCTCGGTGATGCGCGTGTTGTTATTCCAGCACCGCTCGCGCCCGTTCATGTCGACCGGTGCCAGGGCCGAGAGATAGTCGTGCAGGCGCGCCACCTGTTCGACATTGGAGAAGTCGAGCGGGCGCGTGCTCGAGGCGCGGGAGTTGTTGGCAAAGAGCGCCTTGAGGAACAGGGCGCCCGTGTCGATCTCCGCGGCGGTGACCAGCCCGTTCTGCAGGAAGAACTGCGCGTTGGTCAGGTCGTTGTTGATGACATAGGTCTGGAAGGTCTGCAGCGGCGTCGTGCCGTCCTGCGCGGCAGCCGGGCCGGAAAGGCCGAAGCCGCCGGCGGCGACCAGCACCATCGACCGGGTCGCTGCACGTTTGATGAATGGCAGAAAGTCTGCAAGAAACCGCATGAAGCCCCCCAGCCTCGCGTCTCGGCAAAATTCTGTAGGGGGCCGGTAAAACCCTTCCCCACCGTCAGCATATCCCGCCGGTTGCGGCATGCAAACAGAAGATGTGCCGGAAATGGCGGTTTTTCGCGATCCGGAAAGGGCGCAGCAGAGGAAGGGCGCGGGTAGGGCTACCAGCGCAGGTGCGGCACCGCCGCGCGCGCAGTCAGCCCTTCCTCGGCCAGCCGCCGGCGGACCAGCCCCTCGTCGGGGGCCTCGACCGGGCCGAAGTCGGCGCCATGAATGCCGCCGGTGATGAACAGCACGTCGATCTCGTTGGCGACGGCGCCGCGGATGTCGGTCGGCAGCCCGTCGCCGATGGCGAGGATCTGCTCGCGGGCCACCTGTTCCCCGGCGATCTTCGCCACGCGCGCCATGGCCTCCTCGTAGATCGGCGCGTGCGGCTTGCCGAGAATGGTCACCGTACCGCCGATATCCTCGTAGAGGCGGGCGATGGCGCCCGCGCACCAGACCAGCCGGTTGCCGCGCTCCACCACGATATCTGGGTTGGCGCACAGGAACGGCAGGCCCCGCGCCGCCAGGCGCTCCAGCAGGGGACGATAGTCTTCCGGCGTCTCGTTCTCGTCGTCGTGGAAGCCGGTGCACACCACCTGCTCGGCCTCGTCCTCGCCGACGAGGCGGATGTCGAGCCCCTCGAACAGGGTAAGGTCGCGGGCCGGGCCGATATGGAACGCCGGCTGCTCGCGGGTGGCGGCCAGCAGGCCGCGCGTCACGTCGCCCGAGGTCACCACATCGTCGAACACGTCGAGCGGCACACCGAGCCCTTCGAGCTGCTTCAGAACGGAGCTTGTCGGGCGCGGCGCATTCGTGATCAGCACGGCGATCCCGCCGGCATCCCGGCGGAAGCGCGCCAGCGCCTCGCAGGCCTCGGGAAACGCCGCGACACCGTTGTGCAGCACGCCCCAAACATCGCACAGGACGGCACGGTAGGACGGCGCCAGGGCGGAAAGACCGGGAACGAGAAGCGGTGCGGGCTGGGTCATCAGTGTCTCTTTTCGGCAGGCGGAACGGGCGCGGCGCAGGGCGGCGTGCCGGCGGACCATAGGCGATCCCCGGCAAAAAGGACAAGACGCCAGCGCGGCCGGCCCGCCCTGCGTTAGAAAAGTCGCTCTGCCTTGCGTGTTGCCGCAGCGTCAAACGTTTGCGCTTAAGAGATTGTTCAGCATGTGTTGCTCAACCTCAGGTGAAGACTCGGTCACCTATGAATATTCAAATTTGTGCAAATAAAAATTCTTTTCCTTCCAGCTCCCCGCCGACCGGTCGCCCAGAGGATCACGCATGAAGACGATACGAGCACGCATGATGCTGGTGACGATTGCACTGGCATTGCTTGGCGCGGTTTCCGCTTTCGCCATCTCGCAATGGGTGGCCGGAACCCTGACGGAGACGGCCTTGCAGCGCGAGGTGGCCGGCGCCAAGCGCCAGTTGCAGGCGCAGATCGAGGCGGAAAGCCGCCAGGCCCTGTTGCTGGCGAAGGTGGTGGCCGGGCAGGCATCGGTGCAGCAGCGCTTCGCCGCCGGCGACCGCGAGGGGCTGGCGGGCGAGTTCGTCCCGGCCTTCAAGGCGCTCAAGGAACAGTTCGGCATCCGGCAGTTCCAGTTCCACCTGCCGCCCGCAACGTCGTTCCTGCGGGTCCACAAGCCGGAAAAGTTCGGCGATGACCTGTCGTCCTTCCGGGCCACGGTGGTGGAGACCAACGGCGGCGTGAAGGACATTTCCGGCCTGGAGAAGGGCGTCGCCGGTATCGGCAATCGTGGCGTCGTGCCCATCGTCGTCGAGGGCCAGCACAAGGGCTCGGTCGAGTTCGGCCTCGAGTTCCACGAAATGTTCGTGGCCGACTTCACCGAAAAGACCGGCTATCCGCTCGCGGTGCTGCGGTTCGGTGCCGAGGGCGGTGATGCGCTGGAGGTGATCGGCAACCGCTTGCCGGCCGACATGGATCCGCTGTCGCTAGCCGCCCGGACCGCCAGCGGCGGCATCGTCTCGGCATCCGGCGATTTCTACGTCGATCAGGTCAATGTCGGCGACTATTCGGGCAATCCCATTGCCGTTGCGGTGATCGCGGTCGACCGTACCGCCTATGTCGGCATCGCGGACATGGCGCGCGCGGCCGGCATCGGCGTCGGCCTGCTGCTCCTGGCGATTGCCGGCGGCGCGGTCGTCTTCGCCGTGCGCTCGATCTGCAATCCGCTGCGCACCGTCACCAGCCAGATCATGGAGCTGGCGGCGGGCGATACCGCTTTCCAGGTCGTGGGCCGCGACCGCTCGGACGAGATCGGCGATATTGCCCGTGCCATCGAGGTCTGCCGCGACAACCGCATCGAGCAGGAGCGGCTGGAGCGCGAGCAACATGGCGACCGGCAGGCGCGCGATGCGCGCCAGCGGCAGGTCGATGCGTTGATCAAGGGGTTCCAGTCGACCGCACAGGAGGTGCTGGCAGCGGTCGACCACGCAAATGCGAGCCTGGAGACGACCGCCCGCACGCTGGAAACGGTCGCCGCCTCCAGCGCCGAGCAGGCGGATGGGGCGTCCTCGGCCTCGCGCGAGGCGTCCGGCAATGTGCAGTCCGTCGCGGGGGCTGCCGAAGAGCTGTCCTCCTCGATCCGCGAGATCTCCGATCAGGTCGAGCGCACCACGACCGTCGTCACCCGCGCCACCGACAGCACCCGGGCGACCAACCAGAAGGTCGCGGGACTTGCCGCTTCCGCCGCCAAGATCGGCGAAGTGGTCACCCTGATCCAGGCGATTGCCGAGCAGACGAACCTCCTGGCGCTCAATGCCACCATCGAGGCGGCGCGCGCCGGCGAGGCCGGCAAGGGCTTTGCGGTCGTCGCGGCGGAGGTGAAGCAGCTCGCCGACCAGACCTCGCGCGCGACCGGCGAGATTTCGGGGCAGATCGTGGCGATCCAGGCGGCGACGACCGAGACGGCCAAGGCCATCGCCGAGATCGCCACCACAATGGACGAGGTCAACGACCACACCAGCGCCATTGCCACGGCGGTGGTGCAGCAGGGGGCCGCGACGACGGAGATCAGCTCCAACATCCAGCTCGCCGCGGTGCGCACGCGCTCGGTTGTCGACAGCATCGGCGAGCTCGACACGGCGGTAGAGGAAACCAACCGATCGGCCCAGCAGGTGCTGGGGGCAACCGGCGAGGCGGCGCACCACACTGCGCGTTTCCGCCAGGAGATCGAGCGTTTCCTCAAGGACGTGGTCGCCGCCTGAGGGCGACGAACCGCGACTTGGAAGATGGTGATGAAAGGGGCGCGAGAGCGCCCCTTTCACGTTTTGGGGGAAGCCGCGCGGGCGGCTGGCCCCGCGCGTCCAAACGGGCGATGCTGGCGCCGGGCGAGGGGACGATTCGCAAGGTGAAGGTCCGGGAATGACGATCCGGCAGTTGAGCGACCACGCGATCAACCAGATCGCGGCAGGCGAAGTGATCGAGCGGCCGGCCAGTGTGGTCAAGGAGCTGGTCGAGAACGCGCTGGACGCAGGCGCGGCGCGCATCGGCGTGTCGACGGCGGCCGGGGGCAAGACCCTGATCCGCGTCGACGACGACGGCTGCGGTATTCCCGGCGAGCAGCTGGCGCTGGCGGTCGAGCGCCATTGCACGTCCAAGCTCTCCGAGGACGATCTGTTCGACATCCGCAGCCTCGGCTTTCGCGGCGAGGCGCTGCCCTCCATCGGCGCCATCGCGCGCCTTGCCATGACCTCGCGCCACGTGTCCGAGGCCCATGCCTGGACCATCCGGGTCGAGGGGGGGCGCAAGGACGGGCCGGCCCCGGCCAGCCATGCGGGCGGAACCCAGGTTGAGGTGCGCGACCTCTTCTTCGCAACGCCGGCCCGGCTCAAGTTCCTGAAGTCCGACCGGGCGGAAGGGGCCGCGGTCACCGATGTGGTGCGCCGGCTGGCGCTGGCCAATCCGTCGGTGCGCTTCGAGCTGTCGGGCAGCGATCGCCAGACCACGACCTATGCGGCGGCCAGCGGCGAGCGGGCGCTGGAGGCGCGCATCGCCCAGGTAATGGGCACCGATTTCGTCGAGAACGCCCGGCCGGTGGACGCAGTGCGCGAGGGCGTGCGGCTGCATGGGCTTGCCGGCCTGCCGACCTTCCACAAGGCCAATTCGCTCTCGCAGTTCTTCTTCGTCAACGGCCGGCCGGTCCGCGACAAGCTGTTGATGTCGGCCCTGCGCGGGGCCTATGCCGACGTGCTCGCCCGCGACCGGCATCCGGTTTCCGTCCTGTTCATCGAGCTCGATCCCCGACAGGTCGACGTCAACGTCCATCCCGCCAAGGCGGATGTGCGCTTCCGCGACGCCCAGCTCGTGCGCGGGCTGATCGTCGGCGCGCTGCGCCAGGTCTTCGCCGAGGCCGGTCATCTTGCCTCCTCGCATACCGCACAGGCCGCAATGGCGTCCTTCTCGACCGGCTATGCCGCCGGCCCGTCCGCCGGCTTGCGTCCCGCCTCGGGCAGTTCTTACGGCTACCAACGCTCCGTAACATCGCCTGCCCCGGCCTCCTCCGACTGGCGCGCTTCGCCCTTCCGGCCGCTGGACGGCGCGGAGCAGGACGCGCCGCCAGCCCCCGCGAGCGGATTCGGCGAGGCGGCGCAGGCCGGCTTCGAGACGCTGGACATGCCCTCGGCCGATGCCCGCGCTCACGCCCATGCGAGCGAAGCGACGGAGGAGCGACAGGCCCGCCCGCTCGGTGCGGCCCGGGCGCAGGTTCACGCCACCTACATCATCTCCCAGACCGAGGACGGTCTCGTCATTGTCGACCAGCACGCAGCGCATGAGCGGCTGGTCTACGAGCGGCTGAAGGCCGCGCTGGCGGAGCGCGGTGTCGCCCGGCAGGGCCTCCTGATCCCCGAGATCGTGGAACTGCCGCAGGAGGATGTGGCGCGTCTTGCCGAGCGCGCCGAGGAGCTGGAGGCCGTCGGTCTGGTGCTGGAGCCGTTCGGGCCCGGCGCGGTCGCTGTGCGCGAGACGCCGGCCATGCTCGGCCAGATCGACATTCGCGGCCTCGTTACGGACCTTGCCGACGATCTTGCCGAATGGGACAGCTCCACCCGCGTGCGCGAGCGGCTCGACCATGTCGCCGCGACCATGGCCTGCCACGGGTCGGTGCGCGCCGGCCGCCGCCTGCGGCCGGAGGAAATGGATGCCCTGCTGCGCGAGATGGAGGCAACGCCCAATTCGGGCCAGTGCAATCACGGCCGCCCGACCTGGATCTCGCTGAAGCTCTCGGACATCGAGCGCCTGTTCGGCCGCAAGTAGCCAAGCGGGCAGGGGGCGTCATACGCGCTCCGGCACGCGCCCTTGGTCATTCATCTGTCACGTCCCGCGTGTCATCTGGCTGCCGGTGGGAGTGCGCGTGCCGCGCCCCGTCTCGATGCGGAGCAGATCGCGCATGAAACTGTTCGTCTGGGCGGCGGCCGTGGTGATGATCCTGCTCGGTCTTGCGACCGTGTGGACGCCGCTTCCCACGGGCGTGCCGCTCATCGCCGGCGGGCTGATCCTGATTCTCGGCAGCAGCCGCCAGGCAACTCGCTGGCTGCGCGCGCGCCGTCGCCGTCTGTTGCGGCTCGACGAGGCGTTCATCTGGCTCGAGGAAAAGGCCCCGAAGGGCCTGACGGCGGCGCTGAGGCGCACCCGCCCGCGCCGCAAGGCGCCGATTGCCAGTCAGCACCGGCCCCGATGCCCTGAAACGATGCCTTGATGGGCTTCAAGAGCGGCGGAAGATGACGAACTGGCTGTCGCCGACGGTGCGCCGGTCCAGCTCTTCCAGTCCGTCCACCGGCGCGATCTCGGTCTTGGCGTCTTCTTCCAGCACCACCAGCGCGCCCGGCACCAGCCAGCCGCCGGCAAGACAGGCGGCCAGCGCCTGCTCGCCCAAGCCCTTGCGATAGGGCGGGTCGGCAAAGACGAGATCGAAGGGCGCAATGGTGCCGACCGGCCCGATGCGCGTTGCATCGCGGCGGAAGATCTTGGTCGCGCCGGTCAGGCCGAGTGCCTCGACATTGGAGCGGATCGCCGCACGCGCCGCACTTGCCTCCTCGACGAAGAGACAGTGGCGGGCGCCGCGGCTCAGCGCCTCCAGCCCCAGCGCACCGCTGCCGGCGAACAGGTCGAGGACCCGCGTGTCCTGCAGCGCCTCGCCATGGCCGTGGGTCAGCACGTTGAACAGCGTCTCGCGCAGCCGGTCGCTGCTCGGGCGCGTCGCGTCACCGCGCGGCGCCTCGATGGGAGAGCCCCGGAAGCGTCCGGCAACAATCCTCACGGACGCCAGCCTCCACCGGGACCTTTACCGCCCGGTCCCCGGCTGCCCGGACCTTTGCCGCCCGGTCCCTTGCCCGCGGGACGACCGCCACCCGGGCGGCCCGCGCCTGGACGTCCGCCACTCGGGCGATCGCCGCGCGGCCGGTCCCCGCCCGGCTTGCCGCCGAACGGCCTGTCGCCCCTCGGGCGATCCTCACGGGGACGGTCGCTTCTGGGCTTGTCGCCGAAGGGCCTGTCGCCTCTCGGACGATCCTCGCGGGGACGGTCGCTCCGCGGCCTATCGCCGAAGGGGCGATCCCCACGGGGCCGATCACCACGGGGCCTGTCTTCCCGAGGCCTGTCTTCACGAGGCCGATCCTCGCGCGGCCGATCCTCGCGCGGGCCGGAGCGGCGCTGGCGGTCGTCGCCCGAGCGTGCTCCGAACGGTTTGCGTTCGGCCCTGTCCCCGAAGGACTTGCCGCCGCCAGCCTTGCCGCCAAAGGACTTGCCTCCGCCCGGCTTGCCGCGACCGGCACCGCGCGGTGCATCCTCGGACGGCGGGGCGGTGTCGACCACCAGCGAGCCGTCCTCGTCCCAGATTCGCCGACGCGCGCCGGCCGACTGGCCATCGCCCTTGGGGGTGCGCGGCATCGTGTCCGGGGTGAAGCGGAAACGCGAGCGCGGCGAGACGTATGCGGACGGCTCCGGCTCGTTGCGCGAGGGGCGTGCGGCCCGGCTGTCTTCCTTGCGGCGGGTGCGGGAGGGTTTCTCGCGCGCCTCGCGGCCCTCGCGGGCACTGAGATAGCGGTCCTCGGTCCTCGCGGCTCCCGGCTTGCCGCCGGCGGGCTTGCCGCGCTGCGAGCCGGCGGCAGGAGCGGACTTGCGAGCAGGCTTCGCGCTCTCGTTGTCGGCTTCGCCGCCCGGCGTCAGGAGCGGGGCCTCGAAATCGGCATTGGCCTCGGCGGCCAGTCGCTCGCCGAGCTGGTCGCGCAGCACCTTGCCGCGGATCTCGCGAACCTCGCCCTCGGGCAGTTCGGCAAGCTGGAACGGGCCGAAGGAGATGCGGATCAGCCGGTTCACGGCAAGACCGAGATGCTCCAGCACCTTCTTGATCTCGCGGTTCTTGCCTTCGCGCAGCGCGAGCGTCATCCAGACGTTGTCGCCCTGCTCCTTGTCGATCTGGGCTTCGATGGCGCCATAAAGCACGCCGTCGATCTCGATGCCGTCGGCCAGCTTGTCGAGCCGGTCCTGCGTGATCTCGCCATAGGCGCGCACGCGGTAGCGCCGCAGCCAGCCGGTCGCCGGCAGTTCCAGCACCCGCGACAGGCCGCCGTCGTTGGTCAGCAGCAGCAGGCCTTCGGTGTTGATGTCGAGACGGCCGACGGTCAGGACGCGCGGCAGGGTCTTGGGCAGCCGCTCGAACACGGTCGGCCGGCCTTCCGGATCGGAGTTGGTCGTCACCAGGCCGCGCGGCTTGTGGTAGAGCCAAAGGCGGGTGCGCTCACGCTCCGGCAGCGGCTCGCCGTCCACGGTGATGCGGTCGGCCTCCGATACGGTGACGGCGGGCGAGGTCAGGACGGTGCCGTTGACCGCAACGCGGCCGGCGACCACCCAGCTCTCGGCCGTGCGGCGCGAGCACAGGCCGGCACGGGCGATCACCTTGGCGACGCGCTCGGCATCCTCGGTGCGCGCGGCCAGGGGAGCAGCGCCCGGAGGCGGCGTCTTGTCGCGCTTCGGGGCGCCCTTGCTCTCACCGAAGCTCTTCTTGCCGCCGAAACCCTTCTTGTCGCCGAAGCTCTTCTTCTCGCCGAAGCGCTTGCCGCCGGCATCCGGGCCGCCGCGTCGCTCGCCGAACTTGCGCTCGCCTCCGGCCTTCGGGCCGAAGCTCTTGCGCGGTCCGCGCGTCTCCGCTCCGTCCGCAGCGCGATGCGGGCCGTCATTGCCGCGCGCTGCGCGCGGCTTGCCGTTGCCGGGGCGTCCGCTGCCGGATTTCCCCGGCGCGGGGGCGCGGCGCGGGGGCCGCGAGGATCGATTGTCTTCGGTCATGGTGCCGCGTCATACCAGAGCCGCAGGGCTGCGGGAAGCGCGCTTTTTCAGGGCCTCGTCATGCGGTTTGTGCAAGGGGGCGCGGGAGGGCCGACTTGGCGATTCCAAACGGCTCTTCCTGGCTGTAGGGTCGCGGCCATGACAGGCAACGAAAGCCCCGTTCCGGGCTCCGGCGGTTTCATGGATCTGGCGCTGCAGGAAGCGCGCGCGGCGGCAGCACGCGGCGAGGTGCCGGTCGGCGCCGTGTTGGTGCGCGGCGGCGAGATCCTGGCCGCCGACGGCAACCGCACGCTGGAGCTGAGCGACCCGACCGCCCATGCCGAAATCCTGGTGATGCGCCGCGCCGCAGCGACCCTCGGCAGCCAGCGGCTGCCCGACTGCGACCTCTACGTCACGCTCGAACCTTGCCCGATGTGCGCGGCGGCGATTTCCTTCGCCCGCATCCGCCGGCTCTATTTCGGCGCGTCCGATCCCAAGGGCGGGGCAGTGGAGAATGGCGTGCGCTTTTATTCGCAGCCCACGTGCCACCATGCGCCGGAGGTCTATTCGGGCCTTGCCGAGCGCGACGCGGCGGATCTGCTGCGCGGCTTTTTCAGGGACAGGCGCGGCTGAGGAAAGCCCGCCAGACGGCAAGCATAAACGGCCGCTGCCGGGCGAGGGAGGGAGAGGAACATGATTGCGGTGATCTTCGAAGTCTGGCCGAAAGACGGCCACAAGGGTGCCTATCTCGACATTGCGGCGGGCCTGAAGCCGCTGCTCGCCGATCAGGACGGCTTCATCTCCGTCGAGCGCTTCGAGAGCCTGACCGAGCCGGGCAAGCTGCTTTCGATCTCGTTCTGGCGGGACGAGGAAGCCCTGTCGAAGTGGCGGCACGAGGCGCGTCATCGCATGGCGCAGGCGGCGGGGCGCGGCACCCATTTCGCCAATTACCGGCTGCGGGTAGCTGCCGTCATTCGCGACTACGGCATGACCGAGCGCGACGAGGCGCCGGAAGACAGCATCGCCCTGCACGGGTGAGGCGAGCGGGCGTGTGAAGCGGGGCGCTCACCCCTCGGGCAGCACCAGCACGGTCTGTTCGGCTGGCAGCGTCGTGCGGCTCGCGATGTAGAGCGGGCTCTCCGACATCTCGATCCGGAACCCTTCGCCTGCCATGTGCGCGACGAAGCTCTCGCGCGAGCCGTAGGTATAGGCATGCATCGGGATGACGATGCGCGGCGACACGGCGCGGATCACCTCCACCAGGCTGTCGAGCCGCAGCGTCGAGGCGTTGTCGACCGGCGCGAGGACGATGTCTATCGTGCCGAGCCGCGCCAGATCCTCCGGCGTCAGCCGGTGGTGCAGGTGGCCGAGATGGGCGATGCACAGGTCCGCCACCTCGAAGACGAAGATCGAATTGCCGAGCGGGCGCGTCTCGCCGTCCCAGCCGCGAATGTTGGTCTGCAGGTTGCGGATGCGCACGTCCTCGACAGTGAGGTCGTGGTCCATCGGCCCGCCGTTCGGGTTCCAGCCGAGCAGCACATGCTCGATCCCCGGATCCGGATTGAGGGTGAAATGCGTGGAATGAGCGCCGTTCATCGTCACCACCCGCGGCAGCCGCCCCGGCCGGTGCACGTTGTTGTAGTCGGTGGCGATGCGCACGCCCCTGGGCGTCTCGATCTCGAAGGTGGCATGGCCGATGAAGGTAATGCCGACCTGGTCCATCGCCAGCGCTGCCTGCCGCACGATGGGCACCGGGGCCTGTATCCACCCGTCGGCGAGCAGCTGGCAGGAGGCCGCGGCCGGACCTGCGGCGATCCCCAGAAAACCGAGCATCCCGCCCAGCCGGGCCAGGGCGCTGCGCATTGTCTCCTGCCACGAACGGACGGACAGGCGAGGGGCGGGGAACGTCGTCGGGTCCATGGCGGGGCTCCGTGCTGGCTTTCCGCCAGATTAGGATAGCGCCCCGCCGGCGTGCTTCAAGGCGGCAAGACCTGTGTCAGGCGATCTCGCGCCCGGTCTCGTAGGCCTCGATGGCCGCCGCCACCCGCTGCTTGACCATCTCGCGCATCGGCTCCGCCGCCTCCAGGATCATCGCGGTCTTCATGAAGTCGAGCACCCGGAAGCCGGAGATGTCGGGTTTCACCAGCACGTCCGGCTGACGGTTCTTCAGCTTTTCCAACACGATGGACTGCATCAGGATCTGCGTTGCGCCGAACACCGCATCGCCCGCGCCCGGCAGGTTGCGTCCCTTGCGCGGGATCGGCGAACCGACCACGTCGCTGGCGACGACGATGTCGATATTGGACGGCAGCGCGTCGAACGGCAGCGGATTGACCAGGCCGCCGTCGACCATGATCCGCCCGCCGACCGTCACCGGCTTGAACAGGGCGGGAATGGCGATGGAGGCGGCCACCGCATGGTGCAGCGAGCCCCGTTCGAGGCGCACCTCGCGGCACTGATAGAAATCCGTGGCGATCAGCGTCAGCGGCGTTTCCAGCTCGTCGAACGTCGCCGGAATGTGCTGTCCGACGAACTGCTCCAGCACCTTCAACGCGTCGAACTGCATGATGCGCGGGCTGCCGAACAGATCGCCGAGCTTACGCGGCCTGAGCTTCCACAGCCGTGCGAGTACCGAGTTCCGGTCGGCAAAGGTCGCCTGCGAGATCTCGCGCAGCGCCTTGCCGTCGAGGCCGGCGGCGTGGGCCGCGCCGAAGATCGCGCCGATGGAGGTGCCGGCAATGGCCGTCGGCCGTACGCCGAGATCGTCGAACGCCTCGATCACCGGCACATGGGCGATGCCGCGGGCTCCCCCGCCGCCAAGGGCCAATCCGATCCGCGCGGTTGTCATCGTGTCTCCTGCCGGCGCAAGGCCGGTCGTCAAATGTCTCGTTCCGTCGGTTCGCGCGCCTCGGGAACCACGGCGTCGCCAAGGGCGAAACGGCCCGGCTCCAGCACCTCGGCATAGTAGCCGCCATGGCCGCGCATGGCATTGTAGCCGCCCGGACCCAGCACCCGCTCCATGCGGCTGCACGGCGCGCAAGGGCCGGAGATGCGCAGGAGCGCGGTGCCGAGACGCAAGGGGTGATGGCGAACGGCGGCGAGATTGAGGCCATGCACCACCACGTTGCGGCGCAGCTGCGCCGGATCGACCTCGGCCAGGGCGGCCAGCGCGGCGATCACTGCCAGATGCTCCCCCTGCAGCAGCGTGACGGCGCGCTTTCCGCCGCTGACATAGTGGTCGCCGGCAAGGCCGGCCGCGCTTGCCTCGGCGCTGTCCACCTGGACCACCGGTGCCAGCCGCGCCGGGCGCAGGCCGATCCACGAGATGCGGCCGGGCCGGGCGTGCCGTGCCATCAGCGTCTTGAGATCGCTGGCCATCGGTGCGGCCTCCTGTTCGCTGCGGAGCAATTCAATTAGGATTTCCCAACGGATTCGGGCAGAGGGGTCTGCCGCATCCCATCCAATCCCCTGCCGGCAGGCACATCAAGAGACATCATGGCAACCGACGCCGCACCTCCCTTTTTCTTCGAATCGCTCACGGTGCTGGCCGCGACGGTCGCATCCGTGCCGATCGCCAGGAAGCTCGGTCTCGGCTCCGTGGTCGGGTATCTCGCCGCCGGCCTCGTCATCGGTCCACATGGGTTCGACTTCATCCGCTCGGCGGTGGAGATCCGCAGCGTCGCCGAACTCGGTGTGGTGCTGCTGCTCTTCGTCATCGGGCTGGAGCTGGAGCCGGCGCGGCTCTGGCGGATGAAGGGCGATATTTTCGGCCTCGGCACTTCGCAGGTCCTGCTGTGCGGCATCGCCCTCGTCGCGGTGGCGCTGCTCGGCGGTCTGTCGCTGGAGGTGGCGCTGATCGCCGGCTTCGGCCTTGCGCTCTCCTCCACCGCCTTCGCGCTTCAGATCCTGCAGGAGCGCGGCCAGTTAACGACCTCCTACGGACAGCGCGCCTTCGGCATCCTGCTCTTGCAGGACATGGCGATCGTGCCGCTGCTGGCGATGATCCCGGTCCTGTCGCCGCGCGGCGGTGAAGCGCGCGGCGCCGACATTGCCATCGAGCTCGGCATTACCGTCGCGGCCGTCGCTGGCGTCGTTCTCGCGGGCCGCTACCTTCTCACCCCGCTGTTCTCGCTCTTGGCGCGGGCCCGCGCCCGCGAGGTGATGCTGGCGGCGGCGCTGCTGGTGGCGCTGGGCAGCGGCGGCATCATGCACGCGGTCGGCCTGTCGATGGCGCTCGGGGCATTCCTGGCCGGCGTCATGTTGTCGGAATCGAGCTTTCGCCATTCGCTGGAGGCCGACATCGAGCCGTTCCGCTCGCTGCTGATGGGCCTCTTCTTCATCTCCGTCGGCATGTCGCTGGACCTGCCCGTCGTTCTGGCGCAGTGGTGGCTGGTGCTCGCGGGCGTCGTCGCCACCATGGTGCTCAAGGGCGTGCTGATCTGGGGCCTGTCGCGGCTGTTCGGATCGTCCAATTCCGATGCGCTGAGGATCGCGGTGACGCTGCCGCAGGGCGGCGAGTTCGCCTTCGTGCTGTTCACCGCGGCGGCGGTGGCCGGCATCTTCGGCCGCGACATGCTGACATTGCTGATCGCCGTCGTCGTGGTCTCCATGCTGCTGACGCCGGTCGCCTGCCTTGCCCACGACATGCTAGCCCGCCGGCTGCAGCGGCATGGTGTCGTGACCGATGCCATCGAGACCTTCGAGGAGGCCATGCCGACCGTGCTCGTCGTCGGCTTCGGCCGTTTCGGCATGATGGTCTCGCAGATGCTGACCTCGGAGGGTGTCGAGGTGATCGCGCTCGACAACCGCCCGGAACGCGTCGCCTATGCCCGCAAGCTCGGCTACCGGGTCTATGTCGGCGATGCGACCCGCCCCGACGTGCTGGAGGCGGCAGGTGCCGGCCGGGCCGTCCTTGTGGCGCTGTGCATCGAGAACGACAAGGTGATGGGCCAGGCCATCGATCTCATCCGCGCCCATTTCCCTGACGCCAAGCTGTTCTGCCGCGCCACTGACAGGGTCCACGCGCTGGAGCTGACCCGGCGGGGCGTCGACTACCACATCCGCGAAACCTTCGAATCGAGCGTGCATTTCGGCCGCGCCGCGCTCGCCGAGCTCGGCATCCCCTCCGACCGGATCGCCGAGATCGAGGAGGATGTGCGCCTGCGCGACCGAGAGCGGATGGAGCTGCAGATGCAGGGCGGGCCGATGGCCGGAGCCGATACGCTGCACCGGGTGACCCCGCGCCGCGGCGGCGAGGGCGAGGACTCGACGTCGGAGACACCGCTGGAGACGCCGCCGGAGACGCCGCCGGAGACGCGAAGGTGAGGCGGGGCCTCTCGGGCCGCGGCGGCGCGGCAAGGGGTGGTCAAGGGACGAAGGGGCCTGTATTCAGGACGCAAAGGCGGCCGCGAGAGGCCGCGAAAGGCACCAGACGCATGAACCGATACGAGAACCCGCGCGTGCCGGGCGAGGCGCGCATCCGCTATCTGGACGCGGACTTCCAGATCCTGTCCCCGGGCACCTTCGTGCGCTGCGCCGTGACCGGCCAGTCGATCCCGCTCGACGAGCTGAAATACTGGAGCGTGTCGCGCCAGGAGGCCTATGTCGACGCGCAGGCGGCCCTTGCCCGCTATCAGGAGTGCGGCGAAACGCCCTGAGAAAGGCGCGCTTCGAGAAACGCGGCCAGGCCCTGCGGATCTTCCACACGCATCTCCACGTCCAGGACCTGCGTGCTCTCTGCCAGCCGCGCCAGCGCGCCAGAGCCGTCTCCGGCGCCAAGCCGCACGCGATCCTTCGCGGTGGTGACGAGCGCGAGGCCTTGCTGCGCTGCGCGGTCGAGCAGCTCCCGCGCTTCGCGCTCGGTAAAGGCGTGGTGATCGCCGAAGAAGCGTGTGTCTGCCACCTCTGCCCCGGCGTTGCGCAGGCTCTGCGCGAACCGCTCCGGCCGGCCGATGCCGGCAAAGGCGAGAACCCGCATCCCGGTCAGCCACTGAGCTTCGCGCGCTGCCAGACTTGCGCGAAAGACCGGCAGGCCTCGGGCCTGCGCTGCCGCCTCTGCCGGCTGCGCCGCCGTGCCGTCGCCGATCATCACCAGCGCATCGACATGGACAAGCTGACGCTTCACCGGCGCACGCAACGGCCCGGCCGGCAGGCAGAAACCGTTGCCGGTGCCGGACGCCGCATCGACCAGCGCCAGCGATACGGTCTTGGCCAGCGCCGGGTTCTGCAACCCGTCATCCATCAGGATCACGCTGCCGAGCGTTTCGGCCAGTCTTGCGCCCTTCGCCCGGTCGGCGGCGATCACCACCGGGCCGCCGGCAGCAAGCAGCAGGGGCTCGTCGCCCGCATCACGCGGGCCGTGCCTTGCGGGGTCGAGCAGCACCGGCGGTCCGCCGGACAAGCTGCCGCCATAGCCGCGGGTGAGGAAGACCGGCCGCTCTCCTTGTTCACGCAGCAGCTTGGCCAAGGCCAGCGCGAAGGGCGTCTTGCCGGTGCCGCCGACCGTGAAATTGCCGACGCAGATCACCGGCACGGCAGCCGTATAGGCAGGCTTGCCGGCCATGCGGTGTGCGGTGATCGCGCCGTAGATCCAGCCGAACGGGGCGAGTGCGAAGGCGGCCGGGCCGGGCGGCCGCCACCAGAAGGACGGGGCCTGGAGCCCGCCGCTCACCGGCCTGCGTCCCTTGCGGGCGGCAGCAGCGGTGAGAGAGCCGCAAGGCTGGCGTCCAGCGCGCCGCTGCCGGCCCTGGCGACATCGGCGGCGATGGCCGCCTGCCGGGCCGCCAGGGTCTGGTCGCCCAGCAGCCTGCGCACCGCTGCGGTCAGTTCGCCCGTGTCGTGCACGACCTCGGCGCCCTTGGCCTTAAACAGCGGCGTGTAGATATCCAGCAGATTGAAGACATGCGGGCCGGTGACGATGGCCGTGCCGAGGCGGGCGGCCTCCAGCGGGTTCTGCCCGCCTTCGGGCACCAGCGACTTGCCGATGAAGGCGACCGGCGCGATGCGATAGTAGAGGCCCATCTCGCCGATCGTGTCGCCGAGATAGATGTCGCAGTCCGCATCCGGCAGCAGGCCTTCCGAGCGCCGGGCGAGCCGCAGTCCGCGCGCGGCAAGGCTGGCGGCGATGGCGCCGCCCCGCTCCGGATGCCGGGGCACGATGACCGTGAGCAGGTCCGGCAACTCGCCGCGCAGTGCCTCGTGCACCTCGGCGACCATTGCTTCCTCGCCTTCGTGCGTGCTGGCGGCCAGCCACACGGGGCGCGAGCCGAGCACCTGGCGGATGGCCTCGAGTGCCGCGGGGTCGACCGGCAGCTCGCCGCCGTCGAATTTCAGGTTGCCGCAGACCTCGACCCGAGGCGCACCGAATTCGCTGAGCCGTTCCGCGTCCTCCGCCGTCTGGGCGAGGCACAGCGAAATGCGCGAGAAGATCGCATGGGCGAAGGGCCGCATCCGCCGCCAGCCCTCGGCCGAGCGCGGCGACATGGTGGCGCTGGCGATGGCGAGCGGAATGCCGCGCCGGGCAAGGGTGGAGATGGTCGTCGGCCAGATCTCGGATTCCGCCGTGATGGCAAGATCCGGGCGCCAATGATCGAGAAACCGGCCGATGCCGGGGGGCGCGTCGTAGGGCACGAACTGGTGGATGACGCCCGGATCCGCTTCGGCAGCGGCGATCCGCGCCGAGGTCACCGTTCCGGTGGTCAGCAGCACGCCGAGCCCGCGTCGGCGCAGGGCCCGCACCAGCGGGCGCGAGGCGTTCATCTCGCCGACGCTGGCCGCATGCAGCCAGACCAGCGGGCCGTCCGGGCGCGGGTGCGAGGTGCGTCCGAAGCGCTCGCCGCGCCGTGCCTCGTCCTCCTTGCCGCGCCGTGCGCGGCGGGCGAAGAGCAGCGGCAGCAGCGGCGCGATGGCGTAGCCGAAGCCGCGATAGAGGCGCAGGAGGGTTTCCCCGGCCAGGCGCGACAACACCCCGGCGCGGACGGTGCCGGCCGGCGGAGGTGTCGTCGTCGGACCGGGCGCGGTCATCCGGACTTGGCCAGCGCGTAGGCGCGCTCGGTGGTCTCGTTCATCGACGCCTCCACCGCCTTGCGCGCCTCTTCCAGTGCGGCATCGTCCGCGTCCGGGGCGACATGGATCGCCTCGCCGGACGCAACGACCATCCGGCCGAAGGGCAGGTTGATCGTCGCCCGGTCCCAGGTCGAAAGGTCGATATGCCGGCTGGTCGCCACCGCCATCGGCACGATCGGCCGGCCGGAATGGCGGGCGAGCTGGACGATGCCGAGCCCGGCGACGCGCGAGACCTTCGGCACATCCGCCGTCATCGCCACGCTGGCGCCGTCCTTCAGGCAGCGCATCGCCTCGATGAAACCGCGCAGGCCTCCGCGCTTGCTCACCTGGTGGGCGTGATGGGCGCCGGAAGCGCGGATCAGGCCGAGGCCGAGCTTGCTCGCGGCGATGGCGTTGATCTCGCCGTCGGCCGAGCGCGAGATCATCACCCTCACGTCATAGCTCGGCGGCCGGGCGAAGGGCATGACGAAGTGCTGCCCGTGCCACATGGCGACGATGGCCGGCAGGTCCACCTCGAGGCGCTCGTAGAGGTCGGGCGGGTCGAGACGGAACGAGCTGGTCTTGCGGACGGCAAGCAGGTAGCCGGCCAGCGCATTGCCGACCAGCTTCTGCAGGAGCGGGCTGCGGCCCGCGCGCTTCAGCATGATCCGCCCGACAGCATGGCCGGGACCCGGGAAAGACGGCTTGCCAAGGGTTACTTGCCCTCGGTCTCGGGGTCGAGCAGCCGGTGCATGTGGACGATGAAGTAACGCATATGGGCGTTGTCCACCGACTGCTGCGCCTTCTGCTTCCACACCGCGTAGGCGCTGGCGTAATTCGGGTAGATGCCGACGATGTCGAGGTCCTCGAGATCGCGGAAGGTCAGGCCGTCGACATGCTCGAGCTCGCCGCCGAAGACGAGGTGGAGCAGTTGCTTGCCGGGTTCGGTGGTCGTCATGAACGTCACTCCGCAAACAGGGTTCGCAAGGGTCGGGCCGGAAGATCCGGCCGGTATCACGGGTTCGTCAAGAGCCGCGCAAGGATCGGCCGCAGCGGTGCGGCAAGGGCTGGCGGACCGGCGACCAGTGCCGGATGCCGGACGCTCGCCCGGTTGTAGGCGAGCGGCTGCCCGTCGAGATCCTCGAGCCGGCCGCCCGCTTCCTGCACCAAAAGGTCCGCCGCCGCAAGGTCCCAGTCGCAGGCATTTTCCCGCACCACGGCGGCATCGATCCGGCCTTCCGCGACCAACGCCAGCCGCAGGGCGAGGGAGGGCACGTAGCCGGCATGGGAAATGCCGGTGCGCATCATCGGTGCCTGGCCGGTGATCGACTTGGGACCCGCGACGCTGGCGCCGGCCAGCGCCGGCTGGCCGGAGACGGCGACCCCACGCCCGTTGAGCCAGGCGCCCTGGCCGAGGGTGGCGGTGTAAAGGTCGTTGCCGACCGGCCGGAAGAGCGCGGCAGCCACCGGCCGCCCGTCCTCCACGACGGCGATGGCCACGGTCCACTCGCCGGAGCCGGCGAGAAAGCCGCGCGTCCCGTCGATCGGGTCGACCACGAAGCTGCGCCGGGCTGCCAGCCGCGAGCTGTCGTCGGCGGTTTCCTCCGACAGCCAGCCGTAGTCGGGGCGCGCGGCCTGCAGCGCCTCGGCCAGATGCCGGTCGACGGCAAGGTCCGCCTCGGACACGGGAGAGTCGTTCTCCTTGGTCCAGCGGCGCGGATCCTTGCGGAAATAGGACAGGGCGATTTCCCCGCCCGCGCGTGCGGCACGGGCGATCAGCTCCATGTCGTCGCGATTGGCGTGCGCGTCACTCGCCGGCAATGGTGAGGCCCTTCAGCAGCAGGCTCGGCACCTGGTAGGCCGAGCGCGTGTCGAGGTCGCTGCCCGCTTCGAGCGAGGCGAACATCGGGATCAGGTTGCCGGCGATGGTGATCTCCGAGACCGGATAGGCGATGGCGCCATCCTCGATCCAGAAGCCCGAAGCTCCGCGCGAGTAATCCCCGGTGACGCCGTTTACGCCGTGGCCGATGAGATCGGTGACCAGCAGGCCGGTGCCGATCTCCGCCAGCATCTCCTCTTGAGAGCGCGTGCCGGGCGACAGGGTGAGGTTGGTGGTCGACGGGCTGGTGCCCGCGCCCCCGCGCGATGCCCGCCCGTTGGGCGCAAGGCCGAGTTCGCGCGCTGCCGGCGTGTCCAGCAGCCAGGTCTTCAGGACGCCGTCCTCCACCAGCACCAGCGGGGCGACGGGGCGGCCCTCGCCGTCGAAGGGCCGGCTCGCCGGGCCGCGCGGGCGGGTCGGATCGTCGGTAATGGAAATCCCCGCGCTGAAGATCCGCTCGCCCATCCGCTCCTTCAGGAAGCTGGTGCCCCGCGCGATGGCCGCGCCGTTGATGGCGCCGGCGAAATGGCCGAGCAGCGAGCGCGCCGCGCGCGGCTCGTAGACGATGTCGGCGGTGCGGGTGGAGAGCTTGCGCGGGTTGAGCCGGGCGACAGCCCGCTCGCCGGCACGCCGGCCGATCTCGCGCGGGTCGGCAAGATCGCCGAGAAAGCCGCGGCTGTCGAAGTCGTAGTCCCGCTCCATCGCCGTGCCTTCGCCGGCGACCGCGGTGGCCGAGACGCCGTGGCGCGAGACGAGATATCCCCCGCAAAAGCCCTCGCTGGTCGCCAGCACCATGCCGGCCAGACGGAACGAGGCGCTGGCGCCGCCCGAGCGGCTGACGCCCTTCACGGCAAGGGCGGCAGCCTCTGCCTCGCGGGCACGCTCGGTAAGCGCCTCGGCGTCCACCTGCACGTCGTCGAGCAGTTCGAGATCGGGAAACTCGCTGGCGAGCTCGCCCGCCGGCACGAGGCCTGCGAACGGGTCTTCCGGGGCGACGCGGGCCATGGCGACGGCGCGCTCGGCAAGGGCAGCGCCCTCGCGGAAGTCGTTGGAGGAAACGCTGGCGACCCGGTGGCCGCAGAACACGCGCAAGGTGACGTCGTCGGCCTCGGAGCGTTCGCTCTCCTCCAGCTTGCCCTCGCGCATCTCGACGCCGAGCGAGACGCCGGTGGCGGCCACCACGTCGGCCGCGTCGGCGCCTGCCTTGAGGGCGGCAGCGACGAGCGCGCGGGCCTCGTCCATCAGCCGTGTCTGGTCAATCGGGTGCTGCATCTCGTGATCCTTGCGGGGCGGGAGGCGGTCCGCTGAATGGTCGGTGGCGACCGTAGTGCCGGGGCCGCGCTTCGGCAAGACGGTCGCGGAGGCGGTTCAGGTTTTGTTTGCCCTGTTCGGTGACCAATCCCTAACCCTGGTTGCAACGGAAAAGCGTTAACCGTGCTTGTTAAGCGGATCGGGACGGCTCGCTGCTAGTGTGAAGCCATCAGAGGCCAGACAAAAACATTGGCCCGATGGAGAGCGAATTGAGCCGTCAAACAGCACATCAGGACGCCACTGCAAAAGGATCGGGCCGCACCGCGCGGCTCGATCCCTCGCAGATGCCGCACCGCTTCGCGGCCCGCGGCACGGCCTGCGAGCCGACGCAACTCGACGTCTATATCGACCGCCAGCAGGTCATCGTCAAACGCCGGCTCGCAGGCCTGCCGCTGACCCTTGCCCAGCCGGTCGCCGTCTTCCTCGGCGTCTTCGCCGAGGTCACGCCGGGCGAGGCCCCGGGCACGCTGAAGGCCCGTATCGGCCTGATGCACCGGGATCCCGCAATGTCCATCGAACTGGCGAGCGACGACCGTCTGGAAGACCTTGCCGAAGACTGGTGCGCCTGGGGCGAGGCCCTCGGTCTGCCGCTTCTCCTGGTCGAGCCGGACGGCAGTGTCAGCCGCATTGACGGATCCGGCCATCCCGGCCGCACGCCGATGGCGCCGACCCGCCGCCGTGTCGCGGCGCTGACCGCGCGCCGTCCGCGCTTCCTGCTGCGCCGCAAGCCGGGCAGCCGCTCGCAGGAAACCGCCGTCCATCGCGGCGAGCGCGAGCTGATCGCCCGCAACTGAACGCAAAAAAGGCAGGCGCTGTTTACAGGAGCGCTTGCACCATCGCTTCCAGCACGAGGCCGGCGAACAGGATCCAGCCATAGGTCGTGTTGGAGCGGAACAGCTTCAGGCACTGATCCGGGTCGTCGATGTCGAGCCGGATGATCTGCCAGACGAGATGGGCAAGGCCGATGGCCAGGCCCGCAAAGGCAGCCGGTCCCGCATCCGCCCCGAACAGCGCCAGCGCGAACAGCACCGTCGCCCCGCCGTAAAGGGCAGCGAGCGCCGGCTTGGTCCACTCGCCGAACAGGCGCGCGGTGGAGCGAACCCCGACCAGCGCGTCGTCTTCCTTGTCCTGATGCGCGTAGATCGTGTCGTAGCCGATCGTCCACAGGATGCCGCCGCAATACAGCGCCACCGCCGGCCAGTCGAGCCGGCCGAACGCGGCCGCCCAGCCCATCAGCGCGCCCCAGGAAAAGGCAAGGCCCAGGAACAGCTGGGGCCAACTCGTCACCCGCTTCATGAACGGATAGACCGCAACGACCGCCAGCGAGGCGATGCCGAGCAGGATGGCGAAGCCGTTGAACTGCACCAGAACCGCAAGCCCGACCAGCGCCTGCAGTACCAGGAAGGCCTTGGCCTGCATCCGCGTGACCTGGCCCGACGGCAGCGGGCGCGAACGCGTCCGCGCCACCTTGTCGTCAATGTCCTGATCAATCAGGTCGTTATAGGTGCAGCCGGCGCCGCGCATGGCGATGGCGCCGATCATGAAAAGCAGAAGGTGCCAGGGGTCGGGCAGGGCCCGGCCGCCGGCGACGGCGGCAAGCGCGGCCGACCACCAGCACGGCCAAAGCAGCAGCCACCAGCCGATGGGCCGCTCCCAGCGGGCCAGTCTTGCGTAGGGCCGCAGCCATTCCGGAGCCCGCGTGTCGACCCAGTGTCCCCGCACCGCATCCGCCACCCGGCCCGCGATCGTGTCGTTTTGCATCGCCTCACCTGTCGGCTATCCGCCCGCGCCGTGATACCGCCTTTGGGCTGCGGATGAAAGGCCGGCGGGCGCGTCAGGGCTTGTCTGCGACCCCGCCGCAGGCTAGGAGGCGGCAATTCCTCAAAACCATCGCGACGGGGTGTGCGACAGATGAATATCCTCCTGATCGGATCCGGCGGCCGCGAACACGCCCTTGCCTGGGCCATCGTCAACTCGCCGCTGACGGGCCGCCTCCACGTCGCCCCCGGCAATGCCGGCATCGCCGAGGAGGCCACCTGCGTCGCGCTCGACACATCCGACCCGGCCGCCGTCATCGCCTATTGCCGCGACCACGAGATCGGCCTCGTCGTCGTCGGGCCGGAAGGACCGCTGGTCGCCGGCCTCGTCGACGAGCTGATGGACGCCGGCATCAAGGCCTTCGGTCCGCGCAAGGCGCCGGCGAGCCTGGAGGGTTCGAAGGGCTTCACCAAGGACCTTTGTGCCCGCGCCGCGATCCCCACCGCCGCCTATGGCCGCTTCACGGATGCCGCCGCCGCCAAGGCCTATATCGCCAAGGTCGGCGCGCCCATCGTCGTCAAGGCGGACGGGCTTGCCGCCGGCAAGGGCGTCGTCGTGGCGATGGCCGAGGCCGAGGCGCTTGCCGCGGTAGATGCCTGTTTCGACGGAGAATTCGGCGCTGCCGGCGCCGAGGTCGTGGTCGAGGAGTTCCTGGAAGGCGAGGAGGCGAGCCTCTTCGTGCTGTCCGACGGCCGCAACGTGCTGCCGCTCGCCAGCGCCCAGGACCACAAGCGCGTGGGCGAGGGCGACACCGGCCCGAACACCGGCGGCATGGGCGCCTATTCCCCGGCGCCGGTCATGACGCCGGAGCTGACCGAGCGCGCCATGCGCGAGATCGTCGAGCCGACCGTGGCAACGCTTGCAGCCGAGGGAACGCCCTTCGTCGGCGTGCTCTATGCCGGCCTGATGATGACCGCGGACGGCCCGAAGCTGATCGAATACAACGTCCGCTTCGGCGATCCGGAGTGCCAGGTGCTGATGATGCGGCTCAAGGACGACATCGTCACCTTGATGCTCGCCTGCATCGACGGGACGCTCGACAAGGTCGGCGCGCGCTGGCGCGACGAGGTGGCGCTGACCGTGGTCCTGGCTGCGAACGGCTATCCCGGCGTCTACGACAAGGGCACGGTTATCCACGGTCTCAAGGCGCTGGAGGGGGACCCCGCGCTCAAGGTGTTCCACGCCGGAACGCGGCTGGACGAGGAGGGCCGGGTGCTCGCAAACGGCGGGCGCGTGCTCAATGTCACGGCGCTCGGCCGCACCGTCGCGGAAGCCCGCGAGCGCGCCTACGCCGCCATCGAACGCATTGATTGGCCTGAAGGTTTTTGCCGCCGCGACATCGGCTGGCGGGCGGTGGCGCGCGAGGACGGCACCGCCTGAGGCCCCTTTCGGGCCTTGCCGGATTTCGAGACGGATTTTGCAAAACTCCGTCTCGAACTCGGCAAATTTCGAGAATCGCTTCTCAAAATCGCCGATTGCGCCGGACGGCCGCAGCCGCTTCAATCGCCCCCGCGCAGGTTCCGCGACGAGGGCCTGCCGACCAGACGGTTCGGGAGGCTTTGATGCAGGGCGGCGACGATCTCTTTCCAGGATTCACGACGGGGATATCCCGCGGCGAGGGCGTGGATATCTTCTGCCGCATCGGCGGGACGGGTCCTGCGCTCCTGCTGCTGCACGGCTACCCGCAGACCCATGCCATGTGGCACGGCATCGCCGGCGAGCTCGCCCGCCACTTCACCGTCGTCGTTGCGGACCTGCGCGGCTACGGCCGCTCGAGCGCGCCGGAGGGCGACGAGGCCCATCATCTCTATTCCAAACGCGCGATGGCGGCCGACATGGTCGCGGTCATGGCCGGGCTCGGTCACGACAGCTTCATGGTCGCCGGCCACGACCGCGGCGGGCGGGTCGGCTACCGGATGGCGCTCGACCACCCCGACAAGGTGCGGCGGCTCGCCGTGCTCGACATCCTGCCGACCTACGACTACTGGCAGAACATGGACTGGCGCTACGGCATGGCCATCTATCACTGGCTGTTCCTGGCCCAGCCGAAGCCGCTGCCCGAACGCCTGATCGCCGGCGCGTCCGACTACTATCTCGACCACACGCTGGCGAGCTGGACGGCGCGCAAGGACCTGTCGGCCTTCGATCCCCGGGCGCTCGCCGACTACCGGGCCTCCTTCTCCCAGCCCGCCCGCCAGCACGCGGCCTGCGAAGACTACCGGGCCGGGGCGACCATCGACATGGAGCTCGACACCGCCGACCGCGAGGCAGGCCGCAAGATCGCCTGCCCGCTGCTGGCGCTCTACGGCAATGGCGGCCTGGCGCAAAAGACCGCAACGCCGGTCGAGACCTGGTCGCGCTGGGCGAGCGATGTACGCGGGCAGGGCGTCGATGCCGGCCATTTCCTGGTGGAGGAGGATCCGGCGGCAACGCTCGCCGCGCTCCTGCCGTTCTTCCTGGACGAGGCGTGATCGCCCTCTCTTAAAGAGGTAGCGCCTGGAACGACCCGCACGCGCCGTGGCTCGCCGGTCCCGGGTCGCGGCTGCGCCTTGCCCGGGATGACGTCCGAAGGGGAGGGAGGCGACAGGCGCCTCCCGCCTCAGACGGCGGTGCCGCCGATGGTCATCTTGTTGATGCGCAGGGTCGGCTGGCCGACGCCGACCGGTACGCCCTGGCCCTGCTTGCCGCAGGTGCCGATGCCCGGATCGAGCGCCATGTCGTTGCCGATGGCCTCGACCCGCGTCAGCGCGTCCGGCCCGTTGCCGATCAGCATGGCGCCCTTGATCGGCGCGCCGATGCGCCCGTTCTCGATCCGGTAGGCCTCGGTGCACGAGAACACGAACTTGCCGCTGGTGATGTCGACCTGGCCGCCGCCGAAGGAGACGGCGTAGATGCCGTCCTGGACGCCTTCCAGGATCTCGCCCGGATCGCGGTCGCCGGCCAGCATCACCGTGTTGGTCATGCGCGGCATCGGAATATGGGCGAAGGACTGGCGCCGGCCGTTGCCGGTCGGGGCGACGCCCATCAGCCGGGCGTTCTGCCGGTCCTGCATGTAGCCGGTGAGAATGCCGTCCTCGATCAGCACGGTGCGCCCGGTCGGCGTGCCCTCGTCGTCGACGGTGAGCGAGCCGCGCCGCCCGCCGATGGTGCCGTCGTCGACGATGGTGACGCCCTTGGAGGCGACGCGCTGGCCCATCAGGCCGGCGAAGGCGGAGGTCTTCTTGCGATTGAAGTCGCCCTCGAGCCCATGGCCGACCGCCTCGTGCAGCAGGATGCCAGGCCAGCCGGGGCCAAGCACCACGTCGAAGCTGCCGGCGGGGGCCGGCACGGCCTCCAGATTGACCAGCGCCTGGCGCAGCGCCTCGTCGACCGCATGCTTCCAGCTGTCCTCGGTCAGGAAGGCCTCGACCATATCGCGCCCGCCGAACCCGTGCGAGCCGCTCTCCTGCCGGCTGCCGTCGCCGGCGACCACCGAGACTCCGAAGCGCACCAAGGGGCGCACGTCGCGCACCCGGTGCCCGTCGGCGCGCAGGATCTCCACCACCTGCCAGGAACTGGCGAGCGATACGCTGACCTGCCGCACCTTGGGATCGCGGGCCCGCGCGTAGGCATCGATCCGCTGCAACAGCGTAACCTTGTCGGCAAAGACCGGCGAGGCGATGGGGTTGCCGTCGCCATATAGCTTTGCGTTGGTGCGCGGCGGGGCCTCCGCATAGGTGCCCGAATGGCCGGAGGCGACGGCCGAGACCGCATCGGCTGCCCGCTCGAGCGCGGCGACGGAGACCTCGCCGGAATGGGCGTAGCCGGCCGCCTCGCCGGCAACGGCGCGCAGACCGAAGCCTCGGCTGGTGTCGTAATTGGCGCCCTTCAGCCGGCCATTGTCGAAGACGAGGCTCTCCGACTGCCGGTATTCGAGAAAGAGCTCGCCGTCGTCGGCACCCTTGAGAGCGCGGGCGAGCACGCTGCGCGCCTGCTCCTCGCTCAAGCCGGCACCGGCAATCAGGTCGGTCGTCGCATCGCTCATCGGTCGGGTCCCGCGAAAGAGATCATCTGGGAGGGAAACTAGGGGCTCGGGCCGCGCTTGCACAGCCCCGCCGGAGACGGCGGGACGAAAACACCCGGCCCCGGACGCGAAAACGGCCGGGAAGACCCGGCCGCCGAAATCCGCGTCTCCGGCTTCAACGCGCCGGAAAAACCGAACGATCGCTTAGGGCAGGGCGGCAAAACCCTCGGAGAAGCCGTTCAGCGAGATCGGGATGCCGATGCCTTCTTCCGGGGTCTGGAAGATGACGAAGGTGGCGGCGCTGCCCTTCTGCATCTTTTCGATCAGGTCGTCCTGCATCACCACCTCGACGATGCAGCCGTTCGGCAGGCAGCGCACGAAGCCGGCGCGCCCGACATCGGCGTCGTCGACGCGAAGGCCGAGGCCCATCGGCAGCAGCACGCCGAGCGGCGCCAGAACGCGCAGCAGGCGCGACTGCTTGTCGGCGGTCTTCAGCACGATGACGGAGAGGCCGACATTCTCGCGGTCGTCCGCGGTGACGTTCTGGATCAGCGCGCATTGCTCTTCCTGCGCGCCGGCCGGCGTGTCGCAGCGCATCTGCCAGTCGCCGTGCACGGAGCGCACCGCGCCCTGGGCATGGGCCAGGGGAATGGCCGCGACATTGGCCAGGACGGCGGCCACAAGGGCAAGGACGGCCGCGAGGCGGAACGTGGTCGGCTTGGTCAAAACAGGCACGGGCGAGACTCCGTAGGTTCGCAGCGGTACAATTCCCTTGGCCGGTTTCCCGGTCTTCGTGAGGTGCGCAAGGCGCCGTGTGCGGTACGGACGGCGCCGTATCGCCCACCGGTGTTGCGCTCCGTCCCTGCAGATCGCGGCCAGCGGAGCGGCGCGGGCAGGAGAGAGCGGCAAAGGGGTCCCGGACGGGCGTGATCGTCGTCTGATTCGCACGAAACCGCGCGCATTCCGCTTTGTCGGCCCTCGAAAGGTCGATTTCAAGGCGAAACCGCCCGATCCCCGTCCTTTCCCGAAAAGTGCGGGGCGGAAGGGGTGTCCCCGCAGCCCGTGGCGAAAGGAAGGCGAGGATTCGGCCGGAATTTGGGCATTCACGAAACTACTGCATTGCGCAATGCGGCGGCTTATGGTTTTTCAGGCCGACTTTGATATCGGTCAAACTGCGGTCAAGTAACCCTTGCGGCGTTTTGACACCCCTTTCTGTCTTATCGACATGCGGTAAGCTAAGGGGTATCGGGCGTGGCGCGGGGTGGACCCGGAGACGGGCTTGGCGCGGCGCCGGGGCGGCGCAGTGCCTGAGAGACAAGTAATGGGATTCCGCCAGGTTCAGCTGGCCGGCGGGGTCAGGAAGGGAGCACGGACGTGACAGGATTGGTCAAGCGTCTGACGAAGTTTGCAGCGGTGGCGCTCGCCCCGCTCGCCTTTGCCGGTGCGGCGGTGGCCGCCCAGCCGATGCCGTGGCAGCTGGGGTTCCAGCCGGCCGCGACGGAAGTGATGGAAGACATCACCTGGTTCACCGATTTTACGCTGGTGATCGTCACGATCATCACGCTGTTCGTTCTGGCCCTGCTGGTGTGGTGCATCATGCGCTTCAACTCCAAGGCCAACCCGACGCCGTCGCGGACCTCCCACAACACCATGATCGAGGTGGTGTGGACGCTGGTCCCGATCCTCGTCCTGGTCATGATCTCGATCCCTTCGTTCCGCCTGCTCTACAAGCAGGTCGAGATCCCCGAATACGACATGACCATCAAGGTGACCGGCTACCAGTGGTACTGGGGCTACGAGTACACCGATGAGAGCCTGTCCGGCATTTCCTTCGAGTCGATCATGCTGCGCGAGGAGTCCGAGCGGGCCGAGCGCGCCGCCGAATACGGCCGCCCGATCGAGGAATATCCCCGCCTGCTGGCCGTCGACAACGAGGTCATCGTGCCGGTCGGCAAGACCGTGCGCCTGCAGATCACCGCTGCCGACGTGATGCACTCCTTCGCCATGCCGGCCTTCGGCGTGAAGATGGATGCGGTTCCGGGTCGTCTGAACGAGACCTGGTTCAACGCCAAGCAGACCGGCATCTTCTACGGCCAGTGCTCCGAGCTCTGCGGCAAGGACCATGCCTTCATGCCGATCGCCATCCGGGTGGTCGAGGAAGAGCAGTTCCAGGCCTGGGCGGAAGCCGCCAAGGACAGCGTCGAGGATGCGACCCGTCAGCTGATGGCGACCATCGAGAAGCCGGCCGGCACTGCCGCTGCCCCGGCTGCCGGCTCGCTGGACGTGGCCGCGCGCTGATCGACGTCTCGGCGTGCGAGGCCCGGCCCCGCACGCCGCAAGGTTCGGATCGGGCTTGTCCCCGGTCGACTGGACCGAGGTAAAATTCTCTAACGAGGGAGCTGGAAGATGGCCACTGCGGCGCATGCCCACGGCGATCAGGACCGTCCTACGGGATGGACGCGCTGGGTCTATTCGACCAACCACAAGGACATCGGTGTCCTCTATCTGATCTTCGCGATCATCGCGGGTATCATCGGCGGCGCGCTCAGCGTCGGCATTCGCCTTGAGCTCCAGGAGCCGGGCATGCAGTACTTCTCCGATCCGCACACCTTCAACGTGTTCACCACGTCGCACGGCCTGATCATGATCTTCTTCATGGTGATGCCGGCGCTGATCGGCGGCTTCGCCAACTTCTTCGTGCCGATCATGATCGGTGCGCCGGACATGGCCTTCCCGCGGATGAACAACATCTCGTTCTGGCTGCTGCCGCCGGCATTCCTGCTGCTGCTGCTGTCGCTGTTCGTGGAAGGTCCTCCGGGCGCCAACGGCGTTGGCGGTGGCTGGACGATCTACCCGCCGCTGTCGACCTCCGGCCAGCCCGGACCGGCGATGGATCTGGCGATCCTGGCCCTGCACGTGGCCGGTGCCTCCTCGATCCTCGGCGCGATCAACTTCATCACCACCATCTTCAACATGCGCGCCCCGGGCATGACGCTGCACAAGATGCCGCTCTTCGCCTGGTCGGTGCTCGTGACCGCCTTCCTCCTGGTGCTGTCGCTGCCGGTCCTGGCCGGCGCCATCACCATGCTGCTGACGGACCGCAACTTCGGCACGACGTTCTTCGACCCGGCCGGCGGCGGTGACCCGATCCTGTTCCAGCACCTGTTCTGGTTCTTCGGTCACCCGGAGGTGTACATCCTGATCCTGCCGGCCTTCGGCATCGTCAGCCACATCATCTCCACCTTCGCCCGCAAGCCGATCTTCGGCTATCTCGGCATGGCCTACGCCATGGTCGCGATCGGCGTCGTCGGCTTCATCGTGTGGGCGCACCACATGTACACCGTCGGCCTGGACGTCGACACGCAGGCCTACTTCGTCGCGGCGACCATGGTCATCGCGGTGCCGACCGGCGTGAAGATCTTCTCGTGGATCGCCACCATGTGGCAGGGCTCGATCTCCTTCCGCACCCCGATGCTGTGGGCGGTCGGTTTCATCTTCCTGTTCACCGTGGGCGGCGTGACCGGCGTGCAGCTGGCCAATGCCGGCCTCGACCGCGCGATGCACGACACCTACTACGTGGTGGCGCACTTCCACTACGTGCTCTCGCTCGGTGCCGTGTTCGGCATCTTCGGCGCCTGGTACTACTGGTTCCCGAAGATGTTCGGCTACATGTACAACGAGACCATCGGCAAGGCCCATTTCTGGATCACCTTCGTCGGCGTGAACCTCGTGTTCTTCCCGCAGCACTTCTTGGGCATGGCCGGCATGCCGCGCCGCTACGTCGACTATCCGGACGCGATGGCCGGCTGGAACGCGGTGTCGTCCTACGGCTCGTACATCTCGGCCTTCGCGGTCCTGGTGTTCCTGTTCGGCATCTTCGAGGCCTTCGCCAAGAAGCGCCAGGCTGCGGACAACCCGTGGGGCGAGGGCGCGACGACGCTGGAGTGGACCCTGTCCTCGCCGCCGCCGTACCACCAGTTCGAGACCCTGCCGCGGATCAAGTGATCCCGGCGTGACACGGACAGGCCGCGCCGGCATCCCGGCGCGGTCCCCCGGCAGGGGCCTTCAACGGCCCCGCCTCCGGCAGGCGCCCTTCGGGGCGCCGCGCCATTGAAACCCCGCCCGCCTGCCGCATCGGCACGGGCAAGAGATTTCGCCCGCACCGGGCAGGAACCCGCGCAAGACGAATGCCCGGCGGCGACGCCGACGGGCCATCGGCACGCACGAAAGAGACCGGAACAGACATGTCGCTCGCAGACTACCAGGACCGCAGGCTGGACGCCGTCGCCCTTGGCGGGCAGGGCGATGTCGGCGACTACCTGGCGCTGCTCAAGCCGCGCGTGATGTCGCTCGTCATCTTCACCGCGCTGGTCGGCCTCCTGATCGCTCCTGGCAGCATCCACCCGGTGCTCGGCGCGGTCGCGATCCTGTGCATCGCCGTCGGTGCCGGCGCCTCGGGCGCGCTGAACATGTGGTACGACGCCGACATCGACGCGGTCATGTCGCGCACCGCGCGCCGCCCGATCCCGGCCGGCAAGGTCACCCCCGAGGAGGCGCTCGCCTTCGGCCTGACGCTCTCGGCCTTCTCGGTTCTGGTGCTCGGCCTTGCGGTCAACTGGCTGGCCGCCGGCCTCCTGGCCTTCACCATCTTCTTCTACGCCGTCGTCTACACGATGTGGCTGAAGCGCTCGACGCCGCAGAACATCGTCATCGGCGGCGCCGCCGGCGCCTTCCCCCCGATGATCGGCTGGGCCGCGGTGACCGGCACCGTGACGGTGGAAAGCATCGTCCTGTTCCTGATCATCTTCATGTGGACGCCGCCGCATTTCTGGGCGCTGTCGCTATTCAAGCGCGGCGACTACGAGGCCGCCCGCGTGCCGATGCTGCCCGTCGTCGCCGGCGAGGACGCCACGCGCACGCAGATCCTCGTCTATTCGGTGCTGCTGGCCCCGATCGCCGTGGCGCCGACCCTGCTGGGCTTCGCCTCGCTGGTCTATGGCGTCGCAGCGGCCGTGCTGGGCGTTGCCTTCGTCTGGTACGCGGTCCGCGTCTATGCGCGGCGCGAGGGCGATGCGGCGCGCAAGGCGGCGGTGCGGCTCTTCGCGTTCTCGCTCGTCTACCTGTTCCTGATCTTCGCCCTGCTGCTCGCCGACAGCATCGTCGCCCGGCTGATCGCGGGAGGCTGGCTGTGAGCGAGGACGGCATGCGCCAGACGGAAGAGCAGAAGCGCCGCCAGCGCAAGCGCTCGGTCGCCATCGGCCTGGCCATCGCCGGGCTGGTGCTGCTGTTCTACGTGATCACGCTGGTCAAGATGGGACCCGGCGTGCTCAACCGGCCCCTGTAACGGACCCTGCGAGAGGAAGGCATCGCATGACGCGACAGACCGACACCCCCGACCAGGCATCCGCGACGCCGCGCGATGCAACCGCCGCGCAGAGCGACCGGCTCGCCCGCAAGAACCGGCGCATCGCCGTCGCCGTGCTCGGCGGCGTGATGACGATGGTCGGCGCGGCCTATGCCGCCGTGCCGCTCTACGAGCTGTTCTGCCAGGTCACCGGCTATGGCGGCACGACCCAGCGCGCCGACGCGCCGACCGGCACGATCATCGACCGCACGATCACCGTGCGCTTCGACGGCAACGTCAACTCGAACCTGCCCTGGGCGTTCGGTCCCAAGGAGCGGGCGATCACGTTGCGCATGGGCGAGAGCCGCCAGACCGCCTATACGGCGCACAACAACGGCGGCGATTCCAACATCGGCACGTCGGTGTTCAACGTCACGCCCTTCGAGGCCGGCGCCTATTTCAACAAGCTCGAGTGCTTCTGCTTCACCGAGCAGCCGCTTGCAGCAGGTGAATCCGTCGAGATGCCGGTGGTCTTCTTCATCGATCCGGCGATGGACGAGGACCCGCACCTGAAGCATATCAAGGAGATCACCCTCTCCTATACCTTCTTCCCTGCAAAGGGACCTGAAACGCCGGTGGCCGCGGCTCCTGCCGCGACATCGGATCCAAGCAACCGCATGTGAGTGCGACGGCCCGCTCGCCGGCGGCACGACTATAATCGGGGGAGTGTACCCATGGCGCATGCCAAGAACCACGACTACCACATCGTAGATCCGAGCCCGTGGCCGTTCCTCGGCGGCGTCGGCGCCTTCATCATGGCGCTCGGCGCGGTCGGCCTGTTCCGCCACACCCAGGGCAACGAGTTCCTTGTGTTCGGCTTCAACCTGGCCGGCTGGGGCATCTTCGCGGTCGGCACGCTGCTCGTGCTCTACGTGATGTTCGGCTGGTGGCGCGACACCGTTCGCGAGTCGCTGGCCGGCGACCACACCCCGGTGGTGCAGCTGCACCTGCGTTACGGCATGCTGCTGTTCATCGCCTCCGAGGTGATGTTCTTCGTTGCCTGGTTCTGGGCCTTCTTCGACGCCTCGCTGTTCACCGGCGAAGCCGCGCAGTATGCCCGCGTCGAGGCGACCGGCGGCGTGTGGCCGCCGGAGGGCATCGAGACCTTCGATCCCTGGCACCTGCCGCTGCTCAACACCTTGATCCTGCTGACCTCCGGCACCACGGTCACCTGGGCCCACCATGCCGTCGTTCACAACGACCGCGAGGGCCTGAAGTGGGGCCTGACGCTGACGGTCGTGCTCGGCGTGCTCTTCACGATCTGCCAGGTCTACGAGTACAGCCACGCGGCCTTCGCCTTCTCCGGCTCGATCTACGGCGCGACCTTCTTCATGGCGACCGGCTTCCACGGCTTCCACGTGTTCGTCGGCACCGTGTTCCTGCTGGTCTGCCTGATCCGCGCCAGCATGGGCCAGTTCACCCCGCAGAAGCACTTCGGCTTCGAGGCGGCGGCCTGGTACTGGCACTTCGTCGACGTGGTGTGGCTGTTCCTGTTCGTCACGATCTACGTCTGGGCGGCCGGCCCGGCCCACTGACGCAAGGCGCGAGACCATGCGGTACCGTCTGCTGAAGACGGCGTTTCTGATCCTGTCCGCGGCGGCATCTGTCGCCGCGGACTTTGCTTTTTCGCGGTCCGCCGCCGCCGATCAGGCCGCCGCGCAGACCGAAGAGCCTCGCGTCGAGAAGGTCCTGGTCGAAAAGGGCGAACGGCGCCTGCAGCTGCTCGATGCGAGCGGCGCGGTGCTGAAGAGCTACACGATCGCGCTCGGCGGCGACCCGCTCGGCCACAAGCAGCGCGAGGGCGACGGCCGCACCCCGGAGGGGCGCTACACGATCGACTGGCGCAACCCGCAAAGCGCCTACCACCTGTCGCTGCACATCTCCTATCCGGACCAGGACGACAAGCGCCGCGCCAACGAACGCGGCGAGGACCCGGGCGGGATGATCATGATCCACGGCATGCGCAACGGGCTGGGCTGGCTCGGCTTCCTGCATCAATATGTCGACTGGACCGACGGCTGCATTGCCGTCACCAATGCGGAAATGGATGAGATCTGGCGGCTGGTTCCCAACGGTACGCCGATCGAGATCCGCCCCTGACCGCGCCCGCGGTCCGGTAGCCTGCAGGGCTCTAGCGCCAGGAGCGCAACGCACATGACTGAACCGACCGCCGACCGCGCGCATTATCCGCCGCAGGACCCGCTGCGCACCGGCCTTTCCGGACGCTGCCCGCGCTGCGGCCAGGGCCGTCTGTTCAAGGGCTATCTGGCGACCCGCCCGTCCTGCTCCAATTGCGGCCTGAGCTTCGATTTCGCCGACAGCGGCGACGGCCCGGCGGTGTTCATCATCATGATCGTCGGCTTCATCGTCGTCGGCCTGGTGCTGGCCGTGGAGATGTCGATCCGCCCGCCGATCTGGGTGCACATGGTTCTGTGGCTGCCGCTCACCCTCATTCTCGGCCTCGGCATGCTGCGGCCGCTCAAGGGCCTGATGATCGCCCAGCAATACAAGCACAGCGCCCAGGAGGGACGGGTTGACGAGTAACGCATCCCCCGCGCCGGCGCCCGCCGCCAAGCGCCGCCTGCTGCTGCCGGCACTGGTGGCCTTCATCGTGTTCTGCGCGCTGATGGCGCTCGGCACCTGGCAGGTGCTGCGCCTGCAGTGGAAGCTCGCGCTCATCGAGCGGGTCGAGGAGCGCATCGACCTTGCGCCCGTGGATCCGCCCGCCCCGGACGCGTGGGCCGGGATCGACGAGGACGCCTGGGACTACCGGCCCGTGCGCCTGACGGGCCGCTTCCTGGACGGCGAGGTCTATTACTATCTGGCGCTTACCGAGCCGCAGGGCACCTTCGGCGGCCCGGGCTATCTGGTCTATGCCCCGTTCCGCACCGAGGCCGGCCCGGTGGTGATGGTCAATCGCGGCTTCGTGCCGGAGTCCCGCCGCCTGCCCGAGAGCCGGCCGGGCAGCGAGCCGCCGGCAGGCGAGGTGGAGATCACCGGCCTGTGGCGGCGCGACGAACGCGGCAACATGTTCACGCTGGATGCCGATCCGAAGACGCAGGTCTGGTTCGTGCGCGAGGCGCCGAAGATGGCGGCCTCGCTCGGCGTCGACGATGCGCCGCTCGCGCCCTTCAGCGTGGACCTGCGCGCCGAGGCAACGCCGGCCGGCGGCTTGCCGCAGGCGGGCGAGACCCTCATCTCCTTCCGCAACAACCACCTGCAATACGCGGTCACCTGGTACGGCCTCGGCCTCGTGCTGATCGGCGTGTTCATCGCCTTCGCCCGCAGCGAGACCCGCCGCCCGTCCGGGGAGTAGGGGCGGAGCGTCTTCGGGGCCTGCCACCGACGCACCAGCCGCTCCCTTGCGTCTTCCCGGGCAAGCGCAGCGCGACCCGGGACCGGGGAGGCACGGCGGTGGTGGGAGCCTTCGGGAGTGCCTTCGGGAGTGCCTTCGAGAGGTTTTCGGCTCTCCGGCCCCGGCTCGGCGCTTGCGCGCCGTCCGGGGTGACGAAGGGAGGGACGGAGTGCCGGAAACCGTGGGGCAGCGATCAAGCGTCGTCACAGCCGCTCTGGCAACCAATAGGCCCCGGGTCGCGCTGCGCTTGCCCGGGGTGACGGCCGTGGGGATGCGGGCGGATGTGTCATTCTCGGGCCGTCAACCCGGTGCTGATCGCCATCTCGCCCTCTCGGTTGTCATCCCGGACGAGGCCGCAAGGCCGACGATCCGGGATCCAATGGCAACCCCGGCAGGGGCGAGGCGCGAGCGCATGGCCACCTCTATGGCTGTCACGCCTGCGCAGGCAGGCGTCCAGTATCCGCCTGGGCGGATGGTGGCGCACAGGCGTCTGCCGGCCATCGCGAAGGCCGCTAGCGGCACCGCCGAGGCCTCACTCGAACCGCGCGGGGTTACTGGATCCCGGTCTTCGGCTGTGCCGAAACCGGGATGACATCCTTGGGGGGGGGGCCGCGCGAGGTGCCGGGTCAGGGCGGAGTTATGGCCCACGCCATGAAAAAGCCGGACCGCGAGGCGGCCCGGCTTGAAAAGCACCGGCAAGCGGTGGCTCCGGCCGGTGCGCGAAGGTCCCGGCCGAAGGCGTCAGGATCAGAGCGCGGCGAGGATGCCGGCGGCGCCCGAAACCTCGGCCTTGCCCGGCATTTCCTCGATGTTGAGTGCCGTGACCTTGCCGTCCTTGACGATCATCGCATAGCGCTTGGAGCGGATGCCGAGGCCGGCGCCCGAGGCGTCGAGCTCCAGGCCGATCGCCTTGGCGAAGTCGGCGCTGCCGTCGGCCAGGAAGGTGATCTTCTCGGCGCCGGTGGCCTTGGCCCAGGCATTCATCACGAACACGTCGTTGACCGACACCACCGCGATCTCGTCGACGCCCTTGGACAGGATCGTGTCCGCGTGCTCGACGAAGCCCGGCAGGTGGTTGTTGTGGCAGGTCGGCGTGAAGGCGCCGGGAACCGCGAAGAGAACCACGGTGCGGCCAGCGAAGAGATCGGAACTGCTGCGCTCGGCCGGGCCGTCGGCAGTCATGATCTTGAACTTGGTCTCGGGCAGGGTGTCGCCAACCTTGATCGTCATGTTCGGAAGTCTCCTCAGAAAGGTGAGCCGGAGGGCGTCGCGATGCGGCAGGCCGCCGCATGGCGTCCGCCTCCTGACATAGGGTGTTCCGGCGCGTCCGTCGAGCGGCAGCGACAGACTAGTTCGCCGCCGGCGGCAATTCGCTGCGATGCTCGACGGCCGTCGCGCCCTCCACCAGCGTAAGGGCCAGAGGGCGGGAGCCGTCGTTGTTGCTCGCAAGGCCGCGCGCGGGCAGGGTGAAGCGGGCTGTGGTACCGTCCCGCTCCAGCAGCACCGGCACGCCGTTGTAGGAGCCCTGCGCACCTTCCGCGAACAGGTCGACGAGATCGGTCGGCGATGCCAGCTCGGCGGTGATGACGAGGGTTTCCTCGGGCGCCTTGCCCTCGGCCGGGGAGAGCTCTTTCCGCTCGATGGCGGCAATGCGCGGCGGCGCCTCGCCCTGCGGCCGCGGCAGGGCGGCCCTTGCGGCGGAAATCGCCTGGCGGGCGGTAAAGTCCGGTCCGCCTTCGGCCAGCGGCAGCTCCAGCTGGGCCTCGCCCGGCATGCAGATCTCGCGGCAGATGCCGAACGTCACATGCGCGCGAAGCACGGGCGCAGTCTCGCCCGGTGTCGGCTCCAGGTCGATCGGCAGCACGATGCGGTCGTGATAGATGATCGAGGTGGCGTAAGGATCGGAATAGCGCTCGGGCACGGGAAAGCGCAGGCTTGCCGAGGCAAGGCCCGAGGAGGCGCTGAAATCGGCGGCCGTGGGAATACCGGCCTCGCCCGGAAAGCGCCAATAGGTATGCCAGCCGTCCTCAAGGCGGATCTCCAGCGCCGCGTCCCCGGCAGCCGGCGCCTCGCCAGGGGTGGTGGGGCCCGTGGAGTTGGGGCCGGTTGAGACGAGGCGGATGCCGGCCGCGCCCACGCGTATCCACGGGCTTTCGCCGGCCTGGGCAGCACCGCCGAAGGGGCCGGCAAGCGCCAGGGACCCGAGCAGCAGGGCGGCTGCGGCAAGGCGCGCAAGGGCGCGCGAGTTACGGCGGGCAAAAAAGGTCCTGTTCTGCATGGCAATCCCGGCGAATTGCTCCATCTTGTCGGCCAAGCGACTGGCAGTGTTGGCGCAAATCGCCTTGCGGGTCCACAGGCGAAGCGCCACATCTGCGTGATCGCGGGCGCTGCGGCGGTTAACATGCTGCAAGGCCCGACGTAAGATGGAGCCCCGCTAGCGCGCCGCTTCGCGGCCGCAGGCCGGAGAAACATGCCGCAGGGCGTGCCGGCAGGATGGGCGGGCGATAGTGGCCGGGCGAGACGGGCCCGGCGAAATGGGCCGGGCGCAGGAGAGGAACCAGGGGCCATGAAAAGCGACGACCTCAGCCGGACCTCGCTCGCGGGGCAGCTGCTGATCGCGATGCCGCAGATGGCGGACGAGCGCTTCGCGCATTCCGTGATCTATCTGTGCGCCCATTCGGCGGAAGGGGCGATGGGCATCATCGTCAACCAGCGGGCGCCGAGCCTCAGCTTTCCCGAGCTGCTGCGCCAGCTCGACATCATCCCCGACGACGAGAGCATCCGCCTGCCGGCGCCGGCCGACCGCATGCAGGTGCATCGCGGCGGCCCGGTGGAGACCGGGCGCGGCTTCGTGCTGCATTCGCAGGACTTCGTCATCGCCAACTCGACCATGCCGGTGCAGGACGGCATCTGCCTGACCGCGACGCTCGACATCCTGCGCGCCATCGCCGAAGGGCGCGGGCCGGCACAGGCGATGCTGGCGCTGGGATATGCCGGCTGGGGCGCCGGGCAGCTGGAAGCCGAGATCCAGGAGAACGGCTGGATCACCGGACCGGCGGACGAGGCAATCGTCTTCGACACCGCGCTCGACAGCAAGTGGGACCGGGCGCTCGCCAAGATCGGCATCGCGCCGGCCATGCTGTCCAGCGAAGCCGGCCACGCCTGAACACCGCGCGGTCCCGGCGCCGGGCGCGGGTTTGCGGGCGGCGGGTCGTGTTACCCGGTGCGCGCATTGCTGCTGGCAAACCATCCGGCTTGCCCGGACCCGAGCCGAGGGATAGGGTGCGCCTGAGCATTGACCGCCAGCGCCCGACGGGCGCCTGGCCGGACGAGGCGGAGCTGCCGGGGCAGGCAGGCCGCCGGGCTTGCAAGGGCACACCGGACCGCAGACCGGGATGCGACCGAGGCCGGAACGCCAGGGACGGGGAGCCGCCCCGCCGGGCGAACTGGCGCGGCGGACGCATCCGCTCCCGGTTCGCAAGAGAGACTTTCTGGAGGATATCGCCGCCGTGAAATATGTCAGTACCAGGGGCGAGGCGCCGGTTCTCGGGTTTTCCGACGTTCTTTTGACCGGACTTGCCGCGGATGGCGGTCTCTACGTTCCCCAGACCTGGCCGAAACTGTCGCGCGAGACCATCGCCGGCTTTGCCGGACGTCCCTATGCGGAAGTCGCCCAGGCGGTTATCGAGCCCTTCGTCGGCGACGACATTTCCCGGCAGGATCTCGCCGCGATGATCCGCGAGGCCTATGCGGGCTTTCGCCACCCGGCGGTGACGCCCCTGGTGCAGGTGGCGCCGAACCGCTTCGTGCTGGAGCTTTTCCACGGTCCCACGCTCGCCTTCAAGGATGTGGCGATGCAGCTGCTCGGCCGGCTGATGGACCATGTGCTGGCCGCCCGCGACCAGCGCGCCACCATCGTCGGCGCCACTTCGGGCGACACGGGCGGGGCGGCGATCGAGGCCTTCCGCGGCCGCGAGCGCACCGACATCTTCGTCCTGTTCCCGGACGGGCGCGTGTCCGACGTGCAGCGCCGGCAGATGACGACGCCGACCGAGGCCAATGTGCACTCGCTGGCGCTCGCCGGCACGTTCGACGACTGCCAGTCGATCCTCAAGGGCATGTTCACCCATGCCGCCTTCCGCGACCGGGTGCAACTGGCCGGCGTCAACTCGATCAACTGGGCGCGCATCGTCGCGCAGGTGGTCTACTATTTCGTGGCCGGTGCCGCCCTCGGCGCGCCGCATCGCCCGGTGTCCTTCACTGTGCCGACCGGCAATTTCGGCGATATCCTAGCCGGCTATGTCGCGGCACAAATGGGCCTGCCGATCGAGCGGCTGGTGATCGCCACCAACGCCAACGACATTCTCGCCCGCACGCTGGAAAACGGCGCCTACGAGACCCGCGGCGTGGTGCCGACGATCTCGCCGTCGATGGACATCCAGATCTCGTCCAACTTCGAGCGGTTGCTGTTCGAGGTGCACGGACGCGACGGCGCGCAAATCCGCTCGCTGATGGCGCGGCTTTCGCAGTCCGGCCGCTTCGAGCTGGCGGACGGCCCGCTGGCGGCGATTCGCGAGGGCTTCGATGCCGGGCGCTGCGGCGAGGCGGAGACGGCGGCGACCATCGAGCGCACGATGCGCGAGACCGGCTACCTGCTCGACCCGCACACGGCCATCGGCCTGCATGTGGCCGAGCAGCAGCCGGCGAGCGATGCACCGATGGTGGTGCTGGCGACGGCGCATCCGGCCAAGTTCCCCGACGCGGTGGAGGCGGCCTGCGGCGTGCGTCCGGCGCTGCCGCCGGAGCTGGAGCCGATGATGAGCGCGCCGGAGCGCTTCACGAAGATGGCGGCCGAACGCGGCGAGATCGAACGCCACATCCTCGATACAGCCCGCGCCGCCACGATGGAGGTGTCCTGATGCAGGTGCGGGTGACGAGGCTGGCCAACGGCCTCAGGGTCGTGACCGACACCATGCCGCACCTGCGCACCGCCGCGCTCGGCGTGTGGGTGGGAGCGGGCTCCCGCTCCGAGACGCCGGACCAGAACGGCATCACTCATCTGCTCGAACACATGGCCTTCAAGGGCACGGCGACCCGCACGGCGCGGCAGATCGCCGAGGAGATCGAGGCGGTCGGCGGCGAGCTGAACGCCTCCACCAGCGTCGAGCACACCAACTACTATGCCCGCATCCTGGCCGAGGACGTGCCGCTGGCGGTCGAACTGATCGCCGACATCCTGCAGAATTCCAGCTTCGATGCGGAGGAACTGGCGCGCGAGAAGCACGTGATCCTGCAGGAGATCGGTGCCGCGCACGACACGCCCGACGACAAGGTGTTCGACCAGTTCCAGGAAACCGCCTGGAGCAACCAGGCGATCGGCCGGCCGATCCTGGGCACCCGCGAGACGGTGATGTCCTTCACGCCGGAGGACCTGCGCGCCTATCTTTCCGAGCATTACCGGGCCGAGAACATGGTGCTGGCAGCCGCCGGCGCGGTGGATCACGACGCGGTGGTGAAGCTGGCCGAAGAGCATCTGGGCGGTCTGTCGGGCAAGCCGAGCATCGAGCCGGTCGCCGCCCACTATAACGGCGGCAGCACCTTGCTGGAGCGCGAGCTGATGGAGGTCCAGCTGGTGCTGGGCTTCGAGGGCGTGCCCTACCGCGCGCCCGACTACTACTCGGTGCAGGTGCTGGCCTCGGTGATGGGCGGGGGCATGTCCTCGCGCCTGTTCCAGGAAATCCGCGAGACCCGCGGCCTGTGCTACGCGATCTACTCCTTCCACTGGGCGTTCCAGGACACCGGCCTGTTCGGCGTCCATGCGGCGACCGGCGAGGAGGATATCGGCGAGCTCTTCCCCGTGCTGGTGGACGAACTCGGCCGCGCCTCGCAGGAGATCGTGCAGGCCGACCTCGACCGCTCGAAGGCGCAGATCCGCGCCGGACTGATGATGTCGCTGGAAAGCCCCGCCGCCCGCGCGGGCCAGATCGCCCGCCAGCTGATGATCCATGGCGAGGTACTGTCGCCGGAGGAGATCCAGAGCCGCATCGACGCGGTGACGCTGGACAGCGTGCGCGCTGCCGCCGCCAAGGTCTTCGCCGGTGTGCCGACGCTCTCCGTCGTCGGGCCGAAGACGGGCGGCCTGCCGCTGCCGCTCGACGCCGACGCGGTGGCCGAGCGGCTGGGTGGTGCCATGCCGGCGCGCGCCGTCGGCGCCTGAGACCCGCACGGAGGCGGACATGTCCTTGTTCCGGGCCTTCTCCGGCTCCGAGCCGGTCCGGACCCTGATTGCGGGGGAGGGGGACACTGCCCTGATGCTGCGCCAGCCGCAGCCGCAGGACCATGCCCAATGGGCGGCACTGCGAGAGGCGAGCCACGCCTTCCTGCAGCCCTGGGAGCCGTTGTGGGCGGCGGACGAGCTGTCGCGTGCCTCCTATCGCCGGCGCCTGCGCCGCTATGCGCGCGAGATGCGCGAGGACCGGGCCTACCCCTTCTTCCTGTTCCGCCTCGCCGACGGGGTGCTGGTGGGCGGGGCGACGCTGTCCAACATCCGCCGCGGCGTGGCGCAGACCGCCTCGCTCGGCTACTGGATGGGCGCCCCGCATGCCGGACGGGGCCATATGAGCCGGGCGGTGCAGGCACTGCTCGCCTTCGCCTTTTCTGAACTGTCGCTGCACCGGGTCGAGGCCGCCTGCCTGCCGCACAATGTCGCCTCGCGTCGGCTCCTTGAAAAAGCCGGCTTTTGCCGCGAGGGCTACGCCCGCCGCTACCTGCGTATCGCCGGGGAATGGCAGGATCATCTGCTGTTCGCCCGTCTGGCCGGCGATACCGCCGCGCCGCAGGGCCTTGCCACCATCTCCGCCGCAAGCGTCGCCGTCTGGCAGGCGCAGGTCCCGGCGGACCCCGGCACGGACGCCGGTGCCGGAGAGAAAGAAATCTTGTGAGATGGGTTGGATGCCGATAAGTCTCCGGCAACGCGCGTTGCGCGACGTGAAACGGACGAACCGCTTGCCCCTTTTCAGGTTCCTTGTGCTCGCGCTGGCGGCGTGGCTGATCACCTATGCTCCGGCAGCAGCCATCGAGGCGGTCGAGGTTCGCTCCTCCACCGATGCGCTGGACCTGACCGGCGCCGTCGATCTCTATCCCAACGAGGGCGCCAGCCTGCAGGTCTCGACCGCGCCCGGCGCCGACGGCATCGTCCGCCGCATCGAGGTGAATTCGCGCGACGGCACCAACACCAGCTGGGCCGTCTTCGCCCTGTCCAATCCCGGCGACGAACAGATCGACCGGCTGATCGTCGCCCCGTTCTTCCAGCTCGTCGGCTCGCGGCTGATCTGGCCGGATCTCGGCGCCTCGCGCATCGCCTCGATCACGCCGAGCCAGGGCATCGCGCCCGAGCGGCAGTCGAGCCAGGAGGCGGACGTCTTCCTGATCACGCTCGATCCCGGCGCGGTGGTCACCTATGTGGTGGAGATGCGCACGCCCGGCCTGCCGCAGCTGCGCCTCTGGGAGCCGGACGTCTACAAGGACACGGTCAACGCCTACACGCTCTATCGCGGCATCATCCTCGGCATTTCCGGCCTTCTCGCCCTGTTCCTGACCATCCTCTTCGTGGTCAAGGGCACGATCATGTTCCCGGCGACGGCGGTTCTGGCCTGGTCGGTTCTGGCCTACCTGACCATCGACTTCGGGTTCTGGAACAAGGTCCTGCAGATCACGCCGGGCGAGGAACAGCTGTACCGCGCCTGCGCCGAGGTGGCGCTGGCGGCGAGCCTGATCATCTTCCTCTACGCCTATCTGAACCTCAACCGCTGGCACATCCGTTACAGCCACCTGGCGCTCGGCACCTTGATCCTGGTGCTCGGCCTGCTCGGCATCGCCGTCTGGGACCCCTCCGTCGCCGCCGGCATCGCCCGCGTCTCGCTCGGCATCATCGGCGTGCTGGGCTTTGCGGTGATCGCGGCGCTGGCGCTGCAGGGCTACGACCGGGCGATCATGCTGGTGCCGACCTGGGTGCTGCTGCTGTCCTGGCTGGTGGGCGCGGCGATGACCGTGACCGGATCGTTGGCCAACGACATCGTCCAGCCGGCGCTGGCCGGCGGCCTGGTGCTGATCGTGCTGCTGATCGGCTTCACGGTGATGCAGCACGCCTTCGCGGGCGGTGCCATCGCGCAAGGACTGATTTCCGACGTGGAGCGGCGGGCGCTGGCGCTGACCGGCTCCGGCGACATCATCTGGGACTGGGACGTCGACCGCGACCGCATCTCCACCGGCAACGAGGTGGAGGACCTGCTGGGCCTCAAGCAGGGCCTGCTGGAGGGACCGGCGCGCGACTGGCTCGACGTGCTGCACCCGCAGGATCGCGACACGTTCCGCACCACGCTGGACGCGGTGATCGACCAGCGCCGCGGCCGCATCTCGCAGGCCTTCCGCCTGCGCGCCGACGACGGCCATTTCCGCTGGTTCCGCCTGCGCGCGCGGCCCATCGTCGGCTCCGACGGCGAGGTGATCCGCTGCGTCGGCACGCTGCTCGACATCACCGACCAGAAGGTGACCGAGGAGCGGCTGCTGCACGATGCGGTGCATGACAACTTGACCGGCCTGCCCAACCGCGAGCTGTTCATGGACCGGCTGCAGGCGGCCATCGCCCGCTCGCGCGCGGAAAAGCTCGGCCGTCCTTCCGTGCTGATCATCGATCTCGACCGCTTCAAGCAGGTCAACGATTCCATCGGACTGTCCGCCGGCGACAGCATCCTGCTGACCATCGCGCGGCGCGTCTCGCGCCAGCTCAAGCCGCAGGATTCGCTCTCGCGCCTGTCCGGCGACACCTATGCGCTGCTGCTTCTCTCCGAACAGTCGGCCGACCGGATCGCCGCCTTCGCCGACGCGGTGCGCCGCGCGGTGCGCTCGCCCATCACCTTCGGCGAGCGGGAAGTGTTCCTGACCTCCTCCGTCGGCATCGCCATCTACGAGACCGAAGGGTCCTCGGCGGCCGAGCTGATGCGCGAGGCGGACATGGCGATGAACCATGCCAAGCGGCTCGGCGGCGACCGGGTGGAGGTGTTCCGCCCGACGCTGCAGACCGGCACGCGCAGCCGCGCCGAGCTGGAAGGCGACCTGCGCAAGGCGCTGAAGACCGACGGCATCACCGTGTTCTACCAGCCCATCGTGCGCCTGGTGGACCGCTCCATCGCCGGCTTCGAGGTGCTGGCCCGCTGGAACCACCCGACGCGCGGGGCGATCTCGCCGGCGGAATTCATCCCCATCGCCGAGCAGTCGGGCATCATTAACGAGCTGGGCCTGTTCGTGCTCGACAAGGGTGCGCGCCAGCTCGCCGACTGGCAGCAGACCTTCCGCCTGCCGGTGCCGCTGTTCGCCAGCGTCAACATCTCCTCGCTGCAGCTGCTGCGCCACGACCTGATCAACGACGTGAAGTCGGTGCTGTCGCGCTCCTCCATCGCGCCGGGAACGCTCAAGCTGGAGCTGACGGAATCGGTGGTGATGGCCAATCCGGAATATTCGGCGCGGATGCTGGAGCGGCTGCGCGCGCTCGGCGCCGGCCTGTCGCTGGACGATTTCGGCACCGGCTATTCCAGCCTCAGCTACCTGCAGCGCTTCCGCTTCGACACGATCAAGGTCGACCAGTCCTTCGTGCGCCCGAACGGCCGCAGTGCCCGTCCGGTGATCCTGCGCTCGATCATCGCGCTCGGCCACGACCTCGGCATGCAGGTGGTGGCGGAAGGGGCGGAGACGGAGTCCGATTCGCTCGAGCTGCACCAGCTCGGCTGCGAATACGCGCAAGGCTTCCTGTTCGGCCAGCCGATGGAAGCCGCGCAAGCGACCAAGCTGCTGCAGTCGGAGATGGACGCGCTGCGGTCGTAAGACCGCGCGGGAAATTGGATCCCTTTTCCCAATCCTTGAAAGGCAACCGAATGGTTGCGTTTTGATCCCTGTGCTGTAAGGTAAAAGGCAACCGGAGGGTTGCGTGATGAGCGACAGGATCGTCAAGAAGGTGGAGTTGAAGGCGCCGGTTTCGCGGGTCTGGCGGGCGCTGTCGGACCACGAGGAATTCGGCGCGTGGTTTCGGGTCAGGCTCGACGGGCCGTTCGTTCCCGGCAGCATCTCGACCGGCCGGATGACCTATCCCGGCTACGAACATTATCCCTGGCTCGCCACCGTGGAGAAGATGGAGCCGGAGCGGCTGCTCTCCTTCAGGTGGCACGATTTCGACGAGGCGTCCGGCCTCGCGGTTGGCGATCAGCCCACGACGCTGGTCGAGTTCCGGCTGGAGCCGGTGGAGGGGGGAACCTTGCTGACGATCACCGAAAGCGGCTTCGAGGCTCTGTCGGATGCGCGGCGGCTCGAGGTCCTGCGCGGCAACACCCAGGGCTGGAACATCCAGGCGGAGAACATTGCCAGGCATGTCGCGCCCTCGAGCTGACTCGTCCTCCGTCGCCTCGGTGTTCGCCGCGCTCGGCGACCCGACACGTCTGGCGCTGCTGTCCCGGCTGGCGGACGGGCCCGCGCAGTCGGTCGTCGAGCTGACGCGCGGCACCGGCCTGACCCGGCAGGGGATCAGCAAGCATCTGGCCGTTCTGGAGGAGGCGGGCGTCGTCTCCAGCACCCGGGTCGGCCGCGAGAGCCGCTTCGCCATCCAGCCGGCCGGGCTGGCCGAGGCGAGCCGCTATCTGGAGCGGGCCTCGCGGCAGTGGGACGATGCGGCGGCGCGGCTGCGCGCGTTCGTCGAGGATTGATCCGAGAAGTCGGGCCGCCCCCGCGGGACGGCTACTTTTTCTTGAACGGTGCCATGCCCTTGCGGGCGAGCTCGTCGGCGCGCTCGTTCTCGTCGTGCCCGGCATGACCCTTGACCCAGTGCCAGGTGACGTCGTGGCGGCCGCGTGCCGCATCAAGCGCCTGCCACAGCTCGGCATTCTTCACCGGCTTCTTGTCGGCGGTGCGCCAGGCGTTGCGCTTCCAGTTGTAGAGCCACTTGGTGATGCCGTCGCGCACATAGGTGCTGTCGGTGTGCAGGTCGACCTTGCACGAGCGCTTGAGGGCGTTCAGCGCCTCGATGGCCGCCGTCAGCTCCATGCGGTTGTTGGTGGTCTGGGCCTCGCCGCCACACAGCTCGCGCTCATGCTCGCCGAAACGCAGGATCGCGCCCCAGCCGCCGGGACCCGGATTGCCCGAGCACGCACCGTCCGTGTGGATGGTGACGCGCGTCTCCGCCGCTGCCTCGCTCATGGGGCGAGCCCGTAGTCGGAGGCGGTGGAAACGCCCTGATGGAAGCGCAGCTTGCGCAGGTATTCGCGCGGGTCCTTCGGTGTGACCAGCGCGCCCGGCGGCACGCGCAGCCAGTCGTGCAGGCGGGTCAGCAGGAAGCGCAGGGCCGAGCCGCGCGCCAGGAGCGGCAGGGCGGCGAACTCCGCATCCGTGAAGTCGCGCACCTGGCGATAACCGTTGAGCAGCGCCCGCGCCTTGGTGACGTTGAACGAGAGGTCCGGCTCGAAACACCAGGCATTGAGGCAGATCGCCACGTCATAGGCGAAGGCATCGTTGCAGGCGAAATAGAAGTCGATCAGCCCGGACAGACGCTCGCCAATGAAGAAGACGTTGTCGGGAAAGAGATCCGCGTGGATGACGCCGGAGGGAAGACCGGTCGGCCAGCGGCTCTCCAGATGGTCGAGCTCGGCGGTCAGCTCTGCGCCGAGACCCGGGACGACGGTGTCGGCCTGGTCGAGCGAGGCGCCGAGCAGCGGCCTCCAGCTGTCCACCGACAGGGTGTTGGGGCGCTGGCCGGCAAAGTCCGAACCGGCGAGATGGAAGCGGGCGAGCGCCTCGCCGAGCTCCGCGCAATGCTCGCGCTTGGGCCGGCGCACCCACATGCCGTCGAGGAACGAGATGATGGCGGCGGGCCGGCCGGCCAGCTCGCCCAGCATGGCCCCGGAGCGCGCGGCGATCGGCTGCGGGCAGGAAATGCCGCGCGCCGCCAGATGGCGCATCAGCTCCAGGAAGAACGGCAGGTCGGCCGGGTTCACCCGCTTCTCGTAGAGCGTCAGGATGAAATAGCCGCTCGTCGTGTGCAGCAGGAAGTTCGAGTTCTCGACGCCTTCGGCGATGCCCTTCAGGGCCAGCGTGTCGCCGATATCGTAAAGGGCGACGAAGGCCGCAAGGTCCTCGTCCGAGACGTCAGTGTAGACAGCCATGGGGTCGGGTTCGTTTTCCGGGCGTGAGAAGGGTCAGGGCGAGAGCGGATTGCGTGCATCGGCAAGGATGCGCCCGCCGATGGCGACGAAGCAGGCGCCGGCCACGCGCTCGATCCAGTGCTGCAGGCCGGCAAAACGGCGCAGCACCGGCGCGGACGACATGAACAGGCTGACCAGCGTGTACCACAGCGCGGCCGAGACGACGACCAGGGCCACCATGGCGACGAGCACCCAGGCCGGTGTCTGGGCGCTGACCGAGGTGGCGAAGACACTGGCGAACAGCACGATGGCCTTCGGGTTGGTCATGGTCACGAGGAAGCCGAAGATCAGCGGATTGCGGCGCGGGGTGCGGGCGGCAGCATCAAGCTCCAGCTCCTGTGGCCGGGCAAAGAGCAGCCGGAGGCCGAGCCAGGCGAGGTAGAGCCCGCCGGCAACGCGCAGCACCACGGCAAGCCACTGGTACTGCACGAGCAGGGCGGAGAGGCCGACGAGCGAGAGCGTCGCGTAGACGCCAAGGCCGAGCGAGACGCCGGCGGTGGTCAGCAGTCCGGCGCGGGCGCCATGCGCCATCGAGGAGCGCACGACGGCGATGAAGTCCGGCCCCGGCAGCATCAGGGCCGGCAGGAAGATCGCGAACACCGCGACGAAGACGCCAAGCCACTCCATCCGCTTTCCCCCCGTTGCCGCGCGACGTTACTCGGCCGCCTCGCGCAAGGCGCGCGGCAGGTTGAAGGAGATCGTCTCCTCGGCCGTGCGCACGCTGTCGACGGTGACCTCGTAGCGTTCGGCAAAGGCGGCGATGATCTCCTCCACCAAGACCTCGGGCGCGGAAGCGCCGGCGGTGATGCCGAGGCTCGTCAGCGGCGGAAGCGCGTCCCAGGGAATGTCGGCGGCGCGCTGCACCAGCAGCGCGACCGGGCAGCCGGCACGCTCGGCGACCTCGCGCAGGCGCTGCGAGTTCGACGAGTTCGGCGCGCCGACGACGATCAGCGCCTCGACGTCCGGGGCAACGGCCTTCACCGCTTCCTGCCGGTTGGTGGTGGCGTAGCAGATGTCGTCCTTGTGCGGGGCGACGATGTCGGGGAAGCGGGCGGTCAGCACCTCGACGATCTGGGCGGTGTCGTCCACCGACAGCGTGGTCTGGGTGATCCAGGCGAGCGGCCGGTCGCCGGCCGGCTCGAACGCCCGCGCGTCCTCCACCGTCTCGACGAGGCGCACCGCGCCCTCGGGCAGCTGGCCCATCGTGCCGATGACTTCCGGATGGCCGGCATGGCCGATCAGCACGATCTCGCGGCCGCGGCGGAAGTGGATCTCCGCCTCCTTGTGGACCTTGGAGACCAGCGGGCAGGTGGCGTCGAGATAGAACATGTTGCGCGAGCGCGCGTCCTCGGGCACCGACTTCGGCACGCCATGAGCGGAGAACACCACCGGGCGGTCGTGATGGCCGTCCGGGATCTCGTCCAGCTCCTCGACGAAGACGGCGCCCTTGGTCTTCAGGCTCTCGACGACGAACTTGTTGTGCACGATCTCGTGACGCACGTAGACCGGCGCGCCGAAGCGCTCGAGCGCCAGCTCGACGATCTGGACGGCACGGTCGACACCGGCGCAAAAGCCCCGCGGGGCGCAGAGCAGCACCTTGAGCGGCGGGCGGTTTCCGGCGGAAGGGTCTGAAGCCAAGAGGGCCTCCTTGCAGTCGGCGTCGGCGGGGAGCCGCGACGCACGGGCTTTGCTGGCAATAGAGGTATGGGGGCAGGGCGTGTCAAGGGTGGCCGGCCAAGTCGTGAGGCGGGAAATCGCCGCGCGCCCGCAGCCGCTCGCCAAGCGCCGGTCCGCCTGATATAGACGTTCCCCTGAACGAGTATGCGTCCTTGAGCAGAATTGGGAAGATTGGCATGCAGCACGCCGACTGGATCCGTCGTACGGGCCCGCTCGCCTCGCTCGCACTCGGCCTTGCCGTTGCGGCCTGCGGTACGGATATCGCAGGGGTCAGCAACGATGTGGCCAAGACCGTGATCTCCGGCAACGCCGCCGGCAAGTCGGTGGTGGAGGACATCAACCCCGAGACCTTCCGCCAGGAGGTCCCCTGTCCGCCGCTGGGAGTGGAGCCCGACGGCTATCTGCTCATGACCTACGATCGGGGCAAGCAGGACGACCCGCAGGGCCTGCGCTACCAGGCGAATATCGAGAAGTGGGCGCGCAAGTGCCAGCGCGGCGCCGATGGCGGCGTGCTGATGACTGTCGGCGTGTCCGGACGCGTGACGCCGGGCCCGGCCTGGCCGGGTGGCGAGATCCTGCTGCCGCTGCGCATTTCCGTCTCGGATACCGACGCTGCAAAGGCCAAGCCGCAGGTTCGCCAGCTGTCCATCCCGGTGACGCTTGGCGCGGGCGCGCCGGCGGAGCAGTGGGCGCTGGTGGAGGAGAATGTCTCTATTCCCCAGGGCGGTTCGGCCAAGGTGCAGATTGCGCTGGACGAGAAGGGAAAACGTCGGCAATAGGGAGGGCATGTTGACAGTGCGACAGGCGCTGTCGACAATGCGACACGAAAGGCGGCGTGGACGTTGTGCGCCGCCGGCAGGGACCTGAAGACGCACGTCTTCGCGATCCTGCTTCAAGGACTTGCGGGAGAGATCGGCATCACGGGTGCCGGCGCCGAAGGAGCAACCGCCCCGGAAACTCTCAGGCAAAAGGACCGCAGGTCGAGCAACGCTCTGGAAAGAAGTCCGGACCGCCCTTCGGGTCGGGGCCGGGCTCACCGAAGGAGTAACCGCCTCAATTACGGGCGCCGGTCACGGACCGGAAGCCGGGCGGGAAATCTCTCAGGTCGTCAGGACAGAGGGGGTGCGTGGATACGAAACCGTGTTCGCGTCACCAGACCCTCTAGCGCCAGGACGACCACATGGCCGATCACGCCGACGGACCTCTGCTTTCGACGCCCCTGACGGACCTGCACCGCGAGCTCGGTGCGCGTCTCGTGCCGTTCGCCGGCTACGAGATGCCGGTCCAGTATCCCGCCGGTATCATCGCCGAGCACAGCCATACCCGCGAGAAGGCCGGCCTCTTCGACGTGTCGCATATGGGCCAGGCCTGGCTGGTCGGCCCGGACCACGAGACGACGGCCCGCGCGCTCGAGGCGATGGTTCCCTCCGACGTCGCCGTGCTGAAGCCCGGCCGCCAGCGCTACACCGTACTTCTGAATGCCGAAGGCGGCATCGTCGACGACCTGATGGTCGCGCGGCCGCAGGGCGCCGAGAACGAAGGCCGGCTGTTCCTAGTCGTCAACGCCTCGCGCAAGGCGGTCGACTACGCGCTGATCGCGGCGAACCTTCCCGACAACGTGAAGCTGGAGGTCATCGAGGACCGCGCGCTGATCGCGCTGCAGGGCCCGATGGCAGCCGAGGTGATGGCCGCCCATGCGCCCGCCGCCGCGGACATGGCCTTCATGGGCGTTGCGCAGATGGAGTTCGACGGCATCGCCGTCTATGTGTCGCGCTCCGGCTATACCGGCGAGGACGGCTACGAGATCTCCGTGCCGGCCGGTGCTGCCGAGCCGCTGGCCCGGGCCCTGCTCGCCGACGAGCGCGTCGCCCCGATCGGGCTCGGCGCGCGCGATTCGCTGCGCCTCGAAGCCGGGCTTTGCCTCTACGGCCACGACCTCGACGAGACCACCTCGCCGGTCGAGGGCGCGATCACCTTCGTGCTGCAGAAGCGCCGCAAGGACGAGGCCAACTTTCCGGGCGCGGCCCGCATCCTGTCCGAACTGGCGGACGGGCCGTCGCGCGTGCGCGTCGGCCTGACGCTCGCCGGCCGTGCCCCGGCCCGCGAGGGCGCGGAGATCCGCGCCGCCGATGGCAGCGTTATCGGCGTTCTCACCTCGGGCGGCTTCGCGCCGACGCTGGGTGCCCCGATTGCCATGGGCTATGTCGACCCGGCCCATGCGGGTGTCGGCACGCCGGTGAAGCTGGTGGTGCGCGGCCGCGAGCTCGAGGCGAGCATCGCCGACATGCCCTTCGTTCCCCAGCGCTACTATCGCAAGCCGTCCGCCTGACGGCCCTTTGCCTATCGTTCCAGACAACCTGAAGCGGCCTGAAGGCCTTCCGGAGGACAAGTGAAATGAGCACCCGCTACACCGAAGACCACGAGTGGATCACCGTCGAGGGCGACGTCGCCACGGTCGGCATCACCGACTATGCCCAGCAGCAGCTGGGCGACGTCGTGTTCGTCGAGCTTCCCGAGGTCGGCCGCAAGGTCTCCAAGGGCGACGAGGCGGCGGTCGTCGAAAGCGTCAAGGCAGCTTCCGAGGTCTATGCCCCGCTCGACGGCGAGATCGTCGAGGCCAACGGCGTGCTGGCCGACGAGCCGGGCAAGGTGAACGAGGATCCGGAAGGCGCGGCGTGGTTCGTCAAGATCCGCCTGGCCGACACCTCGCAGCTCGACAGCCTGATGGACGAGGCCGCCTACAAGGCGCATGTAGAGGGGCTCTGATCCATGGCACGGCACCTCTACCGGGCCGATGTGAGCTGGCGGCGGCAGGGCGACTTTGCCGCCAACGCCTACAGCCGCGGCCATGACTGGTCCTTCGACGGCGGTATCACCGTGCCGGCCTCGGCTTCGCCGAGTGTCGTGCCGCTGCCCAACTCCGTCGAGGCGGCAATCGACCCGGAAGAGGCCTTCGTGGCCGCGATCTCCAGCTGCCACATGCTGTGGTTCCTCGATCTTGCCCGCCGCGACGGGCTGGTGGTCGAGAGCTACCGCGACGCGGCCGAGGGCACCATGGAGCGGGTCGCGCCCGGAAAGATGGCCGTGACCCGCGTTACGCTGCGCCCGCAGCTCGTGCTGGCCGGCGACACGCTGCCCGAGCCGGGCCGGATCGACGCCCTGCATCACCAGGCGCACGAGGCCTGCTTCATCGCCAATTCCGTCAAGAGCGAGATCGTGGTCGAGGCCGTGCCCGCCACGCTTGCCGACAACTCCCAAGGAGCGTGACATGCGCTATCTGCCGCTGTCCGATACCGACCGTGCCGACATGCTGGCGCGTGTCGGCATTTCGGATGTGGACGAGATCTTCGTCGACATCCCCAAGAGCGCCCGCATCGACGGTCTGCTGGATCTGCCGCGCCGCCAGAGCGAGTTCGCGGTCGAGCGCGACCTGTCGCGCATGGCCGGCAAGAATGTCGCCGCCTCCTCGGTGCCGTTCTTCGTCGGCGCCGGCGCCTACAAGCATCATGTGCCGGCCAGCGTCGACCACCTGATCCAGCGCTCCGAATTCCTCACCTCCTACACGCCGTACCAGCCGGAGGTGACGCAGGGCACGCTGCAGTATCTCTTCGAGTTCCAGACCCAGGTGGCCGCGCTCACCGGCATGGAAGTCGCCAACGCCTCCATGTATGACGGCTCGACCGGCACGGCCGAAGCCGTGCTGATGGCGCACCGGGTGACCCGCCGCAACAAGGCGGTGCTGTCCGGCGGGTTGCACCCGCAGTATCGGCAGGTGGTCGAGGGTCTGAGCTCGATGGCCGGCGACCGGGTCGAGGCACTGCCGGCCGACCCCGCAGGCACCGAGGACATTCTGGCGGCCATCGACGACGAGACCTCCTGCGTGGTGGTGCAGTCGCCGTCCTTCTACGGCCAGCTGATCGACCTGAAGCCGATCGCCGAGAAGGCGCATGCCCATGGCGCGCTGCTGATTGCCGTCTTCACCGAGGTGGTGTCGCTGGGCCTGATCGAGGCGCCGGGCGAGCAGGGCGCCGACATCGTCGTCGGCGAGGGCCAGTCCATCGGCAACGGCCTCAATTTCGGCGGGCCTTACGTCGGCCTCTTCGCGACGCGCCAGAAGTTCATCCGCCAGATGCCGGGGCGCCTGTGCGGCGAGACGGTCGATGCCAACGGCAAGCGCGGCTTCGTGTTGACGCTCTCGACCCGCGAGCAGCACATCCGCCGCGACAAGGCGACGTCGAACATCTGCACCAATTCGGGCCTCTGCTGCCTGGCCTTCACCATCCACATGACGCTGCTCGGCGGCAACGGCCTCGCCAAGCTCGCCCGCATCAACCACGCCAACGCGGTGAAGCTGAAGGGCGCGCTGGAAGGCGTTGCCGGCGTCAAGGTGCTCAACGACGCCTTCTTCAACGAGTTCACCGTCAAGCTGCCGAAGCCGGCGGCCGAGGTGGTCGAGGCGCTCGCGGAAAAGGGCGTGCTCGGCGGCGTGCCGGTGTCGCGGCTGGAGCCGGGCCAGGCCGACCTTGCCGACCTGCTGCTCGTGGCATCGAGCGAAGTCAATTCCGACGAGGACCGCGCGGCCTTCGTCGCGGCACTGAAGGAGGTGCTGGCATGAGCATGAACAATCAGGGCCGTCCGTCCGCCCCTGCCGAGACGGCGATCACCAGCGAGCGTGCGACCTTCACCGGCAACAAGGCGCTGGCCATGGAAGAGCCGTTGCTCTTCGAGATCGGCCGCATGGACGTGTGCGGCGTCGACCTCGACGAGGCGGAGGACTTTGCGCCGGCGCTGGGCAGCCACGCCCGCAAGGCGGTGCCGGACCTGCCGGCGCTGACCGAGCCGGAGACCATGCGCCACTATGTGCGCCTGTCGTCCAAGAACTACGCCATCGACGCGGGGCTCTATCCGCTCGGCTCCTGCACGATGAAGCACAATCCGCGCCTCAACGAGAAGATGGCGCGCCTGCCGGGCTTCGGCGACGTGCATCCCTTGCAGCCGCTGTCGACGGTGACCGGCGCGGTCGAGCTGATCGGTGAGCTGGCGCACTGGCTGGTCACCATGACCGGCATGAGCGCGGTGGCGATGAGCCCGAAGGCCGGCGCCCATGGCGAATTGTGCGGCATGATGGCGATCAAGGCCGCGCATCAGGCGGCCGGGCGCGACCCGAAGATCGTCCTGGTGCCGGAATCGGCCCATGGCACCAACCCGGCAACGGCCGCGCTTCTCGGCTACAAGGTGGTCTCCATCGAGGCGCGCGAGGACGGCACGGTGGATCCGGCGGCGGTCAAGGCGCGCATCAAGGAGCATGAGGGCGACATCGCCGGCATCATGCTGACCAACCCGAACACTTGCGGCCTGTTCGAGCGCGACATCATCGCCATCGCCGAGGCGATCCACGCCGCGGACGGCTATTTCTACTGCGATGGCGCCAACTTCAACGCCATCGTCGGCAAGGCCCGTCCGGGCGATCTCGGCGTCGACGCCATGCACATCAACCTGCACAAGACCTTCTCCACCCCGCATGGCGGCGGCGGTCCCGGTGCAGGTCCCGTGGTGCTGTCGGAGCGCCTGGCGCCGTTCGCGCCGCTGCCCTTCCTGCGCAAGGGCGAGGGCGGCATCGAGTGGGTGGAAACGGATGCCGAGCTCAAGGACGGCGAGCAGCCCTTCGGCCGGATGACCGCTTTCCACGGCCAGATGGGCATGTATGTGCGCGCGCTCGCCTACATGAAGAGCCACGGCGCCGACGGGTTGAAGCAGGCGTCCGAGGACGCGGTGCTCAACGCCAACTATGTGCGCGTCGGCCTGCAGGACCTGATGAGCCTGCCCTTCGGCCAGCGCTGGTGCATGCATGAGGTGCTGTTCGACGACAGCTTCCTCAAGGATACCGGCGTCACCACGCTCGACTTCGCCAAGGCGATGATCGACGAGGGCTACCACCCGATGACCATGTATTTCCCGCTGGTCGTCCACGGCGCGATGCTGATCGAGCCGACGGAATCGGAGAGCCGCTCCTCGCTCGATCTGTTCATCGCCACCATGCGCGACCTCGTCCTGAGCGCGCAGAAGGGCGAGACGGACCGCTTCAAGGGGGCGCCGTTCCATGCCCCGCGCGGCCGTCTCGACGAGACGCGGGCGGCGCGCAACCCGGTGCTCAAGTGGGAGCGCCCGGCAGCCCAGGCGGTGCAGCCGCAGGCCGCGGAGTAACGCCGGGGATTTGTGCCGGCTGAACGAACCGAACGCCCGGCCTTGCGCCGGGCGTTTTCGTTTGGGGGGAGGCATCCTCTCGGCTGTCACGCCTGCGCAGGCAGGCGTCCAGTATCCGCTGGTTTGCGTGGTGCCGCACCGGCCTCAGCCGGGCCTGGGGCGGCTCCGAGGACGGTGCCGCCCGTGCCGTGGTTACTGGTTCCCGGTCTCCGGCTGCGCCGGAACCGGGACGACACCCTGATATGTGGCTTCGGGCAGAAGCGCCCCTCAAACGCCGTCGGCTCTCCGGTCCCGGCTCGGCGCTCACGCGCCGTCCGGGAGGACGCCGGGAGAGGGCGGGGCGAGTGGAGCGGATCCGAGGACATCGCCGCCCTATCCCGCGTTGCCGCATTGACCTTGCGCCCCATCTTGCCGCATGAGGCGGGGCGGAGAACATCAGGAAAACGTCAGGAGCGGTGGCGGTGACAGACGATCTCGACTTGCGGCAGGGGCTTTCCGAGGAACTGCTGTACCTTTTGCGCCGCCATCCGCGCGAGGGCTGGGACGGGAATGCGGAGCTCGGCAATCTCGCCCGCTTCTGGCTGACTCGCCATGACGGGTTCCGCCAGCTGGGCGGGGCGCTGACCGATGCGCTGACGCGGTTTCGCGAGGGGGAGGTCGAGGCGATGCAGTTCGGCGGCTTCTTCGCGCCGCGCCTGCAGCACTTCCTGACCGAGCTGCACCATCACCACATGATCGAGGACCAGCATTATTTTCCGGTCTTCGCGGCGGCGGAGACGCGGCTCAAACGCGGCTTCGACATCCTGGAAAACGATCACGAGCTGATCCATGAGCGTATCGGCCGGGTGATCACCAGCGCCAATGGCTTGCTGGGCCTGCTGGAGGGCGGCGACATGGACCGTATCCGCCGGGCGGCGGACACCTATGCCGCCGACAGCGACCTGCTGGTGAACGGCCTGATGCGGCATCTCGACGACGAGGAAGACCTGATCGTGCCCCTGATGATCGAGCGTGGCGAGGGGCCTCTCGGCGTCGCCTGATGCGGGTGCCGCACGCGGAACCGCCCCCGCCGGAGTGTCCGGTCGGAGGCGGCCCTTCGCGCGGGGAAGCGCTTCTCAGGAACGGGCGGGCGCCGGACGGGGTGCGTCAGGCGGCCTTGGCGCCGCGCAGCGTCTCGCGCAGCGCGTCGATGGGTTTCAGCTTGCCGGCATCCTCGTAATGCCAGTAGGTCCAGCCGTTGCAGGCCTCCAGGCCCTGGACCAGCGCACCGACCTTGTGGATCGATCCGGCATGGGTGCCGCTGGCGAGCGAGCCGTCGGCACGCACGGTGGCGCGCTTGCGGCCCTTGGCGCAGGTCAGCTCGGCTCCCGGCGCCAGCAGGCCGGCCTCCAGCAGGTTGCCGAAGGGAATGCGCGGGGCGGCACGCTTGCCCTGGCTGATCGCCAGCGCGGCGTCTTCCGCCGGCGTGACCGCATCGATGCGGGCCCTGGCGGCGTCGATATAGTCCTGCTCGCGCTCGACGCCGACGAAATGACGGCCGAGCCGCTTGGCGACCGCACCGGTGGTGCCGGTGCCGAAGAAGGGATCGAGCACAACGTCGCCCGGATTGCTCGAAGCAAGCAGCACCCGGTAGAGCAGGCTTTCCGGCTTCTGGGTCGGATGCACCTTCTGCCCCGAACCATCCTTCAGCCGCTCGCTGCCCGTGCAGATCGGCAGGTTCCAGTCGGACCGCATCTGCAGGTCGTCGTTGAACGTCTTCAGGGCTTCGTAGTTGAACGTGTACTTCGCGTCCTTCGACTTCGACGCCCAGATCATCGTCTCGTGGGCGTTGGTGAAGCGCTTGCCGCGGAAGTTCGGCATCGGGTTCGACTTCAGCCACACGACATCGTTGAGGATCCAGAAGCCGAGATCCTGAAGGATCGTGCCGACCCGGAAGATGTTGTGATAGGACCCGATGACCCACAGGCCGCCATCCGGCTTCAGCACGCGCCGCACGGCCATCAGCCAGGCACGGGTGAAGGCGTCATAGGCCTCGAAGCTGTCGAACTGGTCCCAATGGTCGTCGCAGGCATCCACCCGCGACTGGTCCGGGCGATGTAGCTCACCGCCCAGCTGGAGATTGTAAGGCGGGTCGGCGAAGACGAGATCCACCGACGCCTTCGGCAGGCGCTCGAGAGCCGCCACGCAGTCGCCCTTGATGATCGTGTCCATCCACTCGGCGCCGGGGGCGGCGCTGGGGGCGGTCGAACGGGCTCGGAAGGAGTGGGGTGCCACGGTGGGCACCCCGATACGCTGTACACTCATTGCGACGCAGAACCTCACGCAATTACGAGCATCATGGTTACCGGGCTTGGTAAATCGGGAGTTAAGGCGCCGGAGAAAAAAACGCCTTTTGAATCAATCCTCTGTTTACCTTTCGCGGCCTTCGGGGGCGCACTGCTTCGCTTCGTTAACGGCTGGGGCAAGGGGGCCGGGGCGGCAAGTTCTGCCTAATGTCCTGCATGGCCTGCCGATTTTCGGAACAGGCCGGGAGGGGACTTGCGAAATGCAACGGCCGCGGCGCGGGAAGGTTAACGGGAGGGGCATGGCCGGCGGCGTGAAAACCGTCTGAGAAAAAACTTTTCGGCCCCCGCAAGAAATTTCATAATGGCTTGCCAGAATAACAAGAGAAAGAAAGGCACGCCCATGGGCAACGAGTTCACGAACACCGATCCCTCGCAGGAACTGGCGACCTGGGAGCCGCCGCACGCTCCCTACCAGGCCTTTACGGACGCGCAGGCCGCCGTCGACCGGCTGCGGGAGTTGTTCGAGACCAACGCCGCTTTCCTGCGCGATGCCTTTGCCGACTTCCTGGCGGGCCGCATTCCGCAAGGGCGGGTGCGTGCCTGCTATCCGGAAGTGCGGATCGCCACCGCCACCCATTCGCGCATCGACAGCCGGCTGGCCTATGGCTTCGTGTCGGGCCCCGGCGTCCACGCAGCGACGGTGACGCGCCCGGACCTGTTCGGCAACTATCTCAAGGAACAGATCGAGCTGCTGCTGCGCAATCACGAGGTGCCGGTGGAGGTGGGAACGAGCTCCCTGCCGATCCCGCTGCATTTCGCCTTCTATGACGGCACCCATGTGGAAGGGGCGGCTGAGGTGCTGCAGCGCCCGCTGGCCGATGTCTTCGACCTGCCGGACCTGTCGATCCTGGACGATGCCATCGTCAACGGCACCTTCGAGGTGCCGGCGGGAGCCCCGCGGCCGCTGGCACCCTTTACCGCGCCGCGCGTCGACTATTCGCTGCACCGGCTGCAGCACTACACCGCGACGGCGGCCGAGCATTTCCAGAACTTCGTCATCCTGACCAACTACCAGTTCTATATCGACGAGTTCTGCCGGCTGGCGCAGGAGCTGATGAGCGATCCGGCAAGCGGCTATACCCGCTTTGTCGAGCCGGGCAACCTGGTGACGGAGGCGGGCCGCGAGCGGCAGGACGGGCAGTCGCAGCGGTTGCCGCAGATGCCCGCCTATCACCTGGTGCGTCCGGACGCCTCCGGCATCACCATGATCAATATCGGCGTCGGTCCGTCCAACGCCAAGACCATCACCGACCATGTGGCGGTGCTGCGCCCGCATGCCTGGCTGATGCTGGGTCACTGCGCCGGCCTGCGCAACAGCCAGAAGCTCGGCGACTATGTGCTGGCCCATGGCTATGTGCGCGAAGACCATGTGCTGGACGCGGACCTGCCGACCTGGGTGCCGATCCCGCCGCTGGCCGAGGTGCAGGTGGCGCTGGAGCGGGCGGTGGAGGAGATCACCGGCCTTGCCGGCTACGAGCTGAAGCGGGTGATGCGCACGGGCACGGTCGCCTCCATCGACAACCGCAACTGGGAGCTGCGCGATCACCGCGAGCCGGTGCAGCGCTTTTCCCAGTCGCGCGCCATCGCGCTCGACATGGAATCGGCGACGATCGCGGCCAACGGCTTCCGCTTCCGCGTGCCCTACGGCACGCTGCTGTGCGTGTCCGACAAGCCGCTGCACGGCGAACTCAAGCTGCCGGGCATGGCGACGGATTTCTACAAGCGGCAGGTGGCGCAGCATCTGCGCATCGGCATCCGCAGCATGGAGATTCTGCGGGCGATGCCGCGCGAACGGCTGCATTCCAGAAAGCTGCGCTCCTTTGCCGAGACCGCTTTCCAGTAAAAGGCGGCCAGTAAAGGGCGCTCCCGGTTCTAGCGGAACTGCGGTCCGTGGCACCAGCAGGTCAGCGACTTGCGCTGGCCGGACGAGACCGGCGCCACCCGGTGCAGCATGAAGGAGGCGAACAGCGTGGCATCGCCGATGCCGCGCTCGGCCGACAACACGGCGCTGCCGAGATTGATCTGCAATTCGCCGCCCTGATAATCGGCCGGCTCGGTGAGCTGCACCACGATGGTCAGCTTGCGCCGCCGCGCGATGGGGCCGTCGCCGATGTCGGAATGCCAGTCGTAGTGGCCGGCATTGCTCTCGTCATAGGTCGCGACCTGCAGCCGCTCGCCGAACTCGGTGATGGCGAAGTCGAACTGCTCGCGATTGGCGGTCGCCACCGCCGAGACGATCCGCTCCATGACCCAGGCGGCGCTGCCGGTGTCGTCGAGCCAGGCGATCTGCGCTCGGCGGATATCGTTGTGCTGGAGGCCGCCGACGAGACCGCCCGCAGCCGCCTGCGCGTCGTCCGCAAGGCGAACGATCTCGCGGGTTTCTTCCCTGGAAAACAATGCCGGAATGGAATGCGTGAACATCGGCCGAAGTCTCCGCAACGGCGAAAGGTGCGCGTCTATGCGGCAGTTCTTCGGAAAACGCAATCGAATTGCTGAGGAACTTTACGTCAGGCCTTGAGGCCCGCCTCGACCGCCTTGCGCATCACCGTCGGCAGCGCCTCGCTGCCGATGTCGGAAGGCGCCGACCACCAGCAGCCGTCCGGCGCGGCAAGGTCCATCGGTGCCGTGGCGTGCCAGACCGCAAGCTCCAGATGGAAATGGGTGAACGTGTGCCGCACGTCGCTGGCAACGCGCGTCCAGCGCAGCCGCGCGGCGGCCAGCTCCGGCGGCAACAGGGTGAAGTCACCGCCGTCGACATCTTCTCCCCAGGCGCTGACCGGCGGCTCGCTCATGCCGCCGAGCAGGCCCTTTGGCGGGCGCCGGCGCAGCAGCACCGCACCGTCCTCGCGTTTCACGACGAAGGCGAGGCCGTAGCGGGTGGGCTTTGCCGCCTTGCGCTGCTTGACCGGCAGGGTCTCGGCGATGCCGAGGCGCCGGGCCTCGCAAGGGGCGGACCATGGGCAGAGCGCGCAGGCGGGCTTGCGCGGGCTGCACAGGCTGGCGCCGAGATCCATCATCGCCTGGGCGAAGTCGCCGGGCCGCTCGCGCGGCACCATCAGCGCGACGGCGGAGCGGATGTCCGGCTTGGACGCCGGCAGCGGTGTCTCGATGGCATGCAGGCGCGAGGTGACGCGTTCGACATTGCCGTCGACGACGGCGGCCGGCAGGTCGTAGGCGATGGCGGCGATGGCCGCCGCCGTATAGGGGCCGATGCCGGGCAGGGCGCGCAGGCCCTCCTCCGTATCGGGGAAGGTGCCGCCATGATGGCGCACGACCGCCTCGGCGCAGGCCTTGAGATTGCGCGCCCGCGAATAATAGCCGAGCCCCGCCCAGGCCTTCATGACGTCGGCCTCGTCCGCCGCGGCAAGATCCGCCACCGTCGGCCAGCGCTCGGTGAAGGCGGCGAAATAGGGCTTCACGGCCTGCACCGTCGTCTGCTGCAGCATGATCTCGGAGAGCCACACCCGGTAGGGATCGGGGGCCTGCCCCTGCCCACGGTCGCGCGGCGACACGCGCCAGGGGAGCACGCGGGCATGCCGGTCGTACCAGGCGAGCAGCGCGGCGGCGAGATCGGGGGCGGAGGCGGTGTGGGTTGCGGTCGTGGGGGCTGCGGTCATGGGGCAAGAGGATCGGGCGGCACGGGGGGATTTCAAGTCTTCTGTGTTTCACGGCCCGTACGGCCTGTGGATGGAGGCGGCGCGGACGGGGATGTGCGCACAACGTGGACAATGGTGACGGAGGCCCGGCCGCAGCCCCCGCGTCGCAAAAGGGTCGCAATTCACGCGTGAAACAGGGGACATGAGTGATTCGCGCCAATATCGACCCGGCGGCAGGTCGAACAGCAGGACCAATACGGGAGCGGGCACCGGCTACATGCGCCGGGTGACACGCGCGCGTCCGCTTGCCGACCTGATCGGCAAGACGCTGGAGCCGGCCTGCCGCAAGCGCGGCTTTGCCGCCGCCGATCTCCTGTCCGACTGGCCGGAGATCGTCGGCGAGCGCTATGCCGGCCGGGTGCAGCCGATCCGGCTCGACTGGCCGCGCGGCAGCCGCGGCGGCGAGTTCGACGAGACCCCGCGCCCGGCGACGCTGGTGGTGCAGACGGACGGGGCGACCGCGCTGCTGCTGACTCACGAGATGCCGCAGCTGGTCGAGCGCATCAACGGCTTCTTCGGCTGGGCCGCGGTCGAGCGGATCCGCATCCTGCAGCGCCCGGTCACCGACCGTCGCCGCAAGCCGCCGCCGAAGCTGCGTCCGCTGACCGGCGAGGAGGAGGCGGAACTGCACGAGCGCCTCGCCCCTGTCGAGGGCACGCCGCTGGGTGCCGCCCTCGAGCGGCTGGGCCGGGCGGTGCTGGCCCGCACGCGCTGACGCGAGCCGCGCCCGCGACTGCCCGCTCTGCTCGCGATCTTGTGAAGTCGGCGGAACCGCGCCGTTTTCCGCGCTCCCAATGCCGCCACAATATCCGTGTCGTTTGAATTCCGCGCAAAAGGCGATAAACAGCGTTTACGCCGAAAGATGCCTTCATTCAGTGGGAAGATACTCGTGAGCCTGAACCGTCGACAGTTGATCCTGCGTTCCTCCGCCGGCCTGCTCCTGGCCGGGACCGTGCTGCCGGCCATGCCGGCCTTTGCCCAGTCGGTCGACGTCGAGGAACTGATGAAGCCGGGCGCGCTTCCCGACAAGGTGCTGGGCAGCGAGGACGCGCCGCTCACCATCGTGGAATACGCCTCGATGACCTGCGGCCACTGCGCCAACTTCCACAAGAACACCTATCCGCATCTCAAGAAGGAGTATGTGGAGACCGGCAAGGCGCGCTTCGTCTTCCGCGAGTTCCCGCTCGACCCCGTCGCCTCGGCCGCCTTCATGCTGGCGCGCTCGGTGCCGGAGGACAAATATTTCGAGGTGGTCGACTTCATGTTCGCCGAGCAGCGCGCCTGGGCCTTCACCCAGGATCCGTATAACTCGCTGCTGAATTTCGCCAAGCAGATCGGCTTCACCCAGGAAAGCTTCGAAAAGGTCCTGACCGATCAGGCTCTGCTTGACGGGATCAATGCGACGCGCGACCGTGCTTCGAGCCAGTTCGGGGTCGACTCGACGCCGACGTTCTTCTTCAACGGCAACAAGGTCAACGGTGCGATCTCGCCTGAGGAACTCGACAAGGAAGCTGCCAAGTATCTCTAGGTCCGGCCCCGCCGGTGCCCGGGCGCCGGCGGCTGCCCGCGCGCGGGCCATGGCGGGCGAGCGGACCCATGCGCGGGGCGTGATCGCCCCGCCGGCCTCCTGACGCTGCGCCCATGAAGTTCAACAAGCTCCGCGTCCTCGGTTTCAAATCCTTCGTCGAGCCGATGGAATTCATCATCGGCGACGGCCTGACGGGTGTCGTCGGGCCGAACGGCTGCGGCAAGTCCAATCTTGTCGAGGCCCTGCGCTGGGTGATGGGCGAGAACTCCTACAAGAACATGCGCGCGTCCGGCATGGACGACGTCATCTTCTCCGGCAGCCTCAACCGGCCGGCCCGCAACACCGCCGAAGTCACGCTCTTCCTCGACAATGCCGACCGCACGGCGCCGGCCGGCTTCAACGACAGCGATGCGCTGGAGGTGACGCGGCGGATCGAGCGCGAGGCGGGCTCCAACTACAAGATCAATTCCCGCGATGTGCGCGCCCGCGACGTCCAGCTGCTGTTCGCCGATGCCTCGACCGGCGCGCGCTCGCCCGCGCTCGTGCGCCAGGGCCAGATCGGCGAGTTGATCGCCGCCAAGCCGACCTCCCGCCGCCAGATCCTGGAAGAGGCCGCCGGCATTTCCGGCCTGCATTCGCGCCGCCACGAGGCGGAGCTGCGCCTGCGCGCCGCCGAGCAGAACCTGGAGCGGCTGGAGGACGTGCTGGTCCAGATCGACGGCCAGCTGGACAGCCTGCGCCGCCAGGCCCGGCAGGCGAGCCGCTTCCGCAACCTGTCGGCCGAGATACGCTCCGCCGAGGCCGGGCTCTATTATCTGCGCTGGATCGACTGCCGGGACAGGCTGGCGGCGGCGCAGGCCGAGTTTGCCGAAGCCGAGGAGGGCGTGCGGCTGGTGTCGCTGGCCCAGGCGGAAGCGGCGAAGAACCAGGCGATCTCCGCTCACAAGGTGCCGGAGATGCGCGAGGCGGCGGCCCGCGCGGGCGCGGCCGTGCAGCGGCTGGTCATCGCCCGCAATGAGCTGGACGGCGAGGAGCGCCGCATCCGCGAGCGCCTGTCGGACCTGACCGGACGCCTGCAGCAGCTGCATCAGGACATCGCCCGCGAGCAGGCGCTGGTGTCGGAGAACGACGAGCACCTGTCGCTGCTGTCGGACGAAGAGGAAGAGCTGCGCGGCGAGGACCTGTCACAGGAGGAGCGCGCCGAGGAGGCGCGCCTTGCGGTGGAGGCGGCAAGCGAAGTCGTGGCCGCGGCCGAGGAGCGGCTGTCGGCTCTGACCCAGGAACAGGCGGGCATCGTCGCCCGCCGGCGCCAGCTGGAGGAAGCGCATCGCACTGCGGTGCAGCGGGCCGAGCGGCTGGTCGCCCAGCATGGCGAGGCGGCGGCGCAGGTCGCCGCGCTGGAAGCCGATATCGAAGGCGCACCGGCGCTGGAAATGGGACGCGAGGCGCTGCTCGACGCGGAAGGCCGGCTCGATCTCGCCGAAGAGCGCGTGCTGGAGGCCGAGGAGCGGACCCGCAGCCACCGCGCCGCCGTCGATGCCGCGCGCCGGCCCTTGAACGATGCGGAAGCCGCGCTGTCGCGCCTGGAGACGGAAGCGCGCACGCTGAAGGAGGTGCTGTCCGCCGGACAGGCCGGCGAATGGCCGGCCGTAGTCGAGGCAATGACGGTGGAGCCGGGCTTCGAGACGGCGCTGGGCGCAGTGCTCGGCGAGGATCTGGACGCCCCCGTCGGCGGCGATGCCCCGATGCGCTGGAGCGCGGATGCGGCGGATGGCGGGACGTTGGCCGGTGATCCCAAGCTTCCCGCCGGCTGCCGGCCTCTCTCCGAGGTGGTGCGGGCACCGGCGGCACTGGCCCGGCGCCTTGCCCAGATCGGCCTTGTCGAGGAGGGGGCGGCAGCGGGCCTGATGCGCCAGCTGAAGCCGGGGCAGCGGCTCGTCAGCCGCGAGGGCGCGGTGTGGCGCTGGGACGGGTTCACCGTGTCCGCCGACGCGCCGACCGCGGCCGCGCAGCGCCTTGCCCGCAAAAACCGGCTGGCGGCGCTGGAGCTGGAAATCGACGCGGCGGGCGAGCAGCTGGAGGTCCTGCGCGAGGCTTTCGTTGCGGCCGAACAGGCGCTGGCCGGCGCCGGCGCTGCCGAGGAGACCGCACGCCAGGACGTGCGTGCGGCGCGCTCTGCCGCCGATGCGGCGCGCCAGGAGGTGCTGCGGCTGGAGCGCACCCATGCGGAGGCCGAGGCGCGCCTTGCGGGTTTGCGCGCCACCGTGGAGCGGCTGGCCGGCGACCTTGCCGAAGGGCGCGAGGCGGTGGAAATGACCGCCGCCGCACTCGAGGAGATTTCCGGCAGCGAGGGATTGCAGGCCGCGATCGATGCCGCGCGGGCGGAAGCCGCGGAAGCGCGCGCCGCTCTGTCGCGCGAGCAGGCGGCGGCCGACGGCTTGGCGCGCGAGAGCGAACTCCGCCGCCGGCGGCTGGAGGCCATCGCCCGCGAGCGGGCCAGCTGGATCCAGCGGGCGGCCGGTGCGCGCCAGCAGATCGAGGTGCTGGGCGAGCGCATCGCCGCCGCCGAGGAAGAGCGCATGGAGCTGATGGAGGCGCCTGAGGATATCGAGCTCAAGCGCCGGTCGCTGCTGAGCGAGATCTCGGCCGCCGAGGAGGCGCGCCGCGTTGCCGACGATGCGCTGGCCACCGCCGAGGAAAAGCAGCGCGAAGCCGACCAGCAGGCGCATCAGGCGCTGTCGATGCTGGGCGAGGCGCGCGAGCGGCGCATCCGCGCCGAGGAGCGGCTGACCGCCGCAACGGGTCGCAAGAGCGAGATCGAGGCGCGAATCGACGAGGCGCTGGAAGTCGCCGTCTCCGCACTGCCGGGACTGGCGGGGCTGAAGGAGGGGGCACCGCTTCCCGAGCCGGACGGCATCGAGCGCCGGGTGGAGCGGCTGAAGGCCGAGCGCGAGCGCCTCGGCGGCGTCAACCTTCGCGCCGAGGACGAACTGTCCGAGATCGAGGGGCAGCGCGGCTCGCTGGTCGGCGAGCGCGACGACCTGATCGAGGCAATCAAGCGGCTGCGCGGGGCGATCTCCAACATCAACCGCGAGGCGCGCGAGCGCCTGCTCTCCGCCTTCGAGACGGTGAACGGCCATTTCCAGCGCCTGTTCACCCACCTGTTCGGCGGCGGCACCGCCGAATTGCAGCTGGTCGACGCCGAGGACCCGCTGGACGCGGGCCTGGAGATCGTCGCCCGCCCGCCGGGCAAGAAGCCGCAGACCATGACGCTGCTGTCGGGCGGTGAGCAGGCGCTGACGGCGATGGCGCTGATCTTCGCCGTCTTCCTGACCAACCCGGCGCCGATCTGCGTGCTGGACGAGGTGGACGCGCCGCTCGACGATGCCAATGTCGAGCGCTACTGCGATCTCCTGGACGAAATGACCCGTAGCACCGCCACCCGCTTCGTGGTGATCACCCACAACCCGATCACCATGGCCCGGATGAACCGCCTGTTCGGCGTGACGATGGCCGAACGCGGCGTTTCGCAGCTGGTTTCGGTGGATCTGCAGACCGCCGAGCGGTTCCTCGAGGCGGTCTGAGGCGGCATCATCGCGGTGCGATGCAACACGGTCCTGTGAAGATGCGCCGGCGGACAGTTCGACGCAGCCCGGTTTCCACCCTGAAAGTGCATTTATAACAATGGCTTGGCTGTTTTCTGCGTGTTCTTGACAGGGGCAGGGGCGCCGACTATGGTGCGCCCGGCTTCCAGGGGTCGGCGGCGTACGCCGGAGCGTATCGGGAGAGGGGACCAAAGCAATGTCTCCGAACGAGAACGAACCGGACGTGCGGGGTGCACGGCCAACGGAAGCGGAACTGTCCGAGCGAAGAAACCGGCTTGCACGGGCGCTCGAGGAAAAGACGGCGCAGGCCGAAGGCCAGAAAAGCGTGTCGTCCTCGGGTACGGGGCAGGGCTTTGCCCAGGCCATGAAACTGTCGACGGAGTTCGTCGCAGGTGTTCTGGTCGGGGCGGCCATAGGCTGGATGATCGACAAGGGTTTCGGCACGAGTCCGTGGGGCTTGATCGTCTTTCTCTTGTTGGGATTCGTCGCGGGCGTGCTGAACGTCTTGCGCTCTGCCGGCTTGATCGCGGAGCAGCAAGACAGGACGCGCGACGGATAGTTCGAACCTGAATTCAGGCCGGTGAGCGAAAGGGATTCGCACGCCGGCGTGCCATGCGACCGCTAGACGAGGGGCTAACCCGGTGGCGAACGATCCGATCTCTCAGTTCAAGATCACCAAGCTCGTTCCGATTGAGGTCGGTGGCCTCGATCTTTCCTTCACCAATTCCTCGCTGTTCATGGTGGCGACCACGGCTGTCGTGGCGACGTTCCTGATCCTGTCCACGAGCGGACGTGGTCTGGTTCCGGGGCGCTGGCAGTCGATCGCGGAAATGTCCTACGAGTTCGTGGCGAACACGCTGAGAAATGCCGCCGGCAACGAGGGAATGCGATTCTTCCCGCTGGTCTTCTCGCTGTTCATGTTCGTGCTGATCGCCAACCTGATCGGCATGGTTCCCTACTTCTTCACCGTCACCAGCCACCTGATCGTCACCTTCGCACTGTCGATGCTGGTGATCGGTACGGTGATGATCTACGGCTTCGCCAAGCACGGCGCCAAGTTCCTCAAGCTGTTCATGCCGGACGGTGTGCCGCCGGTGCTGTACATCCTGGTGACGCCGATCGAGATCATCTCGTTCCTGTCGCGTCCGGTCAGCCTGTCCGTCCGTCTGTTCGCCAACATGCTGGCGGGCCACATCACGCTGAAGGTCTTCGCAGGCTTCGTCACCTCGCTGATCGCTGCCGAGGGTCTGGGCATCATGGGGCCGGCGCTGTCGATCCTGCCGCTCGCGATGACCGTCGCGATCACCGGGCTTGAATTCCTGGTGTCCTTCCTGCAGGCCTATGTTTTCACGGTTCTGACTTGCATGTACCTCAACGATGCCCTGCATCCGAGCCACTAAGAGTCAGTTTGGTTCGGCCCCGCAATAAGGCGGGGCCGTCGTTACGTCGCTGCAATCTCACCTCAAGGAGCTAGTGTCATGGAAGCTGAAGCAGCAAAGTACATTGGTGCGGGTCTCGCCTGCCTTGGCATGGCCGGTACCGCTCTCGGCCTCGGCAACATTTTCGGCAGCTACCTGTCGGGCGCCCTGCGCAACCCGTCTGCCGCTGATGGCCAGTTCGGCCGCCTCATTTTCGGCTTCGCCGTGACCGAGGCGCTCGGCATTTTCTCGCTTCTCGTCGCCCTTCTCCTGCTCTTCGCCGTCTGATAACGACGTCGGATTGCGTCAGCGACGCAAACTTTCCGGCCGGGCGCATGGCGCGCCCGGCCGGCGCTTCGCGCAAAGCGCGATGCGAGCATGGCTGCGGCATTGGAGATGATAATGGCCACGACCGGCGCCGAGACCCAACACGGCAGCACCAACGCTGTCATCGAGATCCCGGCCGACGAACATTCGGTCGGCACGTTCCCTCCTTTCGACGGGGCGACCTATCCTTCGCAGCTGCTCTGGCTCGCGATCACCTTCGGCCTGCTCTACTGGATCATGAGCAAGGTGGCTCTGCCGCGCCTGAGCGGCATCCTGGAGGATCGCCGCGACCGGATCGCCGGCGACATCGCCGAGGCGAACCGTCTGAACGAAGAGAGCAACGCCGCGATCGCTGCCTATGAGCAGGCGCTGGCGGAAGCTCGCAACAACGCTCACAAGATCGCCCAGGAAACCCGCGAGAAGCTGAAGGCCGACGTCGACCGTCGCCGCTCCGAGACCGAAAAGGGTCTCGCCGAGAAGCTGTCGCAGGCCGAGGCTCGCATCGCCGAGGTCAAGGCCGCCGCGCTGGGCAATGTCAGCGAGATTGCCACGGAGACCACCAGTGCGCTGGTCGAGGCTCTGATCGGCAAGGCGCCGACTGCGACCGAACTCAACAAGGCCGTCGATACGGCGATGAAGTGAGGACAGACTGATGGACGCTACTGCATGGTCTTTCGTCGGCCTCATCATCTTTCTGGCGATTATCGTCTATGTGAAGGTCCCCGGCATGATCGGGACCTCTCTGGACAAGCGCGCCGACACGATCCGCAAGGAACTTGAGGACGCCCGCCGTCTGCGCGAGGAAGCCCAGGCCCTGCTGGCCGACTATCAGCGCCGCCGCCAGGAGGCCGAAAGCGAGGCCGAAGGCATCGTCGCCGAAGCCAAGCGCGAGGCCGACCGCCTGACTCTCGAGGCCAACGCGGCCCTGGAAGACCTGATCGCCCGCCGCACGGCCGCTGCCGAGCGCAAGATCGCCCAGGCCGAATCCCAGGCGATCTCGGAAGTGCGTGCGCGCGCCGCCGATATCGCGGTGGCCGCCGCCGAGACGATCCTCGCCAAGAAGGTTGCCGGCAATGTCGGTGAAGAGCTTCTGGCCAAGAGCATCGAGGAAGTGAAGACGCGCCTCAACTGAGGCAGGCTTCATCTTCATACAGCTACAAGACGGCCCCGCTTGCGGGGCCGTTTTCGTTTGTGCGGCTGATCGGAAGATCGTCGCAGGCGCTGCCCACCCCCCTCTGTCGGCTGCGCCGACATTTCGCCCACAAGGGGGGAGAGAGGAGCGTGACGCTCGGCCTGTGTGGCATGGCCTCCTCGCACCAGGCTCGCCGGTCGTCATTCCGGGCGAGCATCGCGAGACCCGGAACCGGAGAGCCACGGCGGTTGCGGTGTCTTGCGGGAGCGCGGCCGAGAGGCCCTCGGCTCTCCGGTCCCGGCTCGGCGCTGCGCTTGGCCGAGGTGACGGCCGAGGGGGAGGTGAGGCCGCGCCACGTTTTCAAGCCGTCATCCCGGCCGCAGGCGAAGCCGGAGAGCCGGGAGCCATTGGCACCCTCGGCAGGTGTGAGGCGGGAGGCGGTCACCACATCCTCGGCTGTCATACCTGCGAAGGCGGGTATCCAGTATCCGCCGAAGCGGATGGTGGCGCCAAGCCAGCCGTCTCCGGCTGTCTGGCGGCAGCGCTAGGGCCTGAGCCGTTACCTTTCGGGGTTACTGGTTCCCGGTCTTCGGCTTCGCCGAAACCGGGATGACATCCTGCGCTTGGGGTTCATGTCGGAGGATCGTTTCCGCCGCTCCTGCGCTCTGCCCTCTTCCGGCATCTCCGCCCCGCCTAGTCGTCGCGCAGGCCGAGGGCCACGGCGACCGGGCGGAAGCTGCGACGGTGCAGCGGACAGGCGCCGATCTCGGCAAGTGCGGCGGCGTGGCGGGCGGTGCCGTAGCCCTTGTGCCCGGCAAAGCCGTAATCGGGAAAGACCTGGTCCATGCGGGCCATCAGCCGGTCGCGGGTGACCTTGGCGACGATGGAGGCAGCGGCAACGCACAAGAGCCGCCCGTCGCCCTTGATGGCGGCCTGTCCCGGGCAGGGCAGGCCGGGGGGCACGTCGCGCCCGTCGATCAGGCAGGCGAGCGGGGCAACGGGAAGGGCGCGGGCCGCGCGGGCCATGGCGCGCAGCGTTGCCGCGCGAATGTTGCGCGCATCGATCTCGCGCGGCGAGGCGAGCGCGACTGCCACGAAGGAGGTCTCGAGGATCTCCTCGTAGAGCTGCTCGCGGCGCGCCTCGGTCAGTTTCTTGGAATCGGCCAGCCCGTCGGGGACCGCCTGATGGTCGAGAATGACGGCGGCAACGGCAACCGGACCGGACCACGGGCCGCGGCCCGCCTCGTCGATGCCCGCGAGCCGTCCTTCGAACTGCCGCGACAAGGCGTGCTCGGCCGAGGGGTCGAGATCTGCCGGCAGGGCAAGTTCGAGCGCGGTGGACAGCGAAAGATACATGACACCAAGGTTCCGCCTGGCGCGCGCCGGCGCAACCGCAATCTTTCGAAATCCACCGGGCTTGCGCGGTTTTGTCTCAGAACAGCTGAAGCTGCACACCGCCGGCGGTCGGCGGGATGAACAGCTCGGTGGTCAGCGACTTGCGGCTGCGGTTGAGCCCCAGCCGCTTGCAGGCGAGGGCGAAACGGTTGGCGAGCTGCTTGGCATAGGGTCCGTCGCCGCGCATGCGCTTGCCCCATTGGGCATCGTAGTCCTTGCCCCCGCGCATGGAGCGGATGAGGTTCATGACATGGCGGAAGCTGTCCGGCCGGTGGCGCAGCAGCCAGTCGCGGAACAGCGGGCTGACTTCGATGGGCAGACGCAACAGGATGTAGCCGGCCCCCGTGGCGCCGTTCTCGCACGCCGCGTCCAGGATCCGTTCCATCTCCGAATCGGTGAGTGCCGGGATCACCGGCGCGATCATCACGGAGGTGGGAATGCCGGCCTGCGACAGGCCCTGGATCGCCTCCAGCCGCTTGGCCGGCGTTGCGGCGCGCGGTTCCATCGCGCGGGCGAGCTTGCGGTCGAGCGTGGTGACGGAGAGGGCGACACGCACCAGCCCGCGCTCGGCCATCGGCGCCAGGATGTCGAGATCGCGCAGCACAAGCGCCGACTTGGTGACGATGCCGACCGGGTGGTTGCACCGGTCGAGCACGGAGAGGATCTCGCGCATCAGCTTCCGCTCCCGCTCGATCGGCTGATAGGGGTCTGTGTTGGTGCCGATGGCGATGGTGCGCGGACTGTAGCTCGGGCTCGACAGCTCGCGCTCCAGCAGCTCGGCCGCGTTGGGCTTCACCGTCAGGTGCGTCTCGAAGTCGAGACCGGGGGACAGGCCGATATAGGCGTGGCTGGGCCGGGCGAAGCAGTAGATGCAGCCGTGCTCGCAGCCGCGATAGGGATTGATCGAGCGGTCGAAGGAAATGTCCGGCGATTCGTTGCGCGTGATGATGGTGCGCGCCCGCTCTTCCTGCACATGGGTCTTGAGCGGGGGAAGCTCGTCGAGGCTGCCCCAGCCGTCGTCGAAACTGTCGCGGCTCTCCTTCTCGTAGCGGCCGGCCATGTTGAGGCCGGCGGCCCGGCCGCGGCCGCGATGGGCGTTGACGCTGGCCGACAGCGCCTCCTCGGAGGCGTCCGGCAGATCGGTATCGGTAGGGCGCGTGTGTGCCGGACTGGCCATGGGACTTCCCGGATGTTCCCTGTGGATCGATGGCTCGGAACATAACAGGAACAAATCCGCCTGGGAAGCGGGCAGACGAGGCGGGGAAGAGGAGGGGCAAAGAAACAGGGGCCGAAATGCAGACCGCCCCGTCTCTGCAGGGAGAGACGGGGCGGTCGGGCAGGTAGCGGTGGCTGGATCAGCCGCCGCTCTTCTCGAGCATGGCCGTGTATTCGGCCTCGGACAGCGTGCCGTTGCCGTCGGTGTCGGCGGCGGTGAACGCCTCCTCGGTCGCGTTCGGCATCACGGCAGTGACCTCGGTGAAGGTCAGGTCGCCGCTCTGGTCGGCGTCGGCCGTCGCGAAGGACGTGTCCTGGGCGTAGGCGGTGCCGGCAAAGGTGAGGGCCGCAAGGGCGATGATCGTTCTCTTCATGGTGTTGGCCTCCATGTGAGCCTGTATTCGGTACCGCAGGTCTGGGTCTGTGTGTACCGGTGGGGGCGTCGTGCCGTCCACGAGAGAAAAGGTGGCGTCCCATCTGGGCTCGTCCGCGTTGTTCAAGGGGTCTTTTCGGGGAGAAACAATGGCGTAACAAAGATGTGTCCGGATTGTGAAACCTGGTGACTTCAGGAAAACTGCGGGGTTCCGGCGCGTTGCTGGATATTCATAGGTAAAAAAGACAGGGGCTGAACCAAATGAAACAGCCCCGGAGATGCTCCGGGGCTGCAGGTGGTGCGCCGGCGCAATGCCGGAAAACCGAATCTCCTAGAGCGCGAACTGATAGGCCGCCGGGGTCCAGCGATAGCTTTCGCCGGCCGCCTGGATGTAGCCGAGGGCCGGGAAGGGCATGTGATAGCCCGTCACCGGAACCTTGTCGGTCGCCACCATGTCGAAGATGCGCTTGCGGGTCGCCGCCGCCTTCTCCTTGTCCATGTCGAAGCGGACATGCCAGTCCGGCCGCTGGATCGAGGCGACGAAGTGGTTGGCGACATCGCCCCAGATCAGCAGCCGCTTTCCGCCGCTCTCCACGTGGAACGACATGTGGCCCGGCGTGTGGCCGGACGTGTCGATGCCGGTGATGCCCGAGACCACCTCGCCGCCATCGCCGATGAAGGTCATCTTCTCGGCCAGCGGCGTCACGTTGGAGCGCACGAGCGTGGCGACGCGCTCGGTCGGGCCGGACATGCGCTCTTCGGCCGACCAGAAGTCGTACTCGGCCTGGCCGGCGACATAGCGGGCGTTCGGATAGGTCGGCGCGCCGCCGCTCATCAGGCCGCCGATATGGTCCGGGTGCATGTGGGTCAGCACCACGATATCCACCTGGTCGGGCGTGTAGCCGGCGGCGGACAGCTGGCTCGCCAGCGTGCCGGCATCGCCGCCAAGGCCCGTGTCGAAGAGGACGAGCTGGGATCCGGTGTTGACGAGCACCGGCGTGAAGCCGTTGACCATCTTCTCGGACGGCAGGTTGTTGGCCTCCAGAAGCTCGGCGACCGCTCCGGCCTCCTGGTTTTCGCCGAAGATCGGGTGCGGCCCGTCCATTGCGCGCGCGGCGTCGAGAATGGTGGTGATCTCGAAGTCGCCGAACTTGATGCGGTTGAAGCTCGGGGTGGCGGTGCCGAGCATCGGCGCTTCCGCCCGCACCCGCGCCGCGCCGGAAACGATGGCCGGGGCGGCGAGAGCGCCGACGGCGGCGCCGGTCAGAAGCGTCCTGCGGTTGAGACTGAGTTCGATCATGTCCTGAAACCCTCCCGTTGGGATCAACAAAGCTCCGCTGCGGCACTTAGGCCCCGCCGGCATGGCGGAAAGCGGCAATCACGCATCCGTGAAGGTGAGGGGGAGGATTTCGGACGCGTCACGCCTCGCGCAGCTTGCCGCGCTTCAGGTGCTCGTCGAGCCGGGGCATGATCTCCACGAAGTTGCAGGGCATGTGCCGGTAGTCGAGCTGCCACTTGAGAATGCCGTCCCAGGCATCCTTGCAGGCGCCGGGGGAGCCGGGGAGGACGAAGACATAGGTCGCGGCGATAACGCCGCCGGTCGCGCGCGACTGGATCGTCGAGGTGCCGATCTTGTCGTAGGAGATCCGGTGGAAGACCTCGGAAAAGCCGTCCATCTTCTTCTCGAACAGCGGCTCGATGGCCTCCGGCGTTACATCGCGTCCGGTGAAGCCGGTGCCACCGGTGGTGATCACCACATCCACATCGGGCGAGGCGGTCCAGGCCTTTACCACCGCCCGGATCTTTTCCACGTCGTCGGTGACGATGGCGCGGTCGGCAAGGCGGTGGCCGGCCTCCTGCAGCCGGGCGACCAGCGTGCCGCCGGAGCGGTCCTCCTCCAGCGAGCGGGTGTCCGACACGGTGAGGACGGCAATGTTGAGCGGAACGAAGGGGCGGCTGTCATCAATGCGATGCATCGGCGTGCTGATCCTCTTGGGGCCTGACTGTTGGGGCCTGACGGCGGGTAGCATTTGCCCGAGAGGATAGGGCGGGTCACACTCGGGCGCCAGCCATGGACGACAGGCGGGCGAGGGGGCAGGGAGCGGACGATGGACTGGACGACACCGATCGATGCCTATTGCGAACGGCTGGGACCGGAGTTCTGGTCCGAGCCGGTCAACGCCATCACGAACGGCGCCTTCCTGCTCGCGGCCGTCGCCGCCTGGATGCTGTGGCGCCGGCAGGCGGCGGGCGATGGCGGCACCTTGTTCCTGATCGTGGTGGTGGCCTGCGTCGGCATCGGCTCGTTTCTGTTCCACACCGTCGCCACCCGCTGGGCGGCACTGGCCGACGTGCTGCCGATCGCGGTGTTCATCTACGCCTATTTCTTCCTGGCGATGCGGCGGATCCTGCGGCTCGGGCTTGCCTGGTCGATCGGCCTGACGCTCGGCTTTCTTGCGGCCAGCTACGGCGTGGCGCCGCTCCTGTCGGGAGTGCTGGGATCCTCTGCCGGCTATGCGCCGGCCGCGCTCGCCATTTTCGCCGTGGCCGCGGTTGCGGCGCGGCGCTGCCCGCCCGCCAGCGCACCGCTGGCGCTGACCGGGGCGATCTTCGTTATTTCGCTTGCTTTCAGAACGAGTGATATCCCATTTTGCCCGTCTTTCCCTTTGGGGACGCATTTCGTATGGCATTGCCTGAACGCGCTGGTCCTGTACCTGCTGATTCGCATTCTCGTCCTTGTCGCGCCGGTCTACCGCGCTGTCGACCGGACGGACACGAACAGCCGGTGACCGCAGCGTACCGGATGTGCCAGCAGCCCTGCCGCCCGCCAGCATCGAGTAGTGGATCGCGATGACCGAGAAAAAAACAGACAATACGCCCGTCAACGATCTGGATGAGGCCGCGCTCTATTACCACCGGCATCCGCGCCCGGGTAAGCTGGAGATCCAGGCGACCAAGCCGCTCGGCAACCAGCGCGATCTGGCGCTCGCCTATTCGCCCGGCGTCGCAGCTCCCTGTCTCGAGATCGCCCGCGATCCCTCGCTTGCCGCCGAATACACCGCGCGCGCGAACCTTGTCGGCGTCGTTTCCAACGGCACGGCTGTGCTCGGGCTCGGCAATATCGGCCCGCTCGCATCCAAGCCTGTGATGGAAGGCAAGGCGGTCCTCTTCAAGAAGTTTGCCGGCATCGATGTCTTCGACATCGAGGTGGACGAGCTCGACGTCGACAAGTTCGTCGATGCGGTCGCCGTGCTCGAGCCGACCTTCGGCGGCATCAACCTGGAGGACATCAAGGCCCCCGAATGCTTCATGATCGAGCGCGCGCTGCGCGAGCGGATGAACATTCCCGTCTTCCATGACGACCAGCACGGCACGGCGATCATCGTCGCCGCCGCGGTGAAGAACGCGCTGGAACTGGCCGGCAAGGACATCGCGTCGGTGAAGATCGTCGCCTCCGGCGCGGGCGCGGCCGCGCTCGCCTGCCTCAACCTCCTGGTCGCCCTCGGCGCCTCGCGGGAGAACATCTTCGTCAGCGACATCGAAGGCGTCGTCTACAAGGGCCGCGAGACCCTGATGGACGAGTGGAAGTCGATCTTCGCCCAGGAGACCGATGCACGCACGCTGGCCGAGGTCATTCCCGGCGCGGACGTCTTCCTCGGCCTTTCGGCCGCCGGCGTGCTGAAGCCGGAGATGGTCGCGGCGATGGCGGAGAAGCCGCTGATCATGGCGCTGGCCAACCCCAAGCCGGAGATCATGCCGGAAGCGGCACTCGCCGTGCGCGACGACGTGATGATGTGCACCGGGCGGTCGGATTATCCGAACCAGGTGAACAACGTTCTGTGCTTCCCCTACATCTTCCGTGGCGCGCTGGACGTGGGTGCGACCACGATCAACGAGGAGATGAAGCTCGCCGCCGTGACCGCCATCGCGGAGCTGGCGCGCGAGGAGCCCTCGGAAGTGGCGGCGCGCGCCTATGGCGGCGTGACCGAGACCTTCGGCCCGAAATACCTGATCCCCTCGCCGTTCGACCAGCGCCTGATCCTGCGCATCGCCCCGGCCGTTGCCCGCGCGGCGATGGAGACCGGCGTCGCGATGCGGCCGATCGACGACTTCGACGCCTATCACGACCGGCTGAACCGCTTCGTCTTCCGCTCCGGCATGATCATGAAGCCGATCATTGCCGCCGCCCGCTCCAGCGAGACGCGGATCATCTATTCCAACGGCGAGGACGAGCGCGTGCTGCGCGCGGCGCAGGTGCTGCTGGAAGACCGGCTGGCACGCCCGATCCTGATCGGCCGTCCCTCGGTGATCGAGAGCCGCTGCGAGCGCTTCGGCCTCAAGATCCGTCCGGGTCGCGATATCGAATGTATCAACCCGGAAGACGATCCCCGCTACCGCGACTATGTCGACACGCTGTTCTCGCTGGTCGGCCGGCGCGGCGTGACGCCGGAGGCGGCCCGCACCATGGTGCGCTCGAACACCACTGTGATCGGCGCGCTGGCCCTGCACCGGGGCGAGGCGGACGCGCTGATCTGCGGTCTGGAAGGGCGCTATTCCAAGCACCTTGCCGACGTGCGCGGCATCATCGGCAACGCGCCGGGCGTGCAGGACTTCTCGGCGCTGTCGCTCCTGATCAACTCGAACGGCGCGACCTTCTTCACCGATACCTATGTCACCGTCGATCCTTCGGCGCGCGAGATCGCCGAGACGACGATGCTTGCGGCCGAGGAAATCCGCCGCTTCGGCATCACGCCGCGCGCCGCGCTGCTGTCCGCGTCGAACTTCGGTTCCCGCGACATGGCCTCGGCCGACAAGATGCGGGCGGCGCTGGAGATCCTCAAGGACATGGCGCCGGACCTGGAAGTCGACGGCGAGATGCATGGCGACAGCGCGCTGTCGCTGGCCATGCGCGGCCGGGTGATGCCGGATTCGCGCCTGACCGGAGAAGCGAACCTTCTGGTCTTCCCCTCGCTCGACGCCGCCAACATCGCGCTCAACCTGGTGAAGGTGATGACCGACAGCCTGCATGTCGGCCCGATCCTGCTGGGCACCGCAAAGCCGGTGCATATCCTGACGCCTTCGGTCACCTCGCGCGGCGTCGTCAACATGTCGGCCTTCGCCGCCGTGGAGGCGCAGACGCGAAATCGCACCTGAGGGTGCGATTTCCTTTGCCGGCTACATCTTGATCGTGTTGACTTCCGTCATGAAAGCTTCGTCCGGCTAATGCAACCTGCAAGGCCGGACGCGGCACTGCAGGATGGACGGAATGGCACACTTCCTCGTGGTCTACGCCACGACCGAGGGACAGACACGCAAGATATCGGAGAAGGTGGCCGCGCGCCTGAGGGGGGCGGGGCACAGCGTGACGCTGGTCGATGCCAGGGCCGCGGCCTCGCTGGAGCTCGGCTCCTTCGATGCGGCCGTGCTTGCCGCCTCGCTGCATGTCGGCCGTCACCAGCCGGAAATGCTCGATTTCATCCGGCGCCAGACTGTGCGGCTGGAGCGGGTGCCGACCGCGTTCATCTCCGTCAGCTTGTCCGCATCGTCCGCCAAGGCGGAAGACATCGCCAATGCCCGCGAGGCGGCCGAGGCGATGTTCGACGAACTCGACTGGGAACCGACGCATCTGCACCTTGCGGCAGGCGCCGTGCACGACCGGCAGATGGGCGTGCTGAAGCGCTGGGTGATCCACCGCATTCTCAGGCAAAAGGGCGTGGAGATGTCCGCGTCCGGCGACATGGAATTCACCGACTGGCCGGCGCTGGAGCGCTTCGTCGACACGTTCATGCGCGAGACGCTGGAGGCGGGCAGGGAATTCGCCTGAGATAGCTTTGATTCTCGGTGCTGTAGCATGTCCGGCCCAGGAGTTGCTCTCCTAGCAAGATAAGAGATGTATTAGCTTAAAATATCTACGTTCCGAAAAGATCGCCTTGATTATACTCATCTAGACGAATTATTCCGACAAGAAGCCACTGATTTGGCGTGCCGTGAGTAATGTTTCTCCGGCTGTGGGTGCTGAACGCAAGAGCGAGTCCGGATTTATGATATGACATATATTTTTCTTGAATAGTATTGACTGCTTCTTTTCGGCCGAATTTTCGCTCAAACCGATTGAATGCTGACGAGGTTTCCCAGTCGTCGCACTCGTGCTTCCGGTTTTTCCCGTCTGCATCCCGCCAGTGAACCGTGAATTGAACAGGGCAAGGTACCAGTGGCTTCGCGGGCTCCCCGAGTAGCGACAACTGGTTTGCTAGTTCAGCGTGTTTCGCGCGCTCATCGTCAAGTTCCTCCTTCGTTTTCTCAATCCAGGACAGGTCTATTTTATGCGGCCGAATTAATGTTAGAGAATCGCCGCTTGCGTTCGCCTCTTCAAACAACGCTCGAACCAGCGGGTTAATGAAGCCAGCTCTTTCGGTTTTCTTCAGGTGTCCTGAGACAGTTAAGGTTTCTGGAATAACCTTCTGAGTCTCCTTGCGAAGGTCGTTCGGAGACTTTGTGAACTTGTAGCTTACCCAATCCCAACGGCGAAATTTCTGCTCATCGGTTAAAATTCGGAAGGGGACAGGGTATTGGCGGCGCCATTTTCTATCCCTCCCGACACCCGCACAGCATACAGTTTCGAAGTATTTGCTTGATCTATGCGGTTGCGCTTTCACAATTATAAGGCATTCGTCGCCTTGCGGCCTCTCCCGAAGCGCCATGCTTTACCCCCAAGTGAATCGTCTTTGCTTTTAATGAAGACTCCAGGTAATCGGAAACCATCTTCCGATGGCAGCAATGGTGATCACGCTCATAACACATAAGGCAAACGCGCTTTGAGGAGGCCAGTACTTCGACCTCACTCAGTGCCTGTTTTGCCGCATCCTGTTCCAGAACAGAAGAAAAAATTTCGCGGAATTTGTTCATTAAGCCAGCGCGTGCTGCATCGCGCCCTGCCTTAGGGTCGCCGAGCGCTTTGAGATGAATATACTTTATTCCAACATCGGCCAATGCTTGAGATAGTGCCGTCTTCGAAAAGCCGTGCCGTCGAGATTGTGCCCTATCTCGTATATCGATCAGAACCTCTATATCTCCAAGGAGAAGAGTGGCAATGAAATCGTCTAGTGTTGACTTTTCGTAGCCAATCGTCGCCAGCATGCTTGCGTCCGTCCTGTTGGAGTAATTCTGAGCGTAAAGAAGTCCATGCGCTTGTCTGCGCCGCGGATGCGGCCTGCCGTCACATGTTCGGGTAGTTCGGGCCGCCCGCGCCTTCCGGCACCGTCCAGGTGATGTTCTGGTTCGGGTCCTTGATGTCGCACGTCTTGCAATGGACGCAGTTCTGCGCGTTGATCTGGAAGCGCGGGGCGTCCTCGCCTTCCTCGATCCACTCGTAGACGCCGGCCGGGCAGTAGCGGTTCGACGGGCCGGCATAGACATCGTGCTCCGACGTCTTCTGCAGGGTCTCGTCCTTCACCTTCAGGTGGATCGGCTGGTCTTCCTCATGGTTGGTGTTCGACAGGAACACCGAGGAGAGCTTGTCGAAGGACACCTTTCCGTCCGGCTTGGGATAGGCGATCGGGCTGTGCTTGGCGGCCGGCTCCAGGCTCTCCGAATCCCGCTTGCCGTGCGAGACGGTGCCGAAGAAGGAGAAGCCGAAGAGCTCGTTCGTCCACATGTCGAGGCCGCCGAGCATGGTGCCGAACAGCGTGCCGTAGCGCGACAGCAGCGGCTTGACGTTGCGGACCTTCTTCAGGTCCTTGCCGATCTCGCTTTCCCGCCAGGCCGTGTCGTAGCCGGCAAGCTCGGCATTCGCCTCGCCGCGGCCGAGCGCGGCCATGACTTCCTCTGCTGCCAGCATGCCCGAGAGCATGGCGTTGTGAGAGCCCTTGATGCGCGGCACGTTGACGAAGCCGGCGGAGCAGCCGATCAGCAGGCCGCCGGGGAAGGAGAGCTTGGGCACCGACTGCCAGCCGCCCTCGGTGATGGCGCGTGCGCCATAGGCGATGCGCTTGCCGCCCTCGAACGTCTCGCGGATCGCCGGATGGGTCTTGAACCGCTGGAACTCCTCGAACGGGGCGAGGTAGGGGTTCTTGTAGTTGAGGTGGACGACGAAGCCGACCGCGACCTGATTGTCCTCCAGATGATAGAGGAACGAGCCGCCGCCGGTCCTGTTGTCGAGCGGCCAGCCGAAGCTGTGCTGCACGAGGCCCGGCCGGTGCTTCGACGGGTCGACCTGCCACAGCTCCTTGATGCCGATGCCGAATTTCGGCACGTCGGAATTCGCATCGAGATCGAAATGGGCGATCAGCTCCTTGGCGAGCGATCCGCGCACGCCCTCGGCGATGAGGACATACTTGCCGCGCAGCTCCATGCCGCGGGTGAAGTTGGCATTGGGCTTGCCGTCCCGGCCGATGCCCATGTCGCCGGTGGCAACGCCGACCACGGCGCCGGTGTCGTCGTAAAGCACTTCGGCCGCGGCAAAGCCGGGATAGATCTCGACGCCGAGCGCCTCGGCCTTCTCCGCCAGCCAGCGGCAGACATTGCCGAGCGAGACGATGTAGTTCCCGTGATTGTTCATCAGGGACGGCATCATGATGTTCGGCAGCCGCATGGAACCTGCAGGGCCCAGCACCAGGAAGTGGTCAGCGGTCACCGGCGTCTTGAACGGCGTATCCGCCTCCTCGCGCCAGCCCGGCAGCAGCTTGTCGACGCCGATGGGATCCACCACCGCGCCCGACAGGATATGGGCGCCGACCTCGGAGCCCTTTTCCAGCACGACGACGGAAAGGTCTTCGCCCTTCTCCTCGGCGATCTGCTTGAGCCTGATGGCTGCCGACAGTCCGGCCGGTCCCGCGCCGACGATGACGACGTCGAACTCCATGCTCTCGCGTTCGCCAAGCGTCTCCGTGTCGCTCATGCCTCTCTCCCTCTCGTGCCGCGTGCCTCGGTCTAAGGGTTTCTGTTTAGTGCAGCGCGAAAGAGGCCGCAATGTCGATAAACCGATGGCAGTTATATGACGTTTACGTAAGAGTAATATCCGAAACGCTTTGCGGGACGTCAAGGTCGGGGCAATTGCGCTTGTCCCGGCGATGCGGCACAACAGCTCCATGGAACCTGCTGACCCGACCGACCAGAGGCAAGACGACCGTCCGTCCGTGATGGATGGGGAGGGCGAGCGCAAGGTGTCCTCGGCGCTCGAGGCGCTGCTCGACTTCTATATCTCCGCGGGAGCCGACGGCTGGCTGGAGCTGGACCCGGCGGACGCCTTCGCCCTGTCCGAGGCGCCGCGCCCGTCGATGCAGGCAGCTTCGGGGCGTGCGGCACCGGCCGCAATGCCGCCTGCTGCACCCGCGGCGCCTGCGCGGCAGATGCCGCCCCAATCTCCGCAACCGCGATCTGCTCCGCCGATGCAGCCGGCGCCCGCTCATGCACCGGGCGCGCCGGTGGGCGGTGCGGCGGTCGTTCCGGGCGATGAAGTGGTGGTTGCCGCCCGCGAGGCGGCGCGTTCGGCAGCGACGCTGGACGAGCTGCGCGACACGCTGGCCCGTTTCGACGGCTGCAACCTGAAGCTCACCGCCAAGTCGCTGGTCTTCGCCGACGGGCCGGCGGATGCGAAGGTGATGTTCGTCGGCGAGGCGCCGGGCCGGGAGGAAGATGCGCGCGGGTTGCCCTTCGTGGGGCGCTCGGGCCAGCTTCTCGACCGGATGCTGGAGGCCATCGGCCTGGCGCGCGGCGAGGTCTACATCACCAATGTCGTGCCCTGGCGCCCGCCGGGCAACCGCACGCCGAGCCCGCAGGAAACCGAGATCTGCAAGCCCTTCATCCTGCGCCAGATCGAACTGGTGCAGCCGAAGGTGCTGGTGTTTTTGGGCGGAGCTTCGGCCAAGGCGCTGACCGGCGTGCAGGACGGCATCCTGCGGCTGCGCGGACGCTGGCTGGAACTGCCGCTGGGGCCGACCGCGCAAGGGGTGACGATCCGGGCGATGGCAACGCTCCATCCGGCCTACCTGCTGCGCAGTCCGGTGCAAAAGCGCTATGCCTGGCGCGATTTCCTGGCCATCAAGGCCGCGCTGGACGAGGCTTCCGGTACCTGACGGCGGCTCTTTTATCGCCGCGCAGCAGACCTATATCCCGAAGATACCGGTATTTCCGCCGGACCACTTCGAGCCCGAGGACACCCCTTGTTCGACAGCCTTCGCAAGCGCCTTCCCGGAAAATGGGGCAATGTCCCCACCACCATCCCGGTGGTGCGCCTTCAAGGGGCGATCGGCATGGCCTCGCCCCTGCGCCCCGGCCTGTCGCTGGCGACCGTCGCGCCGCTCCTCGACAAGGCCTTCTCCTTCGATGCGCCGGCGGTGGCGCTGATCGTCAACTCGCCCGGTGGCTCGCCCGTCCAGTCGCGGCTGATCCACGACCGCATCCGCCAGCTCGCCGGCGAGAAGAAGAAGGACGTTCTCGTCTTCGTCGAGGATGTGGCGGCCTCGGGCGGCTACATGCTGGCGATTGCCGGCGACGAGATCGTCGCCGACGAGAACTCCATCGTCGGCTCCATCGGTGTGGTGTCGTCCGGCTTCGGCTTTTCCGAGGCGATCTCGAAGCTCGGCATCGAGCGACGGGTGCACACGGCCGGTGAGAACAAGGCGATCCTCGATCCGTTCCGCCCGGAGCGCGAGGAGGACATCGTGCATCTGAAGGCGCTGCAGCAGGAAGTGCACGAGAGCTTCATCGCCCTGGTGCGCCGTCGCCGCGGCGACGTGCTTACCGATGCGCCGGACCTGTTCACCGGCCTGTTCTGGACCGGTGCGACCTCGCGCGATCTTGGACTGATCGACCGGATCGGCGATATTCGTTCGACCCTGCGCGAGCGGTTCGGCGAAAAGGTGAGAATGCGGCTGGTCGGCGGACCGCGCTCGCTGTTCTCGCGTCGTCAGGGCGTGGGGGTGGAGATTGGTGCCGGCCTGACGCAAGGCTGGGCGGACGAGGCGATCGGGGCGCTGGAGCAGCGTGCGCTCTGGGCCCGCTACGGACTGTGAGGATCGGGAGGACGGCATGGTCAACGTGATCGCGGCGGCAGGCCTCGCCATTGGCGGATATCTGCTGATACGAGCGGTGAGGCGGGAAATGTCGCGCGTCGAGCGCCGGGTGTCCGAAGCGGCCAAACGGGCGACCGGGGAACTGCCGGTCAAGACGCTGGAGCAGGATCCGGAGACGGGCCGCTATCGCCCGAAGGACTGAACCGGATTTCATTGTCCGCGTGCGTCGGGCGCCGCGAGACCCTCGCGACGCCCCGATGCACTGCGAACTCTAGCGGTGGGTAGAGATCGCCCCCTTCACCACACGCGGGCAGGTCGGCTGCACGATGATCGTGCCGTTGGGGTAGACGTAGCGCACGGTGTCACAGCTTGCCGCGGTGCTCGGCAGCGGCTTGCGCGGCAGGCCGCCAGGATAGTTCGACGCATGCGTCGGAGCGGCTGCCTGCTGGGCCTTCATGCACTTGGGGGTCGCGCACAGGATGACGCCGTCGGCAGCGCCCTTGTAGCTCCAGACCCGGCCGGACGAGGAGCCGCCCTGCGACTGACCGGCGCCGGCGCCCGCAGCCGGGCCGCCATTTCCGGCGGTGCTGTTGGCAAAGGCCGTACCGGCGGTACCCGCCATTGTCAGGGCGAGTACGGTTGCCAGGGTCAATTTTCGAAACGCGGTCATGTCACTTCCTCCGGATGTCGGACGGGGAACCATTCCCGGTGTCCGTATCTCGATGGCGCGGGATGTGTGTCCTCCCCGGTCGTCATCGCACTATGAACATGACGTAAGGTGAGATGCGCTGCTGTGACCCCGGGCACAGTTTTCCGTGATGTGCTGCCGGGCGGATCGGGCCTTGCGATGCCGCCATGTCTTGACGCCACCGGGTGTTGATGGCACCTCTCGCCCGGGCCCCGACGGGCCATCCATTCTTGCATTCAAGGACGACGCAGATGACGAGCGAGACGGTGCCTGCGCACATGCGGCCCGAAAACTCCTTCCAGGGGTTGATCCTGACGCTTCAGAGGTTCTGGGCCGATCAGGGTTGCGTTGTCCTGCAGCCCTACGACATGGAAGTGGGCGCCGGCACCTTCCACCCGGCGACGACCCTGCGCTCGCTCGGCCCGCGTCCCTGGAAGGCCGCCTATGTGCAGCCCTCGCGCCGCCCGACAGACGGGCGCTACGGCGAGAACCCGAACCGGCTGCAGCACTACTATCAGTTCCAGGTGATCATGAAGCCGTCGCCGGAGAACCTGCAGGACCTCTACCTGCGCTCTCTGTATGCCATCGGCCTCGATCCCGCCCTGCATGACGTGCGCTTCGTCGAGGACGACTGGGAAAGCCCGACCTTGGGCGCCTGGGGGCTCGGCTGGGAGTGCTGGTGCGACGGCATGGAAGTGTCGCAGTTCACCTACTTCCAGCAGGTCGCGGGCTTCGAATGCGCGCCGGTCTCGGGCGAGCTGACCTACGGCCTGGAGCGCCTGGCGATGTACATCCAGGGCGTCGATAACGTCTACGACCTCAACTACAACGGCCGCGAAGGCGCCGAGAAGGTGACCTATGGCGATGTGTTCCTGCAGGCCGAGCAGGAATATTCCCGCCACAACTTCGAACATGCCGATACCGAGATGCTGTTCCGCCACTTCCGCGATGCGGAAGAGGAATGCCGCCGACTGCTCGACGCCGGCGCCAAGGCGCGCGAGGCATCGGGCGCGGCCGTGCACCAGGTGGTGCTGCCGGCCTACGACCAGTGCATCAAGGCGAGCCACGCGTTCAATCTGCTGGATGCACGCGGCGTCATCTCGGTGACGGAACGCCAGAGCTATATCCTGCGGGTGCGCGAGTTGGCCAAGGCCTGCGGTGCGGCATTCCTGGAGACGGAAGCCGGCGGGGTAGGGTATCAGGGCGGGATTTCGCTCGCAGGTTGAAGGCAGGTGTGCTAGCTGCTGCGATGTTTCCGTAAGGAGTCATTGCATGCACCATCCGGCCTTTTTCGCCCTTTCGGCCCTTTTTGCCGTTCTCGTTGCCGCCTCGCCCGCCCTGGCCAAGACCAAGGCGGGGATAACGCCTTTGTCCGTCTGCTCAACCAAGGGCGAGTGGGACAAGCTCAACAAGACGCTCCGGACCCGCGCCCACGCCTACAATTTCGAGTTCGTCGGGCGCGTCGACAAGAGCAACCCGAACCGGCAGGACAAGAACGCGGCCGCCCGCAGCGCTCTTGCCAGCTCGAAGAAGGGCCAGCCGGTCGACTTGAATTGCCGTCCGCTGCCGGGCGGCACGGTTCTTGTCGACGATGCCGGCGGCTTCTCCGGTTACATGTGCGTGCGGGCACCGAAGTGGAGTTCCTGCGGCTGGATCCACAAGCGCTATTTCACCGACTATTTCGGGGCTACCTCCGACCCCAAGGTCTGGCGTCGCAGCCCGAAGCAGGAAATCCTGTTTCTCTATCGCTGAGAGACAGCCGGCAGCGTCGGGTGCTCCACCGGCTGAGACGGGCAATGCTGCGCGGGCCGCTTTCGCGCTGCCGGTGACCTGCGTCACATTCCCTTCAACCAATCCGGTTTCCACTGCAGCCTGCTTGCAGTAGCGTTACGCGCTTAATGTGACTGGAGAGGGTATCGCCTGATGGCCACCTGGATCGTGCTCGCCCTGATCGCCCTGATCGGCCTGTACCTCGTCTACATCTACAATGATCTGGTGCGGAAGCGGCAGATGGTACGCGAAGGCTGGAGCGGCATCGACGTCCAGCTCAAGCGCCGCTCCGACCTCATTCCGAACCTCGTCGAGGCGGTGAAGGGCTACGCCACGCACGAGCGGGCGGCGCTGGAGGCGGTCACCGAGATGCGGGCGCAGGCGGCGGGTCTCGATCCGGCGGACGTTGCCGGCCGTGCGCGCGCCGAGGGCATGCTGTCCCAGGCGCTCGGCAGGCTCTTTGCGGTGGCCGAGGCCTATCCGGACCTCAAGGCCAGCGCCAATTTCCGGGAGCTGCAGTCGTCGCTGGAAAGCGTCGAGGATGCGCTGCAACTGGCCCGTCGCTACTACAACGGCGCGGTGCGCGCGCTCAATGTCGTGGTCGAGAGCTTCCCCTCCAACCTGGTGGCCGGCCGGTTCGGCTTCACCCAGGAGGAGTATTTCGAGATCGACGACCCGGCCGAGCGGGCGGTGCCCAAGGTCAGCTTCTAAAAGGGCAGTCCTGCCATGCGCGCGCCCGCCTTCCTGATCGCCTTTGCTGCGTTTTGCGCTGCAGGCCTGTTGGTGCTCGCCCCTGTCGCGGCGCATGCGGACGAGCGCATCCTCGCCTTCAACTCCACCATCGAGGTGGCGAGCGACGGCGAACTGACCGTCACCGAAACCATCCGCGTGCGCGCCGAAGGCAACCAGATCCGCCGCGGCATCTTTCGCGATATCCCGCTGGTCTTCGAGACGGAAAGCGGCCGCAAGGCACGCGCCGGCTTCGACCTCGTCTCGGTGGAACGGGACGGCGAGGAGGACGGCTATTCGGTCAATCGCGGCGGAAGCGGCGTGCGCATCTATATCGGCCGCGAGGAGACGTTCCTGCAGCCGGGCACCTACACCTACACCATCGTCTACCGGACCGACCGTCAGGTGCGCTTCTTCGAGAACCACGACGAGGTCTACTGGAACGCGACCGGCAACGAGTGGGATTTTCCGATCGACCGGGCGACGGCGCGCATCGTGCTGCCGGAAGGGGCGGCCATTGCCGCCCATACGGCCTATACCGGACCTTATGGCGCGTCCGGCCAGGATTACACGTCGCGGCTCGAGGACGGCGGACGCAGCGTCGTGTTCGCCACGACCCGGCCGCTGGGGCCGCGCGAGGGCCTGACCGTCGTCGCCGAGATGCCGAAGGGCGTCGTCACGGAGCCGACGGCGGATGAGGCGTTCGGCTATTTCCTGCAGGACCATCTGGCCGAAATCCTTGGCGGCATAGGCCTCGTCCTCGTCCTTGCCTATTACCTTTGGGCCTGGTGGTCGGTGGGCCGCGATCCGCCGAAGGGCGTGATCTTCCCGCGCTTCGAGGGACCGCAAGGCATTTCTCCGGCCCTGTCCAACTATGTTGCGCGTAAGGGCTTCGGCGATGGCGGCTGGCGCGCTCTCTCCGCGGCCTGTCTCAGCCTCGCAGTGAAGGGCAAGCTGGTGCTGGACGATCTGGCCGGCGACCTGACGCTGACCCGGCCGGAAGGGACGCGCGGCGACTATGCCGGGCTGCCCAAGGGCGAGAAGGCGATTGCCAGCTGGCTCGACAACCGCGATGGCAGCTTCACCGTGTCCAAGGCCAACGGGACCTCGGTCCAGAAGCTCGGCAACAACTTCCGTGGTGCCATCGAGGGCGAGAACCGCAACCGCTACTACAAGACGAACCGGCTCTACCTGGTGCCGGGCGTTGCGCTGTCCGTGCTGACGATCTTCGTGCTGCTTGCCTTCGGCAATCTCAGCGAGGAGCAGATCGCGCTGATGATCCCGATCTTCATGGTGACCTTCGTCGTGGTGATGTTCGCGGTGCAGATCGGCAAGGCGTTCCGGCGCTCCGCCGGCATGGTGCTGCGCGTCGCGATCACGGTCGTCGTGTTCAGCTTCATCACCATGGGGCACCTGATCGCATCGGCTGCTCTGCTGCAGCTGCAGGGCGACATTCCCCCGCTCGCGCTGATCGCCGTGGCGCTGCTGTCGGTGAACATCCTGTTCTTCTTCCTGATCGGGGCCCCGACCGCGCTCGGCCGCAGCGCGATGGACGAAATCGAGGGCTTGAAGATGTATCTTCAGGTCGCCGAGAAGGGCCGGATGAACATGCAGGGCGCCCCAAAGATGAGCCCCTCGCATTTCGAAACCATGCTGCCCTACGCGGTGGCGCTCGATGTGGAAAAGCCCTGGTCGAAGGCCTTCGAGGCCTGGCTGCTGACGGCGGCCGGGGCGGCCGCTGCGGCCTCCTATGCGCCGGGCTGGTATTCGGGGCGCGGCTTCGACGCGCACAACATCTCCGGCACGCTCGGCAAGAGCGTCGAGGCCATGTCTGGCACCTTCTCCTCCTCGCTTCCTGCCCCCAAGTCGTCGAGCTCCGGCGGGGGCGGAGGCGGCTTTTCCGGCGGCGGCGGCGGCGGCGGTGGCGGTGGTGGCTGGTAGGCATATCGGCCCTCGCTCTCACGCGCGGGGGTGACTTTTTCCCCCGCTCTTGCTAACGGACGCGCAACAGTCACGGTCGCCGGCTGCCCGGCTGCCCAACCATTCGAGACCTCCCGATGCCCGATCTTCTCCTGGAGCTTTTCAGCGAGGAAATTCCCGCCCGTATGCAGCGCCGCGCTGCAGAGGACCTGAAGTCGCTGGTGACAAATGCGCTGGTCGAGGCGGGCGTCACCTATGAGGGCGCGAAGGCGTTTTCCACCCCGCGGCGGCTGGCGCTGCATATCGCCGGGCTGACGGCCGGCTCGAAGCCGACCCGCGAGGAGCGCAAGGGTCCGCGCGTCGGCTCGCCGGAAAAGGCGCTGGAAGGCTTCCTGCGCGGCGCGGGGCTTGCCTCCATCGACGAGGCGCAGGTCGTCTCCGATCCGAAGAAGGGCGACTTCTACGTCGCGGTGATCGAGAAGCCCGGCCGCTCGACGCCGGACATCGTCGCCGAAGTGATGCCGGGCATCATCCGCGGCTTCCCCTGGCCGAAGTCGATGCGCTGGGGCAGCGGACAACTGCGCTGGGTGCGCCCGCTCCACTCCATCGTCGCGACCTTCGGGCCGGAGACCGAGGAGCCGGAAGTGGTGCCCTTCGAGATCGACGGCATCGTCTCGTCCAACACGACGCGCGGCCACCGTTTCCTGTCGCCGGATGCCTTCGAGGTGCGGCGGCTGGAGGACTATGCCGACAAGCTGGAGAAGGCGAAGGTCGTGCTCGACGCCGACCGGCGCAAGGACATCATCGTCAACGATGCGCGCAACCGCGCCATGGCGCTGGGCCTGGAACTGGTCGAGGACGAGGGCCTGCTCGAGGAAGTCGCCGGCTTGGTCGAATGGCCGGTCGTACTGGTGGGCAGCTTCGACGAGGCGTTTCTGGAACTGCCCGATGAGGTCATTCGCCTGACCATCCGCGCCAACCAGAAGTGCTTCGTGATGCGCGATCCGGCAACCGGGCGCCTGTCCAACCGCTTCGTCGCCGTCTCCAACATCGTCGCCTCCGATGGCGGCGCGACGACCATCGCGGGCAACGAAAAGGTGATCCGCGCCCGCCTGTCCGATGCCCGCTTCTTCTGGGAAACGGACCTCAAGGCGCCGCTGGAAAGCCGGCTGCCGAAGCTCGATAGCGTGGTCTTCCACGAAAAACTCGGTACGCAGGGCGCGCGGGTGAACCGCCTCGAGGCGCTGGCGCGCGAGATCGCCCCGCTGGTCGGAGCCGATGTGGAAAAGGCGGCGCGCGCCGCGCGCCTTGCCAAGGCCGACCTGCCGACGCAGATGGTCTACGAGTTCCCCGAGCTGCAGGGCCAGATGGGCCGCACCTATGCAGAGCTGCAGGGCGAGGATGCCTCCGTCGCCCGCGCCATCGAGGAGCACTACAAGCCGCAGGGCCCGTCCGACGAGGTGCCGGCCGATCCGGTCGCCGTCGCCGTGGCGCTCGCCGACAAGCTCGATCTGCTCACTGGCTTCTGGGCCATCGACGAGAAGCCGACCGGCTCCAAGGATCCCTTCGCGCTGCGCCGCGCTGCACTCGGCGTGATCCGCATCGTGCTGGAGAACGGGCTGCGGCTACGGATGTCCGAGTTGCTTGCCAGCGCCAACGCGGCGATGGCGGCAGCCGGCGGCGAGCTGCGCCAGGATCTCCTCTCCTTCTTTGCCGACCGTCTGAAAGTGCATCTGCGCGAGCAGGGCGCCCGTCACGACCTCATCGACGCGGTCTTCGCGCTGGAGGGGCAGGACGACCTGTTGATGGTGGTGCGCCGGGTGGAGGCGTTGGGCGCGTTCCTGGCGACCGAGGACGGCGCGAACCTCCTGGCCGGCACCAAGCGCGCGGCGAACATCCTGCGCGCCGAGGAGAAGAAGGACGGCGCCGCCATTTGCGGTGCGCCCCATGCCGACCATCTGGCCGAGCCGGCGGAGATCGCCTTGGCAGCGGCCATCGACACGGCCCGCTCGCAGATCCGCGATGCGCTGTCGCGCGAGGATTTCGCCGGCGCAATGACGGCGCTGGCGGGCCTGCGTGCGCCGGTCGACACGTTCTTCGACGACATCCTGGTCAATGCCGAGGATGCGGACCTGCGCCTCAACCGCCTGCGGCTGCTCGCCGAGATCCGCGAGGCGACCCGCGAGGTTGCCGACTTCTCGAGAATCGCCGGCTGACGGGCCGGTTTCAGAACCAGCAAAAAGGGCGCGGAACCGGCAGGTCCCGCGCCCTTTTCATGTCCGGATGCGGCAGATGCCGCCCGCCTTATTCCGCAGGCGTGCCGGCCAGCCGTGCGACCGGCTCTTCCTTGATCGGCCAGTGGACGATGGCCGCGAAGAGACCGAGCGCGATGCCGAGATACCAGATCACGTCGTAGGAGCCGGTCTGGTCGTAGAGCCGGCCGCCGAGCCAGACGCCGAGGAACGAGCCGATCTGGTGCGAGAAGAACACGAAGCCGAACAGCGTCGCCATGTAGCGCGGGCCGAACATCACCGCGACGAGGCCGGAGGTCGGCGGCACCGTGGAGAGCCACAGGAAGCCCATCGTGCCGGCGAAGATCAGCACGGTCAGCGGCGTTGCCGGCGCCATCAGGAAGAGGGTGATGGCAATGGCGCGGCCCAGATAGATCAGCGACAGGAAATAGGGCTTCGACCAGCGCCCGCCGATATAGCCTGCGGCAAGCGCCCCGAACACGTTGCACAGGCCGATCAGCGCGATGGCGATGGCGCCCCACTTCGGGTCGAGGCCGAGATCCGCGATATAGGGCGGCAGGTGCACGGTGATGAAGGCGACGTGGAAGCCGCAGACGAAGAAGCCGAAGGTCAGCAGGATGAAGCCGCGGGTGCGGAAGGCCTCGGAGATCGCCTCGGTGAGCTTCTGGTCGGCAATGGCCGAGCCGGGCACGTAGGCAGCCGGCTTGCCCTTCAGCGCCACCGCCAGGAAGGGAATGAGGACCATGAGGCCGGCCAGCACATAGAGGCTGTCGTGCCAGCCGAGCCCGTCGATGAGGCCCTGGCTGAGCGGAGCGAAGAGGAACTGGCCAAAGGAACCGGCCGCCGTGCCGATGCCGAAGGCGAGCGAGCGGCGCTCCGGCGTCACGGCGCGCCCGAAGGCGGCGAGCACCAGCGAGAAGGACGAGAAGGCAACGCCGAGGCCGATCATCACACCGCCGGCGACATGCAGCAGCAAGGGGCTTTCCGCCTGTGCCATCAGCAGGAGGCCGAGCGTGTAGACAACGCCGCCGAAAGCGATGGTGCGCGCCGTGCCGAAACGGTCGGCGATCATGCCGGCAATCGGCTGGGCCGCGCCCCACATGAGGTTCTGGATGGCGAGCGCCAGGGCGAAGATCTCGCGCGACCAGCCGCGCGCCTCGGTCATCGGCGTGAGGAAGAGACCGAGCGCGGAGCGCGGGCCGAAGCTGAGAAGGGCGATCAGGCAACCGCAGATGATGATCAGCGGCAGGTTGGCGGAGGCCTTGGGGAGGGGCGAGCCGGGAGACGGCGCGCGCGTCGCGGAGGTGGTCACGTCGTAGGGTCCTGTCACTGCGGCAGGTCAGGGCAAAGGGTCCGCTCGGCTGAAGAGCGTTGCTGCCGCCTGCCGGCATGCTGAGGGGGGCTTGCCGCCCGCGCGCCCGGGAGGGCAGCGCGAGACAAACGAAGCCGGTTGCCGGGATTATGCTCGATACGCAGGCCGTGAAAAAGCGAAACAATTTCATGTTTCGCTTTCACATCCCTGATGAATTCACGGAGGGTTTCGCGGCGGCAGACGCACTCAGATCGGTTGCTGCGCGAGGCCCTTGCCGTGGATCGGACCGGTCGGCAGGTTGGTCGGCGAGCCGCCCTCCGGCTCGAAGGTGATCTCGTAGAGCTGGTCGCGGCGCGGCGGCGGAAGGCCTTCCACCGACAGGCGCGTGCCCGTTCCGCTCGGCAGCAGCCCGAGCGAGACCGGCGGGCCTTCCTCGGTCGGCTTGGTCCACACCTGCATGACCTGGCCTTGCGGCACGGCGGCGCCGTCCAGCAGGGTGATCCAGGTGGTGTTGTCGGCTGCGCCCTCCACGAGGGCGACCGGCTTGCCGCCGGCATCCAGCAGGACGGCGACCACGGTCGGCTGCGGCATGGTGAGAAGCGACCAGCCGAGCGCGACGGCCAGAACCAGCGAGGCGGCGAGGCTGGCCAGCGCGGCAAGGCGCCAGCGGGTGTCTGCAGGCTTGTCGCCGCGGTTCCTGGCGGCAAGTGGAACGACATTACCGGCAGGCTTCTGGGCCTCGGCCGGCGCTTCGTCGAGACGCGCGGCGACACGATTCCAGAGCCCGTCGGGCAGGGGAACCTCGTCGGCGGTCGCATCCAGCTCCCCGAAGCGGACGCGGGTGCGCTCCAGCCTTGCGGCGACTACAGGATCGGCGGCGGCAAGCGCCTCGATCTCGGCCTGTTCCGCCTCGCTGGCGAGGCCGAGCACGACCTCGTCGATGCGTTCGTCAAGCGGGCGCTGCGTCATGACAGGCACTCCCGCAACTGAGTGAGGCCACGCCTCAACCACGCCTTCACCGAGCCGAGCGGCGCCTTCATGCGCCCGGAAATCTCGCCATGGCTGTAGCCGAGTACGTAGGAGGCAAGGATCGCCATGCGCTTGCTCGGCTCCAGGGCGGACAGGCAGCGCCTGAGGTCGCTGTTCGCATCCAGCCGGTGATAGGCGTTTTCCAGCACGCTTTCGTCCGCCGCTTCGTCGAAGGCCTCCATATCGCCATGCGGCACATCCCTCTCGCCCTGGCGCAGCAGGGTGAGGCAGCGGTTGCGCAGGATCGTGTAGATCCAGCCCGTGGCGCTGCCGCGCGCGGGATCGAACTGGCCGGCATTGCGCCAGAGCGCGACGAAGCTTTCCTGCACCGCGTCCTCGGCAAGGTCGCGGCGGCGCAGCATGCGCAGCGCAACGCCGAGCATCCGCTTGCCTTCATGGTCCATAAGGGTCTTCAACGCGGCACGGTCACCGGCGGCGCAGGCTGCGACAAGGGCGCTGTGGTCGATCAAGGTCCCGCTCTTCTTCAGCCGGTCATCGCGAACCTGCCCGGGAGGAGGGGCTGCGGCTCGCCTCGCAGTCGGTGCCGATGGTGGAGCTTTCGCTGCGACTTGGCAAAGGAAATCCGGAGCAGCTGGCAACCGGTCCGCCTCGGCGGGAACCTGCGGAAAGGTGTGGGATGCCATGGCGATGCACCGGCGATGCGGGGAGGAGGGAGCAGGGGCGGCACCCGGCGGCGCCGACCCCGAAAACCCGAAAGCCTCGCGGCTTACTTCGCCGTCATGAACGTGATGTCGCGCACGCTTACGCCCTCGGCGCCCTTGAGCGGCCAGCTCTGGGTGATCTTGCCATCCTCGAGCGAGACGGTGTGCAGCCCGCCGCCAGAGACGAGCCAGGCGGTGTTGGTGCCGGCCTCGTCGGTGGCAATGTCGAAGGCATAGACGTCGGAACCCTCGATGCCGAGCTTGCCGACGGCTGCCAGCGTGCCGTCATTGGGTGAGGTCTGACGGATCAGCGCGACGATGGTGCTGTCGATGTCGTACATCGCCGTCTTCTCGGGCTTGCCGAAGGAGTTGGTGTAGGCCGCCGCCACGATGGCCGGCGCCTCGCCCGCATGCATGTCGGCCGTCTCGAAGGCAAGGCTGCCGTCAACGGTCACGGCGCCGCTTTCGATGTCGACGCGGTGGTTTGTGGTGCCCGACATGAAGCGGAGCTTGTTGGCCGCCGGGTTGAAGTCGACGATCACGGCGCCGCCCTCGGCGACGGGCAGTTCCTTGTCCATGGTGGAGATCACCGTGGTAGCGCCGGTCTCGGGATCGATCTCGACGATCTGGAACGTCTCGGTCACGCCGATCAGCTGGCCGTTGGCCGGCCGCAGGTCGATGCCGAGCAGGCGGTCGACGCCCTGGGCATCCATGGTGGCGGTGACCGTGGCGGTGGATGCGTCGATCTTGTGAAGGGTCTTGTCGCCCGACAGGGCGATTGCGGTGAGGCCGTCGTTGTCCGCAGCATGAGCTGCCGTGGCGAGGGCGATGAGTGCGGTGGTCGCGAGAGCGAAAGTCGTCCTGGTCACTTGAACTGATCCTCGTATCCATGGGCTGCGGCCGATCCGCAGCACCTGCACACCCGTGACTCTCCCAAGAGGCCGTTTGGATGCAGGGACCGCGAAAAAAATTCGAACTGCCGGAAACGAATGGCGGAAAATGCGCGAGATTGACGCAGGTGAGGGTGATCAGATGGCTGATTTAAAAAGGATTTTTTGATTTGTCTTACAAAAAGCCGGGTCAGGACCAATAAACGCATTGGCAAGGAACGCGCACGTGCCTATATATGCCCCGTGGGAGCATAAGCGTCGGCTAAGGACGCGTTTTTTAAACGGCAGTTTATGCTCAAAGTGAGCAAAATGACCGGATCGACCGAAAGGTCTCGCAAAACGGTCATGTTGCTCGGTAGAGGTCGGGCCCTGCGCGAGCTTGAGGCCCGGACGAAGTCAAGGGAGGTCGTCATGGCCACCATCGCACTCGATATCGGCAGCAATGCCGGATGCTCGACCGCCGCACCCGCACGGGCCAGCGGCTATTCGATGCTGCCGCGTCCTCATCTTGCCTACACGCCGGAAGTCGCGGAAGCGACCGCGCCGATCTACGAGAAGGTCCGTCACCTGATTCCGGAGATCGAGTGGCCGGTGCTTGCTCCCGTGATCCACGAGATCAACCGCCTCAAGAAGGAGCGGAACGCCGTCATCCTCGCCCACAACTACATGACGCCGGAGATCTTCCACGGTGTCTCCGACATCGTCGGCGACAGCCTGGCGCTGGCGAAGGAAGCGGCGAAGACCGACGCGGACGTGATCGTCCAGTGCGGCGTGCACTTCATGGCCGAGACCGCCAAGATCCTCAATCCGGACAAGACGGTCCTGATTCCGGACATGAATGCTGGCTGCTCGCTGGCCGAGTCGATCACCGCCGCCGACGTGCGGGCCTTGCGCGAAAAGCACCCGGGCGTGCCGATCGTCACCTATGTGAACACCTCGGCCGACGTGAAGGCCGAGTGCGACATCTGCTGCACCTCGGCCAATGCCGTGCAGGTGGTGGAGAGCCTCGGTGCGCCGCGCGTGCTGCTGATCCCCGACCAGTACCTGGCGGCCAATGTGGCGCGCCAGACGGATGTCGAGATCCTGACCTGGGCCGGTGCCTGCGAAGTGCACGAGCGCTTCACCGCGGCGGAGCTGCGCGAATACCGCGAGATCGAGCCGAGCGTGAAGATCATCGCTCACCCGGAATGCCCGCCGGAAGTGGTCGACGAGGCCGACTTCACCGGGTCCACCGCCGGCATGATCGACTGGGTCAAGACCAATCGGCCGGAGAAGGTGATGCTGGTCACCGAGTGCTCGATGGCCGACAACATTGCCTCGGAGACGCCGGGCGTGGATTATGTCCGTCCGTGCAACCTGTGCCCGCACATGAAGCGCATCACGCTGTCCAAGATCCTGGACTGCCTGCTGGAAATGCGGGATGAGGTGACGGTCGATCCGCAGGTCGCCGCCCGGGCGCGCACTGCGGTCGAGCGGATGATCAACCTCAAGATGTGATCGTCCTTCCAACGGCAACACAGCCAATGCCGGGCGCGGCCAGCGTCCGGCATTGCCGCGTGGCGGCCCGCCCCGACCGTCGTTCCTCCGGCCGCCGCCCGGCTGCCGGCCTTCCGGACGAAATTCATGACGTCGCCACGTCCCGTGACTTCCCATATCGATGATGTCGTCATTCTTGGCGGCGGTCTGACCGGCCTGTTCTGCGCGCTCAAGCTGGCGCCGCGCCCGGTGACGATTCTCTCCGCCTCTCCCATCGGCGAGGGCGCGTCCTCCGCATGGGCGCAAGGTGGTATTGCCGCAGCCGTGTCCGACGAAGACAGCGCGGCCGCTCACGCAGCCGATACCATCGCCGTCGGCGGCGGGCTGTGCGAGGAGAAGATCGTCCGCCTGATGACGGAAGAAGCGGGCGAGCGCGTCCGTGACCTGCTCGGCTACGGCGTTCCCTTCGACATGGACCTGGAAGGGCGGCTGCAGCTGTCGCGCGAGGCGGCGCACTCGATGAACCGTATCGTGCGCGTGCGCGGCGACATGGCCGGTCGTGCGATCATGGACGCGCTGGTCGTTGCGGTGCGCAACACGCCGTCGATCCGGGTGGTCGAGGGGTATCTGGGCGAAGAACTGCTGCATGAGGGCCGGATCGTCACCGGTGTGCTCGCCCGTCGCCGCGGCGACCGCGAGCGCCTTGCCTTCCCCGCCCACGCGGTTGTTCTGGCCTCCGGCGGCATCGGGCACCTCTATGCGGTGACGACCAATCCGCCGGAAGCCAACGGCCAGGGCCTCGCCATGGCCCTCAATGCCGGCGCGGTGGTCGCCGACACCGAATTCGTCCAGTTCCACCCCACCGCCCTCAATGTTGGCCGCGACCCGGCGCCGCTCGCCTCCGAGGCGCTGCGCGGCGAGGGGGCAACGCTCATCAACGCCGATGGCAGCCGCTTCATGGAGACGGTCGATCCGCTGAAGGAACTGGCGCCGCGCGATGTCGTCGCGAGGGCGGTCTTTGCCGAGAACCTTGCCGGACGCGGGGCGTTCCTCGATTGCCGCGAGGCGCTGGGCGAGAGCTTTCCCGAGCGCTTCCCGACCGTCTATGCCGCCTGCATGGAGGCCGGCATCGATCCGGTGCGCCAGCCCATCCCGGTGGCGCCGGCCGAGCACTATCACATGGGCGGCGTGCTGACCGACGCCAACGGTCGCACCTCTCTCGACAATCTCTGGGCGGCCGGCGAGGTCGCCTCGACCGGTGCCCATGGTGCCAATCGGCTTGCCTCCAACTCGCTGTTGGAAACGGTGGTCTTTGCCGCGCGTGTTGCCGAGGACATCCAGAACCAGATGCCCAATCCGCGCACGGCGCACTGGCCGGGCATCGACGATCACATCCAGGAGCCGAGCCGCCGCAACGAGGTGGAGCGCGAGGCGATCAGCCTGCTGCGCCGGACCATGGCGGACGGTGTGGGTGTGGTGCGCACGGCCGAGGGCCTGACGGGCGCGCTTGCCGTGATCGACGCGCTGGAGGCGCGCTGCAAGCGCCGCTCGATCCGCAACATGATGACCGCGGGCAAGGCGGTTGCCGCGGCCGCGCTTTTGCGCCGCGAAAGCCGGGGCGGGCATTCGCGCGCCGATTATCCGCAGGAGGATCCCGCCTTCGCCCGCCGCACCTATCTGACGGCGAAGGACATTGCCGGCGTGGTGCGGAAGGCGGTGGACAGCGACATCGGCCGCCGGGCCGTCGAGGCCCTGCCGGCCGTCGGAGACGCATGATGACCAGTGCTGGAACCAACCTGCCGGTGCTCCCTGCTCTGATGGTAGAGGACGCAGTGCGCGCGGCACTGCTGGAAGACTGGGGCCGGGCGGGTGATATCACCGCCCAGGCGACGCTGTCGCCGGAGATCGGCGCGCGCGCGGTGATCGCGGCCCGCCGCCCCGGACGCCTGTCCGGTGTCGATCTGGCCGCAGCTGCCTTCCGCCTGAGCGATCCGGCCATCGATGTCGAGATCCTGGCGCGCGACGGCGACCGGCTGGAGCCGGGCGATCTCGTGATGCGCGTGTCGGGACCGGCACGCGGCATGCTGTCGGCCGAACGGGTGGCGCTGAACTATCTCGGCCATCTGTCGGGCGTGGCAACGGCGACGGCTGCCTTCGCCGATCTTGTCGCCCACACGAAGGCCCGCATCGTCTGTACCCGCAAGACGACGCCGGGCCTGAGGGCTTTCGAGAAATACGCGGTGCGCTGCGGCGGCGGTGCCAACCACCGCTTCGGCCTGGATGACGCGATCCTGATCAAGGACAACCACATCGCGGTTGCCGGCGGGGTGCGACAGGCCATCGAGGCATCGCGTCGCTTTGCCGGCCATCTCGTGCGCATCGAGGTGGAGGTCGATACGCTGGACCAGCTGCGCGAGGCGCTGGAGGCCAAGCCGGATGTGATCATGCTCGACAACATGCAGCCGGACCGCCTGCGCGAGGCCGTTGCGATCGCCGGAGGGCAGGTCGTGCTGGAGGCCTCGGGCGGCGTCAGCCTCGAGACCGTTGCGGCCATTGCGGAAACGGGCGTCGACCTGATTTCCGTCGGCTGGATCACCCATTCGGCGCCGGTGCTGGATCTCGGCCTCGATATCGAGATCGGCTGACGCAGCAGCGCTCCGGATAGCCTAAAGCGCTTCCCGGAGCCGCTCCGCCGTCTTGTGCAGCGCTTCCACCGCGCTGCGGTCCTCGCTGTCGGCCCCGAAGGTCGCGACCGCGACACCGCCCGGCTCCGCCTTGGCGCGCTGCTTGAGGCGGGCGATGTGGTTGCTCAAGAGGTCGAGGTTCTCGATCGAAAGACCGGTCGGGATGTGCAGGATCGCGATGGAGCAGGACAGCAGCGGGTAGGTCTGGACGCGCCCCTTGCGGTCCTCGGCAAGGATATAGCCCTGGCGCCGGTGCTCGGGGCTGTAGAGGCTCTCCACATTGCGGGCGAATTCCTCGCGAAGCTCGGCCATCAGCCGGCCGGCCCGGTCGGGCGTCCACTCTTCCAGGCCGACGAAATAGTCGTCGCCGCCGATATGTCCGACAAAGGCGCGCAAGGTGTCGAGCCGGCGCTTCATCAGCTCGGCGAACAGGATCAGCGCCCGGTCGCCGATACGGAAGCCGTAGGCATCGTTGAACGGCTTGAAATTGTCGAAGTCGATGTAGCAGAAGGCCCGGTCGCGCGAAGGTTCGGCACAGGCCCGCGTCACATGGTCGGCGATGGCCGAGTTGCCCGGCAGCTTGGTCAGCGGGTTCTGGTCCTGGGCGATCTGCAGGCGGACCTCGTTGGAAATCTTGAGCAGCGATCCGGCGAGGAGGCAGCCGACATAGCGCCCCGCCCGCGTCACCAGGAGCCCGTCGGAGAAGTCCTCCGTGCCGAGATCGACGAGCCGGTCGAGCGGAGCGTTGATGTCGGCGACCGCACAGGGCCGCACGAAGCGCTGCAGGTGATTGTCGAGCGTCGGATTGAGCAGCAGATCCCGCCCGAAGGAGAGATAGAGGAAGCTCTTCAGGTCCGCCTCGCGGATCAGGCCGCGCGGCTCGCCGGCGGCGTTGAGCACGGGCAGGACGCTCTGGTGCGGATTGGCCTGGAAGATCTCGAGCGCGTGGGCGATGCTGCCCGTCTCGCTGATGGCGGCGAGCTTGACCATCTCGCGCTCCAGAAAGTCGCGCTCGGCGACCTTGCGCATGTCGGAGCGCAGCGGACGGTCGGTCGGCACCGGGTAGCTCGGCCGTGCCTCTCCAAGATCCGTGAAGGGGCGGGCGACCACATAGCCCTGGACCAGATCGCAGCCGACGTCCCGGCAGGCCCGCAGCTCGGACGGGGTTTCGACACCTTCGGCGACCACCCGGATGCCCAGCACATGCGCCAGTTCCACGACGCTCGACACGAACAGGCGCTTGCGCGCGTCGTTCTGCAGCGCGGTGATGAAGAAGCGGTCGATCTTCAGGATGCCGGGCTCGTACTGGTAGAGCACGCGCAGCTGTGAATAGCCCTGGCCGAAATCGTCGAGCGCGATGCCGAAGCCGCGATCACGTGCCCGGCTGACGAGGTCGCGCAGATCGTCCTGGGCAAGGCGCTCGTGGATTTCCGGGATTTCGAGGCAGATGTTCCAGGGCGACAGGCCGTGCGCGGTCACCGCCGCGATGGTGCTGTCCAGCATGTCCTCGGTTGCAGCGAGGTTCCGGGCATCGATGTTGAGAAACAGCTTGGTCTTCTCGGCAGCCTTCATGCGCGAGAATTTGGCGATGGCCTTGCGGCGCAGCAGGGTTTCGAGCTCGGCAAGGCAGCCGATGCCATGGGCGTGGTCGAAGACGTCGCGCGGGGCGCGAAAGCCGAGCTTCTCCACCTGCCGCAGCAGCGCCTCGTAGCCGTAGACCTCGCCGGAATCGATGTCGACGATCGGCTGGAACGCATAGTCGAGCGCAGCTTCCGCTTGCGTCATGAACAGCGGCAGGCTCTGTGCGCTCTGCCAGGCGGCGGCGATCCGATGGGAGGTTTCGCTCATTCCCGATGCCTCTGCTCGCTCTTCCGGATGAGATTCGGCTTGATCTTCCTGGGGCGCATCGCGTTGCGGGGAGGGGAGTGCACACGCAAGGAGACGTTCCCTGGATGCCGCCTGCGCCGGAGGGTGGGCCGATTCGGTCAGATATTTGCGGAGCATGCCTGAAAAGGATGACGGTATGACTGCAGACAGGCGCGGGGCCAGCCGTGCAGATGCATCCACGAAAAACATGAAATCGTCCTCTCCCGGAAATGCAGCAATTAAAACGAATTGTCGCCAATGGGCCGCAACTGGCCTCGCCGGGAGGGCTTAAGGGGCAAATGTTAAAGGCAAGGCCGCCAACGAACCCGTGGCGGCCTTGCGGATATGGATACTGGGGAAAACGGGAGACGGGGAGCGGCTTGCCTCAGCTCCAGCCGCCGCCCTTGGTCCGGTAGAAGATGTGCTGGCCGATCCGGTCCAGCCGCTTCATGTAGCGGGCCCAGCGGGGGCTCACATAAGTCGCATGATAGTGGGTCGAAGCACCGACCTTTTCCAGATAACGCTGGCCCGAAACGGTCTCGCGAGCCACTTTCTGCGCCAGCTCCCATTGCGGCTTCTCGCCGATATTGTCGCGAATGCCGTCGCAGGCAAACGAGAACTGGCAGCGGTTGCGCAGGTGCCGGTTCTGGTAGACGACCTTGCAGATCGTCTCCGGATAGGCCGGGTTCCGCACACGGTTCAGCACCACCTGGGCAACGGCGACCTGCCCCTCGAGCGGCTCGCCGCGGGCCTCGAAATAGACGGCCTCGGCAAGGCAGCGCTGTTCCTTGGAGGTGATGACGCTGGCGGGAAGGGCGCGGTTCGCCCACCAGAACGGATCGCTCTTGGCGTTGGTCTCGAGCGAGGCCTCGTCCTCCGCCGCTTGGGGCAGGCCGGAACCGCCCAGCAGCGCTTCGAACGGCGCCCTGACATTGTCCATGCCCTGGGGCGCATAGGCGCTGGCATAGGAGACGCTGGTGGCGGCGACGTTGCGGGCCATCGCCAGCCGGACGAGATCGAGAGCCTCGCCCTCGGTCTTGCCACCGGCAGCGGCCAGAGCGGTGCCGGACAGTCCGGCCGGCAGGTTGGGACGCACGAAGGCGACGCGCGGCATGTCCGAAGGGGTCTTGCTGCCGATCATGCTGCTCATCGCATAGACCGAGCCGGCGGCGACGCCGGTCATCTGGCGGTCCGGGGCAAGCGAGACATAGCGGTCGCCCTTGGCTTTGCGATTGACCGGCGTCTGAGCGGGCGGGGCCTTCGGCGCGCTTTCCTTGGCGAAGTTCTCGAGGCCGCGAATGACGGCGGCATCGGTGCCCGGAGCGGCATTGGTGATCGCGTAATCCGGCGCATCCTGCTGGCGCCCCTGGGAGGCATCGGCGAGCACCAAGCTCGGCGTCACACTGCTGGAATGCGGTGCGGCCTCGATGGCCGACATCCAGCGCGGCGCGCTGCCCCGGCTTGCCTCGATAAGGGCCGTGATGTCCTGCTGACCGATGCCGCCCGACCAGGCGAGATAGATCGCCGGTGCAAGGGCTGCGAGCCGCCATTTCGAGCGCTTCGCCGCCGGCTGGCGCCGGTAGCGGCCCGGCGTGCCGGTGCTGCGTGTACGAAGCCACCGCGGGGCTTGGCGGGGGTCGAAGGTCTGCACCGTGCCAGTCATACGCGGCAACTCCGGTCCATGCGGCTAGCGTGTCTGGGGCGCCGGACCACACGGGCCTACGGCGAGATCGATTGAATTGATCGTCGCCGTTTAACCTTGAGAGAGAGTTAATGCGGTCAAAACACCGCGGAAATCTTTCGAAAGGCGGAGGGGAGGGGCACTGTTCTTGGTTAATGACAGTGTTGCCGGATCGGGGGAAATTGTTTGCCGGACAGGACTTTTCAGAACGGGCAGGGAGCCGAGAAAGTCATGCGCTCGCCGCCGTTGGGATGGTGCAATGTCAGGCTCTGCGCATGCAGTTGCAGCCGGGATGCCGCCTGGCGCGACTCGCTGTCGCCATAGAGCGGGTCGCCGAGGATCGGGTGGCCGATGGCCAGCAGATGCACCCGCAGCTGGTGCGAGCGACCTGTCAGCGGTTCGAGCTGCACCCGTGTCGCGTGCCGCTCGCGCTCAACAACGCGCCAGTGGGTGAGCGCGCTGCGCCCCTCTTCAGGGTCGACCATCTGCCGGGGGCGGTTCGGCCAGTCGCAGCGCAGCGGCAGGTCGATCGTGCCGCCGTCCTGGGACGGGCTGCCGGCAACGCGGGCAAGATAGGTCTTGGCGACATGGCGCCGCTCGAACTGCAGGCCGAGATGGCGGTGCGCCGCAGGGTTCATCGCCAGCACAAGCACGCCGGATGTGTCCATGTCGAGGCGATGGACTATGCGCGATTGCGGGTAGAGCGAGAGCGCCCGCGCCGCGACGCAGTCGGCAAGCGCGGGATCCTTCCCCGGAACGGTGAGGAGCCCGCTTGGCTTGTCGACGACGAGGATGTCGTCGTCGCAATGCAGCACGACAAGGAACGGCTCGCGCTCGGGGGCGTAGCTGCGCTCGGGCAGGGGCCGGATCTGAGGCGGGTACTGGCTCGACATGGGCGGATCAATACGCCCGCACGCCGTCAGTGCAAGCGGCTTGCGGTCAGCGGGCCTCGCCTGCGGGGAAGATCATGCAGGTTTCGACGCCATGGGCGATGAGCTTGCCCGCGCTGTCGACAAGCCGGGCCTCGGAGGTCGCCATGCGCCGGCCCCGATGCAGGACGCGCCCCTCGCAGGTCAGCAGGCCGCTGGTCTCGAAGGCCGGCCGGACGTTGTTCACCTTGAACTCGACAGTCGTGTACCCCTCGCCCATGCCAAGTGTCGCGTGAACCGCGCAGCCGAGAGCCGAGTCCAGGATGGTGGCGATCCAGCCGCCATGAACGGTGCCGAGCGGGTTGTAGTGATCGAAGGAGGGCTCGCCCTCGAAGCGCGCAAAGCCCTCGGCGTTCGCGTCGGTCAGGATGAAGTTCATCGTGCGGCAGATCGGCGGGGCCGGAAAACGGCCGGCGATCATTGCCTCCAGCTGGCCGATGCCCGTCAGTTTTGCCGCTTCTGCCGGGTCGGCAAGGCCGAAAGTGCGCGTCTCGATGTTCATCTGCTGCCGTCTCCCTTAAGCGTGCATATGCACCTAATCATGTGATGCGACGCGGTGCAAGTGGGCGTGGCAAGACGAGAAAACGTTTGTAGATCGTCTTGTCGCGGATATTGCGTGCCTATGCACGCATATACCGCTGTGATACGCTGGGGCATGGCATCGAACCTCCTGTGCTCCTGTCACCGCATCCATCGGGCCGGCCGTGTCGTCACACGGCTTTACGAGCGGGCCATTGCCGACAGCGGCAGTGGTCTTACGCCTCAGCAATTTGCCGTTCTTGCGGCACTTGCGGAGGCGGACGCGATGACCGCATCCGAACTGACCGAGGTTGTGGGAGCGGACAGGAGCACGCTGACACGCGCACTCGAGCGTCTCGATGCGTCGGGCCTTGTGGCCGGAGCGTCCGGAACCGACCGCCGCGAGCGACGGTTCGCGGTGACCGTGGCCGGAAGGGCGGAATTTGAGTTGGCGGTTGCTGGCTGGCGCCGGGCGGAAGGGGCGATGCGCCGGGCCATGGGACCGGAGAAGGTGGCCCAGCTCTGGGACCTGCTCGAAGAGGCCGAGGCAGCAACCGGAACCTATGTCCGGAAAGCGGTATAGGCTAGCGACCGCCGACCCGCAGCCCGAGGGCGGGACGTTCCTTCAGCACCTCGTGGCGGAAGCGGAACAGTGCGGCCGGGCGTCCTCCGGTCTGGGTCGAGGTCTCGCCGGTGGGTTCCACCAAATCGCCCTTTTCGACGAGCCGGCGGAAGTTCTGCTTGTGGATGTGCCGGCCGGAGATCGCCTCGACGCAGCGCTGAAGGTCCGTCAGCGTGAAGGCATGCGGCATCAGCTCGAAGATCAAGGGGCGGTATTTCAGCTTGGTCCGCAGGCGCGAGATGGCGGTCGCCAGGATCCTGCGATGGTCGTGGAGCATCGGCTGGCCAAGAAGAGGCTGGCCCGCGCGCTCCTGCGCAGCCGGCCGTCCGTCGCGCTGCGCCTCGTGCAGCAGCCCTGCCTCGTAGAGCATCTCGTAGCGGTCGAGGACGCGCTCCTCGTTCCACATTCCGTCGGTGACCGAGAAGGCCTGATGGACGCGGTCCTCCCGCGTGTTGCCGCGCGGCGGGCTGTGTTCGGGAACAGGTGCCTCCGCCCAGCGCTTCAGCGCGGGCAGGATCTCGCGTTCGACCATCGGCGGCATGCCGTCGCGCCAGTCCTCCCAGGGGAAGAACGAGTACCAGGAACGCCACTGCGCATTCTGCTGGGTGAGGGCCTCGTCCGACTTTGGCGTCTGGCGGGCAAGGGCCAGATAGCCGACCGAGACCACATGGGGGCCGGCGTCGGAATGGATGTGATGCCGCCCGCGATCGCCGAACGTGTAGAGCTGCTCCACATAGCCGAGTTTCAGCGCGGTCTGTTCCTCCACCCATTCGCGCAGGCCGATCTCGAATGTCCGGTGGCGGGTCGGATCGAACGGGCCGAAGGGCAGCGAGGGAACGCTGGTGTTTGGAGGGGCCGCGATAGTGAGAACCTGCGGCTGCGGTGCGGCGACGGAAACGATGACGGCGTTGAGACCGATCTCGATCATGCGCGCCCCGGACCCGCTCGCGAATCGCTCGGTGCGACCGGCAGGGTGAACGGGGTGCCCTCGAAGGCATCCGCGCCGCGGCCGATGGAGCGGACCGCCTCGACCATCCGGCCTTCACGCTCCAGCAGCGTGTCGGCAAGCGCCACCAGCCGGGCATTGGGCGTCGCCGACGGCGAAGCGCGCCGCAGCGCGCCGGCCAGCGCCATCTCGTTCGCCTTGGGAGCAAGCGCGCAGGTCGCAATGAAAGCTGCGGCGGTGGAGCGGCTGATGCCGGCGAAACAGTGAATCACCAACGGTGTTGAGCGGTTCCAGTCGCCGACGAAGTCGAGCAGCTCGCGCACATGCGCTTCCCCGGGAGGGGTCAGTCCCTCGGCGGGAGCGGTGATATCGTTGAAGGCGAGGAAAAGATGGTCGTCGGCAGCGATGCTGGCGGGCCGGTCGACCCGCGTACCTGCGTTGATCAGGGTGATCATTCTGCGCGCGCCGGTCCGCTCCACTGTTTCCTGCAAACGGGCGAGCGAACAGACGGTTATCATGGCGTTCCCTGTGTCTTCCTGACCTGCACCGACACCGCATCCGATGCCGCGGCGTCCACCTGAATTATTTAGGGCTTGCAGCCGCCCATGTCACCGGCTTGCCGATGCACGAACACGTTCGAGTTCGGAAAAGCGGTCTAGGAACAGTTTCTGTGCCTGCGCGACCGGCAAGGCGTGTAGCCCCAGGCGCGGCGGCTGCCCGCGTCGCTTCGGGAAACCGGTCGGCTCGCCGAACAGGCGGCAGGCTTCCTCGTCGCTGAAGCCGGCAAGCTCCACTGCTTCGAAATAGGCGGCGACATGGTCGGCCTTCTTGGTCAGCTTGCGCAGGATCGCAGGCGTTGTTGCCGGCAGGGCGAAGCGCAGGTGAATCGCCGCCTGCAACCGGGCCTCGATCTCCTTATAGCTGCCGCCCATCACCGCCTTGAACGGCGAGATCATGTCGCCGATGACGTATTCTGGTGCATCGTGCAGCAGGATGGTCAGGCAGCTGTCGGGCGAAAGGCCCGGCTCCATCTGCAGTGCAAGCCGCTCCACCAGAAGCGAATGCTCGGCGACGGAGAACGCGTTGTCGCCAATGGTCTGGCCGTTCCAGCGCGCCACGCGCGCAAGGCCATGGGCGATGTCCTCGATCTCGACATCGAGCGGCGAAGGGTCGAGCAGGTCGAGCCGGCGGCCGGACAGCATCCGCTGCCAGGCGCGCATCGGCTCCGCTTTCTTTCCGGCAGGGCGGCTCACGAACGGGGCGCCGTCATTCGGTGGTCTCCGCAGCTGCGGCAGTCTCCGGCCAGGTGAAGCGGGCGAAATCCGGCAATGCCGGCTCCAGCGGCACGCCGCCTGCCGTCACCGGCTCGCCGCGCGCGCGTGCCTGGGCGATCCTGTCGAGCCTGACCAGAGCAAGGCCCGCGCTGCCATCGATGGTCCCGAGCGTCCCGGCGGGCTTGTCTCCGGCAAGGATCTCCGTTCCGGAGGCGGGTAGGTCGCGTTCTCCGGCGACCTTGATGATGCGGCGGCGCGCGGTGCCCCGATGGCGCATTCGGCTCACCACTTCCTGGCCGATGAAACAGCCCTTGTCGAAGGCAACGCCGTTGAGATCGTCCATGTCCGCGTCATGGGGGAACGCATCGCCCAGCGCGAAGTCGAAGGGCGCTTCCGGTACGCCGGCTGCGACGCGGCGCGCGTGATAGGTTGTCTCGGTCTCGCCGGTGGCAAGCACGTCGATGACGGCGGGCGGGCCGAACACGCGCCAGCCGAACCCGGCAAGGCGCGGGTCGGCAACCGCGATGCAGCCATCGGCCTCGGGTTTTTGCCCGAAGGAGGCCGCGACCTTGCAGGTCTCGCTTACGTCGGCGATCTCGACCTTGGAGCGCAGCTTGTAGAAGCCGAGCCGGCGGGCGAAGTCCGCTGCCGTCTCCCGCAGCGTATCAAGCAGGTAGCCGGCCTCGTCCGCGACCACCAGGAAGTCGAACAGGATCTTGCCCTGGGGCGTCAGCAGGGCGCCGTAACCGGCGCCATCCGCGTCGACATCGTCCATGTCACAGGTCAGAAGGTTCTGCAGGAAGCCGTGCGCATCCGCCCCAGCGACGCGCAGGACCGCCCGCGAGGGCAGGGGAACGAGGATCCCGTTGCCATCGCCCATTGCTGCGGGCTCGTTGGGTGTCTCTTCACTCATCGCGTCGCCGCTCCTCGGATTTCCTCGCGGTGAATGCCGATGGTGCAAGCCGACTCACGTCGGCCGCAATCCATTTCTCGCGACATAGGCCGGAACGCTGCGCCCAACAAGGGGAGCCGCTCCGCCTTCGCCGTTGCGCGAAACCTGCGCAAAAGCGCGGAACGTCGGGTGTCCTGCCGAAAATTCGACACGGTTTGTTACCCACTTCGCGCTAGGATCCGTATCGGGTCCGCGATCACCCATCTCCCGCTATCGGGCCCTGTTGCCGGCATTTCCGGCAGTTTCTGGGGTTTGCCGCCATGTGCCGCCTGGCTGCCTATATCGGTACTGAAATTCCGCTGGAAAATATCATCGCCCGGCCGCGCCACTCGCTGCTGGTGCAGAGCCAGGACGCCCAGGAGGCGAAGCTGCGCGTCAATGGCGACGGTTTCGGGATCGCCTGGTACGGCCACCTTCCGGAGCCGGGCCTGTTCAAGGACGTGTTGCCGGCCTGGGCGGACACCAATCTGCCCAGCATCTGCCGGCTGGTGCGCTCGGGCCTGTTCCTGGCGCATGTGCGCGCCGCGACCACCGGTGCCTCGTCGCGCGAGAACTGCCATCCGTTCACCCATGGGCGCTGGGCGTTCATGCACAATGGCGGCATCGGCAATTTCGGACATTTGCGGCGGGACATGGAAGCGCTGATCGGGGATAACTATTATGCCCTGCGCCGGGGCACGACCGATTCCGAACTCTTCTTCCTGATGATGCTGTCCAACGGTCTGGACGTGGATGCGCCGGCGGCGCTGCGTAAGACGCTGGACCAGCTGCTTGCCATTGCCGAGCGGCGTGGCACGGCCGGCCAGCCGATCCGCCTGACCTGCGCCTTCAGCGACGGGACGCGGATTTTTGCGTTCCGGTTTGCCGACGACCGTCAGGCGCCCACGCTCTATCTGTCGGACTGCCTCGATCATGGCGGGCGTGCCTTCGCGTCCGAGCCGCTGGAGGGGCCGTGCGCACGCTGGCGGGCGGTCGAGCAGGACATGCTCTACGAACTGACGCCGGGCAGGCTCGATCTGCACGCTATCGCAGCCGCATCGTCGCCCGTGTCCGCTTCTCTACGGTCGCTGTCCGCCTGAAATTGACGAGATCGTCGGCGCGCCGGAAATCCCTTCCGGACAGTTCCAATGGAAAACCCCGCGCGGTTCCGAGCGGGGTTTTTCAGTCGAAAAGGCCTGGCGGAAGAAAGAGCAGGATCAGGCAGGGCTCGGCAGGGAGCCGCGACCGTTGCCGAAAGCGGCGGTGATCGAAGCGATGCGGGCGCTCGCCGGGATCGGGCGAATGGTGAAGAGCCGCGGGATGCGGTTGTGGCCGGCATCGCTGGCGAGAGCCATCAGGGATTCGATCTGCTCGCCGACCCGGCGGTGGGTCTCGGTCTCGATGCGGATGCGCCGCCAGACGTGCCGCTGGACGACGAGATCGAGGCAGGCCTTGATGTCTACGATCAGGAATTCGAGATCCAACGTCGGCAGGCCGAGATAGGCGCGCAGCTCGTCGAATACCGTCTTCAGCACGGCGGCATAGGCGAATTCCTCGGAGGCCGGACGCAGCTCGTTGATGTCGAGGCACTGGATCTGCGCTTCTTCGCGGGCGGTCTCGATGAAGGCGGCGATCTGGCCGCTGGAGAGCGTCGCCGTGCCGTCCTCGAGCGCCAGCTGCTTCATCAGGAGCGATGCCTCGAAAATGTCGAGGATCCGCCGCGACAGCAGGTGCACCAGCTCTCGCAAGGCGCGCTCCTGGGCCGGATTGCACTCCACGAAGTTCATCTCGATGATGTCGAAGATCCCCGCCTCGAACGTCTCGCTCATGTTGCGGAAGCAGGCGTGGTGATGGAGCAACTTGTTGACCGCCGGCAGCGCATCCACCTCCACCGGGCAATCCGACATGCAGATATCGTTGATGTCGGTGAAGCGCGGTGTGTTGGTGCGGTTCTGGCTATTCTGGCTCTTGAACACGGCAATCTCCTTTGCCGGCCCCTACAGGGGCGGCGCGATCTCTCGTCTTGTCTTTTGGGTGTCCGGCCGGAGATGGCCGTCTTGGTTAAACGATTCCGAATCGCGACCTGAGTCGCAATTGGGAAACGCCCCGCAAGGGCAAGGTTATTTTCATGAAGAAGCGCTGTTTGATGTGGACAAGCGCGAATCGGGCACACAGGCGCAACAAGCGCCGGGCTGTGACAGCAATCACGGCAAGTTGAGCGGGTTTCGAGGCAGGATCTGCGGCAAATAACGAGGGGTTTACGGCTTTGCGCTACCTTCTGCCCAAGCCGCATCCGTGAGACTGCGAAGGTTGTTCGAATGATCGAGATTCCCCGCGAGACCTTTCCCGGCGCCGGCCGGTTCTCGTCCACCCTTGCCGCATTGTTGATCGCCGCCGGAACGATGGCGATGGCGGGCGGCACCGCGATCGCCCGCGATGCGGCTCCGATGACCCCGATTGCAGGCGCGGGTGCAGCGGCGCAGGCCGACGCTACCGACATGCCCTTGCAGATCCTCGTTTCGCTGGACGACCAGAAGCTGGAGGTCTACCGCGGAACGCAGCTGATCGAGACCACCCGCATATCGTCGGGCAAGCGCGGGCACGGCACGCCGACCGGCGTCTTCAGCATCCTGGAGAAACGCCGCCGTCACTTCTCGAACCTCTACAACAACGCACCGATGCCCTACATGCAGCGCCTGACCTGGTCGGGCATCGCCCTGCATGAAGGCGTGGTGCCGAACTATCCGGCCTCCCATGGCTGCATCCGCATGCCGCGTGGCTTTGCCCAGCAGCTCTTCTCGATGACGGATCGCGGCGCCCATGTGGTTGTGACGCGAAAGCGGGCCGAACCGCGCGCCGTCACCCATGCGGCGCTGCCCGCCCTGCGCCTGGCAGAGACGGAAGTCGCCAGCCTGGCTGCAGAACTGCGGCCGGGCCTGCCCGGCGCCGTCACGGACGGCGAGGCCGGCACCGTCGGTTCGATCGGCCCGACCGAGCCGGCGCTGCAACTGCCGAGCGAGCCGCTGCGCATTCTCGTGACGCCGACCTCCGCGCGGGAGCGTGTGCGCGACATGCAGCGGGTTCTCGACCGTCTCGGCTACGATCCGGGGCCGGCCGACGGCGTGATGGGGCGCAAGACCCGCGCGGCGATCCGCCTGTTCCAGGAGGGGGCCGAACTGCCGATCACCGGCGAGCCGACCGACCTTGTGCTGCGCGCGCTCTACGCCGATGCGGGCGAGGTGGGGCCGGCAACCGGCCGGCTCTACGTGCGGCGCAAGTTCAAGGAGGTCTATTCGGCCAATGTGGTGCTGAAGGACCCGGACCAGCCGCTCGGCACCCATCTGTTCACTGCCATTGCCGGCGTTGCGCCCGGCGCCGAACCGCGCTGGATGACCGTTGTCGCGGACGAGGCGGAAAACCGCTCGCCGGAAAGCGTGCTCGACCGCATCGAGTGGACCGACGAGGCCCGCGCCTTCGTGGAGGGGAACCTCGCCCTCGGTTCCTCGCTGATGGTCACCGACCGTCCGTTCAGCCTGCATTCGGGGCTCGGCACCGACTTCGTGGTGATGACGCGCCAGTAAAGCGCTGAGGGCCTGAAATGAGAAAAGGCGGCGGAGGTCATCCTCCGCCGCCTTTTCGTTTCGTCCTGGGTCTCGCCCCGCGAGCGTCAGTCGCCCGCGACGAAATAATGCAGCGTCCCGTCCGGGCCGATGCCGACGCGATAGAAGGTCCAGGCGCCGGTTGCCTCCATGTCGGCAAGATCGCCGGACGTGACGACGCGGTACATCTCCACCTTCTGCTCGTTGGTCAGCCGGGCGAGGGGGATGCGGGAGAAATACGGCCAGATGTACATTTCCTGCGCCGTGCCCTGATCGACATGGACATAGCCCGTCTCCAGCAGCTCGGTCAGGATGGCCATCACCTCCAGGCCCTCTCCGTCGCCCGAACTCGACTTGATGAACTCGATCGGGTCGCCCGTCTCGCCGAAGGAGAGGGTGGGCATCATCTCGTTGCCCTCCAGCACCATGCGGAAGCGGTCGAGATCCCCGGCATGCGCGGCCTCAAGCAGCTGGGACCGCATGCGGGCGACCGCCTTGGGGAGGTCGGCGTCGCCGTATTTCACTTCCGGAAGATGGAGAGGCTGCGCGCCATAGGCGCCCGAGGCGGCGGTGCCCGGCTCCGGAGCAGCGGCGGGAACCTCAAGCGCATCGGAGGGGATGCGGGTGCCGTCCGCAGGCTCTTCGGTGGGCGTCACCTGGATCCGTTCCGTCTTCACGGTCGCAGCCTGCGCAATGGCGGAACTGTTGAGCGCCACGGTGAGCAGGAGGGCGGCGAGAGCCGGGCCAAGGTGCATGTCGGTCGTTCCTGTTGTCGGGGGCGGGTCTCGCGGGTGACCCTATACCAAGCGCGGGCGAGGGGGAATCACGCCTTGGCGAGCACGGCAACGCTGTAGGCCGCACGCGTGTTGCGCCTCGACGGTTGAGCTTGCCGACGGCGTTGGTTAGGGATTGTTCGCAAGGCAGGCTGCGGGATCGAGCCGCGGGCAAGGGATCTGGCAGTTTTGCAGGAACCGTTATTCTTTTTCATCGGGCTGGGCATCGGTATCGCCACCAGTGCGCCGGTCGGCCCCGTCAATATCGCTGTCATCCAGCGCGCGTTCCGCTCAGGGCTGTTGCCCGGCTTGTGTGCCGGATTCGGCGCGATGCTCGCCGACGGGCTCTATGCCACCTTCGCGGCCTTCGGCGTGACCGTGGTGTCGGACTTCGTCGAGCAGCACAGCCGGATCATCCAGTCGGTCGGCGGCGTGCTGGTGATTCTCTTCGGCCTTCGCATCCTGATGTCTCGGCCGCATTTCGAGGCCGGCGACGAGGCGCCGCAAGGACTTATGTCCGGCCTGGTCGGCGGGTTCGCGATGACCGCCACCAATCCGGGCGTGGTGCTCGGGTTTCTGGCGATCTTCGGCAGTCTCGGCGAATGGGCACCGGATCCGGGCAACTATATCGGCGCCGCCACCTTGGTGCTCGGCGTTCTGACAGGCGCGCTGGTCTGGTGGGTCCTGTTGGCGTCGCTCGTTTCGCATTTGCGCGAAAGAATGAACGACACCTGGCTCTTGTGGATCAATCGCGTTGCCGGGGGAGCCCTATGCGTCTTCGGCCTGGCGATCTTCGTCCATCTCTACCTTTTGTGAGGGCGCGCCGGGAGCTGCCCTCGGCCGTCAGTGCATGGGCTTGAACAGCGTGTAGTCGCCTCGGCGAACGCGCTCGGGCAGGCCTTCGGCAAGCTGTGCGACGGCTTCCTCACCATAGGTGGTTACCAGGTCGACGAAGGCGGTGAACAGCGCCGCATGGGCGACAGCTGCAGAATCCAGACCGTCGGCCACGGCCTCCGCAAACGCATGATCGATGTAGCCGAGGGCCATCCGCCGGATGTCCTGATCGGTGACCGGGCCTTCATCGAACTCGGTTTCGGTGTTTTCGCTGTCGTGCATTGTGGCTGCCTGATTTCCTGTCGACGCGTCCGGTCGATGCGTCGTGCAGCCCTCACTGTGCGTGAGTCGCGGCAGGATCGTAAAGAAAAGCTTAAAACCTTCGCTAAATTCCGAAGAATATGGTTAACGCCGCTTCAGGATTTCAACGGTTGTAGCGGGTGGTGACGTTGCGGATCAGCGCGCCGCCTTCCTCGATATAGCGGGCAAGTGCAGCTTCTGCTGCTGGCGTGCATTTGACGTACACCGAGGAGAACCCGCGATAACCCTGGTTGAAACGTTCGATGAAGCGGCGGCGGCGTTCATCGTCCTGCACCTCGGCATCCAGCAGGGACTCCATCTCGTCGCGCCAGACGCTGCCGTCGGGCGAGCCGCAGAGCGGGCGGAGGTAATGGAGCGCGCCCAGGATCTCCGACAGCCGCATCAGCTCGGCCTCGTAGGGCGGATCCTCCGGTCGCGCAGGCTCCTGTGCTGCGGCCGGCTGAGCCGCCGCAATCGGCAGCTGGACGGCGAGCAGAAGCGCGAGCGGCAACATGCGCAGGGGATGCCGAAGCGGGCGGAACTGTCGTTTCATGGCCGGCAAGATGCGCTGTCTGATGTTGTTCCGCAAGGGGAGCCGAGCCGGCCTCGGCGTTGCGCAATCATGATGCGGGGCCATCGCCGATAAGGCGCAGCAGGCGGGCGGCGGTGCCCGGCGTCATGGTGAGCCCGGCGAATGAGCCGGGCGCGAAAAAGGCCGCGTCGGCCGCGTCGTCGCCCGGCTGCAGCGTGCCTTGCGGATAGCTTGCCCGGAACACCGCGATCACGAAGTGTCGCCCCGGGGCATGGTCTTCTGGCACCAGCTCGACGAGTTCCGCCGGGGCCGGCTCGATCTGCGCCGACAGGCCGGTTTCCTCGAAGAGTTCGCGCGCGGCGCCTTCGCGGAGCCGCTCTCCGAATTCCACCGATCCCCCCGGCAGGCTCCAGTATCCGGCAAAGGGCTCCTTGCCGCGCTTCACCAGCAGGACCTTGTCTTCGTGCCGAAGGAAAACACTGACGCCGAGGCGGGGATGGTTCGAATCGCTCATGGCCGCAGCATGCCACGGCGCATCGTTCCGGCAAGGCCGATAAGCGGCGGGTTCGCCTACGCGAACAGCGCGTCGATAGAGGCTTGGGAGTCGGTCTCCGCGACGCTCGCGGGATCGAGATGACCGTGGATGATGGCGCTGGCGGTGGCGATCAGCGGCTTGATCTCTTCCACCGTCTGCAGGGCGACGATCGGCGCGACGGCGGTAATGTCGTCGGTCTCGCGCAGGCGTCCCTGCTTTTCGCAAACGGCGGTGTCGAGCGTTGCCACGACGTCCTTCAGGGCCTTGCGCACGGCGGGCGGAGCAGCCTGGAAGGCCTCTACGGCAAGATGCTTCTCGGCGAAGTTCGACGCCTCGAAATGCTGTTCGTAGCTGAGCGGCTGCCAGTCCAGGACGTCTTCCGCGCAATCCGGCATGTCGGGGAGCATTTCGAGCAGCATGACCACCTCATTGAAATGATTGAGGTAATCGGTCGCCAGTCCGGTGCGGGGATTGATATTCGCCGCAGCCAGCCTGTCGGCCGAAAGATGCCCTTCTCCCAATGTCGGTAGCGCGACGGTCATTTGACGTCCTTTGACGATCCATTCCTCGCAGTCTTAATTGTGTCGGGTTTCAATTTGCCTAATTACGCGAGTACGATAACAAGCAATGCCGCGCGCCGGTGGGCGTGCGGGCCTGGAAGGACGGGAATTCATGTGCGGACGGTTCGCCCTGAAGGCTTCCGCTGAAGAGCTGCGAAACGTCTTCGAATATCTGGGGGCTGCGCCCGGCGCCGAGGGGATGCCGCCGCGCTTCAACATCGCGCCGACCCAGCCTATCGCCACTATCCGTCACGCTCATGGGGCGCGGCGCTTTGCGTTGGTCCGCTGGGGACTCGTCCCGGGATGGGTGAAAGATCCCTCCGCGTTTTCGCTGCTGATCAATGCAAGAGCCGAGACGGTGGCCGAGAAGCCGTCCTTCAGGGGCGCGATCTGCCATCGGCGCTGCCTCGTTCCCGCCAGCGGCTATTACGAATGGCATCGTCCCGACGATGGCTCCAGGCAGCCCTGGTACATGAGGCCGCGAGACGGCAAGTTGGTCGCGCTCGCCGGACTGTGGGAGGAATGGTGCGATCCCGACGGCGGAGAGATCGAGACGGGCGCACTGCTCACCGTTCCGGCCAATGCAGCACTCGCTCCGATCCATCACCGCATGCCGGCGGTGATCGCGCCGGAGGATTTCGATACCTGGCTCGATGTCGGCGGCACGTCGGTCAAGGAGGCGCTCGCGCTGCTGCGGCCTGCCCCGGAGAGCTTTTTCGAGGCTGTGCCCGTATCCCAGCGAGTCAACTCCGCACGGGACGACGACGAGGCGCTGACCGAGCAGGTCGCACCGGCTGAGGCGCCGGCCGAATCGGCCTCTCCTAAGCGCGCGGCCGGGGCCGGCACGCGGCAAGCCAAGCCGGCCGGACGCACATCCGGCCAGCTCGATCTGTTCTGAGGCTTAGAGAACCCGACCCGGATTGAGGGTGTTGTTGGGGTCGAAGGCAGCCTTGATGCGCCGCATCAGGTCCATCTCCACCGGGCTTTTGACTTCGCCGAGGAGATCGCGCTTCAGCCGGCCGATGCCGTGTTCGGCCGAAATCGATCCGCCGAACTTCAGCACGATGCCATGAACGAGCTCGTTCATCTCGTCCCAGCGCGCGAGGAAGGCCGCCTTGTCGGCGCCCACCGGCTGGCTGACGTTGAAGTGGATGTTGCCGTCGCCCATGTGGCCGAAAGGCACGGGCCGGCAGTCCGGCACCATGGCCTCGACGGCGGCAATCGCCTCCGACAGGAAGGCGGGAACGCTGGCGACCGGCACGGAGACGTCATGCTTGATCGAGCCGCCTTCCTCGCGCTGCACCTCGGACATGCCGTGCCGCAAGTGCCAGAAGGCAGCCGCCTGCGCGACCGATTCGGCAAGGGCCGCGTCCTCGACCAGGCCGGCCTCGTAGGCCTCGCCCAGGATGGTCTCCATCAAGGTGCGCGTCGGGTTTTCGCCCTCCTCGCCTTCCGTTCCGGAGGACAGCTCCATAAGGACATACCAGGGGCAGGGCCCCTGCAGCGGATCGCGGGCCCCGGCAAGATGGCGGACCGAGAATTCCAGGCCGACGCGAGGCATCAGCTCGAATCCGGTCAGCATGGCGCCGGCGCGTGCACGGGCGCGGGTGAACAGCTCCAGGGCGTCTCCCGGCGACGCCAGCCCGATGAAAGCGACATCCTGTGCCCGCGGGCGTGGATAAAGCTTCAGGACGGCCGCCGTGATGATGCCCAGAGTGCCCTCCGAACCGATAAATAATTGTTTCAGATCGTAACCGGTATTGTCCTTGCGAAGACCTCTGAGGCCTTCCACGACACGCCCGTCGGGCAGCACGACTTCCAGTCCGAGAACGAGATCGCGGGTGTTGCCGTAGGCCAGCACGGCGGTGCCGCCGGCATTGGTGGCGATGTTGCCGCCGATCTGGCACGACCCCTGAGAGCCGAGCGTCAGGGGGAAGAGGCGCTCCACCTCGTCAGCTGCATCATGGATCGCCTGCAGGGTGCAGCCGGCCTCCACGGTCATCGTGTAGCCCTGTGCGTCGACCTCGCGAATGCGATTGAGGCGGCCCAGGCTGAGTACGATTTCCCTAGCGGAATCATTGGGAATTTGCCCGCCGACGAGGCCCGTATTGCCGCCCTGCGGCACGATCTTGAGACCTGTCCGGTCGGCATAGGCGAGGATCGCGGACACTTCCTCGCGCGTGCCCGGACGCAGCACGAGAGGGGTCTCGCCCTGGTACAGATCGCGCCACTCGCGCAGGTAGGGCGCCATGTCGGCAGGATCGGTCAGCGCGTTGCGCGCTCCGACGATATCGACGAGTGGGGAGAGCAGGCTTGATTCGGGCATGGGCTGGACCGGCATGGTGGAAACGGGGAGTGCGGAAATTCCGGCGGTCACGCATATCACATTTTGCGGGGCAGTCGACGCGGGACAGGCAGCGGCCAGTGGCTTGAAGCGGTTGGGGGGCTGTGCCATAGGAACCGTCCCGGACTGCCGGTTGCGGTGCGGGGGCGGTTGGCGTTCGGCCTGTATGGCGACCGCTGAATGTATGGACTTGCTGGAGACGTGAGCATGGCGATGACGCAGGGACTGATGGCTGGGAAGCGCGGCCTTATCATGGGTGTCGCGAACAATCGGTCCATCGCTTGGGGGATCGCCAAGGCGCTCGCCGACGCGGGAGCCGAAATTGCCCTGACCTATCAGGGCGATGCGCTGCGCAAGCGGGTCGAGCCGCTGGCCACGGAACTGGGTGCCCAGGTCGTCGGCCACTGCGACGTGCTGGACGAGACCACCATCGACGACGTCTTCGCACGCATCGAGCAGATGTGGGGAAAGATCGACTTTCTCGTCCATGCGGTGGCCTTCTCCGACAAGGACGAACTGACGGGCCGCTACGTCGACACCTCCGCGGACAACTTCCGCAACACGATGCAGATCTCCTGCTACTCCTTCACCTCGGTCGCGCAGCGTGCCGAGAAGCTGATGACCGACGGCGGCTCCATGCTGACCCTCACCTATTACGGTGCCGAGAAGGTCATGCCGCACTACAACGTCATGGGCGTTGCCAAGGCGGCGCTTGAAGCGAGCGTGCGCTACCTCGCTGTCGACCTGGGTAAGGCCGCCATCCGCGTCAACGCGATTTCCGCCGGCCCGATCAAGACGCTTGCCGCTTCGGGCATCGGCGACTTCCGCTACATTCTGAAGTGGAACGAGTACAACTCCCCGCTGCGTCGCACGGTCACCATCGAGGAAGTCGGCGATGCCGCCCTGTTCCTGCTGTCCGATCTCGGGCGCGGCGTGACCGGCGAAATCCAGCATGTGGATTGCGGCTACCATATTGTCGGCATGAAGTCGGTGGACGCTCCCGACATCTCGGTGGTCAAGGACTGACCTTTTCCGAACAAACGCAAGAGTGCCGCAATGCGGCGGGGCCTGCCGGGGGGCGGGCGGACGTTCGCCGTAGCGTCGCGTCTTCGGAGGTATGATGAGCAATGCCAATGCGGGTGCGTCCCGCTTCTTTCCCCCCTTCCTCGTCTTCATCCGCCACGGGCAGACGGACTGGAACGCCGAAGGCCGCATGCAGGGTCAGCGGGACATCCCGCTCAACGATACCGGGCGTGACCAGGCCAAGCGCAACGGCGCTGCGCTTCGGGACTACCTGAAGGAAAACGGCATCGCTCTCGACGATCTCTCCTATTTCGTCTCGCCCCTGTCGCGGGCGGTCGAGACGATGGAGCTGGTCTGCGACGAACTCGGCCTGTCCCCCGACATCTGCCAACGTGACGAGCGGCTGCGGGAAATCACCTTCGGCGCGTGGGAAGGCTCGACCATTTCCGAGCTGGAAGGGCGCGCGCCGGAACTGACCGCTGCCAGAAAGGCCGACAAGTGGGGCTTCGTGCCGCCTGAGGGCGAGAGCTACCGCATGCTGGCGAGCCGCATCGATGCGTGGCTGGCAACGATCACGCGCCCCGCGGTCGTGGTCTCCCACGGCGGCGTGATGCGCGTGCTGCAGGGGCGCTTCCTGTCGGTGCCGCAGCCGGAGATTCCGGCACTCGACATTCCGCAGGATCGCTTCCTCGTCTGGAAAGATGGGGAACTGGAATGGGTCTGACCGCCTGAGGCGGTCAGTCCAGGACCTGGACGTCGGTCAGCATCCGGTTGCTGGTCGCTTCGTCATAGAACACCAGCACACGCATGCCCGCCTTCAGGTCGTCGACAAAGAAGTCGACCGGAATCGAGTAGGTCTGTCCGTCGGACAGGATCATCACAGAAGCGTCCGGGCGGATCTCGACGATCGTCGCCTCAACCTCGCCCGCCAGGGCGGCTGCCGTTCCAGCGAGCGACAGCATGATGGCGGCGAGGGTCATCTGCAGCATGCGTTTCATCGTGTTCTCCGTGGAGCCGCCTGTTTGGCTCGGAGCAGGATCGAACAAAAACCGGGCTCCGGCGTCAAGTGGGGATCGGCAGAAGCGCGGATGCAAGTCGCTGGTCCTTCGGGGCTTTGGGCGGCGATGCAAGCTCTGCCGAAAGGGCAGCGGCTGCGCCCGGACCTGAGCGGGACCGGCGAACGAAGCGGGTGGTAAGGGGCAAGCGTGGCCTTTCGATGGCGGGGCGCGTCTCCCGCGGCCTCCTTCTCGAAAGGGGGCAGGGCCGCCGGACAGCGGCCCCAGTCTGATCGGAGGCGGTGGCCTCAAGCCCCACGGATGAAGGCCAGAACGTCGGCGTTGAATTGCTCCGCCTGAAGCTGCGCAAGGCCGTGGCCACCGCCCGGATAGACCTTCAACGTGGCATCCCGGATGATCTTCGCGGCGCGGTGCGCGGTTGCCTTGATCGGCACGAGCTGGTCGTCGTCGCCATGGATGATGAGCGTCGGCCGGTCGATTGCCTTCAGATCGTCCGTGTAGTCGATTTCCGAGAACTCGCGGATGCAGTCGTACTGCCCCTTGATCCCGCCGGCCATGCCCTGCAGCCAGAAGCTGTCGCGCAGGCCCTGGTTGTTCGCGACACCCTCACGGTTGAACCCGTAGAAGGGCGTGGTGATGTCCTTGTAGAATTGCGAGCGGTCGAGCGAAGTCCCGCGCCGGATATCGTCGAACACCTCCATCGGCACGCCATCGGGATTGTCCGCCGTTTGCAGCATCAGCGGTGGGATGGCGCCGACCAGGACCAGCTTGGCGACCCTGTCATTGCCATGGCGGCCGATGTAGCGGGCGACCTCGCCGCCGCCGGTGGAATGGCCGATGAGGATCGCGTCCTTGAGGTCGAGATGCTCGATCAGCTCGGCCAGGTCGTCGGCGTAGCGGTCCATGTTGTTGCCGTCCCACGGCTGGGAGGAGCGGCCGTGACCGCGCCGGTCGTGGGCGATCACGCGGTACCCGTTCATGCCGAAGAACAACATCTGCGCGTCCCAGGCATCTCCCGACAGGGGCCAGCCGTGGGAGAAGACGATCGGCTGCCCCGTGCCCCAGTCCTTGTAGAAGACTTCGGCGCCGTCGCTGGTGGTGAAGGTGGTCATGGTCATGTCTCCGTGGTCTGCGCTTTGAGCTGCCAGGGTCAGGCCCAGGCTGGGAAGAAGGGTAAGGCCGATGCCGAGCGCGCCACCGCCGATGAGGGCTGTGCGACGCGACAGGTGTAGGCGTGAGCTCGAGTTGGTCATGAGGTTGATCCATTTAGATCGTGAGCGATCAAATCGTTGACGATGTCGTATCTAGAGGCCGCGCCTCCGCATGTCAATCGCTTTCGATTAAATCGTGTACGATTTTTCCAATTGAAGCTGTGGACCGTTGCGATATGATCGTGCGCGACTTATATGGGCGGCAGACAGAAGGGGATCGAACATGGCACTCGACAAGACGACTGACGAGGAAGCGACCTGCGGCCTGCCGGAAGAGATGCTGTGCTTTTCCGTCTATGCGGCCTCGCACGCCTTCAATCACCTGTACCGAAAGGCGCTCGCCGATCTGGGGCTCACCTATCCGCAATATCTGGTGATGGTGCTGCTGTGGCGGGCCGACAACCGGATGGTGAAGGATATCGGCCGTCACATGGACCTTGAGTCCAATACGCTGACGCCGCTTCTCAAGCGGTTGGAAGTTCTGGGCTTCATCCGTCGCTCGCGCGATGCGGAGGACGAGCGTGTCGTGCGCGTCCAGTTGACGCCGAAGGGGCGAGAGCTGGAGCAGGCTGCGCGCTCGGTGCCCCAGTGCATCGCTGCGGCCGTCGATCTCGAGCCGGACGAGGCGAGGGAACTCTCCCGGCGTATCAACGCGCTGCGGCTGCACTTGCTGGAGGCCTGACGGGCACCTGCCCGCCGGCTTCTTTCTTTCCTGACTGTTTCAAGTCTGCCGGCGCTATCGCCAGCGCGCCGGCCACGCCGGCTTGCGCCTCTGACGTGGCTGGCGGACACTGTGTACGGGGCGGAATGGTGGTGCAATGACCAACCTGGGTACGGAAAGCGGACTTTTCTACCAGTCCCTGCCGGTGTTCAGCGACTTTGCGAAGGTCAGCGACGCGGCGGCCTTCGTTCCGCTGCCGGAAGACTGGACGTTGCTGGCTTCCGACATCGTGCGTTCGCGCGATGCCATCGCTGCGGGTCGCTACAAGGATGTGAACATGGTGGCTGCGGCGGTGGTGACCGCCGTGCTGAACGTGGCCGGCCGCATGGATCTCCCCTTCGTGTTCGGCGGGGACGGCGCGCTGATTGCGGTGCCGCCGAGCCTGGTGGATGCCGCCAGCCGCGCTCTGGTCTCGGTTCGTGTGATGGCACGGGAAACCAGTGCTCTGCGGCTTCGCGTCGCCGCCATCCCGGTCGCGGCACTGCGCCGGGCCGGTGCGGATCTGCGTGTCGCCAAGTTCGAACTCAGCCACGGCAACAACCTTGCGATGTTCTCCGGCGGCGGCATCGAACTGGCGGAGACGATTCTCAAGGACGAGGAGCGGGTGGAACCCTATCGCCTTGTCGAGCCGGATCTGGTGGAGCCCGCGCCGCTCGACGGTCTGTCCTGCCGATGGGAGCCGCTGCCGGCACGGCGCGGCCGGATGGTGACGCTGCTGATGCGGCCCACGAGCGGCCGAGTGGAGGAGCTGAGCGGGATTCTCGAGGATCTTCGCGGGATGCTCGACATCGACCTTACCGGAGCGGATCCGGCCAGCGCGCCGGTGCGGCGCAGTTCCCTGCGGTTTCGCTTTCCGCCGGCCGGGCTGAAGCTGGAAGCGCGGATGGTCGGCTGGAAGCGGGGGCGTTGGCGCGCCTATCTCGCCGGATTGGCGGCATGCGCCGCCTTCGTCGTCGGCGTTGCCACCGGGCGCCGGCTCGGCCCCTTCGAGCCCGAGCGCTATCTGCATCAGGTCGCGCTCAACACGGACTTTCGCAAATTCGACGACACACTGCGCCTCGTGCTGGATCTCGACAGCCGCGAGCGGGAAGCGCTCACGGGGTATCTGGCCCGTGAAGAGGCGAGCGGGCGACTTGCCTACGGCCTTCACGTTTCGGATGAAGCGCTGATGACGTGCCTTGTTTTCAGCCTGGAGGACAACCGACATATCCACTTCATCGACGGAGCGGATGGCGGCTATGCGCGGGCGGCGCAGGACTTCAAGCAGCGGCTTTCCGCGGTAAAGGAGCCCGGGGCCACCGCCTGAGCGCCTCTGCATTGCTTTTGCGGTTTCCCTTGGCGGCCCGGCGCTTTAGAAGACCAGTGCCAGTCCGCTTGTCGGTCATGTTTCGGGTCACGCAGATGTCGCACAACACCTTCGGTCACCTTTTCCGCGTCACCACCTGGGGCGAGAGCCACGGCCCGGCCCTCGGCTGCGTCGTCGACGGCTGCCCGCCGCGCATCGAACTGACCGAGGCGGAAATCCAGACCTTCCTCGACAAGCGCAAGCCGGGCCAGTCGAAATATACGACCCAGCGGCGCGAGGCCGATGCGGTGCGCATTCTCTCCGGCGTGATGAGCGACGATCACGGCGTGCAGCGCACCACCGGAACACCGATCTCGCTGATGATCGAGAACACGGACCAGCGCTCAAAGGACTATTCCGAGATCCGCGAGAGCTACCGTCCCGGCCATGCCGATTTCACCTATGACGCCAAGTACGGCATTCGCGACTATCGCGGCGGTGGGCGGTCCTCGGCCCGCGAGACGGCGGCCCGTGTTGCTGCCGGCGCCATTGCCCGGAAGGTTGTTCCGGGCCTGATCGTGCGCGGTGCGCTGGTCCAGATCGGCCCGCACAAGGTCGACCGCAACCGCTGGGACTGGAACGAGATCGGCAACAATCCCTTCTTCTGCCCCGATGCGACGACGGCCGCGCGCTGGTCCGAATACCTCGACCAGATCCGCAAGGATGGCTCCTCGGTCGGTGCTGTTGTCGAGGTGGTCGCCGAGGGCGTTCCGGCTGGCCTTGGCGCGCCGCTCTACGGCAAGTTGGACCAGGAGATTGCCGCTGCGCTGATGTCGATCAATGCGGTGAAGGGGGTGGAGATCGGCAATGGCTTCGAGGCCGCGGCTCTGACCGGCGAGGAGAATGCGGACGAGATGCGCATTGGCCCGGACGGCCGTCCCGCCTTCCTGTCCAACAATGCCGGCGGCATTCTCGGCGGCATTTCCTCCGGAGAGCCGGTTATTGCCCGCTTTGCCGTCAAGCCGACCTCGTCGATCCTGACCCCGCGTCGCTCCGTCACCCGCTCCGGCGAGGATGTCGACGTGCGCACCAAGGGGCGGCACGATCCGTGCGTGGGCATCCGCGCCGTGCCTGTCGGCGAGGCGATGGTGGCTTGCGTGATCGCCGACCACTACCTGCGCCATCGCGGTCAGGTTGGCTGATTTCAGTATCACTGAAATCCGGATCATTTTTCATTGCGATTGAATTCTTGCCGCATTAGCATATCGGCATGCGTCTAGATGCTTGGCTCACTCTCAACAAGGAAACCCGGTCGGCCTTTGCCCGCCGTGCCGGCCTGTCGCCGGCGGCTGTGACCGCCCTGTGCAATGACCCGGGCGTTTGGGTTTCGCGTGAAAGCGCGGAAAGGATCGCCGCCGCCACCGGCGGTGCGGTCACTCCGAACGACCTGCTCGGCTTGAAAGGAATTACCAACGTGGACATGTCCCAGACACGTGTCGCGGAGGCGCTGCGCGCCTTCGAGCGTGGCGAAATGCTTGTGGTCACCGACGATGACGACCGGGAGAACGAAGGCGATCTGATCGTCGCGGCCTCGCTCATCACCCCGGAGCAGATGGCGTTCATGGTCCGCCACACCTCCGGCATCGTCTGTGCCCCGATGACCCGCGACACCGCGCGGCGCCTGCGGCTCGATCCGATGGTCGCCGACAATGACGCGCCGCTGTCGACGGCCTTCACCATCTCGGTCGACTACCGCCATGGCCTCACCACCGGCATCTCCGCTGAGGAGCGGTGCTCGACCGTGCGCGGCCTCGCCAACCCCAATGCCGGCGCGGCGGATTTTGCGCGCCCCGGGCATATTTTCCCGCTCGTTGCCCGCGAGGGCGGCGTCCTCATGCGCTCGGGTCATACCGAGGCGGCCGTCGACCTTTGCCGCCTCGCCGGGCTTCCGGAAGTCGGCGTGATCTCCGAACTGGTCAACGACGACGGCACGGTGAAGCGCGGACCGGAGGTGGCCGAGTTTGCCGCCCGCCACAATCTCAAGTCCGTTTCGGTGGCCGATCTTATCGCCTGGCGCCAGCGCATGGAGCGCCTGGTCGAGCGGGTTGCCGAACAGCCGATCGAGACCATTGCCGGGCCCGCCTATGCGGTCACCTATTCGACGCCCTACGATCCGATGCACCACGTTGCGGTGGTCTTCGGCGACATTCTCGATGGTCGCAACGTGCCGGTCCGCCTGCAGCTGGAATCGGTCCTCGACGATGTCTTCGGCGATGCGCGGGTGATGGACGACGTCATGCGCGACTTTGCAGCGCGCGGTCGCGGCATCGTCGTGTACCTGCGCGAAGGCTCGGTCGGCGTTGCGCGTCAGGCCCGGCGCGCCCGCACGGATCTGGCGGCGGCAGAGACGGAAGAGCACCAGTCGGCCCAGGCGCGCGAGGAGCAGTGGCGGGAGGTCGGTCTCGGCGCACAGATCCTGAAGGATCTCGGCGTCAATTCGATCACCCTGCTTGCGTCCCGCCAGCGCCGCTATGTCGGTCTGGAAGGGTTCGGCATCGTCATCGAGTCGACCGAAATCCGCGAAGCCTGAGAGCGACTGCTGCCCTGCGGCGCATCCGCGCAGCAGCGGAAATTCATTCCGATGCACAAAAAAGGAGGCCGTGCCAAGGGCACGGCCTCAAGTCGATCACTGTGCACGTGGCCCCATCGACCACAACCTGTATTTAGTATCTTTTTGTGTCCCTTGCATCCCCTAAATGCACCGTATCGACTGGAATTTTCTCGCAATATTGGAATTTTCAACAGGGATTAATTTACCCTTGGTTGTAGTCTCGTGGCTCGAATAGTGATCTTTCCTCAGTCTGGTTGCCGCATTTTGCGGTCATTGCAGAGGGGGATGCGCCGCCCGGATTTGCGCCCTATGTGAACATGGTGGTATTCACCGGCATGGCCGCCACACGATCGGGAGCGCTTTGACCTCCCGTGTCTCGCGTAGAACCTCTGGGATCGCTTCCGTGTACAAACGCCCCGAAACGCCTCTGCTCGACACCGTCCTTTCGCCGAGCGACCTTCGCCAGCTGCCTGAGCGCGATCTGCGCCAGCTTGCAGACGAGTTGCGCGCGGAGGTGATCGACGCCGTATCCGTCACGGGTGGGCATCTCGGCGCGGGCCTTGGCGTGGTCGAGCTGACCACCGCGATCCACTATGTGTTCAACACGCCCGACGACCGGCTGATCTGGGACGTCGGCCATCAGTGCTATCCGCACAAGATCCTGACCGGCCGGCGCGACCGCATCCGCACCCTGCGCCAGGGCGGGGGACTGTCCGGCTTCACCAAGCGCTCGGAGAGCGAATACGACCCCTTCGGCGCGGCCCATTCCTCGACCTCGATTTCCGCCGGGCTCGGCATGGCTGTCGCGCGCGACCTGGAGGGGCGTGCGAACAACATCATCGCGGTGATCGGCGATGGAGCCATGTCCGCCGGCATGGCTTACGAGGCGATGAACAATGCGGGCGCCCAGCACTCGCGCCTGATCGTCATCCTCAACGACAATGATATGTCCATCGCTCCGCCGGTCGGTGCGATGAGCGCCTATCTGGCGCGTCTCGTCTCCGGACGGACCTATCTCACCCTGCGCGACGCCGCAAAGCAGCTTGCCAAGGTCCTGCCACGCCACCTGCAGCAGAAGGCGGCGCGTGCCGAGGAATACGCCCGCGGTTTCTGGACCGGCGGGACGATGTTCGAGGAGCTCGGCTTCTACTATGTCGGCCCGGTCGACGGCCATAATCTCGACCATCTGCTGCCCGTGTTGAAGAATGTGCGCGACACCCATCAGGGCCCGGTGCTGATCCACGTCGTCACCCGCAAGGGCAAGGGCTACGCGCCGGCGGAGAACTCGGCTGACAAGTATCACGGCGTTGCCAAGTTCGACGTCATCACCGGCGAGCAGTCGAAGCCCAAGGCCAATGCGCCGAGCTACACCCGCGTCTTTGCCGAAAGCCTGGTCGAGGAAGCGCGGCACGACGAGCGCATCGTCGCCGTTACCGCGGCCATGCCCGACGGTACGGGGCTGGACCTCTTCGGCGAAGCCTTCCCTGAGCGGACCTTCGATGTCGGCATCGCCGAGCAGCATGCCGTAACCTTTGCCGCCGGCATGGCGACGGAGGGCTACAAGCCGTTCTGCGCGATCTATTCGACCTTCCTGCAGCGCGGCTATGACCAGGTGGTGCACGACGTTGCCATCCAGGGCTTGCCGGTCCGCTTCCCCATCGACCGCGCCGGGCTCGTCGGCGCCGATGGTCCGACGCATGCGGGCAGTTTCGATACGGCCTATCTGGCGTGCCTGCCCGGTTTCGTGGTGATGGCGGCCGGCGACGAGGCGGAACTGCGCAACATGGTTGCAACGGCCGCGGCCTATGACGAGGGCCCGATCTCCTTCCGCTACCCGCGTGGCGAGGGCGTCGGCATCGACCTGCCGCAGCGCGGACAAGTGCTCGAGATCGGCAAGGGGCGCGTGATCCGCGAGGGAACCAAGGTCGCTCTCCTGTCGTTCGGCAGCCGTCTGCGCGAATGCCTGCTGGCGGCGGACGAGCTGGACGCGGCCGGCCTGTCGACCACCGTCGCCGATGCGCGTTTTGCCAAGCCGCTCGACGAGGATCTGGTGATGCGGCTCGCCCGCGAGCACGAGGTCCTGGTGCTGGTCGAGGAAGGCTCGGTCGGCGGTTTCGGGTCCCACGTGCTGCAGCTTCTGGCCGAGCGCGGGGCGCTGGATGCGGGCCTCAAGGTCCGCCCGCTCTGCCTGCCCGACCGCTTCATCGAGCATGATCGGCCGGAGCGTATGTATGCCGAGGCCGGGCTCGATGCGCGCGGCATTCTGCAGAGCGTTTTCGCTGCCCTTGGGCGCGAAGCGGGGGCTGCCGCGCGGCTGGCCTGAAACCGGCAGGCCAGCGCGATATTGCGACCCATACCGGGAGCGGGCAGCGCCATGCGCTGACCGCGCATTGACACTGCCGCGCGAATATTGAAACGGTCCACTCGACATGCTGCGAGCGATCAAGCGCGCTTGCCATCGGTCCGTGAAGTGGCGGCAAGCTGCAAGCTGTGCGTTGCCTGAACCTTCGAAAACGCCATTGACGGGCCGCGAGCGCCGGCCCGCACAGTCAGGAAAGAGCGCGACATGGCGCAGGCGCTTGCCCCGGTTTCGGCCCTTCTCATCGCGATTGCGCTGCTCGTCACCGGCCATGGCCTGCAGAGCACGCTGATACCGCTCGCCGGTTCTCAGGCCGGTTTTTCCGACCTGCAGGTCGGTCTGGTTTCCTCCAGCTACTTCTTCGGTCTCGTGCTGGGCTGCCTCGGCGCGCCTTACGTGATCATGCGTGCCGGTCATATCCGTGCATTCGCCGCGCTCGTCTCGCTGATGTCGGCGGCGGCGATCCTGCACCCGATCATGGTGGACCCGCTGTCCTGGAGCGCGATCCGCATCATTTCCGGCTTCTGTCTGGCCGGCTTCTACATGATCGTCGAAAGCTGGCTGAACGAGCAGGCGTCCAACGAGAACCGCGGTACGATCATGTCGATCTACATCGTGCTGGTCTATGCGGCGATGACCACGGGTCAGCTGTCGCTGACCGTGATGGACATCACCACCTTCGTGCCCTTCGCCATCGCCTCGGTCGCCGTCAGCCTGGCGGTCATTCCGGTCTCGCTGACGACCGCGAACCAGCCGGCCCCGATCACCGTGGTCCGGTTCCGCCCGGTGAAGCTCTACCGCAACTCGCCGACGGCTCTTGTTGCGGTTCTGCTGATCGGCGTCACCCAGGGTGCGCTGTGGATGCTGGCGCCGCTCTACGCGATCCAGATCGGGCTGACGACCAGCCAGGCTGCCTATTTCGCGGCGGCCTTCGTCGGCGCCGGCGCGATCACGCAGTGGCCCATCGGCCGCCTGTCCGACAGGCTCGATCGCCGGCTTGTGCTCCTTGGCCTTGCCGTATCGGCTGTGGTCGTCTGCATCATCTTCATGACCGTGCCGATCCAGGGCGTCACGATGGCGATCCTGCTGGCGCTGCTGGCGGGCGTCGCCACCCAGCCGGCCTACGCGATCGCAGCCTCGCACGCCTTCGACCATGCCGACCGCAACGACTATGTCGAGACATCCTCGGGCATGAACCTCGCCTTCGGCATCGGTTCCTCGTTCGGCCCGCTCACGGCCTCCTACCTGATGCAGTCGGTCGGTCCCTGGGGGCTTTTCCTGCAGGTGGCGGTAATCCAGGGCCTGATGGGGCTCTACATTCTCTCGCGCCTGTTCCAGCGCGCAGCCCCGTCCGTCGAGGACAAGACGGACTTCGACTACGCCGCTTCGGCGCAGGTCGGTACGGTGCTCAGCCCCGAGCCGCTGGATCTGGAGGACCCCTCGGTCATTCCCCCGGAAGAGTTCCCGGCCTACGACTACATCAACGAGGAGAACTCCGAGGAGACGTCCGCCCCGGTCAGCGAAGAATTCTGGACAAGCGTGCCAGACGAAGACGCAGCTGCGGACCAAACCCGGCCGGAAGGCACAACGCCGGAGCCTGCGGGCGACGCCGGCGAGACCGCACCGCCTCGGGGCTGAACATGGCCGTGTCGCTTGCAGGACCTGCGGCATCTCATCGCTCGACCCGCAGCGTGGCTTGGGGCATTGTCGCGCCATGATCCGAAGCCTGACCATGCTGGGCGCTTTACGCCGCGAGGCCCTGCCATTCGTGCTGGCCTGCGCGCTTGCCCTCATGCTGCAGCTGGCGGCTATGCCGCTGACGCTTGCAAAGGCCGGCGACCAGAGTGCCGGGCCTTTGTCGGTGCTTTGCCTCGGCAGCGCAGATCAATCTGCAGGCGAAGCGCAGCCCGCCTCTACCCCGTCTCATCACGTCCCAGGTTTCTGTCCCTGCGGCCCGGTCTGCGCGCATTCCGGCGCGTTGTCCTTTGCGGCAGCGGCCTTTGCCGCTGAGCCCGCGCTTCCTGCGCCGTCCCCGGGGCTCAAGCCGCTGCTTCCGCATGGTGAGGCGTCGCTTTCCGCTCGCCCGCAGCAATCAAGTGCAATCCGCGCTCCACCTCCCGCAAGGACCTGAACCGGCGGCGCCGCCCTCGCGGCCGCCGGCAATCTTTTCCGTCCTTGCGCCATGTCCATGTCGCTGCAGGACGGAGCTGCTACACGTCCATCGGGAGACGATGACATGACCAGATTTGCAAAGCTTGCCCTTGCCGCTCTGATTGCGGTTGCCACACTGCCCGCCTTCAATCTGCCCGCGTTCGCGGCCGACGTGACCGCCGGTAACCTGACTCTCTCGGGAGCCTGGACACGCGCCACGCCGCCGCGCGCCCGCGCCGGTGGCGGGTTCCTCACCATCGTCAATTCCGGCGAGGCGGACCGCCTCGTTTCCGTCTCTTCGCCGGTCTCCACGCGAACCGAGATCCACGAGATGGCCGTGCAGGACGGCGTCATGAAAATGCGCGAGATGGCGGACGGCGTCGAAGTGCCGGCCGGCGGAACGCTCGAGCTGAAGCCGGGCGGCTATCACGTGATGTTCCTGGAGCTCACCGGTCCTCTCAAGGAAGGCGAGAACGTGCCCGTCACCCTGACCTTCGAGAAGGCAGGCACGGTCGAGGTATCGCTGACGGTCGAGAAGATGGGGGCCAAGGGCATGTCCGGCCATGGAATGGGACACGGAATGCCCGGGCACGGCCAGCCCGGCGCGAAGGAGTAAGCCAGAATGTCCGCACTGAAAATCCTTCGTTACGTCGCCTGGGGGGCGGTGATCGTCCTGCTCGGCGCCATGGGCTTCGTCGGCTACAAGCAGTATGTCGCGCCGGAAGGCGAGGGGCTCATTGCGCCTCTCGCCAGCATCGGCGGCCCGTTCACGATGATCGACGCCTCTACCGGCAAGACGGTCACCGATGCGGATTTCCGGGGCAAGCCGTCGGCCTATTTCTTCGGCTTCACCTTCTGCCCGGATGTCTGCCCGACCACCCTGGCCGAAACGCAGATGTGGATCGAGCAGCTCGGCCCGGATGCCGACAAGATGAACTTCGCCTTCGTCTCGGTCGATCCGGAGCGCGACACGCCGGAGGTCATGCGCGACTATGTGGCCGCTTTCGACAAGCGCATCCGGCCGCTGACCGGGACGCCGGAACAGACCGAGGAGATGGTCAAGGCGTATCGCATCTATGCCCGCAAGGTGCCGCTGGATGACGGGGACTACACGATGGACCATTCCGCGGCAGTTTTCCTGATGGACCAGGACAACCGGTTCGTTGGCACCATCGCGTATGACGAGGACCCGAAAAATGCCATGGTGAAACTGCGCCGCCTGATCGATAATGCTTCGTGACACGTGATGTGAACCGGACCTTCGACATGCGCTCGGACTTGCTCCTTCCTGCTGGACTGTTCTTCGCGGCGGCCTTCGTCGCGACGGGCACCCTGTGGTGGATGTATGGAGAGCGCATCTATGTCGACCGGCTGCTCACCGGCATCGCCAACTGCTTCTGACCGATGGCGGGGCGTGAGCGGCTGGACCAGCTTCTGGTGACGCGCGGGCTTGTCGAAAGCCGAGCCCGCGCCCGCGATGCGATCTTGCGCGGGCATGTACGGGTCGATGGCATGGCCGTCGACAAGCCGGGTCAGAAGGTGGCCGTGGGCGTCCGGCTGGACGTCGATGATCCTGCCGGCGGCTATGTCTCGCGCGCCGCACTGAAGCTGAAGACCGGGCTCGAGCACTTTTCCCTTGATGTCGCCGGCCGGATTGCCCTCGATCTCGGCGCGTCGACCGGCGGCTTCACGCAGGTCCTGCTGGAGGCCGGCGCTTCGAAGGTCCATGCCATCGATGTCGGGCATGGGCAGATGCACCCGACGATCGCGAACGATCCGCGCGTGGTCAGGCGTGATGGGATCAATGCCCGCGCCTTGACGCGCGATGATCTGGATGGCGAGCACCCGGCCACCGTCGTCTCCGACATGAGCTTCATTTCCCTGCGCCTTGCGCTGCCGCCCGCACTGGACCTTGCGGCGCCGGGCGCGTGCGGCCTCTTTCTCGTGAAGCCGCAATTCGAGGCCGGTCGCGAGGCGGTGGGCAAGGGTGGTCTCGTGGACCCGCAGGTCGGCGAGGAGGTCGCCCGCGATCTCGCACGCTGGCTCGCCGGACTGGGCGGCTGGTCCGTGCTCGGTCTCGAACCGTCGCCGATCACCGGCGGCGACGGCAACCGCGAGTGGCTTCTGGCAGCGATCAAGGACAGCTGAGAGCGCTCCTTTCGTGCGCTCGTCCGCATCCCTGCTTGCGCGCGCATCGGCGGCGGAGTAACCGGTGCCCCATGACCCAGGACGCGACACTCGACATCACCGCTCTTGCCCACAAGGGCGAGGGCAGGGCGGACACTCCGGACGGTCCCGTCCATGTTCCATTCACCTTGCCCGGAGAGACCGTGCGGGTCCGCCGGGAGGGCGCGCGCGCCCGGATGCTGGAGGTGGTGTCTCCGTCCCCCGATCGCGTGGAGCCCGTCTGTCCGCATTTCGGCACCTGCGGCGGCTGCGTGTTGCAGCATATGGATCAGGCCGCGATCCTGGAGTGGAAGCGCCAGCAGGTCGTCGCAGCCTTTGCCGCGCGCGGGCTCGAGGACGTCGAACCGCTGATCGAGCCGACGGTGGACGCAGGCGGGCGCGGCCGTCGCCGTGCGGTCTTTGCTGCAACGCGTGCCGGTGCCCGCATTCTCCTTGGCTTCCATGAACGCTCCAGCCATCGCCTCGTGGATGTATCCCGCTGTCCGGTCTTGGTCCCGGAGATCGTAGACCTGTTGCCGGTGCTGAAGACGCTGGCGGCGCGGGTGATGCCGCGCAAGGGAGAGGTGACACTCACCGTCCTCGCAACGCCCGCCGGTGCGGATCTTGCGCTTGCTTCCACCGCGAAGGTCGAGCCGCGCGCGACGGCGGCCCTGATCGAGGAAGCGATGGCCGCCGGGATCGCCCGCCTGTCGCTCAATGGCGAGGTTCTCGTCCAGGCGCGCGCACCGGCCATCGACATGGGCGGTGTTCCCCTGGTCCCGCCGCCCGGCGCGTTCGTTCAGGCGACGGAAGCGGGAGAGGAGGCGCTCGCCGCCCGCGTGCTGTCCGGCGTTGGCAAGGCGCGCAAGGTTGCCGATCTCTTCTGTGGCTCGGGCACGTTTGCCCTGCGGCTTGCCCGCAAGGCGACGGTGCGGGCGGTCGAGGGCGAGGCTGCTGCGCTTGCAGCGCTCGACCGGGCAATGAGAACCGGTGCCGGAGCACTGCGGGAGATCCGTGCCGAGCGCCGCGATCTCTTCCGCAATCCGCTGACAGCCGTGGAACTCGACGACTACGGGCGGGGAATGGAGGCGGTGGTCTTCGATCCGCCGCGGGCGGGCGCGGAGGCGCAGGCGAAGGAACTGGCGCGTTCGAAGGTGCCGGCGGTGGTTGCCGTTTCGTGCAATCCCGGGACGCTTGCCCGCGACCTGCGCATCCTCGTCGATGGCGGCTATCGGATATCGTCCGTCCTCCCGGTGGATCAGTTCCGCTTTTCGCCCCATATTGAGGTTGTCGCGGTCCTGTCGCGCGGCTGAGCGAGCCGCCGCGGCAACCCGGCTCGAAAGACGGGAGAGCGCCATGGCGGAAACGAGCCTTGCCGGACGAGCCTTCACCTGGGGACGGAGGGCGCGCTACGTCGCCCGCCAGGGCTCCCGCGTCGCCTGGTTCGCGGTCCACGGCGAAATCGCCCAGTCGATCTCCCGCCGTATCGCCAGGGCCGCACGCGACGACAGCAAGCCCGAGCCGAAGCAGCCCGGCGGCGAGGAAAGCAGGTCCGCGCCCCGGAAGAGCGTGTCGACGCCGGACCTCCGGCGCCTGTTCTCCCAGATCGGGGCGCTGTTCGCGCGCGATCTCGCCAATGTCGAGGCGGGACACTACCCCATGCCGGAAGGCGAGTTCGGCAGCCCGCGCGCCTTTCTCGATCTCAGCAGGCGGTTCCTCGCCGATGTCCCGAAGGTCGCAAGGCGGCGCGTGAGTGGCGGCCATCAGGAAGTCTATGAGGCAACCCGAGAGGGTGCCCCCGGCTTGCCGCGATACTATCGGCAGAACTTCCATTTCCAGAGCGAAGGATGGCTGTCGCGCGACAGTGCCCGCATCTACGATTTTCAGGTCGAGGTGCTGTTCAAGGGCGCGAGCGCGGCGATGCGCCGGCAGGGTCTTGTCCATCTGTCGCAGTTGGTGCGCGAAAGGGACCAGCGAGAGATTGCCTATGCCGATATCGCCTGCGGGACGGGCGGGCTGCTGGCGCCGGCCCTTGCCGCCTTTCCGCGTCTTCGCGGCGTCGGGGTCGATCTGTCACTGCCGTACCTGGAACACGCGCGCGAGGCACTGCCGAAAACGAGGGCGCGTCGAGCCGGCTTCGTCAATGCCAATGCGGAGAGCCTGCCCTTTGCAGAGGGCAGCCTCGATGCCGTCTCCTGCGTTTATCTGTTCCATGAACTGCCGCCGAAGATCCGCCGCGTTGTGGCGCGCGAATTCGCCAGGGTGCTGAAACCGGGCGGGAGGCTGATCTTCATCGACAGCCTGCAGCGAGGCGATCTGCCGGAGAATGACGGATTGCTGGAGCTGTTTCCCGATCTCTTCCATGAGCCGTATTACCGCAGCTATCTGGAAGAGGATCTCGATGCCCTGTTCGCGGCAGGGGGATTGCGCCGCGCAGAGCGGTCGGCGGCCTTCCTGTCGCGCATCGCGCTCTACATCAAGGACTAGCCCCGTGCGGGCTCAGTCGACGTCGAGCGGTGCGGTGCCGGCAGCGCTGCCGTCCTCGGCCAGCTGAATGCGCTCGACCTTGGCTTCGGCGGCCTTCAGCAGCTTGTCGCAATGGCGTCGCAGCAGATCGCCGCGCGAATAGAGCTTGATGCTCTCTTCCAGCGGGACGTCGCCGCGCTCGAGCCGGCCGACGATCTCCTCGAGCTCCTTGAGAGCCACCTCGAAGGCGAGTGCCTCGATCGCCGGGTCGGTATCGTCTCGGGTCACGCGTCGGCTCCTGCTTGCTGCGTCGATTGGAATGCCAACCTACAGGGCGCTCCTTTGCCCGGCAAGGCGAGGCAAGGACACGCAGTCTCCGCCTGTGGATGGCGGTTCAAGCCTTCATGAGGGTCATGATGTGGGCGGCGGCCGAGCGTGCAAGTCCCTCCAGATCGTAGCCGCCTTCCAGAAGCGACACGACGCGTCCCCCGCAACTCCGGTCGGCGATATCCATCAGCTTGACCGTCGCCCAGGCGAAATCGGCCTCGACCAGGTTCAGCCCGCCGAGCGGGTCGCGCGCATGAGCGTCGAAGCCGGCGGAGATGATTACCAGATCCGGCCGGAAGCTCTCGACCCGCGGCAGGATAGCAAGATCCATCGCCTCGCGGAATTCGTCTCCGCCATCGCCTGCCGCAAGAGGCGCATTGACGATGGTGTTCGCCTCGCCGCGCTCGTTTGCGGCACCCGAGCCGGGGTAGAGCGGCATTTGATGGGTCGAGCAATACATCACGGTCGGATCGGCCCAGAAAATGTCCTGCGTGCCGTTGCCGTGATGCACGTCGAAATCGACGATCGCGACGCGCTCGGCGCCGTGCACCTGCTGGGCGTAGCGGGCTGCGACGGCGGCATTGTTGAACAGGCAGAAGCCCATGGCGCGGGCCGTTTCGGCGTGGTGTCCGGGCGGGCGCGAGGCGCTGAACGCGTTGCCCACCTTGCCGCTCATCACTTCGTCCACCGCCTGACAGGCACCACCCACGCCGCGCATCGCTGCTTCCCAGGTGCCGGGCGACATGGTCGTGTCGGCATCGACGCGAACCAGCCCGTCCTGTGGGGCCATCGTGTGAAGCATGTCGATATAGGAGGAGGGGTGCACCCGCGCGATGTCCTGAACCCGGCCCATCGGCGCGACTTCCCGCTGCAGCGTCTGGAAGCGCTCATGCTCCAGAATGCGGTCGATGGCTCGGAGTCTGTCGGGACGCTCGGGATGTCCTACCGGGGTCAGATGGTCGAGATACGCGGAGTGATGCAGGTAAAGGGTTGCCAAGTGCGTTTCCTTGCTTGGGCCGTTTCGGGCGCTTGGTGGCTCATCTGACCGGGCGCGGCGGGGCGTGTCAATGAGCCAAAGGCAAGGGTGCGGTGGTGACGTTGGCAGGTTTCACAGGGCGGCGGGCAAAAGAAAGCCGGGGCGGCTCGAGAGTGCCGGCCCCGGTGAGAGGTGCGGGCGAGCTAGGCCCGTAGGGGAGGTCCGCTGCATCGCCTGTGAAGGCAATGATAATACTAATCGATTCGTAGCCGTTTCAGAAGGTGGAATATGCGGAAAAGAGAAAAGCTACTTGAGAAAAGGTTCAAATCCGCAAGATGCCGATAAATTTTCAATGTAAGAAATAACAGGTATTCAAGTTGAGAGGTGTGTCATCTTGCTGTGACGCTGCGTTACCGGAAGGTGCCGCCCCGGCGAAAAGCGGACGCCTGTTCGGGCGCTGGCGTGAGGGCTTGGCGGCTCAATCGCGAGGTGCCGCCGCCCGGCGCAGCCGGTCGTTGATGGCCTCGCCGAGCCCGCTTTCGGGAACCGGCATTGCAGCGATCCGCGTCGTCCCGCTGGCATCGAGCTCGCGCATGGCGGTGAAAAGATGCGCGGCCGCCTCCTGCAGGTCGCCGCTCTCGCTCAACTGGGCGATGGCGGATGCGCGTTCGGCGCCGGAAGGAAGCGGCGTGCCGAAGGCAAGCAGTGCCTCACCTGGCTCGACATGGGTAGCATTGAGCCGCAGGCCGGCACGCGGGGCGTAATGCGACGTCAGCATGCCCGGCGCCTCCGGCGCTGCGCCGGGTGAATTCGCGGGGGCCGCAAGCGGTTCGCCGAGAACTGCCTCGATCTCCTCACGGGCGATGCCGCCGGGCCGCAGAAGTGTTGCCCGGTTGCCGGCAAGGCCGACGATGGTGGACTCAACGCCCACCGGGGTCGGGCCGGCATCGATCAGCAGGGCAAGACTGTCGGCGAGATCGCCGGCGACCGCATCCGCTGTCGTTCCGCTGATGCGGCCGGATCGGTTGGCGCTGGGTGCGGCTATCGGGCGATCGCTGGCCTGCGAAAGCTCGCGCATGATCCCCGCGGCCGGTACACGCAAGGCGATGGTGTCGAGGCCGGCGGTCGCAAGGTCGCAGACGGGGCTGCCGGGGCGCTTCGGCACGACGAGGGTGAGCGGTCCGGGCCAGAACGCGGCCGCCAGCTTCTGCGCGCGTTCGTCGAGAACACCGTGCTGGCCGGCAGCCTCGCTGGAGGCGACATGGGCGATCAGCGGATTGAAGCTGGGACGCCCCTTGGCGGCGTAGATCGCGGCGCAGGCGCGCGCGTTGGTTGCATCGGCCGCAAGCCCGTAGACGGTCTCGGTGGGGACTGCCACCAGCCGCCCTGCCAGAAGGTCGGCAACGGCCGCATCGAACTCCGGCGTGGTGCGCCAGCCGGTTCCCTGCGGGTCGATCTGCCAGCGCCGCATGTCCGTTTTCCTGCTTCCCGTAGCGGCGTTCGGAGAGCCGGTCGGTTTTCGCCACGTCACGTGTTGACGTTTACGTTAGCCGCAGCCATCCTCGCGCCCGAAATGATGCCGGGCGGTTCTGCGGCCTTAGCCGTCTTTCGTCAAGCACCGGCCTGTCAAGGGAGTGAGACATGTACCGTGCCCCCGTATCGGAGATCGCCTTCACGTTGAAGCAGGTGGCGGGACTGGGAGACGTTCTGGCCCATGATCGGCATGGCGAGGTGACCGACGATCTGGTGGATGCGATCCTGGAGGAGGCCGGCCGTTTTGCCGCCGAGGAAATCGCTCCCTTGAATGTCGTCGGCGACCGGCAGGGCGCACGGCTGGAGAACGGCGTCGTGACCATGCCCGAGGGCTGGCGCGATGCCTACAGGGCGTGGATCGAGGGTGGCTGGAACGCGCTGACCGGCGCGCCGGACTTCGGCGGACAGGACCTGCCCACCATGCTGCATGCCGCGGCGCTGGAGATGTGGAACTCCGCTTCCATGGCTTTCGCCCTCGGCCCGACCCTGACCATGGGTGCGGTCGAGGCGCTTGAAAAGCACGCCAGTGCGGACCTTCAGAAAACCTATCTCGCCAAGCTGGTCTCCGGCGAATGGATGGGGACCATGAACCTGACGGAACCGCAGGCGGGCTCCGATCTGAACGCCCTGCGGGCCCGTGCCGAGCGGGCGGGGGATGGCACCTATCGCATCTTCGGCCAGAAGATCTTCATCACCTATGGCGAGCACGACTTCACCGACAACATCGTCCATCTCGTGCTGGCGCGGCTGCCAGACGCGCCGGCAGGCACGCGCGGCATCTCGCTGTTCCTCGTGCCGAAGTTCCTGGTCAATGCCGACGGGTCGCTCGGCGAGCGCAACGATGTGCGCTGCGCCGGCGTCGAGCACAAGCTCGGCATCCATGCCTCGCCCACCTGCACCATGGTCTATGGCGACAATGACGGGGCCATCGGCTGGCTGATCGGGGAGGAAAACCGGGGACTGGCCTGCATGTTCACGATGATGAACAACGCGCGGCTCGCTGTCGGCATCCAGGGGCTCGGCGTTGCCGAGCGTGCCACTCAACAGGCGCTGGCCTATGCGCTGGATCGGCGGCAGGGGCGAGCGGCCGGCCAGACCGGCGAGGGAATGAGCCCGATTGCCGCTCATCCCGATATCCGCCGTACCCTGCTCGACATGCAGGCCTGGACGCAGGTCGCCCGCGCGATCTGCTATGCCAACGCCCATGCCATCGACATGGCACGGCTGGCCGGCGACGAGGCTGCGCGCACTCACTGGAGCGAGCGGGCGGCCACGCTGACCCCGCTTGCCAAGTCCTTCGCCACCGATATCGGCGTCGAGGTCGCTTCCCTCGGCGTGCAGGTGCATGGCGGCATGGGTTTCATCGAGGAAACCGGGGCCGCCCAGCACTATCGCGACGCGCGTATCGCGCCGATCTACGAGGGCACCAACGGCATCCAGGCCATAGACCTGGTAACCCGCAAGCTGCCGCTGTCCGGCGGCGAGCAGTTTCGCGGCCTGGTCCGTGAGCTGTCGGCCGTGGCCGAGGCCGCAAGCGAAGCCGGCGCGGAGTTTGCCGACGCCGGCAAGCGTCTTGCCGGAGCCCTGACCAGCCTGTCGGAGGCGACGGAGTGGATGCTGGCCGCGCTGGCCGAAGGCCGCCAGCAGGAGGCGCTGGCCGGCGCCACCCCGTTCCTGCGGCTTTTCGGCATCGCCTATGGCGGTGCGATGCTCCTCAAGGGAGCGCTCGCCGGGCGCGGCGATACCTCTCCCGACGGTGCCCGGCGGCTGTTGCTGGCCCGCTATTTCGCAACCGCCCGTCTGGCCGAGACCGCATCGCTCAAGGAGCAGGTCGTCTCGGCCGCTTCAGCCGTGCTGGACTACGATCCGCTGGCCTGAATGCGGAGTGGGGAGAGCGCGATGATCGAGATCGAGACAAGCGGGGCCGTCCAGCGCATCCGGTTGAACCGGCCGGACAAGAAGAACGCGCTGACCGGCGAAATGTATGCAGCGCTTGCCGAGGCGCTGGAGCAGCCCGCAGACGGCGTACGCGTGCACCTCTTATGCGGCGTGCCGGGAGCCTTTACCGCGGGCAACGACATCGGCGACTTTCTCGCCATGGCAGAAGGAGGGATGCAGGACACGCCGGTGGTGCGCTTCCTGCATGCCCTTGCACGCTGCGAGATGCCTATCGTGGCGGCGGTCGACGGCCTTGCCATCGGCATTGGCACGACGCTGCTCTTTCACTGCGACATGGTCTTTGCCAGTCCGCGCTCGTTGTTCCGAACGCCGTTCCTCGATCTTGGCCTCGTGCCGGAGGCGGGTGCCAGCTTGCTGGCGCCGCGCACCATGGGGCATGCGCGCGCTTTCGAGCTGTTGTGTCTCGGCGAGCCGTTCGATGCCGCGCGGGCGCAGGCCGCGGGCTTCGTCAATCACATCGTGACGGAAGACGAACTGGAGGCGCGCGCCCTTGCCGCCGCCAGCGCGATTGCGGCAAAGCCGGTGGAGGCCATGCGCCTGTCGCGCGGCTTGCTATGGGGCGACCGCACCGAACTGCGCAGTCGGATGGACGAGGAGATTCGCCTTTTTTCGGAACGGCTCGCCTCCGATGAGGCGAAAGCCGCCTTCACGGCGTTCATGGACCGGTCGCGAAAGAGCCGCTGACAGGGAAGGGTGACGGGCTACCAGCCCATTGCCTTCCAGAGCAGGGCGCCGAGAAAGGCGCCGGCGCAGAGCGCGAAGGCGAGCCACCGCAGCACCGGGTTCTCGCGCTTGCGCGCGTTGCGCCGTGCAGGCCGTGGCTCGTCGTTCATTGTCGCCTCAGTCGAACTCGGGCCCGCGGGCTCGGTAAGGGCGCAGTTCCTTCCAGGCCCGCATCAGGGTTGCGAGCTCTTCATCACCCTCCTCGGGCAGCACGATCCGCAGCGTCACCAGCAGATCACCGCGCCCGCCGGTCCGGTTGGGCAAGCCCTTGCCCTTCAGTCGCATCGTCTTGCCGGCCTGAGCGTTCGGCGCGACAGTCAGGTTCACTGCCCCGTCGAGCGTCGGCACGCGGACCTTGGCTCCCAGAACGGCCTCATAAAGGGTGATCGGCAGGTCGAGTCGCAGGTCGTCGCCGGCCGGCGCGAACAGCGGATGACGGGCAAGGCGCACCTCGACGATGGCATCGCCCGCAGGTCCGCCGTTTTCGCCCGGCTCGCCCTGTCCGCGCAGGCGGATCTTCTCGCCGTCTGTCGTGCCGTCCGGCAGCTTCACATCCAGGGTCTTGCCGGAAGGCAGGGTAACCCGCGCCTTTCGGTCGTGGACGAGCTGTTCGAGCGTCACCTTCGCGGTGACATTGGCATCGCCGCCGCGCCGTGTCGGGCGTGCTCGCGGGCCCGCACCAGGGCCTGCGCCTGCACCCGCACCTGCTCCGCCGCCGGCAAAGCCGGCTCCGCCTCTGGCGCGGCCACCGAGGCCGCCGAGGATATCGTTCAGGATGTCGTCGAAGCCACCGCCCTGGCCGAACCCTCCGAAGCCGGAGGACTGTCCACGCGACTGACGGAAAATGTCGGAGTCGTCGAACCCGCCGCCGAAGCCGTGCGCCTGAAAGCGCGGCTTGCCTTCGGCGTCGATCTCGCCCCGGTCGAACTGGCCGCGCTTTTCCTTGTCGCCAAGGATTTCATAGGCCTGGTTGGCCTCGGCAAAGCGCTCCTTCGCCTTCGGATCGTCGGCGTTCTGGTCCGGGTGATACTTTTTCGCGAGCTTCCGGAAGGCTCGCTTGATGTCGGCCTCGCTCGCCGATTTCGCGACGCCGAGAACGGAATAGGGATCACGCATGGTTCAGACCGCAATGGTGTGTGTTGCAACGGGTATACACCCGCGCTGTGCTCAGGAACCATATGGTTGTTGATAGGAATAAAATCCAGTGGCAGGGAGCCTTCTACCCTGTCGGAATTTGCAAGGCAGGCGGCGCCCGTCAGCAGGACCGGCGGGCGAGTGTCAGCTCGCGGTCTCCGCCTCGGCGGCCTTCACCGACAGGTCGATGATCGCCCATTCCTGCATGAGATCGCGGCAGGCGGTGCCGAGATAGGCGCGCACGCCGCCAATCGTGTTGGCGGTCGTCTCGAAGCGGGTGCAGCCGGTGCCGCCGGACTGGGTGTCGTCCTTCACGGCGACGATGGTGCCGGAGTTCCCGGTGATCGGGTTGTTCCAGGAGAACGGCGGTTCGGCCATGCCGGATTCGTGTGCAGTCGCAATGGCGCGGGCGATGATGGCCCGGTCCTGCGAGCTGATGTCCACATCCGCGGCGTTCTGCTGGGAATCGATGGAGCCGGTCAGGTCGAGCGGCGATTCCAAGTCGGAGCTGCCGATGGGCATGGACACGCTGCCGCAACCTGCGGCTACAAGCGGGAGAAGGAGCGCGAGTGCGACCGCGGTCGCCCGGCGGCAGCCAAGCTTGGTGCTGTCGCGGTCGGTGGAGATTGTCGTGATCCGGTTGTTTGTCATGGCGATACCGTCCCGACGCTGGTTGCTCGGCCTCGCAAGCAAGGCTGTTGCCCCTTTGCAACAGGATCGGGGAAAGCGATTAACAAACAGTAACCCGGCTCATACAGCGATCCCGTTTCCACTGCCGGGGCAGCGGGTTGTGGATCGCCTGTGATGAGCGGGGATGGCAAGAGATCAGTCCTGCTTGGCCAGCACCGCGCAGAATTCGCTTACCAGATAAGGGGTTGGGTATACCCGGTAGGGCGTGAGGCCGATCAGGCCGAGCCCGTTCAACGTGGTGATGATCTGGGTGAAGGTGTCGGGCGTGAAGCGCCAGGCATGCACATCGATGTAGCTGCCCTTGCTCTGCTCCCACTCTCGGATCGCGTTGCGGGTTCGCCCGACCGTATGGTCGAGCGTACCGTGGTCGCCCTTCCAGTGGCGTGCTGCATCGTTATGCGTGGTCAGCGCCCGCATCTCGACGACGCTGCGCACGGTGTGGACCTTCGGATTCTGGTAATGCGCCTCGATCACCTGGCCGAGGGTGGAGGGCGGAATGAAGTGGTCGAAGCAGAAGCGGCAATCCGGGACGATCATCGCGTAGACGCCGCCCTTGTCGAGTATGCGGTCCACCTGGGTCAGATGCGCGACGAGATTGGGCTGGTGCTCGATGACGTGCGAGGAGACGACCATGTCGAACGGTTCGTCGACGACGGCAAGGTCGCCCGAAGGCGACACGAAGTCGATCTGCGGAATGCCTTCCGGCTTTTCGCCGATGGCCTTCGCCCGCTCCACCAGTTGGGCCCGCGGCAGCACGTCGAAATGCTTGGTATGGGCCCCTTGCATCAGCGGACGGTGAAAGGCGCCCAGTTCCAGCGCCCTTTCGCCTCCCTGCAGCGCGTCCACGAAGTAGCCGCGCGCTGCGAGCGGCGAGGCGACCCGTCCCTCGGCCCGGCCGGTGTCGCGGTAGTGGCGCTCCAGCGCCTCGTCATCGAACTCTGCAAGGTCGGGATAGAGCGCGCGATAGTAGTCGGGATCGAATTCGGGAAGGAACCTGTCGCGCAGCGAAAGGGGCGCCACGCGCTTCAGCACAGCCTCGCGCGACCACGAGCCTGTGGTCTGCGGACGCCGCGATGCGGGTGCCCGGCGCCAGCCAAGACGCAGCGCGCCGGCGATCTTGTCGACCAGGGTCTTCATTGATTCGTATCGGCTTTCAGCTTGGTCATCGGCAGGCAAACTAGGGCAGGGGCGTCGGTGCTCAAAGCAGCTTCTTCCAGCGGAAGTAGAGGAAGGTGACAGCCACGGAGGCGATCATGATGCCGAGCGAGAACGGATAGCCGTAGGGCCAGGTGAACTCGGGCATGTCCTGGAAATTCATGCCGTAGATGGAGGCGATGAGCGTCGGCGGCAGGAAGATAACGGCAAGCACCGAGAAGATCTTGATGATCTGGTTCTGCTCCAGATTGACAAGGCCGACCGTCGCGTCGAGCAGGAAGTTCAGCCGTGCATCGAGGCCGCCCGCATGTTCGCGGATCGAGCGGATATCCCGGCCGAGCGCCTTTGCGGCGCTCTTCTGCTGGCTGTTGAGGTTCAGCGTCTTGGCATGAAGGGCGAGGAACAGGAACAGCCGCTCCAGACTTGCGCAGGCGTCGTGCATGCGGGCGACCTTGAGGCCGATATGGCCGATCTTCTGGATCGTCGCCTTGTATTGTGTGCTCTTGCGGGTATCGAGGCCTGTCCCGAACACCTGGCTGGAGACCGCGTCGAACTCGGTCGAGCACTCTTCCACCACATCGGCAGCCCGGTCCGCGATCGCATCCAGCAAGGTGAAGAGGATGTCGCAGGCAGACCGGATCGGTATTCCTTCATGCTGGATCCGGCGGACCGCAATCGCCACCGAGGCCGGCTCGCCATGGCGCAGGGAGACGAGGCGATCTTTCGTCGCCACCAGGGTCATGGCCGCGGATTTCGGATCGGGATTGCGGGCAATCAGCGGCATGACCGCCGTCATGATCAGAGCGGACTGAAGTTCGTAGAGGCGTTCGGAGGTTTCGATCGCCGCCATTTCCTCGCGCGTCGGGATCTCTGTGCCGATCCAGGCTTCCGCCAGCGCTCGTTCTTCTCGCGTGGGAGAGAACAGGTCCACCCAGAGCGCCAGATCGGGAATTCGCATTTCGCTTGAGCAGCGGATTTCGACAATGCTGCCCGCGTCGAGCGTATAGGCGGTGATCATGCGAAAAGGCTCCCGGAGTGTTTCGTTTCCGATCCCGGCAACCTATAGCGCTTTCTTGTCGGATTTGCCGCACTTCGGGTGAGGGGGCGCCCGATGGGCGCCGCTGCCTGGTCCCTCCCGGCGGCTGCCGGGATCACTTGGCCTTGGGGGCCGTCGCCTTGACCATGCCGGTCTTGCAGATAGTCGCAGCCGTAACGGCACCGATGCCGACCGGCTTGTAGAGCGAAGCGAGGCTCGGGCGCGGAGCGGGAGCGGCGGCTTGGGGAGACTTGGAAGTCATGACATGGTCCGGGTTTTGGTTGCGCCGAGGAACATCCCTTCGGCGATGCGCACAAATCCTCTGTGATTTGGACAAAACTAAGGATGCGCCAAGAAAAGACTGTGATGCCAGTCACACTTCCTAACGTCCTGTAACCTTTCGCGATTTTTGGCTGCCGGGAAAAAGCCCCAAAGATGATCGGAAGGCTTTTTCTTTTCCGCAAAGAAGAAGTGAAATCAACAGGCTGACGATATCCAAAAGGCGTCACTGCGCCGGCGCTGCCTCCCGGCGGTCTTCCTCATAAATTTCCGACAAATCATCGGGCAGCTGTTCCAGCGTGGCCGGCTGCTCGCCTGTCTGCTCGCTGACACTGTCCGTCTCCTGCGCTCCCGGCTTGTTGCCGGGCAGCGGCGGAGGCGCGTTTTCGCGCTGCGGGGCATCGGGATCGAGCAGGGGCAGATCTGCCGGCAGCTCCTCGTCCTCGTTCACCGGCTCCAGCGTTCCATAGGCTGCAACGAGAACCGCGTCGAGATCCTCGAAGAAGCTGCGGATGCGGTTGGCATTGGCTCCAAGGTCATGCGCGCCGAATCGCGATGCGGAGCGGATGTCGAGCCGGGCGCCGACCGGGTCCGGCAGGATGCGCAGGGCAATGTCGTCGCGAAAGGCGAAGACGAGCGAGGTCGCGACCGCCTGAAAGCGTGTGGGCTCGTCCGGCATTCCCGGGGGCAGTTCCGCGGTGACGGTCCAGCGGTTGCGTATGGCGACCTGAAGCGCTGCCTGGTGCAGATCCGAGGGCGGAATGCGGAAGCGTCGCGATACCAGGTCGGGATAGGCCTCGGCTTGTGATTCGCCGGTGGTGAAGGGTCGACCGCTCGCCAGTTGCGGCGGATTCTGCGTGTCCGTGCTGACGTCGGAAAGGCGGGGGTAGATCGCAAAGGCGTAGAGCGCGACGAAGGCTGGGGAGAGCGCGATCAACCCGTAGAGGAAACCGCGCACCGCCTTGGCCCAGCCGTGACCGCCGCGCCGCCACAGGACCAGCCCTGCGGCCAGCGCCGAGCCGCAGGCCAGCGCGCCCAGCAACAGGCCGAGCGTCAACAGGACCAGGAACTGCGGGGTCGTGACGATATCGGCCCGGTGGACCAGCGCCGAGATCACCAGAACGGGCAGGGCAAGCCGCCCGAACTGGAGACTGGCTGCCGCGAGGCGCGACCGGAAAGGGGGCAGGATCTTGCGCATGCGGCGGGCGGCAACTTTCCTGTGACATCGACCGCGTTTCGACCCAACCGCTTACCACGACCGGAGACGAATGCGAACCGCCTTGCGTTTCTCAGCCCGTGTCGGCGAACCGGAAGTCGGCAAACTGTTCGCGCAAGCTGGTCTTTTTGATCTTTCCTGTCGCCGTGTGCGGGATCTCGTCCACGAAGACCACGGCATTCGGCATCCACCAACTGGCGATCCGGCCCTCCAGCACCTTCAGGATGGCTTCCTCGCTCGGTGTCCGCCCTTCCTTGGCAACCACCACCAGCAGCGGCCGCTCGTCCCATTTCGGGTGCGGCACGCCGATGACGGCGGCCTCCGCCACATCCGGATGGAGCAAGGCAAGGTTCTCCAGCTCGATGGTGGAAATCCACTCGCCGCCCGACTTGATCACGTCCTTCGCGCGGTCGGTGATCTGCATGTAGCCATAGGGGTCGATATGGGCGACGTCGCCGGTATCGAAGAAGCCTTCGTCGTCGAGGATCGGCGTGTCCTCTTCCTTAAAATAGGTGCGCGCCACCGCCGGGCCGCGCACCTTCAGCCGGCCGAAGGTCTTGCCGTCCCAGGGGCGCTCCTTGCCTTCGTCGTCGGTGACCTTCATCTCCACGCCGAAGGGCGCAAAGCCCTGCTTCTCCTGCAAATCGAGCAGGGCTTCGCCTTCGAGATCCGCCACTTCCGGCCGGGTCGCGCAGACCGAACCGAGCGGGCTCATCTCGGTCATGCCCCAGGCGTGGCGCACGCGGACGTCGTAGATCTCTTCGAAGGCCTTGGTGATGGCTCTCGGGCAGGCGGATCCGCCGATCACCACCCGGTCGAGATAGGGCAGCTTGCGCCCGCTCGCCTCCAGGTGCTGGAGCAGCATCAGCCAGATCGTCGGCACGGCCGCGGTCAGGGACACCTTTTCCCCGTCAAGCAGCTCCCACAGGGCTTCGCCGTCCATGCGCGGCCCGGGCAGTACCAGGGCGGCCCCCGCCATCGGTGCGGAAAAGGCGAGGGACCAGCCGTTGGCATGGAACAGCGGGACCACCGGCATCACGCGATCGCGGGACGACAGCCCGAGCATGTCGGGCGTTGCCGCGGTCAGGGCGTGCAGCACGTTGGAGCGGTGCGAGTAGACGACGCCCTTCGGGTTTCCGGTCGTGCCGGAGGTGTAGCACATGCCGGCAGCCGCGCTCTCGTCGAGCCCCGCCCAGGCGAAGTCGGCATCGGTCTCGGCCAGCCATTCCTCGTAGGGAACGGCATCGAACCCGGTCGCGGGCAGGTGCGCCTCGTCGGTGAGCACGATCACCTGCTCGACGGTGGTCAGATGCGGCAAGACCTTCTCCACCAGCGGCAGAAAGGTCAGGTCGACCAGAAGGAAGCGATCTTCGGCGTGATTGATGATCCAGATGATCTGGTCGGGAAACAGGCGCGGGTTGACCGTGTGGTAGATGGCGCCGATGCCCATCAGCCCGTACCACGCCTCCATGTGGCGCCAGGTGTTCCAGGCGAGCGTCGCCACGCGGTCGCCCTCGCGAATGCCGGCCTTTTGCAGCCGCTTGGCGAGTTGCAGCGAGCGGGTGCGCAGCGTCTTGTAGGTGGTGCGGTGGATCGGTCCTTCGACCGATCGCGAGACGATTTCGCGCTCGGGGTGATTGCGCGCGGCGTGGTCGAGAATACGCGTACAGGTCAACGACCAGTCCTGCATCAGACCGGCCATCCTCGGCTCTGTCATGGGTTCCCTCTCCTCCGGCAAGTGCCTCTTGTGACGAGGCTTTTCTTGCGGAGAAGCATAGCACCGGCCACGGGGGGCCTGTCCAGCGGTCGCCCGGGCGTCAGTTTCGGACGATCAGCGTCTCGATCCAGTCGATGGCCGCGCTCAAGGAGCCGGCGACATGGTCGGCGTGCGGGGCAAGCACCTCTGCCCCGACGGTGCCGGTCGTGACCGCCAGTGTCCTCGTGCCGGCCGCCTGGCCGGCATGCATGTCGTGCAGGCTGTCGCCGACCATCACCACTTCCTGCGGATCAAGACCGAGAGCTGCGCAGAATCCCGAGACCATGCCGGGCGAGGGTTTCGCCCCATGCCCGCTGTCGAAGCCGATCACCGCTGCAAAGCGCTGCGTCAGGCCAAGGGCGTCGAGCTGCGCCAGAGCGGAGGCTTCCGCATCGTTGGTGGCGATGCCGAGCGCCAGCCCATGGCCGGCGAGCCGGTCGAGCGCGGGCACCAGGTCGTCGAAGGGCGACAGGTGCGGCAGGCTCATGGCGCCGATGCGGGCGTTGATGTCCTCGGCAAGCGCCTTGGGATCGGACAGTCCGAGGATCTCGGCAAAGGCGTCGGCGATATCGTCGTTGGAACCGGCGATCAGCACCGAGTCCGCCTCGAAACGTACCGCCTCCAGATCGAAGCCCGCCGCCGCGGCGAGCCGCTCGGCCTTCAGCCGGTCTCCGGCCGCAAGCTCGCTCATCAAGGTGTGGAACGTCGGCGCCCAGGTGTTCTGGAAGTCGATCAGCGTGCCGTCCTTGTCGAACAGCACTGCGCGCACGGACGCCATGGTCAGGCTGCCCTGCCGAGAGCCACGGGCAGCAGATCGGACATGCGCTCGATCACCAGATCCGCCTCGCCCACCAGCCGCTCGCGCGGGATCGCCCCCGTCGTCACCGCGATGCGCATCATGCCGGCGGCCCGTGCCGCGTGCATGTCGTGCAGGCTGTCTCCGACCATGGCGATCTCGCCCGGCTCGAGCCCGACATGGCGGGCGAAGGCGAGAAGCTGACCGGGCTCGGGTTTCGACCCGTGGCCGCTGTCATAGCCGGCCAGGAAGGTGAAGGCCTCGCCGAGGCCGAGAGCTTGCATCTGCTTGCGCGCGGACGCCTCGGTGCCGTTGGTGGCGATGCCGAGCGGCATGCCGCTGCCGTTCAGCGCGGTCAGTGTGTCCACCACGCTGTCGAACGGAGTGACCGTGCGGTCGCAATGGTCCAGCAGGATCGTCTCGATGCGCTCCAGCATCGCCTGCGAGTCCGGTTCGCCGATCACCTCTGCCCAGCCGGCCGAATAGTCCTTCGGCGACTGCACCTTGAGGACCGACGGGCCGGTAAACCGCGCCTGGGCGACGTCGAACATGGCAAGCTCCTGCAGCGTCGCCAGAAGCGCTTCGTCGCCGCGCGCCAGGTCCTTCAGGACAAGCGCGATGGCTGGGCCCCAGGTGCTGTCGAAGTCGGTCAGGGTTCCGTCGCGGTCGAACAATACGGCCTTGATGCGCATTGAGGTCTCGTTCGGTGGGAGGTGTCGGGCGGGCATCGACCCGCATTCCGCCGTCACATGCCACGTTCCCCGCCGCCCGTCAAAGGCGATGGAGCGCGGCGCCGGTCGTGGCGTGTCGGTCAGGGCAGCTCCAGGCGGCTGCCCAGCGTGAGGGTCGGGGTTTCGCCGGGGGCGATGCCGACGAGCCCGCGTTCCATCAGCCATTCGACCTGTGCCAGCACCGACAGCGCTGCCGCCCCGTGTAGCGAGCGGTCGACATCGGCATAGATCGTCGCCACCATCTCCGGGATCGTCCGGTCCCCAGCGGTGAGCCGGTCGAGGATCGCTTTTTCCCGCGCCTGCCGATGGGCGGCAAGGCCGGCCACATACTCGGCAGGATCGACGACCGCGCCGCCATGGCCGGGCAGGTAGCTTGCATCATTGCGTTCCGAGAGCCGTGCAAGCGAGGCCATGTAGGCGCTCATCGAGCCGTCCGGCGGCGCAACGATCGATGTCGACCACGCCATGACATGGTCGGCGGAAAAGAGCACGCGGCCCTCGTCCAGTGCGAAGGCGAGGTGGTTGGCGGTATGGCCGGGCGTTTCCACCGCCGTCAGGGTCAGCCCGTCGACGCTTACGCTGTCGCCGCCACACAGCTCGCGGTCGGGCGCGTAGTCGGTATCGGCGCTGGCATCCAGCGGGTTGATCTCGCCCGGCAGCAGCGCGCGCGCTGCCCGGTGCGGACCGCAGCCGACGAGCGGGGCGCCGGTCATCTCCTTGAGCAGCCTTGCGCCCGGCGAATGGTCCACATGGGTGTGGGACACCAGGATCGCCGAGATGCGGGTCGCGCCGGCCGCAGCCACGAGCGCCCGTACATGATCGGGATCGGCAGGGCCGGGATCGAGCACCGCCACCTCGTCGCGCCCGATCAGATAGCTGTTCGTGCCATGCCAGGTGAAGGGACCGCGATTGGGAGCGGTAAGGCGGCGTACCGCGGCTGAAATCTCGACCACCTCGCCGTGGCGCGGGTCGAAGTCCCGATCATGTCGCAGGGAAACCATAGCTTTTGGGGGTCCGTTTCTGATTTTCGCTTTTGCCCGCAGGGAAAAAGTCGGGTCAGGCAAGTGAGTGGGGTGACCGGCGTTTGCTTCGCAGCCGGCTAATCTTTCGGTTGAAAGATCATTTCTGCCCCCATAACGTCAGTCCTGCATGTGAGGGGCGGTGTTGCTGAACATTGCCGCGCGGGGAGCCCATCGTGCTCCGGTCGCGCGAGCCGGTCGGCCAATGTCACTCCCTTCCGTGTCACACTAACGTTGTCAAACTGACCTATGGCCGAGCGAGCGATGCGGGGAGGAGACCCGTCATTCCGTCGCCGCTCGCAAGACCAATTAAAACGGAGAGGTCCGACATGTCCATTTCCCGCCGTTCGGTGCTCAAGGGCTCCGCAGCCGCATCGACCCTGCTTGCCGCCCCGGCCATCCTGAAGGCCGGCGATGCGCTGGCCTCGTCCGGCCAGGTCAACGTCTTCGCCTGGGGTGACTACATCCAGCAGAACATGATCGACAAGTTCGAGGGCGACACCGGCATCAAGGTGAACCTGTCGACCTATGGCTCCAACGACGAGGCCGAGCAGAAACTGCGCGCCGCCGGCGGCAAGGGCTTCGACGTGATCTTCCCGTCGATCACCAACGGCAACAACTACTATCCGGACGGCCTGCTGCAGCCGGTCGACGAGAGCAAGCTCGCCCTCGACAACCTGATTCCCTCCATGCTGCGCGACAGCGTCCAGCTGGGCGGCACCTATCGCGGCAAGCGTATGCTGCTGCCGTTCAACTGGGGCACCGAGGCGATCACCCTCGACAGCAGCCAGTTCAACGCCGACGACGTTTCCTACGGCACGATGTGGTCGCCGGAAGCTGCCGGCAAGGCTGCCTTCCGCCAGAAGTCGGTGATCATGGGCGTCGGCCTCTATCTGGACGCCACCGGCGAGGTGAAGTCCAACCGCATGCTCGACGTCTACAAGACCGAGGAAGATGCCCGCCGCGTGTGGGACGCCTGCGCCAAGTTCATCATCGAGCGCAAGGCCAACATCGCCGCGTTCTGGAACAATGCGACTGAGGCGACCAACGCGTTCAAGCAGGCCGGCGCGACCATCGGCCAGACCTGGGACACCACCGGCCTCCTGCTGAACCGCGAGGATGCCAAGTGGAAGTACCGCATGCCCAAGGAAGGCGGCATCACCTGGATGGACTCCATGGGCATCCCTTCGGGTGCGGAGAACCTGGAGCAGGGATATGCCTTCCTCAACGCCATGCTGGACCCGAAGATGGCTGGCCTGCTGGCGATGAACACGGGCTACAACTCGGCCGTTTCCGGTGCCGCCGAATACGCGGGCGACAACTACAAGGCCCAGTTCGCCGACGTTTACAATGCCGAGAACCTCGCCAACCTGTGGTGGTGGCAGGCCGACACGCCGTGGTTCGCCACGCTGCGTGAGGAGTATGTGGACAAGATCACCAACGCCTGAGGCGCTTGGATCATGCGGATCGCAGCCTTGCGCTGCGATCCGCTTTTTTGTTTCCGGCCGGGTGCTTTCGGGTCCGGACCACATGCCAGACGAGGGGCAAATGCACGGACAAGACGTTGTCCTCGACGGGGTGTCGATGCGCTTCGGCGATTTCACCGCCGTTCAACCGACTGACCTGACGATCAATGCCGGGGAGTTCTTTTCCATTCTCGGCCCCTCGGGCTGTGGCAAGACCACGATTCTGCGGATGATCTCCGGGTTTCTCGATCCCAGCGCCGGCGATGTGCGCATCGGCGGGAAAAGCATGGCCGGCATCCGTCCCAATGCCCGTCCGACGGCCCTCATCTTCCAGAACCTTGCGCTCTTCCCCTTGATGAGCGTTTGGGAAAACGTCGCCTTCGGCCTCGAGGCGCGTGGCGTGCCGAAGAAGGTGCGCCGCGAGCGGGCCGAGGAACTGCTGGCCATGGTCGCGCTGACGGGGCAGGGCGAGAAGAAGCCGACCGAGCTGTCCGGCGGACAGCGCCAGCGCGTCGCCATCGCAAGGGCTCTTGCGGTCGAGCCGGCGGTGTTGCTGCTCGACGAGCCGCTTTCCGCCCTCGATCTAAAGCTTCGCCAGCACATGCGCAGCGAGCTGAAGGACCTGCAGCGCAAGACCGGCGTCACCTTCATCTACATCACCCACGACCAGGGCGAGGCCCTGACCATGTCCGACCGCGTGGCGGTGATGAACCGCGGTGTGGTCGAGCAGGTCGCCACGTCCGACGAGATCTACAATCTGCCTGCGACCCCCTTCGTCGCGAGCTTCGTCGGCGAGCAGAACGTCTTCCGCGGCCGCCTGTCCGGTGTCGAGGGCGAGGTCGCGCGCGTCGACACGCCCCAGGGCGAGATGCTCGCCCATCTGCGCGGCAAGGCCGGCGTCGGCGACGAGGTCATGATCTTCGTGCGCCCCGAGCGCATGGGCCTTGGGTCGGCCGGCGTCGCGGGCGAGCCGCGCAACCGCTTGCGCGCCACCATCGAGCGCCGCGACCTGGAAGGGCCTTTCGTCAATCTGCATTGCCGGGCCGGCGATGCGCCGGTGACGGTGCATCTGCCGAATTCGGGCGATGCGTCCTCTTCGCTGGCCTCCGGCGAGACGGATCTGGGCTTCCGGCCTACCGATGCCATCGTGATGCCGGTCGGGGAGCTCGCTCGTGAATAGTCTGGTCAAGAGCTACGGCAAGGGCCTGACCGGGATCTTCCTGGCGCTGACTGCCGTGTGGATCGCCATTCTGATCGTGCTGCCGCAGGCCCGCATGATCGAGCGCGCCTTTACCTATGTCGACCGGTCGGGCGACGCGGCGACCCTGTCGCTGGAGATCGACCGCGCCTATACCCGCGTGTTCGACATCGATACGGACCTTCGCGACCTCAACGGCCAGCTTGCGGCCGGGCAGGCGAGTGATGCGGCTCCCGCTGCTGGCCTGCCGACGCCTTCGCTCGTGCCCTCTCCGTCGCTGGTTCCCTCTCCCTCCCTGGCGCCGTCATTGCCCGCAGCGCCCAGTCCCTCGCTTCCGACGCCTTCGCTGCCGAGCCCCGGCGTGCCGAGCCCGTCGCTATCCACGCCGTCGCCGGCAACTCCCACACCAGGCGTTGCCCCGAGCCCCTTCGCCTCGCCGCAGGAAACCCTGCCGCGTGACGAGATCGAGGCCCGCATCGCGGCCCTGGAGGAGGAGAAGGCCGGTCTTCAGGCGCGCATCGCCGAACTGGAGGTGCAGGAGGCCGAGATGACCTCGACCGCCGGCATCAACGAGCGCTATTCGGCGAAGAACTTCACCGACATGAGCGAGCTGCATTTCCGCATCTTTCTCTCGACCATCGTCTATGCGCTCTGCGTGACGCTGCTGTCCTTCGTCGTGTGCTATCCGGTTGCCTATGCCGCGGCCACGGCCAAGAGCGCCAACAAGGTCGCGCTGATGATGCTCGGTCTCGTGATCCCCTATGCGATCAACGAGCTGCTGCGCATCTTTTCCTGGGTGATGATCCTGGAGAAGCAGGGCATCCTCAATGGCGTCCTCGACGTCATGGGCCTGATCGACATGCAGGCGGGCGAGGGCGTGCGCTTCGTCGCCTCCAACGGCGCCGTGTTCACCGTGATGGTCTACGCCTATGTGCTCTTCATGGTGTTCCCGATCTACAACACCATCGACACGCTGGATAAGAACCAGATCGAGGCGGCGCGCGATCTCGGCAGCTCTACCTGGCGCATCCATTGGCGCGTCGTGCTGCCCCATGCAAAGCCGGGCATTGCCGTGGGCGCGATCATGACCTTCATGCTGTCCGCCGGGTCCATCGCCGTGCCGGAGATCGTCGGCCGCGGCCTGCATCCGGACTGGTTCGCGCAGGTGATCTATCGCCGCTTCTTCGAGGCGGGCTCGTGGAACGAGGGCGCAGCCTATTCGCTGGCGCTGCTCGTTGCCTGCATCGTCTTCATCCTCATCAACATGGCCGTCTTCCGGGTCGGCATCAGGGACATCGCGAAATGACCGTCGCCACCGCAGAAAGCGCCGCCGGCGGCGCGGTGCCGCGCCGTCGCCGGACCAGGGGCTGGTCGGACGCGGTGCTGTCCGGCTACCTGCTGCTGTTCTTCGCCTACATGTTCCTGCCGCTGATGTTCATGGTCGCGGCCGCGTTCAACGCCAATCCGACGCCCTCCGTCACCGACTGGCAGGGCTTCACGCTGAAATGGTTCCAGGTGCTGCCGCAGGATGCTCGCTTCGTGCAGGGCCTGCTGCATTCGCTGGCCATCGCCGGCGGCGTCATCGTCATCTCCATCCCGCTGGGCCTTGCCGGGGCGCTGATCCTGACACGGCTGCAATCGCGTGCCTCGACGCTGCTCTACACCGTGCTGGTCTCGCCGATCCTCACCCCCGGCATCGTGCTCGGCGCCACCACGATGATCTTCTGGCGCGATGCCTTCGGAATGGAGGCCGGGCTCTTCACCGCGGCCATCGCGCAGGCGGCCTTCATCGCGTCCTACTGCATGCTGATGTTCATGGCGCGCCTGCAGCGTCAGGACCGCGCGCTGGAAGAGGCGGCCCTCGACCTCGGCGCCTCCTCGGTCTTCGTTTTCCGCCGCATCACGCTGCCGTTCCTGATGCCGACCGTACTCACCGCCTCGCTGATCTCCTTCCTGCAGTCGATCGAGAACTACAACACGACCTTCTTCGCGATCGGCTCCAGCTGGACGCTCGTCACCGAGATCGGCGCGCGCATGCGCTTCGGCCTGTCGCCGATGATCAACGTGATCGGCGTGATCTTCGTCGTCATCACCGTTGCCGCGGCCACGGCCTGGGTGCTGGCCAAGCGGCGTTCGGGCAACAGTTGACGCGCCAGCCGGTCGACTGCGACCCTGAGGTCCCTTCTTCCGGCGATTCATTCGGGAGCTGACATGTCCGACAGGGACGGGCCCATTGTCTTTGAGCGCACGCTGCCTTTGGCACGCGAGACGGCCTTCGATCTTCTGGTCGACCGTATCGGCGAATGGTGGCCGCACGAGTACACGTTCTCGCGCGATCCCGCGGCCGATCTGTCCATCGAGCCGGTTGCGGGCGGCGCCTGCACCGAGCGGCTGCCCGGCGGCGCCCGCATCGTGTGGGGGACGGTCCTGTCCATCGAGCGCCCGCTCTATCTGCGCCTGGCCTGGCAGATTTCGTTCGACCGCAAGCCGGTTCCGGATCCTGCCGCTGCCAGCCGTGTGATGATCGAGTTCCGCCAGATGGCCGACGGCACCCGCATCGAGCTCACCCATGGCGATTTCCTCCGCCATGGCGAGGACGGCATCGCCTATCGCGAGGCGATGGCTTCACCGGAAGGCTGGCCTACCTGTCTCGATGCACTGGAGGCGGCTGCCAGGGTCCGCCCGGCGCGGCGATGAAGCTCTCCTTCCGCTGCTTGCCGGAGTTGGCCGGCCATGTGCCGGAGCCGGTGCCGGCGCGCGCCAGCCTGCCCGACTGGCTGAAGGCGGCGCCCTCGCTCGTTGCCAGCGAGGTTCTGGGCGGGGCGGAGGTGCGCACGTTCAAGCATTGCCCGCCGCTGATCGATGCCCTGGCCCAAGGGGTGATGTTCCGCCTTGCCGCCGATCTCGATATCTCGGGCGGCGAGATCTCATGGGACTGGTCGCCGCCGGTCACGGAGACGGCGCGCCAGACGCGCTCGCCTGTCGGCCTGCATGTGCCGGAACAGGCGCAAGGGCTGCCGTTTGGGCTTCCCGATGGGCAGTTCGTGCTCAAGTTCACCAACTTCTGGACGGTCGAGGCGCCCGGCGGCGTGTCTCTGCTCTTCACCCATCCGCTCAACCGCGAGGATCTGCCGTTCCGCACGCTCGCCGGCCTTGTCGACTGCGACCGCTACCGCGACGGCTTCGTCCATTTCCCGGCCATCTGGCAGGATGCAGGCTTTTCCGGGCGCCTGCCCGCCGGAACGCCGGTCGCGCAGGCCTTTCCGATCCGCCGGGAGGCGTTGGAGCTGGACATCCGCGCGATGGACAGGGGCGAACTCGCCCGGCATCTCAAGGTGCAGGACGGCCTGCAGCAGGACCCCGGGCTTTACCGGAAGAGCTTCCGCGCGCCGCGCGAGCGATAGCCTTCAGCCGGCGCCGGCAGGCTGTGTCTTGCTGGTCAAGGCAAGGCTCGAAAGCGGGATCGTCCCGCGCGGTCCCTGGCTTATCGCCTTCAGCAGGCGTGGCCGTTCGCCGGGCAACTCGGCGAACAGGGTTCTCAGGGTCGAGGCCGCCTCCGGCCGTCCCAGCCGCAACCCAGCCTCCGCCTGGCCCATGGCCGCGTCCCTGTCGGAGGGGCGCAAGGAGAGCACCCGGCCGAATGCCTCTTCCGCCTCGTGTGCCGCATCGCGGCGCAGGTACAGGCGGGCAAGGTTCAGCCATCCGTCCGCATCCTGCGGGGCTTTCCCGACATAAAGCGCAAAGCCGGCTTCCGCGGCCTCATGCCGGCCGGCATCCATGGCGGCGGCCGCCTTTTCGAACAGGGCGTTCAGATGATCCGGCGCGAGTTTGAGGGCGGCCGCGAAGCTCGCCTCCGCTGCGTCCGCCTCGCCGAGGCGGCGCAGGACCAGACCGAGATTGTAGTGCAGCGAGGCGTTGCCGGCGTCAGCCCGCAGCAGACGCTTGAGCGCCTTGCGGGCCGTCTCCCAGTCCTGTGCCGCCAATGCCTGCGGCAGCAGCTCCGCCGCCCTGGCCGGTGTCATCGCGCGAAACCTCCCAGACATCGTGCCCCTCGGGGCGATGCTTCATCCGGCAGATAGCATCCGCACGGGGTTTCGCAAAGCGGGGCTCCAGATTGTTTCCCGTCTTCGGTTTCCGTCTTGGGGCTGTCATGTTGACCATGCTATTCAGAGCGTCCCGTTTCCGGCCGTTCCGCTCAGCGTCTTTCCGCCGCCCTGCGGGCATGATCGCCGGACGGCAAACCGAAAGACCCGACCGGCGACCGGAATGAGCGACGACACCACAGAGCGCCCCGCAGCGCGTCCCGGCCTGCGCAGCCGGCTTCGCGAGCGCATCGCCGAGCAGCGCTGGGTGCTGGTCGCTCTCGTCGCGGTCGCCCTGATGGCGATCTTCGTTGCCCGGGTGCCGCCACTTCTGGTCACCGTTGGGGGGGCGCTCCTGCTCCTTGCCGCGCTCGTTCCCCCTACGCGCCGCCTTCTGGTCACCCGCCGCCGCCGCGAGGCCCGGTCCCTGACGCCGTGGCCGGAGACGGGCATGAAGCAGCTGGCCGACGCGCTGCCGAACCCCTGCTTCATCGTCGACCGGCGCGGCATCACCCGCTACGTCAACCGGGCAGCGCGCGTGCGCTTCGGCGATCCGCTGCCGGGCGACCCGATTTCGCTGCGCCTGCGCGTGCCCGTTCTTCTTGAAGCGCTCGACAAGGTGATGGGAGGCGGCCCGGCCCAGCGGATCGAGTGGAGCGAGCGGGTTCCCACCGAAAGCTGGCTCGAGGCCTATGTCACCCCGATCGCGGAGCTGGTTGCGCAGCCCGGCGAGCCGGCGCGTGCGGGAGCGGCAGGCGGGGCAGGGCGCTTCGTTCTGGTGACCCTGCAGGACCTGACCGAGCAGCGGCGTCTGGAGCGCATGCGGGCCGACTTCGTCGCCAATGCCAGCCACGAGCTGCGCACGCCGCTCGCCTCGCTGACCGGCTTCGTCGAGACGCTGCAGGGCCCGGCGCGCGATGATCCCGTCGCCCGTGAGCGATTCCTGTCGATCATGCAGCAGCAGGGCGACCGCATGCGCCGGCTGATCGACGACCTGCTGTCCCTGTCGCGTATCGAGCTGAAGGCGCATGTCCAGCCGGAAACCGTGCTCGATCTGGCATCCCTGCTGCGGCATGCCTGCGACGCGCTGAAACCCGTCGCCGACGAGGCCGATGTGGTGCTCGATATCGAGACGCCGCCGACGCCGTGCCCGGTGCGGGCCGACCGGGACGAACTGCTTGAGGTGATCGAGAACCTGGTCGGCAACGCCATCAAGTATGGCGCCACCGGCAAGAAGGTGGAGATCCGGCTCTCTCTTGCCCCTCCTGCGGGCGAGGGCGCGCGCACGGGAGGCACGTTTGTCATGAGCGTGCGCGACTTCGGTCCCGGTATTGCGGCCGAACACCTCCCACGCCTGACGGAACGGTTCTACCGGGTGGATGCGTCCCGTAGCCGGGAAACCAAGGGCACCGGCCTTGGGCTTGCCATCGTCAAGCACATCCTGACCCGTCACAAGGCAAGGCTCGAGATCGACAGCGCGCCCGGCAAGGGTGCGGTCTTCACCGCCAGGTTTCCTGTCGCAAAAGACGCCGAACTCTCTGTTGCTGATCGAAAAGTCATTTCCGATCAAGGCGTTGAACTGTCACAAAACTGATACCGGACCTTCATATAAGCATCACGGGCCAGGACTAGGGTGCCCTCGACCTCGCGGGAATAAGTCTGCGAGGTAACGTGAGAAATCCTGAAATCCAGGGAGAGGTCAGGTGAACATCAAAGCTCTTCTCAGCGCGACCGCGGTCGCTTCGGTCGCCTTCGCTGGCGCCGCCATCGCTCGCGACCAGATCCAGATCGCCGGCTCCTCGACGGTTCTTCCCTACGCCTCCATCGTTGCCGAGGCCTTCGGCGAGAACACCGACTTCCCGACCCCGGTGGTCGAGTCGGGCGGTTCCTCCGCCGGTCTGAAGAAGTTCTGCACCGGCGTCGGCGAGAACACCATCGACATCGCCAACGCTTCGCGTGCCATCCGCGAGAGCGAGATCAAGGCCTGCGCCGAGGCCGGCGTGACCGACATCATGGAAGTCCGTATCGGCTATGACGGCATCGTCTTCGCCTCGGACATCAATGGCGCCGACTTCGCCTTCACCCCGACCGACTGGTACAAGGCGCTCGCCGCTGAAGTCGTCGTCGACGGCAAGCTCGCTGCCAACTCCGCCACGAGCTGGAAGCAGGTCAACGACGCCCTGCCGGAGCAGGAAATCCAGGCTTTCGTCCCGGGCACCAAGCACGGCACCCGTGAAGTCTTCGAAGAGAAGGTCATGATGCAGGGCTGCGAAGACAGCGGCGCGCTCAAGGCCCTCGTCGACGGCGGCATGGACAAGAAGGAAGCTGCGAAGAAGTGCATCACGCTTCGCACCGACGGCCGTTCGGTTGACATCGATGGCGACTACACCGAGACGCTCGCCCGTCTCGACGCCAACAAGGCCGGCATCGGCGTGTTCGGTCTCGCCTTCTACGAGAACAACACCGACAAGCTGAAGGTCGCGACCATGTCGGACGTGGTCCCCTCGACCCAGTCGATCGCTTCCGGCGAGTACCCGGTTTCCCGCCCGCTGTTCTTCTACGTCAAGAAGGCGCACATCGGCGTGATCCCGGGCCTGAAGGAGTTCGCCCAGTTCTTCGTCTCCGACGAGCTGGCCGGTCCGGACGGCCCGCTGGCCCAGTACGGCCTGGTCTCCGACCCGGAGCTGGCCAAGGTCCAGGAAGCGGTCGCCTCCGAGACCACGCTCACGCACTGAGCCGGTCGGACTAGCAAGGGGGCGGCGCCTTTCAGGGCTTTGCCGCCCCCTTTTTCTTCCCCGAGCTCCGGATTTTCAGCCTCATGTCCTTGCCGCTGATCGTTCTCGTGATACTTGCCCTTGCGGCGGCCGGCTTCGTTCTGGGTCGCGGCCGGGCGATGGCCAGCGCCGGCGGAGACATCCGCCTGCTGCATTCCCTTCCCGGATATTATGGCTGGAACGTTGCGCTCGCCGCGATGATCCCGGCCTTTCTCGCCCTCGTGCTCTGGCTTGCCATCCAGCCCGTGGTGATCAACGGCCAGGTGTCGTCCATGATCTCGCAGGCTTCCATCGACCAGAGTTCGCTGGACCTGGTGATGAGCGACGTGCGCCGCGTCGCCGAGGGACTTGATACCGCGGTCGCCGCCGGCGCTCTCACCTCCGAGCAGGCGGGATCGATCCGCACCGAATTCACCGACGTGCGCGACCGTCTCGGCCAGGTCGGCGTCGCACTCGGCTCGGACGTGACCTCCGAGACCCTGCACGCTGCACAGCGCTACCGCGAGTTGTCCGGCCTTGGCGACCTCGGCCGGGCCATCGTGGTTCTCGGCCTTGCCGTTCTCGGCGCGGCCTGGGCCTGGCAGCGCTCCAACAAGGATTTTCGCGCCCGCAACTCCGTGGAGCGGGTCGTGCGTTGGATCCTCATCGCAGCCGCCTCCATCGCCGTCCTGACGACCGTCGGCATCGCATTGTCGCTGATCTTCAACACGGTCGAGTTCTTCCGCCTCTACCCGGCTGCCGACTTCTTCTTCGGCCTGACCTGGAGCCCGAGCTTCGGCGGCGGCTCCGAGCTCGGCATCGTGCCGCTGATCTGGGCAACGCTCTACATCTCGCTGATCGCCCTGGCGGTCTCGGTTCCCGTCGGCCTCTTCGCGGCGATTTATCTCTCCGAGTATGCCACCCCGGCTGTCCGCGCCGTGGCCAAGCCGCTGCTGGAGGTGCTCGCCGGCATCCCCACCATCGTCTACGGCCTGTTCGCGCTGCTTACGGTCGGCCCGCTGCTGGTCGACGTCTTCGGCAATGGCGGCCTGCTCGGCGTCAACTGGATGGCCGGCGGCACGGCGGTCATGACCGCCGGTCTGGTGATGGGCATCATGCTGATCCCCTTCGTCAGCTCGCTATCCGACGACATCATCAACGCCGTTCCGCAGGCCATGCGTGACGGCTCCCTCGGTCTCGGCGCCACCCATTCGGAGACGGTGAAGCAGGTGATCCTGCCGGCCGCGCTTCCGGGCATCGTCGGCGCCATCCTGCTCGCCGCCTCGCGTGCCATCGGCGAGACCATGATCGTGGTGCTGGGTGCGGGCGCCGCCGCCAAGCTGAGCCTCAACCCTTTCGAAGCGATGACCACCGTCACCGCCAAGATCGTCAGCCAGCTCACCGGCGATGCCGACTTCGCCTCCCCTGAGGCCCTGGTCGCCTTCTCGCTGGGCATGACCCTCTTCGTGGTCACGCTGGGGCTGAACATCTTCGCGCTCTACATCGTGCGCAAATACCGGGAGCAGTACGAATGACCGACACGGCCATGAGCTATCCCGCGGGCAAGGAAGCCGGGCAGGCCGTCCGCAAGAAGACGTCGCTGCTCGAGGTCGACGCCCTGACGCGCCGCCGCAATGCCGCCGAGAGCCGCTTCAAGATCTACGGCATCGTAGCGATCCTGATCGGCCTGTTCTTCCTGATGGCGCTTCTCTACGCCATCTTCAGCAACGGCCTCACCGCCTTCAACCAGACCTTCGTCTCCGTTCCGGTGACGCTGGAAAAGAGCGCGGTGGAGCAGGCGGAAGCCTCCATCGTCAAGACATCGCGCTACAATGCGATGATCGACCAGGCTCTCGTCGCGGAGCTGGGCCGCGCCGGCATCTCCACAGACATGAAGCCGGCGGACCTGCGCAAGATGCTGTCCTCCGGCGCCGCCGCCCAGGTGCGCAGCTTCGTGCTCGCCAATCCGGGCCGCATCGGCGAGACGGTGACGTTCGAGCTGCTGGCCTCCTCGCGGGTCGACGGCTACCTCAAGGGACGCGTCACCCGCGAAGCGCTCGTCAACGACAAGAACCTCGATGCCGCACATCTCGACCTGGTCGACCAGATGGCCGACAAGGGTGTCGTCGAGAAGCGCTTCAACATGGACTTCATCACCGGGTCCGACGCCTCGGACTCGCGTCCCGAGCAGGCAGGCATCGGCGTGTCGATGATCGGCTCGCTCTACATGATGCTGGTGGTGCTGTTCCTGTCGCTGCCCATCGGTGTCGCCGCCTCGATCTATCTTGAGGAATTCGCACCGAAGAACCGCTTCACCGACCTGATCGAGGTCAACATCTCGAACCTCGCGGCGGTGCCTTCCATCGTCTTCGGTATCCTCGGCCTTGCGGCGTTCATCCAGTTCGCACACCTGCCGCAGTCGGCACCGATCGTCGGTGGCCTGGTCCTGACGCTGATGACGCTGCCGACCATCATCATCTCGACGCGTGCCTCGCTGAAGGCGGTGCCGCCGTCGATCCGCGATGCAGCGCTGGGTGTCGGCGCCTCCAAGATGCAGTCGGTGTTCCACCATGTGCTGCCGCTGGCCGCACCCGGCATCCTCACCGGCACCATCATCGGCCTTGCCCAGGCACTCGGCGAGACCGCGCCGCTGCTGCTCATCGGCATGGTCGGCTTCATCGCTTCCAACTACCCCGGCAGCCTCGCATCCGGCTTCCTCGATCCGAACTCGGCCATGCCGGCCCAGATCTACGAGTGGGCCAAGCGCGCGGACCCGGCCTTCTACGAGCGGGCATGGGGCGGCATCATCGTCCTGCTGCTGTTCCTCATGACCATGAACATCGTCGCGATCATCCTGCGCCGTCGTTTCGAGCGTCGCTGGTAAGGGGGCTTTCCAAGCCATGAACCAAATGACCAAGCCTGAGAAAGTCGCCGCCATGAACGAGGCCAAGATTTCAGCCGAGAAGGTCCAGGTCTTCTACGGCGACACCCACGCCATCAAGGATGTGAGCATCCGCATCGAGGAGAAGACGGTCACCGCCTTCATCGGCCCGTCGGGCTGCGGCAAGTCGACCTTCCTTCGCTGCATCAACCGGATGAACGACACGATCGACGTCTGCCGCGTCGAGGGCAACATCCTGATCGACGGAGAGGACATCTACGATCCCAAGGTCGACCCCGTGCAGCTGCGCGCCAAGGTCGGCATGGTGTTCCAGAAGCCGAACCCGTTCCCCAAGTCGATCTTCGACAACATCGCCTACGGCCCGCGCATCCACGGCCTGGCCCGCAACAAGGCGGCGCTGGAGGAGATCGTCGCCTCCAGCCTGCAGAAGGCCGGCCTGTGGAACGAGGTGAAGGACCGCCTCGACGAGCCGGGCACCGGCCTGTCCGGCGGCCAGCAGCAGCGCCTGTGCATTGCCCGCGCCATCGCCGTCAGCCCGGAAGTGATCCTGATGGACGAGCCCTGCTCGGCCCTCGATCCCATCGCCACCGCCAAGGTGGAGGAGCTGATCGACGAGCTGCGTGAGAACTACACAATCGTCATCGTCACCCACTCCATGCAGCAGGCCGCCCGCGTCTCGCAGCGCACGGCCTTCTTCCACCTCGGCAACCTGGTCGAGGAAGGGGCGACGAACGACATCTTCACCAACCCCCGGGACAAGCGCACCCAGGACTACATCACCGGCCGCTTCGGCTAGTCTGGACCAGCCGCGGGAACAGACGGGATGACGCGTGCACCTTGCCGCGCCCCGAATGGAGAAGAGACATGAGCCAACATACCGTTTCGTCGTTCGACGAGGAGCTGAAGGAAGTCGCCGGCCGGGTGTCGGAGATGGGCGGCCTCGCCGAGATGATGCTGAACGATTCCGTGCAGGCCCTGGTGCGCATGGACAAGGAACTTGCCCGCCGCGTGATCGCACAGGACAAGCGGGTCGATGCCCTGCAGTTCGAGATCGAGGAGCAGGCGATCCTGATCATCGCCCGCCGTCAGCCGGTCGCCAGCGACCTGCGCGACGTGATCTCGGCGATGCGCATCTCCAACGACCTTGAGCGCGTCGGCGATCTCGCCAAGAACGTCGCCAAGCGCGTCATCGCCATCGAGGGTACCTTCGACTCCAAGAAGTTCGCCCTCGGCGTGGAGCACATGACCGAGCTCGCCCAGAGCCAGCTCAAGGATGTGCTGGATGCCTATGCCGGCCGGGACGGCGTGGCGGCGGCCTCCGTGCGCGACCGCGACGACGAGGTCGACGCGCTCTACACTTCGATCTTCCGCGAACTCCTCACCTACATGATGGAGGATCCGCGGCAGATCTCGGTCTGCGCCCATCTGCTGTTCTGCGCCAAGAACATCGAGCGCATCGGCGACCATGCAACCAACATCGCCGAAAACGTCATGTACATGTCGACCGGCGTGCTGCCGACCGACGAGCGTCAGAAGGTCGACGAGACCGGCATCGAGACCGATACCGCGTCCTGAGGACGCCCTGGCAACCTGACGATGGCGCGGACGGCCCTGCCGTCCGCCGCCGCTGACAACGAGAGCCGGCAAGGCGGCGCGAGCGAAAAGCCGCGCCGATGCCTCCCGGCCGGGTCGATTGGACAAGGGTATCCGACATGCCGAAGGTCCTTATTGTCGAGGACGAAGAGCCTCTCATCATGATGCTGCGCTACAATCTCGAGGCCGAGGGCTACACGGTCGAGACCTGCATGCGCGGTGACGAGGCCGATCTTCTCCTGCGCGAGAGCCAGCCGGACCTGCTGCTTCTCGACTGGATGCTGCCGGGTCTGTCCGGCATCGAACTGTGCCGCCGCCTGCGCTCGCGTGCCGAGACGGAACGTCTGCCGGTGATCATGCTCACCGCCCGCGGCGAGGAGCAGGAGCGCATCCGCGGCCTTGCCACCGGTGCCGACGACTATGTGGTGAAGCCGTTCTCGATCCCGGAGCTGATGGCGCGGGTGCGCGCGATGCTGCGCCGGGCAAAACCGGAGGTCGTCTCCTCGCTGTTGCGCGCGGGCGATCTGGAACTTGACCGGGAGACACACCGGGTGCGCCGCTCGGGCCGCGAGATCCATCTCGGCCCGACCGAGTTTCGCCTGCTGGAGTTCCTGATGACCTCGCCGGGGCGTGTCTTTTCGCGCGAGCAGCTGCTCGACGGCGTCTGGGGCCATGACGTCTATGTCGACGAGCGCACGGTCGATGTGCATGTCGGGCGCCTGCGCAAGGCCATCAACCGCGGCAAGGTGCCGGATCCGATCCGCACCGTGCGCGGCGCCGGCTACGCCTTCAACGACCAGTTCGCCGCCGCCTCCTGAAACCCGCAGCTAGCGGAAACGCCGGGGCGGCTGTCGCGCCGTCTATCTGCGAACCGGCACCAGAATGCGAAAAGGCCCGCCGCGGATACCGCAGGCGGGCCTTTCTCGTAACTGCGCCCCCGGAAACGGGCCGGGGCGTTGCCTCAGCCGTTGGCAACGTTGCGGTCGCGGCGGCGGTCGCTCGCCGGCTGGTAGGCGATGCGGCAATGATAGGTGCAGTAGGGGACGCCCGGGTTCGACGGGTGGCCGCAGAAGTAGAAGTCTTCCTTGGTCGGGTCGCCGATCGGCCATTTGCAGGTCCGCTCGGTCAGCGTCAGGATCGTCGCACGCTTGGCGATCGGCACCAACTCGGCAACCGGCTTGGCCTGCGGCGCGGGAGCCGCGACCGGAGCGGTCTCGATCTTCAGCGCGGTGGCGCCCACCGTCTGCGGTGCCGAGGGGGCGTTGCCGCCCTGCTGCTGGGTCGCGGCCTGTGCCGCTTCCTCCGCGCCGCCCTTGGCCGGCTTGGCGCGCGCCTTCTGGGCGGGAGCCGCCGCCTTGGCGCGTCCCGACAGGCCGAGGCGGTGAACCTTGCCGATCACCGCATTGCGGGTCACGCCGCCCAGTTCTGCAGCGATCTGGCTGGCGCTCAGCCCGTCGGTCCAGAGCTTTTTGAGAAGGTCGACGCGTTCGCTTGTCCAGGACATGCGCTCAACTCCGTGTTTGATCGGGCCCCGACATCTGGTTAATAAAAGGTTATCGGCACACCGTGAGGGTGCCCCGCTCATTGCCGGATTTTGAGGCTATTGTGAGTCGGATACACGAGATCTCGTATTTCTTGACTGCAAAGCTACAATATGCCGGGTTTGCGGTTCAAGGTGAGGGGGCGATTCACCTGGGGATTGATACGGTTTTCCCCAGAAAAGGCCGTTTCCGGCGACTTTGGTTTCGCCGCGGCCCGAGCGGCGCGCATAGCCAATTCCGTTGACTTTCCCGCGCTCTCCCGGTGTATAACGGGGCTTCCTCGCCGTGCCGCCTCTCGTGGGCGGCATAATTGCTTTCGGCGATGCCTGTCGGCGGTTCTTGCCGCTCTTTGCGGCGGCATGACGGCAGCGTTCCGACAGCAGGCGAGGGGATCGAAGGCGGCTCGCTCCGCCAAGGCATCTCCCCGGCAGGACAGCCGGTCAATGGGAGCAGGTAAGGACATGGAAGGCTCATCTCTCTATCAGACCTACAGCCGCGCGAACCTGGAGTTCGTGCGTGGCGAGGGTGTGTGGCTGGAGACTTCCGATGGCCGACGCTTTCTCGACTGCGCCGCCGGCATCGCCGTCAATTCGCTCGGACATTCCCATCCCGGCCTCGTCAAGGCACTGAAGGACCAGGCCGACAAGCTGTGGCACGTGTCCAACGTTTACGCGATCGAGGGGCAGGAAGCGTTCGCGCGCAAGCTGGCCCAGGCGACCTTTGCCGACCGGGTGTTCTGCACCAACTCCGGCGCCGAGGCGCTGGAATGCGCGATCAAGACCGCGCGGCGCTACTTCTATGCGAAGGGCGAGCCGGAGCGGGTCGACATCATCACCTTCGAGGGTGCCTTCCATGGCCGTACGCTGGCGACCATCGCCGCCGGCGGGCAGGAGAAGTATCTGGAAGGCTTCGGTCCCAAGGCTCCGGGCTTCGTCCAGGTGCCGTTCGGCGACCATGAGGCGTTGCTTGCCGCCATCGGCGATACCACCGCAGGCCTGCTGATCGAGCCGATCCAGGGCGAGGGCGGCATCCGCCCGGTGCCGACCGAGTACCTGCGCGAGCTGCGCCGCCTGTGCGACGACAAGGGCATCTTGTTGATCCTCGACGAGGTGCAGACCGGCGTCGGGCGTACCGGCAAGCTCTTCGCGCATGAATGGGCGGGCATCACCCCGGACATCATGGCCGTGGCCAAGGGCATCGGCGGCGGTTTCCCGCTGGGCGCGTGCCTTGCGACAGAGGAAGCGGCCTCCGGCATGAAGCCGGGCACGCATGGCACCACCTATGGCGGCAATCCGCTGGCCATGGCGGTCGGCAATGCCGTGCTCGACGTGGTGCTGGCCGACGGCTTCCTCGACAGCGTCCAGAAAAAGGGTCTGCTCCTGAAGCAGAAGCTGGCCGCCGTCGTCGACGGTCATCCCGCGATCTTCGAGGAGATCCGCGGCAAGGGCCTCATGCTCGGCTTGAAGTGCCGGGTCACCAACACCGAGCTGCTGTCGCATTTCCGCGAGGCCGGCGTGCTGGCCGTGGGCGCGGGCGACAACGTCCTGCGTATCATGCCGCCGCTGACCATCACCGAGGCGGAGATCGAGGAGGCCGTGTCGCGGATCGACCAGGCCGCCACCGCCATGGAAGCCGGGCTCGAGCGGGGAGCTGCAGAGTAATGACCATCCAGCCCCGCCATTTCCTCGACCTGACCGATGTCGATGCCAGCGAGCTGCGCTTCATCCTGGACGGCAGCCGCCGCATCAAGCAGGCGCGCGGCCCCGTCCGCGTGTCCGGCGGCGGCCCGCTTGCCGGCCGCGTTCTGGCCATGGTGTTCGAGCAGCCCTCGACCCGTACCCGCATCTCCTTCGACGTGGGCATGCGCGAGCTCGGCGGCGAGACCTTGATGCTGACCGGTGCCGAGATGCAGCTTGGCCGCGGCGAGACCATCGCCGATACGGCCCGCGTCTTGTCGCGCTATGTCGACGCGATCATGATCCGCATCCTCGATCACGATGCACTGACGGAGCTGGCCGAGTACGCCACCGTGCCGGTCATCAACGGCCTGACCAAGCGCACCCACCCGTGCCAGATCATGGCCGACGTGCTGACCTTCGAGGAGCACAAGGGCAGCATCGCCGGGCGCAGCGTCGCCTGGACCGGCGACAGCAACAACGTGCTGGCGTCCTGGGTGCATGCTGCGGCCAAGCTCGACTTCGCGCTCAACATCGCCACCCCCTCGCAGCTGGCGCCGCCGGCCGAGCTCATCGCCGCCGCCCGCAAGGCCGGTGCCGAGATCCGCATCACCGACGATCCGTTCGAGGCCGTGAAGGGCGTCGACTGCGTCGTCACCGACTGCTGGGTCTCCATGGGCGACGATGATGGCGATCGCCACAACCTGCTGAGCCCGTATCAGGTCAACGACCGCCTGATGGCGGAAGCCGACTGCGAAGCCATCTTCATGCATTGCCTGCCCGCCCATCGCGGCGAGGAGGTGACCTCGGAGGTGATGGACGGACCGCAGTCCGTCGTCTTCGACGAGGCGGAAAACCGGCTCCATGCACAAAAGGGCATCCTTGCCTGGTGCTTCGGAGCCCTGCAGGACGCATAGGACCCGACATGAGCGTTCAGGACGAACTGGAGCGGCTGGGCGTCACCCCGGCCGGTCGCGATGCCGTGCTTCCCTTCGCAGTGGAGCCTCTGGACGTGCGCGGCCGCGCCGTGATGCTCGGCCCGGTTCTCGACCGCATTCTCGAGCGCCACGCCTATCCGGCGCCGGTCTCGCGCCTTCTGGGTGAGGCGGCCACGCTGGTGGCGCTGCTCGGCACTTCGCTGAAGTTCGACGGACGCTTCACCCTGCAGACGACGACCGACGGCCCGGTTTCCATGCTGGTCGTCGATTTCCAGACGCCGGACGGTTTGCGTGCCTGCGCCCAGTTCGATGCCGAGGCGGTCGCAGCAGCCGAGGCGGCCGGGCGCACCGATACCCCCTCGCTGCTCGGCAATGGTCACCTGGCCATGACGGTCGACCAGGGCGCGGCGATGAACCGCTACCAGGGCATCGTCGCGCTGGACGGCATCACGATGGAAGAGGTGGCGCATCGCTACTTCGCCCAGTCCGAGCAGATCCCGACCGTGGTTCGCCTTGCCGTCGGCGAGGTGCTGGATCGCCGCGCCGGGGAAACGCCGCGCCATTCCTGGCTTGCCGGCGGTGTGCTCGCCCAGTTCCTGCCCGAGGCGCCGGAGCGGATGCGCCAGGCCGACCTGCCGCCGGGCGATGCGCCGGAAGGCGCGCTGGAGCACGAGTTCGAGGAAGACGACGCCTGGCGCGAGGCCCGCGCCCTGGTCGAGACCCTGCGCGACGACGAACTCGGCGACCCGGACATGACGGCCGAGCGGCTGCTGTTCCGCCTGTTCCACGAGCGCGGCGTGCGCATCTTCTCGCCCCAGCCGCTTGCCGACCGCTGCCGCTGCTCGGACGAGCGCATCCGGGGCATGCTGAAGGGCTTCACCACCGAAGAGCGCGACGACATGACCGTCGAGGGCCGCATCGAGGTGACCTGCCGCTTCTGCAACACCCGCTACGACTACAGCCCCGACGAGTTCTGATCCGCCTTTGGCGGGCCGGACCGGGCACGAAAAGCGGCGGAAACCGTTCCATCCTGTCACCGGATGTGACAGGAGTCGCAATGGTCACATTTTGATACACTCTTCGCCTTGCCAGTCGTTTGCGGCACCTGAATAGTCCGCAAATGCGGCATGTGCGTCCGCGAAGCAATCCAGTCCGCGCCCGAACGCCTATAGGTAGTGGGACCGCGCAAGAGAGCATTCGAGTGGAAAAGAGTGTCATGCTGAAATCGGTGGACGACGACAACCGCACCCCGAAAGGGGAGGTCGCGTTCGAGCGCCCGCACACGCGGCAGCGCTCTGCCGGTCGTGCGGGCGTCATGGCGATCAAGCTCTTTCTGCAGGCCGCGATCGCTCTCGCCGTGCTGCTCGCCGCCTATGTCGGCATGAACCGCCTGATCCTTGCCAAGGATCCGGTACCGGTGCGCCCGGCGCGCGAGACCGCCTTCATCGTCGAGACGACGCAGTTGGAGGTGCGCGACCACGCGCCGATGCTCTCGCTCTACGGCGAGGTGACGGCCGCGCGCACCGCCGAGCTGCGTACGCTGGTGGCCGGCGAGATCGTCCGGGTCAATCCCTCCCTGGAGACCGGCTCCATCATTTCTTCCGGCGAGGAACTCCTCGCCGTCGATCCTTTCCAGTACGAGGGCGCCGTCACCGAGGCGCGCGCCAATCTCGTCGAGGCCCGTGCCGCCCTTGTCGAGGCCAGGGGCCGGGTGTCCACCGAGGAAGGCAATGTCGAGCGCGCCCGCGAGCAGCTCGAATTCGCCCAGCGCGATCTGGAGCGGGCCGAGCAGCTGCTCGGCAGCGGCTCGGTGACCGAGCGCACCGTCGACGAACGCCGCCTGCTGGTCTCCCAGCGCGGCCAGGCCCTGGAGCAGCGCCGTTATGCCCTCGATGTCGAAAAGGCGCGCGTCGACCAGCAGCAGGCGGCCATCGACCGGCTGCAGTGGCGTCTGTCGCAGGCCGAGCGGAATCTTGCCGACACCGTGCTGAAGGCGCCCTTCGATGCGGTGGTGCGCTCGGAAAATGCCGCCATCGGCCGCCTTGTCGGCGTCAACGACGTGGTGGCGACCCTCTATGAGCGCGATGCGCTGGAGGTCCGTTTCACCCTTTCCGACAATCAGTATGGCCGCATCCTGTCCGACAGCGGCACCGTCGTCGGCCGTCCGGTCGAGGTGCTTTGGTATATCGGCGGCCAGCCGGTCACCTATGCCGGCGAGATCCGCCGGGTCGGCGCCGAAGTGGCGCTGGCGCGCGGCGGCATCGACGTCTATGCCAGCGTGACCGTCTCCGAAGGCCAGCCGGCCCTGCGCCCCGGCGCCTTCGTCGAGCTGCGTCTTGCCGATCGCACCTACCCGGACTCGGCCCGCATTCCCGAAGGCGCGATCTACGGCACGGACCATGTCTTCGTGGTCGACGAGGAAAACCGCACGCGCCGCCGCGACGTCGAGGTTCTCGCCTTCGACGGGACCCATGTCATCGTCTCCGGAGATCTGGCCACCGGCGACCGCCTGGTCTCGACCCGGCTGGACAAGGCGGGCGAGGGCCTTCTCGTCTCCGAGCCGCGCAATCGCGGCGCCAATACGGGCGGCTGATCCATGCGCGACACCGGCTTCGTTCCGCGCGGCGTCATTGGCCATTTCCTGCGCCATCGCAACGCCGCCAATCTGGTCATGGTGCTGATGATCCTGTTCGGCGCCTTCGGCCTTGCCCGGCTGAACGCCGAGTTCTTCCCGCAGATCGTCATCGACCGCATTTCCGTGTCGGTCTCCTGGCCGGGTGCCAGCGCCGAGGACGTGGAGAAGAACATCCTCCAGGCCATCGAGCCTGAACTGCGCTTCATCGACAATGTCGACGAGATGGTCTCCTACTCGCGCGAGGGCGCGGCCTCGATCAGCCTGGAATTCCTCGAAGGCGCCGACATGCAGAAGGCGCTGTCGGACGTGGAACAGGCTGTTGCCGGCATCACCACGCTTCCCGACGATGCCGAGCGGCCGCGCATCTCGCTCGCCAACTGGTTCGACCGGGTGGCCCGCGTCGCCTTGCGCGGTCCCTTCAGCGAGGACGCGCTGAAGGCCTTTGCCCGCCAGATCCGCGATGGCCTGATCGACCGGGGCATCGACAAGGTCTCGTTCAACGGCTTTCGCGATACCGAATACGTGGTGAAGGTGCCCGAGCGCGAACTGCGCCGGCTCGACCTGACGCTTGCCGACATTTCCGAGCGCGTGGCCGCCAACACCCGCGACCTGCCCTCCGGCGACCTGCAGGGCGGCGTCGAGCGGCAGGTGAGGGCGGTGGCCGACACCACCTCGCCGGAGGCGATCAGCCGCATCGTCGTCAAGTCCTTCCCGACCGGCGAGAAGATCGAGCTGCGCGACATCAGCGATGTGTCGCGCTCCTACGACCCGGACCAGACCATCGGCTATTCCGACGGCATGCGCGCCGTCGAACTGACGGTGGAGCGCTCGGCCCGCGCCGACCAGCTCAAGGTCAATGCGATCCTCGACCGCTATCTGGCGGAGATCGCACCGCAGCTGCCGGCCTCGCTGGAGCTGGTCAAGTACGAGGTGCGCGCCGAGGCGCTGACCGACCGGATCATGATCCTGGTGGAGAACGGCATTTCCGGCCTGTTCGTGGTCGTGATCGTGCTCTTCGCCTTCCTCAACGGCCGCATCGCCCTGTGGGTTGCGGCCGGCATTCCGGTCGCGATGATGGCGACGCTCGGGTTCATGTGGATGTCGGGGCAGACCATCAACATGTTCTCGCTCTTCGCGCTGATCATGACGCTCGGCATCATCGTCGACGACGCCATCGTGGTTGGAGAGCACACGGCGACCCGCATCGCCATGGGAGATGGGCCCTATCTGGCGGCGGAAGAAGGTGCTGGGCGCATGCTCTGGCCGATTGTCGCCGCCTCGACCACCACCATCGCCGCCTTCCTGCCGATCACCCTGATGGGCGACACCATCGGCCAGCTGATGGGCGTGCTGCCGCTCGTCGTCGTCGCGGTGATCACCGCCAGCATCATCGAGTGTTTCTTCGTGCTGCCGGGCCACCTGGCGCATTCGCTCGCCCGCCCGCCGTCGTGGAACTGGTGGCGGGTGGTGCTGATCGCCGGCGTGCCGGGCCTGTTCCTGGTCGGTCTTGCCGGGCGCGAGGACATCACCGTGCCGGTCTGGCTCGACTGGTTGGCCGTGCCGGCACGCGCGGGCCGCGAGACTTTCGGGACGCTGCCCTTCGATGTCGCCGTGATCGTGGTGTTCTTCGCTATTGCCGCGGCAATCGAGTTCCTGCTGCTGCTGATGCGCCGGGCTCGCACGCGCCGCACCTTCGACGAACGCCCCGGCTGGTTCCGCCGCAACTTCGACGCCGGCTTCGGCTGGTTCCGCGACGTGCCCTTCCGCGGTTTCGTGCGCTTGGCCTATGACTGGCGCTATGTCACGGTGGCCTTTGCCATCGGCCTGCTGCTGCTCACCGCCGGCCTGATGCGGGGCAACCATGTCGGCTTCCGCTTCTTCCCCTCGCCGGAGGCGGAGAACATCCGCGCCACTGTCGATTTCGTCGCCGGCATCTCCATCGAGGACGCCGAAAAGGCCCTGCTGCGCATCGACGGGGCATTGCGCCAGGCACAGGAGAGCCTGACGGCGGAGAACGGCGAGACGCTGATCGTCGCCTCCTATGCGACCCTCGGCCAGTCCGGCAACAGCCGCGGCAACAATGTCGCCAGCATCGACGTCCAGCTGACCACGTCCGAGCAGCGGAGCGTGCGCACGCCGGAAATCGTTCAGGCCTGGCGCCGTGCCATCCCCGAGATTGCCGGTACCAAGCGCGTTGCCGTGTTCGAACGTCGCGGCGGCCCCCCGGGGCGGGACCTCGACGTCCGTCTGATGGGCGACGACACGCGCGTCCTCAAGGAAGCCTCGCTGGAGCTGCAGGAACTCCTCACCTCCTATCCCGGCGTCGACGGCGTGGCCGACGACCTGCCCTACGGCAAGCCGGAACTGGTGATCGAGCTCAGCCCGCGCGGCAAGGCGCTCGGCTTCACCGTCGAAAATGCTGCCCGCCAGATCCGCTCCGCGCTGGAAGGTTCGATCCCGCGCCGCTTTGCCCGCGGTGAGGAGGAGATCACCATCCGCGTCATGCAGGAGGTGTCGCTGGGCGGCGGGGCCTTGCGCGAGCTCTCCTTGCGCGCGCCGAGCGGCGAGTTCGTGCCGCTGACCGAGGTCGTGACACTGAATGAGCGCGAGAGCTTCTCGGTGATCCAGCGGCGAGACGGCCGGGTTACCGTGGCCGTCTCGGCCGATGTCGACCCGGAGGTCACCTCCAATATCGAGATCGTCCGGGACCTTGAGACGGGCAAGATGCAGGAACTCGCGGGCAAGTACGGCATCGACTACCGCTATTCGGGGCGCGAGGAGGAACGGCGCGCCGCGTTCTCCGACCTGCAGCTCGGCATGGTCGCGGCCCTGTCGATGATCTACCTGATCCTCGCGGCGATCTTTGCCAGCTATTTCAAGCCGCTGGCGGTGATGTCGATCATTCCCTTCGGCGTCGTCGGCGCGGTCGCCGGCCACTATTTCATGGCCTACGACCTGACCATCCTCAGCTTCGTCGGCCTGCTCGGCCTGTCGGGGATCCTGGTCAACAACTCGATCATTCTGGTCGACCGGTTCGAGGACCATATCAAGGACGGCCGCAGCGTTGCGGAGGCCGCGGTCATCTCGGCGCAGGATCGCCTGCGCGCCGTGCTGCTGACCTCGCTGACGACCATCGGCGGTCTTGCGCCGCTGTTGTTCGAGACCAGCCTTCAGGCGCGCTTCCTGATGCCGATGACCATCACCATCGTCTTCGGTCTCGCCACCGCCACGCTTCTCGTGCTGGTGCTGGTGCCGGCGCTGATCGGCATCGGCGAGGACCTGCGGCGGATGGTCAGCCTGCGCCGGGAGCCGCATGGCAATGGGGGCGGCGATCACGGTCGCTCCGGCCCGCCGGCCCAGATGCCGGCGGAATAGGGTCTCCCCTCAGACCAGCCGCCTTGCGAAGTCGGCAGCCGCCTTCGCGGCGAGCGCCAGGTTCCCGTCCCAGGTCGCAGGCGATGCTCCGCGCGGAGCAAGGTCATGGTTGCCGTCCTCCAGCCAGACCAGCTCGACATGCGCGGGCAGGGTGACTTCGGCGAGCTCGGCGGCATTGCCGAAGCCGTCGCGGTCGCCTTGCGCGATCAGCACGGGCCGGCGCGCGCCTTCCAGGGGCGCCATGCGCCAGTCGTCCGGTTTGCCTTGCGGGTGGAACGGATAGCCGAGGCAGACGACGCCCGAGACGCGCTTCGGCAGAGAGCTGCCGGCCGCCAGCATGGCGGCAACGCGCCCGCCCATCGACTTGCCGCCGACCAGAACCGGCCCCTCGACGCTTTTCAGCACATCCTGCAGCGCGGTCTGGTACTCGCCGATCAGCAGGTCGGCCTTCGGCGGCGGCCGCTTCGGTCCGCCGGCGCGCCGCGCGGCCATATAGGCGAACTCGAAGCGCGCGATGGCAAGGCCTGCCGCCGCCGCATGGCCGGCGAAACGGTTCATGAAGCCGGAATCCATCGCAGCGCCCGCGCCATGGGCAAGCAGCAGCGTGGCCACGGTCGGCGTGTCGCCTTCGGGGCGGGTCCAGAGTAGCTCGGTCATCCGTGGCCTTTGGTCGCGATCTGTTGATTGATGTTGCGGGCTCCTGTCTCACGGGATGAGGTAAGGTGCAAGCTCCGTTCTGTCGAGGCAGGGACCGCGAGGGATTGATGAGCGAGGCAACCGTCAGGCTGCTGCTGTTTCTGGGCATTTTTGCCGCCATGGCGCTGTTCGAGCTGGCCTTGCCGCGCCGTGCGCTGATCTTCTCGCGCGCTCGCCGCTGGACCACCAATCTCGCCATCGTCGCCACCGACACGGCGGTGCTGCGGATCGTCTTTCCCATGGCCGCCGTCGGCGTCGCGCAGTGGGCGGGCGATCAGGGGCTCGGCCTCTTTCCGGCGCTCGGCATGCCGCTGTGGATCGCCGGGCTGCTCGGCTTCGTGCTGCTGGATTTTGCCGTGTGGGCCGAGCACTGGGCCTCGCACAAGATCCCGCTGCTGTGGCGCATCCACCGCATGCACCACGCCGACCGCGACATCGACCTGACCACCGCCCTGCGGTTCCATCCGCTGGAGATCGTGCTGTCGATGGTCTGGAAGGCGGCGGTCGTTATTGCCTTCGGCATTCCGGTGATGGCGGTCCTCGTCTTCGAGGTGGTGCTGAACGGAGCGGCGATGTTCAACCACGCCAATGTCCGCCTGCCGCTGACGCTGGACCGCTGGCTGCGCCTGCTTGTCGTCACGCCGGACATGCACCGGGTCCACCACTCGGTGATCCGCCGCGAGACGGATTCCAACTACGGCTTCAACCTGGCGATCTGGGACAGGCTGTTCGGCACCTATGTCGCCCAGCCGGCGAAAGGACACGAGGGCATGACCATCGGCCTCGACGAATATCAGCACGAGGGGCCGACCGGTTACGTCTGGTCGCTCGGTGTGCCCTTCATGCGGATGCACCCGCAAAGCGGGATGCGCGGCGAAGACGCCGGCGATCCGCAGCGGCCTGCTTCCGACGCGGCCGAATAGGCAGCCTCAGTAGAAGCTGACGGGGAAGTAGCGCAGGTACAATTCGCTGTAGACGCCCTTGAGCTGCAGCCGCTGCAGGGCGTGGTTGACCGCCTCCTGCCGCAGCGCGTCCTCCTTGCGGAAGGCGATGGTCATGCCGCGGTCGAAATAACCCGGCTCGATCCATGGCTCGCCGACAAAGCCGCAGCAGTCGCCGGAGGTCTTGCCGTTCAGCCAGAAGGACAGGGACAGCCCGTCGCCGAAATGCACCACGGCCTCCTCGGTGCCGAGCGCCGCGCGCGCTTCCGTCGCCCCGTCGAAGGTCACGATCTCGGCATCGGCGAAATAGGTGCGCAGAAAGCGCTCGTGCATCGTCCCGGCGACGACGGAGATCTTCCGCCCCGCCAACCCCTCAGGGGTGGTGTCGACCTCCTTGCCCTTCAGCGCGACGAAGCGGGCCGGCAGGCCGAGATAGGGATCGGAGAAGAGCAGCGTCTTGACGTTGGCCTCGTTCGCGGCGAGCCCGGCGATGACCGCATCGCCTTCCTCGCGTATCAGGGCCGGCACCAGCGCGTCGAAGGACTTGATGCGCAGCGAGCAGGCCGCGTCCAGTTCCTCGCAGATCGCGCGGGCGAGGTCGATGTTGAAGCCGGTCAGGCGGCCGGTCCCGTCGCGAAACGAGAAGGGCGGGAAGTCGTCGCTGGCGAGGAAGCGGATCGTCTCGGGCGATACGGTCGGCCGGTCGCTGCTGCTGCGCGGGTCCCAGAAATTCGGCACGGTGACATCGGGCACCGCCTCCTGCGCCTCGGCCGGGCCGGTGAGGGGGGCAGAAAGAAGCGCGAACCATGCAACCGCAATGAAAGCAAGGGTTGCAATTCCTGAAGTCCTGCTATCAAATCGCATCGCTGTCGTGGCCGTTTGTCGGGGGGCGAACCGCAATGAAGTCCGGGCTTTGCGCCTGCGCCGTGCCGCTTGGCCGGCAGTCCTGCCGCCGCCGCGCGGCCCTTCGGCCTTTCGCGCGCCCGTATGCCGTTGCTCCCGGTCTCCCTTGCCCGCCTGTCGAGGGGCCTGCACGTTGATGGCGGATGGGCAGTTTCCGGACCTTTCGTTTCCGCACGCTGCCCGCGCCGACGCGATCCTATCACACCGATCCGCGCCCGCGTCCAGCCATGCGTTGCGGCCACATGGGCGCCGCAACGGCGCCGCAGCGCCTGCCTCCGCGCTCCGCCAGCCCTCGTCGGTGCGCGTGGAGCCCTTGTCCGGGCGCAGACCCGCGGCCATGTTGCCGCCGGAGCTGGCCCTGCTGCGCGGGCGTGGTCTTGCCGATGCGCATCTGGCGACGCTGGCCCGCCGAGCCGGCCCGCGCGAGGGGGTGCTGGCCCGGCTGCTGATGGAGGAAGGGCTCGTCTCGCCCGATGCCTATTACGCGGCGCTCGCCCAGTCGCTCGGCCTGCCCTTTCTGCCGCAGGGCAGTTTCCGGGCGGATGCGCAGCTGGAACTTCTGCCACCGCGCGGGTTTCCCGGACCGCTGTTTTGCGGACGCACGCCCACGGGCGAGCGGCTTGCCGTGTTCGCGCCGGTGCCCGAGAGCGTCGCGGCGATCCGCGCGTTGCTGGCGCGCGCGCCATCTCTGCGGGACCGTCTGGCCATCGCCACCCCAGTGGCGCTCGAGCTTGCCGGCCGGGCCGCCGCACCGGGCCTGAGGCTGGCGAGCGAGCGGCCCGACGTCAGTGCCCGAGTGGTGCTGACACGGGGGCAGGTCGCTGTCCTTGGTCTTGCGGTCGCTGCCTTCTGCCTCGGGCGGCTGCTCACCGTGGAGGCGCTGGTCATCTTCGCCTCGGTTCTGGTGACGCTGCTCGGCATGCTGCTCGGCGCGTTGCGGCTTCTCGCCGGCCTCAGCCACACGCCCAGCCCGTCGCCGGCCCGTCTTCTCCCTGACCACCTATTGCCGCGCTATTCGGTGCTGGTGCCGCTTTACCGCGAGGCGCGGGTGGCGGAAAGTCTCGCCCGGCACCTCGATGCCCTCGATTATCCCCGGGACCGGCTGGAGGTCCTTTTCCTGCTGGAGGAGGACGACAACGAGACCCGAGCCGCGCTGGAGCCGCATCTGGCGCCCGGCATGCGCATCCTCAGCGTGACCGGGCCGGGGCCGCGCACCAAGCCGCGCGCGCTCGTCCATGGCCTCGACCACGCGCGCGGCGAGCTCATCGCCGTCTTTGACGGGGAGGACCGGCCGGAGCCGGATCAGCTGCTGCTGGCGGCCTCGCGCTTTGCCGAACTCCCGCCATCCGTTGCGGTGCTGCAGGGGCACCTTGCTATCGACCACCGCAGCCACCGCTTCTTTCCGCGACAGTTCCTGCTGGAATATGCGGGCCTTTTCGATTGCCAGCTGCCCTGGTTTTCCGCGCGCGGCCTGCCGTTTCCGCTCGGCGGCACGTCCAACCACTTCCGCCGCACCGCGCTGGATGCCGCCGGCTCCTGGGATCCTTGCAACGTCACCGAGGATGCCGACCTTGCTCTGCGGCTGGTGCGCGGCGGCTGGTCGATGCAGATGCTCGCCTCCACCACCTTCGAGGAGGCGCCGCTCAGCTGGCGGGCCTGGCACGCGCAGCGCAGCCGCTGGCTGAAGGGCTGGCTGCAGACCTTGCTGGTGACCTTGCGCGATCCTTTCCGCCTGGCCGAGGAGCTGCGCCGCACGCGCCTTGCCGTTCTGCTCGTCTATCTTCTGGCCATGGTGGTGACGCTTGCCGCCCATCCCCTCTTCGTCGGCGTCCTGCTGCTCTACGGGTCCGGCGTCGCCGGGCTGCTGCCGCGCTTCGATCTGCTCGGCGGCGTGGTGCTGACCCTCGCCGGTGTCAGCGTGATCCTGTGCTATGCCAGCATGACGCTGCTGGCGATCGCCGGCGCCGCCGCGCGTTCGCGTCTGCCATCGCTGCTCGATCTGGCGCTGATTCCGGCCTATTGGCTCGCCCAGAGCCTTGCCTTCTACGCCGCCGTCGTCGACCTGGTGCGCCGGCCGCATCGCTGGCAGAAGACCGAGCACGGCCTTGCCCGGCGTCCGTCGCGAATGCCCGGCGTTCAAAGGCGCGGCAAAACCCACTAGTGTCATCTCTCGTTTGTCCCGTGATTCCCGGCTGGTGCGCGACGTGTCGTCCTTTTCCTTCGTCCATGCGGCGGACCTGCATCTCGGAAGCCCCCTGACCGGGCTTGCCCTGCGCGATCCCGAGATCGCCCGCCGCTTCGGCGAGGCGACCCGCACTGCGCTTTCCACCCTCGTCTCGCGGACCATCGAGGCCGAGGCCGCCTTCATGGTGATAGCCGGAGATGTCTATGACGGCGAGTGGCGCGACAATTCCGTCGGCTTGTTCTTCGCTCGCGAGATGGCGCGGCTGGAGCGTGCCGGCATTCCGGTCTTCATCCTGCGCGGCAACCACGATGCCGAAAGCGTCGTCACCCGCGCCGTCACCCTGCCGGACAACGTGACGAGCTTCGGCACCCGCCGTCCGGAGACGCACACGCTGGACGATCTGCGCGTTGCCCTGCACGGCCAGAGCTTCCCGGACCGCCAGGTCGGCGAGAACCTTGCCGCCGCCTATCCCGCGCCGGTGCCGGGCCATTTCAATATCGGCGTGCTGCACACCTCGCTGACCGGCCGTCCGCCCCATGCCGACTATGCGCCCTGTTCGCTGGCCGATCTGGCGGCGCGCGGCTACGGCTACTGGGCGCTCGGCCATGTCCACGCCTTTGAGGTGGTGAGCGAGGATCCGCCGGTGGTCTTTCCCGGCAACATTCAGGGCCGCTCGATCCGCGAGACAGGCGCAAAGGGCGCGGTGCTGGTCACCGTCACCGACGGTGAGGTTTCCGGCATCGAGCGGATGATCGTCGACGAGGCGCGCTGGGCCCGTGTCGAGATCGCCGCCGGCGGGGCGGACGATCTGGCCGGCCTCGTCGCCATGGCGCGCGAGGCGCTGCGCCCGCATGTGGCGGCGGCCGAGGGGCGCCCGCTCGCGCTGCGCGTGCGGCTTTCCGGCGAGAGCCCGCTTCACGGCTGGGCGCTCGCCAACCGCGCGCTGCTCATCGACGAGATGCAGAATGCCTGCCATCAGGCCGATGCCGAGGCCTGGCTGGAAAAGCTGGAGCTCGACCTTGCCCCGCCCGCCGAGGCCCGTCCGCTCGCATCGCTCGATGCTTCGCTCGACCTTGCCGCGCTGCTTGCAGAGGCGGCGAACGATTCGCACTTTCGCGAGGAGGCCGCCGGCCAGATCGGTCTGCTGGTGAACAAGCTGCCTGCCGGTCTCGTCGATCCGGCCGCGCCCTTCGGCGAAGAGCTCGACACGCTGGTCGCCGAGGCGCGGGCATTACTCGCCGAACGTATCGCGGAAGGGAGCTGAGGCGGATGCGGATCGATCGGCTGCATCTGCTGCGCTACGGCAGCCTGACCGACCGGGAGCTGCGCTTTCGCCCCGGCGCTGGCCTGCATCTCGTTTACGGCCCCAACGAGGCGGGCAAGAGCTCGACGCTCGCCGCGATTTCCGACCTGCTGTTCGGCTTCAGCGAGAAGCGGCGCGCGGCCGACGGTGCCGAGGAGCGGCGCTACGACTTCCTGCATGAGGCACCGAGCCTGCGCGTGTGCGCAACGCTCACGGATGCGCGCGGAAACAGCCTGTCGCTGCGCCGCCGCAAGGGGCGCAAGAACACCCTGCTGGCCGACGATGATGGTGAGGCGCCGCTTGGCGACGACGCGCTTGTGCCGTTCCTCGGCGGGCTGACGCGCGAGGTCTTCCAGCTTGCCTTCGGTCTCGATTCCGAGCGCTTGCGCGAGGGCGGACGCGCGCTTCTGGCCGGCGACGGGGAGGGCGGCGAGATTTTTGCGGCCGCCTCGGGCCTCCATGGGCTCAATGCCCTTCGCGCCGATCTTGACCGCGAGGCCGACGGGTTGTTCGCGCCGCGCGCCTCCGGCAACCGGAAGATCTATCAGGTTCTCGAGCGCCATACGGAGGCGCGCCGCGAGGAGCGCGAGCGCCAGCTGCGCGAAGCCGAATGGAAGTCGCTGAACAAGGCGGTCGAGACGGCGAACGAGACGCTGGCCGAGGCCGAGGCGCGGCTGAGCGAGGCGCATGCCCGGCGAGAGCGGCTTGCCCGTCTTGTCAGCCTCAAGCCGCTTCTCGCCCGCCTCACCGCGAGCGAGGCGCGCCTTGCCGCCTTCGCCGATCTGGATCAGGTGCCCCGCGGCCTTGCCCGGCGGCTGGAGGAAGCGCTGGCCGCCGTGACGGCAGCTGCGGCTGCACAGCGGGACGCGGTCCGCCGCCTGCAGGAAGCGGAAGAGCTGGCGCGCGGCATCGCGGTCGACCGTCCGCTCATCGAGGCGGCTGCGGAGGTGACCGCGCTGCATGCCGATATCGGGGCCTTCCGTCAGCGCCAGCGCGACATTCCGCGCGTGACCCGTGAGGCGAGCGACCTGACGGATGCACTGGGTGCCCAGCTGCGCCGCCTCGGCTTGGCGCTGGAGCCGCAGGACAGCGAGGCGATCCGCGCCCGCCAGCCCACGGACGCCGCCCTTGCCGATCTCGCCGCGCGCCTTGCGGAGGGGGACCGGCTGTCGCGCCAGCGCGCCGATTTGCAGACCGCACTTGCCAGGGAGAGTGCGGATTTCGAACGCCTGTCCGGCGGGGCGGCGGACGGACGTGTCGCCGATCCGGCTCCCTTGCGCGCCCGCCTTGCCGCGCTCGCCCCGCAGGTCCGCCAGCTGGAAGAGCGCGACCGGCTGCTGCCGACGCGCCAGCGTTTGACCAGCCGCCTCATGGAGGCGGCCGCGCGCCTGTCGCCGCCGGTTGCCGAGCCCGAGCGTCTTGCCGGTGCGCCGCTGCCCGGCCTTGAGCAGATTTCGGAGTTTCGCGCCCGGTTCGACGAGATCGGCGAGGGGCTGCGGCGCCACCGCGAGCAGGACGCGGCATGGGGTGAAGAAATTGCGGGTCTCGACGCCGCGATTGCCGAGAGCGAGCGCGGCGGCGACATGCCCTCGCGCGCTCGCATAGAGGCCGCACGGCGCGAGCGCGATGACGCGCTGGCCAAGGTGCCGGACGGCGGCACGCCGGCGCTTGACGCTGCGCAGCCGCTGCTGCAAGAGGCCGATCACCTGGCCGACCGTGCCATAGCCGAGGCCGACCGCGTGTCGCGCCATGCGGGTGATGTCGCCCGCCGCGATGCGCTGCTCGCCCGCCGGGCCGAGGCCGCAGAGGGCGGGGCGAAATTGTCCGCAGCCCTCGCCACTGCCAAGGAAGCCTGGGCCGCGCTCTTTGCCCCGCTCGGGCTGGAGCCGGCAGGCCCCACCGCCATGACCGAATGGCGAAAGTCGGTCGACCGCTGGCTGGAACAGCGCGAGGAACTGGCCGACCTCGTTGCCACCACCGATGGCCTGGAAGCCGGTGCCGGCCGCGCGCTGCCCGGGCTTGCCGCTCTAGCCGGTGAGCTGGGGCTGGCGGTGCCGGCACCCGGCGATCTCGCTCGCGATGGCCTTGCACTGCTGCGCCTTGTCGAGGGCGAGCTGGAGCGCCGGGCGGAGGCCTTCCAGCAGGGGCGGGCGCTGGCTGCCCGCATCGAGGATGCCGCGGCGCGGCTCGACGGCCTGCAGCGTCAGGCTGCTGCCGTCGAGGAGGAGCTTGCGTGCTGGCGGCAGGACTTCGACGCAGCGCTCGGCGGGGCGGGGCTAGATCCTGGCGCTTCGCCGCAGGCGGCCGCTGCCGTGCTGGAAGTCTGGCGCGTGCTGCCGGCGGCGCTGGGCGAACGCGACAAGCTCGCCCGCCGGGTGCATGGCATGCAGCGCGACAACGAGGCGTTCTCTGTGGCCGCTCTCGATTTGGTGCGACGGGTCGCGCCTGGCCTTCTCGACGACGGGGCGGGCGAGGAGCCCGACCGGCTGGTCGAGACCCTGCAGCGCCGCCTTGCCGAGGAGCGTGTGGCGCTCACCAGGGCAGAAGGAGCGGGCGAGGCGCTTGCAAGGTCCCGCACCGAGCTGTCCCGTGCCGAGGAGCGGCAGGCCGCCGCCAATGCGCAACTTTCCGCCCTGTGCGCCGATCTTCCCGAGGGGCTCCAGTCGGACGACATGGTGCCGCTCGCCGGCCGTCTGGCCGAGCGCGACAGCATAGCTGCCGCCGTCGACGAGACACGGGCGCTGTTTGCCGAAACGTCGGCCGGGGAGCCCCGCGAGGCGGTTGCCGAGGAGCTCTCGGGGCTCGATGACGGGGCCGCGCAAGCGGCGCTGGAAAGGCTTGCCGGCGAGATCGACGCGCTGACGGCGGACATGAAGGAAGCGCTCGCCGCCCGCCATGCCGCATTGGGCGAGCGCGACCGAGCCGAGGCCGGGGAGGGCGCCGACCGCGCCGCCTTCGAGCGGCTGGCCGCCGAGGCGGAACTGCAGGAACTCGGCCGCCAGTGGCTCGTCACCCGGCTCGCCTCGCTGCTTCTCTCAGGGGCGCTGGAGCAGCACCGCGCCCGTCAGGACGACCCGCTGCTGGATCACGCCGGCCGGCTGTTCGCCGGGCTCACCTCCGGCTCCTTCGACGGGCTGACGCGCCGTTTCGGCGAGGACGACCGGGCGGAGCTGCTGGCCCGTCGCCCGGACGGGGCGACCGTCGGCCTCGTCGGCTTGAGCGACGGCACCTGCGACCAGCTCTACCTGGCGCTGCGCCTTGCGTTTCTGGCCGACTACGCCACCCGCGCGGAGGCGGCTCCCTTCATCGGCGACGACCTGTTCCAGACCTTCGACGATGCGCGCACGGCCGCGGGCCTGCGCACGCTCGCCGGCCTGTCGGACACGTTGCAGCCGATCCTCTTCACCCACCACGCCAGCGTGGTCGACATCGCCCGGCGGGAGCTGGGCGAGCGGCTAGACCTGCTGGAGATGTGAAAGGCTTACGCTGCGTGTTGCCAGCGGCCGCGCGATCCGGCATGGCTTGCCGCATGATCGCATTTCCCCATCTGGAAGCCTGCCATGCGCGCTGAGCGCTTCGATACTGTTATTCTCGGGGCCGGCGCCGCCGGTATGATGTGCGCTGCCCATGCGGGTGCGCGAGGCGGGCGCGTGCTCGTCATCGACCATGCCAAGGCGCCCGGCGAGAAGATCCGCATTTCTGGAGGTGGCCGCTGCAACTTCACCAATATCGGCGCGACGGCCCGCAATTTCCTGTCCGAAAACCCGCATTTCGCCAAGTCCGCGCTCGGCCGCTACACCGCCCGCGATTTCCTGGCGCTGGTCGAGCGGCACCGCATTCCCTGGCATGAGAAGACGCTGGGCCAGCTTTTCTGCGACAACTCGGCCGGGGATATCATCGCGATGCTGCGCGCGGAGATGGCTGCGGTCGGTGCCGAATTGCGGTTGTCGACGACGCTGGAGGAGCTGGAGCACGGGGATAACGGCTTCCGCCTGACGCTGGGCGGCGAGAGGGCGGCGACGGTCTCCTGCCGCCATTTCGTCGTCGCCTGCGGGGGGAAGTCGATCCCCAAGATGGGCGCGACCGGCCTTGGCTACCGCATCGCCGAGCGCTTCGGCCTCGCCGTCACCGAAACGCGGCCCGCCCTGGTGCCGCTGACCTTCGCCGAAGACATGCTGGCGGGGTTCCGCGAGATCGCCGGCGTCGCCGCGCCCGTGCGCGTTTCCTTCGGCAAGACCTCGTTCGACGAGGCGATGCTGTTCACCCATCGCGGCCTGTCCGGCCCCGCGATCCTGCAGATCTCGTCCTATTGGCGCGAGGGCCAGCCGGTTCGTATCGCCTTCCTGCCGGGCCGCGACCTTTTGGGCGAACTGCGCGCCTCGCGCCAGGAAAACGGCCGCCGCAGCCTGGCCAACGCGCTCGCCGAGATCCTGCCGAAGCGGCTGGCCGGCTACATGGCGGAGCGCCACGGCTGGTCGGGCCAGATGGGCGAGACCGGCGACCGCAAGCTCGCCGCCATGGCCGCGACCCTGCAGGGCTGGGAGGTGATGCCGCTCGGCACGGAAGGGTACCGAACCGCGGAGGTGACGCTGGGCGGCGTCGACACGGCGGGGATAAACTCCAGGAGCCTGGAGGCGAAGGACGTGCCGGGCCTTTATTTCATCGGCGAAGTGGTCGACGTCACCGGCTGGCTCGGCGGGTACAATTTCCAGTGGGCCTGGTCGTCGGGCTGGGCCGCGGGCACGGCGATTGCGGAGGCGGGCGCTTAAGGCCGCCGCTAGAGCGGGATTTCGCCCGCCACCCGCCGCGCCCTCTCGTCGCCCTCGCCGGCAAGCCCCTGCGCAACGCCGGCCCGGTCGGCGGCGCTGCGGTTCTGGCTCATCTTCCGCTTGCCCTCCAGCCGGGTGATAACCATCCGCATGCCAATGATCCCGCGAAGCTGCGCGGCGACGAAATCGGCCGGCGCGTCGGAGACGGCCCAGGGGGCGGGCCGCCCGGCCTCGTGCCGGTCGGTCAGGCGGCCGACCACCTCCAGCAGCCGCTCCGCATCTTCGAAAAACTCAATCTTTCCATAGGCATGGACGGCGGCGTAGTTCCATGTCGGCACGACCTTGCCGTGCTCCGCCTTGCTGGCGTACCAGCCGGGCGAGACATAGGCGTCCGGCCCGGAAAAGGTCACCAGCGCCTCACCGACGACCGGCGCGCGCCACTGGGGATTGGCGCGGGCAAGATGCCCGTGCAGCACCCCGAACGGCCCCTCAGCGGGGTCGAAGAGCAGCGGCAGCGGCGTCGCCAGCAGGCCGTCGGCGGTGGCGGTGACGAGCGTTGCGAGGGGGCAGGCCCCGATCATCGCGGCAAGCGCTGCGGGATCGTCCTCGCGAAAGGCGGGCGGCGTGTACATCGGGCAAGGATCCGGACAGTCGTGACTGTTTTGAAACTAGGGGCTTTTCGCGCGTCCGCGAAGGTCCGCCTGCCGGCGCAATCGGGGTACCGGTTCGCGCAGAACCAGCTCAGGCGAGCAGGGCGGCAAGGCCCTCGTGGGTGCGGCCCGGCGAGATCTGGTGGATCTCGGCGCTGACGATGCCCTCCTTGACGAACGGGTCCGCGGCAACGCGCGCCTCCAGCGCCTCGCGGGGCTCGCCGCGGGCCAGAACCGCACCCCCGACACCCGGCACCAGGCTGCCGGCGAGCAGGAAGACGCCGTCCTCGAAGCCCTGGCGGATCCAGGCGTTGTGCCCGTCCATGTGGCGGGGCGCGTCCGCGCGGTTGGCGGCGAATTTCAGGAACACGACGAACATGGTTCTCTCCTTGGAAATATAAGATTGATCAGGCACTTGCCGGCACGGTGCGGTCGAGCCAGTGGGTGAGATCGGCGACTTCCCGCTCGACGAACTCCGCATCGCCAAGGGCATTGGCAAGGGTCGCTATCCCCTGGCTGCGGGCGATCAGATGCAGCGCCAGACGGTCGGCATCCGGGCCATGGCCGAGCGCTGCGAACTGGCGCGCCAGCCAGTCGCGGAACAGGGCGAAGAGGCGGCCGGCATCGCTCAGCGCGGGATGGTCGATCTTGGCGAGCTCGGCGGTGAGCGTGCCGACCGGGCAGCCGTGGCGCAGGATCTTCGCCCGGTTGGCGATCAGGATGCGGATGAAGCAGCGGATGCGCGCCGCCGGGCTGTCGCCGGCCTCGCTCTCCCAGGCCACCAGGAGCGCGCGCGTCGCCTCCAGCCGCCGGTCGATCACGGCGCTCAGGATTTCGTCTTTCGTCTTGAAATGATGGTAGAAATTGCCCCGCGAAATGCCGACCGCCGCCGCGATATCGGCAAAGGACGTGTGCTCGAACCCCTGCTCGTAAAACAGCCGGTCGGCCTCGCCGACGATCTGGTCGCGGGTCGCGCGCGCCATTCTCCCACACCCTTCCTCTGGTGCTGCCCGGACAGGGAATAGATCTTGTCTCGGACGATTGTCCTAATTCAGATTTAGGACGAGTGTCCCAATTCTGTCAAGCGGGGACAACAGGGACGGCGGGGAGGGCGGGACGGGCGAAGGAAGGACGCGCGGCAAAGCGGCGCGAAACGCCCGAAACGGCGGTGCGGCGGCGGGAATTACCAGCTAACCATCTGAAAACAGGTGTGTTTTGATCGCCATGGAAAATTGAGAAATTTTGCGCGGAATTTTGCAAAATCGTCTCTCAAAAAGCCCGAAAATTGAGAAAGCCGTCGCAAACGCACTGACATCGGCCGCTCGCCCGAAATCGGCAGGGGAAGCCGAGGCATCGGGCAGGAGAGATCACCGGCTGCCTGGCTGCCGATGGGACCTCCTGTTGGGCCGGGAGCGCCGAGAGGAGGAGGCCGGATTGTTATCCCCGGAAGGCGGCGGACTGTGCTCCCGGAGGAGGCCGCACTGTTATCCTCGGGCTGGATTTTCGTGAGGCAGTCTAGGGTGCAGGAACGGCCCGGCTGTGAGACGGGCAGCCGGCAAAGCCCCAAGCGGTCCAAGCCCCTGCCACACTCTTACGATCGCGCAGCCCAGCCCGCACGATCACTGGTTATCCGGGCGCTACCTATCCCTGAGCCAATGCACGAGGCGAGTGAACAGTCCAGGACGAGGCATTTGCTGACCGCCCTGTGTCGGCGCATGCGTGACCGAATGCGAGCCCTTGTAATGGCGTTCCTTGTGTTCGCGATCAAAGGCGCGGCCCATCTCAATACGCTCTCGCGACCATTTGTCGGCCCACCGCACCCGTCCATTCGCAAGAATGTAGTGGGACTGGCAGGCAAAGCTCCAGTTGCCGATGGACGGGCTGATCGTCACCGTCTCGCCGTCGAATTTCATCGACCAATCGGTCGGTGAAAAACGCGTGTAAACTTCGCTCCCACAGCCACAGAAGCAGCGGTGCGCTGCCGTGGCAAACTCCATCGAAACATAGAGAACACCTTCTTCCAACCGCTCAGGAAAGGCTTTGACGAACTTATGGGTGTAGGTTGCACGGCTCATGCTTGGTCCTCATTGACTATCGCATTGCCGCTTACGGCGAAGTTGGCGTGATGCTCGTGCCCGAGATCTGCGTAGAAGCCAAAATGCTTCTTCCAGCGGATGACGGCGAGTGCAGCGTTGAGCGCATTCAGGTCGGCAATCTGAATGTTCTTGGCGTAGATGTTGTCCTTGCCGCCGTCCTTGAAGGAGACGCGTCCCAGCTGCCGAATATGATCGCGCTTGTCAGGAGTGCTCGCGGTGACCCGGACCAGCCCAGTCAGCTTATCATCGATAAGCTCAATGCCCATGCCCACATCTACGAACGGGATGTCGTTGCGCTCAAGGTATTCTACAAGCAGCCGCTTGGGCGTGCCGGGGTCCATGCAGACAAAGACGAAATCGAATGCCCCGATCTTGTCGAGGGTGTCTTCTGAGATCGCAAAGGCATGAGGCACGACGCCACGGTGCATCCGCGAGTAGATGCCCGCCAGATAATCAACCTTCTTGGGAAGCTTGCGGAGCTGATTGGCAGACGCTGCCCCCGGCGCGCGGAAGGCATTGTGCTGGAGAAAGGTATCACCGTCGAAAATCGCGATCTCGCGCACCGGTGCCTTCGCTACAAGGTCGAGGACATAGGAGCCAGTGCCCCCGACCCCGAAAATCCCGACCCGCGCAAGTGCCAGTTTGCGCATCACATTTGTGATCCCGACCCGGCCCGAGGCCGTGTCCGGGTAGTGGAAAGGGGAGTTGGGATCGCCGCTTTCGATGAACCGGTGGGTGCGCGCCGTCACATCAGGATCGATGGCCTGCGCATGGCGCTCGATCATCGCGACATACGTGCTCATCTTATGATGATAGTCGCGGTATCCCTCGTGCGGCTTGTTCGAGAAAGAGTGATTGACGGTCAGGTTAGAGCCAAGAGTCTGATCGGCGCTGCCGTGACGCAGTTTTTCGAGCGGCTTGCCGCCGCTGTCGCAGGGATATTCCCCTGCCCACATGGCAATGTGCTGTTGGATCGGCGAAGCGGTTACATCGCCGGAAATGCTGCCCATGTCCGAGACCAGCGTGCCAAGGCGCACTTCACCTTTGCTGTTCACATAAGGCACACCGGTGATCACGAGGTGGCTATGCAGGATGGCTAGTTCGTAGCCATCCTGCACCAGACGAGCGAGGTCCGGATTACGACTTGTCAGTGGCAGTGACATCGAAAATCATGTCCTTCTTGATGCGCACCAAACCGTTCGGCGCGAGGGTGCCTTCCTTGTTCTGGCCGGGACCGTCCCGGTACAGCACGGTGATCTCGATGTTCTCGCCGCTCGGGACGGTCTCGAACGCGAGGGCGACAATCTGGTCGTAAGTGACTTCCTTGCCTTGGACGGTCTTCTCGCGGGTGTTGACGATGATCGTCGTTTGACTCTGCCCACCCGCACCGCCGCCGTGGTCTTCGTCGCCGTGACCCTGGCCGGGGTTATCCTTCTTGCTGCTGTCCATGTTCAAACTCCGATTCGTGACGGACGCATAGAAAGTGCGCCTACACCGAACAAAGTCTCATATTGCCATTCGGCTGTCAAGGACGTAAAATGCGCCTACACCGAACAAGCGAAAGGAGGCGCTGCTTGCAGAATATTCTAGGCGAAAAGATACGCAGGTTGCGGAAGGAGAAAGGCTTTACCCTCGACAAGCTCGCCGAGCTGACCGAGTCCAGCAAGAGCTACATCTGGGAACTGGAGAACAAGAGCCCACCCCGCCCGTCAGCGGAGAAGCTGGCAAAGATCGCGGAGAAGCTCGACACCACGATCGATTTTCTCCTCGACGAGGGTGAAGGCGTGAGCCAGGAAGAAGCTGCCGACGCGCAGTTCTACCGTCAATACCGGAAGATGGATTCCACCACCAAAGACAAGATCAGGCAGATGGTCAAACTGTGGGGTGACGAGTCGTGACGGAAAGCTTTTCGCCGCAACGCTGGGCCAACACCCTGACGCTGTTGCTCAACAGCGTCCATGGCGCTGCGGCGGAGAGGTTTCCTGTTCAGGTGCCTGATCTGGCCAAGGAATATTCCCGCCACTGTTTCCCAGATGATCCGGTTTCGTTGGTTCTGGGCGACAGTCTGCCTGGCTTTGACGGGGCGCTCTACAAAGCGCCGCCGGGCAAGAAGGGCTGGGGCATCATCTATAACAGTCGTGTTGCATCGCCGGGCCGCGTCAACTTCACGGTTGCTCACGAGTTCGGCCATTACCTGTTGCATCGATTACAGTTTCCCGAAGGGATTGAATGCGCGCCGCAGGACATGATGCGGTGGGATAGCGAGTATCGGCAGATCGAGGCGCAGGCCAACGACTTCGCCGCCAACCTGCTAATGCCCTTTGATGATTTTCGCCGCCAGATAGATGTGCGGGCTAAGCCGACGCTCGCCGACCTTGGCGGTTGCGCACAGCGCTATGGCGTTTCGCTGATCGCAGCCACCTTGCGCTGGCTGCAATACACCGAGGGCCGATCCGTGATGGTGGTGTCTCGCGATGGCTTCATTTTGTGGGCGCGCTCAAGCCCCGCCGCACTACGCACGGGCGCTTACTTCAAGACAGCAGGTCGTCCGCCCATTGCCGTGCCTGCAAGCTCGTTGGCAGCGCAGCCGGAGTTGCTTGAGAAGAGCCGGGGACAGATGGCGCATGATGGCGATGTATGGTTCGCCGAGCCCTGTGAGGAAATCGTGCTTGCCTCAGACCAATACGACTTTACCATTTCCTTGTTGCACCTTGAGCCCCTCATCCGCTTGAGTCGCTTTGATGACGCCGAGGATGGTGACGACGCCTTCGAAGTGATGCACCGCCGAATAGGCATACCGCCTTGAAAAGTGAATCATGTCTGAGAGGGAGCACATTTTTCCTGCGTATTCCGCAGGGCGGTGCCACAAGTTTTTCTACACGGAACCTATGCGGGCAAAAATCACTATTTTTCGCATTTCACATCTTTAACGAAATCCAAAGATTTGGAGCGGGTGAAGGGAATCGAACCCTCGTCTGGAGCTTGGGAAGCTCTCGCTCTACCATTGAGCTACACCCGCATCTCGGCCTCTATATCGGCGCGGGGCGGGCGGGCTGTCAAGCGCCTCGCGGACGGCTGGGGAGGGCTCTCCCGCGAAATTGCTTTCTCCTTGATTTTGCGGTGCCGATGACCACTTCTCGTGCCGACCGGCGGCCCCGCCGGTGCGCGCGCCGCACAAAGCGTCCTGGAGAGTGAAGACATGCGTGAACGGCTCAAGGCCCTGGTCCAGTCTCGCCGCTGGGAGGCGGTGATCATTGCGCTGATCGTCGTCAATGCGGTGACGCTCGGCCTGGAGACAAGCCCGAGCGTGATGGCCGCCTTCGGCCCGGCGCTCGTCGCCTTCGACGCGCTGATCCTGGCGATCTTCACCATCGAGATCGCGTTGCGGATCGTGGCGCACGGGCCGTCCTTCTTCCGCGATCCGTGGAACCTCTTCGACTTCGCGGTGGTGGGCGTCGCCCTGATGCCGTCGAGCGGGGCGTTCTCGGTGCTGCGCGCGCTGCGCATCCTGCGCGTGCTGCGGCTGATCTCGGTGGTGCCCTCGCTGCGCCGGGTGGTCGGCGGCCTCGTCGCCGCGCTCCCCGGAATGGGCTCCATCGTGCTGCTGCTCGGCCTCGTCTTCTATGTCTTCGCGGTGATGACGACGAAGCTCTACGGCGCGTCCTTCCCCGAATGGTTCGGCACCATCGCCGCCTCGCTCTACACGCTGTTCCAGATCATGACGCTGGAAAGCTGGTCGATGGGCATCGTGCGGCCGGTGATGGAGGTCTATCCGCTGTCCTGGCTACTGTTCGTGCCCTTCATCCTGTGCACCGCCTTCACCGTGCTGAACCTTTTCATCGGTGTCATCGTCTCGGCCATGCAGCAGGAGCACGAGAGCACGGCCGAGGCCGACCGCCAGGCGATCCACGACGAGACCGGCCTGGTGCTGGCCGAGGTGCGGGCGCTGCGCGAGGAAGTGCGCGAGCTGCGCGGGCGCCTCACCGAGCGCTGAGGGGGCGGCTTACGGCGCCGCGTTGGGCGTGTCCGGCTTCGCCAGCAGCTCGTAGACGGCGATTTCCGCCGCCCGGCCCTTGGCCCGCGCGCTGCCGAGCGGGCGGAAGGCGAAGGCCTCGTCCCCGGCGGCCCTGCGCACGGCCTCGCTGGTCAGGACGGTGGTGCCGAACTCCTTGTTCATGCCCTCCAGCCGCGAGGCGACATTGATCGTGTCGCCGATGGCGGTGTACTGGCGCCGGGTCGAGGCGCCGACGCTGCCGACGACCGCAATGCCGGTATGCAACCCGAAGCGGGTGGCGAGCTCCGCCCGCCCGGCGGCGCGGTTGCGGGCGTTGAGGGCATCGACGGCCGCGACCAGCGCCAGGGTGCAGCGGCAGGCATCCGCCACATGGTCCGGGTTGCTCTCCGGCGCGTTCCACATGGCGTAGACGGAGTCTCCCAGATACTGGACGATCACCCCGTCATGCGCCTCGACGGTGCGGTTGAGCAGTTCGAAATAGTCGGACAGCAGGGCCACCACCTCTTCCGGCGCGTGCCGCTCCGACAGGCTGGTGAAGTCGCGGATGTCGGTGAACAGCACGGTGACGTCGCGCCGCTCGGCCGAGGCCGGGTCCTGCCGCCCGGCGGCGACGACCTTGCGCACCAGTTCGCGCGGCACGTAGAGCGCGAAGCTGGCGATGGCGGTGCGGGCGGTGGCCAGCGCCCCGGCCAGCGTGTTGATCTCGGCAACCAGCGAGGAGACGGCGGGGCGGGTTTCAAGGTCGAGATCGCCGATGCGCGCGGCATCGTCCGCAAGCTGCGTCAGCGAGCGGCTGACCAGCCGCGCGACGAGCAGCGCCGACAGCACGCCCATGACGATGAGGCCGAAGGAAACGGCAAGTGCCCGGGCGACGAGCAGGCGGCTTTCGGCGGTGAAGTCCGACAGCGGCGCGGCGACGGCGACGACGGTGCCGGCGAGCTCCGCCGCCCCGCGCACCGGCTCCAGCGCCAGCAGGTAGGTCTCGCCGTCGGCCTCGATCCGGTGGAGGCCCGAGACGGTGCTCGGCCCGAGCAGCGGCAGGAGGCGCGGAAGCAGCGGATCGTCGATGGCGATGGGCGCGCGGCGCGAGCGGGCGGAGAGCTGCGGCAGCAGCGCTGCCATCTGCGCCGGGTCGGAATGCACGATCAGCCGGCCGGCCTCGTCGAACACATAGCCGCTCGCCCGGGGAGAGACCGCCTCGCGCGACAGGAGGTCGCTCAAGGTTTCCAGCAGCACGTCGGCGCCGACCACCGCGCCGGGTTCGTCCGGCGCCTCGACGGCGACGGTCAGGCCGAGCTGCCCGGTGGTCGCCATGGTGTAGGGCCCGACGGTGACCGGCCGGCCGCGCGCGGCGATCGCCGCCCGGTACCAGGGACGGCGGCGCGGGTCGAAGCGGGTGGGGCCGTCGTCGCGGCGGGCAAGCTCGCGCCCGTCGGAGGTGAGGAAGCGCCAGACGGACTGGCGGGTGCCGTCTTCGGCCGGCAGGATGAGGCGCACCGCATGGTCGGTGCCCTCCGGCGCGCCGAGCGCCTTGCGCCAGGCCTCGGTGTCGCCGACCCCGTGCAGGAAGCCGCCGTCGCCATGGGCGGCATAGAGCCCGTCGATATGGGGCGAGGTGTCGAGAACCCGGTCGAGAAACAGCGCCTTGCCGGCCATGTCGCCGGTGGGATCCTCCAGCAGCGTATCGGCCGCGGCCGCCAGCATCACCGCCGTCAGCCCGTCGTTGAACACCGCCTCGTACTGGGTCGCGACCCGCTGGCCGAGCAGGCTCATGCGCTCGCTCGCCGCCGAGGTGGACAGGCGGGTGCCCTGGTCGTGGGCGAGCCAGGTGAGCGGCAGCGAGATGCCGAGCAGCAGCGCGACGATCACCGTGCTGAGATGGACGCGCAGCGGCCGCGCCCAGTCGCGCCGCCGGGCATCGCGCGCAGACAGTTCCTGCGCTGCCTGATCCGGTTGCCGGTCCAGGATGTGCTGTTCTCCCGTCACGCTACGTCAGTCTCCCCGCCCGCTTGCCGGGCCGCCGGAATCACCGGGCGGCCGCGCGCGCGATGCTAGCATGACGCGTGCCGGGAGAGGCGCGGCGTTTGCAGGGTTGCGGGCCCGGGCGGCGGCTCACGTGCGCAGCACCCGGTAGATCGCCGGGATCACCAGAACGGTGAGCAGGGTGGAGGAGGCGAGGCCGAACAGCAGCGAGATCGCCAGGCCCTGGAAGATCGGGTCGGTCAGGATCACCGCCGCGCCGATCATCGCCGCCAGCGCGGTCAGCAGGATCGGCTTGAACCGCACGGCGCCGGCCGCCAGCAGCACCTCGGTCAGGGGCTGGCCGGGCTGGCGCGCATGGCGGATGAAGTCGACCAGCAGGATCGAGTTGCGCACGATGATGCCGGCAAGCGCGATGAAGCCGATCATCGAGGTGGCCGAGAACGGCGCGCCGAACAGCCAGTGGCCGCCGATGATGCCGATGAAGGTCAGCGGCACCGGCGTCAGGATCACCAAGGGCACGCGGAACGAGCCGAACTGCGCCACCACCAGGATATAGATGCCGAGCAGGGCGACGGCGAAGGCTGCGCCCATGTCGCGGAAGGTCACCCAGGTCACCTCCCACTCGCCGTCCCACAGGAGCGTCACCGTGCTCTCGTCCTCCGGCTGGCCGTTGAGGCGGATGACGGGCTTTGGCAGATCGCCCCAGTCCATCGCGTCGATGGCATCGCGTACCGCCAGCATGCCGTAGAGCGGGGCCTCGAAGTCGCCGGCAAGCTCCGCCGTCACCATGTCGGCAAAGCGGCCGTTGTGGCGGAAGATCTGCGGCGAGGAGAGTTCGTCGCGCACCTCGACCACATCGCCCAGCTCCACGACGCTGGTACTGCCGGGCAGCACGTCGGCCGGGATCGGCGTTGCCAGGAACCGTTCGTCCAGCACCTTGTCGCCGCGCGCCCGCTCCAGCCGGATAGGGATGGGCGCCCGCCCCTCGCCCCGATGCGAATAGCCGAGCGTGCGCCCGCCGCCGAGGATCGCCAGCGTGTCGAACACGTCGCTTTCCTGCACCCGGAAGAAGTCGAGTTCGTCGGTGGAGACGGTCACCCGCTTGCGCGGGGCCGGCACGCCGAAACTGTCGTCGACATCGACGATGAAGGGGACCGAGGCGAAGGCCTCGCGCACCTTGTCGGCCACCGCACGGCGCGTTTGCGCGTCCGGTCCGTAGATCTCGGCAAGCAGCGTCGCCAGAACCGGCGGGCCGGGGGGCGGCTCCACCACCTTCAGCACCGTGCCGGCCGGAACGTCGAGGGCGGCAAGCTGCCGGCGCAGGTCGAGCGCCACCGCGTGGCTGGCCCGCTCGCGCTCGCCCTTGGGCGCCAGCACCAGCGCGACGTCGCCGAGCTGCGCCTGCTGGCGCAGATAGGAGTGGCGCACCAGCCCGTTGAAGTCGAAGGGCGCGGCGGTGCCGGCATGGGTGGTCGCCGAGACGACCTCCGGCAGCGCCATCGCGGTGCGGGCAACGGCCTGCGCCACCGCATCCGTCTGCTCCACGGTACTGCCCTCGGGCAGGTCGATGGCGACGGAGAGCTCGGACTTGTTGTCGAAGGGCAGCAGCTTGACGGTCACGTCCCGGGTGGCGAACAGCACCATGGAGCCGAGGGTCGCAGCGCCGACGATCAGCAGGAAGGCCCAGCTGCGCGCCTTGGACGCGAGGAGCGGGCGGGCGACCGCCAGATAGGCGCGCCCGAGTCGGCCGCCGGAATTGGCGTCATGCCCTGTATCGTGACCACCGTGGACGGGCGCCTTGCCGGCGACTTTCAGCATCAGCCAGGGCGTCACCGTCACCGCGACGAAGAAGGAGAAGATCATCGCCGCCGAGGCATTGGCCGGGATCGGGCTCATGTAGGGGCCCATCATGCCGGAGACGAACAGCATCGGCAGCAGGGCGGTGACGACGGTCAGCGTCGCGACGATGGTCGGGTTGCCGACCTCGGCCACCGCCTCGATGGCGGCGGTCCGGCGATCGCGCCCGTCCGCCATCCCCCAGTGGCGGGCGATGTTCTCGATCACCACGATGGCGTCGTCGACAAGGATGCCGATGGAGAAGATCAGCGCGAACAGCGACACCCGGTTCAGCGTGTAGCCCATCACCCAGGCGGCAAAGAGCGTCAGCAGGATCGTCACCGGGATCACCACGGCAACGACCAGCGCCTCGCGCCGGCCGATGGCGGCCATCACCAGCGCGATGATGGAGAGCGTCGCCAGCCCCAGGTGGAACAGCAGCTCGTTGGCCTTCTCGTTGGCCGTCTCGCCGTAGTCGCGCGTCACCGTCACATGCATGGAGGCGGGAACGAGCGTTCCTTCCAGCGCCTCGACGCGGGCCAGCACTGCCTCGGCGACGGTGACCGCATTGGCCCCGGCGCGCTTGGCGACCGCCAGCGTCACCGCCGGCACGCGGCTCGCTTCGCCGCTTTGGTACATCGACGAGATCGCATCGCTTTCGGAAATGAAGGCGATATCGGCGACGTCGCGCACATAGACCGGGCGGCCGTCGCGGGTGGTCAGGACCAGATTGCCGATCTCCTGCGGGCTGGACAGGGTCTCGCCGGCGACCAGCGTCACCTCGCGTGCCGTGCCGTCCTGCAGCGCACGCACCTGCCCGCTGGGGAACGCGCGGTTGGCGCCGCCGACCTTGCCCGCGAGCTGCTGCAGCGTGACGCCGTTCAGCGCCAGTCGCTCGGGATCGGGACTGATGCGCAGTTCCTCGCCGACCGCGCCGACCAGGTAGGTGAGGCCGACATTGTCGACCTTCGACACCTCCACCTGCAGCTCGCGGGCAATGCGCGTCAGCGCGGCCGGAGTGATCGTGTCTCCCGTCCCTGGCGCCGGCGTGAGCGTCAGCGAGACGATGGCGACATCGTCGATGCCACGACCGACGACCAGCGGCTCGGGAATGCCGACCGGGATGCGGTCCATGTTGGCGCGGATCTTGTCATGGACGCGCAGCACCGCCGCATCCGACGAGGTGCCGACCAGGAAGCGCGCGGTCACCAGCACGCCATCGTCGCGGGTCTGCGAATAGACGTGCTCGACCCCGTCGATGCCCTTGACGATGGTCTCCAGCGGCTCTGTGACGAGCTTCACCGCGTCGGCGGCGCGCAGCCCGCTCGCCTCGACATGGATGTCGACCATCGGCACGGAGATCTGCGGCTCTTCCTCGCGCGGCAGCGTGACGAGGGCGATCAGCCCGAGCGCCAGCGAGGCGAGCAGGAACAGCGGCGTCAGGGGCGAGGCGATGAACGCGCGGGTGAGCCCGCCGGCAATGCCGAGCCCGCCACCGGAAGGCGTGGTCATGGCAGGAGAACCTCGTCGCCGGGCGCAAGGCCCGAGAGAATTTCGGTATAGGCGGTGCCGTCGAGGCGGATGGTGCCGCCGGTCAGCACGGTGTGCTCCACCGGCCCGGCGCTGCCCGCCAGCGTCACGAAGTCGAGGCCGGCGCGAGTGGTCACGGCCGCGGGGGGGAGCAGGATCGCCTGCCGCTCGCCGACCGGCACGCGCACCAGCACGCGGGCATTGACGAATTGCGTGTCGAGCTGCTCGACCTCGACATCGGCGATCACCCGCCCGCCCTGGATCTGCGGGTAGACCTTGGCGAGCCGGCCTGTCGTCGTCGCACCATTGGCGCCGATCTCGATATCCGCCCCGTCCTTGAGGTTTTCCGCGTGGCGCTCGGGGATGGCAAGGCGCAGGAAGGTGCCGCCGCTGCCCAGCACGGCGACGGTCTCGCCGGCCATGATCACCGCGCCCCGGGTGACCGGAACGGTGAGCACGCGCCCGTCGGCCGGGGCCAGAACCTCGCCTTCCTCGCCCTGGCGCACGACGACGGAGCGCTCGGCGCGGGCGGCGGCGATCTGGTTGCGGGTGACATCGACGGACGTGGCCAGCTGCTCCAGCCGCTGGCGGGTGACGACGCCGCGCTCGACCAGGGTCTGGGCGCGGGAAAGTTCGGCCTCGGCGTTTTCCAGCTGGCTCTGCAGGGCGCGCAGGCGCGCGTCGATGGCCGCCACCTGGAAGGCGATCTTCTCGTCGGTCACGCTGGCGATGCGCTCGCCGGCGCGCACGGTGTCGCCTTCCTCCACCGCGAGTTCCGCAATGGTGCCGCCGATGCGGGCGCGGGCGGGAACCTCGTCCCGCGCCTGGACCTGGCCGAACACGGCCTTCCACTCGGTCACCGCGCGGCTTTCCACGGTCAGGGTCTCCGCCGACAGCGCCGGCCCCGCAAGGGCGAGGGCCGAAACTGCCAGCACTGCGGCACGCAGGATCATCATGCTCTCCGTCAGAACGCCGTTCCCGGCGCGATGCCGAGGCGGCGGAAGATCATCGCCGCCGGGCAGAAGCCGGTAAAGGCGGCCTGCAGCATGTTGAGGCCGATGAAGACGGTGAACCAGACGAAAAGCGGCGACACGGTGAGTGTCAGCGCCACCGAAAGAAGCGTCATGGCGCCGGCAAAGGCGAGAACGGCACGGTCGAGGGTCATGGGAAAACCTCCTGGGAGCTTGATTTGTTCAAATATTAGTATCTTCTAAAATTACGTCAATACGGGTCATCCCTGACGCATGCGGCAAGGGCGCGCATCCACCGTGCGCGGCGCCGGCAGCGCAAATCCCGTTGGCCAATCCGGGCGCGCTTTGTTAATCACGGCGAAACAGGCAAACGAGGAACCTGAGAATGACCGCAGCCGACCACGGCATTTTGCCGGCGCAGGCCGTCGCCGAGATGTTCGAGCGCGGCGAGATCGGTGCGCCGCGCCGTCCGGACGACGACCAGATCCAGCCGGCGAGCCTCGATTTGCGGCTCGGGCCGCTCGCCTACCGGGTGCGCGCCAGCTTCCTGCCGGGCGCAGGCGCCAGGGTGATGGAAAAGCTCGACCGGCTGAAGCTGCATGCCTTCGACCTGACCCGCGGTGCGGTGCTGGAGACGGGCTGCGTCTACATCGTGCCCCTGATGGAAACGCTGGCGCTGCCGCAGGATGTCGCCGCGACCACCAATCCGAAGAGCTCGACCGGCCGTCTCGACGTGTTCACCCGCGTGATCACCGACGAGGGCCGCGCCTTCGACACCGTGCCGGCCGGCTATCGCGGCCCGCTCTACGCGGAGATCAGCCCGCGCACCTTCCCGGTGCTGGTGCGCGAGGGCTCGCGCCTGTCGCAGATCCGCTTTCGCCGCGGCCAGCCGACGCTGGACGATGTCGCGCTGTCGCTGGTCCATGCGAACCACGGGCTGGTTTCGGGCGGCGAGGCGACCATCGGTGGCGGCGTGCATCTGACCATCGATCTGGAAGGGGCGGGCGAGGGCAGCCTGATCGGCTATCGCGGCAAGCGCCATACCGGCGTCATCGACATGGACCTGCGCGCAGGGCAGGACCCGCTCGACTTCTGGGAGCCGATCATCAATCGCGGCGGCCGCGACATGATCCTCGATCCCAACGAGTTCTACATCCTCGTCTCGCGCGAGGCGGTGCATGTGCCGCCGCTCTATGCCGCCGAGATGGTGCCCTTCGATCCACTGGTCGGCGAGTTCCGCGTCCATTACGCGGGCTTCTTCGATCCCGGCTTCGGCCATTCGGAGATCGGCGGCGGCGGCTCGCGCGCCGTGCTGGAGGTACGCTCGCACGAGGTGCCGTTCATCGTCGAGCACGGGCAGACGGTCGGCCGTCTGGTCTATGAGCACATGCTCGACCGCCCGACGACGCTCTATGGCGAGGGCATCGGCTCCAACTACCAGGGCCAGGGCCTGAAGCTGTCGAAGCACTTCCGCTGAGTGCTGCGCGCGGGACCGGGTAAGGAGCAAGGGGCATCGCGGCTTTTCCGCGTGCCCGCCGCCGGCTTGACCGCTGTGGGTTGATTTAGTATGTCATCCTGACCAAATGGAGATGCGATGACGCCGACGGAAGCGCTCGAACGGCTGCACCGGCTCGCCCACCGGCAATGGTCGATGCAGGCCGCCGAGGCAGGGCTCAGCCACAGCGAATTCGAGTACTTGCGCGCGATCCGTGCGCAGGAACGCCAGAAGGTGGACGAGAACGACCACGGCCAGCACCTGCAGGACGTGGTCGAAGCTATGGGCGTGCGCAAGGCTTCGGCCAGCGCCATGGTCCTGAAACTCGAGGAACGGGGGCTCGTGCACCGGGTTCCCTGTCAGATGGATGCGCGGGCCCAGCACATCCTGATCACCGACGAGGGCGCGCATCTGCTGCGCCAGGGCGAGGAAGTCTATCGCGGGGCGCTGCGCCATCTCTATGAGGGGCTGGAGCCCTACGAGGCGGCAGCCTTCCGCCTGGCGTTGAAAACGCTGGCCGACCTGCCCTGACGGGCAGGGGCCTTGCCGCGCCGAACCGGCCGGGCGCGGGGCCGGCCCCAGAAACCCGACCAAAGAAGCCCGGCCCCAGAGGCGCGCCCCCAGAAACCCGACCCCAGAAACCCGACAATAGAGGATCTGCCCGACATGCGACGAAACAGGTCTTGATCATGTAGTCTGTCTTACTAACTAACTAACTAACTTTATGCAAACTCCGGGCAACCGGCGGGTCGATGGAACGGGCCGGCAGGCGCCCGGTCCCCGATGTCCACGATGTCCACGATCCCCCGATCCGCAAGCGGATCCATCTTCCCGATCCGGTAACCGGGTCCATTTCCCTGAAGAGCGGAGACACGTCATGTCCTTCGAAGCTGCCCTGATCGGCGCCGCCATCCATATCCTGTTCTGGCAGGCCCTGCCCAAGTGGGGCACCTGGTTCAACCGCCTGATCGCGGCGCTGCCCTCGCCGCTGCGCACGCTCTACAAGCAGTGGAACTGCCCGTATTGCGCGGGCTTTTGGATCGCGCTCGCCCTGCATGCGGGTGCGGGCCTCACCACGCTGGACGGCCTGCCGGAGCTGCCGGCCTTCTGGGGCCAGCTCGCCGTCCCGCTCGGCTGGTTCCTCGATGCGCTGGCGACGGCGGTGCTCCTTCTCGTCATCGTCGTCGCGATCAACGCCCTGCGCCTGCCGGCGATGCGCGCGGCCATGCTGCAGAAGGAGTTCGCCGCCTCGCAGGAGGGGTGAGGCGAGGCATGGTGCGGGGCGCGCCGACCGCACGATGCGGACAAGCGGTGCGCGTGTTCTTGCAAGATCTCGCAAGATCTCGGCAGCCGTCGAACAAGTTCCTCCTGCAAGGAATGTTGACGCGCCCTGCGCCGTGGACTATCAGGATCGTCAAATTCCGTGGTGATTTGAGCCGGCCGGCTTGCAGCCACGTTAAACAAGTCGCTAAACAGGCCGGGTTGCAAAGACCCCGGCCCATTCACGGCCGGGGTTTTTGCGTTTGGAGAACGGCATGACGACGAACAGGCACGGCTGGCACCCCGAGACCACCTTGGTGCATGGCGGAACGACCCGCTCACCCTTCGGGGAAACCTCCGAGGCGATGTTCCTGACACAGGGCTTCGTCTACGCAACGGCCGAAGCGGCCGAGGCACGTTTCAACGGCGATGATCCCGGCTTCGTCTATTCGCGCTACTCCAACCCGACCGTGGCGATGTTCGAGAACCGCATCGCCGCGCTGGAAGGGGCGGAGGCCGCCCGCGGCACCGCCAGCGGCATGGCCGCCGTCAACCTGGCGCTGATGGCCTGCTGCAAGGCGGGCGACCATGTGGTCGCCGCCAAGGCGCTGTTCGGCTCCTGCCGCTACATCGTCGAGACCCTGCTGCCGCGCTTCGGCGTCTCCTCGACGCTGGTCGACGGCACAGACCTCGACGCCTGGCGCGCCGCCATCCGCCCGGAGACGGTCGCCTGCTTCCTGGAAAGCCCGACCAACCCGACGCTGGAAGTGATCGACATCGCCGCCGTCGCCGAGATGGCCCATGCGGTTGGCGCCAAGCTGATCGTCGACAACGTCTTCGCCACTCCGATCTGGCAGTCGCCGCTGGCGCTGGGCGCGGACGTGGTCGTCTATTCCGCCACCAAGCATATCGACGGACAGGGCCGCTGCCTTGGCGGCGTCGTGCTGGGAACCGAGGAGTGGATCAACGACGAGGTGATGCCCTTCACCAAGCATACCGGCCCGTCGATGAGCCCGTTCAACGCCTGGGTGATGCTGAAGGGGCTGGAGACGCTGGCCCTGCGCGTGGAGCGCCAGACCCGCACCGCCTCGCGGCTGGCCGACGTGCTGGCCGAGCATCCGGCGGTCGCCCGGCTGATCTATCCCGGCCGTGCCGACCACCCGCAGGCCGAGGTGGTGCGCCGCCAGATGAAGGGCGGTTCGACCATGCTGGCGCTGGAGCTGAAGGGCGGCAAGGAAGCGGCCTTCCGCGCCTCCAACGCGCTCAAGATCGTCAAGATGTCCAACAATCTGGGCGATGCCCGCAGCCTGATCACCCATCCGGCGACGACGACGCACCAGTCGGTTGCCGAGGAGGCGAGGGCGGAGCTGGGCATCACCGACGGGCTGCTGCGCCTGTCTGTCGGCCTGGAGCACGAGGACGATCTGGCGGCCGACCTGCTGACCGCGCTGGACGTGGCCCAGAACGCCTGACGGGCGCCTAAAGCAGCCGCGACACCATGACGAGACGCGCGGTCGCCGAGACCGCGCAGACCGCCGCGAAGGCCCAGGCGATGGGCGCGAAGGCGGCCGGAAACAGGCAGAAGGCGAGGAAGACGGCGATCGTCTCGGCGCCTTCCGCCAGCCCCCCGAGATAGTAGAGCGACTTGGACCCCTGCGCGCTGGTCGAGAGCCCGCGCTTTTCCGCCATGATCGCGAAGCCGAGAAAACTCGCCCCGTTCATGTAGAAGCTGAGCAGCAGCGCGCTGGCCGCCAGCGCATTGGCCGAAGGGTCGGCGAGGGCGAAGGCGAAGGGGATCGCCCCGTAGAAGAAGAAATCCAGCACGATGTCGAGATAGCCGCCGCGATCCGTGCGGACGCGGGCGCGCGCCACCGCGCCGTCGAGCCCGTCCGCCAGCCGGTTGGCAAGGATCAGCAGCGCGCCGAGCAAGGGGGCATGCCAGCAGATGGCGAACGCCGCGGCGATGCCGCAGGCAAAGCCGGCGAGCGTCACCGCATCGGCGCTGATCCCGGCGGCCGCAAGACGCCGGCCGGCTGCATTGAGCGGCGGATCGATGAGCGGCCTGAGGCGGGCGTCGAACATGGGCGGGTCCTTCGGACGGCGGAAAAGCCTTGGCCCAAGGCAATGCCGTGGACGGCCCCCGCGCGCAAGCGGCGCGCAGGTAAATTCGCTGTCACGGGACGGCGATCAGACGCCCGCGCAAGGGGCTGGTAAAGCCGGCAAACCGGATTAGATTGCGGGATCATGAGCCGGACCCGGACCCGCAGCGGGGCCGGCGGAACGGCGGGCGAGGCGGAAGGACAGGCATGTACCGGGCGGTGACGCGCGATATCCAGGTGACGGTCGAACCGCACTATCTCGCGGATGAATCCAGCCCGAACGACAATCGTTTCGTGTGGGCCTACTCCGTCGATATCGTCAATCTCGGCCTCGACACGGTGCGCCTGCGCGCCCGCCACTGGCGCATCGTCGACGCGCTTGGCCGGCTGGAGGAGGTGCGCGGCCTCGGCGTCGTCGGCGAGCAGCCGGTGCTCGCGCCCGGCGAACGCTTCGAATACACCTCCGGCTGTCCCTTGCGCACCAGCTCCGGCGTGATGCAGGGCAGCTACCAGATGGAAACCGTCGACGGCGAGCGTTTCGACGTGGCGATCCCGGCTTTCTCGCTCGACATTCCCGGCACCGCGCGCAGCATCAACTGACCGCCCGCCTCTCGTGCGAGGCCGGCGCCCGATGCAGCCCTGCCTTGCCCCGGCTGCCCTTGAACGGGGCGGGGGAGGAAGTATATCAAGGGCTCGAGGACGACCTCACCCGGCGGCGGCACGCTCCGCGACCGGGCAGATCGGCCGGGACGACCCGGTTTGCCAAACCGGGAGTTTCCCATGCGTTCGACCCTCGACCGTCTCCGCCACGCCCTTGCCTTCGAGATCCTCGGCCTTGCCATCATCACGCCGCTCGGCGCGCTTCTGTTCGGCCTTGCCATGGCCGACATGGGTGTGATCGGCGTTGCCGCGGCCACGCTCGCGACGGTGTGGACCTACATCTACAATCTCGGCTTCGACCATGCGCTGATGGCCCTGCGCGGCGACACGGCCAAGAGCCTGCGCCTGCGCGTCGGCCATGCGCTGCTGTTCGAACTCGGCCTGCTGGTGATCCTGGTGCCGCCGATCGCCTGGTATCTGGACATCGGCCTCATCGAGGCGCTGGTGATGGATGCGGCGCTGGCGCTGTTCTACGTGGTCTACGCCTTCGTCTTCAATCTGGCCTATGACGCAGTGTTTCCGGTGCCGCGGCCGGCCCTGCAGGACGGTTGACGCGCCTTCCGGGCGCGGCAGCGCCAGCATTCCCCAGTCATATATATGTATTTGTGATGGGAGGTGAGGAGCCTGTCGTCTTTTTTGTTGACAGTGGCGAGCAAAACCGCCGCCTGTAAACGACGTATAAACAGTAACAAGGTTATGTTCGGTCCCTTCCGCAGGCGAAGAGCGGCTTGTCTTTCGGGGTGAGCTATCTTTCGCGGTGTTCGGGGGGAACTGAGGCTGCGTCGAACGGAGCGGGAACCGGTTGAGGGAAACGGGGATGCGCAACACGGTGATAGATCAAGGCACCTTGGCGCTGCCGCCATCGCAAATGCTTCTGCACGCGTACCGGTCGTCCTTCGATACCACCTCCATCCGCATCCTGGTCTGCGACCGCAATCTGACCGTTCGCGACGTCAATGCCGCCTGTCTGGAGACCGAAGGGCTCGACAGGGCGGATTTCGTCGGCCGGCACCTGGCCGACGTGATGGGCCGCAAGGTCTACGAGCGCCGGCTGCCGCACATCGAGGCGGCGCTGGCGGGCGAAGCGCGGACCTCGGTGGAATGGGGCCTGCGCCGCGCGACCCGGGGTCAGCTGCTGCGCATCCGCCACGAGCCGGTGCGCGACGAGGCCGGCGAAGTGATCGGCATGCTGCTGACCATGGAGGACCGCACCGACCTGCACGAGCTGGAACAGCGCGTGTCGATGCAGGACGAGGTGATCAGCCAGACCTCCGACGCGCTGGCGGTGGTCGATACCGAATTCCGTTTCCTGTGGGCCAATCCCGCCTATGCGATGATCTGGAACCGCCTGCCGGAAGAGGTGGTCGGCCTGGCGGTGCCCGATGTCATCGGCATGAGCGGCTTCGAGGAGAGGGTGTTGCCGCACCTGACCCGCTGCTTTGCCGGCGAGGTGGTGCAATACGAACTGGTCAGCGCCCGCGCCGACGGCGAGGAGACCCATTTTTCCGTCCGCCTGGAGCCGCTGAAGGGCGAGGACGACGCCCTGATCGGCGCCATCGTCAACATGCGTGATGTCACCGAGACGGCGCTGCTCGACCGCCACATGCGCCGACAGGCCCTGCTGGACACGCTTACGGAACTGGCCAATCGCCACGCGCTGGAAGGCGAAATCGCACAGCGCATCGAGATCTGCGCCAACCAGGAGGCGTGCGCGGAGGGCTGCCGAACGGCCTTGCTGCTGGTCGATCTCGACGACTTCAAGGTGGTCAACGACCTGGCCGGGCACACGGCGGGCGATGCGCTGCTGCGCCAGGTGGCGAGCCTGCTGAGGAGCCTCGATCCGAACGCTTTCGTCGCGCGCCTGGGGGGCGATGAATTCGCGCTGGTCGCTGAGGTGGTCGACGAGGCCGGTGCGGTGGCGCTGGGCGAGCGGGTGGTCCACTCGATCGAGGCGGTCGGGTTCTCGTGGAACAGCGAGTTGTTTTCGATCAGCGCCAGCGTCGGCGTCGCGTTGCTCGACCAGAAGGCCTTCGCCGCCTCGACCCCTTCGGTGCAGGATGTGCTGAACTGGGCCGACCGCGCGTGCCTCGTCGCCAAGGAGAAGGGCGGCGCCCGCCTGTCGGTCTTCCATGCCGACGACAACGAGATGCGCGCGCGCTTCGAGGAGATCGGCAATTTCCAGGTGGTGCAGAACGCGCTCCAGCATGACCGGTTCGAGCTGTTCGTGATGCCGGTCGCTCCGGTCGACGACACCGGCCGGCCCTGGCATGAAGTGCTGCTGCGGGTGCTGTCGGAAGACGGACGGCCGCTGCCGCCGGCCGGTTTCATCGCCGCAGCCGAACGCCATGGGCTGATGAACCGGGTCGACCGCTGGGTGGTGGAGACCGTGCTGCGTCGCCTGCCGGACCTGCCCGCCGATGCGTATCTTTCCATCAACCTGTCGGGCCAGTCGGTCGGCGACCCGATCTTCTGCACCTTCCTGCTGGCGGCCCTGGATGCGGCCGGTGTCGCCCCCGGCCGCCTTGCCTTCGAGATCACCGAGACCTCGGCCGTGCGCTCGATGGAGACGGCGCTGGAGCTGATCGCCGGGCTGAAGGCGCGGGGCCTCGGTGTGGTGCTCGACGATTTCGGCTCCGGGCTCTCCTCCTTCGGCTACCTGCGCCGCTTCGACGTGGACATGCTGAAGATCGACGGCAACATCATCGGCAATGTGCGCGAGGACAGGGTGCAGCAGACCATCGTCGCCGGCATCGTCGCCGTGGCGGATGTCATGGACGTGCGTGTCGTAGCGGAATATGTCGAGGACCAGGAGACGCTGGAGGTTCTGCGAGGGCTCGGCGTCAGTCTCGTCCAGGGCTTTTATATCGGAAAGCCCGTGTCATGGGGCGATGTCTTCGGCAAATGACAGTATGTCAATTCCCTCACTGCAATAGAAGTTCCCGCCGTGATAGAGGATATTAGTGTGTGCCGCGTCCGGCCGGAAGGTCATCGCGAGACATTCTCGGCCGGTGGTTGCGGAGGACTGCAATGTCGTATGGGCCCCGTGGCATGAGCGGAAGCTCTCTGGACTGTCTCGATGACGTGCCCGAGCTTCCCGCAGACACGGGGACGCCGCACCAGACCACCACGGCGAACGAGGGGTGGCCGATCCCGGTCGACCGCAGCTTCGTGCGCGCCGCGATCATCGAGCTGAATCGCGCCGGCATCTTCGTCTGCGACCGCGACTACCGGATCTGGGACGTCGATGGCGCCTTCCTCGACATGGAGAGCCTCGAGCGCGACCAGGTGATCGGCCGGCATGTCGCCGAGATCGTCGGGCCGGACGTTTTCTCCTTGCGAAAGCCCTATATCGACATGGCCTTTGCCGGCCAGTCCTGCCGCCTGCGCGTTCAGGGCGTGCGCAAGCACATGTGCGGCAGGCTGTTCGAGGTCGCCATCCAGCCGATCTCGGCGCCCGGCGCCGAGGTGGCCTGTGTCGTGGTGTCCGTGCGCGACATCAGCCAGTTCGAGGCGTTGCACGAGCGGCTGTCGCTGCACGAGGAGATCGTGCGCCAGACCACCGACCGCATCTCGGTGATCGGCACGGACTTCCGCTACAAGTTCACCAACGCGGCGAATGCCGCCTTCTACGGCATGCAGCCGGTAGAGTTCGAGGGCCTGCATGTCAGCGAACTGATCGGCAGCGAGCGGTTCGACGGGCGCGCGCGCAATCACTTCCTGAGCTGCTTTTCCGGCCAGTCGGTGGAATACGAGCACGATCTCGTCTCGACGAGCGGCGAAGTCCGGTTCCTGCGCGTGCGCATGGACCCGTATCGCGATGCCGACGGCACGATTTCCGCCGCTATCGTGGTGATGCGCGACATCACCGCGGCCAGCCTGATGGAAAAGGAACTGCGGCGACAGGCGCGCGAGGATGCGCTCACCGGGCTGGCCAACCGGCATGTGCTGCAGGCCGATCTGGAGGACGTGATCGCCCGCGCTGCCGCCGGCCGCGAGCGGGCGGCGCTCCTGACCATCGATCTCGACGACTTCAAGATCGTCAACGACATCTCCGGCCATAGCGGGGGCGATGCGCTGCTGTGCCAGATCGCCGGCCTGCTCAAGAGCCGCGAGGCGAACGAGCAGGTGCGCTGCGCGCGGCTCGGCGGCGACGAGTTCGCCGTGGTGCTGCGCGGCGCGGACGAGACGCAGGCCCTCGACTTCGGCAACCGCCTCGTCTCCGATCTGGCGACCATGCGCTTCGCCTGGGGCGGCATCACCCACGCCGTCACCGCCAGCGTCGGCATCGCGCTGGTCGATCCGCAGACGGAAGGCGGGTTGCCGCTGACCGTCTTCCAGCTGCTCAACCGGGCCGACCGCGCCTGCCTCTATGGCAAGGAGATCGGCGGCGCGCGCGCCGTGGTCTTCCGCCCCGACGCGGAAGAGATGATCGCCCGCCAGATAGATGTCGGCAATGTGCGGATCATCTCGGACGCGGCCGAGCACGAGCGGTTCCAGCTCTACACCATGCCGATCCTGCCGGTGGACGGGCGCAGCACGCCTCTCAGGGAAGTGCTGCTGCGCGTGATCGGCGAGGACGGACGGGTGCTGGCGCCGGCGGCGCTGATCGGTTCGGCCGAGCGGCACGGGCTGATGCCGCGCATCGACCGCTGGGTGGTCTCCACCGTTCTGGCCAATGTCGACAATGTGGAGGCCGAAACGCGGCTGTCCATCAACCTGTCGGGCCTGTCGGTCGGCGATCCGGAGTTCAAGGATTTCCTGCTTTGCGCGCTCGACCGGCACCCGGACGCGGCCTCGCGCCTGTGCTTCGAGATCACCGAGACGGCGGCCGTGCGCAGCCTCGCCACCGCGCAGGCGCTGACCGGCGAGCTGCGCCGGCGCGGGTGCGGCGTCATTCTCGACGACTTCGGCTCGGGCCTGTCGTCCTTCGCCTATCTGCGGCACTTCCCCGTGGATGCGCTGAAGATCGACGGCGCCATCATCGGCGACGTCGCCCATGACGGCTTCCAGCAGACGGTGGTCGCCGGCATCGTGGCCATCGCGGCGAAGCTCGGCGTCGGCGTCATCGCCGAGTATGTCGAGACGGCGGAAATGCAGACCATGCTGCGCGACCTCGGGGTCTCGCAGGTGCAGGGCTTCCACGTCGGCAGGCCGACGCCGTGGGTCGGCTACGGCCTGACGGACTGAGAGCGCGGAAAGCCGAAGGGGCTAGGGGCGCGGGAGCGCCCGCCCGCTCAGGCGATGCGGTAGCGGGCCTGTGCGCCGCGCTCGATCGCCGCGACGGTCAGCTTGTCGAGGCCGAGCGCATCGCGCAGCAGCTGCAGCACGCGCAGCTCTTCCTGGGCCACCGCCACGTCGGCAATGGCGATCTCCACACCCAGCGCATAGGCGGTGTCGCGGTAGTTCGGCGGGACGCTGGCGGCGATCACCGCGAAGGTGTTGGCCATGCCGTTCTCGGCCTGCAGGCGCTCGCCGCAGTCCTGCGACACGGCGACGATCTTCTCCTGGTCGAAGGTGGAGAAGACGGGCAGCGTCTTGATGATCTCGCCGATGGAATGCAGTTCCTTGTCGGTCATGCTGCTGTCGGAGGCCGACACCATCACCATCACGTAGATCAGGGCTTCCTGGAGGCTGACGCGTTCGCTCATCGGATCTGCGGACCTTTCTTGACCTTCCCTTGGCGGTTGCGTTTCCCCTAGCGGCATGAGGCGGCGAGCGCAAGACACCCATCGTCGCAGGCGGGCGGGTGCGGCGATTTTTTGCGATGCGAAGGTTCCGTTTCGCCCGGAAACGCTCTAGTGTCGCGCGCCGGCCGGCCCGTGCGCCCGCGCGCCATCCCGGCCGGTTTTGCGAATACCCCAATCCCGAAACACAAGACAAAGACAACGGTCCGCACATGACCACAGCTTCGCTGCCCGAACTCGATCTTTCCCCTGCCGTCGTCGAGGCCGCCCGGACCTCGAAGGCCTGGCCGTTCGAGGAGGCGCGCAAGCTGCTGAAACGCGTGGAGAAGGCGAAGATCGACCGCCCGGTGCTGTTCGAGACCGGCTACGGCCCCTCGGGCCTGCCGCATATCGGCACCTTCGGCGAGGTCGCCCGCACCACCATGGTGCGCACCGCCTTCCGCCTGCTGAGCGAGGACCGCATCCCGACCCGGCTGCTGTGCTTCTCCGACGACATGGACGGCATGCGCAAGATCCCGGAGAACGTGCCGGATCGCGCCGCGCTGGAGCCGTATCTGCACATGCCGCTGACGGCGGTGCCGAACCCGTTCGGCGGGGACTACGACAGCTTCGGCGCCCACAACAACGCCATGCTGCGCCGCTTCCTCGACCATTTCGGCTTCGAATACGAGTTCGCCAGCGCGACCGACTACTACAAGTCCGGCCGCTTCGACGCGATCCTCATCAAGGCCGCGGAGAAGTACCAGGACATCATGGACGTGATGCTGCCGACGCTCGGCGAGGAGCGGCAGGCGACCTACTCGCCCTTCCTGCCGATCTCGCCGATCTCGGGCCGCGTGCTCTACGTGCCGATGAAGGCGGTCGACGCCAAGGCCGGCACGATCACCTTCGAGGACGAGGACGGCACCGACGTGACGCTCCCCGTCACCGGCGGCAACGTCAAGCTGCAGTGGAAGCCGGATTTCGGCGCCCGCTGGGCGGCGCTCGACGTCGACTTCGAGATGTTCGGCAAGGACCACCTGACCAACCAGCCGATCTACGACCGGATCTGCCAGGTTCTGGGCGGCACGCCGCCGGAGCATTTCGTCTACGAGCTGTTCCTCGACGAGGTGGGCCAGAAGATCTCCAAGTCGAAGGGCAACGGCCTGACCATCGACGAGTGGCTGACCTACGCCTCGCCGGAGAGCCTGGCGCTCTACATGTTCACCAAGCCGAAGACCGCCAAGAAGCTGTATTTCGACGTCATCCCGAAGGCGGTCGACGAGTATTTCGCCTTCGCGGAGAAATACGCCTCGATGCCGGTCGAGCAGCAGCTGGCCAACCCGGCCTGGCACATCCATTCCGGCAACCCGCCGAAGGTGGAGGTGCCGATCTCCTTCACCATGCTGCTCAACCTCGTCTCCGCCTCCAACGCGGAGAACAAGGACGTGCTGTGGGCGTTCATCTCGCGCCATGTGCCGGGCGTGACGCCGCAGAGCCACCCGAAGCTCGACGAGCTGGTCGGCTACGCGATCCGCTATTTCGAGGACTTCGTGAAGCCGGCCAAGGTCTTCCACGCGCCGGACGAGGTCGAGCTGGAGGCCCTGAAGGCGCTGGACGAAAAGCTCGCCAGCCTGCCCGAGGGCGCGGACGGTTCGGCGATCCAGGACGCGGTGCTGGACGTCGCCCGCGCCATCGAGCGCTACCAGGACCCGAACAAGAAGAGCCCGGACGGCGGACCCGGCGTTTCCGTCGCCTGGTTCTCGGCGCTCTACAAGCTGCTGCTGGGGCAGGAGAGGGGGCCGCGCTTCGGCTCCTTCGTCGCGCTCTACGGCATTCCGGAGACCCGCGCGCTGATCGCCAAGGCCATCGCCGGAGAACTCGTCTCCGCCGGCTGACCGGCCGGCACCTGCCAATGCAAGACGGGCCGCCCATCGGGCGGCCCGTTCGCGTTTGGCGGTGAGGGGTTCGCGCGAGCCTCAGGCGGCGCGCACGGTCCGTAGGAACTCGGCCATGCGCGAGCGCAGCACCTCCGACTGCTGCGCCAGCTCGCTGGCGGAGGCCAGAACCTGGGCCGAGGCGGAGCTTGCCTCCTGCGCAGCCTGGGTGACGCCGACGATGTTGGACGTCACTTCCTCCGCCCCTTGCGAGGCCTGCTGGACGTTGCGCGCGACCTCGGTCGTGGTGTTGCCCTGCTCTCCGACGGCCGAGAAGATCGCCGCCGAGATGTTGGACATGTCGTCGATGGTGCGGCCGATGCCCGAGATCGCCTCGCTCGCCTCCAGGGTCGAGCTCTGCATCGACTTGATCTGGGTCGAGATCTCGGCCGTTGCCTTGGCGGTCTGCTCGGCGAGCCCCTTGACCTCCTGCGCGACCACGGCAAAGCCGCGCCCGGCATCGCCCGCCCGCGCCGCCTCGATGGTGGCGTTGAGGGCAAGCAGGTTGGTCTTCTCGGCGATCTCGTCGATCAGGCTGATGATCGCGCCGATCTGGTCGGCATTGCTGCGCAGCTCGCCCATCCGATCGGTGGTGCGCGTCGCCTCGCTGACGGCACGGCCGGCAACCTCGCGCGATTGCTCGGCCTGACGACCGATCTCCCCGGCCGAACTGGCGAGCTCTTCCACCGCCGAGGCGACGGTCTGCACGTTCATCGCCGCCTGCTCGGCCGCCGCGGCGACGGAGGCCGACTGGGAGCTGGTCTCCTCGGCAGAGGCGGTCAGCGTGCTGGCCGCGGCCTGCAGCTCGGTCGCCGCCGACGAGACGATGTTGACGATCTCGCCGACCGCATTTTCGAAGTCGTCGGCCATCCGGTTCATCTCGGTCCGGCGCTTCTCGGCAAGCTCGCGATCGGCGACGATCTTCTCCTCCGCCTCCTGGCGCGCTTCCTCGGCCAGCTTGACCTTGAAGGCCTCGACCGCCTGGGCGATCTCGCCGACTTCGTCCTTGCGCTCGCGGCCGTCGATCTCGATGTCGAACTCGCCGCCGGCCAGGCGCTGTACCATCGCCACGAGGCGGCGCAGCGGATCGGCGATGCCGAACTTGGCGATGGCGAAGCCGACGCCGATGCCCAGGAGGATGCCGGCGAAGGTGACGATCAGCAGCAGGCGGGAACTCGCCTCATACTGCGCCGTTGCCTCGTTCTTGAGGTCGCCGACGCGGTTTTCAAGATCCTTGGAGACGTCGATCAGGGTCTGGCGCAGGGCATTGGCCTTCTGGTTGCTGAGCTCCAGCTGTTCGCGCAGATCGGCCGTGGCCCCGGTCATCTCGAAGCCCTTCACGCCCTCGGCAGCGGCGACGGTCTTGTCGACGCTGACGAGGAAGGCGTCCCATTCGCTGGCGACCTGCTCCGCACTGGCGGCGATCTCGCCGGTTGCGGCCTCGCGCACCCGGGCCAGCCGGTCGGCGAAGCGCGTGCGCTCCGTGTCGATCAGCCCACGGATGTGCTCGACGGCTTCGGGGCGGGGATCGGTGCCGAGCTGGGCTTCGGCGCGGCCGATGGCCAGCACGTTCGCCCCGAGCGAGGCAACGAGGCGCGCATTGGTGGCCGCCTGGTCCATGCGTTCGCTGGACGCGTTCATTTCGTCCATGCCGGTGATGGCGATATAGCTCAGCCCGCCGGCGATGGAGCCGAGAAACCCGATGACGATGAGGATCTTGGTGATGATCTTCAGATTCGAAAGAAAGGGCATGGATTGTCTCCGGTATTTGACACCCCGACAGGGCAGAAAATGGGCTGTCGGCGCTGACTACCTTTGGAGGGTCGCGTGGTTCTCTTCTTCCAGAGATGGCTTATGGCTATCTGGATGAGATACTTATATTTTTGGCTTTTGCTCAAATATAACGAGCGTTGTTATTGCCTTTGTTGACTCAAAGTTTTGAGTTGCGTTTATGAATCTGTGGTTAATGCTGCTCGTGCAGCGTATCTCATCGGTTGCGGCAGGCCGGTCAAAGCCTCGGAATCCCGGCAGATGCTTGGTAGTATCTACAGGCAGATGCGATTCGTTTGTGGATATTCTGGGGAAAATTTACAGTGCGGTGACCCCGTATGTAAAACTCGACGCCTGGGCGGGGTTTATTGGCGACATCTTGAAAACAAACACAAAAAGGGCCGCCCGAGGGCGGCCCTTCTCTGTCTCGTGCCCGCCGGCGCGGGCCGGGAGCGGTGGAGGCGCCTGAAAGGAGCCTCAGGAGGCGCGGACCTTGTCCAGGAACTGCGACATCTGCATGCGCAGGTTGGAGGACTGCTCGGCCAGTTCGTTGGCCGAGGACAGCACCTGCGCCGAGGCGGAGCTCGCCTCCTGCGCCGCCTGGGTGACGCCGCCGATATTGTCCGTGACTTCCTGCGTGCCCTGAGCGGTCTGCTGGATGTTGCGGGCGACCTCGGAGGTGGTGCTGGTCTGCTCGCCGATGGCACCGAAAATCGCGTCGGCAATCGAGTTCATGTCGCGGATGGTCTCGCCGATGGAGACGATGGCCTCGCCCGCTTCCGTGGTCGAGCTCTGCATCGACTTGATCTGCGTGGAGATCTCGGCCGTCGCCTTTGCGGTCTGCTCCGCCAGCCCCTTGACCTCGTTGGCAACGACCGCGAACCCGCGGCCCGCTTCGCCCGCGCGCGCCGCCTCGATGGTGGCGTTGAGGGCGAGGAGGTTGGTCTTCTCGGCGATCTCGTCGATCAGGCTGATGATCGCGCCGATCTTGTCGGCGTTCTCGCGCAGGTTCCGCATCCGCACATTCGTGCGCTCGGCTTCTTCCACCGCCCGCACCGCGACGTTCTTGGACTGGTCGGCCTGACGCCCGATTTCGGTCGCCGAGCTCGACAGTTCCTCGATCGAGGCAGCGACGGTCTGCACGTTCATCGCCGCCTGCTGTGCGGCGCTGGCAACAGAGGCGGACTGGGAGCTGGTCTCCTCGGCACTGGAGGTGAGGGTGGCGGCGGCCGCCTGCAGCTCGGTCGAGGCGGAGGAGACGACGGTGACGATCTCGCCCACCGCATTCTCGAAATCGTCGGCCATGCGGATCATCTCGGCCTTGCGCTGTTCGGCGGCCTTGAGATCGCGCTCGATCTTGGCCTCGGCCTCGCGCCGGGCTTCCTCTGCGAGCTTGATCTTGAAGGCCTCGACGGCCTGGGCGATCTCGCCGACCTCGTCCTTGCGATCGCGCCCGGCCACCTCGATGTCGAAATGGCCATCGGCCAGCTGGCGGACGCTGCCCATCAGCGCGCGGATCGGATTGACGATGCCGAAGCGGGTGATCAGGAAACCGACGAAGACGCCGCCGAGAATGCCGGCGATCGCCAGCGTGATCATGCTGGTCTCGCTCTGGCGATAGGCTTCGTTGGCCTCGAGCTTCAGCCGCTCGACCTCGTCGTTCAGCTTGCCGGACAGGTCGACGAAGGACTGGCGCACAGTCAGGCTCGCCTCGAGCGTGGCATCCATCGAGTCGCTGAGGGTTGCGGATTGTTCGGGGGTGCGATCGCCGCCCATCGTGTTGACCAGGTCGACATCTTCATCGATTTCGATCTGAAACTTGTCCCAGCGGGCCTGGATCTGGTCGAGGTCGGCGGTGATCCAGCTGGAATCGCCGGCGCGCACTTCTGCCATGCCTTTTGCAAAGCTCTCGCGCTCCCGGCTGATCGACTGGTTCGCCTCCTTGAAGGTGGCGGGGCGCGGATCGGCTGCCATGCGGTAGTTGGCGCGGCTGATCGCCATCAGGTTGGCGCTGAGCTGGGCGACGAGCCGCGAATTGGTGGCCTGTGCGGACATGCGCGCGCTCGCGCTGTCCATTACGGTCATGGCGGAAATCGCCTGATAGGTCAGGGCGCCGGCAATCGCGCTGAGCAAGGCGATGACCAGGAGGATCTTGTAGAGGATTCGGATGTTGGAAAGCCGCAGCATGGGGGGCTCGCAGAGTTCGAGATCGACTGGGATGGGCGCAGCGGGGGTGCGAGCTCGGCAATATTTCGAGAGATTTTATTTATGGTTCTTCGAATATTGCAGGTTTTCTGTTCTTGAAGCTCAAGTCGTGGTGCGCTGGTACGTGCAGGTCGGCCGAGATTTGCTCGGTCACAACTTGATTGCGCTCCCATTCTTAAATTTGTGTTAAAGACCCTAGAAAGCGCATGTGAGTTTCAAGAATTTGGCTTGTCTTCGAATATTGACCCACGCTTGTTTGGCAAATTTTTCGAGGATATTGCTATCGAATATTTTGGTATTTTCTTTCTGGGAGCGGTTCGTATGGAAATACGGCGATTGCCCGAGCGGGCGGTTGAGCAGAGATTTTGGTATTTTCGTAAGGATTTACTTGAGGGAGGCGAGACTTGCGCAGGATCCGCAATGCGCTTTTCCTCAAGGGAAAGGCGGCGGGCCATCTTTTCTAGGGTTGGCCTTGCGAGCCCTGGGGTGCCGCAACGTTCGTCCGAAGAATATCGGTTTTGGGGAAAATATCTCCGGTCGGGCGGCTCCAGGGTCTGCGAGTTGTCGCGGCGGCCCGCCGTCAGTCCCGGTTGCCCGGATGCCAGGGCGTTTCGGTGATTTCCACCGGGGGCAGGTCCAGCGATAGGGCGCGTGCAGGATCCGCATCCGCGCCGGGCCGGCGGCCCGGGTCGAGCGGCGAAGGGGTGCCGGCCGTAGCCTCCGGCGTGCCCTCGTCAGCGGGCGTGTCGTCGTCTTGCGCTTCACCGGCCGAGAGGGAGGGGAAGGGGGACAGCGGCGCCGGGCCGTCGAGTTGCCAGATGCCGCGGCGCGCCTCGCGGGCAGCCTCGGACGCGGCGAGAAGGTCCTCGCCCGCGCCTTCGCCGGGCCGTGCCCATCCCTGCGCCACCATCCATGCGGCGAGGTCCGTTCCCTGCTTGCGGCACTGGGCCAGCACCACGCCGGCCGGCGTGTCCTGCATGCCGTCGCAGGTGATGGCGTGCCGGCGCACGAGCCCGCGCAGGGCCGTGCGCGCCCGCATGCCGCAGGGCCAGGTGCCGCCAAGGCGCGAGGGGCAGGTTTCCTCGAGCCGCGGTGCGTCGATGCCGGCAAGGCGGATCGTCAGCTGCTTGGTGCGGAAGCTCCCGGCATCGATCACCAGCGGCTGGTGGAAGGTGATCTCGGTCGGGATCTCGCGCTCTGGCAGCTTCGGTACCTGCGAGGCGACGCGCTTGAGAGGACCGGAGACACGCGGCGGCGGCAGGATGTCGGACGGGGTGACATTGCGGATGCTGGAGGGGTTGGGCGCATCGGGAAGCTGCACGACCTGCGGGGGGGCTAAGGGCGCTGCGGGAGATGCGGCCTGCGGCAGGGGGGCGGGCTGGGCTTGGGGCTTTGGCTCGGGCTCGGTCGCCGCGTTGGCCGTCGCGCCGGGGGCGGCGGCAGGCGCCGGGGGGAGGGCGCCGTCGCCGTTCTCGCCGCTCACCAAGCCCCGCAGCATGCCGCCGCTGCCATAGTCGGCCGCGACCGCGAGCGCGCCTGCGATCAGCAATGCGATGAGGAAAGTGCGTCCCATATCCGTTCCCGTTTGCCGCGCTTTTGCGGCTCGTAGCTACTGGCTCGCCCAGATGATGCGGGCCATCCAGGCGATCTCCGCCATCGCCAGCCGCTCCGGTGCGGCCTCCGCATCCAGCGCCGACAGCTCGATGCGGCCGCGCAGACGCCGGGTGAAGATGCGGGCGCGGAGTTCGCCCGAGGCAAGGCGCAGCGCCACGCGGTCGCCGCGCTGGATCGGCCGCTTCGGCGAGATGACGATGATGTCGCCCTCCCGGTAGAAGGGCAGCATGTCCCCCCCGGTGACACGGATGGCGCAGTCCTCGCAAGGAATCTCTGCAAGGGCGGTGGGGCCGCCGCCCTCCAGCACCGCCGGCAGGTCGCCGTCATGGAAGAAGCCGCCTGCAGCGGCATGGGCGCCGGTGGCGGAGCTGAGCTGCGGCAAAGGCAGGCGGTCGCTGTCGGCCATGTCGGCGGACGCGGCGTCCTGTTCCGGTCCGTTGACCAGCGCGACGAAGTCGGCAAGGTCGGAACGGGTGGCGCCGAGGATCTTGGCGATCGATTCCATCGATGGCCAGCGCGGCCGCCCGTCTGCGGCGGTGCGCTTCGACGGATTGAAGGTGGTGGGGTCGAGCCCCGCGCGCCGGGCAAGGCCGGAGGGCGTCAGCCCGTTGCGCCGGGCAAGCAGGTCGATGGCCGACCAGACCGTCTCGTGCGAAAGCATGGTTTGGCTCCGCTGCCGCCTGCCAGGGAATGGTCCTGGCCGGGCGGCCTGTTGCTGCGGCCGCCGCCGGGACGGCCGGACGCCGGGGGCGGTCGAGGCCGCCCGTCCCGCGCTTCCTGTCCGGGTTATCCCCGTTACGGGTATATATTCCTAATGGCAGTCGAGTGCCAGTCTGGCCCGGCAACGAGGCGCTCGCTTTCCTCCCCAATTGCCTTCCTCTTGGCCTTGTGCGGCCGGCCCTCAGCCTGTAATCCGGCGCGCAAGCCTTCTTCACGCACAGGGACGGGCCGCCTCATGACGTTGATCTACAAGATTTCTCCGGGCAGGGACTGGCAACAGGCCGAGGCACGGGGGCGGTTTTCCGGTGCGCCGGTGGACCTGGCCGACGGGTTCATCCATTTTTCCGCGGCCGATCAGGTGCGCGAGACCGCGGCGAAGCACTTCGCCGGACAGGAGGGACTTGTCCTCGTCGCGATCGAGGCCGAGGCGCTGGGCGAGGGCCTGAAATGGGAGCCCTCGCGCGGCGGGGCGCTGTTCCCGCATCTTTACGGCGAGCTGGAGATGTCGGCGGTACGCTGGGTGCGCGAGTTGCCGCTGGGAGCAGACGGCGCCCACCTCTTCCCGGAGGCGCTGTGATGTTTTCCTCCGCCTTCGACGCGCTCGCCCGCAAGGCGCTCTTCTCTCTCGATGCGGAGACCGCCCACGGGCTGACCGTCAAGGCGCTGGCAAGCGGCCTGACGCCGGCCTGCAAGGTGCCGAGCGACGGCCGGCTGGCGGTGACGCTCGGCGATCTGACCTTTCCCAACCCGCTCGGCATGGCTGCCGGGTTCGACAAGAACGGCGAGGTGCCCGACGCGCTGCTGGCGCTCGGCTTCGGCTTCACCGAGGCCGGCACGGTGACGCCGCTGGCCCAGGCCGGCAATCCGCGTCCGCGTGTCTTCCGCCTGCCTGCGGATCGGGGCGTCGTCAATCGCCTCGGCTTCAACAATGAAGGCCATGCGGCTTTGCGTGCGCGGCTGGCGGCGCGGCGCCATCGCGGCGGCATCGTCGGGGTGAATGTCGGGGCCAACAAGGACGCGGCCGACCGCATCGCCGACTATGTGGCCGGGATCGAGACCTTCGCCGATCTCGCGTCCTATTTCGCGGTGAACATCTCGTCGCCGAACACGCCGGGCCTGCGCGACCTGCAGGCGCGCGAGGCGCTGAAGGAACTGCTCGGCCGGGTGATGGACGCACGGGAAACAGCCGCCGCCCGCCATGGCCGCGCGGTGCCGGTGCTGCTGAAGATCGCGCCGGACATGGACGAGGCGGGGCTCGACGACATCGCCGCCGAGGTGCTGGCTGCGGGCATCGACGGGCTGATCGTCTCCAACACGACGCTGGCGCGAAATGGTCTCACCGACCGCAAGGGCGCGGCCGAGGCCGGAGGATTGTCGGGGCGGCCGCTGTTTCGCCGCGCGACCATCGCGCTTGCCCGCATGCGCCTGCGCGTCGGTCCGCGCCTGCCCATCGTCGGCGTCGGCGGCATCGACAGCGGCGAGGCGGCGTGGACCAAGATCACGGCCGGCGCCAACCTGCTGCAGCTCTATACGGGCCTTGTCTACGAGGGGCCCGGGCTGGTCGGCCGCATCCTGACGCATCTGTCCGCCTGCCTCGACCGGCACGGACTTGCCGACCTTGGCGAGGCGAGCGGCCGCAATGCGGAAGCCTGGGCCAAGGCCGACCCGGACGGACAGGGGAACGTCTGAGGCGCCCTCAATAGGCGCTGGCGACGTTCCCGAGCTCCACGTAGACGGACTTCACCTGGCTGTAGTGCTCGATGGCGGCATGGCCGTTCTCGCGGCCGATGCCGGACTTCTTGTAGCCGCCGAACGGCATTTCGATCGGCGTCAGGTTGTAGGTGTTGATCCAGCAGGTGCCGGCATGCAGCGCGCCGATCACCCGGTGCGCGCGGGCGATGTCGCGGGTGAAGACGCCGGCGGCAAGGCCGAACTCGGTCGCATTGGCCCGCGCCACCGCTTCTTCCTCGCTCTCGAAGTCGAGCACGCACATGACGGGGCCGAAGATCTCCTCGCGGGCGATCGTCATGTGGTCGGCGACGTCGGCAAACACCGTCGGCTCGACGAACAGCCCGTCCGGAAAGCCCTGCACGGTGGCGCGGTTGCCGCCGCAGACAAGCCGCGCGCCCTCGCGCCGTCCCGCCTCGATATAGCCGAGCACCTTGTCGAGCTGGGCTTGCGAGACCAGCGGGCCGGTGTCGACGCTCTCGTCCATCGGGTCGCCGAGCCTGGCGCGGGCGGTGCGCTCGGTCAGCCTCTCGAGGAAAGCCTCCTTCAGCCCCTTCTGCACGAAGACGCGGGTGCCGTTCGAGCAGATCTGGCCGGAGGAGTAGAAATTGGCGTTGATCGCCGCCGACACCGCATTGTCGAGATGGGCATCGTCGAAGACGATCAGCGGCGACTTGCCGCCGAGCTCCAGCGTCACGTGCTTGAGCGTGCGGGACGCGATCTCGGCTACCTTCGTGCCGGTGGGGACCGAGCCGGTCAGCGAGACCTTGGCGACGTCCGGATGCTCGACCAGGTGCGCGCCGGTCTCGCCATAGCCCTGCACCACGTTGAACACCCCGTCCGGCAGGCCGGCTTCCTTGAAGATTTCGGCAAGCTTCAGCGCACTGAGCGGGGTCAGCTCCGACGGCTTGAACACGACCGCATTGCCGCAGGCGAGTGCGGGTGCCGCCTTCCAGCAGGCGATCTGGATGGGATAGTTCCAGGCGCCGATGGCCCCGACGACGCCGAGCGGCTCGCGGCGGGTGTAAGCGAAGGAGCCGCCGAGATCGATGTGCTCGCCGGTGAGGGTTGCGGCAAGGCCGCCGTAATACTCGAGGCAATCGGCGCCGGAGGCCGCGTCCGCCACAAGCGTTTCCTGCAGCGGCTTGCCGGTGTCCAGGGTCTCCAGCTCGGAGAGCTCGCGGTTGCGCTCGCGCAGCAGGTCCGCCGCGCGCCGCAGCACCCGCCCGCGCTCGGCCGCCGGCGTGGCCGCCCAGACGCGGAAGCCGGAGCGCGCCGCGGCAACGGCGGCGTTGACCGTCTCGGAGCCGGCCGCGCAGAGCCGGGCGATCACCTCGCCGGTCGCCGGATAGCGGTTCTCGATCGGCCGCCCATGCGGGTCTTCCTGATAGCTGCCGTTGATGAAATGCGAAGCGGGGGGCTGGGCACGCATGAACTCTCTCCTGGCGGACGCGAACCGGAACTTTACGAATGAGTGTGAGGCAAGTCTAAGGCGTCAACGCTGCGCTGTCCGCCAGTTCGGATGGATCCAAGGCTCCTTGTTGGAGCGCGGCAGCGGCTCGCGTCCCATGACGTGGTCGGCGATCTTCTCGCCGGCCATGATCGAGGGGGCGTTGAGATTGCCGTTGGTGATCTGCGGGAAGATCGAGCTGTCGGCAACGCGCAAGCCCTCGACGCCGATCACCCGGCCCTGCGGGTCGACCACCGCCATCGGATCGTCGGGCGCGCCCATGCGGCAGGTGCCGCAGGGGTGGTAGGCGCTCTCGGCGTGCTCGCGGATGAAGGCATCGAGCTCGGCATCGGACTGCACCTCGGCGCCCGGCTGGATCTCGCGGCCGCGATAGGGCGCGAAGGCTTCCTGGCCGAAGATCTCCCGCGTCAGGCGGATGGCGGCGCGGAAGTCCTCCCAGTCCTCGGGGTGCGACATGTAGTTGAACAGGATCGAGGGATCGGCCATCGGGTCGGGCGAGGTCAGGGCCACGCGTCCGCGCGACTTCGAGCGCATGGGCCCGACATGCGCCTGGAAGCCGTGCCCCTCAGCCGCCGCCTTGCCGTCGTAGCGCACGGCGAAGGGCAGGAAGTGGTACTGGATATCCGGATACTCGATGCCGGCGCGCGAGCGGATGAAGGCGCAGGCCTCGAAATGGTTGGAGGCGCCGAGCCCGGTGCCGGTGAACAGCCACTGTGCCCCGATGATGGCCTTGGAGATCAGGTTCCAGTGCTTGTAGAGGGTGATCGGCTGGATGCAGGCCTGCTGGATATAGAGCTCCAGATGGTCCTGCAGGTTGCTGCCGACGCCCGGACGGTTGGCAAGGACCGGCAGGCCGAGCGCGCTGAGCGCGGCGCCGTCGCCGATTCCGGACAGCATCAGGATCTTCGGCGAGTTGATGGACGAGGCGGCAAGGATCACCTCGGCCGAGGCGCTCACCCGTTCGATGCGTCCGCCCTGCCGGTATTCGACGCCGGTCGCGCGCGTGCCCTCGAACAGCACGCGGGTGACGGTGACGCCCGTGAACAGGTGGATGTTGGGCCGCTTCAGCGCCGGACGCAGATAGGCGTTGGCGGTGGACCAGCGCCGGCCCCGCCACACGGTCATCTCCATGTCGCCGAAGCCTTCCTGCTTCAGCCCGTTATAGTCCGGCGTCGTCTCGTAGCCGGCCTGACGCCCGGCCTCGACGAAGGCGGCATAGAGCGGATTCCACTTGGTGCCGCGGGTGACGTGCAGCGGGCCGGAGGTGCCGCGCACGCCGGCCTCGCCGCCATGGCTCGTCTCCATCCGCTCGAAATAGGGGGCGACATCGGCATGGGACCAGCCGCGTGCGCCCATCTCCTCCCAGGTGTCGAAGTCGCGCGCATGGCCGCGCACATAGACCATGCCGTTGATCGAGGAGGAGCCGCCGATGACGCGCCCGCGCGGGGTCGCGAGCCGGCGCCCGCCAAGATGCGGCTCGGGCTCGCTCTGATAGCCCCAGTCGTAGCGGGACATGTTCATCGGGTAGCTGAGCGCGGCCGGCATCTGGATGAAGGGGCCGATATCCGATCCGCCGGCCTCCAGCACCAGGACCTTGTTGGCCGGGTCTTCCGACAGGCGATAGGCGAGGGCGGCGCCGGCCGAGCCGGAGCCGACGACGATATGTGTCGCGTCCTGCATGGGTCTATCCGTTCCCCTTGTGTGCGATGTCCGTGGCGGCCGGGGGGAGCGTGCCGAGCTGCCGCTCGACATAGTCCTCGACCCGGCGGATGGCGCTGCGCGGCTGCGGCGGGCCGTCCGCGAAGATGCGCTGCAGCCAGAGCCCGTCGATCATCGCCGCCGTACCCTCGGCCGCATGGCGGGCGCGCTCGCCGGGAATGAGCGCGGAAAAGGCATGGGCGAGGTTGGAGACGAGCCGCCGGTGGTAGATGCGCAGCAGGCGGCGCGTCTCGGCGTCGGTGCGCGCCTGCAGGTAGAAGGCAAGCCAGGCCGAGATCAGCGCCGGCTGGAACTGGGTCGGCGCGAAGCTGGCCGAGATCATCGCCGAGATGCGCGCGCGCGGGCCCTCCGCTCCGGCCATCCGCTCGCGTGTCTCGCGCGACAGGTCGGTGAGCAGGAACCGCATGGTGGCGTTGAGCAGCCCGGCCTTGGAGCCGAAATAGTGATGCGCGAGCCCGCCCGAGACACCGGCGCGGCGCGCGATCTCCGCCATCGTCGCATCGCCGAAGCCGCGCTCGTGGATCGTCGCGACGGTCGCGTCGATCAAGGCCTTGCGGCGATGGGTTTCCATTCCGATTCGCGGCATGTCCGCTCCGTTTCCAGCCCGCCCCGTTCGTTCTGAAGGTTGCGATCCGCCCCGCCCGAGGCCGGGCGGCGTGTGCGGTCCTGTCCCTGAGATGCACCGCCGGTCGAGGGGAGGGCAGGCCGCCGGCGGCAGCCGCTGCGTTGGTCCTCGGCGGCAGCCCGTCCACAGGGGCGTGCTGCGCGGCGGGTGCGCTTTCCGGTCGGTGTCGGCCGGCGCGCCTTGCTCTTCAAGGAATAATTTTGATTGGCCGTTCAATCAATGAAAAAACGAAAAACGTGCGGGGAATTGCCTATTCCGCTCAAAAATGTTTTGATGCGCATCGAAACGGGCAGGGAGGTCCGGTTCGTTCGTGCCGGGCCCTTGCTGCCTGGCTGCAGCATTCGGCGAGCGCGTATCGCGCCCCGGTGCCGCGCTCTGGCGACCCCGTCGCCTCTGGCCGCCGGCCTTCGCTGCCGGTGTGCGGGACCTCCCGCCCCGCCCTTCGAACCCCTGCGCGCCGCGCTTGCCGCGGATCGCGCGTCGGGACCTCGTGCCGCCGCGCCCCTTGCGGCCGGCCCACCATCGGCGCAGGCGGACCTGCCGCTGCGCTGCAACCCCGCATGCGGGCCGGCCCTTCCGGTCGTCCCGCTCCGTCAGGAGGACACAAGCTGATGAAAACCCTTGCCCTGCGCTTCGGCGCCGCAGCCCTTGCCCTGGGCCTTGCCGCCCCCGCCGCCATGGCGGCGGAAGCCGAAGCCTGCAAGACCGTCCGCTTCTCCGATGTCGGCTGGACCGACATCACCGCCACCACCGCCACCGCCTCGGTCGTGCTGGGCGCGCTCGGCTACGAGCCCGACGTCAAGATCCTCTCGGTGCCGGTCACCTATGCCTCGCTGAAGAACAAGGACATCGACGTCTTCCTCGGCAACTGGATGCCGACCATGGAGGGCGACATCAAGGCCTATCGCGAGGACGGTTCGGTGGAGACCGTGCGCGCCAATCTGGAAGGCGCCAAGTACACGCTCGCCGTGCCGCAATACACCTATGACAAGGGCCTGAAGTCCTTCGCCGACATCGCCAAGTTCAAGGACGATCTCGACGGCAAGATCTACGGCATCGAGGCCGGCAACGACGGCAATCGCCTGATCATCGACATGATCGAGAAGGATATGTTCGGCCTGAAGGACTTCGACATCGTCGAGAGCTCGGAAGCCGGCATGCTGTCGCAGGTCTCGCGCGCGGTGCCGCGCAAGCAGGACGTCGTCTTCCTGGGCTGGGAGCCGCATCCGATGAACGCCAATATCGACATGGCCTATCTTGAGGGCGGCGACGAGGTGTTCGGCCCCAATCTCGGCGGTGCGACGATCTACACCAACGTGCGCGCCGGCTATGTGGAAGAGTGCCCGAATGTCGGCAAGTTCCTCCAGAACCTGGAGTTCTCGCTCCAGATGGAGAACGAGATCATGGGCGCGATCCTCAATGACGGTACCGAGCCGAACGCGGCCGCGACCGCCTGGCTGAAGGCCAACCCGGGCGTTGCCGATGCCTGGCTCGAGGGTGTGACCACCTTCGACGGCGGCGATGCCAAGGCAGCCCTGAACGGCGCCCTCGGCCTCTGACCCATCCCGTTCGCCCGCGCGTGACCCCTGAAGGCCGCGCGCGGGCGGACCGCATTCGCCCTGCGGGCATGCGGCAAGCTCCCGCACAAGATCACAAGAACGAACGGCGAGGCTGCGCGTGGACTGGCTCACCCAACACAAGATTCCCATCGGCTCCTGGGCGAAGGCCCTGGTCGACTGGCTCACCGCCAACGCCTATTGGGTGTTCGACGGCATCTCGGCGGTGCTCGAGACCCTGATCGACGGCATCTTATGGCTCCTGCAGGCACCCGGCCCGGTCGCGGTCGTGATCGCCGCAACGGTGCTGGCCTATGTCGTGCAGCGGCGCGTCTCCTTCGCGCTGTTCGTCGCCGCGAGCCTGCTGCTGATCATCAACCAGGGCTACTGGACGCAGACGACCGAAACCCTGTCGCTGGTCACCGCCGCCTCCGCCGTGTGCATGGCGATCGGCGTGCCGCTCGGCGTTGCCGCCGCGCACCGGCCCAAGCTCTATGCCGCGATGCGCCCCGTCCTCGACCTGATGCAGACGATCCCGACCTTCGTCTATCTGATCCCTGCGCTGATCCTCTTCGGCCTCGGCATGGTGCCGGGCCTCATTGCCACGGTGATCTTCGCCATTCCTGCACCCATCCGCCTGACCCAGCTCGGCGTCTCCTCCACCCCGCGCCAGCTGATCGAGGCGGGCGAGGCCTTCGGCGCCACCGGCTGGCAGCTGTTGTGGAAGGTGGAGCTGCCTTACGCACTGCCGCAGATCATGGCCGGCCTGACCCAGACCATCATGCTGTCGCTGTCGATGGTGGTGATAGCCGCGCTCGTCGGCGCCGACGGGCTCGGCGTGCCGACCTTGCGCGCGCTCAACACCGTCAACATCGCGCAGGGCTTCGAGGTCGGCATCGCCATCGTGCTGGTGGCGATCGTGCTCGACCGCTTCTTCCGCAACCGCAACGAAGGGGAGGGCAGCCGATGACCGCCGCCGTTTCGTTCCGCAATGTCGACATCGTCTTCGGCAAACGCCCCGAGACGGCGCTGCCGCTGATCGATGCCGGCCGCAGCCGCGCCGAGATCCAGACGGAGACCGGCCAGATCCTCGGGGTGGCCGGCGCCAGCTTCGACATCGAGGAGGGAGAGCTGATCGTGCTGATGGGCCTGTCGGGCTCCGGCAAGTCGACGCTGCTGCGCGCCGTCAACGGGCTGAACCAGATCACCCGGGGCGAGGTGCTGGTCCACAATGGCGAGGGGTCGGTGAACCCGTCCGCGTGCGCGCCGCAGGAGCTGCGCGCGCTGCGCCGCGGCCGGATCGCCATGGTGTTCCAGCAATTCGCGCTGCTGCCCTGGCGCACGGTGCGCGAGAATGTCGGCTTCGGGCTGGAGCTGGCCGGACTGCCGACGCGCGAGCGCCGGCGGAAGGTCGACGAGCAGCTGGAGCTGGTCGGCCTTGCCCAGTGGGGCGACAAGTATGTGCACGAGCTGTCCGGCGGCATGCAGCAGCGCGTCGGGCTGGCCCGCGCCTTTGCCACCGACGCGCCGATCCTCTTGATGGACGAGCCGTTCTCCGCGCTCGATCCGCTGATCCGCGGCCATTTGCAGGACGAGCTGCTGGCGCTGCAGGACAAGCTCAACAAGACCATCGTCTTTGTCAGTCACGACCTCGACGAGGCGGCCAAGATCGGCAACCGCATCGCCATCATGGAGGGCGGGCGGGTGATCCAGCTCGGCACGCCGCAGCAGATCGTGCGCAAGCCGGCGAGCGACTATGTGGCGGAGTTCGTGGCGCACATGAACCCGCTCGGGGTGCTGCGCGCCCGCGACATCATGCGTCCGCTGGGCGAGGGCGAGGCGAGCGGGCTGGACGGCGCGCCGCGCTGCGCGCCGAAGACGCCGGTGCGCGAGGTGATCGCCCTGAAGCGCTCCGCCGAGGCGCCGGTGCTGGTCTGCGACGGCGACACGCCGCTGGGGCTGGTCGGCGAGGGCGAGATCCTCGACTGCCTGCGCTAGACGGTGCTGCCGGCTAGGCGGGGAGCGCGGGAAAGGTCTCCCGCGCGCGCCGGCCGGTGATCGCCAGCAACGAGAAGCCGCGCGCGGCAAGCAGGATGGTGAAGGCGAGCCACAGGCCGTGATTGCCGAGTATGGGGAAGGCGATCGCATAGGCGGCGAAGTAGAGCACCAGCGACAGCAGCATCATGTTGCGCATGTCGCGCGACCAGGTGGCGCCGATGAACACGCCGTCCATCTGGAACGCCAGCACCCCGAACAGAGGCGTCGCCGCCGCCCAGCTTAAGTATGTGATCGCGACCTGGCGCACGTCCTCCGCCGTCGTCATCGCATGGATGAGCACCGGGCCGGCGAAGAAGAAGACCAGCGAAATCAGCCCGGCGAGCACATAGCCCCAGACGAGGCTGAGCTTGAGCGAGCGGTCGAAGGCCGGGCGGTAGCGCGCCCCGACCGCGCGGCCCGCAAGCTGCTCGGCCGCCGTTGCAAGGCCGTCGAGGAAGAAGCTCGCCACCATGAAGAGCTTCTCGAGGATGGCATTGGCCGCCAGCACGGTGTCGCCCTGCGCTGCCGAGCGCGACATGAAGAAGGCGAAGGCGGTAATCAGCGCGAAGGAGCGGATCAGGATGTCGCCGTTGAGCGCCATCATCCGCTTGAAGCGGACCTTGTCGAACACCTGCGCGCGGGTGGGGAGCGGCCGGCCCGACAGGGCGCGGGCGGCCAGCACCGTGCCGGCCAGCGCGGTCAGCGCCTCGGCCGCGACGGTGGCAGCGGCAACGCCCGCGACGCCCCACTCGAAATACAGCACGAACAGCACGGACAGGGCGATGTTGAAGCCGTTCAGCCAGGTCTGCAGGCCGAGCGCGGTCATGGCCCGGCCGCGGCCGATGAACCAGCCCAGAAACGCGTAATTGGCGAGCGCCAGCGGCGCGGAGAAGGCGCGGATGGCGAAATAGCTGGTGGTCGCGGCCTGTACCTCGGGGCTGCCGCCCATCAGCCACAGGCCGGCGGAGAGCGCGGGCTGCTGCAGAACGATCACCACCGACCCGAGCACCACTGCCAGCAGCACGGCACGGAACAGCACGGCGCGCTCCTCCTCGCCGTCGCCCGCACCTGCGGCCTGCGCGGTGAGGCCTGTGGTGCCGGCGCGCAGGAAGTTGAAGCTGGTGAAGACGATGTCGAACAGCACGCCGCCGAGCGCGATGCCGCCGAGAAGCGCGGCATCGCCGAGCTGGCCGATCACTGCCGTGTCGACCAGACCGAGCAGCGGCGTCGACAGATAGGCGAGCGTCATCGGCACCGCGATGGCAAGCACGCTGCGGCTGGTCACGTCGAACGGGCGCACGGCGCCGGGCTGGCTCGTCATCTGGCTTGGCTCAAAATGCGGGGTGCAGGCGGGCAGGAGAGTCGTTTGGCCGGACGCTAGCGAACAGAGGTGGAACGGTCAAACGGGATGTGGCGGGCGGGCGGTGTGAGAAGGCAGCAGGTTTCTCTTTCGTTTTGCCGCGCGCCGTTCGAGGGGACGAGTGGAGGGGTGGGGGCGAAGGAGTGGCGGCGACACGCGGCGCGAACCCGATCCACCGGCTGTCGTCCCGGTTTCGGCGGAGCCGAAGACCGGGACCCAGTAACCACAGGTGGCATGGCTCCGGCCTCGGCATCGCCCGGCGGCCTCAGGTTGCCGCTTTCGCGACATCACCCGCCCCGGCGGATACTGGATACCTGCCTTCGCAGGTATGACAGCAGCAGGGGAGACGGGCGCCTTCCCGTCTCGCGCCTGTAGGGGTTGTCTCTGGTCCCGGCTCGGCGCTGGCGCGCCGTCCGGGAGGACGAGTGGAGGGGCCGCGGCGCGCTGTGCTCTCGTCTCAGCTTTCCCCCGCATGCTCCAGGATGTTGAGCAGACGTCCGTTCGGATCGCGCAGGAACAGGCGGCGCACGCCCCAGGGCTCAACGGCCGGCCCGTATTCGGGGCGAAGTCCGGCGCGCGCGATGCGAGCGATGACCGTATCGAGGTCGTCCACCTCGATGGAGAGGTCCGGCACCGGCGTGCCCGAACCTCCTTGCGTGGCGATGCCGATCTGCGGGCGTGCCGGGCTCTGGGCTTCGGCAGCCAGCGTGAGGAACCAGCCGTGGTCCATCACCGGCTCGAGATCGAGAATGTCCCGGTAGAAGGCCGCGGACGGCCCGGTATCGGTGACGGCGATATTCGCGACGATGCGCCTGACGCTCATGCGGTGCTCCCGTGATTGCTGCGGGAGAGGGTAGGCGAAGGGGCGGCCAATGCCTTGAAGAAATGTCGGATGGGGCGGGACGGCAGCAAGGCCATCCCGCCCGGGCTGCCTCAGATGGAGGCGGCGATGCGGGCGATCTCTGCCATGGTGGCGTCGCGCGTCTTGGCCTCGGCCTTGGGCATCTCGCAATAGGCGGTGACGATCAGCGCGCCGCGCCCGCTCGGCCAGGCGACGCCGATGTCGTTGGCGTGACCCTTGCCGCTGGTGCCGGTCTTGTCGCCGACCAGCCAGTCGGCGGGAAAGCCGGCGCGCAGGCGCGCATCGCCGGTCCGGTTGGTGACCATCCACGCGGTCAGCCGGTCGCGCGAGCGGCGCGACAGCGCATCCCCGAACAGCAGCTTGCGCAGGGTCTCCGCCATCGCTGCCGGCGTGGTGGTGTCGCGCTCGTCATCGGGCCCGTCATGGGCATTGAGTGCCGGCTCCGTCCGGTCGTGACGGGTGGTCTCGTCGCCGAGCGAGCGGGCGAAGCCCGTCAGCGCGGCCGGGCCGCCGAAGCTTGCCAGCAGCAGATTGGCGGCGGTGTTGTCCGACAGCGTCATCGTCGCCTCGCACAGTTCGGCGACCGTCAGGCCGGGACCGCCGGCGTGCTTTTCCGTGCCGGGCGACCAGGACACCAGATCGCGCTTGGTGAAGGGGATGCGCCGGTCGAGCTGTTCCTCCTCCCGGTCGACGCGGGCAAGCACGAAGGCGGCGAGCATCAGCTTGAACGTAGAGGCCATCAGAAACCGCTCATTCAGCCGATTGCCGAAGGTCTGCCCGCTGGCAACGTCATGGATGGCGATGCCGAGGCGGCCGCCCTGCTTGTTTTCCAGCGCGGCAAGGCGCCCCTCGATATCGGCGACATCGGCCACGCCGGCACGGGCGGGCATCGTCACGAGAGTGGTGCCGGCGGCCAGCGTCGGGGCGAGCAGAAGCGAGCCGGCAAGCGCCTGCCGGCGAGACAGTTTGAACATGGATTTCGTCTCCGTGGTGAAAGCGTGCGACCCGCGCCGGTCGGTGCCGGCGGCAGGTGGCGCTGGATGGCCTCCCAGCCTGCGGGAGCGATCATGCGCAAACACGAGACCCTCGCCAAACGATCAATTCTGGGATTAGACATGAGAAAATCTTGGTCTTGGAGAAAAGCCCATGGACGTCTCGCAACTGCCGCTCAATGCGCTGCGCGCCTTCGAGGCTTCGGCCCGGCTCGGCAGCTTCACCCGTGCCGGGCTGGAGCTGCGGGTGACCCAGACCGCGATCAGCCATCAGGTGAAGGCGCTTGAGGACACGCTCGGCCTCACCCTGTTCAAGCGCCTGCCGCGAGGGCTCGCGCTCACCGACGAGGCGCAGGCCCTGCTGCCCGTGCTGACCGACGCCTTCCGCCGGATGAGCGCGACGCTGAGCCAGTTCGAGCAGGGCAATTTCCGCGAAATTCTGACCATCGGCGTCGTCGGCACCTTCGCCATCGGCTGGCTGCTGCCGCGTCTGGCGGGCTTTCGCGAGCGTAACCCCCATGTCGATCTGCGGCTGAAGACCAACAACAACCGGGCCGACATGCTGCTTGACGGGCTCGACCTGTTCATCCGCTTCGGCGACGGCGCCTGGCACGCGACGGATGCGGTCCGGCTGATGGAGGCACCGTTCTCGCCGGTCTGCGCGCCGCAGGTCGCGGCGCGGCTGAAGCAGCCGGCCGATCTGGCCGGCGAGGATCTGCTGCGGTCCTACCGGCAGGATGAATGGGCGGCCTGGTTCCGCATGGCCGGGCTCGAGCCGCTGCCGGCGCGCGGCTTCATGTTCGATTCCTCAAGGGCGCTGGTGGAGGCGGCATCGCTGGGAGCGGGCGTTGCCCTGGTGCCGGTTGCGATGTTTGCGCGCGAGATCGAGGAGGGGCGGGTGGTCCGCCCCTTCGCGGTGGACGCCTCGCTCGGCGCCTACTGGCTGACTTGGCTGAAATCGCGCCGGCAGACGCCGGCCATGCGCGCCTTTCACCAGTGGATCGCGGACGAGGCGGGCTGAGGACGCAGGCGTCGGTACGGTCTGCTCTCAGGCCGACTGCGGTGCCGGCTGAACCTCCACCGTGATGTGGGACAGCGCCGCGATCCGGGCGAGCCTTGCCTTGTAATGCGCCGGGTCCCTCGGCGCGTTCGACACCAAGGACACGATGGCGGCGTGGTGGCCGGGCCCGACCTGCCAGACATGCAGGTCGCAGATGCGGTCGCCTGCGGTCTCGATCGCCTTGCGGATCTCCTCCGGCAGGTGCTCGTCCTCGGGTGTGCGGTCCAGCAGCACCGCGCCGGTCGCCCGGATCAGGCCCCACGACCAGCGCGCGATGATCAGCGCACCGACGACACCCATCAGCGGATCGGCCCAGAGCCAGCCCTGGCTGCGTCCGAGCAGCAATGCGGCAATCGCGAGAACCGATGTCAGGGCGTCGGCCAGCACATGCAGGTAGGCGGCGCGCAGGTTGTTGTCGCGCGCCGGGCCATGGCCGGAATGGTCGTGCGCGTCATGGTGGGCGTGGTCGTGATGATGGCCGTGATGGGAATGATGATGATGATGGCCGTGATGATGGTGACCATGATCGTCCCTGAGCAGCCAGGCGCAGGCCAGGTTCACCACCAGTCCGATGACGGCGACGGCAATGGCCTGCTCGAAGCTGATCGCCACCGGGTTGGCGAGGCGCAGCAGGCTTTCCCATCCGATCAGCAGCGCGACGAGCGCCAGCACGATGGCACTGGCGAAGCCGCCGAGATCGCCGAGCTTTCCGGTGCCGAAGCTGAAGCGCGGATCGTTGCGATGCCGGCGTGCGAACAGATAGGCAAGGGCGGTGATGAGCAGGGCGGCTGCGTGGGTGGACATGTGCCAGCCGTCGGCGAGCAGCGCCATCGAGCCGAAGAGCGTGCCGGCGGCGATCTCGACGACCATCATCGTTGCCGTCAGGGCAATGACCAGCCAGACCCGCCGCTCGTTGCGCCGATGCTGCGAGCCGAGAAAGTCGTGTCCGTGCGTGTAGGTGGAGATGGTCTCGGGTGCCATTGCACTCTCCCGTCGCCGGCTGCCCGGCCTATTTGATGCCGGCCTATTTCATGTAGGTGCGGATGACCTCGAGCAGCTCCTCGCTGCCCTGCCGGCGCTCGGCCTCGGTCTGCGCGTGAAGGACATGCTCGTGAAGGTGGCCTTCCATCACTTCTGCGGTGAGGCCGCTCAGGGCGCCTCTCGCGGAGGCGAGCTGACGCAGGATTTCGGCGCAGGGCTTTTGGGCCTCCAGCGCGCGCTCGATGCCTTCGAGCTGCCCCTTGAGACGGCGAACCCGGGCAATCAGCTTCTGTCCGTCGCGAACGGTATGGGACATCGTGCCTGTCCGTGCCTTCCCTGTATAGTATAGGGGACTATATTATACCCGACCCGAAATGGGAAGTCCGGCCGCGCCTCGTGGTGTCTGACGCGTCATGCTGGGCAGAGGCGCACCGGGGAGGCCGGCTTTCGGGCATGGTTGGACGGCGCGGCGGGTCGAGGGTCGGCGCCGGATTTCCCTGCCTGAACCGATTGCCTCTTGAAATGCGTGAGGACTCACGTATATAGACTGCAACAATCACGCAAATGGAAGGTTTCGTGTCATGAACGCGCTTGTCTTCACCCTTCTCGACATTGCCGGCCTCATCGAGAAGCGGCTCGACCGCCCGCTTGCCGGCGCTCGCGGCGTCAGCTTCCGCGAGTATCGCCTGCTCAAGAGCCTGTCGGACTTTCCCGGCAGCCGCGCCATGCGGGTGGAACTGGCCCAGTCCGTCGGCCTGACGCCCTCGGCGGTGACCCGGGCACTGAAGCCGCTCGAGAAGCTCGGCTACGTCGTCACGGAAAAGGGCGAGCGCGATGCCCGCCAGAGCCTGGCGCGGCTGACGCAGGCCGGCGAGGTCCTGCTTGCCGATGCCGATGCCATCGTTGCCGACGTGGTGGCCGGTCTGCCGGCCATGTCGATCAGCGAGGGCCAACTGGCCGAGTTGCATCGCGGCCTGGCCGGTCCGGCGGCGAGCCGGACGGTCCCCTTGAGGGCGGCCATCGTCTGAGACCCTGCAAGGTGCGGGGGCGTTCCGCGACGGGATGCCCCTGCACTGGTCTCCTGCGGCCTGCGGAGCGTATAAACGCCTGTCCCCACTTGGTCTTGCAACCGGGTTCGAAGTTCCGCATGTCGCTCGCCATCGTCCATCATCCGGCCTTTTGCGCCGATATCCCCGCCGCCCACCGCTTTCCGATGAACAAGTTCCGCCGCGTGGCGGACGTGCTCGTCGAGGACGGGCTGGTCGCGGAAGGGGGCTTCCACCGTCCCGCACCGGCTCCGGCGGAGTGGATCGCGCTCGCCCATGACCGGGCCTATGTCGACCAGGTCTTCGCCGCCGACGTGCCGGCGCCCATCGCCCGCGAGATCGGCCTGCCGATGAGCGAGAGCGTCGGCTTCCGCGCCCGCTGCGCCACCGCCGGCACGGTGCTGACCGCGCTTCTGGCGCTGGACCGGGGCATCGCCTGCAACACTGCCGGCGGCAGCCATCACGCCCGCAGCTCGCACGGGGCGGGGTTCTGCGTCTTCAACGATGTCGCGGTCGCGATCCGCCTGCTGATGGCGGATCGGGCGATCCGGCGCGCCATGGTCGTCGATCTAGATGTGCATCAGGGCGACGGCACCGCGCAGATCTTTGCCGGCGACGAGGCGGTCTTCACGCTGTCGCTGCATGCGGCCCGCAACTATCCCGTCCGCAAGGTGCCCTCGACCCTCGACGTGCCGCTGGAGGACGGGCTGCGCGATGGGGCCTATCTGCAAGCGCTGGCCGATGTGCTGCCGGCAGCGCTTGCCGCCTTCCGCCCCGACATCGTGTTCTATAATGCCGGCGTCGACCCGCACGAGGAGGACCGGCTGGGCCGGCTGTCGCTGAGCGACGAGGGACTGGCCGCCCGCGACCGCTATGTCGTGGAACAGGTGCGCAAGGCCGGGGTCCCGCTCGCCGGGGTCATCGGCGGCGGCTATCTGGAGGATATCGACAGGCTGGCGCGCCGCCACACGATCCTGCACCGGGCAGCGGCAGAGGTCGCCTGAAGCCGCAAGGGGAGGGGCCGGCTCAGCTGCGCCGGCCGAGGCTCATCAGCCGCAGCACCACCCACACCGGGATCACCACCATGGCGCCGAGCACGAAATAACCGCCGAGCTGGCCGAGCGCTTCGAAGCCGAGATCCCACAGGCGGCGGATGAAGGAGACGATCCCGTCGAAGATGTCGAGCGGGTACAGGCCGAGCGCCGACATCAGCACGCCGACGACGAAGGACAGGAACAACAGCTTGAGGATCACCCGGGCGGGCGAGTCTCCGAGAAAGCGGCTGATCGGGCTGTTGGACATGCGCTGGTTCCTGCAAAGGCTGCCGGGGGCTCGCAAAGGCCTGCGCACCATCCCGTGTCCCTGAGATGTAGGCGGGCGGGTGGCTCGGATCAAACGCAAAATCGTCTCCGCTCCTTTCGCGGCGCCCTCTGTGATAATGTCAATATGATGCCACATTGGAGCGTGACATCTCGTGTCGCGGGATGCGGGCGATTCATGGGGCATTTGTCCGGATCGCTCAGGCTCGGGAGGCGGCGAGCCCAGATGCGTCCTCATTGCCGGCGGTCCTTTTCGGAGCGCCCGGACACGGCTCCAGCCCCGGTCACGCGGAGCCGGAAAGCGAACCGACCGTCGAAGCCGAAGGCTCCGTGCCGCTGCGGCGCGGGGCCCGACAAGCCAGGAATGCCCGTCGACATGCCTCTTCAGACCCTTGCCCTCTTGCGAAAGATCGCCGTCCTTGCGCTCGCCGCAGCGCCGCTGGTCGGCCTTTCCGCCCACCCCTCGAGTGCCGAGGCGCAGGACCTTTCCGTGACCGGTACATGGCGGATCGAGGCGCTTGCCGCGCCGGGCGGCGCGCTGGTCGATGTCGACCAGGGCCTGTCCAGCCGCACGGAAGTGACCATCGACCGCCACGGCATGTGGCTGGCCTCGGCCGGCTGCAACCGCCTGCGCGGCACGCTGCAGCAGATGGGACACGCGCTCTCCGTCTCGACCCGCGTGATGGCGACGGAAATGGCTTGCGAGGGCCCGTCCGGCGATCTCGAGCGCCGGTTCCTGCATTTCTTCCCGGCTGTCACCCAGGTCGACGGCATCCCAGGACGCGTGCTGCTGCGCGACCAGTCCGGCGCGGCCGTGTTGCTGCTGGTCAACAAGTAGCATCGCCTGCCCGCAAGGACGCGGGGATAGGGCACTGCCCTGTTCGAAAAACGCAAAAGGGCGGCCGAGGCCGCCCTTCGCATTTGTGGTGAGGTGGAAAGCGGCGCCCTACGCCGCCTCGCGCTCGCCGGCATCCGGTCCCTTTTCGGGAGCGAAGCGCTCGTAGAAGCGGGCGTCGGTCTTGGCCATCTCCTTGAGCAGGCGGTTCGGCTTGAACCGCGGCCCCCACTTCTTGGTGAACTTGCGGCACAGCTCGGTAAAGGCGGCGGTGCCCATGCCGTCGATATAGGACAGCGTGCCGCCGGTGAACGGCGCGAAGCCGAAGCCGAGGATCGATCCGACATCCGCCTCGCGCACATCCGTCAGGCAGTTCTCCTCGAAGATCCGCGCCGTTTCTAGCGCCTGCATGACGAGGAAGCGCTGCTTGAGCTCCTCCACGTCGAAAGCATCGGCGGGCTTGGGCTTGCCGACCACCTCGGGAATGCGGGGCCACAGCTTCTTGTCGCGGCCCTGATAATCGTAGAAGCCCTTGCCGTTCTTGCGTCCGAACCGCTCGCGCTTCACCACCATCTCTTCCAGGATGTTGTCGAGCGGGCCTTCGACATACTTGACGCCGAGGTCCTTGCGCGTTGCCGAGACGATCTTCCAGGCAAGGTCCAGCGCCACCTCGTCGCCGAGCGACAGCGGGCCGACCGGCATGCCGGCCATGCGGCCGCAATTCTCGATCATCGCTGCCGGCACTCCGTCGGCCAGCATCATCAGGCCTTCGCGGATATAGGTCATGACGACGCGCGAGGTGTAGAAGCCGCGCGAGTCGTTGACCACGATCGGCGTCTTCTTGATCGCCTTGATGTAGTCGAGCGCCATGGCCAGCGCCTTGTCGCCGGTTTTCTTGCCGAGGATCACCTCGACCAGCATCATCTTGTCGACCGGTGAGAAGAAGTGGATGCCGATGAAGTTCTTCGGCCGCTTCGAGGCCTCGGCGAGCGAGGTGATCGGCAGGGTCGAGGTGTTGGAGGCGTAGATCGCCTTCGACTTCAGCACCGCCTCGGCCTTCTCCGTGACGACGCGCTTGACCTCGCGGTCCTCGAACACCGCCTCGATGACCAGGTCGCAATCCGCCAGTGCCTCGTAGTCGGACGTTGCTGTGATGCGCGACAGCAGCGCCACCTTGTCGGCCTCGCTGGCCCGTCCGCGCTTGATCGCCTTGGAGACCAGCTCGTCGGAATGGGCCTTGCCCTTGTCTGCCGCCGCCTGGTCGCGGTCGATCAGCACCACGTCGATGCCGGCCTTGGCGGTGACATAGGCAATGCCGGCGCCCATGAAGCCGGCGCCGAGAATGCCCACCTTGCGGATGCGGTTCGGCTTGACCGAGGTCGGCCGCCGCGCGCCCTTGTTCAGCTCCTGCATGGAGACGAACAGCGAACGGATCATGTTGGCCGCTTCCGGCGTCTGCAGCACATGGGCGAAGTAGCGGCTTTCCACCGTCAGCGCCTGGTCCATCGGCATCAGGAGGCCCTCGTAGACCGCCTGCAGCAGGGCCCTAGCACCGGGATAGTTGTCATGGGTCTCGCGCCGGTAGATGGCGTTGGCCGCCGGCCAGAACTGGAAGCCGGCCGGCGAGTAGGTCCCCCCGCCCGGCAGGCGGAAGCCCTTCTGGTCCCACGGCTTGACCGGATCGACGCCCGCTTTCAGCATCTTCACGGCCGTCGCCACCAGCTTCCTGGCCGGAGCGGTCTCGTCGATCAGCTTCATCGCCTTCGCCTGTGCGGCGTTCAGCGTCTTGCCCTGCAGCAGAAACTGCAGACCCTGCTGGCTGTCGGCCATGCGCATGACGCGCTGGGTGCCCCCCGCGCCGGGGAAGAGGCCGACCTTGACCTCCGGCAGGGCCATCTTGAAGGCATCGTCCTCGGCCGCCACCCGCGCATGGCAGGCGAGCGCCAGTTCCGTCGCCCCGCCCATGCAGGTGCCGTTGATCGCCGCGACGAACGGCTTGCCGCAGGTCTCCAGCTTGCGGAAGATCTGCGACAGGCGCCGCGAACCGTCGAACAGCATCCGCGCCGCCCCTTCCCGATCCTTCGCCCGCTTGGCATGGAAGTCGCGCAGCAGCCCTTCCAGCATGGTGAGGTCGGCGCCGCCGGAAAAGGCGGTCTTGCCCGAGGTGATGACGGCGCCCTTGACGGTCGCATCGCCCGCCACCGCATCGACGATGGCGTCCAGCTCGTCCATCACCGACATGTCGATGACGTTCATGCTCTTGCCCGGCATGTCCCAGACGATGTGGGCGATGCCGGCGTCGGTGGTCAGGGTGAAGTTCCTGTAAGCCATGTCGGCCTCCTGATGTCAGTGGCGCGTGCCGTTGTTGCGTTGGAAAAATGCGCTGCCGTGCGGGTGCGCCGGGTAAGCAAATGGCAATTTTGGGCTGGTAGAACGCGTTGAGGTAACAGGATACCAGCGGGAGTGAGGCGGATGAGCGGACAGTGCGAAGGATGCCGCGACGGCGCTCGCCTGGATTTCGACTTCACGATGGCGTTCCAGCCGATCATCGACCTCAACCGGAACCGGATATGGGGCTATGAGGCCCTGGTGCGCGGCATCGACGGGGAGTCCGCCGGGACGATCCTCGGACGGGTCACTCCGGAAAACCGCTACCGTTTCGATCAGGCCTGCCGGGTCAAGGCGATCGAGCTCGCCGCCGAGCTTTTCGGCGACGGCGACACGCGGCTGTCCATCAACTTCATGCCCAACGCGGTCTACGATCCGGCCGCCTGCATCCGCACGACGTTGCTTGCCGCCGGCCGCGCCGGATTTGCGCTCGACCGGATCATGTTCGAGTTCACCGAAAACGAACCGATGATCGACACCGGGCATGTGAAGGGCATCATCGCGGAGTACAAGCGGCGCGGCTTCATCACGGCCATCGACGATTTCGGCGCCGGCTATGCCGGCCTGAAGCTTCTCGCCAATTTCCAGCCCGACCTGGTCAAGATCGACATGGACCTGGTGCGCGATATCGACACCAGCCCGGCCCGCCAGGCGATCGTTGCCGGCATCATCGGCATCTGCCGCCAGCTCGACATCACGGTGCTTGCCGAAGGTATCGAGACCGAGGCCGAGCTGACGGTGCTGCGAGCGGCGGGCATCTCGCTCGTGCAGGGCTACTACCTGGCACGTCCGACCCTGGCCGCGCTGCCCGCCTTCGACCGTGCAAAGGCCGCGCAGGTCGCCTAGCTCCGCCATTTCGCCGGGCCCCGTCACGCTCACACCCGTTCGATGATCGTTGCCGTGCCCATGCCGGCGCCGATGCACAGCGTCACCAGCGCGGTGTTGAGGTCCCGCCGCTCCAGCTCGTCGAGCACGGTGCCGAGGATCATCGCGCCGGTCGCTCCCAGCGGATGGCCCATGGCGATGGCCCCGCCGTTGACGTTGACGATGGCCGGGTCGAGGTCGAAGGCCTGCCGGTAGCGCAGCACCACCGAGGCGAAGGCCTCGTTGATCTCGAACAGGTCGATGTCCTTCAGCGACATCTTCGCGCTGGCGAGCAGCTTCTCGGTGACGTCCACCGGCCCGGTCAGCATCAGGGCGGGCTCCGAGCCGATATTGGCGAAGGCGCGGATGCGCGCGCGCGCCGTCAGGCCGGCCTTGCGCCCGGCCTTGCGGTTGCCGATGAGAACAGCGGCGGCCCCATCTACGATGCCCGACGAGTTGCCCGCGTGGTGCACATGGGTGAGCGAGGCGAGTTCGGGATGGGCCTGGATCGCCACCGCATCGAAGCCGCCCATCTGGCCCATCATCTCGAAGGACGGGTTCAGGGCGGCCAGCGACTGCATGTCGGTCTCGGGCCGCATGTGCTCGTCGCGGCCGAGGATGGTCAAGCCGTTGATGTCGCGCACCGGCACGACGGAGCGGGAGAAATAGCCCTTGTCCCAGGCGTTGGCGGCGCGCTTCTGGCTTTCCACCGCGTAGCCGTCGACGTCATCGCGGGAGAAGCCGTACTTGCTGGCGATGAGGTCGGCCGAAACGCCCTGCGGCATGAAGTAGGAGGGCAGGGCGACCTGCGGATCGACCGGCCAGGCGCCGCCCGAGGCGCCGATGCCGATGCGGCTCATGGACTCCGCGCCGCCCGCCACCACGAGGTCGTGCTGGCCCGCCATCACCTGCGCCGCGCCGAAGTTCACGGCATCGAGACCGGAGGCGCAGAAGCGATTGAGCTGGACGCCGGGGACCGCGTGGTCGTAGCCGGCTGCGAAGACCGCGGCGCGGGCGATGTCGCCGCCGGCCTCGCCGACCGGATCGACGCAGCCAAGGACCACATCGTCGACGAGCTTCGTGTCTAGCCCGTTGCGCTCGCGCAGCGCCTTGAGCGGTTCGGCCGCCAGCCGCACCGCCGGCACCTCATAGAGGGAGCCGTCCTTCTTGCCGCGCCCGCGCGGCGTGCGAACATGGTCGAAAATCAGTGCGTCGGCCATCAATGCCTCCTTGATCCGTCCTGCCGTTCGGCCCCTTCAAGGGGCGGCGAATGCGTACCCGCAGCCCTAGAGGCTGCGGGCGATCAGAACCTTCATAATCTCGTTTGTCCCGGCGTAGATCCGCTGCACGCGGGCATCGGCGTAGAGCCGGGAGATCGGATATTCGTTCATGTAGCCATAACCGCCGAAGAACTGCAGGCACTCGTCCATGACCTTGGACTGCAGGTCCGTGGTCCAGTATTTCGCCATCGAGGCGGTGGCCCCGTCGAGTTCGCCGGCCACGTGCCGGGCGATGCAGTCGTTGACGAAGACCTGGCCGATGGTTGCCTCGGTCTTCAGCTCGGCAAGCTTGAACTGGGTGTTCTGGAAGTCGAGGATGCGCTTGCCGAAGGCCTGCCGCTCCTTGACGTAGTCGAGGGTGAGGGCGAGCGCGCGCTCGATCGCCGCCATCGCCTGCACCGCCACCAGAAGCCGCTCCTGCGGCAACTGTTCCATCAGCTGATAGAAGCCGCGCCCCTCTTCCGGGCCAAGCAGCGCATCTGCCGGCACGCGCACGTCGTCGAAGAACAGCTCCGACGTGTCGTTGCCCTTGAAGCCGAGCTTGTCGAGATTGCGCCCCCGCCGGAAGCCGTCCGCTCCGTCCGTCTCCAGCACGAAGAGCGACACGCCCTTGGACCCTGCCGCCGGATCGGTCTTGGCGACGACGATGATCAGGTTCGCCAACTGCCCGTTGGTGATGAAGGTCTTGGCGCCGGAAATCCGGTAGTGGTTGCCGTCGCGCACCGCGCTGGTGCGGATCGACTGCAGGTCGGAGCCCGCGCCCGGCTCGGTCATGGCGATGGCGCCGATCATCTCGCCGGAGGCGAGCTTCGGCAGCCAGCGTTCCTTCTGCTCCTGCGAGCCGTAATGCTTGATGTAGGGCGCGACGATGGCCGAATGCAGCGCGATGCCGAAATGGTCGAAGCCGGCAAGGCCGAGGCGGCGGATGATCACGGATTCATGCGCGAAGGTGCCGCCGGCCGCGCCATATTCTTCCGGCATGCCGGAGCACAGGAACCCGCCGGCGCCGGTCTTTTCCCATGCCTCGCGCGTGACGCAGCCGTCCTCCACCCATGCCTCGTAGTCCGGGGCGATCTCCCGCTCGAGAAAACGCGCGAACGCGTCGTCGAGCATCGTCAGTTCATCGCTCATCCATGCCGGCGTTCCGGCGTTCAAGACGTTCAAGCCGCTTTCCTCCCTGCGACGGTTTTGTCGTTGTGCGGGGCGGCGCGCGAGGTGCGCCGCTCCTTTTCGTTCGGGCCTTCGCGCTGCCTTCAGAAGGCGGCGGCGTCGAGGCCCATCATCGTGTCGGCGCCGGCCGAGACCCGGGCGAGGCGCAGCCCCGTCTCGGGCATGTGCCGCTCCATGAAGTAGCGGGCGAGCGTCAGCTTGGTCTCGTAGAAGGTCTTGTCTCCGTCCGCTCCCGAGGCGAGGGCGGCCTGCGCGCTCTTCGCCATGCGCGCCCACATGTAGCCGAGCGCGACGATGCCGAAGAGATGCATGTAGTCGGTCGAGCCGGCGCCGGCATTGTCCGGCTTGGTCATGGCATTGCTCATGAACCACATGGTCGCCTTCTGCAGGTCGTCGAGGCCGGCCTTGAGCGGCCCGGCGAGCGGGGCGAGGGTCTCGTCGCCGGAGATCTCCTTGAGGAAGGTGCCGACCTCGTTGAAGAAGGCCATCACCGCCCGGCCGCCGTCGCGCGGCAGCTTGCGTCCGACGAGATCCAGCGCCTGGATGCCGTTGGCGCCCTCGTAGATCATGGTGATGCGGGCATCGCGCACAAACTGCGACATGCCCCATTCCTCGATATAGCCGTGGCCGCCCAGCATCTGCTGCGCCGCCACCGCGTTCTCGAACCCCTTGTCCGTGAGCACGCCCTTAATGACCGGCGTCATCAGGCCCATGTGGTCGTCCGCCGCCTGGGCCTCGCCCTTGTCCGAGGAACGGTGCGAGATGTCCGACTGCAGCGCGGTCCACAGGACCAGCGCGCGGGCCGCCTCGTTGAAGGCGCGGATCGACAGCAGCGTGCGGCGCACGTCCGGATGCACGATGATCGGGTCGGCCTTGCCGTCCGGGTTCTTCGGGCCGGTCAGCGCCCGGCCCTGCAGCCGCTCGCGGGCATAGGCCAGGGCGTTCTGATAGGCGACCTCCGACTGGGCGAGACCCTGCACGCCGACGGCAAGGCGCGCCTCGTTCATCATCACGAACATCGCGTTGAGGCCGCGGTTTTCCTCGCCGATCAGCCAGCCGGTCGCCTCGTCGTAGTTCATGACGCAGGTGGCGTTGCCGTGAATGCCCATCTTCTCTTCCAGCGAGCCGCAGGACACCGCATTGCGCGCGTCCGGCTTGCCGTCGGCATCGGGCAGGAACTTCGGCACGATGAACAGCGAGATGCCCTTTGTGCCTTCCGGCGCGCCCTCGATGCGGGCCAGCACCAGATGCACGATGTTCTCCGTCAGGTCGTGCTCACCGGCGGAGATGAAGATCTTCTGGCCCGAGATGCGGTAGGTGCCGTCGCCCTGCGGCACGGCCTTGGTCTTGATGAGGCCGAGATCGGTGCCGCAATGCGGCTCGGTCAGGTTCATCGTGCCCGACCATTCGCCGGTGGCAAGCTTCGGCAGGTAGAGCGCCTTCTGTTCCGCGCTGCCATGCACCTGGATGGCGGCGGCCGCGCCCTGCGACAGGCCCGGATACATGCCCCAGGCAAGGTTGGCGCCGGAAATGAACTCCTGCATCACCGAGTTGAGCGTGGTCGGCAGGCCCTGGCCGCCATACTCCTCCGGCATCGAAAGGGCGATCCAGCCGTTCTCCCGGTAGGTGTCGTAGGCGTCGCGGAAGCCCTTGGGCGTCGTCACGCTGCCGTCGTCGTTGCGGGTGCAGCCCTCGCGGTCGCCGGTGGCGTTGAGCGGGGCCAACTCCTCCTGGCAGAAGCGCGCGCCCTCGTTCAGGATCGCCTCGAGGAGATCGGGCGTCGCATCGGCAAAGCCCGGCAGGTTGCCGTGGCGGTCGAAGCCCAGCACCTCGTTCAGCAGGAACATCACATCCCGGACGGGGGCGGTGTAGCTCGGCATGGTCATCCTCCCGGTAGGTCGGCCCGGCTGTGATGCCGGTTGCGACGGGCAGTCCGCATCATGGACCTGACGTTTCCGTAAACGTCACCTTGAGCTGGTTATATGGCTGCCGGCCGGGCCTCGCAAGGGATGTCCCAACGGCAGGGGGCTGAAAAAAGTCCCGCAGGCATCAATCTCGGCCGTCTTCGGGGCGAAATCACGGAGATTCGGAACAAAATCGTACCGGTGCGGCAAAATTCGGAGGCCGGACCGCAAAAACCCGCGCCGCGGTGGCGGCACGGGTTCGGAAACTGCGGCAAGGTGCCGGGCGGCGATGCCGCCCCTGTTGCAATCGGAAGGGCGACTCAGTCGCTCTCCTTCTCCTTCAGCATGCCGGAGACGATCTCCACCGTCCGGCCGAGCTCCTCGATGGCCTGGTCGATGTCGCGGCGCTGCTTCACCAGCACGTCGATCTGGCCCTGGAAGCGCGACAGAGCCACCTTGAGTTGGGTCACCTGGCCGTCGCGCAGGTCGTAGAGATCGAGCATGTCGAGGATCTCGGCGAGCGAGAAACCGACCCGCTTTCCCATCAGCACCAGCTTCAGCCGGGCCCGGTCGCGCCGGGTGTAGATGCGGGTCATGCCGTCACGGCGAGGATTCAGAAGGCCCTTGTCCTCGTAGAAGCGAAGAGTGCGCAAGGTGACATCGAATTCCTTTGCAAGATCTCCGATGGTGAAGAGCGTCTTCTTCGTCGTTTCGTCCTTTGCGGCGACTGCCTCGACGATATCGTTGTTGACCGAGAGCGCTTCGCTCATGGCATTTTCCTTGAGTATCCCGAAAGACGAGGGGCAGGAGCGGGCATCGCTCCGCGCGGGTCCGGCGGGTGTGTGGGAGCGTGACACTACGTCACCTGCCTCCGGGATACATTCCGTGGACGTAAGCGTCAAGCTTCCTGGCGAACGCGTGCGGGAGGCAGGCTTGCGATCCGCAAGGCGCGTTTACCAGTCGTTAAGCATGTAAATCCCGGACTTAACGGCCTGTTTACCATAAGCGGCGACAGTTTACGGCAAGCTCGTCCGGGTCCGGTGTAGCCGTGTTCCGACCTGGGGCGAAGAAGATTGCTGGCGCGCACGCGCCCCACATGGGTTTGAGAGGCAGTTCATGTCCTGGAACGCGCGACATCGCAGTGAACGCGGCCTTCCGCAGGAAGACGGCTACGGGCGCGAAGCGCATGGCGATCCGGAAAGCTGGTACGAGCCGCGGCGCCGGGCGCCGGCTGCCGATCCGCAGCGCGGTGACCGGGCGAGGGCGCGCGAGCAGCTCAACGATGTCGCAGATGCCCTGGGCCGTCTCATGGACACGCCGCAGCCCGCCCCCGCTGGCAACCGGCAGACACGGCGCGCGGCTGCCGCTCGGGCCCGCAACGAACGTCCCGCAGCGCCCGCCGCTGCCCCGGCGCGTGCGCCCGCCGGATCGCGCAGCGGCCGCATCGAGGCGGTGCTGAACGCGCTCGACCGGCTGGACCGCCGGGTCGAGGATCTCTCCAACGAGGCCGACGCCGAGGAGCGGACGATGCGCCCGGCCCGTGCGAGCGCTCCGGCTCGCGCTGCTGCCCCGGCGCGTGCCCCGCGCCGCGCCGCGCCGCCGCAGGCCCGCGAGACGTGGAGCGAGGACTGGCAGGACGAGGGCTTCGACGCCCCGCGCGATCCCCGCCGCACAGCCCATTACGACACCCGTCAGCCCGCTGCCTATGACGACAGCGAGGCGGCTTACGACGACCTGGCGGACGACGGTTACGGCGAGGCCCGCGAGGCTGCGTCGCCGGCGCGCAGCACCTGGCGCGAGGCGCCCGAGGACGGCTATCGCCGGCCGGCGGACTGGCGCGAGGACCGGTCCGAGGAGGACCTGCGCCCGCTGATCCGCGATCTTGCCCACCGGGTCGACCGCGCCACCGGCGCGCGGGACGACCAGCTGGGCGTGCTGCGGCGCGAGATTGCCGACCTGCGCGGTTTCCTCACCCAGAGCCTGCGCGCCGAGCGCGAGCGGACCGTCTCCCGCGACACCGGCGAGATGCGCCGCCTGTCGGATGCGGTGGAGCGGCTGCGTGCCGACCGGGGCGACATGCGGATCGTGCGCGAGGTCCGCGCCGAGATTTCCGATCTGCGGTCGATGATCGACCAGTCCAATGTCGAGGGCATGCTGCAGACGCTGGAAAGCGGCTATGCGCACCTCGTCCAGCGCCTCGACGAGATGTCCCGCGATCAGCTGGAGCCCCGGCTCGTCGCCGATCTCGGCCGTCGTCTCGCCGATATCGAGGAAGCGTTCCGCATCGTGCCGCGCGGCGACCAGATCGCCGCGCTCGACGACCGGGTGGCCGATATCGGCCACCGGGTGGAGGAACTCGTGCGTCGCAGCGGCGGTGCCGATCTCGACCTGCTGCGCGGCGAGATCCGCGCTGTGCGCGATCTTGTCGAGCGCTTCGACGTCGGCGACCTGCTCGCGGGCATCGACGAGCGCATGACCGCGCTGGCCCAGCGGTTCGATACGATCGACCGGCTGGTCGACGAGCAGCGCCACCTGTCCGAGCGGATGGGCGCCATCGAGCACCGGCTGCCTCAGTCAGGCGCGGTCGACCGGCTGCAGGATCGCCTGGAAGAGATCGCCAGCATGCTGGCGGATGATCGCAACACCCGCACCGATCCGCAGCTCGACGAGAAGCTGGGCGAGATCGCCGGCCGGCTGAAGCGGATCGAGACCGCGCGGCAGATGCCGCCGAGCTATGACGCGGCCTTCACGCTGCTGGAAAAGCGCCTTGCCGCCATCGACGGCAAGATCAATGCCCTTGACCGGCCGGACCGGGTGACGCTCGTCGCCGAGGGCCAGCAGGGCAGCATCGAGGCGGACCTGATCGCCCGCCTGGAGGCCGGCATCTCCAATCTCAACGAGCGCTTCGAAGCGGGCCGCGCGTCCGCCGGCGCCGACGAGTTCGAGAGCCTGCGCCGCGAGATCGTCTCGCTGCGCGACAGCGTGTCCCAGCCGGTCTCCGTGGTCGAACTGGAAGCGCAGCTGCGCGATCTCGCCGAGGCCGTGAACCGCGGCGCGTCGAGCGACGACGCGGCGGTGCTGTCGCAGGTCGAGGACAAGATCGCGGCGCTTGCCGCGAAGCTGGATGCAGCCGACAGCGGCTTTGCCCGTCTCGGCGAGATCCAGAGCGCGCTGCAGTCGGGCGGGGCAGGGGGCGGCGATGTCGCCCAGGCCCTGCGCGGCGACCTGCACCGCCTGATGGAGGCGGCGACCAGTTCCGAGCGACGTGCCCGCGAATCCATGGACAGCGTCCAGGACGTGCTGGCGTCGATCAACAACCGTCTGATGGCGCTGGAGCAGGACACCCGCGTCGCCACGATGCCGCCCCCGGGTCCGGAAGACGACCGGCCGCTGGAGCCGGGCTCCGGCAAGCCGCGCGTGCGCCAGCAGGCGCAGCCGCGCATGGAAGCGCCGATCATGCCGCGTGCCGAGATGCCGGCCGCCGCCGCTGCCGATGCCTCCGTGCCGCCGCAGCGCTCGGCTGCCCGCCCGGCCGGCGCGCGTCCCTCCTCGCCGATGGGTGCGGGGCGCACCGGTGCGCAGCCGCAGGACGGGCGCGACCGCAAGGCCGACTTCATCGCCGCCGCCCGCCGTGCCGCCCAGGCGGCGAGCGAGGAAGCCAACGCGTCCGGCTCGGGTCTGTCCTTCGGGAGCCTCACGTCCTCCTCATCCGACGACAAGCCGCGCGCCAGCGCTGCCGGCTGGCTGCGCTCCAAGCTCGCGCGCGGCAAGGCAAAGAGCAAGGATGCGCCGGAAGCCGAGACCGCCGAGGTCGTGGAGCCGCGGCCGCTTGCCGGCGATCGCCGCGACGGACCGCGCTCGGATGCCGCGCGCAGCCGCCGCGAGGAGCTCGCCGATGAGCTGCGTGCCGATATGCGCGCTGCGGCGTCCGTCGATGCGGAAGAGGTGGAGACCGAAGACAAGGGCGGCCGCAGGCTGTTCTCCGCAGGCGGTCGCCGCGCGGTGATGCTGGCTGCCGCCGCCGTGATCATCGCGGTCGGTGCGCTGCAGATCTTCAAGCTGGTCTCGCCGGCCGAGCGCAACATCGCTTCGCTTGAGACCCCGCCGACCATCGAGGCGATGACCAATGTGCCGCCTGTCGCGACCGCAGACACGGGCGTGGCCGAAGCCGGCGCCAAGGCGCGCGTACCCGAGGCACGGCAGCTCGCGAGCGAAGCCCCGCCCGAGCCGGTCTCGCCGCCGCCAGCGGCCGTGTCGACGGCGGATGCGGGGATGAGCGGCATGGACATGCCGGACCTGGTGCAGGACCGCCCGGCCGCGACCGGGGGCGACGTTCCGCTGGCCGGGCCGCAGAGCGCGCCTGCCTCCGAGCCGGGATCCGATCTCGCCTTCGCGCCGCCGGCCGTGTCCGGCAACGCCTTCTCGACCGCTCCGGGCGCCATTCCCGGCACCATCCCCGGTGCGCAGTTCCAGACGCCGGGCAGCGCGCCTGCCTCGCTCGACCTTGCGTCCCGCACCACGGCGATGGCGCCGGCCGGCCCCGCAGCGGGCGCGGCTATCGGCGGCATCCCGGCCGAGGCCGGTCCCGTCTCCCTGCGCCAGGCAGCCGCCGGGGGCGACCCGGCCGCGCTGTTCGCGATCGCGGTGAACTATACCGAAGGCACCGGCGTCCAGCCGGACCTGAAGCAGGCCGCCAGCTATTATCGCAAGGCCGCCGATGCCGGTCTTGCACCCGCCCAGTACCGTCTCGGCAGCCTCTACGAGAAGGGCCGCGGCGTGGAGAAGAACCTGGAGACGGCGCGCGACTGGTATCGCCGCGCCGCCGAGCAGGGCAACGCCAAGGCCGCGCACAATCTCGCGGTGCTCTACGCGGAAGGCCTGTCCGGCACGCCGGAGTTCAACGACGCCTCCTACTGGTTCAAGAAGGCCGCCAATTTCGGCCTCGCCGACAGCCAGTACAATCTCGGCATTCTCTATGCCCGCGGGCTCGGCCTGGAGAAGAACTTGGTCGAGAGCTACAAGTGGTTCGCCCTTGCCGCGCGCCAGGGCGACCGGGACGCCGGCAACAAGCGCGACGAGCTTGCCAACATGCTCTCGCGCGAGCAGCTGGCCGAAGCGCGCATCGCGGTAGAGACCTGGAAGGAAGCCCCACGCGCGCTGGCGGCCAACCAGGTGGAGTTCAACCCGGCCTGGTCCGTGCCGGCGGAGGTCGAAGCACCGCGCGCAAGCGCGTCTGCGGACCCGCGCGAACTGGTGATGAATGCGCAAAAGCTGCTGGCCCAGCGGGGATTCGATCCGGGCACGCCGGACGGTCAGATCGGGCCGCGGACCCGCGAGGCGGTGCGCGCCTTCCAGCAGGCCAACGGCCTGCCGGTGACCGGCGCGATCTCGCCGGATCTGGTCAAGGCGCTGGCCGGCGAGAACATCTGATCCGGCCCTGTGCAAGGCCTTGGCCGGATCCGTCGACGCAAAGGAGCGGGCGCAGCCGCAAATGCGCCCGTTTCACGTTGACATAAGGGAAGCTGGCAGGCTTTATCCTTAGGAAAAGCATGGGCTTCCGGGGGCTGCGAACCTCAATCGCCACAGGCGGAGAGCGCAGCGGGCCATTTCATCAACCTCCACGCCGCCCGTCGGGGACGAGCGGCCACAAGCCGCCGGTGTGCCGTGCAAGTTTACCTGCCCATCGCCGAACTGCCGATCAACATGTTCATGGTGTTCGGGATGGGTGGTGCCGTAGGCTTCCTGTCGGGCCTGTTCGGCATCGGCGGCGGCTTCCTGCTGACACCGCTGCTGATCTTCTCCGGCATCCCGCCGGCCATCTCCGTCGCCACCGTCACCACCCAGGTCGTCGCGTCCTCGACATCCGGCGTCGTCGCCTATTGGCGGCGCAAGATGATCGACTTCAAGCTCGCCTGGATGCTGCTGGTCGGCGGTGTCGTCGGCTCGGCGGTGGGCGTGTGGCTGTTCGGCATCCTGCAGACGCTCGGCCAGCTCGACCTCGTCATTTCGCTGTCCTACGTGACCTTCCTCAGCGCCATCGGCGGGCTGATGCTGTTCGAGTCCCTGCGCGCGATGGCACGGCGACGCTCCGGCGCCAAGGTGACGGCGCGCCGGCCCGGGCAGCACAACTGGGTCCACGGCCTGCCGCTGAAGGTACGGTTCTACCGCTCGCGGCTGTACGTCAGCATCATTCCGATCATCGGGCTGGGCGCCATCATCGGTTTTCTCGGCACGATCCTGGGCATCGGCGGCGGCTTCATGATGGTGCCGGCGCTGATCTATCTCCTGCGGGTGCCGACCAACATCGTCATCGGCACGTCGCTGCTGCAGATCCTGGTGACCATGGCCGCCGCCACCGTGCTGCATGCCATGTCCACGCAGTCGGTCGATATCGTGCTTGCCATGCTCCTGATGGTGGGCGGCGTCATCGGCGCCCAGTTCGGGGCGCGCATGGGGCAGAAGCTGCGCGGCGACCAGCTGCGGCTGCTGCTGGCACTGCTGGTGCTGGGCGTCGGCGTCCGCTTCGCGGTGAACCTGCTGATGCAGCCGGACGAGCTCTACGCCGTCGATCCCACCTTGATCCTGGAGCCGGCGCAATGACCGGCCGCCGTCTCCTCCTGCCGGTCCTCGGCCTGCTCGCCATCGTGTTCGCGCAAGCGGGAGCGCCCGCGCGGGCCGAGAGCCTGACCGCGGCGCTGTCGGCGGATGTGGTGCGGATCGAGTCCAACTATACGGGCACCAACATCGTCGTCTTCGGCGAGATCGCCCGCGATGCGGGCACGGTCGGCCGGCCCGATCCGTACGACATTGCGGTGGTTGTCTCGGGGCCGGAAAGCGATGTGACCACGCGGCGCAAGGGCCGCTTTCTCGGCATCTGGGTGAACCGGGACGCGGAAGTCTTTGCCGAGGTGCCGAGCTTCCTTGCGGTGCACACGACCCGGCCTCCGCACGAGCTTTCCTCGCGCGCCATTCTGGAAGAGCACCGGATCGGGCTGCATTTCCTCAATCTCCGGATCGCCCGCGCCTCGCAGGTGCCGATCAGCGACCGGGACAATTTCCGCGCGGCGTTCTTGCGCCTGCGCCAGGCGAGCGGCCTTTATTCCGAGCGCCACGACGTCATCGACTTCCTAGGCAACTCGCTGTTCCGCACCTCGGTGGCGCTGCCGGCGAACATTCCGGTGGGCGACTATAAGGTGACCGTCTACCTGCTGCAGGGGGGCACGTTGCTGGCCGAAACGCAGATGCCTCTGCGCGTCGCCAAGACCGGCTTCGAGCAGTACACCTATTGGTTCGCTCACCAGTATTCGGCAGCCTATGGCCTCCTCGCCGTGCTGCTGGCGGTGTTCACCGGCTGGCTCGCCGGAGTGATCTTCCGCCGCGACTAGGACGTATCCGCGCAAAACACCCGTCACGGACGGCACAAAGGCGCGGAGGTACATATGGCGGCGGCCAAACCCGATCTCACCCGTTTTGCAGCCCAGCCGGGCCCGGCTGGCGCCGTGCGGCTCGGCTATGCCGGGCTGCTCCCTTTCGTCTTCGCCGCGCTCTATCTCTGTTATGCCGCGCTGCAGGCGAGCCAGCCGTCATTCGTCGAGCCGATAGCCCGCGCGGCGACGATCTACGGCGCGGCGATCCTGTCGTTTCTGGGCGGGGTGCGCTGGGGCGTCGCCATGGCCGGGCGCCAGCGGGGCATGCGCGAGTTCGCCTTGTCGGTATTGCCGTCGCTGCTGGGCTGGGGTGCCGCGCTGTTGCCGCCGGTCGCAGCAATGGTGGTGCTTGCGGGCGGTTTCCTGATGCAGGCGGGCTGGGATCAACGGGCCGCGGTCAAGGGCTCGCTGCCGCTGTGGTACGCGACATTGCGGCGGCGGCTCAGCGTGGTGGTCACCGTGGCTTTGCTTGTCTCGGCCGCCGGGTTGCTGCTCGGCCGTGCCGCGTGAGCGGGCTCAGTCGGAAACGAGGCGGGTCGCGGTAAAGGGATAGAGCCGGCCATCGCCGAGCATGAAGACGGAAAATTCGCGCGCGGGAAAATACGGGCTCCATGCCTCGTCCAGCACATTGAGCCCGCCGGTAAACACCCCGAAGGCGGGCAGCACCAGCCGGGTTCCGTCGGTGGCAAAGCACGGGCGGCGCACGCTACGGCCATAGCGGCGGATGCGGGCGGCCGGATGCAGGTGTCCGGCGATCTCGCCCGGAGGGGCGCCGTCCTCCGGCTCATGGCGGAACAGGAGGCCGCCGAGGGCGATTTCGTCCACCGTTTCGCCGCACAGTCCGACCGGCGCGATGGGGTCATGGTTGCCGGTCACCCAGATCCACTCGCGGCCGAGCTGCAGCGTCGTCAGCATCGCGCGGTAGGAGGCGGGCAGGCGGTCGGAGCCTTCGCCGTCATGGAAACTGTCGCCGAGCGCGATCACGCGGGTCGGCTGGAACGCGTCGATGGCCTCCGCCAGCTTTTCCAGCGTTGCGGCCGTGTCGTAGGGGGGTAGCATGAGGCCCTTGCGGGCGAAGGACGAACCTTTTTCGAAATGCAGGTCGGCGACGACGAGCGTGTTCTCGTCCGGCCACCACATGGCACCGCTGTCGTGAAGGCCGACGATTTCGCCCGCGATGGAAATGTCATGGCAAACGGGCGCGAAGCGTCGCACCTCGTTGCGGGCAAGAAACGGCCTCACTCCATAGCCTCCTTGACCAGATCGCCTGCGGCCCCTGCGAGAAGCGCTTCCTGCGCCTCGCCGAACACGGGTTCCTTGCCGATTTCCAGCATCACCGGAACGGCAAGTGGCGAAACCCGCGCCAGGGAAGTATGCGCGATTCGCCCCCGAATTCGGGCAAGAAGTTCGCCCAATCTGGAGATATCCAGAAGTCCTGTCGCCGCATCCGCGAAAGTCGCCTGCAGCAGAATATGGTCCGGCTCGTGCCGGCGCAGAACGTCATAGATCAGATCGGCGGAGACCGTAACCTGCCGACCGCTTTTTTCCTGACCCGGATGCCGGCGCTCGATGAGACCGGCGATCACCGCGCAGGTGCGGAAGGTGCGCTTCATCAAGCTGGATTCCGCCAGCCAGGCGTCGAGATCGTCGCCCAGCATGTCCTCGTCGAACAGCTCGTCGAGTGACAATTGGCCGCGTGCGATCAGCGCGTCGAGATCGCTCAGCCCCCATACGGCCAGCGCGTAGTCGTTGGCGACGAAGCCCATCGGATGGGCTCCCAGCCGCTCCAGCCGCCGCGTCAGCAGCATGCCGAGCGTCTGGTGGGCAAGGCGCCCCTCGAACGGGTAGCAGACGAGGTAATGCTTGTCCGAACGCGGGAAGGTCTCGACCAGCAGGCCCTCCGGCTGCGGCAGGGAGGAGCGCAGCTTCTGGATCTCCAGCCACTCGCGGACCTGATGGGGCAGGGCCTGCCAGCTGGCCGGGTCGGCGAGCATCGCCCGCACGCCGGCGGCAAGATAGGTGGACAGCGGAAACTTGCCGCCTTGATAGGAAGGGATCTTCGGCGCCTCGGCGCGGGCACGCGAGACATAGGCCTCGTTTTCCCGCAGCCCCTCGAAGCGCAGGATCTCGCCGGCGAACAGGAACGTGTCGCCGGGCGCGAGCTGTTCGACGAACCATTCCTCGATCTCGCCAAGCATGCGCCCGCCGCGCCCGATCGGCGTGCGCCGACCTTCCGACTTCGAGCGGACCAGCCGCACCTTGAGCATAGGCGCCTCGACGATGGTGCCGACATTGAGCCTGTACTGCTGGGCGATTTTGGGATGCGACAGGCGGAAGCGTCCGTCCGGCTGTCGCTTCAACCGCGCATATCGGTCGTAGGTCCGCAGCGCATATCCGCCGGTCGCCACGAAATCGATCACCTGTTCGAACCGCTCCCAGGCGAGGTCGCGATAGGTCTCGGCGGAGCGGATCTCGTCGAACAGCTCGAGCGGATCGAAGGGGCCGGCGCAGGCGCAGCCGAGCACGTGCTGGGCCAGCACGTCGAGCGCGCCCTTGCGCAGCGGCGGCGTGTCCTGCTGGCCGGCGCGCGAGGCATCGAGCGCGGCCTTGCATTCCAGCACCTCGAAACGGTTGGCAGGCACCAGGATGGCGCGCGAGGGCTCGTCCATGCGGTGGTTGGCGCGGCCGATGCGCTGGGCGAGGCGGCTTGCGCCCTTCGGCGCGCCGACATTGATGACGAGGTCGACATCGCCCCAGTCGATGCCAAGGTCGAGCGAGGAGGTGCAGACGATGGCGCGCAAGGCGCCCGAAGCCATCGCCGCCTCGACCTTGCGCCGCTGGCCGACGTCGAGCGATCCGTGATGCAGGGCGATCGGCAGGTTGTCCTCGTTGGCGTGCCACAGCGCCTGGAACAGCATCTCGGCCTGCGAGCGCGTGTTGACGAAGACGAGCGAGGTCCGGTGCTGCGAGATGATCCGGTAGATGTCGGGCACCGCATGACGGGCCGAGTGCCCCGACCAGGGCAGCCGCTCGTCGCTGTCGAGGATGGTGATGTCCGGCTCTGCGCCGCCGGCGACCGTGACGACGTCGGCGAGCGCGCGAGGGGCGCCCTCGCTCTGCGGCACCAGCCAGGCGCGCAGCTCGTCCGGCTCGGCGACCGTTGCCGACAGGCCGATGGTGCGAAGCGAGGGCGCGATCCGGCGCAGCGCGGCAAGGCCGAGGGCGAGCAGGTCGCCGCGCTTGGAGGTCACCAGCGCGTGCAACTCGTCGAGGATCACCGTGTCGACGTCGGCGAGCATCTCGCGCCCCTGCGCATCCGACAGGAGCAGGGCGATCTGCTCCGGCGTCGTCAGCAGGATGTCCGGCGGGACCTGCTTCTGCCGTTGCCGCTTGTGGGCGGGCGTGTCGCCGGTGCGGGTCTCGATGCGGATGTCGAGGCCGATCTCCGCGACCGGGGCCTCCAGGTTGCGGGCGATGTCCACCGCCAGCGCCTTCAGCGGCGAAATGTACAGCGTGTGGACGCCCCGGCGCGCTCCGGCCGAACCGGGCTTGCGGCGCGGGCGCTCGGACAATGCGACGAGGCTGGGCAGGAAGCCGGCCAGCGTCTTGCCCGCGCCCGTCGGAGCGATCAGGAGCACCGAGCGGCGCGAGCGGGCCGTCTCCAGCAGGTCCAGCTGATGCGCGCGCGGGCTCCAGCCGCGGCTTTCGAACCAGCGGGAGAAGCGTTCCGGCAGAAGAGGCTGGGCTGCGGCATCCATCGCGTTCAGAGATAGTTGTTCCTTGTCTGTTCGTCGAGCCGGGGATGCATTTCCAATCCGCCCGAACACTCCTACATAGGGAGGATGATGCGTGAGGCCTCCCCTTCAGCCGGAACGACCGGCGGCGATGTGCTGACCCTGACGGCGGAAGGGCTCTACTGTCCCGCCGGCGGGTTTCATATCGACCCGGTGCGTCCCGTCGAGCGGGCGCTGGTGACCCATGGCCATGCTGATCACGCGCGCCCCGGCAACGGCGCGGTCATGGCCTCCCGCGAGACGCTCGACATCATGGCGATCCGCTATGGCGAGGATTTCACCGGCACCCGCCAGGAGGCCGTTCCCGGCGAGGTCATCCGCATCGGCGACGTTTCCGTCTCCTTCCATCCGGCGGGCCATGTGCTCGGCTCCATGCAGGTGAAGATCGAGACCGCGAAGGGCACGCGCGTCGTGGTGTCCGGCGATTACAAGCGCCAGCCGGACCCGACCTGCGCCCCCTTCGAGCCGCTGGCCTGCGAGGTCTTCGTCACCGAGGCGACCTTCGGCCTGCCGGTCTTCCGCCATCCGCCGGCCGCCGGCGAGATCGGCAAGCTGCTCAAAAGCCTGGCGCTGTTCGACGGACGCACGCATCTCGTCGGCGCTTATTCGCTGGGCAAGGCGCAGCGGGTGATCGCGGAGCTGCGCGCCGCCGGCTACCAGCGCACCATCTACCTGCACGGCGCGTTGGAGCGGCTTTGCAGCTACTATCAGGCGCAAGGCATCGACCTCGGGGCCTTGGAGCCCGTCGGACAGAGGGCGAAGGAGCTTGCCGGCGAGATCGTGCTGTGCCCGCCGGGCCAGTTCGCCGACCGCTGGGCCCGGCGCTTCGGCGATCCGGTGACGGCGGTTGCCAGCGGCTGGGTGCGGGTACGGGCCCGGGCAAGGCAGCGCGGCGCCGAGCTGCCGCTGGTCATCTCCGACCATGCCGACTGGGATGACTTGCGGGAAACCGTGGCGGAGACCGGGGCCGGCGAGATATGGGTTACGCATGGCGCCGAGGAGGCCCTCGTCCACTGGTGCCGGCAGCAGGGACTGGCCGCCCGTCCGCTCAACCTCATCGGCTATGGCGACGAGGGGGATGCGGCCGAGCCGGCGGGTAAAGTCGAAACGGCGGAAACGGCCGCCGGGATCGGGAGCAAGACATGAGCGAAGAGCATCGGGAACCGGAAGGTCTGGCGGAGCCGGACGAGGGCTATGACGAGGAGCTGCTCGATCTGTTCGACGATTACCGCGATGCCTTCGAGGACTACGACGCGGAGGCCGTGGCCGACTGCTTCGCCTATCCGGCAGTGATCTGGCAGTTCGGCAAGGGCAACGTGTTCCAGGACGAGGAGGAGCTGCTCGAGAATATCGAGACGCTGTTCGCCGCGCTGGAAAAGGAAGGCGTGGTGACCTCGGCTTTCGACATCCTCTCCGCCCATGTGGAAGGCGATGCGGCCATGGCAACGCTCACCTGGGTCCAGTCGGACGCGGACGGCGAGCCGGTGATCGAGTTCACCTGCCACTACCACCTGATCTACGACGGCGATGCCTGGCGTATCGCCATGATCGTCAACGAGCCCTGAGGGACGCCCAGAGGGACAATGCAGCGTTTCGCCGCCCTGCTGGACAGGCTGTCCTTCGAGCCGCGCCGGTCCGCCAAACTCGCTTTGATGACGGAGTATTTCCGTAGCGAGAACGACCCGGCGCGGGGGCTGGCGCTTGCTGCGCTGACCGGCGGTCTCGGCTTTCGCCACGCCAAGCCGGCGATGCTGCGGGCGCTGGTCGCGGAGCGGGTCGATCCGCACCTGTTCGAACTCTCCTACGACTTCGTCGGAGATCTGTCCGAGACGATCGCGCTGATCTGGCCGGCTGACGCAAGGGGGGAGGCGACCGCGCCGGACCTGCCCGAGGTGGTCCGCCGGCTGCAGCAGGCAGGGCGCGGAGAGGCGCCCGGCATGATCGCGGGGTGGCTCGACACACTCGACGAGACCGGCCGCTGGGCGCTGCTGAAGCTGGTCACCGGAGGCCTGCGCGTCGGCGTCTCCGCGCGCCTCGCCAAGACCGCGGTCGCGGCGCTCGGCACCTTGCAACCGGACGACATCGAACAGGTCTGGCACGGGCTTTCGCCGCCCTATGATGGGTTGTTCGCCTGGGCGCTGGGCGAGGGCGAGCAGCCGCAAACCGACGATCCGGTACCGTTTCGCCCGGCCATGCTGGCGCATCCGCTGGAAGCGCGCGACATGGAGGTGCTGGACACGGCCGACTTTGCGGCCGAGTGGAAATGGGACGGCATCCGCGTGCAGGCCGCCGTGTCGACGGGGCGTGACGGGCGGCTGCGCCGGCGGCTCTACAGCCGGACGGGAGACGACATATCGGGCGCCTTTCCCGACCTGGTGGAGACGCTCGACTTCGACGCGGCCCTCGACGGCGAGTTGCTGGTGGTGATCGACGGCAAGGTGCAGAGCTTCAACGCCCTGCAGCAGCGCCTCAATCGCAAGACCGTCCCGGCCAAGATGATGCGCGAGTTGCCGGCGGCGATCCGCGCCTACGACCTGCTGGCGTTGGGCGGCGAGGATCTGCGCGAGCGCCCCTTTCGCGAGCGCCGGGCGAAGCTGGAGGACTTTCTCAAGGCGCTCGATCATCCGCGTATCGATCTGTCGCCGCTGGTGCCCTCGCCGGACTGGGCGGCGCTGGCCCGCGCGCGCGAGGCGCCTGCCGATCATCACGAGGGCGAGGATGCGGCCGCCATCGAAGGCCTGATGCTGAAGCGCTGGGACGCGCCCTATGTGCCCGGCCGGCCCAAGGGCCAGTGGTACAAATGGAAGCGTGATCCCTACCGTGTCGATGTGGTGCTGATGTATGCCCAGCGCGGTCATGGCAAGCGGTCCTCCTACTATTCCGACTACACGTTCGGCGTTTGGAGGGAGGGTCAGGAGGGGACCGAACTCGTGCCTGTCGGCAAGGCCTATTTCGGTTTCACCGACGAGGAGCTGCTGGAGATCGACCGCTTCGTGCGCCAGAACACGATCAACCGTTTCGGCCCGGTGCGCGAAGTCCGCCACGAACCGCAAATCGGACTGGTGATCGAGGTCGCCTTCGAGGGGCTCAACCGCTCGACGCGGCACAAATCCGGGGTCGCCATGCGCTTTCCTCGCGTCGCCCGGCTGCGCTGGGACAAGCCGCCGGCGGAGGCGGACCGGATAGAGGCGCTGCTGGCGTTGCTACCGCAGGATGAGGCCGCGGCCTTGCGGTGATATTCGCGTGCGGCTGCCCGAGGTCACTTGATTGCCGGGCCGTCCCGTCGCAGGGTGCCTCGCGACGATTACCGAGCGAGGTCCGCACTGCATGCAACGTGTCATCGACTACTACTACACCCACGCGTCCCCCTGGGCCTATCTGGGCCATGCCGCCTTCCTGCAAATGGCGGACGAGCAGGGCTACGCCGTGCGCTTCCGCCCGGTATCGCTGGCAGCCGTATTCCCGGAGACCGGCGGCCTGCCGCTGGCCCGGCGCCATCCGGTGCGTCAGGCCTATCGCCTCATCGAGTTGCAGCGCTGGCGCGCGCACCGCAAGGTGCCGCTGACGCTCCAGCCCGCGTATTTTCCGGTAAACCCGGATCTTGCCGACAGGATCGCTCTGGCGCTGGCCATCGATGGCGGCCCGGTCGCAGCCTATACGCAGGCGGTGTTCGAGGCCTTGTGGGTGAACGAACAGGATATCGCCGATGAGGCGGTGCATGTCGCGATCCTGACGGGCCTGGGCCTCGATCCGGCCGCGGTGATCGCCCATGCCGGCGAGAAGGCCATTGTCGAGCGCTACGAAGAGCATCAGTCGGAAGCGATTGCCGGCGGCGTGTTCGGCTCGCCGAGCTATGTGCTCAATGGCGAGGTGTTCTGGGGGCAGGACCGGCTGGCACTGTTGGAGGAGGCTCTGGCGAGCGGGCGTCCGCCCTACGAGCAGCCGTAGGGCCAGACGACCCGCTGCCGTGCTTTTGCCATGCCGGAGCGCCATGATAGCGCCCGGCCCTGACCTTCGGAGAGCGACATGAAGCGGATAGCGATTTGCCTTGCCCTGATCGGCGCGATGGCGCCGGTTTCCGGGCTGGCCCAGACCGGGGCACAATCGGGCGACCGGCCCGACGCGGATCCCGAGCGCTATGTACTGTCGCCCGCCGGAGAGAGCTTCCTGCGCCTCGACCGCCAGACCGGCCGCATCTCTCAGTGCCTCAAGCGCGACGAGACCTGGCGCTGCGTGCTGGTGCCAGACGTCCAGATCGTTCTGGAGGAAGAGGTCGCCCGGCTGTCCGAGGAAGTGGCCAGCTTGCGCGCGGAAAACCGCAGGCTGGCAGCAAAGGCCGGCGAGCCGCCGGCGGCCGAGGAGCGCGCGCCCGCTGCCCCCAAGGGCGGCGAGCGGCACAGCCTGACGCCTGAGGAGGAAAAGGAAATCGATCGCGCGATGGACTTTACCGAGAAGGCGATGCGCCGCTTCTTCGGCATGATGAGAACGTTGCGCCAGGAGTATGACAGCTTCGCCGAGTAGGGCGCCCCGCTCGGGGGCACCCGCCGTCAGATGGCGAAAGCGGCAAGGCTTCAGTGCTTCATCGCGGCCTTGATGATGGCGCTGCGAACATCCTCTTCCAGCTTCGTCGCCTTGCGGGTCTTCAGGTTCATCGCCAGTGCCGTAACGTCGCAGATTGCCGCCAGCCGCAGGGTGCGCGCCTCGAACAGGTAGTGGCGGAACGAGAAGGTCGAGGTCGAAGCCCCGGTCAGTCCGCTCATCGTCACCGCCGGATCGCCCATTTTCAGCGGGCTGGCCCACACGAGCTTCATCTCAACAGCAACCCGTCCAAGGTCGCGCGCCTCCAGCCAGCTTTCGGTCATCGGCGTGCGGTTCCACAGGTGCGGGGCCGCCTCGCTGAAGCAGCCGACGGCGAAGCCGTCCTCCGCTCGTCCATCCGGCCCGGCGTGGCGTGGCAGAACGGTCGCCCGGTGGGTGATGGCAGCCCCCGCCGTCTCGATCTGGCGTGCCGTGATCGACAGGGTCTCGGGCGTCGTCGGCAGGCTGCGCGGCAGGGCGGCATCCGGCATCGGCGCCGCAGCATCCTCGAACCGGCGGCGCAGTTCGCGCGCCACCTGGTCCGACGGGGCATACCCATCCACGGCGGTGGCCGCGATGGCTCCGTCGATGGTGCGCCGCAGCTGATGCACGACCGTCAGCATGTACGGGCCGTCGAATGCGATGTGGCTGGTCATCACCAGCGTGTCGCCGGAATAAAGCTCCGCGTGATAGCGGATGTGGCGGGCGCGGCGGACGCCGGCAACCGCGTCGCTCAGGCCGGTGAGCAGGCGAAACTGGCGGTCGGCCTCGTCGAAGCGCGACAGGTAGAACTGGACGTTGAGATGGTCGTTCTCATCGCATTCCCAGCAATTGACGAAAGACAGCAATGTCTCGAAGGCGGGCATGGTCGGCGTCTCGGTGGCTTTATGATGGGAGGGGGCCGGACAGGGAAGTGGGTCAGGCGGCGGCCAGGCTGCGGTTCAGGAAAGCGTCGATAGCCCGGTTGCTGGCCCGGGCGATCTCGAGGTCGAAATGCTGGAAGACGTGGCACCCGCCGGGATGGACAGCAATCTCGGCGGCGTTGCCGGCAGCCACCCAGCGGGCTTGCATGAAAAGCGTATCGTCGAGCAACGGATCGGCACTGCCGACAACGAAATGTGCCGGCACCAGCCCGCGCAGGTCGGCAAGCAGCGGCGAGATGTCGGGATCGGCCGCGTCATGGCCGTGCGATAGATAGTGACGCACGAACATCTTCAGGTCGCGGGTGTTGAGCACCAGCTTGTCGCTGCCCCAGTTGCGCGCACTCGGGGTCAGCCGGAGATCGAAGCAGCCGCAGGTGAAGACGGCGGCGCCGAAGCGCGAGGGCAGGTCCGTGCGCCCGCGCAAGCGCAGCAGCACCGAGGCTGCGAGATTGGCGCCCGCCGATTCGCCGCCGATGGCGAAGCGATTGCCGCCGAACAACTTTTCGCCCTCGCTCAACAGCCAGGCGGCGGCTGCTTCACAATCGTCGGGACCTTGCGGATAGGGATGCTCGGGCGCAAGCCGGTAGTCGCAGGAGATGGCCGTCAGGCCGGTCGCCTCCGCAAGCTCGGCAAGGCGCGGATCCTGCTCATCGGCCGCGCCCAGCGTCCAGCCGCCGCCATGCAGGTGCAGGTAGGCACCGGTGGAGGGGCGCGTCCTGGGAGCGAGGATGCGCAGGCGCACGTCGCCATGAGGGCCCGCCACGGCGATCTCGCGTGCGTCGGCGGAGCGGGGCGCGAGCGGGAAGGGGCCGAGCCCCTGCGCGCGCCTTTCGCGCACCACGGACGGAGGGTAGGACCACTGGTCCGGCAACAGGGTCAGTCGCCGCAACAGGTCCTTGTTGAAGGCCTGTGTTTCCGCGGAAGCCGAACCGAAGGGCGTGTGTGAAGATTCGTCTTCGGCCATGTCGCCGGGGGCCTCGTCTGCCAGTCGTGCCTGAAGGGAAGATACTCCGGGACAAGGCTAGTCGTATGACAACCTCCTGCCAAGCCCCAACCCGTTAAACTGATTGATCTATCGGCAAAAAGTCGCCTCGCGTCGGGGCAGGCGCGGTCTGCGCGTCTTGCGTGCACGGTCGCCCGGCGGCATACTTCGCCGCCATGGCGAGGCGGATGGAACCATGCGGCAGAGCTATCGCAACCCGATCTTCGAGACCTGGACCTTCGAGGACGATGGCCTGGACCTGCGCCAGCGCATGGGCCGGCTGATGGTCGCGACCTCCGGCCAGCGCTTCTATGGCATCGGCCGCAGCCTTGGCGGATGGCTTGCCGAGCAGAATGCCCGCGATGGCGAGCTTTCCGTATTCCTCCGGCACACCTCGGCGTCGCTGACGATCCAGGAAAACGCCGACCCGGACGTGCAGGCGGACCTGCTCGATGCGCTGGCGCGGCTTGCCCCGGAGGATGCCGGCTGGCGCCATCGCTCGGAAGGGCCGGACGACATGCCCGCGCATGTGAAGACGATGCTGACGGGTGTCAGCCTGCGCGTGCCTGTGGTGGCCGGACGGCTCGATCTCGGCACTTGGCAGGAAATCTACCTGGTGGAGCATCGGCGCGATGCCCAGCAGCGAAGCCTGACGCTGCGCTATCTGGGCACCTGAGCATCAGCCTCCGGCCTTGAGATCGTCCGCGAACCTGCGGCAAGCCTCGACGAGAGCGGCGACGATGCCCGGCTCGCTTGCCGCATGGCCCGCATCCTCGATGATCTTCAGATCCGCTTCCGGCCAGGCCGTCGCAAGATCGACAGCGTTCTTTGCCGGCGTGACCACGTCGTGCCGGCCGTGCACGATCACCGCCGGTATGTGGCGGATCCGCCCGATGTTGCGCAGCAACTCGTCGTCATGGGTGAAGAAACCGCCATTGACGAAATAGTGCGTCTCGATGCGCGCGAAGGCATGGGCGTAGTGCGGGTCGGAGAAGGAGGCCTCGCGCGCCGGGTCGCGCAGCACCGAGAGGGTGGAACCCTCCCACCGTGCCCAGCGTGTCGCCGCCTCGAACTGCATTGCTTCGTCCGGGCCGGTCAGGCGCCGGTGATAGGCGGAGATCATGTCGCTGCGCTCGTCCTCCGGGATCAGGTCGAGGAACGGGGCGAAAAGGTCGGGATAGAGCCAGCTGGCGCCTTCCTGGTAGAACCACAACAGCTCGGCCCGCCGCAGCAGGAAGATGCCACGCAGGATGAGCGAGGTGACGCGCTCGGGGTGGGTCTGCGCATAGGCGAGCGCCAGCGTCGACCCCCAGGACCCGCCGAACACCTGCCACCGGTCGACGCCAATGTGCTCGCGCAGCTTCTCGATATCGCCGACCAGATCCCAGGTGGTGTTCTCGCGCAGCTCCGAATGCGGCGTGGACCGGCCGCAGCCGCGCTGGTCGAACAGCACGATCCGGTAGCGTTCGGGATCGTGGAACCGGCGCAGGATCTCGCCCGCGCCCCCGCCCGGTCCGCCATGCAACATCACCACGGGGATGCCCTGCGGATTGCCGCATTCCTCGAAGTAGATCGTGTGCAGGTCGCTGACCGCGAGTTGTCCGGTTCGGTACGGCTCGATCAGTGGGAAAAGCGCGTCTGTCATGGTCGGTTCCCTTTAGCGCGGGAGCGTGGGTCGCGCGCACGGTAACCCGAAGTGCCGTGCCTGTCGCCTGTCCGCCGGGGGGCGGTCGCAATGTCCCCGGACTGCGTTTCGGCAGGGCCGTGACGGCTCAGGACGCTCCGTCGATCATCACCGGCTTGCCGGCAGGCTTGCGGATCTCCTCGACCATCGCCTGCACATGGCGCGAGGGCGTGCGAGTGACCAGGCTGACGAGGATGGCAACCGCAAAGCCGAGCGGCACGCCGAAAATCGCCGCGGAGGTGTTGCGGATGCCGTACCACTCGGCCATGCCGCCATACTGGGTCATCACCAGATAGGCGAGGGTGAGGCCGAACCCGGCCAGCATGCCGCAGACGGCACCTGCCGCCGTGCAGCGCTTCCACCAGATGCCCAGCACCAGCGCCGGGAAGAAGCCGGAGGCGGCCAGGGAAAAGGCCCAGGCCACCATCGACAGGATGTCGGACGGCCGGCTCGATGCGACGATGGCCGCTACTGCGGCGGTCGCAAGCAGGAAGAGGCGCGCGACCAGCAGGCGCCGGCTCGCCGGAGCGCGGCTGTCGAGCGTGCGGTAGTAGACGTCATGCCCCAGCGCATTGGCGACGGCCAGCAGCAGGCCGTTGGCCGTCGAGAGAGTCGCTGCAAGACCACCGGCTGCGACCAGCCCGGCAATCACGTAAGGGAGGCCCGCGATCTCCGGCAGGGCGAGCACGATGACGTCGCGATCGATGGACAGATCCGAAAGGCGCAGGACGCCGGCGTTTTCCGGCACGGCGGCGCAGGCCTCGCGTACTGCCTCGGCGGAACCGGCCGCCTTGCCGCAGATCTCGACCAGTCCGAGTCGGCCGTAGGTGTAGATCCAGTCGGGCAGCGCCTGCAGGCTGGCGCCGATGACGTTCTGGTAGACTTCCAGCTTGGCGAAGGCGGCATAGGCAGGAACGGTGGCGTAGAGCAGCAGGACGAAGAACAGCGTCCAGCCGGCCGAACGACGCGCATCGCGCACGCTGGAGGTGGTCAGGAAGCGCATCAGAAGGTGCGGCAGCGACGCGGTGCCGATGATCAGGCAGACGATCAGCGCCGTGAAGTTCAGCGGATCGAGCGCTTCTCCGGGAACGAGGTGCCGGACGAGCGTTTCGGGATCGGCAAGGCCGGAGGCGAGCATCTGCTGCTCCAGCGCCGCGATCTGCTCCAGCGCCTCGCCATAGGCGAACTGGGCGAGCGGCATGCCGAAATGCTGCGCCGACAGGATCGCCACCGGCAGCATGAAGGCGACGATCAGAACCAGATACTGGGCGACCTGCGTCCAGGTGACCGAGCGCATGCCGCCGAGCAGGGAGCAGAAAAGCACCGTCCCGAGCCCGACATAGACGGCGGTGCCGAAGGGGATGCCGAGGAAGCGCGAGGCGATGAGGCCGGTGGCATAGAACTGTGCCACCACATAGGTGAAGGAGCAGGCGAAGAGCACGATCACCCCGGTCAGCCGGGCCGCATGGCCGCCGAACCGCGCGGCCAGGAAATCGGGCAGGGTGAAAGCGCCGAACTTGCGCAGATACGGCGCGATGAGCACGGCGACGAGCACAAAGCCGCCGGTCCAGCCGAGCAGATAGGCAAGCCCGGCGAAGCCGAGCATGTAGAGCGTTCCGGCAAGGCCGATGAAGGACGCGCCGCTCAACCAGTCGGCAGCCGTCGCCATGCCGTTGAAGACGCCCGGCACCTGCCGCCCGGCGACATAGTAGTCGGTGACATGGACCGTGCGGCTGGCGATGCCGATGCCGGCATAAAGGACCAGCGTCGCTGCCACGAACAAATAGCCCAGGACCTGCTGGGGCACGCCGATCTGCTCGAGGATGACAAGGCCTGCGATAAAGGCGGCGAGGAGGCCTGCGACAGTGCCGTAAAGCTGGCCCGCGCGGCCCGCGACCTTGTCCTTCCTCATCGCAGCTCTTCTCCGGAATCGAACGGGTCGGGCTCGGCAACGCCGGCTTCGCGGTCGAGGCGCTCCTGGCGGCGGATGAACCAGACGGTCAGCAGCAGGAAGGCAACCAGAGAGCCCTGCGCGGCCATGTAGTAGCCGAGCGGGAAGCCGGCGAAGCGGGTGCCGTTGAGTTGGCCTGCAAACAGAGGCACGACCACGGCGAAAACCGCCAGAATAGCGATGGTTGCGATGGCGAGGCCGACCGTGCGGCGCCAGCGTCGCGCCTGCGGGGTGTCGCCCTGCTTTGCGTCAAGGGTCATCCAAGTCCTCCGGCATGCCTGGCCGAGCCATCGATCTGATTATGCGATTCGCTCGATGGTCAGTATGCCCCGTGTGGCCAGCTTGCACGATCCTTGCCCGTTCCCGTAAGAGCTTGCCGGTCACCGCCTGCAAGCCGCCGCTTGATGCCGGACGGGCCTGTAGCGATAATGCCGCGGATTGCCGGTCTGCCGGGGGCACCGGCTTGGGGAGAGCGAAGCCGCGATCTCGCAAGAGAAGAAGCGACGTCCCTTGGGGTTCTGGGAGGGGCCCGCGAGGGAAGCGCGCGATCGATCGCGGTCAGCGTCTAAGGAGGGAACCGGCGTGCCGGACAGCGCGACGTATCATTTCGTTGTGGCGGACGATCATCCGTTGTTTCGCGGCGCCCTGCGCCAGACGATCGAGCGTCTCTATCCGGGGGCGGGCATCGTCGAGGTCGGGACGCTCGAGGATGCGGCCGCCGAGCTGGAGCGCCACGGCGAGGTCGACCTGCTCTTGCTCGATCTGTCGATGCCGGGCATGCGCGGTTTTTCCGGGTTGATGTACCTGCGGGCCCAGTATCAGAGCGTGCCGGTGGTGATCGTGTCGGCGAGCGAGGATGTGGGAACGATCCGCCGCTGCATGGAGCTGGGCGCTTCCGGCTTCATCCCGAAGTCGCTCGGCATCGAGGTCATTCGCGAGGCCGTGTCCCAGGTGATGGCGGGCGGCAGCTGGACCCCGCCCGATGTCGATCTGGGCGAGGCCGATGGCGATGCAAGCGCCATGGCTCAGCGGCTTGCAACGCTCACGCCGCAACAGGTGCGGGTGCTGATGATGCTGTCGGAAGGTCTGCTCAACAAGCAGATTGCCTATGAGCTCAGCGTTTCCGAGGCGACCGTCAAGGCGCATGTCTCGGCGATCCTGCAAAAGCTCGGCGTTGAAAGCCGCACGCAGGCGGTCATCGCCGCCGCCAAGATCGAGCAGGGGCAGTGGCTGACGGCGGAGGCGCGCTGAGCTATTCGGGCTGGCCGCCGGACGCGGGAACCGGTACGGCGCGCGCCTCGACGGGCGGATAGCCGAGCCCGCCGCGCTGGCCGAACCGGCCCTGGTGGCACGCGCTGCAGGCGGAGATCACGTCCATCACCATGGGCGAACCGTTCGGCGCAACAGCCATGTAGAACCAGTCGTCGGTTTGCGGCGAGCGGCCAAGCTCGACCTTCTCCATCAGGAACAGCGGGCCTGGCTGGGCGCGGCCCCGTTCGTCGACGGAAAAGGACTCCGCCGCGATCAGCGTACCGACCGGCATCGTCACGTCGCTGTCGCTGAAGCGCAGGTAGTCCCGCGCGCCGGCCGCATTGACATAGGTGAGGAGATGGCGTCCGCCATGGGCAGGGGAAAACGCCGGATTGCGGCTCGCACGCTCCCAGAGCCGGAAGCTCTCGACATAGTCACCCGGGATCCACCGCTTGTCGCCCTGCCGGTAGCCCTCCAGGAGCGCATCCTTGAGGCAGTCGTAGACGGCGCTTGCCTCGTCCGCCGAAAGACCGGTGCCAGGCTTTGACGCGATACAGCCGGAGGCCTGTGCAGCGGAGGTGACAAGGAGCAGGGCAAGCGTGGCGCCCGCCATTGGCAGCAGTCGTCTCATTTTCGTCTCTCTGGCCCGTCCCGGCGATGCGATCCGGCATCCGGCATGTTTGCGCGAGCGTGGCGAGCCGGACCCTGCAAACAGGGCGGCTTCATGGCAGGAGAAGCGTTTACACGCAGGCTTGAGCGCGTGTCGTGATGCGGATCACTCCGCCGCGGCGGCGCTGCCGCTGCGCACACGGGAGAGATAGGCCCGGAGCGCTGCCGGTTTCACCGGCTTGTTGAGGATCTCGATCTCCTTGGCCGCAGCTTCCGCACGCACCCCCTGGCTGCGGTCGGCGGTGACGAGCAGCGCCGGGATTTCCGTGCCGAAGCGCCAGCGCAGCTGCACCACGGCCTCCACGCCGGTTCCCTCGTCCAGATGATAGTCGGCGATCAGGACGTCGGGCCGTTCGCCCGCCTCGAAGGTCTTGCGCGCCGCTTCGAGCGGGTCCAGCGCCGTCGTCACCCTGCAGCCCCAGCCGGTCAGCAGCACCCGCATGCCGTCGAGGATCTGAGGTTCGTTGTCGATGGCCAGCACATGCAGGCCCTTGAGCGGCGCATCGTGCGGTGCCGCCGGCGCTGGCGCGATGAGGGCCGGCACGGAGGCGGCCATCGGCAGCTCGATGGCAAAGCGCGAACCGCGCCCCGTGCGCGATTCCAGCGTGACCGGATGGTCGAGCACCCGCGCGATGCGCTCGACGATCGACAGTCCGAGGCCGAGGCCGCGCGCCTCGCGGGCGCCGTCGTCCAGCCGGTGGAACTCCATGAAGATCAGCTTCTGCTTCGATTGCGGAATGCCGATGCCGGTGTCGAACACCTCCATCACCACCTTGCCGCGGCGGCGCCTGACACCCACCAGCACCCGGCCGCTGCGCGTGTATTTGATCGCGTTGGAGATGAGGTTCTGCAGCAGCCGGCGCAGCAGGCGGCGGTCGGAGCGCACACTGAGGCTGGTCGGCAGGATGGCGAGGCGCAGGTTCTTTTCCTCCGCCACCGGCTCGAACTCGGTGCGCAGCGGATTGAGGATCTCCTCCAGCCGGAAGACGGTGATTTCCGGTTTCAGCGCGCCGGTGTCGAGGCGGGAAATGTCGAGCACCGCGCCGATGATCTCCTCCACCGATTCCAGCGAGGCGCCGACATTCTGCACCAGATGCTTCAGCTCGCCTTCCGTGAAGCGCTCGGTCAGGCTGGAGGCATAGAGCCGGGCGGCATTGAGCGGCTGCAGGATGTCGTGGCCGGCGGCGGCCAGGAAGCGGGTCTTGCCGATATTCGCCTCTTCCGCCAGCGCCTTGGCGTCGGTCAGCTCCTCGTTGACGCGGGTGAGCTCCAGCGTGCGCTCGCGCACCCGGCGCTCCAGCGTCTCGTTGGCCCGCGCCAGCGCTTCCTCGCCGAGCACCCGCTCGGTGATGTCGGTATAGGTGGTGACGATGCCCCCGTCCGGCATCGGGCTGGTCCGCACCTCCAGGACGAGGCCGCTGCCGGCCATGTGCTCCTGAAAGGTCTCGTGACGCACCACTAGCTTGTCCAGGCGGTCGCCGACGATCACCTCCACCGGATCGGCGCCCAGTTCCCCGCGTTTTGCATTGAACCGGATGATGGCATCGAGCGGCGTTCCGACCTGGCCGTACTCGGCCGGCAGGCCGAGCAACTCGCGGAACTGCCGGTTCCAGCAGATCAGCCTGAGGTCTCGGTCGAAGACCGAAATGCCCTGGCGCACCTGGTCGAGCGCGGTCTGCAGCAGGTCGCGGTTGTACTGGATCGCGACCGTGGCGTCGTCCAGCAGCTTCAGCGCGCCCTTGCCGCTGGGGTCGCGGCGCTTGACCAGCAGCGACAGGACGAGCCGCGACGAGGCGGCGCCGATGGCGCTGGCCAGCAGCTGCTCGGAAAAGCGCAGGATCTGGGCATCCGCGGTGGCGCTCGGGTCGAAGTCGCGCCCGCGCTCGCGGGCAAAGCTCTGGAACGAGCGGTCGGTGCGCTCCTCGCCGAGATAGCGCGCGATGGTCGACTTGAGGTCGCCGACGGTTACCGAGGTTCGCCAAAGGCGCAGGCCCGGCGTCGGCGACAGCTCGGACGGCACGAAGATATTGGCCTGCAGCCGCTCCACGGGCTCGGGCACGCGCGACAGCGAGAACATGATGTAGGCGCTGATATTGGCGGCAAGGCTCCAGAAGACGCCGTGGGTGAGCGGATCGAAGGCGAGCGAGAACAGCGCCTGGGGCCGCAACAGCCAGATGCCGAAGGGGCCGTTCTCGATCAGCGTGATCGGGATCAGGCCCGATTGCGCGAAGGTCGGCAGCAGCAGGGTGTAGACCCAGATGGCGAAGCCGATCAGCATGCCGGCGATGGCGCCGCGCGCCGTGCCGCGCCGCCAGACGAGGCCACCGAAAAAGGCCGGGGCGAATTGCGCGATGGCAGCGAAGGACAGCAGGCCGATGGAGGTGAGCGCCGCCGTGTCCCCGGCCGCCCGGTAATAGGCATAGGCGAGCAGCAGTGTGACGAAGATGGCCGCCCGCCGCGTCAGCAGCAGGATCCGGCTCATGTCCTCGCCATGGGAGGCGATGATCGCATCCTCGCTGGAGCGGCGCAGCACAAGCGGCATCACCAGATCGTTCGAGATCATGATGGCAAGGGCGACGCTGGCCACGATCACCATGGCGGTGGCCGCCGACAGTCCGCCGATGAAGGCGACGAGCGCAAGCCATGGGTGATTGGCGGCCAGCGGCAGGGCGAGCACATAGGAGTCCGGGTTGATCGCCGGATCCAGCATGATCATGCCTGCCGCCGCGATCGGGACGACGAACAGGTTGATCGCAACCAGATACATTGGGAACAGCCAGGTCGCGCGCCGCAGCTCTGCGCCCGAATTGTTCTCCGTCACGGTGACGTGGAACTGGCGCGGCAGCAGGATGACGGCGATGCCCGACAACAGCGTCATCACCACCCAGTTGCCGCCCGACAGCTCGCCGGCCATGGCGTTGACGACCCTGGGTTCCGCGGCCATGGCGGCGAACAGGTCGCCCGGACCGTTGTAGAGCGAGTAGGTGACCCAGATGCCGACGGTGAGGAAGGCCACGAGCTTGACCACCGCTTCCGCGGCGATGGCCAGCATCAGCCCTTCCTGGTGCTCCGTCGCATCGATATGGCGGGTGCCGAACGCCCAGGCGAAGATCACCATGCCGATGGCGATCATCAAGGTGATGTCGTCGAAGAAGGGCAGGCCGGTCTCGCCGGGCTTGAGGTCGAGATGCGAGATCAGCGTCGTGACCGAGAGCGAGACCGCCTTCAGCTGCAGCGCGATATAGGGGACGATGCCGACGACGGCGATGATCGCGACGACCGCGGCCACCGGCTGGCTCTTGCCGTAGCGCGCGCCGATGAAGTCGGCGACCGAGGTGATGCGCTCGCTCTTGGACAGGCGAATGATCCGCCGCAGCAGGGGATAGCCGAGGGCGAAGACCAGGATCGGCCCGATATAGATCGTCAGGAACTCCAGCCCGCTATGCGTTGCCGTGCCGACGGAGCCGAAAAAGGTCCAGGACGTGCAGTAGACCGAGATCGACAGCGCATAGATCAGCGGCCGGCCGTGGCCGGACGCGGTGAAGCGCGCCTTGCGGTCGCCGTAGCTGGCAATGGCGAACAGCAGAAGCACGTAGCCGAGCGCCGCGACGACGACGACCCACCCTTCGACCATGCGTTGCGTTCCTCCCGACCCTGATGCGGAGATCGGACCATGTTTGCCGGCTCCTGTCCATTCGACGCTTGGCGATAAGGGGGTGGTGCGAAAGGGGAATAGGGAGATTCCCGGATGCGCCGGCCCGTGCTAAACCCGAAGCTGCAACCAGACACGCCCCGGTCACCGACCGCGGTGCCGGCAGCCACGGGATGGAGCCAGCATGCTGAAGGAATTCAAGGAGTTTGCCGTCAAGGGCAACATGGTCGACATGGCCGTCGGCATTGTCATCGGCGCGGCTTTCAGCGCCATCGTCTCCTCGCTCGTCGACGACGTGATCATGCCCCCCATCGGCCTGCTGATCGGCGGCGTCGATTTCTCCCAGCTCTTCCTGGTGCTGAGCGAGGGCACGGCGCCCGGGCCCTATCTCACCGTCGAGGCGGCAACGGCCGCCGGCGCGGTGACCTGGAACATCGGCCTGTTCATCAATGCGGTGATCAAGTTCCTGATCATCGCCTTCGCGCTGTTCGTGGTGGTCAAGGGGATCAACCGGCTGCGCAACGAGAAGCCGGCCGCGCCTCCCGCACCGCCCGCGCCCAGCCGCGAGGAAGTGCTGCTGGCCGAGATTCGCGATTTGCTGAAGACGCGCTGAGGCGCGTCCCGCCCGAACGAACGACAGGCAGGGCCCGCCAACGGGGACAAGACCCCGGCGGGCCTCGCAATCCCCCCTTTGCCAACAGAGACAGATCCTCCCATGGTCGATGTGATGTCCGCGCTGCGGCCGGAGGCGCGCCAGGCGCCCGAAAGCGGCATTGTCGAGGTCGTGAATTTCGCGCGCGAGCGCTCCGACCTGATCCCGCTCTGGGTCGGGGAGGGCGACCTGTCGACGCCGGACTTCATCCGCGCAGCGGCCGAGGCGTCGCTGGAAAAGGGCGAAACCTTCTATACCTATCAGCGCGGCATCCCGGACCTGCGTGAGGCGCTGGCGCGCTATCACCTGCGCCATTTCGGCCGCGACTGGGGTGCGGAGCGCTATTTCGTCACCGGCTCGGGCATGCAGGCGATCCAGCTTGCGGTCCAGGCGATCGCCGGTGCCGGCGACGAGGTGATCTATCCTTCGCCTGCCTGGCCGAATTTCCCTGCCGCCATCGGCATCATGGGCGCGCAGGCCATTCCGGTGCCGCTCGATTTCTCGCCCAACGGCTGGACGCTCGATCTCGACCGCCTGTTTGCCGCCGTGACCCCGCGCACCCGGGCCATCTACCTGAATTCGCCGTCCAACCCGACCGGCTGGATGGCCGACCGGGAGACGCTGGCGGCAATCCTCGATGAAGCCCGCCGGCGGGGACTTTGGATCGTCGCCGACGAGGTCTACAGCCGCTTCGTCGAGGGAGAGACGGCCCGCGCGCCCTCCTTCATGGATGTGGCCGAGCCGGACGACCTGATCCTGTACGTCAACACCTTCTCGAAGAACTGGGCGATGACCGGCTGGCGCATCGGCTGGCTTTCGGCCCCGCCCGCGCTCGGGCAGGTGATCGAGAACCTGATCCAGTATTCGACCTCGGGTGTTGCGCAGTTCATGCAGCGCGCTGCTGTTGCCGCGCTCGACGAGGGAGAGGCGTTCATGGCGCTGCAGCGCAGCCGTGCGAGCGCTGGGCGTGCCATCATCGAAGGACGCCTGGCGGCCACCGGCCGGATCCGCTATGCGCCGCCGCAAGGTGCCTTCTACCTGTTCTTCGGTGTCGAGGGCTTTTCCGACAGCCGTGAACTGGCCAAGCGGATCGTCGCAGAGACGGGCGTCGGGCTTGCGCCCGGCAGCGCTTTCGGCGAGGCCGGAGAGGGGTTCCTGCGCCTGTGTTTCGCCCGTTCCGCGGAGCAGCTGGAGACGGCAGCGCAGCGCCTTGGCGACTGGATAGCGCGTTGACGAAGCACGCGAGTCTAAGTTACGGATTTTTGCGTAGAGGATTGGAAGCGGATACATTTTGTTCGTTTCCCGACGGCGGGTCGCTCCCCGCATCGTATCGGGCCCAAAATGCGCGAAGATCAGACCCGTAGCGTTTCAGCATTGCCCAGCGTGTCGGAGGCGCGGCTCGAAAGCGTGCTTGGTACGGCGGTCGATGGCATCGTCGTGATGGACGACCGGGCGCGAATCCTGCTGTTCAACAAGGCGTGCGAGACCCTGTTCGGCTATACGGCCGAGGAGGTCAGGGGGCGCAACGTCAAGGTCCTGATGCCCTCCGAATATGCCGAGGCGCATGACGGCTATCTGAACAACTATCTGGAAACTGGCGAGAAGCGCATCATCGGCATCGGCCGCGAGGTGCGCGGCATGCACCGCGACGGCACCGAATTCCCGATCGAGCTTTCGGTCGGCGAGGCGGCGACGCCGGAGGGGCGCCAGTTCATCGGCATCATCCGCGACCTGCGTCAGCGCAAGGCGGTAGAGCGGCGTCTGGCGGAAGCCCAGGCGCAGCTTGTCAGCGTCACCCGCATCAGCGCGCTGGACGAGATGGGCGCGGCCATCGCGCACGAACTGAACCAGCCGCTGACGGCGATCATGCTTTACCTGCAGGCGGCCAAGCGCAAGGTCGGCGACGACAACCGCGACGGCAAGCTGGTCGAGATTGTCGACAAGGGCGTGCGCGAGGCCGAGCGGGCCAGCCAGATCATCCAGCGGATGCGGAGGTTCGTGGAAAAGCGTGATCCCGAGCGGCGTTCGGTCAATGTGGCGCGGCTCGTCGGCGAGTGTCTCGAGCTGGTGACCATGGGCACCGACTGCCGCGACATCGAGATCGTCAACGACGTCCACGACAGTTTGCCGGACATTGCCGTCGATCCTGTGCAGATCCAGCAGATCCTGATCAATCTGATCCGCAATGCGCTCGACGCGGTGCGCCAGGCTCCGGTAAAGCGTGTCGGGCTGACTGCGGCGGTAAGCGGCGAGGATATGCTGATCCGTATCACCGATTCAGGTGGCGGAGTTCCGCCGGAAGTCGTACCGACATTGTTCAGAGCATTCTCGGGCGCGAAGAAGGGCGGCCTTGGCCTTGGCCTCACGATCTCCCGTTCGATCGCGCAGAATCATGGCGGCGATCTCGCCGTCGAACCCAACGGTGGGGAAGGGGGAGCTGCCTTCGTGCTGCGCCTGCCGGTCGACACGCCCGAGCGTGCCGACCAGGCGGCCGCGCCCCCTGGCAGAAAAGGACCGACGGCATGAGCGCGACCGCGCATCTGATCCACATCGTCGATGACGACCCGGCAATTCGTGACGCTTTGACCGTCGTCTTCGAGCTGGAAGGCTATGACGTCGACTCGTTCGAGACCGGCGAAGCTTTCCTGGAGCGGGCAGCACGACCGGACAAGCTGCCCGGATGCGTCATCCTCGATGTGCATATGCCGGGCCAGTCGGGCATCGAGATCCTGCGCCGCCTTCATGCCGATCGGTTTGCCGCGCCGGTTTTCGTCATTTCCGGTCAGGGCGATATCCCGATGGCCGTGGAGGCGATCAAGCAGGGCGCCCACGATTTCATCGAAAAGCCCTTCGACGCAGAAACCGTGGTGACGCGGGTGCGCGAGGCCATCGAGGCAAGCGAGCGCAAGAACGTCGAGAGCGTCACCCCGCCGGCCCGCAGTTTCCCGGGCAGCGAGACGCTGACCCCGCGCGAGCGTGAAGTGCTGGAGGAAATCACCGCCGGTGCCTCCAACAAGGAGGCGGGACGTACCCTGGGGATCAGCCCGCGCACCATCGAGGTGCATCGCGCCCGCATCATGGAAAAACTCGGCGCGCGCAACGCCGCCGACCTGGTCCGCATCGTCCTCTCGCACGAATAGAGGTCCGGCACCGCACGCGGCGCTTCCGTATTCCGCCGTAGTTTCGTCGCCGCCCCAAGGGTCTATAGTCGCGCGACTGCGGCCCATGGGGGACGCGCTTCGGGGCTGCCAGGGCGGCGGGATTAAGACGGTGACTATCCATATCGTCGAAGACGATCCGGGAGTGGGCGATTCGCTTGCCCTGCTGCTTGGGGAAATCGGGCATCAGGTCGAGGTGTATCCTGACGCCGAGAGTTTCTTCGAGCATGTGCCTCCCGGATCTCAGGATATCGTGATCGTTGACCTCGGCCTGCCGGGAGTGAGCGGGGTCCAGCTTATCCGCTGGGTCGCCCGTCTGACGTCGCCTCCGCGTGTCATCGCCATCACCGGCCAGTCGCGCCGCGCCATCGCAGAGCTGTTCGGCGATGATCTGCCGCCTGTACTTTTACGCAAGCCACTGACCGAAGAAGCTCTCGTCGCGCTTTTGTAAAGTTGCCGAGGCGCTTGTTTTTGTGCGCGCTGATGCGTTGTTTTGCCACGCTAGGTAATAGGTCGTACGAAGACCACCGAATTTCGGTCCCCCAACTTCGCTTCTAGACTTTGCGGCGTTGACGGAGAGGCGCATCGGACGGGATGCGGCTCCGGTTCGCAGGGCCAGGGGCCCGCGGCCGATTTTCATCCGCCAATGCCGAATTGGCAGGAGGAGGGGGCAATGGCCTACCTGGAACGTACGTCCGAGACGATGGGGCATGGAGCGGTCGCGGCGCGCAGCACGCGCGAAGCCGTGGAGACCCCGCAGGCGCGCACCCAGCGCCATGACCAGCATCACGTGATCTTCTACGAGGGCGATGCCGCCGAGCGGATCTACGAGCTGCAGGACGGCATCATCATGCTCTACAAGCTCCTGCCCGACGGGCGTCGCCAGGTCGTGGAGATTCTGACCCGCGGCATGATCTTCGGGACCGCCGGCGGGCCGCGCTATGACGTGTCCGCCGAGACGCTGACGCCCGTGCGCCTTCTGGTCCACGAGCGCCGCGAGGTCGATGCCTCCGCCGTTCTTCAGGGCCACGTCGCCAGGTGCCTGATGGCCCAGATGGAAGGCCTGCACGAGCACGCCATGCTGCTCGGCCGCAAGTCGGCGATGGAGCGTGTCGCCAGCTACTTCATGCGCATGGTGCCGAACCGCGGCGGCGAGGGCTGCGCCGGCCCGGCTTCCGATACCTGCGACCCGCACAATCTGGTGCTGAACATGACCCGCCAGGAGATCGCCGACTATCTTGGCCTCACCATCGAGACCGTAAGCCGGGTGATTTCCGAACTGAAGCGGCGCGGTGTGATCCGTCTGGAACGTCAGGACCGTATTCATGTGACGCGCGTCTGCGGTCTTTGCCAGCTGACGGGCATTCACTGAGCTGCGGTTTGCCGGCGGGAAATGGTCCCGCCGCCAGGCATTCCCTTTACTTCTGCATCAACCTTCCGACCCCGGGCCATATCGGTCCGGGGTTTCTTTTTGCCCCTGCTGCCTCACACGGCAACGGAATGGCGGGCAACGCCGCGTTGCAGATAGATGTCGAAGGCGGCGGCGGCGATACGCGCATAGGGGGCCCCGCGCGAGGTGACCTCGATCCGGCTGCCGTCCATCGTCACGAGCCCGTCGCCGATCATCTCGGCAAGGTCGGCAATGCTGGCGGAAAAATGCGCCAGCGGCAGCCCGTGGGCGGCGGCGATGGCGCCGACGTCGGCCGCGTGCTCCGTCATCAGCTGTTCGATGATCTCGGCCCGTGCCCGGTCGTCGGCATCCAGTGCGATGCCGCGCGCGACCGGCAGCAAGCCGTCGCCGATCGCCCGGCTCCAGCCGCCGGTATCGGGCATGTTCTGCACATAGCCCTGCGGCAGCTTGCCGATGGAGGAGGCACCGAACCCGATCAGCGTGTCGGCCGTGTCGGTCGTATAGCCCTGGAAGTTGCGCCGCAGCCGCCCGGCATCGAGCGCCAGCGCCATGTCGTCATCCGGCATGGCGAAATGATCGAGGCCGATGGCCCGGTAGCCGGCATCCAGCAGCTTCTCGCGCGCATGGTCCGCCATGGCGATCCGCTCGGCCGCATTGGGCAGCCGGCTTTCATCGATCAGCCGCTGGTGCTTCTTCATCCAGGGCACATGGGCATAGCCGAACAGGGCGATGCGTCCGGGCGCGAGCGCCTGCGTCAACCGGATTGTCTCGGTTATCGTTTCCAGCGTCTGGAAGGGCAGGCCGTACATCAGGTCGAAATTGAGCGCATCGATGCCAACGGCACGCAGCCGCTCCACCGCCTGCGCCACCTGCTCGTAGGGCTGCACCCGGCCGATGGCCTTCTGCACCACCGGATCGAAATCCTGCACGCCGAGGCTCGCACGGGTGATCCCGGCCTCGCGCAGCGTCTCGGCAAGGTCCGGTGTCACCGTGCGCGGATCCAGCTCAATGGCATGTTCATGCGCAGGCGAGAAGGAGAAGTGCTTGTGCAGCCGCTCGACCACGGACAGGAATTGCGGCCGCGGCAGGAGGCTCGGTGTGCCCCCGCCCCAGTGGATGTGCACCGCCTGCATGCGGTCCGGCAGCCTGGCCGCGACCAGGTCGATTTCTGCCAGCAGCGCATCCGTATAGTCGAGCAGCGGCTCGTCGCGGCGCGCCGCCTTGGTGTGGCAGCCGCAATAGTTGCAGATCACCCGGCAATAGGGGACGTGCAGGTAGAGCGAGAGCGGTTCATTGGCGGGCAGTCCCGCCAGCCAGTTGCCATAGGTCGCCCCTGTCACGCCGGCATGGAAATGCGGCGCGGTCGGGTAGCTGGTGTAGCGCGGCACGGAGCGTGTCGCATAGCGTTGGTCGAGATCGGTCATGAGGCGAGAATGCCTGCTTTGCCGAGCACGAACCTTGATCCTGCTCAACCTCCGCAAAATCAGCCGCTGCATGGCAGATCCCCGTAAAATGCATGGCAGATCGCCGCTTTTCTTGATCTATTGCCTTGGCAACCCACCTCTTTCCGGCCCTTTGGGGGCTTCGGCGGATCTTCATGCCCTCACTCAGGCAAGCTCTTTTGACGCTGGCGATCGGTGCCCTCGGCGGCGGCGTGTTCCAGTTGGCCGGGCTGCCTGCGGCCTGGCTCGCGGGAGCAATGGTCGCGACGGCCATCGCGGTCCTGTCCGGTGTCTCCTGTGCGATTCCCGACCGCCTGCGCGACATGCTGTTCGTCGTGCTCGGCCTGACCATGGGCGCGGGCGTCACGCCTGAGACGGTGGAGCGAATCGGCGAATGGCCGGTCACCATGCTGCTGGTGCTGGTCTCGGTCGCCGCCGTGCTCGGCGCGACCTTCCTGTTCCAGCGCAAGGTTGCCGGCTGGGACCGCGACACCGCCTATTTCGCGGCGATACCTGGCGCCTTGTCCTACGTGATGATCCTGTCGCTGTCCTATCCGCGCGCGGACACGATGCGGGTGGCCGTGGCCCAGACGCTGCGGGTGTTCATTCTGGTCTCCCTGCTGCCGCCGATCATCGCCGGCAGCGAGCCGGAGGTCGTCGCAGTGGTGCCGGCCGTGCCGGTCGAACTCCTGCCGCTGGCTCTCGTCGCCGCGGCCGGGCTTGTCTCGGGCTACCTGTTTCAGCGCGCCGGCGTTCCCGCCGGATGGCTCACCGGCCCCTTCTTCGTCAGCGCCGCTCTCAATGCCAGCGGCATCGTCGCGGTCCACCTGCCCGAATGGCTGACGATCCCCGCCCTTGTCGGGCTCGGCTGCATCATCGGTTGCCGGTTCACCAACATTTCGCTGCGCGACATGCTGCGGCTTCTTCTGGTCAGTCTCGGGGCCTTTGCCGTGGGCATGAGCATCGCCGTGGCGATCTCGCTGTTCGCCTCGAGCCTGCTCGGCCTGCCGCTCGGACAGCTGTTGCTGGCCTATGCGCCGGGCGGGCTAGAGGCGATGACGCTGCTCGCCTACCTGCTCGACCTCGACCCGGCTTTCGTTGCCGCGCACCAGCTAGCCCGTTATTTCGGGATGGTGCTGCTTCTTCCCTTCGCGACCCGGCAAATCCTGGGCCCGCCCAAACGGGTGGTCTGACGCCGTCAGCCGCTCGCCGGGCATTCTTCGGCCAGAAGCGCGTAGACGAACTCGTCGCCCCATCGCCCGTCGTGCCGGTCGTTCTGCCGGAAATGCGCTTCGCGCCTCAGCCCGAGCCGCTCGGCCACCTTCACCGAGCCGTGGTTCTGCGCGTCGATCCGCGCGAAGATCCGGTGAAAGCCGATGTCCTCGAAACCGGCCCGCAGCACCTCGCCGGCCGCTTCCGTCGCATAGCCCGCTCCCGCGTGGGCAGGATCGAAGATATAGCCGAGCTCGCCCTGCAGCGCGGCGGTGCTTGCGACCTTCAGAAGAACTTCGCCGAGCACGCAGCCGTCCTGGCTGCGCTCCACCGCCAGCGTCATCGTCGCTCCGTCCTTCGACAGATCCGGCTGCTGTGCCCGTTCGAACTGCTGCCGCAGCTCATCTGCCTCCGGCGGGAAGCTGTAGAGGAAGCGGTAGACGTCGCTGCGCCCGTGATAGGCGGCATAGGCATCGTAGTCGCGGTCTTCGAACGGTCTCAGGATCAGGCGGGCGGTGCGAAGGGGAAGCGAAGGCAGGGAAAGCGTCATTGCAACCTGGGGTGAATCAGGGGGGAGGGCGCGTGTAAAGGCGAGTCGGAAGCGGGGAAGTGGGGAGCGCGATCGCACTCTTCAAGAGCGCCAGGCTGTGGGGAAGTCGCGAAAAGGCGCCTGAAGGCCGGTTAAACTCAGAAAAAGCCAAAACAAATCGTCGCAGCCGTGCTTTTGCGGATGTTCCCGACCGCGCTTTGCCGCAAGCTGTCTTGACCTGGATCAAGGCGTCGAACAGCCGATCGGCCATACCTGCGCCTTGACCCTGCGGGGTTTGGATCACCAAGAGACTCGGGGCGCCCACCAATGGCTCAAGCTCAAGCCAAGTACATTACGATGGAGGAAGGCTTCTTCGCCGTATTCCTCGTCGTGATCGCCTTCGCCTGCCTCATCATCGCCGGTAAGACGTATGATCAGGTCATGGCTTTTCACACCGCTATCGGCTCGCTCGCTGCGGCTGCCGGCGCCTTCATCATCTTCCGGAACTATTTCGAGGACCGGGTTCCGGCGCCGCAGGAAATCGACGGCAAGCCGAACTACAACCTGGGTCCGATCAAGTTCGGCGCCTGGGCGGCCGTGTTCTGGGGCGTCGCCGGCTTCACGGTCGGCCTGATCATCGCCCTGCAGCTCGCCTATCCGGCGCTGAACTTCGACCTGCCCTGGACGAGTTTCGGCCGGCTGCGCCCGCTGCACACTTCGGCCGTGATCTTCGCCTTCGGCGGCAACGTGCTGCTCGCCACGTCCTTCTACGTGGTCCAGCGCACCAGCCGCGCCCGCATGCCGGGCACGATCGCTCCCTGGTTCGTCATCCTCGGATACAACCTCTTCATCGTCATCGCCGGCACGGGCTACCTGCTCGGCGCGACGCAGTCGAAGGAGTATGCGGAGCCGGAGTGGTACGCCGATCTGTGGCTGACCATCGTCTGGGTGGCGTATCTCCTCGTCTTCCTCGGCACGCTGTGGAAGCGCAAGGAGCCGCACATCTACGTGGCGAACTGGTTCTACCTCGCCTTCATCATCACCATCGCGATGCTGCACATCATCAACAACCTGACGGTGCCGGTGTCGGTGTTCGGGACCAAGTCCTACATCCTGTGGGCGGGCGTTCAGGACGCGATGGTGCAGTGGTGGTACGGCCATAACGCGGTCGGCTTCTTCCTGACCGCCGGCTTCCTGGCCATCATGTACTACTTCGTGCCCAAGCGCGCCGAGCGGCCGGTCTACTCATACCGTCTGTCGATCGTGCACTTCTGGGCGCTGATCTTCCTGTACATCTGGGCCGGTCCCCACCACCTCCACTACACGGCTCTGCCGCAGTGGGCCTCGACGCTGGGTGCCACCTTCTCGATCATCCTGTGGATGCCTTCCTGGGGCGGCATGATCAACGGCCTGATGACCCTGTCGGGTGCATGGGACAAGCTGCGGACCGATCCGGTGCTGCGCATGATGGTCGTCTCCATCGCCTTCTACGGCATGTCGACCTTCGAAGGCCCGCTGATGAGCCTGCGTTCCGTCAACTCGCTGTCGCACTACACGGACTGGACCATCGGTCACGTCCACTCGGGTGCGCTCGGCTGGGTCGGCTACATCTCCTTCGGCGCCCTCTACTGCCTGATCCCCTGGCTGTGGAACAAGAAGCAGGTCTACTCGCTGAAGCTGGTGAACTGGCACTTCTGGATCTCCACCATCGGCATCGTGCTCTACATCTGCGCGATGTGGGTGTCGGGCATCATGCAGGGCCTGATGTGGCGCGCCTATGATGCCATGGGTTTCCTCGAGTACTCGTTCATCGAGACCGTCGAAGCCATGCATCCCTTCTATGTCATCCGTGCCCTGGGCGGCGCCCTGTTCGTCGCAGGCTCGCTGATCATGGCCTACAACCTTTGGATGACCGTGCGGCATGGCGAGGCTGAAGAAGCCGAAGCCCTTCCCGCCGGCGCCATGGCTCCGGCCGAGTAAGGGGAGAGCAAAATGTCCCTTTGGAACAAACACGAAATCTTCGAGAAGCACTCCCTGATTCTCGTCATCGGCATCCTGATCGTGGTCTCCATCGGCGGCCTGGTCGAGATCGCCCCGCTCTTCTACCTGAAGAGCACGATCGAGAAGGTGGAGGGCATGCGTCCCTACACCCCGCTGGAACTGGCGGGCCGCAACATCTACATCCGCGAGGGCTGCTATCTCTGCCACTCGCAGATGGTGCGCCCGATGCGCGACGAACTGGAGCGTTACGGCCACTTCAGCCTGGCGGCCGAGAGCATGTACGACCACCCCTTCCAGTGGGGCTCCAAGCGTACCGGTCCGGACCTTGCCCGCGTCGGCGGAAAGTACTCCGACGAGTGGCATCGCGACCACCTGGCCGATCCGCGCTCGGTGGTGCCGGAATCGATCATGCCCGGCTATCCGTTCCTGCTCGAGGCGAAGGTGGAGACCCGCGGCATCGCGGATCACCTGAAGGCGAACCGTGCCGTCGGCGTTCCCTATGACGAGACCCAGGTCTCCGAGGCTGCCGCCGACATGATCGCCCAGGCTTCGCCCGACAGTGCGGCCGTGGACGGGTTCCTGGAGCGCTATCCGAACGCGATCGTCCGCGATTTCGACGGCGACCCGAGCAAGGTGACGGAGATGGACGCGCTGGTCGCCTATCTCCAGATGCTCGGCACGCTGGTCGACTTCTCGATCTACGACAACAAGGCCAACCTGCGCTGAGGAGGCGGTGATGAACGAGAGTTACGAGGCCGCCGCCAGCTTCGCCCAGACGTGGGGACTGGTCTACTTCGTGGTGCTTTTCGCAGGCGTTGTCGCCTATGCGCTCTGGCCGAGAAACGCCAAGCGCTTCGACGACGCGGCACAGATCCCCTTGCGGGAGGATTGAGACATGGCTGACGGGTACAAGAAGGAGGTCGACCACATCTCCGGCGTCGAGACGACCGGACACGAGTGGGACGGCCTGAAGGAACTGAACAATCCGCTGCCGAAGTGGTGGCTCTACATCTTCTACGCCACGATCGTGTGGTCCATCGGCTACTGGGTGGTCTATCCGTCCTGGCCGCTGGTCTCCAGCTACACGGCCGGCGTTCTCGGCGACAGCCAGCGCGCCAATGCGCTGGCCGCCTACGAGGCCGGGATGGCGGAGCGGGCGCAGATCGGCGAGACGCTGGTCAATGCCTCGCTCGAGGAGATCGAGTCCACCCAGTCGCTGCTGGAGTTCGCCATGGCCAACGGCCGTGCCGCCTTCGGCGACAACTGCGCCGCCTGCCACGGCACCGGCGCGCTGGGTGCGACCGGCTATCCGAACCTGCAGGACGACAACTGGATCTGGGGCGGCTCGCTGGAGGAAATCCACCAGACGCTGCAATACGGCATCCGCTCGGGTCATGACGAGACGCGCATGGGCGACATGCCCTCCTTCGGCGCCGACGGCATGCTCGACAAGGAGCAGATCACCCAGGTGGCGAACTTCGTCGGCAGCCGTGCGGGCCTCGAGCCGGAAGCGGGCGTCGATCTTGCCGCCGGCGAGCAGGTCTATGTCGAGAACTGCGCCGCCTGTCACGGCGACGACCTGAAGGGGATGAAGGAGGTCGGTGCTCCCAATCTGACCGCCAACAACTACCTCTATGGCAAGTCGGTCGACGCGATCCGCGCGCAGGTGACCAACGCCCGCAACAGCGTCATGCCGGCCTGGGCCCCGCGCCTCGATCCGGCGACGGTGAAGTCGCTGGCGGTCTACGTCCATGCCCTGGGCGGCGGCAATTGATCCGCTGACCGACCGGAAGACACACGGAAAGGCGCCCTTCGGGGCGCCTTTTTTCATTTACGACGCGGATTCAGCCCTTTTCTGCCTCCGGCGGGTTGCACCTGTCTTGCATCTTTGCCCAACATGGCGGGTGTCCCGCTACCACAGTCGCTGTCAGGCGGGACGACGGGGTGGGGGACTGATGCGATATTCGTGTGCCGGGCTTGCGGCATTGGCGATGCTTGCCCTGGCTGGACAGGCGCAGGCAACGGACCAACTGACTGTCTTCCAGGAGCAGTGGCGCACCTTTGTCGCCCAGTGCAGCAGGGTGTTCTCAGGACGCGACGATCACCTTTCGGACGACTTCGACCCTCGTCCCATGCGCCGGAAGATCAGTGCGGACGGTACGGCGATGGCGATTTCCGTCGGATCCACACCGGACTATCTGTCCATCTACATCGACACGCTCCCAGACAGGGAGCTGCGGAGCTGCGCCGTATACCGCGAGGAGTACGGAGCGTTCGACGCTGCAGTGCTGTTTCCCAGGGTTCTCGCCTGGCTGCGCGAACAGGGGCTGACAGCGGCTGGCGGGTCCATACCGCTCGATGACAGATCCCATCATCAACTCGGCGTTCATGGAGCTTTCCCCGAACAGGACCTGACGATCCGGGTCCGGCTCTTCGACTGGGGCATCCAGTTGCTCGGCGAACGAACGATATTGAGAAAGTGAGACGACAGTGAAGACATCGATACTCTTCTCCCCTCGTTTGCGCGGTGGCGCTGCCGCGGCTGCTCTCGGTCTGGTGCTCGGTCCTTTGCTCGCCGCATATCCCCTCCGTGCCGACGGTCTCGACGTGCCGATCTACGAATATGGCGGGGACGACCTGCCGACCTGCGCGACAAGTGTCGTTGCCGGGTTGAAGGCAGATGGCGACGGGTTCCTTGCGGTGCGTTCCGGTCCGGGCTCGAACTATCGCGAAATCGGCCGGCTGAGGAACGGCGACAAGGTGTTCACCTTCGACCACAAGGGCAAATGGTTCGGGGTCGTCTACGGCGGCTCGCAGCCGAGCTGTACCTCGCCGGACAAAAAGCGCCTTCTGCCCTATCGCGGCAAGAAGGGCTGGATCCACAGCAACTGGCTGGCGGACCTTGCCGGCTGACAGCGTCCTGGCCGTCGATCCCGTCCGCACCGAAGGACCGAACCCAATGCGCTTCTCCTCATGGCTTGCCTTGTGGTCCGTTGTCGTCTGGGGACTGTGCAGTCCCGCAGCGGCGCAGGGCTGGTTCTCCGAACGTCTCGATGGCGACACCCTCGTCGGCGTTTCAGCAGACGGCAGCGAACTCGTCGTGTCCTGCGGTGGTCCGCTTCTTTCCCTGGAGATCGTGATTGCCGGCATGGCGCCGACCGGCCCCGCCTCGGTCGTGGTCGACGATGGCGCGCCCGTCGGCTTCATGTTCGCGAACGGACGCTTCGAGGCGCAAACAGCGGCCCAGACGGGATTGGTACGCAGTCTGATGGACCGGCTCGCGCAGGGGAGCGCGGTAACGCTGTCGACACCCGGCGGAGCCCAGGCCCGGCTGTCGCTCAACGGCTCGTCGCAAGCGCTTTCCGCATGCCCCGCAGCCCGGTTCGCGGCCCCGGTCGCGGGTGTACCCGGGGCGGCAGCTCATGCTGCGCCGGCAGGCGTCGCAAGCACTGCGGGGCAGGGACCTGCCAGCATGGGCTTGCTTGCCGAGCGCTATCTAGCGGCCCTCGGTTTCGATCCCGGCACGGTCGACGGCATCAGCGATGCGGCGACACGGTCCGCGGTCCGGCGGTTCCAGGAACGCCACGGCCTCCCGGCGAACGAGGAACTGCCAGCAGCCCATTTCGCCGTCCTGGAAGCACTCGCAAAGGCGGGAGCGATGAGCGTCGCATCTACGCCCGCCCCGGTCGCCCCGGCGCCGACGGCAGCGCCTGCCGCTTCGCGACCGCAGCCTCCCGCCGTCGGTAGCGCGCCGGCCGGCGCCGCAATGGCAGGCGGTGGCTCCTATCCCTATCACCGGCTGGCCGGCTGCGAGGGAGAGATCGGCCGGGCCATCGCCTGGTACAATTTCACCGGAGAGGGGACGCGCCGCGTGCTGGAAATGACCGACCTCTGCTTCAACCGGGAAACTGGAAGGCTGAGCGGCTCGGAGTGGGAGGACGATCTGCAACTGGTCAGGAGCGAAGGGCCCACGGAATTCTACGAGGTGATCGAGACCGGAAAGAAGTCCTACCAGCGCGCCAAAGCCAGCGTGGGCCGCTACGATGCAGAGGGGCCATTCTCGACGGGCTGGGTCAGCTTCGGATACAGCTCGCCGTCCGGATGGCCGGTCGCGCGCTTCAGCCGCCGTTTCGGCAACGCGGTGGCTCATCTCCACGGCGCGCTTTTCAAGCCGCACAACGGACGGGGACTGACGGAAAACGGCGAATTCAAGATTCACATAAGTGGAAACGACATCCGCGCGCATGACAAGCGCCAGTACAACACGCCGCGATCCGGCAGCGAGGTGCCGTACGTTGCCTTCGAGGGCAAGGCCGTTTTCACAGGAGGTGTGGGTAAGGTCACTCTCGCCAATACCGAGACCGGCAATGGCACCGGGTCCGGCGAGCTTGATCTTCGCGTTTCGCCAGATGGTGAAATCTCCGGCTCCGGCGTGTTGCGCCTGCAGAGCGCCCGTCTCGCCGGAGCAAATCCGCAGGACTGGAAGACGACCGAGTGGCATATTCGCCTGCTTGCCGGGAATGTCGCCGGCGATACCGGCGAGATACTGACGATGCACGCCATTGCCGAGGGGCAGACCGTCGATCACGACGGGATTGTGAATCCGGTGCTCGGCAGCCTGACCATCAACGGTTACAGCCGCCGAATTGCCGAACTGACGGAGCATTGGAACTGACAGGGCGCCCAGCCTTCCGTCCGTCGATCTGCATCCGGCGGTGGCGCGAGAACAGCGGCAATCGATCCGCTGACCGACCGCAAGACACACGCAAAGGCGCCCTTCGGGGCGCCTTTGCGTTCTGCAGATGACGTTGCGGTGCCGCAGCGTCGGGGCATCTGCGGGAGGACTTGTCCCCATCCGGAAAGCGAAGAGGGGCGTTGTCTTCAGCTTCTCGAAAGAATCTCGCGTTCAAGGTGTAGCTGGAATTTTCGAGCCCGATGGTCGCGTGCATCGCTTTGCGAGCATCGGCAACACACGCGTTTGTGGAGTATATCGTGAAAGCCTTGTCCAGCCCTCTCGTTGCCGTTCTGATTGCGGGCGTCAGTGCCTTGCCTGCCCTCGCTGCCGAACAGGTGGCCGACCGGATCTGGTCCGGTGGTCCGATCCTGACCATGAACGACGGCGCACCGCGAGCGGAAGCGGTTGCCGAGAAGGATGGCAAGATCATCGCGGTCGGTTCTGCCGACGAGGTGATGAAGCACAAGGGCGAGGGCACCGAGCTCGTCGACCTCAAGGGCCGGGCTATGCTGCCGGGCTTTGTCGATGCTCACGGCCATGCCTTCATGATCGGCGTGCAGGCCGTGTCGGCCAATACCCAGCCCGCCCCTGACGGCAAGGTCAACGACATCGCCGCGCTGCAGGAGACCCTGCGCGAGTGGAAGGGAGCCTATCCGGAGCGCATCAAGCGGCTCGGCACGGTACTCGGCTTCGGCTACGACGACGCACAGCTCAAGGAGCAGCGCCATCCCACGCGCGAGGATCTGGACGCGGTATCGACCGACGTGCCGATCGTGATCATCCACCAGTCCGCGCATATCGGTGTCTTCAATTCCAAGGCGCTTGAGGCGGTGGGCATCACCGCCGACACCAAGAACCCGGACGGCGGCGTGATCCGGCGCGAGGACGGCAGCAGCGAGCCCAATGGCGTGCTTGAGGAAGCTGCTTTCTTCCCGGCCCTGATGAAGCTGGTCTCCGGTCTCGACAAGGCGGGCGGCGAGGAGCTGTTCGTCGCCGGCACCGAGCTGCTTGCGAGCTACGGCTACACGACCGGCCAGGAAGGCCGCTCCACGCCCAATGTCGTCAGGCTGATGCAAGGGGCCTCCGATGCCGGCCGCATCAAGATCGATGTCGTCACCTATCCGGACGTTCTCGTCGATCGCGACTTCATCGCCGCCAACGTGTCGCAGACCTATACCAACGGGTTCCGTGTCGGCGGCGCCAAGCTGACCATCGACGGCTCGCCGCAGGGTTTCACAGCCCTGCGCGACCGCCCCTACTACAATCCGCCTTCGCATTTCCGTGCGGACTATGCCGGCTATGCGGCCGCTAGCAGCGACCAGGTGTTCGATGCCATCGACTGGGCGTTTGCGAACAACGTCCAGGTCATCACCCATTCCAACGGCGAGGGCGCCTCGGACATGCTGATCGCGGCGATCAAGTCCGCGACCGAGAAGCACGGCAACGACGACCGTCGCCCGGTGCTGATCCACGGCCAGTTCCTGCGCCAGGATCAGGTCGGTGCTCTCGATGAGCTCGACATCTTCCCCTCGTTGTTCCCCATGCACACCTTCTACTGGGGCGACTGGCACCGCGATCGTACCGTCGGTCCGGTCAATGCTGACAATATCTCGCCGACCGGCTGGGTGCGCGAGCGCGGCATGATGTTCTCCACCCACCACGATGCGCCGGTGGCGTTCCCCGACAGCATGCGCATTCTGGACGCCACCGTGACCCGGCGCTCGCGGTCTGGCGATATCCTCGGTCCTAACCAGCGGGTCGATGTGATGACCGCGCTGAAGGCGATGACCATCTGGCCGGCCTATCAGCACTTCGAAGAGGGGCAGAAGGGATCGATCGAGACCGGCAAGGTCGCCGATCTCATCATCCTGAGCCAGGACCCGACGGCGATCGATCCCGAGACGCTGGACACGCTGAAGGTTCAGGAGACGATCAAGCACGGCCAGACCATCTACACCCGTAAGGACGAAGAGAAGCAGGGCAACCTGCGGATGCGCCCGGGGCCTGATGGCAGCGACGCGCTCGGCAACTTCCTGCGCAATGCCTCGGCCAGCGTCGAGGCTGCCGGCGGCCATGCGCATGGGCCCGATCTTCTGTACCAGGCCTTTGCTGCCGGCTTTGGTGCGCAGGCGCCTGCCAGCACCCGCTGACCGCAACGCGCGTATCGAACTGAAGGAAACGCCCGGGATCGAATGGTCCCGGGCGTTTTGCATCGTGAAAGGGGGGGAGGTAGCAGCCCCGCGCTAGTCGGGGGCGCCCGCGTCCTTGCGCAGACTGCTCGGCGGGGCGCCAGTCGCCTTCCTGAAGGCGCGCGCGAAGGCGCCCTGATCGGTGTAGCCGAGCCGCCAGGCGATCTCCCCGACCGGCAGCCGCGTGCGCTGCAAGGCCCACAGCGCATAGTCGAGCCGTGCGTCGTCGGTCATCGCGCGAAAACTCGGCCCGTCCGCATCCAGCAGGCGGCGCAGGCTGCGTCCCGATACTCCGAGGTCCGCGGCAATGTCGCCTTGCGAGAACGGCCCCTGTCCGACGCGCCGGCGTATCGCCTCGCCGACGCGCTGCCGGGGGTCGCCGTCCGAGCGTTCCCGTTGCAGGTGATCGGGCGGATGGCCGGGAACGGGAAAGTCGTCGGCCGCAATGGCAAGGTCGAGCAGCCGGGCCGGGAAGGCCAGCATGTTGAGCCGCTGGCCGTAGAGCGGCACGCAGCCGGCTTGCCGGGCAAGCGCCGCGCGGCAGCCGTCCTGCTCGTGTTCCAGCGCCAGTTCCACCGTCGGAACGGTGCCGGCGAACCGCTCGATCACCGCATGCAGGAAGCCGAGGGTGAACTCGGCATCGCGCGAGCGCGGCCAGATCCGCGGGTCGTGGATGCGATAGGCGAGGGTGCAGGTGTCGCCCTCGACCTGCAGCTCGAAGGTCGTGCCCTCCTGCAGCGCCTGCAGGTCGGCCAGAAGCCGGGACAGGAGCCCGCCGAGCCGCGTCTCGACAAGGCCCGAGGGAAACAGCGTTGCCAGTGCCGGGGCTGCGATCCGTCGGCCGCAGGACCACAGGCAGGCCTGGGTACCGGCCTGGCGCCCGGCGTTTTCCAGCAAGGTCGTGAACCGGTCGAGGGGGATCGCGTGCGAGGGAGCGAGCGTGATGCTGAGACCCGTCTCGGCAAAGGCGCGGGGCGCGTCGAGCCCGGCGCCTGCCATCACGTCGCTGATCAGCGGCAGCGCGGCGGCGGAGATCGTCGCCCGAAAGGCGGGCGAGGCGGGAGGCAAGGCGTTGGACGATGCGTGGCGCAAGGGATGTTGCGAGGCGTGCATGGCCGGCTCCGGATCCGTCGCCCGATGGTGGGCGGCGGATCCGGGACTGTCAATCATGGCGCGTGGCCGTTCCGTGCTACTCCGGCAGACGGATGGTCAGCGCCGGGTTGTGGGGGAAGAAGTTGAAGGGCCGCAGCGTGAACCCCTTCCACATGGTCGACATTACCGGCCAGTCCTCGGTATGAGGCACGTGGTGGAAGCCCATCGTGTACCAGGTGACGATGTCGGTATTGTCGATGGGTCGGTCCTGCTGCGTCCAGGTGGCCAGCGTATCCGAGCCGTCGCTCTGGAAGGCGAAGCGCCCGCCAGCATAACGCTCGGTCGTGCTGTAGGGCGTGTTCCACAGCGTGTACTCGACATAGGCGTTGCGCTTCATCGGCATGTCGCCGGAATAGTCGAACGGCGAGTAGGCGACGCTGTTGCCCGGCACGATCATGTAGCCCGGATGATGGCCGAGCGGCCCGTCGGCGCCCATGTTCATGACGTGATACATGGCCGGCGTGTCCGGGTTGACCTTGTAGCGTCCGCCGAGTTCGCTCATCGCCATCTTCGTCTCGGTCACCCAGAACGAACGGCGCGGCGCTCCGTCTTCCGGCTTGCCGGGCACCAGCCCCGTGCGCATGAAGCTGTTGGCCTGGCCGTCGATGTCGAAGTCGAGGCGGAAGTTGAAGTAGTGGTCGTGATTGGGCGCGATCAGGTTCGGCGCAATCAAGGTGCCGTAGCGGGTTTCCTCGGCTGCTCCCTCGTCGCGCATCGACTTGATGACCGCGCCCTTCACCGCGTCGAGACCGGTGGAGCCGACCATCACGTCGAGCCGGCCGTCCTGATGGAAGACGTAGTCGACCAGATAGTCGTAGTTGCCGACCTCGGAAGCCGAGCGGACCACCAGCTGCGTCGCGGGGCGTCCTTCCGCCGGCACCTGCTCGCTCTCGCTCTGCGCGAAGATCTCGAAGTGCCGCCAGGCCGGGTCGCCGATATTGCGCTCGAAGATGCAGATCGCATCGGGAATGGAGAGCGGCGTGCCCTGGTCGGTATGCACCACCGCCGGCAGGAAGGTGGCATGGGCCGGACAGTCGACGCCGGCCCTGAGCGGGGTGAGGAAGATTCCGAAGCCGTACTCGCCGCTGTCCATGTAGGTGCGCCAGTACCAGCCCTCGTCCGGATCCATATAGGGCACGAAGACCTCGGACAGATGCGCCTGATAAAGCACGGAGCGCCAGCGCTCGCCGTCACGGGCCTCGATGTTCGACAGCACAACGCCGGGGCGCTTGTCGACACGGGCGCGGAACCGCCAGATGTCCCAGGAGATCAGGCCGTTCTCGATGGTGACGTTGGAGCCGCCCGGCTGCGACAGGGTGACCGGATTGCCGCGTGGACGCAGGGCGCCGGTGCGTGCCTCCACTTCCGCTTCCGTGTAGCCCCAGCCATCCTCCGGCACGGGCCGCACACCGGTATCGAACACCTCGACCACCGATCCGGCGTTGAGATCGACCACGGCATAGAGGCCTTCCACCGGCTTGGCGTAGAAATTTGAGCCCTCCGGCAGCACGTAGCACGGCACCTTCATCAGGCGCCGGCCGTCTTCCTCCGGCATGCCGAAGAGGCCGGCCGTCAGCGGCAGGCAGAACAGCTGCTCGGGTTTGAGCCCGCGCTTGGCCAGACCCTCGATGAACTGCGGGTTGGAGGTCGCAAGCTCCATAGCGGTCATGAACTCGGCAACCAGGATCATCGTCTCGGCGGGCGCCGGTTCGACCGAGACCACGCGGTCGCCCGCAAGGTCCACCTCGGCGACGAAAACGCCCTCGGTGGTCTTGAAATGCACCTCGACGGCACGCGGTTCCGGATCGCCCTCGCTCCAGCCGAGCACTACGGACTTTTCCGGCTCCTTCAGAGAGATATAGGGATAGAGCGTGCCTTCGCCCGTCCGTCCGGCGGCGGTCAGCAGGGCGACGGCCTCGGTGATCTCCGCCTCGCTCAAGGCGTCGAGCGGATGGCTTGCCGCCGGCAGCGCGGTCGACGCAAGCAGTCCCGCAGCCATGAAGCCGGCTGCGAAGCGATGAATATGCGGCATGGGGAATGCCCCTCCTCAAAAATTATCCCGTCTGGATAGGCGGTGCCGGATCTGTCGTCCGGTCGTTGCCGCCCTGGAGGCAAAATAAGGCCGGACAGAAGGATGGGTTGTGCAATTGTGGCCAGAAGCGCAGGATTGATCTGGATCTCCGGCGCAGCGTGCGCCTGTCCGGCTTGATGCCGATCAAGGCGGGCAGGGGCTCGAAATGCTAGTCACGCGGAAAGACGGGGTGGCTGAGCCGGCTGTCGGCGGCGGATTGTCGCGGAGTTGACGTGTCGCAATCCGATCGCTCGTGCTCGGCGCTAGTGTCGCCCTGATCGGGTGAACCGCAGCTTCCAAGGGTGTCCCGAGACGGGATAGCGGAGCCCAGTGACATGGACGGAACAATGCGCGCAGAAACGGACACCACCGGTGCCGGCGGCCAGCCGGACGAATGGTTTGCCTCGGCCAAGAAGATCTATCCGATGGCGGTGCACGGCACCTTCCGGAAGATCAAGTGGGCGGTACTCTTCGCCACGCTCGGCATCTACTATTTTCTGCCCTTCGTGCGCTGGGACCGGGGCCCCGACGCGCCGGATCAGGCCGTCCTCATCGATCTTGCCGGCCGGCGCGCCTACTTCTTCTTCATCGAGATCTGGCCGCAGGAGGTCTACTACCTCACCGGCTTGCTGATCCTGGCGGCGATGGCGCTGTTCCTGATGAACGCCGTCGCCGGCCGGATCTGGTGCGGCTACCTGTGCCCTCAGACCGTGTGGACCGACCTGTTCCTGTGGGTCGAACGCCAGATCGAGGGCGACCGGCGCGAGCGGATGTTGCTCGATGCCGAGCGCTGGAGCGTCGCCAAGGTCCTGCAGAAGTTTTCCAAGCACACCTTGTGGCTGATGATCGCCTGGTGGACGGGCGGTGCCTGGGTGCTCTACTTCGCCGACGCGCCGACCCTGGTGAAATCGCTGGCGACCGGCGAGGCGCCGTTCTCGGCCTATCTGTGGATCGGCATTCTCACCTTCACCACCTACGCGCTGGCCGGTCACATGCGCGAGCAGGTCTGCATCTTCCTGTGCCCCTGGCCGCGCATCCAGGCAGCGCTGACGGACGAGGACGCGCTCAACGTCACCTACCGCTATGACCGCGGCGAGCCGCGCGGCTCGCTGAAGCAGAGCCGCAAGCGCGTCGACGAGGGGCTGCCCGCCGGCGACTGCATCGACTGCTACCAGTGCGTCCATGCCTGCCCGACCGGCGTCGACATCCGAAACGGAACCCAGCTCGGCTGCATCCAGTGCGGACTGTGCATCGATGCCTGCGACACGGTCATGGACAAGATCGGCAAGCCGCACGGCCTGATCGCCTACGACACCGACGACAACATCAAGCGCCGGATGGCGGGCGAGGAGACCGTCGTGCGGATGGTCCGTCCGCGTACCGTCATCTATGCCGCGATCATCATTCTGGTCGGCGCGATCATGGCCTATGCGCTGGCCATGCGTCAGCACGAGGGCATGAGCGTCCTGCACGACCGCAACCCGATCTATGTGGAGCTGTCCGACGGCGGTGTGCGCAACGGCTACACCATCCGCATGCTCAACAAGCGGCTGAGCGCGCGCGAGTTCGCCCTGTCGGTGGAAGGCATGCCGGAGGGCACCCGCGTAGAGGTCGTCGGCATCAGCGAGCATGTCGACGGTGCGCCGATCATCACCGTCGGGGTCGACACCACGCGCGAGCTGCGCGTGCTGGTCTTCTCGCCGGGTGATGCGCAGCTCGACAAGTCGACGCCGATCGTCTTCCGCCTGCGCGACATGGCAAGCGGCGACACGGCGACGGCGAGCGACTTCTTCAAGGCACCCTAAGTCGCGGCCGGCACGTACTAATCCTGACCGGAGGCTTGCGTCTGTCGCAAGCCTCCCCCATCCGGTAGGATCGCCCGCATGGAAAATTGCATCGATCAGAGGCTCGACATGACCGCATCCCGCGCTGCAACGACGCACCCCGCCGAGCGCAAGGTAACGGGCCGGACCGTGCTGATCTGGCTCGGCAGCTTCTTCTTCGTGATGCTCGTTGCCAACATCTTCTTCGTCTATTTCGCGCTGTCCTCCTTCCCTGGCGTGGTGACCGACCGGGCCTATGAGGCAGGGCAGGCCTATAACGGCGAGATCGCCGCATCGCGCGCGCAAGGCGAGCTGAACTGGAACGTCAGCGGCGAAGTCACACGCAACAGCGACGGTATCGCCCGCATCCAGGTCTCCGCGCTCGATGCCGCCGGCAATCCTCTGACCGGCCTGTCGGTCGAGGCAACGCTGCAGCGCCCTGCAAGCCCCGAGCCGGCCCGCAAGCTGGTGCTGAGCGAGGGTGAACTCGGTCGCTATTCGGCCGAGGCCGAAGACGTTGCGGCCGGCCGCTGGATCCTGCAGCTCGATGCGAGTTCCGGCGCCGAAGGAGAGACCTTCCGCTCGCAAAACCGCGTCTTCTTTTCCGAATAGACGGCCGGCTAGGAAAGGCGGCAGGCGACATGACCGTGCATGAGCGCGACTGGGACGCATTCGTCACGCTGAAGGACGACGGCAAGGCGCATATGGACCTCGCCGTCGAAGGGGTGACCTGTGCCGCCTGCATGGCCGAGATCGAGCATGGCCTCGCGCTCGTGCCCGGCGTCGAAAAGGCCCGCCTCAACCTGACCAGCCACCGCCTTGCCGTCGACTGGCGGCAGGAGGAGACGGACGCCGAGCGGATCATCGACGTCCTGTCGCGGCTCGGCTATCGGGCCCATCCCTTCGATCCGGCGGATGTGCGCGAGCGCTCCGACGCAGCAGGGCGCGAGTTGCTGCGCGCGCTTGCCGTTTCTGGCTTCGCCATGATGAACATCATGCTGCTGTCTGTCTCGGTATGGTCGGGCAACGCCAGCGGCATCGATCCGGAAACCCGCGACTTCTTCCACTGGGTATCGGCGCTGATCGCGTTGCCGGCCGCCGTCTATGCCGGCCGGCCGTTCCTGCGCTCGGCCTTCGCAGCGCTCGCCGCGCGCCGGCTCAACATGGATGTGCCGATCGTCATCGGCGTCAGCCTCGCGTTGTTCCTTTCGGTCATGCAGACCGTCCAGTCGGCTCACCACGCCTATTTCGAATCCGCCGTGATGCTATTGTTTTTCCTGCTGATCGGCCGCTATCTCGACCACACGATGCGCCGTCGGACCCGCGCCTTCGCCGAAAACATCGCCGCGCTCAAGGCAGAGACGGCGGTGATCCAGCGGCCCGACGGCTCCTTGCGCGAGGTGCCGCTGTCGCGGGTCGAGCCGGGCGCATTGATCCATGTGCGCGCCGGCGAGCGCGTGCCGCTGGACGGGCGCGTCGTCGCCGGCCGCTCGGAGATCGACCAGAGCCTTGTCACCGGCGAGACGGCGCTTGCCTCCGTCGGGCCGGGCGATGCGGTCTATGCCGGCACCACGAACGCCTCCGCCAGCCTCACCGTCCAGGTGACGGTTGCCTCCGGCGCGACGTTGCTCGACGAGGTGACGCGCCTGCTGGAAACCGCCGCGCAGGCCCGCTCGCGCTATGTCCAGCTCGCCGACCGGGTGGCGCGCCTTTATTCGCCGGTCGTGCATCTTGCCGCGCTTCTCACCTTCGCCGGCTGGTATCTGGTCGGTGCCGACTGGCAGCATGCGTTGGTGATCGCGATTTCCGTGCTGATCATCACCTGTCCCTGCGCGCTCGGCCTCGCCGTTCCGGCGGTCCAGGTGGTTACGTCCGGTCTCCTGTTCCGCGCCGGCGTGCTGCTGCATTCGGGCGATGCCATCGAGCGGCTGGCCGAGGCGGACACCATCGTCTTCGACAAGACCGGCACGCTGACGCTGCCGCTGCCGGCGGTCGCGGCCACTGGCGATATCGATCCGCAGGTCCTGCAACTGGCGGGCCGGCTGGCACTGGCGAGCCGCCACCCGCTTGCCGGCGCGCTTGCGCGCGCCTCCGGCGCGTCCATCCCGCTCGAGAACGTCCGCGAGACGCCGGGCGAGGGCATCGGGGCCACGTTCGAGGGGCGGGAGCTTCGGCTCGGCAGCGCCCGCTTCTGCGGCATGCAGGAGGGCGCAGTAGCGGAGTTCGTCCGCCGGCATCCGGGCAGCTCGCTGATCGCCTTCCGCGACGGGGATGCCCCGGCCGTGCCTTTTGCCGTCGGCCAGCGGCTGCGCCCGGACGCGGTGGAGACCGTGGAGCGTCTGCGCCGCGAGGGATACCGGATGGCGATCCTGTCCGGCGACCGCACAGCGCCGGTAGAGGAAGTGGCGCGCGAACTCGGTATCGACGACTGGGCGGGCGAACTCACCCCGACGGCGAAGATCGCGCGGCTGGAACAACTGGCCGGCGAGGGGCGCAAGGTGCTGATGGTCGGAGACGGGCTCAATGACGCCCCGGCGCTTGCCGCCGCCCATGTCTCGATCTCGCCGGTGACGGCGGTCCATGTGGCGCAGGCCGCCGCGGATGCGGTTTTCCTCGGCGACAGGCTCGCCCCCGTCGCCGAGGCGCTGGGGCACTCCCGCCGCGCGCACAAGGCGATGGTGCAGAACCTGCGCTTTTCCATGCTCTACAATTTCGTGGCCGTACCGTTCGCCGTGGCCGGCTTCGTCACACCGCTCTGGGCGGCGCTTGCCATGTCCTCCTCATCCCTGGTGGTGACGCTGAACGCGCTTCGGCTGCGCCTGTCGCGCCAGCCCGACACCGCTGCCGCGCCCGAGGCTGTGCCGGTAACCGCCGGGCCGGCAACGTCGGGCCTTGAAGGGAAGGCTGCCTGATGGACGTCCTGGTCTATCTCATTCCCGTCGCCCTGGTGCTCGGCCTGCTCGGCCTTGCCGGGTTTCTGTGGTCGCTCAAGTCCGGCCAGTACGAGGACCTGGAGGGGGCCAAGTACCGGATCCTGCAGGATGACGACCTGCCGGAGGGAGATGGCAAAAACGACGGGCGGGGATAACCGTTATTTCAGATTTCCCGTGCCATATGGTCTGGCATCGGAGGTTGAACGTGTCGCTTGATCTGGCATCCCTGACCTTTCTTCTCGTCGAAGACAGCGCTTACATGCGTACGATCCTGCGCACGATGCTGCAGGGATTCGGCGCGCGGCGGATCGTCGAGGCGGAAGATGGCGCATCCGGCCTGGAGGCCATGGAGCGCGCCAATCCAGACATCCTGATTCTCGATTGGGTGATGCCGATCCTCGACGGCGCCGACATGGTGCGCATGATCCGCAACCCGCACAATCCCTTCGCCTATATCCCGATCATCATGGTCACCGGCCATACCGAGCGCAGCCGCATCATCGAGGCGCGGCGGCTCGGCGTGCATGAGCTGCTCTCCAAGCCGATCTCGGCCAAGGCGCTCTACCAGCGCGTCAACAGCGTGATCATGCAGCCGCGGGATTTCGTGAAGACGCCCAGTTACTTCGGCCCCGCTCCGCGTGAGATCCGCAACCGGCAGAAGATCTGGCAGGGCATGGAAAACGGCGAGGACGGGCAGGCGGCCTGAACCTCCCGGTCGACGTTCGCGCTTCAGTCAACGAATGCAGGAGACGCATCGTATCTGCCTTGCCCGGCCGATTGGCTGGGCGGGCGAGCAAGGGTGCGTGCTCAGCTCTCGTCCTGGGACGAGCCGTCCGTGTCGCGTTGCCCGGCCGCCTTGCGCCGGCGCAGGTTGGCGCGCAGCGCCGCGGCAAGTCGCGCCTCGCGGGCCTCGTCGCGGCCGCCGGGCCGACGGTCGGCCGGTTTTCCCCCGGTTCCGATTTTCGCCTTGTCGTCCCTCTGTCGTGTGCGGTCTGTCACGCAGCGTCTCGCGTCGTTTTTCCTGAAGTCTTGCCCGTCAGGATATGCCGGAAAAGCCGTCATTCTGGCAAGGCCGGCGGCCCCGCGCGCCCGCTGCGCGTCGCGCTTTGTACCTGTCGGGTGGATGGGGCGTGGATTGCGGTGTCAAAACCCGTGAACCCCTCTTGACCATGCCGGAATTTGCGCATAAACCCGCGCTCATCGCTGCCGTAGCTCAGGGGTAGAGCACTCCCTTGGTAAGGGAGAGGTCGAGAGTTCAAATCTCTCCGGCAGCACCATTCATCCCCTTGAAATCGTTATTCATCCTTGCTTTTCAGCCGCTTGCCTACATGCTGCGTCTATACAGACGCATACAAACGAGCATGTCATGGCAGGCAAGGTTCGGCACCTTCATCAGGTGTAGCGCGCAAAATCAAATGGCACGGCGCGGAAGATCAAATGGCAACAGATTCAATTCACACAGCGCCTCTCTCATGACCGCAATCGCGAGCGATATTTGAGCTGCCCCCCGAAATTCGAAGGCGCGTCTGGCGTGTTCGAGCGCGGGAACCGCAAGAAGCCGGAGATGACGAGGAGCAGGTGAAGGAGCTCCACGCCACGCTCGGGGAGCTGGCGGTGGCCAACTCTTTTTTTTGGAACGAAAGCTGAAGCCTTGGGGCGGGAAGTGAGGCGCGGCATGATCGAGCCTGACCACCCGGATCTGTCGATTGGGTAGCAGTGCAAGCTGCTGTCGATCGCACGCTCGTCCTATTACTACGAGCCGAAGGGTGAGACCGAACAGAACCTCGGCCTGATGCGGCGGATCGACGAGCAGTTCCTGGAGACCCCGTTCTTCGGCGTCCGGCAAATGACCTGGCATCTGCGTAACGACGGACACCTGGTGAATGAGAAGCGGGTACGGCGGCTGATGCGCCTGATTGGGCTCATGCCGATTTACCAGAAACCCAATACCAGCAGGCCAGCGAAGGGGCACAAGACCTATCCCTATCTGCTGAGAGGCCTGCGCGTGGATCGCCCGAACCAGGTCTGGTGCTCGGACATCACTTATCTGCCGATGCGCCGCGGGTTCCTCTACCTCGTGGCGATCATGGACTGGCACACCCGCAAGGTTCTGTCCTGGCGGATATCGAATACTCTGGAGGCCGACTTCTGCGTCAAAGCGCTCAACGAGGCCGCCCACAAGTTCGGGCCGCCCGAGGTCACGAATACGGATCAGGGTCCCCAGTTCACGTCCTTTGCCTGGACCGAACGGCTCCGCCGGTCGGGCGTCCGGATCTCGATGGATGGAAAAGGCCGGTTCCTCGACAACATCTTCATCGAGAGGCTGTGGCGCACTCTGAAATACGAGTGCGTCTACCTGCATGCCTGGGAGAGCGGTTCGGAGACAAAGGCGACCATCCGGAAATGGATGACCTTCTACAACCATCAGCGCCCGCATTCAGCCCTGGGCGGCCAGCCTCCGGCGCTGGTCTATTGGCAGAGAAATGATATCAACCAACCCGATCAGCAGGTGCAAAGAGTAGCTTAATTTACGCCAGATCCTGTCCAAATGACGGGGAGTAGCTCAGTCCCGCGCGATGAGCTCGTCGGCGCCGGATTTGGTGTCGTCATCGTGCCTGTATCCGGCCGCGCCGGCTTTCCACGGAGCGGGCGCCGCGCCGGATTATTGCGGCGGCATACCAGCCTGGCCCGTCTGGCCGGCGTCGGGAGCTGCCGGCGACAGCGCCGCGATCACCGCATCGGTCGTGCGTTGGACGTGCACGGAAATGATCGCCGAGGCCCTCTCCACATCCCGTGCCATCGCCGCTTCGAACAGCGCCTCGTGCTCAGCATGGATGTTGCGGGTCCAAACGGTCTTGAGGCGGCTGAACCGGCGGTAGCGCTCGTGCTGGCGGAACAGCTGCTCGCGCAGCCGCAACAGCCATGCCGAGCCGCAGGCCGCGACGGTGGCGTCGTGGAACGCGGAATTGTGCTTTTCCCAGAGATCGAGCGCCTTGATGCCCTGGTCCTCGCCCGTCTCCAGCCGCGACAGCCGGTGATAGGTGGTGATCAGCCGCTCCTCCCAGGCGGTGTCGCCGCGCGGGATGGAGCGCGACAGCGCCTCGACCTCGAGCAGCTTGCGCAGGTCGCCGATCTCGGCCGCGTCATGCACGGAGATCGGCGCGACGACGAAGCCGCGCTGGCCGATGACATGGACCAGGTGATCGCCGGACAGGCGCGACAACGCTTCGCGCAAGGGGGCGGCGCCGAAACCGTAGCGCTGGCGCAAGATCTCGATCTTCAGCTTCTCGCCCGGCTTCAGGGTCCCCGATACGATGTCCTCGCGGATCGTGCGATAGGCGCGTTCCGCAATCGTCTTCTCCGGTCCCTGTTTATCGATAGCGTCCAAGCCCAAGCCTCCTGCACGTCAAACTGATAGCCTTTCGCGAAGAATACGCCAATCCGGCCAAAGTGCAATAATATCGATTTTTTGTTTGACACTATAAAAATATCGATATTCACTCCAGCCCCTGTCGCCAGGGACGAAACATGGCAAGGGAGAAGCGTATGGCCGGGCCGGGCAGGACTGAGCGAAGCAACGGGTTGCGGGGCCGGCTGATGCGGGCCAGCGACGTCGTCGCCTGGGTCGAGGCGCGCTTTGCCGGCGCCATCGTGGTGGCGATCCTCGCCCTGCTGCTCGCCAATGTCGTCTCGCGCGCCTTCGGGCGGCCGCTGATCTGGACTGACGAACTCGCTGTCTACCTGATGGTGCTCGGCGCCTTCGCCGGCGCCTCGCTCGGCATCGCCAACCGACAGCACATCGCCGTCACGCTGGTGTCCGACAATCTCGGCCCGCGCCTGCGCGCACGCCTTGCCCGCGCGGTCGACACGCTGCTTCTCGCGCTCTTCGCGCTCTTCGCCTGGATGCTGTGGAACTGGTTCGACCCTGTCGGGGTGCTCTCGGCGGACAGCCTGCAGGCCTATTCGCGCGCCAGCTTCAACTTCCTGTACCAGGAACCGACGACGACGCTCGGCATGCGCAAGGTTTGGTTCTGGCTCATCCTCCCCATCTTCTGCCTTACCGGCTTCGTCCATGTGCTCGCCCGCTTCGGCGCGGTTTCGGAGCACGCGCAATGATCGGTGGCGGCTTTTTCCTTGCCTTCCTGATCGCCGGCGTGCCGATCGCCTTCGCGCTGATCGCACTTGCCGTCGTCATCATCCTGGCGGGCGGCAATCACATCCTGTTTCAGAGTTTCCCGCAGCAGTTCTTCGGCGGGTTGGAGAATTACGGCCTGCTGGCGCTGCCGCTGTTCATTCTCCTTGGCGAGTTCATGAACGAGGGCGGCATCGGCCGGCGGCTGATGGCCCTCGCCATGGCGCTGCTCGGCTCGGTGCGCGGCGGGCTCGCCTATGTCAATCTTGTCGCGAACATGATGATGGCCTCGATCCTCGGCTCCACGGTGGCGCAGATCACCATAATGTCGCGCATCGCCGTTCCGGAAATGGAGCGGGCCGGCTATCCGCGCGACGTCTCCGTGGCGATCACCGCGGCCGGCGGCATGCTGGCGCCGATTATTCCTCCCTCGATGATGTTCATCATCTTCGGTGTCATCGCCCAACTTCCCATCGGCGATCTCTTCATCGCCGGCATCGTGCCGGGCGTCATCATGTTCCTCGCCTTCCTTGCCGTCATCGCCTGGCTCCGCCACCGGCACGCTTTCCCCCGCAGCCGCACGCTCGACCTGCGCGAACGCGTTGTCGCGGTGCGCGACGCGCTGCCGGCGGCGGCCATCCCCGTCGTCATCATCGGTTCGATCCTCGGCGGCATCGCGACGCCGACGGAGGCCGCCGCCGTCGCCTCGGTCGCTGCCGTCGTCGTCGGCATGTTCGTCTATCGCGAGATGTCGGTGAGTGATATCTGGCCCGCCTTCATGCGCGCCGCGGCATCCTCTGCCGTTGTCCTGTTCCTGATTGCTGCCGCTGGGCTCTTCTCCTGGGTGATCACCTTCGAGAACGTGCCGGCCATCGTCGCGGCCTGGGTGCAGTCGCTGACCACGTCGCCCATCGTCTTCCTGCTGACAATCAACCTGATTCTGCTCTTTCTCGGCATGGTGACGGACCCGATCCCGGCGATCATCCTCGTCGTGCCGGTGTTCCTGCCGGTGGCGACCGGCGTCTACGGCATCGATCCGTTCCAGTTCGGCGTCATTGTCTGCCTCAACCTGACGGCCGGCCTCCTGACGCCGCCGGTCGGCACGGGCCTGTTCACCGCCGCGCTGATGGGCAATGTGCGGGCCGAGCGGCTGGCGAGGCTGATTCTGCCCTTCTTTCTCGCCGTCGCGCTCGTCATCGTCGCCCTGTCCCTGTTCCCGATGCTCTCGACCGGCCTTGGAGCCGCGCTGCAATGACCCGCGTTGCGGTCATCGGCGGGGGACTGATAGGGGCGGGCTGGGCCGCGGCCTTCGCCGGTGCGGGTCTGGAGACGCGGGTCGTCGATCCCGATCCGGGCGCATCTTCGCGCGTGGCCGCCACCTGGGAGCAGGCGCGCGGGGTGCTTGCCCGGCTCGGCACGCTTGCGGACGGGGCACGGCCCCCGGCGGTGGTCGCGACATTTCCGCAAGGTGATGTCGATCTCGTCCAGGAGGCCCTGCCCGAGAACCTTCAGCTCAAGCAGCGCGTTCTTGCCGATGTCGAGCGAAGGGCCGGGCGGGGGGCAGTCATCGCCTCTTCCTCGTCCAGCTTCACCGCGGACGCCATCGCGGTTGGGCTGGAGCGGCCGGACCGTTTCCTGATCGGTCATCCCTGCAATCCACCCTATCTGATGCCGGTGGTCGAGATCGCCGGTGGCACGGCCACATCGGCCGACGCGATGGCGATGGCACGCGCGATCTACGAGGCGATGGGCAAGACTGTGCTCGAACTGAGGAAGCCGGTGGCCGGGCATCTGGTCAATCGGCTGCAGGCCGCCATCTGGCGCGAGGCCGTGCATCTCGTCGCCACCGGCGCCGCCAGCCTGGAGGACACGGAGCGCGCCGTCACCGAGGCGCTGGCGCCGCGCTGGTGCCGCCTTGGCCCGATGAGCGTCTTCGCTCTGGCCGGTGCCGAGCGGGGCATGGCCGGCTTTCTGGAAGCGCTCGGGCCGCAGTTCCAAGCGCTGTTCGACGATCTCGGCGCGCCGGTTCTCGATGCCGACACCTGCCGGACCATCGCCGAGGCCTACAAGACGGCGGACCTGCCGCCGCTTGCCGGCATCGCCGCCGACCGCGACGCTACCTTGCCGGTCCTGCTCGAACAGGTGGCGAGAATGAACCACGAGCGTGACAGCTCCCTCTAAAATAACGAGAAAAATTCTTTTTCTATAAAAATATCGATTTTTTCTTGCCCTCTGAAAAATATCGATATTTTATGGGGCACGACCGGCGGATCCTGGCATCCGCACGGCCGAGTGAAATGGGAGGTAGGACATGCAACGCTTCAAAGGCGCCGCGCTGGCAGCATCCATCCTGGCTATGACCGTCGGCTCGGCGGCCGCCGAGCAATATCGGCTCGGGCTGATCACGCCGCCGCCGCACCAGTGGACGGTGACCGCGACCGCCGCCGCCGAGGAGATCAAGGCCCGCACAGAGGGCCGGGTCGAGATCCTGGTGTTCCCGTCGGGCCAGCTCGGCAACGAGGCGCAGATGCTGCAGCAGCTGCAGAGCGGCGTGATGGACTTCGCATTTTTCACGCTGGGCGAGTTCGCGAACCGCGACCCCAATTACGGCATCTTCCTCGCCCCCTACATCGTCAAGGACGTGGCCGGTGCGCGTGAGCTCCTGAAGGGCAAGACCGCGACCAAGCTGCTCGACGGCATGGCCGATTTCGGCCTTGTCGGTCTCGGCTGGGGCATGGCCGGCATGCGCATGATCGTCACCCGCGGCGAAACCGCGACGGTCGAGGACTTGAATGGCAAGAAGATCCGCACGATTCCCTTTGCGCCCGAACTCGCCTTCTGGGAAGGCCTTGGCGCGGCGCCGACGCCGATGCCGCTGCCGGCGCTTTATGACGCCTTCGCAAACGGCCAGGTCGACGGCATGCAGATCGATGTCGAGGGCACCTGGAACTCGAAATACTACGACCATGCCGGATCCATCGTGATCTCCGATCACATGATGTTCCCGATGGCCGCCATCGCCTCAGGACGCAAGTGGGGCACGATCGCCGAAGCCGACCGCGCGATCGTCGAGGAGGTCTTCGCGACGCGGCTCGACACGCTGGTCGCGGGCTATGCAGGGATCGACGCCGACTATCGCGCCAAGCTGGAGACGACAAAGGTTCCGGTGATCCAGGTCGGCCGCGAATGGTTCGGAGACGCCGTCGACCAGTGGTACGCGCGCTGGCGTGAGGAAGCGCCGCTCCTCAAGGAGCTTGAGGCCGAAGCTTCGGGGATGTGACTTTCGCACCTCAGATCCCGCACGCGGGCGGCGCTGTCGCCCGCGTGCACCCAGAACGCAAGGAGCCGAAGATGAAGTACCGTGACCTCAGATACCTGCGTGTGGCCGTCGACAATCTCGACGAGGCCGCGCGTTTCGCACGGGACGTCTTCGGCCTCCAGGCGTGCGACCGCAACGGCGAGCGTGCCATGTTCCGCTCGGATGATCGCAACTATTCGCTCTGCCTGTCCACGGCGGGCGACGGCGAGGCGATCGCGCTTACCGTGGCGCGCGAGGAGGACCTTGGCGCGCTCGCGGCACGGCTCGAGGCCGCCGGATACGCGGCGCGCATGCTCTCGGCCGACGAGGCGCGCCTGCGCCAGGCCAAGGCGGCGCTCGCCACCGAGGCGCCGAACGGCGTCGCCGTCGAGATCGTCTGGCGGCCGCTGACCTCCGGCTGGCGCTATCACGGTCCGCGCGATGCCGGCATCACCGATTTCGGCGCCGTCCAGCTTGCCTGCACCGACGTTGCCGCCAACGAGACCTTCTTCGTCGAGGGGCTCGGCCTGACGGTGTCCGACTGGGCCGGCGACACCGCCTATCTGGCCCTCGACGAGGCGCATCACCGCATCGCGCTCTACCCGTCCGCCCGCGACGGCGTTCTCGGCGCGGCCTATGAGGTGGACGCGAAGGACAGCCTGATGCGCAATTGGTACTTCATCCAGAAGAGCCAGCTTCCGGTCGTCGCAGGTCCGGACCGGCAAGCCGCTTCCGGCGCCATCTACGTGACGACGCGCGGCCCCGGCGGCCTCTTGATGAGCTACATGACCGGCATGGAGAAGGGCCCGCAGATCGCCGCGCGCGGCCCGCGCCAGTTCGCCGACACGGCGGCGAGCCACGGCCAGTGGGGCTCGGTGACCGAGCAGCCGGAATTCCTGGGAGGAGATGCGCGATGATCGAGCTGAAGGACGTCGTCTATTGCCGCCTCGGCACCGCCGACCTGGCCGGCGCGGAATGGTTCGCAACCAACATCCTCGGCCTCGAGGTCTCCGAGCGCCGCCGAGGCGCCATCTATTTCAAGTCCGACGAACGTGCCCACACGCTGTGCTACTTCGAAGGTGACCCGGCCGACCAGGTCACCGCCTTCGAGCTCGGCCGTGGCGAGGACCTGCAGACGGCGGCCGCCACGCTGGAGGCGCTCGGCCACCACGTGCATTACGGAACACGCGAGGAATGCGAGGCGCGCCTCGTGCGCGAGTTCATCCGCTTCCGCGATCCGACCGGAAACGCCATCGAGTTCGTCGTCCGTCCCGAGACGACCGGCCGCCGCTACCACGGCACCCGCGATGCCGGCATCACCGGCTTCTCCCATGTCGGTCTCTGCACCACGGACGCGGCACGCGACGAGGCGTTCTGGACCAGCGTCTGCAACGCCCGTGTCTCCGACCGCATCGGCGACGCGCCGCTGATGCGGCTCGGCACCATCCACCATTCGATCGCGCTATTTCCCTTCCACAAGGCGGGCATCCAGCACATCAACCACCAGGTCGGCGGCACGGACGACATCCAGCGCTCCTTCCACTTCGTCTCCGACAACCAGGTCAAGATCACCTTCGGTCCCGGCCAGCATCCGACCTCGTCGGCCGAGTTCCTCTATTTCACCGGCCCGGACGGCATGACCTTCGAATACTCGACCGGCGTCTGCGAGATCCACGACGAGCCGCTCTGGCGCGACCGGCAGTTCCATTTCGAGCCGAAGGGTTTCTGCAAGTGGGGCTCGGCGCCGCGCATCGCCGCCTTCGACAACGCCAAGGGCGGTGACGGGCAGGGCTGATGCGCGATCTCTCCGTTACCGTCCGGCTGGCGGCGCGCGCGCTCGCCCGCGCTGGCCTCGTTCACGCCTACGGCCATTGCTCGGCGCGCATCGACGCGGAACGCTTTCTCGTCTGTCCAGCCGAGCCGATGGGTCTGATTGCGCCGGGTGCCGAATGCACCGAGGTGCCGGTCCACGGCCCCTTGCCAGAGGGCGTGCTCGGCGAGGTGCGGCTGCACCAGCAGATCTACCGGCGCCGGCCGGAAGCGGGCGGCGTCGTGCGCTTCATGGGCCCGAGCGCGATGGCGCTCGGCGCGACCTCGATCATCCCTACCATGCGCCACGGCTTCGGCACCTATTTCGCTCCCGCCGTCGGCCTCTGGGACGACGTCCAGCTCGTCCGGGACGATGCACGCGCCGTCGGCGCGATCGACGCGATGGGCGGAAGCGCCGGCCTGCTGATGCGCGGCAACGGCGCGGTGACCGCGGGCGCCAGCCTTCAGGAGGCGACGGTGCTTGCCTGGTATCTGGAGGACATGTGCCGGGTGGAGCTGGCCGTGCGCGCGGCCGGGCTCGCCGAGGCCCCAGCGATATCTCAGGCGGAGGCTAGCCAGCGGGCGACCCGGGCAGGGCGCATCGTCGAGCGCATGTGGGATCATCTGACAGCGGCGGATCCGGAGACGGCTCCCAAGGAAAAAGGCGGCGCAACGTGACCGAATTCAGGAATTTCATCGACGGCCAGTTCGTGTCCGGCCGGGGCGACGGCTTTGCCAACCACTTTCCGACCACCGGCGAGGTGATCGGCGAGATCCGTGCCGCCGACAAGGCGCAGGTCGATCAGGCGGTCGGCGCCGCCCGCGCCGCGCTGAAGGGCCCCTGGGGCCGGATGAGTGTCCCCGAGCGCATCGGCCTCCTGCGCAAGCTTGCCGAAGGCATCAACGCGCGTTTCGACGATTTCCTCGCCGCCGAGATCCGCGACACCGGCAAGCCGCGCTCGATCGCCAGCCATATCGACATCCCGCGCGGCGCCGCCAATTTCAACGTCTTCGCCGACCAGGTGGCGACGCTCGGCACTGAGAGCTTCGCCATGCCGACGCCGGACGGCACCGGCGCGCTGAACTATGCGGTGCGCACGCCGCGCGGCGTCATCGCCGTCATCTGCCCCTGGAACCTCCCGCTTTTGCTGATGACCTGGAAGGTCGCCCCGGCGCTCGCCTGCGGCAACACGGTCGTTGTCAAGCCGTCCGAGGAAACGCCCGCCACGGCAACGCTGCTGGGCGAGGTGATGAACGAGGTCGGCATTCCCGCCGGCGTCTACAATGTCGTGCACGGACGCGGCCCCGGCTGCGCCGGCGAGTTCCTGACCACCCATGCGGATGTCGACGGCATCACCTTCACCGGCGAGACCCGTACCGGCGAGGCGATCATGGCGGCCGCCGCGCGCGGCGTGCGTCCGGTCTCGCTCGAGCTCGGTGGCAAGAATCCCGGCATCATTTTCGACGATGCCGATTTCGACAAGACGATGGAGGGCATCGGCCGCGCCTGCTTTGCCAATACCGGTCAGGTCTGCCTCGGCACCGAGCGCATCTACGTGCAGCGCGGCATCTTCGACCGGGTCGCGGAAGGCCTTGCCGACAAGGCCCGGAGCTACCGCTTCGGCGATCCGTTCGACACGGTGACGACGATGGGTCCGGTGATCTCGGCGGAACACCGCGCCAAGGTGCTGTCCTTCTACGACAAGGCCCGGAACGAGGGCGCGAACCTCGTCGCCGGCGGCGGCGTGCCGGATCTGCAGGGCTACGAGGGCGGCTACTGGGTCGAGCCCACCGTGTGGACTGGCCTGCCCGAGACCTCGCCGGTCATCAGCGAGGAGATCTTCGGTCCCTGCACCCATCTCACGCCCTTCGACACCGAGGAGGAGGCGATCGCGCTCGCCAACAACTCGCCCTACGGGCTTGCGACCTCGATCTGGACGGAGAACCTGACGCGGGCGCACCGCGTTGCGGGTCAGGTCGAGGTCGGTATCAGCTGGGTCAATTGCTGGTTCCTGCGCGATCTCAGGACGGCGTTCGGCGGCTCGAAGGCGAGCGGCATCGGCCGCGAGGGCGGCATCCATTCCATGGAGTTCTATTCCGAACTCCGCAACGTCTGCGTCAAGCTCTGAGGATTTGAGGACATCATGCTGACTGAAGCACAGCGCGCGGAGGTCGTTGCCTCCCTGCTTGAAAGCCATCGCACCAAGGTGCAGGGCAAGCGCCCTTCCGAGATGTTTCCGCAGATCCAGATCGAGGATTCCTACGCGATCTCCTCCGCCGTCGCGGAGGAGCGGGTCAAGGCGGGGCGCAGGATCGTCGGCCACAAGATCGGCCTGACCTCGAAGGCGATGCAGGCCTCCTCGAAGATCGACGAGCCGGACTACGGCTATCTCTTCGACGACCTCGTCCTTTCCGACGGCGCCAAGGTTCCCTTCGACGCCTTCTGCGTGCCGCGCGTCGAGCCGGAGCTGACCTTCATCCTCAAGGAGCCGCTGAAGGGGCCGGGCGTCGGCCTTGTCGACGTGCTGCGCGCCACCGAATGGGTAGTGCCCTCGATCGAGATCATCGACGCGCGCGTCACCGAGCCGCGCCGCATCTACGACACCGTCGCCGATAATGGCGCCGCCGCCGGCATCGTGCTGGGCGGCCGTCCGGTGCGCCCGGATGCGGTCGACCTGCGCTGGGTCGGCGCGGTGTTCTACCGCAATTCCGAGATCGAGGAGACAGGCCTCGCCGCCGGCGTGCTCGGCCATCCGGCGATGGCAATCGCCTGGCTCGCCAACAAGGTCGGTCCCTTCGGCACGACGCTGGAGCCCGGTCACCTGATGCTGTCGGGTTCCTTCACGCGGCCGGTCTGGGCGGCCAAGGGCGACACCCTGCATGCGGATTTCGGCCCGCTCGGCTCCGTCGCGGTGCAGTTCGTATGACCATGCCGCAAAACCGCTTCAAGTCGCGCCTGCTGGCCGGTGAGCTGCAATGGGGTCTTTGGAGCTCCCTTGCCAGCCCCGTCGCCGCCGAGGCCCTGTCGCTCACCGGCTTCGACTGGATGCTCTTCGATACCGAGCACTCGCCGGTCGAGATCGCCGCCCTGCAGCCGATCCTCCAGGCCGCCGCCACCGGCACCGCCTCCGCCGTGGCGCGGCCCGCGTGGAACGACAAGGTGCTGATCAAGCGACTGCTCGACATCGGCATCCAGACCCTGCTCGTGCCTTTCGTCGAGACGGCGGCGGAGGCGGAGGCCGCGGTGCGCGCCACCCGTTATCCCCCGGACGGCGTTCGTGGCGTCGCCGGGGCCACCCGCGCCAGCCGTTACGGCACGGTGCCGAACTACCTGCAAGAGGCCAACGCCGAAATCTGCGTCCTCGTCCAGATCGAGACGGCACAGGCCATGGCCCGGCTTGAGGAGATTGCGGCGGTCGAGGGCGTCGACGGCGTCTTCATCGGCCCGTCGGATCTTTCCGCCTCGATGGGGCATCTCGGCAATCCGGGCCATCCGGACGTGCAGGAAGTGATCCACGCGGCAGCGCAGCGCATCATCGCCGCGGGCAAGGTTCCCGGTATCCTTGCCACCCGCGCGGAAGACGCGCTCCGCTACCGCGACTGGGGCTATCGCTTCGTCGCCGCGGGCGTCGACACCGGCCTGCTTGTCGGCTCGGCGCGGGCCCTCCTGCAGACCGTTTCCGTCCGCCCCCTGTAGGACGGCCGGTTGCAACGTCGGACCACCTGCTGCTGCGCGACAAGCGGATCGGCCACTCACCGCGGGTCGGCCTCATCTGCGAGACGACCGCCCGGGTCGCGCAGCTGCCGACCTTGGTGCTGATCACCTTCAGCTCTATAGCCAGGCGCAGATTTACAGCCGCCTGGGTGTTGATCTGGGCCGCTCAACGCTGGCCGATTGGATCGGCCGGGCCGCCTTCGAGCTGCACCCGGCCTACGATGCCTTGATGGCGGACCTGAAAAGGTCATCGAAGCTGTTCATGGACGAAACCCGCGCACCAGTGCTCGATCCTGGAGCCCGAAAGACCAAGACCGGATACTTCTGGGCTCCGGCCAGAGACGATCGACCCTGGAATGGCACCGCATCACCTGGTGTTGCCTTCACTTACGCGCCCGGCCGCATCGGATCGGAGATCACGCTCGCCTATTGCTGGGCCCATGCTCGACTCAAGCTGATCGAGATCACGCGTGCCGGCATTGCCCCTATTGCGGAAGAGGGTGTGCGGGTCATCCGCGAGCTCTACGACATCGAAGCCGACATCCGAGGCCTGGGACCGGCTGCTCGTCTCGCCCGTGCGCCGGGAGCGGTCAGTACCAATCGCCGCACGGATAAGAGAACGGCTGGATCATCATCGTGCCCGCGTCTCCGCGAAAGCCCCCTCGGCGAAGCACTGAGCTGCATCGCAAAATACTGTAACGAGCTCGAGCTGTTCCTGGTCGATGGTCGCATTGAGCTTGACAACAATGCGGTTGAGCGGACGGATCCGTCCGACCGCACTCAACCGGAAGAACGCGCTCTTCGCAGGCATGATGCTGGCGCAGAAAACTGGGCCGTCATCGCCTCGCTGATCGAGGGCAAGATCAACGACCTTCTGGCGAACCTCGTCGGGAATGCGGTTCCAGACCCGCCTGGGCTGTGGCTTGCAGTCTTCCAGCGCATCGACGCCGCCGGTCAGGAAGCGGTCATACCAGCGATTGAAGGTGGATCTTGGAATGCCGAGCTTGTCCAGCGTGCGCTTGGCCGGGAGATGCGACTCCTCGCCGCGCAAGCCTTCCAGCACGATGCGGATCTTCTCCTCCGCCGAATACTGTTTGCGGGTGGCGCGGCGGATGTCCTTGATGACCTTCTCCGCCGGCTCCTTCTGTGTCCAGGATTTCCGTCTCATCTTCGCTCCTTGAAGGGCTACGATGAGCCAGAAAGCCTCCTCTATCCGTTAAGCCGAAATTGTCTCATTGGCGCTGAACTCGGACAATCCAGCAGGCGGCGACTGTCGGCCACAGGGACGTGACCCACGATCCTGTAGCTCCGACCCTCGCAGTATGGCGAGAGGTCATCTTCTGTGGGAGGCCGCTGTCCAGCTTGTAACGCATGGGAACCGCACCGGCGCTCGGCTCGGTGGTGACCGCGAAAGCAGCAGTTTCCAGGATCTCGATCCAGGCCGAGCAGCAGCCACAATTCGGATCCTTCGTCACATGGATAGTCGGTCCTGCGTCTTGGATCATCGCTGCCAAGGGCTATGCAGCCAGCAGTTCGGATCCGCCGATCAGGAACGTGCGGCGGGAGAAACTGTTTTGGATCGTCTGATTTTCCGTTCGAGATTGCTTGCGTGGACTGACAGGTCAGAGATTGGCCCGCCTGAGGCGCAAGGCGTTGGCGATCACCGAGACTGAGGACAGGCTCATCGCCGCCGCCGCAATCATCGGCGAAAGCAGAAGGCCGGTAGCGGGGTAGAGCAGTCCTGCTGCGATGGGGACGCCAAGCGCGTTGTAAGCAAAGGCAAAGAACAGGTTCTGCTTGATGTTGCGCAAGGTGGCACGGGCCAGCTTGCGCGCACGAACGATGCCCATCAGGTCACCGCCCAGCAGGGTGATGCCTGCGCTTTCCATCGCAACATCGGCCCCGGTGCCCATGGCGATGCCGACATCGGCAGCGGCCAGCGCGGGGGCATCGTTCACCCCGTCGCCTGCCATGGCGATCTTGTGACCGTTGCGGCGCAACTGGTCGATCAGGTCCTTCTTGGCCTCGGGCAGGATGCCCGCGCGCACCTCGTCGATCCCGAGTTTGCCTGCCACTGCCTGCGCCGTGCGCTCGTTGTCGCCCGTCGCCATGATGACCTGCAGCCCCTGTGCGTGCAGTTCGCGGATCGCCTGAGCCGTAGTGTCCTTTATGGGGTCGGCCACAGCCACGATACCGACAAGCGCGTCATCGACGGCAATGAACATGGCCGTCTTGCCTTCGGCGCGCAGAGCGTCGGCCCTCGTTTCGGCTGCACCCGTATCCAGACCCAGTTCCCGCATCATCGCGGCATTGCCGAGCGCCACCGCGCGTTCGCCGACCCTGCCACGCACGCCCTTGCCGGTGATGGCGTCGAAGTCTGCCGCCTCCTGACGCCGGGCACCCTGCGCCTCGGCGCCTTCGACGATCGCTTCGGCCAACGGGTGTTCCGAGCCGCGCTCGAGCGCCGCGGCCAGCGACACCAGGTCCGTCTCGGTCAGATCGCCGAGTGCAATCGTATCCGTCAGTTTCGGTTTGCCCCTGGTCAGGGTGCCGGTCTTGTCGACAATCAGCGTGTCGACCCCCGCCATGCGTTCCAACGCCTCGGCATCCTTGATGAGAACGCCCGCTTGTGCGCCGCGCCCTGCTGCCGTGGTGATGGAGATTGGTGTCGCGAGACCGAGTGCACAGGGACAAGCGATGATCAACACCGACACAGCCGAGGCGATGGCGAAGACCAGCGCGGGCTCGGGGCCAACGGCCATCCAAGCGACGAAAGCGACGATTGCGATGGCCACCACAGTCGGTACGAACACCGCCGACACCCGGTCGGCCAGCCCCTGGATCGGCGCGCGGGACCGCCGCGCGTTCGACACCATCGCGACGATCTGCGCCAGCACGGTATCAGATCCGACCTTACCGGCCTCGATCACGAGGGAGCCATTCTTGTTGATCGTGGCCCCGGTTACCGGATCGCCTGGGCCTTTTTCCATTGGCATAGACTCGCCGGTCAGCATGCTTTCGTCCAGCGACGAGCGGCCCGCGATCACGATGCCGTCGACCGGGACGGCATCTCCGGGGCGCACGCGTAGACGGTCGCCCTCCACGATATTCTCCAGCGGTGCGTCATATTCTGTCCCATCGGGCAGGATCCGCCGCGCGGTCTTCGGCGCCAAATCCAGAAGTGCGCGGATCGCGTCTCCGGTGCGCTCGCGGGCGCGCAGCTCGAGAACCTGGCCCACGAAGACCAGCGCCACGATCACGACTGCCGCCTCGAAGTAGGTGCCGACGCCATGGCCCATCCGGTACTGTTCCGGAAACATGCCCGGCAGGAAGGTGGCGACGATCGAGTAAAGGTAGGCCGCAGCAACGCCGATGCTGATCAGGGTCCACATGTTTGGGCTGCGGTTCACGATCGAGTCCCAGCCGCGCCGGAAGAATGGCAGCGCCGCCCAGAGGATGATCGGCGTGGCCAGCACGAATTCCAGATAGCTGGCCATCTGGTGCCCGACCCACTCGCGCACCGGCAGCGCCACCAGTTCGCCCATGGTCAGGATGACGAGCGGCACCGCCGCGGCAACTGAGATCCACATTCGGCGGGTGAAGTCGGTCAATTCCTCGCTGGGTTCATCCGAGGGCACCATTGGCTCGAGCGCCATGCCGCAGATCGGACAGGATCCTGGCGCATCGCGAACGATTTCGGGATGCATCGGGCAGGTGTACTGGACGTTGGCCGGAACAGCCTTGTTCTGTCCGGCGGCGCGACCCGAAGCATAGAACCACGGGTCCGCCTTGAACTTTGTCTGGCACTTCTGCGAGCAGAAATGGAAGGTCTCGCTCTGGAACTCGGCGTGACGTCCGTCCGGGCTGACCGTGACCGTCATCCCGCAGACCGGGTCCGTTGCCGTCTCCGTCCCCGCCAGGATGTCAGGTGCCGCGTCATGATGATCGTGGTCCATGGTCTGCCAGCCTTTCCGTTTCTCGATTGAGCTTGCGGCTTCCACCTGCTGGAAGCTCAAGCTCTTTTCATGGGTGGTCGTGAGCGCCTTCCCGGACCGGATTGCGCGCCAGGAATACCCGGACGAACAGAAACACCAGCGCCATGCCGACGATGCCGATCACGACGATCAGCGGGTCGGACTGCCACTTCATCGCGGCGAAGGCGGACAGCACCACGGCATCGAGGACGATGGCCGTCAGCAGCACCCAACCCTGAGCGCCGATTTCCCCGCGCAGATACCGGAACACACCGAAGTGGATGATGATGTCCATCACCAGATAGAAGAAGGCTCCGAGCGAGGCGATGCGGCTGAGGTCGAAGAAGACTGTCAGGAGGCCCGCGATCACGACGGTATAGACGAGCGTGTGGTCCTTGACTGAGCCCGGCATCCCGAAATGGCTGTGCGGGATCATCTTCATGTCCGTCAGCATCGCCAGCATCCGCGAGACCGCGAAAACACTGGCGATCAGACCCGAGGCCGTGGCCACCAGCGCCAGCGCCAGCGTCAGGTAGAAGCCGGTCTGCCCGAGGGCGGGCTGGGCCGCTTCAGCCAGCGCATAGTCCTTCGCCGCCACGATGCGGTCGAGCGTCAGGCTGGAGCCGACGGCGAAGGCGACCAGCAGATAGACGACGACGCAGATGGTGATGGACAGGACGATGGCCCGGCCCACATTGCGGTGCGGGTTGGTGACCTCGGCGCCGCTGTTGGTGATGGTCGTGAACCCCTTGAAGGCAAGGATGGACAGCGCGAGCGACGCGACGAACCCGCTTGCGCTGGAATCTCCGGCAGTTGCTTCGATCGAGATGCCGCTCGCCCACAGACCGGCCGCCCCGAACAGCGCGATGCCGCCTACCTTGAGGACGGCCATGACGATGGAGAACAGCCCGACCGACCGGTTGCCTGATACGTTCACGAGCCAGGCGAAGAAGATCAGCCCGACGCCGAGGATCGGCACCAGAACGCTGTCCGGATCGCCGCCGAACGCCCGCAGCGTGTAGGTGCCGAAGGTACGTGCGACGAGGCTTTCGTTGATGACCATCGACAGCGCCATCAGAAGAGCGGCGCCCGCCGCGACCGTCGTCGGCCCGTATGCCTTCTTCAGGATCATCCCGATGCCGCCTGCAGAGGGATAGGCGTTCGACATCTTGATATAGGTATAGGCGCTGAAGGCGGTCACGATGGCGCCCACGACGAATGAGAGCGGGAAGAGCGGCCCGGCAAGCTCGGCGATCTGACCGGTCAAGGCGAAAATGCCCGCGCCGATCATCACACCCGTTCCCATGGCCACCGCGCCAGGAAGGGTAATGCTGTTCCTCTCGTAATCGTGCTTCGTCATGGATTTTCCTTTTCCGGCCTTTTCCGCATCGCCACCCAGAGCAACGGCAAGCCCGTCACAAGGCCGATGCCGAGAACTGCCCAAGTCGCCCGGCCGAGGTCTCCGCTCACCGCTTCCCCTCCGAAATGGGCGAGCAGGAAGCTTGCCGGGACAATGCCGGCCAGTGTCGCGAGGGCGAACCGCCACGCGTGCAGACGGCTCAGCCCGGCCGCATAGCTGATCATGTCGAAGGATACGAAGGGCATCAGGCGGCTGGCAAAGACCGTCGCCGTCAACGCGGTCTGCGACCCGAGCAGGCCGGCATCGACACGATCACCGAATACGCGCCGCAAGACGTCGTGCCCCAGAATCCGCGCGAGGCCGAACGCGATGAGCGCGCCGAGTTCCGCGCCGATCACGATCTGCACCGTCCCCCATAGATGCCCGTAGGCCGCCCCGGCGGCCAACGCGATGGGCGCGCTCGGGATCGGGCTGGCGACGACCGCCAGGGTCATGAGCGCGACGACAAGGACCGGCCCCCAGAGACCCGCGCGCGCGACAAGCATCTCCAGGCGCTCGCCGTCCATCAGGCCGTGCAGATCGGCGAATACTGCAGGCGCGAACTGCCAGATACCGAGCATGGCGATCCCGAGGATCGCCATCGCCATGAGAATGATTGCGCGCAGGCCCATCTCAGACGGCCGCGACGGCCTTCGCCAGAAGGTCGCGCACCTCACCGGCGACCGCCGTCAGTTCGGCGTTGTCGATCGCCAGCATCGATGCCACCGGGTCGATGGCGCTGACCTCCACGCCGCCCTCGACTTCGCGCAGGATCACATTGCAGGGCAGCATCGCGCCCACACGCGGTTCGATCCCGATGGCCTGATGCGCCATATTCGGATTGCAGGCGCCGAGGATGCGATAGGCCGGCATCTCGACATCGAGCTTCTTCTTCATCGTCGCCTTGACGTCGATCTCGGTCAGGACACCGAAGCCATGGTCCGCCAGCGCCTTGCGCGTGCGGGTGTCGACATCGTCGATACCGGTGTCCGGGATCATGCGATTGATCGTGTAAGCCATTGAGAAGTCCTTTCTCTTATTTTCGAAGATATTTGATCAGCGCCGCTATGGCCAAAACCACCAGCGCGAGGATCAGCAGGCCGAAGAGCCAGCCAAATCCCATTCCGAACCCCATTCCGGAGCCCATGTCGTTCCAGTTCATCATCTCATCCTCCTGATTTTCACCCGTAGGGTGTGCCTTTTGGCCGGCCCTCACGACAACATGGGGCAGGACAGCTGGGGTCGGTTCCGGCACGTCGGGGCGCCCTGTCCGGACGCCCGACCCGGGTCAGGCCGATGCCGTGACCGCGAACTCGGTCATCATGCCGGTCGCGAGGTGCGGCATATGATGGCAATGCAGCATCCAGCGCGCAGCCTCGCCGGCGTCGAGGGCGACATCGACCATCGCCATCGGCGGCACGTGAACCGTGTCGCGCAGGGCCCCGGCGACGCGGCGCCCGTTCAGGCCGACGATCTGGAACACATGCCCGTGCAGATGCATCGGGTGGGCCATCATCGACATGTTGTGGAACGACAGAACGACCCGCTCGCCGCTGCGCGCGATGATCGGCTGGTGCTGGCCCCAGACCGCCCCGTTGATCGTCCAGAGATAGGGCTGCATCGAGCCGCCTAGCATCAGCACATGGCTGCGGTCCACATGTCGATCAGGCAGGGCATCCAGCGCAATGAGGCGTGCCTCCTGCGCAAGACCGGTGTCGAAGGCCGGCGCTTCGGACGCCGCCATGGCATTAAGACGCCGAACCTCGGCACCCCGCGTCGCGAGGATCAGGCCGGTTCGCTCCCGCCCGCCTTCCCGCAGGGCGAGGACCGGCCAGGAGCCGCCCTCGCTCGGCAGGTCGATCTCGATGTCCAGCCTCTGGCCCATCGCCAGCCCGAACCGCGTGCCCGGAACAGGCTGGACGGCGTGCCCGTCCACTGCGACAAGTCGCGCCTCTGCTCCACCGGTTTCGATCCAGAACACCGTAGCTGCGGCGGCATTGATGACCCGAAGCCGGATGCGTCCGCCACGCTCGACCTGCACCACTTCGGGGTCCGACAGGGTCCGGTCGTTGGCGAGATAGGCGTCCCAATCGTAATCGTTCAGGTCCATGGCCATGCCGCCCATACCAGAGATGCTGCCCATCATCCTGCCCATGGCACCATGATTCATACCCAGCATCGCCCCCATGCCTCCCATGGGCGCGCCTTGATCGGGCTGCGCAGAGGGACCGGCGCCATCGCCGACATGCCCTCCGTTAATCTCCGCCAGCACTTCCTCGGGGGCTCGGAAGGAGAAGTCATGCAGGAACATCACGACCTCCTGCCGGTCGGCGAGGATATCCTCTTGCGAGCGCACGATCAGCGGCGCGGCGAGCAGTTGCATCTCCTGCGTCGGCACATGGCTGTGCATCCAGTGGGTGCCCGGCCGCGCCTCGAAGTCGTAGGATCGGGTCTCACCCGGGGCGAGAAGGGGCATCGGCATGTCCGGCACGCCGTCCTGCGCATTTGGCGGGGTCTGGCCGTGCCAGTGGATGATGGTGCCGACATCGAGATCGTTGGTCAGGTCCACTCGAAACCTCTGTCCGGGATCGAGGACAAGTCCCTGACCGCCGGGACCGGCAAGACCGAAGACCGTGGCCGCGCGCCCGTTAATGTCGAGCGTCCGGGTTGCAGCGATGAGGCTGATTGGAGCCACGGTCTGCGCGAAGGCAAGACGGGGCATGTGCGCAGCGCCAATGGCGGCAGCACTTGCGGCGAGAAAGCCGCGTCGCGAAAGGATGTTCATGGTCGTCTCCTCGGGACATCCGTCCCGTTCATCAATGCCGATGGGACGCCGCGAGCGTCGGCCCGGGCGCGATCAGAGGAGACGGAACTTGGGAGGTCGTTCGTTCAATCCTGGCGCATGGCCGACGTGGCTTGCCTCGAGCGGGAAGTCATGTCGGGAAGGCACGTACTCTTGTCCGGTTTTCGCGCTCGGAAACGGCAGGAAGGCCGTGAAACCGGCACAGACGAACCCGCAAATGCCGGTGTCGGCGGTACCGCAATGAAGCTGGTCAGCACAGGAGCGTCCGCTGTCATCGGTGACGTGCATCATCTCGCTGACATGAAATACATGATCCTGCCCGGCACTCATGCGCACGGTATGCGCCGGAGTCATCGTTGTGACCACAGCGATCGCGAGCAAGGCAAACATGGTGACGAAGCGATCGATCATCTCTTAGTAGATAGGCTCTGGTCACGACAATGTCCATTGGATCGAGCCATTGATGACTGCTGGCCGTGGTCGGCGGAGTGTAAATTTATGCCGCGAAAAGCCGAGAGAATAGTCGGAGCTTGTAGCGTATATCCGGTAGGTGTGGGGATTGGCAGTATCCGTCCTCCGCTACCAAATTTTTCAATAAATTACATGGCCTGCTCCCCGTTTTGTCCGCGTCTATAAGTTAGTCCTGTTCAGGTTGTGGTCTATTGCGGAGCGGGCTGCAAATTCGCTCGGGGTGAGCCCGTCGAGGTTCGTGTGCGGTCGGTTCAGGTTGTAGTCGATCCTCCACTCCTCGATGATCTCACGAGCGTGGCGATAGCTGGTGAAGAGATGCTCGTTCAAGCACTCGTCCCTCAACTGCCCATTGAAGCTTTCGACAAGCCGTTCTGCATCGGCTTTCCAGGTGAGATGTAGTGCCATTCGACGTCACGATCCTGCGGCCACTTCAGCCTCGCATTGGCGGTGAGTTCGGTGCCGTTGTTGCTACCCACCAGCATGGGATAGCCACGGCGTTCTGCGATGGCATCAAGCTCCTTGGCAATGCGATGACCCGAGATCGAGTTGTCGACGCCGGTCGCCAGGTACTCCCGGCTGAAGTCGTCGATGACGCACACGATGCGGAAGCGGCGTCCATCGAACAAGGTGTCGGACACGAAGTCGAGGCTCCAACGCTGGTTGGGATCCTGTGGGATCGTCATCGGGCAGGCGCGCCCAAGGCTAGCTTGCGGCCGCCGCGTTTGCGCACGGTCAGCCGTTCCTCGCGATAGAGGCGGTAGAGCTTCTTCCACTTCACCTCGGCGCCTTCACGCTTCAGCAGGATGTGGAGGCGGCGGTCACCGAAGCGCCGGCGTTGTGACGCCAGCTCTCTCAGCCGCTTGCGCAACTCAGCATCGTCCGGCCGTGCCGATCGATAACGATAGACCCGAGGATCGATACCCACCAGACCGCATGCACGGCGCTGGGAGTAGCCTTCATGTTCGATGGCCTAGCTCACGGTGCTCTTTCCCCGAGCCGGGCGTGAGGAGTTTTCCGAGCATCTCGCGGAGCGTCGAGACATAGATCGTCGACTCCGCCAGAAGCTTCTTCAGCTTCGCGTTCTCCTCCTCCAGCGCTTTCAGCCGCTTGGCCTCCGACACTTCCATGCCGCCATACTTCGAGCGCCACTTGTAGAAGGTCGCTTCGCTGACGCTGTATTTGCGGCACAGATCGACGGTCGACATGCCCGCCTGATGCTCCTTAAAAATGCCGATGGTCGGCTCGTCGGAAAACCTGGATCATTTCATCGCCTGCCTCCTTATTCGGGGTGCAGGCTAGCTTCAAAGCGGGGACAACTCAGGGGAGCCGGTCAGAACGAATGCATGCCCCCTTGGCAACGGTCGTCAAACCTTTGCGAGAACATTGTCGAGCGAGCTTTCAAGCAGCTGGAATATTGCGTCGATATCTTCGTTACGCGAAATGAACGGCGGTGCGAGTACGATCGAAGCTCCCAGCGGGCGAACGATAAGGCCGTTCCGAAGCGCCTCGTTGGCAAGTCGTTCGGAGACTTGAAGATCGGCGGGAAGCGGTGTCTTCAATGCCTTGTCGGCGACCAGTTCGAGCGCGCCCATAAGGCCGATGCCGCGTGCTTCGCCAATGTTCGGATGTTTTGCGAGGCGCGCCAGATGTGCGTTGAATTGGGGGGCAACCCGCCGGACATTGTCCAGAAGCCCGCCATTTTGAATGAGATCGATGGCCTTCAGTGCAACCGCGCAACCAACCGGGTGTGCGCCTGCGGTAAAGCCATGGGGAAACTCTTCGATGGTACGGGAGACGTCCATGATGTCGTCGGCAAGCGGCCCCGACAGCAGGACCGCTCCCATCGGAAAATAGCCGGCGGTGATGCATTTGGAGGCGATGATCGCGTCAGGTTCCATCCGGTAGGTGTCCGACCCCCACATTTCCCCAGTGCGGCCGAAGCCGCAAATGACTTCGTCGGCGATAAGCGGGATGTTGTACTTGCGCAGGATTGGGCGAATGGCTTCGAAGTAACCCTTTGACGGCGGGATGACGCCGCCGGCTCCCATCACGGGTTCGGCAAAGAAGCCGGCAATCGTATCCGGGCCTTCCCGATGGATGAGATCTTCCAGGTTGCGTGCCATGCGCGCGGTGAAGTCGCCCTCGCTCTCGCCCGCTTCGCCATAACGCCAGTAATGGGGACAGTCGGCGTGAAGAAAGTCCGGCAGCGGTAGGCCGAAATGGCCGTTATAGGCTTTGCCGGTCATGGAGGCCGTCGCGACGGTGACACCATGATAGGAATTGACGCGCGTGACGATCTTGCGCCGCTCCGGCTTGCCCCGGGCCCTGTTCAGCATCCACAGCATCTTGACCATTGTGTCGTTGGCTTCGGAACCGGAGTTGGTGAAGTAGACCTTGCCGCGGTCGAACGGAGAGACCTCGATCAGTTTGTCGGCCAGGGCGACGGCAGGCTCGGGGACACGGCCAAAAAAGGCGTGATAGGTGGGGAACTTCCGGGTCTGGGCGACCATCGTTTCGATAAGCTCCGGATGGTCGAAGCCCGCGATGGCATTCCAGAGGCCTGAATTGGCATCGAGATAGCGCTTTCCGGTGGTGTCCTGCACATAGATGCCTTCGCCTTGGGTAACGACGACGGGGCCGTTTTTCTCAAGGGTGGCAAGGTCTGTGAACCCGTGCAGGAAACGGGAAGACGCCGTGTTGTTGAAGGGGATCGTCATGTCTTGTTCCAGATGGTCTTGTTGGTGGAGCTTGTTGTTCAGGGCGCCGTCGTTTCGCTGATGATGCATAGCAAGCGGCTGGAAGCGGAAAGGGAAAGTCCCGCCTCCGCACTTCCAAGCAGGGCCGCGACGCCGGCTGCCCCCGACGGGGTGGTGGCAAGCCCGGCGCCGGCGACCATCCTGACCGCGGCTTCGGCTTCTTCGTCGCTGATCGTGGCGAAATAGTCCGCTTCCCTGGCCAGGAGCCGCAGTGCGGTCAGCGACGGTTCCTTGCAGTCCAGCCGGCCCATGTTGGAGACTGGGCCCTCGAAGACGACGGAGCGCCCCGTCTCCACGCTGGTTTTCAGACAGGCCGCCCGATCCGGTTCCACGACAACGACGCAGACGCTGTTTCCCCAGATGGCCCGGGTCTTGGCGGCAAGGGCACAGGCAAGTCCGCCGACTCCGGCCTGCAGGAATATGTGGGTGGGGGCTTCCGTCAGGGCTGCGGCAGCCTCTTCCAGCATGATGGCATAACCCTGCATGATGAAGCGGGGCAGATTGGTGTAGCCGGGCCAGGTGGTGTCCGACAGCAGGATGCCCTCTCCACGGTCCGCCGCTTCGCGGGCCGCTGCAAGGCTGTCGTCATAGGTCGAGCTTGTGCGATCGACCTCCGCGCCGAGGGATTCCAGCCTGTGGCGGAAACTCTCCGGAACCGTTTCGTTGAGAAAAATTCTGGCCTTGGCTCCGAATTGCCGCGCGCCGGCGGCAACGGCAATGCCGTGATTTCCTGCGCTGGCAGTCAGGAAGGTCATGCCTGCGGCAATGGACCTTGCGGGAGCCTGGTGCAACTCCCGGGCACCGGCGATCCCCTCAAGGCCTGCCGCCTTCATAATGACGCGGGCGACGGCATAGGCCCCGCCAAGCGCCTTGAAACTGCCGAGGTCGAGCCGAACCGTTTCGTTCTTCAGCCAGACGGTACCAACGCCCGCAGCCGCAGCCAATTGCGGGGCGGATATGAGCGGCGTTGCGCTAAAACCGTCCCAAGCTGAAAAGACCGCGCGCGGCAACGTGGTGTCGATGACGACATCGCCGGCGGTGAGGGCGTCTTCGCCGCCAAGTCCTTGTCCGCGCAATGGATTTTTGAAAACCTGCATGGGAGCTTCTCCGTGTATTGACGGTATCAATAGATATAAAAAAACCAAAAATAAAGGAAAATATTTGACATAGTGGTTTTTGTAGCTAATCCTTCAGGGGCATTCCATCACAAGGCACTCACATGCACCCTGGAAATCACCCGTTCTGGCTCTGTCAGGAAGACAGGCGCTTTTCTTATTGTTTTTATGTCTCCGACACGCAGCCCGCGCAGGGCTTGCGGCCGCTTATCGTCGCCATACACGGGTCTTACCGGGTGGCCGAGAGCTATCGGGATGCCTTCGTCGCGTTGGCCGACAAGCTGGGCGCCGTCGTGCTGGCTCCGCTCTTCCCATGCGGGATCGAAGGTCCGGACGATACGGAAAGCTACAAATTCTGTGTCACGCCGAAGACGCGCTTCGACCTGGTCCTTCTTGCCATGGTCGATGAACTGAACAGCCGGATGCAAGGGACACTTGCCGTGGATCGCTTCGCCTTGTTCGGCTATTCCGGCGGCGGCCAATTTGCTCACCGCTTTGCCTATCTGCATGCACAGCGTCTTGCCGCGCTCAGCATCGGGGCGCCCGGCAAGGTTACCTTGATGGACGACACGCTGCCGTGGTGGCGCGGACTTGCCGGGCTGGAAGCCTTGGCCGGCCAGCCTCTTGCATTGGAGTATCTTCGGAAACTGCCTGTGCAGCTCGTGATCGGGGATGCAGACGATCAGGAAACGGATGTCGCAACGGCGCCGGGTTCGCCGCATTGGATGGAGGGCATCAACGAGGCCGGCCTCAATCGTCTTGCCCTGATGGACAGCCTGCGCGCCAGCCTGCTTGCCGGCGGTGTCGCGGCGCGGCTGGACAAGGTCGATGGCGTTGCCCATGAGGGTTTTGCGGTGCTGGAGCCTGTGCATGCCTTTCTCGGCGACGTCCTGGGGACGGAGGCCGGCCAATGACACGTCTTACGGAAATCACGATCCGCGGCGATAGCGCCGCGCGCGGCCTTACTTACGGGAAAGCCGCATCCGCCCTGATAAACAGCGCGTTGGGGACCTACAGGGCTTTTTTCGCCAAGCGCGGCGTGGACTGGCCTGAGGCCCTGACGACGGCAGCGGCCTTTCGAAATTGCATTGAGGACTATGCTCCGGAAGCCGCGGTCGAGATCGAGGCAATTGCCAAAGGCAGTGACCAGCACCCCGATGCGATCGTTCTCCTCAATGCCCGAACGGAGATCCTGTATTGGCGTGCAAGCCGCGCCAAAACGCCGACCACCGAGGTCGCGGATGCCGCGGATGAATGCACCGGCGCGATCATTCTGCCGGAAGCGAGTGCGTCCGGTACCCTGCTTCACGCCCAGAATTGGGACTGGATGCCGGAGGTGGCCGACCACACGATTGCACTACGTATTCTCGATCATGACGGACCCAACGCGCTTCACTTCCTGGAAGCAGGCCAGCTGGCGCGTCACGGCATGAACGAACTCGGTCTCGCCATTTCGGCTATGGGGCTGCATTCGGACAGGGATTACGGCCGCCTCGGGGTTCCGAGCCCGGTCCTGCGGCGGAACATGGTTCATTCTAGGTCGTTGGGCGAGGCGCTCGGCCTTGCCTATACAAGCGAACCGTCCTTTTCCCACGCCCTGGCGGCAAGCCATGCCGACGGTGCCGCCTTTATCCTGGAAGCGGCTCCCGGCGTTACGGAGTGGCTCGCTCCGGAAAATGGCGTCCTGACCCATGCGAACCATTTCAAGAGCGAGGTTGCCCGGCTGCGCTTGCGGGATGTCAATCTGGCGCGGTGCCCGGACAGTCTGACGCGGGACCTGCGTGTTCGCCAGGTGCTCGCGGGGGGCGGCGGAAAAGTCGATCGGCAGCGGCTGGAAGCTGCGCTGCTCGATACGGCGGACCGGCCCGGCAGCGTTCTGCGTGCGCCTGCCGCGCGCCAGGGCGGGCTGGCGTCGGCAACGCTCTACACACTGATCATGGAGCCAGAAAAACAACGGGCTTGGCTGGCCATGCGGCCATACCGCGACCCTCAGTTCGAGCAATACGACATCACTCCTTGATGCCGAAAAACCAACCAGAGAGGGAAGCATGGGAAAGCATATCAAAAGCGCGTTGTTTGCAACCGCATTTGCACTGGCGTCTGGCGCCGCCAATGCGAGCGAGATTACGGTTTCGCTCCCGGGTGACATCCGGTCGATAGACTTCGGCGTCAACCGGGACGCCAACACCGATACGGTGTTGCACCATATCGTGGAGGCGCTTGTCGCCTACAGGAACGACCTCTCCGTAGGTCCGATGCTGGCGGAGTCCTGGGAGGTTTCCGAGGACGGGCGGAGCTATACCTTCACCCTTCGCAAGGGCGCCGTCTTCCATAACGGCGAACCGGTGACGGCCCGGGCAGTCAAGTGGTCGTGGGACCGCCTGCTCGACAAGAATACCGGCTTCCTGTGCCGGAGCTGGTTCAAGGGCGGCAGCCTCGGCATCGACATCACGTCCATCGAAGTGCTCGATGACCGCCATGTCCGCTTTACCCTAGAAGAACCCAACGGCCTGTTCCTGACGCGCATGGCCCACAAGGTCTGCCTGTCGGGCATCGTTCATCCGGATTCCGTCGGGGAGGGCGGCAAGCTGGAGAAACTGATCGCGACCGGCCCCTTCACGCTCGGCGAACATCGCAAGGGACAATATGTCCGCCTCGACCGCTTCGACGGCTATGTGCCGCTCGACACGCCCCGCGACGGATACTCCGGAAGCCGGGAGACTTTTGTCGACAGAGTCCGGTTTCTGGTCACGCCGGATGCGGCCGCGGCGAAGACCGCGTTGCTCGCCGGTGATATCGATGTCCTGCCCCGTCTCGATCTGAGCACCCTTGCCGAAGTGGAAGGCACGGAAGGCTTGAGCGTTCAGACCGTTGCGACACCGGAATGGGAAGTTCTGATGATGCAGAACACCGATCCGCTTCTGTCGGACCGGCGCTTGCGCCAGGCCATCGGCCACGCAATCGACATCGACGCATTGACCGCGGGCGCAACCAACGGCCTCGGCAAGCCGAACCCCTCCGCTGTGCCGCGGGCCTCGTCCTATTTCGGGCCGGCCTTCGCCGAAGGGCTTGGATACGATCCGGACAAGGCGAAAGCGCTTCTGGCTGAGGCCGGATATGACGGACGGCCGTTGAAGCTGGTGACAAACGCGACCTATCCCTTCGACAATATCGCGGCCATCGCCATCCAGAGCATGCTTCAGCAAGCCGGCATCAATGTGGAGCTGGACGTGCTCGACTGGGCCAGCCAGTACGCTGCCTACAAGGAGGGCAAGTTCCAGATGATGGTCATGGGCTTTTCCGCCCGCAGCGATCCCACCCTGATGATGAATGTCGTTGTCGGCGACAAGGTCAGCCGCGGCAACGCCATTGTCGACGCGCTCGAGATCGTCGAGCTAGTCAACCAGTCGGGCGTTGCCACCGATCCCGAAACGCGGGCTGACCTTTTCCGCAAGGCGCATTCCCTGATTGTCGAAGACGCTTCTGTGATCGGCCTCTTCAACCCGGCGCGGGCCGTCGGCCTGAATGCCGGGGTCGAGGGCTTCGAACTCTGGCCGCTGGAGTCACCCCGCTTGTGGGGCGTCCGGACCTCCGGCGAATAAGACGACGACCAGGTTCTCCAGGGAGGTAGTGCATGTGGGCCTATGCTTTGAAACGGGTGATATCGGCCATACCGATACTCATCCTTGCGTCGATCATGGTGTTCGGCCTGATGCGTCTCATTCCGGGAGACCCGGCACTGCTGTTCATCGGCGATATCGATGATCCGGCGGCGCTGGAGGCCAAGCGCAGGGAGCTTGGCCTCGACCAGTCCCTGGTCACGCAATATCTGACCTGGGCGGCGGCACTGCTGCGGGGCGACTTTGGCGTTTCGGTGCAAACGGGACGTGCGGTTCTCGACGAGATCCGGGCCGCCTTTCCGGTCACCGCCATCGTCGTCCTGACCGCAACGGTCATTGCGGGTTTCATTGCCATTCCAGCCGGTATTGTTGCCGGCTGGAAGCAAAACACCAAGACCGACGCCTCGATCGTGGGCATCGCCACGCTTTGCCTTTCGGTTCCCGGTTTCTGGACGGCCCTTTTGCTTCTTACGTTCTTTGGTGCCAAGTGGAAGCTGCTGCCCACTGTCGGTTACGTTTCGGTGTTCGAGGATCCCGCCGCCGGCATGATCTATTTGATTATGCCGGTCGTCGCCCTTGTTCTGACCGAAGTTGCGGTGCTGACCCGCATGTCACGCGCCAGCACCATCGAGGTGATGGGGCTCGAATATGTCACGCATGCGCGCGCCAAGGGGGTCGGCGAGGGTCGTCTCCTGAGGCGACATGTCTTCCCCAATGCCTTCGCACCGACATTGACGGTTCTGGGGCTCATTCTGGGGCACTTGCTGGGCGGTGTCGTCGTCATTGAGCAGATGTTCAGCCTGCCTGGTCTCGGCCGTCTCATGGTCAATGCGATCTTTGCCCGTGACTACGCCGTCGTCCAGGGCGTGTTGATCTTCATTGTCGCGATCTACGTCGCAATCAACACGATCATCGATCTTCTCTATCCCGTGTTCGATCCCAGGGTAAAACTATGACCCTCGCCCAACGTTTCCTGAAGGGGCGTTTGAACGCCTGCGCCGGCCTGGTTCTGATGACCTTCTTCCTGCTGGCCGCACTGCTCGGCAGCTTGTGGACGCCGCACGACCCGCTGCTGGTCAATTTCGCCGCGCGTCTGCAGCCACCAAGTGCCGAGTACTGGCTCGGGACAGACCAGTTCGGCCGCGACACGCTTTCCCGCATTCTTGTCGGCGCCTGGGAAAGCCTGACGATCTCTACGCTTTCTGTCACCGTCGCTGTGCTGGCCGGTATCCTTGTGGGGTCTGTTTCCGGCTATTTCGGCGGCCGCACCGACCGGGCCATCGGCGTGGTCATGGATGCCCTGATCGCATTTCCGAGCCTCTTGCTCGCCCTCGGCATCGTGGCTGCGGTCGGCCCCGGCAAATACGGCGTCATCATTGCCCTCGGTATCTCCTACGCCCCCGGCGTTTCAAGGGTTGTCCGGGGCACCGTACTGAGCATCCGGGCGAAGGATTTCGTCGACAGCTCACGGGCTCTCGGCAACTCCCATCTGGACACGCTGATCAGGCATGTGCTGCCGAACTGCATCACGCCGGTCTCTGTCATAGCTACTTCGCTCTTTGCAACGGCGCTTCTTTCGGAAAGTGCGCTGGCCTTTCTCGGTCTCGGCGTTCCGCCTCCTCACCCGACCTGGGGCGGCATGTTGGCCGACACCAAGCAATTTGCGAGTACCGCCGTATGGCTGGTTCTTGCCCCCGGCCTCGCCATCTCCACAACACTGCTTGCTGTCAACCTGCTCGGCGATGCTCTGCGCGACTTTTTCGACCCGAGGATGGAGCAAATCTGACATGGCCGAGCGCAACAACATCCTTCTGGAAATCGACGGCCTGGAGCTTTCCCTGCAAACCCGGTTCGGCATTCACCGGCCCATCGTCGAAGAGGCCAGCTTGTCGCTGAAAAGCGGTCACGTGCATGCTGTTGTCGGCGAATCTGGATCAGGCAAAACCATGCTGGCCCGCTCAATCGTCGGTCTGCTGCCGAATGCGGTCTGCCAGAGTGGAGGCTCAATTCGCTTTACTGGCCAAAGGCTGGACAGGATCGGTGCGAGAGAATTCCGCCGGATACGGGGCAGGGAGATCGGCTTTGTCTTCCAGGAGCCGATGCTGTCGCTCAATCCGGCGATCACGGTCGGCGACCAGATGCGCGAAGGCCTGCGTCTTCACACGTCGATGCGGCGGGCGGAGATCTATGACTATTGCCTGGCGATGCTGGATCGGGTTGGCATCCGCAATCCGGCCGGAGCCTTCCGAGCTTATCCGAGCGAATATTCGGGCGGCATGCGCCAGCGGATCATGCTGGCCTCGGTCCTGGCATTGAAGCCCAAGCTGCTGATTGCCGACGAGCCGACCACCGCCCTTGATGCCATCATTCAGCGCGAGGTGCTGGATCTGATGGTGGAAATGACGAGGGAGGCGGGAACCTCCGTCCTGCTGATCACCCATGACCTCGGCCTTGTCGGCGAATATGCCGGGGATGTCACCGTGATGAAGCGGGGAAGGGTTGTCGAAGCCGGGTCCTGCGAGGAGGTCTTCCAGCATCCGAAACAGGCCTATACGCGCATGCTGCTGTCCGCGAGCCCGAAGCGCGGCAAGTGGGTGACGCAGCCAAGGCCCGCGGCCCCGCTTCTGACCGTGGACAAGGCGGCTGTCGTCTATCGCGGCAAGCGCAAATGGCCTTGGTCCCGCCGGGAGGATTTCCAGGCGGTGCACGGCATCAGCCTGGAGCTGAACAGGGGCGAGAACCTGGCCATTGTAGGGGAATCGGGATCGGGAAAGACAACCCTCGGCCGGGCGATAACCGGGCTTCAGCAGATGTCCGGCGGCGAGATTCACGTCGACGGCCGGAAGTTCGACCCGGCCAACCGCCGAGAATGGCGAGCGATGCGTTCCAAGATGCAGGTGGTGTTTCAGGATCCGGCCTCAAGCCTCAATCCGTGCTTCCGCATCGGCGAACTTGTCGGCGAAGGCCTGCGCCATGCCAAAGGTCTGGACAGGACGGAAAAGGCCCGCCGGGTGTTGCAATGCATGCGCGATGTCGGCCTGGACGAGCGGCAGGTCGAGAAGTTCCCGCACGAGCTTTCCGGCGGACAGAAGCAGCGTGTCGCCATCGCCCGGGCGATCATCATGAAGCCCGACATCATCATGGCCGATGAGCCCGTCTCCGCCCTGGACCTGACGGTGCAGGCTCAGGTGCTGGATGTGCTCATGGAGCTGCAGGACAAGTTCGGTTTCTCCTACCTCTTCGTATCGCACGATCTTGCCGTGGTCGAACAGGTCGCCAGCCGCGTCATGGTCATGCGCCGCGGCCGGGTGGTCGAGACCGGACCGCGCGATGCAATCTACGACCGGCCGCTGCATCCCTACACCAGGCGCTTGTTGTCGGCTTCGGCCGTCGTCAGAGCGAATGGAGACGGTGGTTTCGACGTGCACGCGCGCCGGGTACCCGACCGCGCTGCCCAGTATAACGACCTTCCCTTTTACGAAGAGGGGCCGAACTACCGGCTGCATGAAGCCGCCCCTGGCCATTTCGTCGCTCTCACCCAGGACTAGGATCATGAAAGTCACACTTGTCCAGATGAATGTCGGCATCGATCCGGCAGACAATATAGCGGCCGCAGAAAGGCTGATCGGGCAGGCTGTCGATCAGGAGCGCCCCGACCTGATCGTGCTGCCGGAGTGCTTCACCTTCTTCGGCGGCACGGCCGAAACGCAGCGCGCGGCGGGCGAGATTTGTCCTGGCGGTGCCGGTTACGAGATGCTGGCAGGCATGGCCCGCCGCCACGGCGTCTATATTCATGGCGGCTCGCTGACCGAGGCGAAGGGGGAGCAACGCTTCAACACCAGTTTTGTCTTCGACAGGTCGGGCAAGGAAGTCGCTTCCTACCGGAAGATCCACATGTTCCGCATCACCGCGCCCGACGGCACGGTCTACGATGAGAGCAAGGTCTATACGCCCGGCACGCAGGTGGTGACTTACGACCTCGACGGCATCACCGTGGGCTGTGCCATCTGCTACGACCTGCGTTTTCCGGAACTCTTTCGCGCCCTGGTGGATGCGGGGGCGGAGGTCGTCGTGTTGCCGGCCGCCTTCACGTTGCAGACCGGCAAGGAGCATTGGGAGCCGCTCCTGCGGGCCCGTGCCATCGAAACGCAATGCTATGTCGTGGCGCCGGGGCAGGAAGGGCGTTATGAGGAAGACGGGGAAACGCTTTACACTTATGGCCACAGTCTGGTTGTCGACCCGTGGGGCGGCGTGATTGCATGCCGGCCGTTGGGGGAAGGTTTGGTGTCTGCCCGAATTGACCGGACAGCGATCGAGCGGGCGCGCCGGTTGATCCCGCTGGCAACGCACCGGCGCATGTGAACACACGCCCAGAGGAAGGGGCAGGACCAAAAGCATGAGCACTGAGAAATCCAGCTCACCACGCAACCGCAGTCACATTGAGCCGGAAGAATTTGCTCAACGCCTTCTCCAACTGTTTCACAACGATTCCTATCAGCTCGGACAGAAGGTCAGTGAGCGCAAGCTTGCGACACAGCTCGGCGTTTCGAGGACACCTGTCCGGGCAGCGTTGTTCCACCTGCTGGAAAGCGGCAATATCAGCCGGGACGAGGGCCAGAAATGGATCCTTGCGAAGCTGCCCGACCCGGTCGAAAAACTGCTGTCCGACGATGACAGCGACGATCTCGACATGCTGATCTGCAACGACTGGCGCGAGGGCAAACTCAGCAACAGTTTTACCGAAACGGATCTTATCAAGCGCTACGGCGTTTCGAAGGCAGATTTGAACAGATCGCTGATCGCGCTCGTCCGCGATGGGATCGTCGAACGCTCGTCCGGCTATGGCTGGCACTTCGCGGCGCTGCTGGATTCGGAAGAACGCCGGCTGCAGTCCTATGATTTCCGCCTTGCGGTAGAGCCGGCGGGAATGCGCTTGGACAGTTTTCAACCGAATGCGTCGCGTCTTGCTCGGCAGCGTTCCTTGCACGAAGAATTGCTCGCCGGAAAAATGGAAACGACCAGCGCCCGCGCGTTGTTTGAAGTCAATTCGGACTTCCATCTGATGGTTGCGGAGTTTTCTGCCAACGAATTCATTATTCAGGCGGTCAAGCAGCAAAACAAGCTGCGCAGAATTTCCGAATACGCGACCACCACGAATCCAGCGCGGGTCCGGCAGTCCTGCGAGGAGCATATGATGATTGTCGAGGCGCTGGAGCAGGGCGAATTCCTGTGGGCTTCCTCCTTGATGGAGCGGCATCTCCAAATTGTCCGCCGCTCCGTTTTGCAAAGGCTTATGCAACAGCGCTGAAGTCAGCCTGACCCAGCAGGGCCTCAAGGCCGGTTTTCAAGATATCCTGCTCTTCCGCGACTGCCATAATCAGTGCGCCATGGGTTCGGGACAACGCCCGTTCGCCCGCCCGCCAAGCCGGCATGATCCAGGGTTTGTCCGCGGCGGCAGCTGCATCGATGATCTTCTGCAGGTCCGTCCTGTCTTCATCGTTGAATGTATATCGTCCCCGGCCTCGGGAAAGTGAGAGGTCGGAAGGCCCGATAAACACGCCATCGACGCAATCGAGCGCGAGAATTTCAGTCACATCCCGCAAGGCTCCCGCCGTCTCGATCATCGGATAGCAGCGTGTTCGGGCATTTTGCGCTTCGAAATAGTCCTCGGACGGTGCGCCATATCCGGTGGTTCTGCCTCCCCCAAAGCTTCGCTTTCCGATTGGGGCGAATTTTGCGTAGGCACACACGTCCCGTGCGTGGGTGAGGTCCTCGATATGCGGCACGATCACGGAATCCGCACCCAGATCCAGCATCTGCTGTATCGGGCTCATCTCCGGTGACAGCGTCTTGGCATGTACGGAAAATCCTCTCGCCTTGGCGAGGCAGATGAAGCTGTCCGTCGCGGAAAGGTCGAACGTCCCATGCTCGATGTCCAGAATGATGTGCGGCACCTTTGCCGGCGAAAGCAGCTCGAGCAACCAGGTGTTCGGGCTTGAGAACCAGAGGGCGGTTTGTGGATGCATGTTACCTCTCACGTTTTTAATGATTTAAAAATACCAAATATTAGGAAAAAATAAAGAAAAATGGGTTTTTGTAATTATGCTAGGCGAATCCGGTTTTGAGCCGCTGTCTCCTCGGGACATATTGTCCTGTGCAACAACTTGCCCCATGCCTCGTGGTTGGACGCACGGATTGCTTGAGGGTGTCAGTCAGACGTGCTCGGGATCAAAGGTAGTTTAAATGTTAGCGTATCTGGCGCCACTGCGACGACAAGAGTTGGCCTTGCCCGTCTTTGAGGATCAGGTTGTCCAAAGCCGAGGCGACACGTGTCCACTGCATGTCACAGCCCCGAAATTACGGAAGAAGGCGCCTGAAAAGCCAGGGGGCATTCAAGGGACGGTTGGACAGCCAGCCGCCCAGCCCGTCGAACCAGCGCGCGTCGCTTGAAAAGGCGACGCGCATATCGACTGCGATAGACAACGCGCCGTGCTCGGCAAGCGCGAGCTGTTGAAGGCGTGGGGGGGGGGGCGGCTCATGCTGCCCGACACCTTGAGTTCCGCGCCATACGAATAAAATGCCAGTCACGATCAGATTGATATGCTGCATTGGTCCGGACGTCCCGGAGGTCGAGGCATGACGGCTACCGTCGAAAATTAACCTTTCTCGATAGCTCGCCTTTGATTGACATCAAATGGTTGTGCACCTGGGTGACCTAAAGGTGCAGTGTGCAGTGCAGGATCGGCGCTGTGCAGGCGCACGCCGGGATGATGGCGACACAGGTTTTCTGTTTGCGAGGGGTTTTCGATGAAGTGGAAACAGGTCATCGCCGTGGCGGCTGTGATCGTGGCTGTCGCAGGCGGGGTCTATCTGTGGCGCACGATGAACACCGAGAAGCTGCCCGAGGGCATCGCGTCCTCGAACGGCAGGATCGAAGCTGAGCGCGTCGACGTCGCCACCAAGATGGCCGGCCGCGTGACGGAGGTCCTGGTCAGCGAAGGCGATATGGTCGAGGCAGGGCAGCTCGTTGCGCGCATGGATGTGTCGGAGCTCAACGCCCGGCTCGCCCAGGCGCGCGCCACGGTCGCGCAGGCCGAGCAGGGGCTGCGCCAGTCCGATGCCCAGGTCGCCTTGTACGAGGCCAAGCGTGACCTCGCCGAAAAGGAGCACCAGCGCACCGTCGCGCTGGTCGAGCGGCAGGTGAGCTCGCAGGAGCTTGCCGACCAGCGGCGTACCGCACTCGACACCGCCGTGGCGGGGGTGGAAGCGGCCAAGGCCGGCGTCGAACTTGCCAAGGCCACCATCGAGTCGGCCAAGGCTGCGGTCGCCCAGCTCGAAGCCATTCTCGACGATACCCAGCTGCGCGCGCCCCGCGGCGGCCGGGTCCAGTACCTTTTGGCCCGCGAAGGCGAGGTGCTCGGCGCCGGCGGCAAGGTGCTCACGCTCACCGACCTGACCGATATCTACATGACCATTTTCCTGCCGGCACACGATGCCGGTCTGCTGCAGGTCGGCAGCGAAGCGCGCCTGATCCTCGATCCGATTCCCGATTACGTCATCCCGGCGAGCGTCACCTTCGTCGCCAGCAATGCCCAGTTCACCCCGAAATCGGTGGAAACGTCGGATGAGCGCGAGAACCTGATGTTCCGGGTGAAGCTGTCCATCCCGAAGGATCTTCTGGTCAAGTATCAGGACCGCGCCAAGGCCGGTGTCGCGGGCGTCGGTTATGTGCGGACCGACCCTGCTGTTGCCTGGCCGGACTTCCTGGAGGTCAAGCTGCCGCAATGACGGGAGAACCGGCCGCCAGGCTGCAGGGCGTAACGCATCGTTACGGCGAGATCACAGCCCTTTGCGATGTCACGCTCGACATTCCGGCCGGCTGCATGGCCGGCCTGATAGGCCCGGACGGGGTCGGCAAGTCGACCCTGCTGGCGATCGTCTCCGGCGTGCGCCGCATCCAGTCCGGTTCCGTCACTGTGTTCGGCGGCGATATGGCCAGCACGGCCCATCGCCGGGCCTGCAGCCGGCGCATCGCCTACATGCCGCAGGGGCTCGGCCGCAATCTCTATCCGACCCTGTCGGTGCGCGAGAACCTCGACTTCTTCGGGCGACTCTTCGCGCAGTCGGAGGCGGAGCGCGCGGAGCGGATCCAGGCGCTGCTGGAGGCCACCGGCCTTGCGCCGTTTCCCGACCGCCCGGCCGGCAAGCTGTCCGGCGGCATGAAGCAGAAATTGTCGCTCTGCTCCGCCCTCATCCACGATCCGGACCTTCTGATCCTCGATGAACCCACCACCGGCATCGATCCGCTCTCGCGCGAGCAGTTCTGGGAGCTGATCGCCAGCATCCGGCGCGACCGCCCGCACATGAGCGTCATCGTCGCCACCGCCTACATGGAGGAGGCCGAACGCTTCGACTGGCTGGCCGCCATGATGGATGGGCGGATCATCGCCCAGGGCACGCCCGAGGCGCTGCGGCAGGCTGCCGGCGTCTCGACGCTGGAAGCTGCGTTCGTTGCCATGCTGCCGGAAGCCGAACGGCGCGGGCACCGCGCCGTCGAGGTGCCGCCGCGCGTGCCGATGGAGGGACCACCGGCGATCGAGGCGCACGGCCTGACCTGCCGCTTCGGCGACTTCACCGCCGTCGACCATGTGAGTTTCGAGATCGAGCGCGGCGAAATCTTCGGCTTTCTGGGATCGAACGGCTGCGGCAAGTCGACCACGATGAAGATGCTGACCGGGCTCTTGCCGGCAAGCGAGGGCGATGCGCTGCTGTTCGGCGAGACGCTGAACGCCGGCGACATGGCCACTCGCCGCCGCGTCGGCTATATGTCGCAGTCCTTCTCGCTCTATTCCGAACTGACGGTGCGCCAGAACCTGGAATTGCACGCGGCCCTCTACCGTCTCGCTCCCGAAACGCGTGATGCCCGCATTGAGGAAATGCTGAGCACCTTCGACCTGCAGGGCGAAGCGGACATGCGGCCGAACGGGCTCCCGCTCGGCATCAAGCAGCGCCTGCAGCTTGCCGTGGCGCTGATCCACAAGCCTGAAGTCCTCATTCTCGATGAGCCCACCTCCGGCGTCGATCCGGTCGCACGGGACATTTTCTGGCAGTACCTGATCGACCTGTCGCGCAATCAGGGCGTGACGATCTTCATCTCGACCCATTTCATGAACGAGGCGGAGCGGTGCGACCGCATCTCGCTGATGCATGCGGGCAAGGTGCTGGCCGTCGGCGCGCCCGACGAGCTGACCCGCAGCAAGGGCGCGGCCAGCCTGAACGACGCCTTCATCGACATCCTGCGCGAGGCGTCCGGCCAGAACGCCTCGCCGGAACCGGTGAAGGAAGCTCCGGTGTCCGCACCCGAAATTGCGGCCCCGCGGCCGGCTCCGACGCCAATCGCGGATACCGGCGGATTTTTCAGCCCGTCGCGCCTTTGGGCCTTTGCCCGCCGCGAAACGATGGAATTGCTGCGCGATCCCATGCGGCTGGTCTTTGCCTTTCTCGGGCCGGTCATCCTCATGCTGACCTTCGGTTACGGCATTTCGCTGGACGTCCAGAACCTGCCCTACGCGGTGCTGGATCGCGATCAGTCGATGGAGAGCAGGACGCTGCTGGAGAGCTTCTCCGGCTCGCGCTATTTCGAGGAGCACGCTCCGGCGACCAGCAGGCGGGATCTGCACCAGCGCATGGTCGACGGCGAAATCAGCATCGGCATCGAGATACCGACCGAGTTCGGGCGCAGGCTCTTGCGCGGTGATACCCCGGAGATCGACGTGCTGATCGACGGAGCGATGCCGTTCCGGGCCGAGACGGCGCGCGGCTATCTGCAGGGCCTGGCCCTTGGCTACTACACCGATCAGGTCGAACGGCAGTTCGGCGAGGTGATCTCGCCCTATGCCACCGAGGTGGTCACCCGTTTCCGCTACAATCAGGCCTTCAAGAGCGTGTTTGCCATCGTGCCTTCGGTGATGATGCTGATGCTCGTCCTCATCCCCGCCATCATGACGGCAATGGGCGTGGTGCGGGAAAAGGAAACCGGTTCGATCGCCAATTTCCGCTCGACGCCGGTAACGCGCAGCGAATTCCTGCTCGGCAAGCAGCTTCCCTATGTCGTCATCGCCTTCATCAGCTTCGCCAGCCTCGTCGTCATCGGCTATGTGGTTTTCGGTGTTCCGCTGAAGGGCTCGGCGCCAGCTCTCATGGTGGGAACCCTGTTCTACGTCCTGGCCACAACGGCCTTCGGCCTTTTGGTGTCGACCTTCACCAGGACGCAGGTGGCCGCCACCTTCGCCGCCGCGATCATCGCCATCATTCCCGCCGTCAACTTTTCCGGTCTGGTCGTGCCGGTCTCCTCCCTGTCGGGAAGCGGCCGGCTGCTCGGCCTGGCCTTTCCGTCCTCCTGGTATCAGCAGGTCAGCGTCGGCACCTTCACCAAGGGGCTGGGCTTCGCCGAGCTTTGGCACAATCACCTGGCACTGGCCGGTTTCGCGCTTCTCTTCACCGCCCTGTCTATCGCCATTCTGGACAAGCAGGAGGCCTAGGATGTTTCTTTGGCTCGCCAATGTCTATCGCCTGGGCGTCAAGGAACTCAGAAGCCTCGTCTTCGATCCTGTCCTGCTGCTGCTGATCGTCTATGTCTTCACGCTGGCGATCTATGCCGTGGCGACAGGGGCCAAGCTGGAGGTGCAGAACGCGTCCGTCGCCTATGTCGACGAGGACCGCTCCGCCCTGTCCGGACGCATCGTCAGTGCCATTCTGCCGCCGGAATTCGACACCCCGGTGGAGATCTCCGCCGACGGGATCGATGCGAGCATGGACAGCGGCGCCTTCGTTTTCGTGCTGCGCTTTCCGCCGGAGTTCGAAGCCGATCTGCTGGCCGGGCGCAAGTCCGAGATCCAGCTCAACGTCGATGCGACCGCCATGGCCCAGGCGGGCAACGGCACGGTGTTCCTGCAGTCGATCATCCAGGCCGAGACCGCGAAGTTCCTGAGCGGCAACGAAGACGCGGCGGCGCTGCCGATCAACCTCGTCGTCCGCGCCATGTTCAACCCGAACCTCGACTCGAGCTGGTTCAACGCGGTGATGCAGGTCATCAACAACGTCACCATCCTGTCGGTTCTGCTGACTGGGGCCGCGCTGATCCGCGAACGCGAGCACGGCACCATCGAGCACCTTCTGGTGATGCCGGTGAAACCGTCCGAGATCATGGTGGCGAAGATCTGGGCGAACGGGCTGGCCATCGTCGTGGCTGCAGTTCTGTCGCTGGTCTTCGTGGTGCAGCTTCTGCTGGGCGTGCCGATCCACGGGTCGATTGCCCTGTTCGTCTTCGGAGCCCTGATCTACATGATCTCGGTGACCGGGCTCGGCATCCTGATCGCGACTTTCACAACCTCGATGCCGCAGTTCGGCCTTCTCGCACTGCCGGTTCTGGTCATCATGAACCTGCTTTCCGGCAGCACCACGCCCATGGAAAGCATGCCCGAATGGCTCCAGGCGATCATGCAGGTATCGCCCTCGACTCACTTCGTTGCCTTTGCCCAGGCTATTCTTTACCGCGGGGCAGGGCTGATGACCGTATGGCCGTCGATCCTCGCCATGTCGGTCCTGAGCGCGATTTTCTTCGTCGTCGCCCTGTCGCGGTTCCGCAAGACCATGGCCGGTGCGCGCTGACGCAGTGCGCATCTTCCTGCGTACTTTCTGCAAGGCCATCGTCTTCTTGTCCGGCAAGGCAATGGATGCAAAACGCGCCTGCAAACCAGCTCTCGATCTCCACGTAGTCCATTGATTTTATTGAAACTTGGAGAGCGAAATCTCTCCGGAAGCGCCATTCCCCTCCCCAAAATCGCTCTCTCTCCCGTTGTCGGCCGCCTGCTGCAGTTTTGGTGCACGCGCGGCTTTCTTGCTGGTCGGACAGGCGAAACCTTTCGTTAACCATGTTTCCCGGCGGTGGCGGGCTGCCGTTTTCTCGACACCTTGCACTTTTTGGATTGGTGGAAGGGAGAGCGAGAGGGCGCGTTGACGGCTGTCGGTTCGTCTTTGCGGTACACCGGCTTTCTGCGCGCGATCACAAAGGGGAGGCACGAGAGCGCTCATGCGTCCGACGCGGCTCATCATCGGATTTCTCATCATTGCCATGGCGGTCTTTGTGATCGCCGGCGAACAACTGGCGGGCGTCAGTGCGGATGCGGCAATCAATGCCCGCGTCACGACCCTTCGCACGCCCATCTCCGGCACGCTGCGCCTCGATCAACGCTCGCTCGGTGCTTCGGTGGCCGAAGGAGAGGCGCTGGGGGCGATCGAGGATCCGCTGGTCGACAGCATCCGCCTCAACGATCTCTTGCGCGAAGAAGCCTTCACCAAGGCGGAGATCGCCCATCTCCGGCAGACGATCGCGGCTATCGAAGGGTCATTGGAGCAATTGCAGCTTCGGGCCGAGAACTACCGCGAAGACCGCGTGCGGCAGCTCGAGACGGAGTTGCGCTCGGCCCAGTCCCAGATCGCGGTTGCGCAGGCGCGCGTCGAGGAGGCGCGCGCCGCGTTCGATCGATCCCAGCAGCTGTCGGAGCGCGGGGTCGAGACGTCTGCATCCTTCGAGCGGATCCGGGCCGCGCAGCGGGTCTCCCAACAGGAGCTGGAAAGCGCCCGGCAAAAAGCGAACTCTGTCGAGATCGCGCTGAGCTCCGCGCGCCGCGGGACGTTTCTCGGGGACGGCTACAGCGACGTTCCCTATTCGGAACAGCGCCAGCTGGAATTGTCCTTGCGGTTGAACGAGCTGAGTTCCGACCTGCAGGCGGAACTGGCGCGCTCCGAGGCTCTTGAACGCAGGACCGCCGCGGAGCGGCTGCGCGTCCATCGCCTCACATCGGCGGAGCTGACAGCCAACGTGTCCGGGAGAATCTGGGAGGTTCTGGCGTCCGACGGCGAAACCGTGCAGCGCGGCCAGGACATCATGCGGCTGATCGATTGCGACTCGAGCATCGTCACGCTCAGCGTTTCGGAAAGCGTCTACAACGGCCTGCAGCTCGGCGATCCCGCCATGTTCCGCGTGAATGCCGATGGACGGGCATTCGAGGGGACCGTGACGCGGCTGGCGGGCTCGGGTGCCCAAACGATCTATCGCAACCTGGCGATCGCGCCCAGCGAGCGTCACCTGGAGCGGTATGACGTGACCTTGCTGCTGCCCGCGCTTCGCAGCGATCCGGAGTTGGGCTGTGCGGTCGGGCGCACCGGCCGCGCCTTCTTCGAAGGACGCCCGCTGGATTTCCTGCGCGGGTTCTGGAACTGAGATGTTTCCGTTCGTCTACCTCAGCGAGACGGGCTCCAGCTTCATGCGCGTGGTCCTTGTCATCGGGGCCGGTGCCGTCGTGCCCTTGCTGTTCTCCCGGCGCTCGACCTGGCATCGTTCGTTCTTGTTCGCGGTCGCCGGCGTCCTGGCTGTCCGGTATCTGTGGTGGCGCGCGACGGAAACTCTGGCTCCGGCCGGCCTCACCTGGGACTGCATCGTCAGTTGGTCCTTCTTTGCTCTGGAGGCTGCAGCCGCCGTTTCCTCGTTGAGTTCGTTCGTCATCCTTGCCCGCACCAGGGACCGAAAGCAGGAGGCGACGGACAATGCCGGCTGGTGGGGCGAGGAAAAACCGCCGCGCGTCGCCGTGCTGATCGCCACCTACAACGAGGATCGCAATGTCCTGGAGAGGACGATCATCGGCGCGCTGGCGCTCGACCATCCGAACTTCGACATCCTGGTTCTGGACGATGGCCGCCGCGACTGGCTGAAGGAGTTCTGCCAGATGCGCGGTGCCCGCTATGTCACGCGCGATGACAACAAGGGCGCCAAGGCGGGCAACATGAACAACGCGCTGCGGGTGCTCGAGAGGGAAGGGGCGCCGGATTTCATCGCCGTACTCGACGCCGACTTCGTGCCGCATCGCAACTTCCTGTCGCGAACGCTGCCTCTCTTTCATGATCGCTCGGTCGGTCTGGTCCAGACCCCGCAGCACTTCTTCAACGCGGATCCGATCCAGCACAATCTCGGCCTGAGCCGGTCCTATCCGGACGAGCAGCGCTTCTTCTTCGATCATCTGCAACCCTCCCGCGACGCCTGGGGGATCGCCTTTTGCTGCGGGACGTCGTCGGTCGTTCGCTGGAGCGCCCTGTCGGAGGTCGGCGGCTTTCCGAGCGACAGCATAACCGAGGACTTCCTGCTGACGCTTGTGCTGCAGGATCGCGGGCACCGGACCGTCTATCTCAACGAGCCCCTCAGCGAGGGCCTCGCGCCGGAGGGGCTGAAGGAATACATCACCCAGAGAAGCCGCTGGTGCCTCGGTCTGATGCAGATCGCGCGCGGCCGGATGGGGCCGCTGGCGCCCAACAGGCTCCGTCTCAGGGACAGGTGGAGCGTTGTCGATTCCGTCCTCTACTGGACTGCGACATTCGCATTCCGGCTGGCTGCGTTCGTCTATCCGCTCTTCTACTGGTTCTTCAATATTACCGTCGTGGATGCCAGCGTGGCGGATGTGGTGAGCTATTTCGGGGTCTATTTCGCCTGGACCCTCATAAGCCTCAACGTCGTCTCCGGCGGCCTGGTGGTGCCGATCGTGAACGACGTCAGCCAGTTGCTCGGCGCCATCCCCATCACGCGCGCGGCCTGGACCGGTCTCGTCCAGCCGAAGGGCCACCCCTTCTCGGTGACCGCCAAGGGCGGTGACCGGAGCCAGGTCGTGGTGCAATGGCACATCATGGCGCCCTTCGTGGCGCTCTACGCGCTCACGATGATCGGCCTTCTGATCGGCGTCCTGTCCGACACGTTCGCGTTCAACACCGCCGGCTCGGGCAAGATGGTGATCCTGTTCTGGAGCTTCTACAACCTGGTCGTGCTCGCGATCACGGTTCTGGCCTGCATCGAGCTGCCCCGGCGGGAGCGCCACCTGGACGAGGCGCCGGAACGGGCAAGGATCCGCATGGGGGACGAGGTCCGGCGGGTCTGGATCGTCGGGCTTACGCAGAACACTGTGCGGGTGCGCGGGACGAAGCTGTCGGATACCGAGCCGGTCGAGATCGAGATCGACGGGGTCGGTTCGATCCGCGCGGTGGTTTCCTCGCCCAGCGACGATGGCGCTCGGCTCCTGCTCGAGCCGACGCCCCAGCAATACGACGCCCTGCTACGCCGGTTCTATGCTTCCGGCGATGCTCCGGGCGTCACGCAGACGCGGTATCGCGGGCTAGTCGCCGATCTTGCGCGGCGGCTGTCGTCCACCACCGGCGACTAGCTAGCTGCCGGCCGGGCTCTCCGGGACGGTCTCCTGCAGGCGGGCGACGGCCGCGCTCAGTGTGTGCGCTTCGGCCGTACTGGTTGCCTCGTACGGATAGGTTTCCTCGCCGGCCAGAATGGCGCTGGCACTGGCGGAAAGGCGTTGCAGCGGCCGGACGAAAATCTGGACGAACAGGACCGTCGTCCCTGCGAGCACAAGTCCGAAGCCTACAAGGAAAAGCAGAAGCGTGCCGGAGAGGGAACTTGCGGCCATCGCATTGTTGTCGATCCGGGCGACGAGGCTCCAGCCGAAGGACGGTAGGTCGGCATACCCGACCTGCGGGATCACCGCGGTCTGATAGGAGATGCCGTCGGGCCAGGTTTCGAGCGCGGCGCGCGCGGCGCCTGCGGTGGCCGCCCGTATGCTCGGCAGGTCCAGAGACGGCCCCACGACATCGGTCGTTGCCATCACGACGGTTCCCGTGCGGTCGACGATGAAGGCGTCGAGTTGCAGGGCCCGCGCCGTCTCTGTCAGATGCGTTTGCGCCCAGGCGTAGTCCAGATGCAGGCCAAGAACGCCGGTCACGCTGCCCTGGCCGTCCTTGATCGGGGTTGCCAGATCGAGGAACTGGCGCCGCTCGCCCTCGGTGGAGGGAAGCAGGTCGGCCAGCAGGACCGCCTTGTGCACGTCGCCGGCGAAATCGTCTGTCAGCCCGCGCTGGAACCAGGGGCGCGTGGAGACGTTCTGCTGTTCCAGAAGTCCGCCCGAGGCGATGGTGACGGTGCCGTCGAGGGCCGCGATCCCGGCCCAGGACACCTGCGAGTTGTCGCCGACCACAAGGTCCAGCGACGTGCGGACCGAGGAGGCATCGCGCGAGGCGATGTCCCGCGCGATGGTGCGCGCCTTGCTCCATTCATGGTGGAGGGTACGGGCGAAATCCAGCTCGATGCCTTGTGCCCGTGTCCTGACCGCTTCTGCCAGTGCGATCTGTCGAAGCTCCGCCTGCCGCTGGTCGACGACGAGCCAGGCACCGCTCGCAGCCAGAAGGGCGTTGAGGACGACAAAGCCGTAAAGGGCGCGGGAGAGCGAGGGAGAACTGCCTCGCGAGAGCAGTCGGCTCATGGTCTCCTCCGGATTTCAGGAAGACGGGACGCCGTCGGCCCATCCGCAAGGTCGGGCGGACGAAGCAGGTTTTTGCCGTTGTCCTGCCATTCTGGCAGGCAGTGCCTCGGCGCGTTCGGCTCCGATCACGGTGCCGCTGCCGTGTACGGCTCGCGTTCTGCAGGATGCGCGTTCCAGGACGACTTTTGCCTGTAGCGCGGCTGTGTCTACAGCCTGGGGGGATGGCCCGGCCAAGTCAAGCCACCGGCGATCCTCATCGGTGGACGATCCCCGGTCGGGCCGAAGCCGTCAGAGCCCGAGATCGGAAAGTCCGGGATGGTCCTCCGGACGGGGACCGGGCGCCCAGTGGAACTTCCGGTCCTCTTCCCGGATGGGGAGGTCGTTGATGCTGGCGATGCGGGTCTGCATCAGGCCGTGCTCGTCGAACTCCCAGTTTTCGTTGCCGTAGGAGCGGAACCAGTTGCCGGCGTCGTCGCGCCATTCATAGGCGAAGCGCACGGCGATCCGGTTCTCCGTGAAGGCCCAGAGCTCCTTGATGAGGCGATAGTCGAATTCGCGGGCCCACTTGCGGGTGAGGAACGCGGCGATCTCCGTCCGGCCCGTCGGGAACTCGGCGCGATTGCGCCATCGGCTCGCCGGCGTGTAGGCGAGGGCGACCCGCTCCGGGTCGCGGCTGTTCCAGGCGTTCTCCGCCATGCGCACCTTCTGCTCGGCGCTCTCACGGGTGAACGGGGGGAAGGGAGGGCGGCTTTCGGCCTTTGCAGACTGTGACATGTCGTGTGGTCCTCGGGTGCAGGTCGCAGGGTGTGACGTTCGGGACGCGGGGAGGGGTCGCCGCCGGTCAGGCGCCGGCCTCGTCCCAGGAACCCGTCATGCGCAGGAACGGCGAGAGCCCGTCCTCGCGGCTGTGCCATCTGAGCGTCGTTGCGGCGGTGCGATGGACGACGCGGCGGGGCCGGAATGTCCAGCGCCGCTCGCTTCCCTCGAAGGCGCGGCCCGCCGGCTCCTTCGGGATCACCTGCGCCTCGCCGGTCAGCTGCAGCAGGTCGCCTGTCTCGAAGTCGACAAACAGGAGCCCCGCCTTGCCGTTCGCAAGGATATTGCCGAGCGTGTTGAAATGCAGGTTTCCCGCGAAGTCCGGAATGGTCAGGACGTCGTTCTCGCCCACATGGACGAAGCCCGGCTTGCCGCCGCGATGGGAAACATCCACCTGCCGCGCCCCGTCCTCCAGATCGACATAGCTGGCGACGAAGAACGTGTCGGCGCGAGCGATCATCTCCCGGGCCGCCCGGTCCAGTTCGTCCAACTCCCTGCTCTCGGGACGGACACCGGGCGCATCCTGGCCGATGGTGACGTCGCGCAGCTGGATGTATTTCGGGCAGTTGCCGAAACTGTGCTCCACGCTCACGGTGAAACCGCCGGGGCCGACGCTGGCGAGCCGGCCGTTCATGCGGTTGCGCCGGCGTGTGTGAAGCTCGACGCCCAGCAGCCCGATACCGGCGCCGCTCGCCAGTCCCAGGGCGGCGGGGTCGTCTTCGTCCATGCCCGCCCGCACCTGCAGGGTGAGCGGATCGGGCGAGGTCGCAAACCCCGCCGGTCCGCTCACCAGGCTGGCCCAGACGTCTCCGGCATGGTCGACGGCGCCGACCAGCAGGAACGGCAACTGTTCGAAGAAGGCTCGGTGCTGGTCGGGCATGTAGCGGCGCACGACCCGGCGCCCCAGCGCGTCCATCCGCTCCGCCGCGCCTGCCTGTCGCTGCAGGGCCAGCTCGCCCTCGTGAAAGGGCGAGGCGGATACCGCCGTCTCGTCGTGGTTCGTCATGGCGACTGTTCCTCGTCCTCTCATCGGGGGGGGGGGGGCGTCCTGTCCGCTAGCTTGCCGCGGCAAGGCCGACAGGCGTTGCCTGGAACGGCACGAAACCGGGAAGCGCCTCGATGCGCTCCAGCCAGGCCAGGACATGGCCGTAGGGGGCAAGGTCGACATTGCCCTCGGGCGCGCGTGCCACGTAGCTGTAGAGGGCGATGTCGGCGAGGGTCGGCCGGGAGGCCGCCAGCCAGTTGCGATCCTGCAACTCGCTGTCGAGGACCTTCAGGATCGCGTGGGCGCGGGAGATGACTTCCTCGGCGTCGAACCTGGCACCGAACACCGTGACCAGACGCGCTGCGGCCGGGCCGAAGGCGATCTGGCCCGCCGCGATCGACAGCCACCGCTGCACGGCTGCAGCCCCCGCCGGATCTTCGGGCAGCCAGTCGGTCCGGCCCGCCTTCTTCGCCAGATAGACCAGAATCGCGTTGGAATCGGGCACCAGAGTGCCGTCGTCGTCCAGCAGCGGCACCTGTCCCAGACGGTTCAGCTGCAGGTAGTCCGGGGCCTTGTGGGCACCGTTGGCGAGATCGAGTTCGACGAGATCGACCTCGAGCCCCAGGAGCGAGCAGAACAGATGCGCGCGGTGCGAGTGGCCTGAGAGCGGGTGATGATAGAGCTTCATGGCTGGGCTTTCCTGCTGAAGTGGATGAGCCCGATATTGGTTGTTTCTCTATTCGCGTGAATATGATGAATTAAAAATGGTTCATTCCATTTTTAGGAATAGTGAGGGCGTCATGGACCGTTTTCTGGCGATGAGGGTCTTCTCCAAGGTCGTCGAGACGGGAAGCCTCGCCCGCGCCGGCCGCGAACTCAACATCAGCCCGCCGGCGGTTACGCGTGCGATTGCCGGGCTGGAGGAGGCCATCGGCACGCGTCTGTTGATCCGGACCACCCGGAAGCTGACGCTGACGGAGTCCGGGCAGCGCTACATCGAGGACTGCCGCCGCATCCTGATGGATCTGGAAGAGGCCGAGGCTGCCGCTGCGGGCGCCTTCTCGCAGCCGACCGGCACGCTGACCGTGTCCGCTTCGGTTCTTTTCGGGCGCATCTACGTCTTGCCCATCCTGACCGAATATCTCGACCTGCACCCGGAGGTCGCCGCAAGGGCGCTGCTTCTCGACCGGGTCACCAACATGGTCGAGGAAGGGATCGACGTTGCCGTCCGGATCGGACAGCTGCCCTTGTCGAACCTCAGTGCGGTCAAGGTCGGGACCGTCAGGCGGATCGTCTGCGGTGCGCCGGATTATCTGGAACGCCACGGCACGCCCCGCACGCCCGAGGATCTCGCCGGGCATCGTATCGTGGCGGCGACCAGCGTCTGGACTTCGCCGGAATGGCGCTTCGGCAAGGAGCAGAAGACCTCGGTCCGCGTTTCGCCGCGCCTTGTCTGCAACACCAATGAAGGGGCGATCGAGGCGGCGATGCGAGGCTGGGGCCTGACGCGGGTGCTGTCCTACCAGGTCGCGCCGCTTGTGGCCGAAGGAAAGCTGGTCCCGGTCCTCAGCGACAGCGAAGAGGAACCGCTGCCGATCCACATCGTGCATCCGGAGGGGCGCCGGGTCACGGCCAAGGTGCAGGCCTTTGTGGAGCTTGCCTCAAGGCGCCTCAGGGACAATCGACTTCTCAATACCAGGTGACAGGAAAGGCCGGAGACGTGCGGCAAGCCGGGGCCGCGCGCCCGGTCCCTGCCATCCCGTCGTGAGGTCGCGCTGCTCGCGTCCGTTACTCCAGTGGCACGGCCGCGCCGCGCTTCAGGGTGCCGAGCGCCACGCGCGTGCGAAAGCGGCGGATATTCGCGTTCTCGCTGACCATGCGGTGCATGAGGCCGTCATAGTCTGGGATGTCGCGCGCGGCGATCACGAGCACGAAATCGCTGTCACCGGTGACGTACCAGGCTTCCTGGACGGCTCCCTCGCGCATGATCCAGCGTTTGAAGGCAGCCAGGAGTTCCGGCCGTTCGCGCTCGACCTCGACATCGACGATCATGCTCAGCGGGTACCCGGCGGTTCCCGGATCGACAATCGCGACCTCTGCGGAGATCGCGCCGCTCTCGCGAAGGCGCGCGATGCGTCGCTGGACCGCCGAAGGCGAAAGGCCGATCTCTGCGCCGATCTTGTCGGCGGACAGGCGCGCATTCGCCTGCAGCAGGGCGAGTAATCTCCGGTCGAGTTGATCGAGGGTCTGCGGCATTTGCGCGTTGATCTCCAAACATGCGCGTGAAATGCGCGTCATTTGATCAAAGGATCGGGAAAATTCCTGAGATTGCGAAAATATAGTTCGCGAACGCCCGGCTTGGAGAACAATTCGGCGACTGCAGTCACGTCGCACCCGATGCCGTCGCCGGTATCTCCTCGACTTTCTCCGGAGATTGGATTTGCAACTTTTCTATCAGACGCATTCGCCCTATGCCCGCAAGGTCCTGGTCTTCGCCCACGAGGTCGGCCTTGTGCCCCGACTGAACGTCGTTCATCACGAAACCAGTCCCACCCGGCAGAATGAGCAGGTCTTCAGGGTGAACCCGCTCGGAAAGGTGCCGGTTCTCGTCTGCGAAGATGGAACTGCGCTCTTCGATTCTCCGGTCATCTGTGAATATCTCGATGAGCTGCACGACCGGCCGAAGCTTGTCCCCTCGCAAGGGCCGGCACGCTGGGAGGCGCTTCGCCTTCAGGCGTTGGCCCAAGGCATCTGCGATGCGGGGATCCTGCTGCGCTGGGAACAGGAACGGCGACCGCAGGCATTCCGCTACGCTCCGTTTGCCGACGGGCAGGCCGAAAAGCTTGTGGAGTCTTACGAGTTCATCGAACGCGCCATCAGCTTGGAAGGTCCTGTGACCGTTGGACATATCGCGCTTGCGACAGCGCTCGACTGGATCGTGTTCCGTCAACTGCCTGTCTTCGGAAATTACCCCAGGCTGATGGCCTGGTACGGTGAATTTATCCTGCGGCCGTCGATGCAGGCGACGAGTTACAGCGGGAAAACGCAAGACTGAGCAAGATGATGCGTTTGCCGATGTAATGCGCAGGCGGCTATGGGCTTTCGTGCCCCGCGATGTGCCGCTCTGCCGTTTCGCGCAGGATCGCGCAAAGCTCGGCGGCGGCCGGCGAGGGGGCTTCCGCGCTCAGCAGCCTCACCTCGATCGGCGGCAAGTCCGGCAATCCTTGTTCCAGACGGTCGATCTCCCGCAGGTCCGCCGGAATGCGGTGCCGCGTGCGCGCCGTGATGCCGTGGCCGGTCCGCATCGCGGCCCACAATCCCGGAAGGCTCGGCGTCGTCAGCGCCAGCCGCCAGGAACGCCCGGCCTGGTCGAGGCCGCGCAGCGCCGTCTGGCGAAACAGGCACGGATGATCGAACAGCACGAGCGGCAGCGGGTCTTTCGTCTCCCGGCTCGCGTCCGTTCCGATCCATACTAACGGCAGCGTGGCGATCTTCTCGCCGTGTCCCTCGGACCCTTGCGGGAAGAAGGCGAGGGCGGCATCGAGCCGCCCGGCGTGCACCTCCTGCGCCAGCGTGTGGTTGCGGCCTGCGCGCACCTCCACATGGGTGCCGGGATGTCCACCGGCGAAGGCCTGCAGCGTATCCGGCATCACATCCTCGAAGAAGTCCTGCGGCAGTCCGAGCCGGATCGCGGCGGGCGACGCGGCGGCGCCCAGCCGGTCCAGCGCCGCATCGTTCAGCGCCAGGATCCGCCGCGCATGGGCGAGCAGCGTCTCGCCGGCCTCCGTCGGCACCAGGCCGCGGCCGCTGCGCCGGAACAGGACCTGCCCGGTCTGCTGTTCCAGCTTCTTCAGATGCATGCTGATCGCCGATTGCGAGCGGCCCAGCACAGAGGCAGCCCGCGCGAAGCTGCCGAGCTCGATGCCCGCAACCATGCTGCGCAGCGCATCCATGTCGAGATTGGCCTTAATCATCCCGAAATCCTGAAATGACGATCCCATATTATCCGATACTCGAAAGGTGCGCAGCACGCTAGCTTCGGCCATGCTGAAAGGCGAAGCGAGCAAGGCGAACGGGAGAGCGGGATGCGTGTCGGGTTTGTCGGTCTTGGCGTGATGGGGCAGCCGATGGCGCTCAATCTGGCGCGGGCGGGCGTCGATCTGCTGGTGTGGAACCGCACGGCCGAGCGCTGCGCCCCCTTGCGCCAGGCCGGCGCGCGGGTGGCGGGGAGCGCCGCCGACGTGTTCCGGAACGCGGACGTGATCATCCTGATGATGGCGAACGCTGCGGCCAGCGATGCGGTGCTCGGCCGGGGCACGGAAGGCTTTGCCGGCACCGTCGCCGGGCGGCTGATCGTTTCGATGGGCACCAGTTCGCCGGAGTGGTCGCGGGGGCTGGACGCCGACATCCGCGCGGCCGGGGGGCGCTATGTCGAGGCGCCGGTCTCCGGCTCCCGCGTGCCGGCGGAGGAGGGGCAGCTGGTCGGCATGCTGGCGGGCGGCGACGACGACGTTGCGATGCTGCGCGAACTCTTGCGGCCCGTTTGCCGCGAGACGATCCCCTGCGGCGCCGTGCCGGGCGCGCTCACCATGAAGCTGTCGGTCAATCTGTTCCTGATCACCATGGTCGCCGGCCTTGCCGAGGCCTTTCATTTCGCTGAGCGGCAGGGCGTGGATCTGCAACGTTTTCAGGCGGTTCTCGATGCAGGGCCGATGGCCAGCGCCGTCTCCCGGATCAAGCTCGCCAAGCTGTGCGCCGGCGACTTCTCGGTACAGGCGGCGATCTCTGACGTGAAGATGAACAGCGGGCTCGTCGCCGAGGCTGCGCGCAGCGCCGGGATCGCCGCGCCTTTGCTCGATGCGGCCGACGCGCTTTTCAACGAGGCGGAGAGGCTGGGCCTCGGAAAGCAGGACATGGCCGCCGTGGTCCAGGCGATCGCGGCCCGCACCGACGGCGGGCCGCAAGGCGCCTGATCAGGTGCCCGAATAGGCCGGCACCCGCCGCTCGACCCAGGCGCCGAGACCTTCGTGAATGTCGTTCGTCGCGGCCATCCGGGCGAACTGCTCGCCCTCGGCCAGCAGGCCTTCGGCGATGGTCATGTTGAGGCCGCGGGTGACGGCGGCGATGATGCCGGCCACCGCCAGCGGCGAGTGGCGCAGGATCCGGTGGGCGAGGGCGCGTGCGCGGCTCATCACCTCGCCGGGCGGCACGACGGCGTTGACCAGCCCCATCTCGAGCGCCTGCCCGGGGCCGAACGGATCGCCGGTCAGGAGCAGCTCCAGCGCGCGTTTGCGGCCCGCAAGCCTAGGCAAACGCTGGGTTCCGCCGAAGGTCGGCGGGATGCCGATGGCGATTTCCGGCTTGGCGAAACGGGCCTGGGAGCTGGCGACGGCCAGGTGCGCGGCCTCTGTGATCTCGCAGCCACCGCCATAGGCAAGGCCGTTGACCGCGACGATCACCGGCTTGGGGAAAGCTTCGAGGCGGGCGGTCATCGCCTGGCCGCGGCGGACGAAATCGCGTACCGCGCGGGCCGGGCCGAGCCGTACGCTTTCGCGAAACTGCGGAATGTCGCCGCCGGCAGAGAAGGCGCGCTCGCCGGCGCCGGTCAGGATCACCGCCTTGATGCGGGTGTCGAGCTCGATCTCCTCCAACCGCTCCAGCAGCCGGTCGGCCATCTCGTAGTTGATCGCGTTGAGCTTGTCCGGGCGGTTCAGGGTCAAGGTGGCGATGCCGCCGTCGATATCGCACAGCACGGTGTCGGACATGGGGTTCTCCTCGTCGGTCCAGTGGCGCCCATGCTGGGCCGCAGGCGCGCCGGACACAAACGAGGAAAGCTTGCTTGAAATGACTGAAGTTCACTCGAGAAAGGGTGCGGCCTCGCCCTTCAGCCAGCGCAGGAAGGCGGCGATCTCGCGGCGCGGCTCGTGGCCGGAGGGCAGCAGGGCCCAATAGCCGGTGCGCACGGGCACGGGCGGGCAGCCGGCCAGCGGCGAGAGGACGGGGGAGGCGGGAGAAGACGGAGCGGGGGCAGCAGGAGCAGAGGAAGGGAGCGCGGGGGAAGAGAGCGCACCGGCGCAAAGCGGCAGGCGGGCAAGGGCGATGCCGAGCCCTTGCGCGGCGGCTTCCAGCGCCAGGTCTACCGTGTCGACATGAAGGCCGCGGCCCGCAGGCGGCGGCGTGTCCGTTGCCGCCGAAACCCCTCCGGCAAACCAAGCCGCCCAGTCGTGCTCGACCGTCGCCACATGGATCAGCGGCGCCCGTGCCCAGTCGATCCGCCCCTCGCGCTGGGGCAGGCGGGCGGCGAGATCGGGATGCGCCACCGGCTGCAACGCCTCGCGGAACAGCAGCTCGGAGCGCGCCGACGGCCAGGGCGCGGGGCCCATGCGAATGGCAAGGTCGACGCCGTCGAGCGGAAAGACCGCCTGCCGGTGGCTGGTGTCGACATGCAGGTCGATCTCCGGGTGCCGGCCGCGAAACCGGCCGAGCCGCGGCACCAGCCAGCGGCGGGCGAAGGTCGGGGCGACGCTGACGCGGATCCTGCGGGCGCCGAGCAGCGGCGACACCCGGTGCGCGCCGGTGGCGATCATCGACAGACCCTCGCTGACATAAGGCAACAGGTCCTCGCCGGCGGCGGTGAGCGCGACCGAACGTCCCGACCGGTCGAACAGCGGCGCGCCGAGCCAGGTTTCCAGCGTGTCGATGCCATGGCTGACGGCGGACGGGGTGAGGCCGAGCTCCTCGGCTGCCTGCTTGAAGCTGGCGTGCCGGGCAGCGGCCTCGAACAGGCGGAGCGAGGCAAGCGGCGGCAGGCGCAGGCCCATGGGCGTCTCCCCTTGGAAATGAATTTCTCTCATTTAAATGCCGGAAAACCGCACCGGGCAAAGGAAATTTGGGCAGGCCGCCCCACCGCGTCGGCAGGCTGGCCGGAAGGCCTTGTCCCCGATTGCGAGACTTGCGACGTTTTTTGCAAAAACCCGTCTCAATTCTCGCGAAAATCGATGCGGACCGACGCAAATTCCCGAAATCGGCGAAACCCGGCGTGTTGAGACCGAGTCTGCCTCCGGGGTGTCGGCCCGCTCACGCCCCCTTGCGAATGAAGACGGCGTCTTCCCAGTCGGGCTGGACGCGGGGATAAAGTGTGACGACGTCGGGGTCGTGGCCGGGCAGGATCTCGCAGCCGGCCTCGATCAGCTCGTGCAGCACGCGGTAGCCCTCGACCGTCCGGTAATAGTCGGCGAAGACCGGAAAGATCTGGCCGTCGGTCAGGTAGCGGCGCAGGTGCAGCGCGTCCGAGGCGATGACCAGCGGCGTCTCGCCGTCGACCACCAGGATCTGCAGCCCCTTCGAGTGACCGCCGACGAGGCGGGCGGTCAGACCCGGCAGCAGCGTGTAATCCCCCTCGTGGAAGCGCACCCGGTCGCGATAGACCATCTCTACCGCCGTCTTGACGTCCTCGACCGCGAAGGGCTTGCGCATCCGGGCGTGGCACATGCAGCGCCCGGTCGCATAGGCCATCTCCGCGTCCTGCAGGTGGATGGTCGCGTTCGGAAAGTGGCGCAGGTTTCCGGCGTGATCGTAGTGCAGGTGGGTGATGAAGACGTCGGTGACGTCCTCCGGCTCCACGCCGATGCGCTTCAAGGCCTCGACCGGGTGGGTCAGCAGGATCCGCTGGCGGGCGGCGCCTTCCTCCGGCGCGAAGCCGGTGTCGACGAGCACGGTCCTATCCCCGTTGCGGCACAGCCAGATATAATAGTCGAGACGGGCCTCGCCCTCGTGCGGGTCCGGATCGAGCACCGCATGGTTCCCCGGCAGGTCCTTGGTGGCATAGCGCAGCGCGATCACCTCCCAGGGCTTGGCCGGCCCCTTGAGGGACTGCGCGCGGCCGGGTGCGGGGAAGCCGGGGATCTTGCTGGTCGTCGTCACGGGAACCTCCCTCCCTTGTCTGCCCGCAGGCCGGTGCCGCAAAAGGGTGCGGCAAACGGAAACGGGCAGGTTGTCTGACAATCTGTCATTTTCGGTCTATACTCGCCGGCGAGCCAGATGTCTAACATCGAGCGCAGCCGCATTCGGATATGCTATGGAACGCGGAGCAACCGGTGCGCGACAGGCCGGACGGAAGAAAGTGGAATCGATGGAACAGGCGAGACTGCGAATCTCGAAACAGCGCGCGACGATTCGGCATCTGGTAGAGGAAAAGATGCGCGAGCTGATCGCCACCGGTCATTTCAAGCCGGGCGACCGTCTCATCGAACGCGAACTCTGCGAGACATTCGATGTCGGCCGCACATCGGTGCGAGAGGCACTGCGTCAGCTGGAAGCGGAAGGCCTGATCCGCACCGAGCCGCATCGCGGTCCCATCGTCACCAAGGTCTCCTTCGAGGAGGCGCAGCAGCTCTATCAGCTGCGTGCGCTGCTGGAAGGGTTTTGCGGCGCCGAATTCGCCGCCAAGGGCTCCGACGAGGAGCACCAGCGGCTGCATGCGGCCTGCGAGGCTTTCGCGGCGGCAGCCGAGGGAAAGGCCCCGACCGAGCAGCTGGTCGCGCGCAAGGCGGAGTTCTATCGCTGTCTGATCGCGGGCGCGCGCAATATCTATGTCGAGGACATGCTGACCTCGCTGCACAACCGCGTCTCGATGCTGCGCGCAACGACGATGACCCAGCCGCACCGGCTGCCGAAGAGCGTCGAGGAAATCCGCGACATCACCAAGGCAATCTGCGCCCGCGATGCCGAGTGGGCACGCCGCGCCAGCATCACCCACGTGGAAGAAAGCAGCAAGATCGCCCTTCAGCTGCTGAGCGACGCGGAAGTCGCCTGAGGGGGGGCTTTCTCTGCGGTTCCTTACCACTGCTCTGGCAGCCAATGGGCCCCGGGTCGCGCTTCGCTTGCCCGGGGTGACGGCTGAGGGGGGCGGGTGACGGCCGAGGGGATGCGGGGTCGTGCCTCCGTCTCAGGAGGTCATCCCGGCCGCAGGCGAAGCCGGAGAGCCGGGACCCATTGGCACCCTCGGCAGGTGTGAGGCGGGAGTGCATCGCCACCTCCTCGGCTGTCACGCCTGCGCAGGCAGGCGTCCAGTATCCGCTGGGGCAGATGGTGGCGCAAAGCTAGCCGCCGCCGGCGGTTCGGCGGCAGGGCTGAGGCCCGACTTCAACCGTTCGAGTGTACTGGATCCCGGTCTTCGGCTTCGCCGAAACCGGGATGACATCCTGTGGTCGGGGTTTGTGCGGGCGTGTCCTTCCCACCGCTCTGGCAGCCAATGGGCCCCGGGTCGCGCTGCGCTTGCCCGGGGTGACGGCCGAGGGGATGTGGGGCCGTGCCTCTTTCTCGGGGACGGCCGAGGGGATGCGAGGCCGTTCCTCCCTCTCGGAGGTCATCCCGGCCGCAGGCGAAGCCGGAGAGCCGGGACCCATTGGCACCCTCGGCAGGTGTGAGGCGGGGGTGCATCGCCACCTCCTCGGCTGTCACGCCTGCGCAGGCAGGCGTCCAGTATCCGCTGGGGCAGATGGTGGCGCAAAGCTAGCCGCCACCGGCGGTTAGGCCGCAGGGCCGAGGCCCGACTTCAACCGTTCGAGTGTACTGGATCCCGGTCTTCGGCTTCGCCGAAACCGGGATGACATCCTGTGGTCGGGGTTTGCGCGGGCGTGTCCTCACCGCCGCTCTGGAAGCCAATGGGCCCCGGGTCGCGCTTCGCTTGCCCGGGGTGACGGCTGAGGGGGTGCGGGGACGGCCGAGGGGATGCGGGTTGACGGCCGAGGGGATGTGGGGCCGGGCCTCCGTCTCGGGCTGAGGTTCAAGCTTTCTCCCAACCCGGCGTCCCCCAACCTGCGCCTCCCAACCGCCTCCCGACCTCCCGCCTGATGCCCTTTCGGCCCGCGTCTTGTGCGGTTTCGCGCCTGTGTCGCGATGGTGCCGCGGCAGGTTTGCCTGCAAGCGCAGGCACTTGCGCGACTGATTGACAGATTGTCTGATAATCTGATAATGCCGCCCTGTCAGTTATGCAGAGGCTGAAAGCCAGGGAGTTACAAAAATGGTCGAGCAAACGGTCGCCGCGAAAATCGCCTTCATCGGCCTTGGTCGGATGGGGCTGCCGATGGCGGTCAACCTGGTCTCGGCCGGCTATCAGGTCACCGGCTACGACCGCTCGAAGGAGGCCGGCGCGGCCTTCGCCGCCAAGGGCGGCACGGCGGCGGACAGCGCCCGTGCGGCAGCAAGCGGCGCCGAGATCGTCATCACCATGCTGCCGACCTCGGCCATCGTCGCGTCCTGCCTCGTCGGCGAGGAGAACGCGCTGGCGGACGTGGCGCCGGGCGCGCTGGTGATCGACATGAGCTCGTCGGTGCCTGCCGACACGCTGAAGCTCGCCGAAGAGCTGAAGGCGCGCGGCCTCTCGCTGGTCGATGCGCCGGTCTCCGGCGGCGTCGGCAAGGCCATCGACGGCACGCTGGCGATCATGGTCGGCGGCGAGGCGGGCGATGCGGCCCGCGCCGAGCCTGTGCTGAAGGCGATGGGCGACCGCATCTTCCTCGCCGGCAAGCTGGGCGCCGGCCATGTGATCAAGGTGCTGAACAACTACGTCTCGGCGGCCGGTGCGCTGGCCGCGGTCGAGGCGCTGATCGTCGGCCGCGAGTTCGGCCTCGACGAGGACGTGATCACCGACATTCTCAATGCCTCGACCGGGCGCAACAACACGACCGAGAACAAGGTCAAGAAGTTCATCCTGTCGGGTGCCTTCAACTCGGGCTTCGATCTGGCGCTGATGTCCAAGGATATCGGCATCGCGGCCGGGCTCGCCGGCGATCTCGGCCTCGACATGAAGCTGCTGGCGCGCACGTCGCAGGAGTGGAACGCGGCGACGGACGAACTGCCGGCCGGTGCCGACCACACCGAGATCTACCGCTATGTCGACGGCGGCTCGCGCCGTGGCTGACCTGCTCGCCACCCTTGTCGGCCGCCTTCAGGCCGCCTCCGGCGATCCGGAGCTGACCCGGTTGTCGCCGGGCCTCGCCGTGGCGCTGTCGATCCGTTCGGGCGGCGCGCGCGCCGTGCTGTGGATCGAGGAGGGCAGGGTGGAGCCGGCGGGCGCGGGGATCGTCGCCGATATCGAGATGCGCCTCGGCGAGGGCGTGCTGGAGAAGATGCTCCAGGTGCCGCCGCCGCCGCGCCACCAGGGCTTTACCGCTCTGCAGATCGCCAATCCGGATGTCGAGGTGACGGGCGATGCGCTGGGCCTTGCCAGGGCGCGCGCCGCGCTGGAGCGGCTGTTCGAGATGGCACTGGCCGCGCCCGAGCTCGCAGCGCCGAAGCGCACCCGGCGCATCGAGGGCGTCACCGGGCGCAGGATCACGCTGAACTGCACCGAAGGCCCGCTGGAGATCCACACGGAGATTGCGGGCCGCAAGGGCGCGGTGCCGCTGGTCTTTTTGCACACGGCGGGGGCGGATGCGCGCCAGTTCGAGGCGCAGATGGCCGACAGCGCGCTGGGCGATGCCTATGAGCTGCACGCGCCGGACATGCCCTTCCACGGGCGCTCGATGCCGCCGCTCGGCTGGGACGGCGCGCCCTACACGCTGACGGCGGACCGCTATCTCGACTGGGTGAAGGCCTATCTGGCGCAGGTCGTCGGCCGGCCGGCGATCCTGGCCGGCTGCTCGATGGGTGCGGCGGTGACGCTGGTCTGCGCGGCCCGTGTGCCGGAGCTGCTGCGCGGCGTGCTGCCGATCGAGCCGCCTTACCGCTCCAAGGGGCGGATCAACCGAGGCCAGAACGACGTCGGCGTCCATGCCGGCCTGCACAACGGCGCCTTCGTGCGCGGGCTGATGGCGCCGACCTCGCCGGAAGGTTATCGCCGCCGCGCCGCCTGGATCTACTCGCAAGGCGCGCCGGGCGTCTATCAGGCCGATCTCGGCTTCTATTCGCTGGAGTTCGACGGCGAGGAGATCGCCCCGATGGTCGACGCCGCCCGCCTGCCGGTGGTGCTGCTGTCGGGCGCCTACGACTACTCGGCAACGCCGGACGACGGCGCGCGGCTCTGCGCCCTGATGCCGGGCGCGCGCCAGATCGTCATGCCCGATCTCGGCCATTTCCCGATGACCGAACATCCCGACCTTTTCGCCGGCTACCTGGATCAGGCGCTGGCGCTTCTCGCCGCCGGACCCGGCGCCCCCTCTCACTCGTGAGCAACTGAAGGAAGCAACGATGACCACCAAGACCATGCGCCCCGATGGCACGCCGGCCGGCGAGCGCTTCGAGGCCGGCCTGAAGACCCGCCGCGAGGTGCTGGGCGATGCCTATGTCAACGCCTCGGTCAACAAGGCGACCGACTACAACTGGCCGATGCAGCAGCTCGTCACCGAGTATTGCTGGGGCGATGTGTGGAACCGCGAGGGCCTCGGCCGCCGCGAGCGCTCGATCCTCAACCTCGGCATGATCTCGGCGCTCGGCCGCAGCCACGAGCTGCGCCTGCATGTGCGCGGCGCGATCAACAACGGCCTCACCAAGGAAGAGATCCGCGAGATCATGCTGCAGGTCGCCATCTATTGCGGCGTTCCGGCAGGCATCGACAGCTTCCGCACGGCCCAGGAAGTCTTCGAGGAAATGGGCATCTGAACTGCGCAGCGCCCGGAGCGATATCCGGGCAACCACCCCTGGGAGGAACCTAAGATGACCAAAGACACGTCCAAGTCCCCGTTCAGCCTGTCGCGTCGCCAGGTGCTGGCGGCCGGTGCCGCAACGGCGCTGACCATGCCGTTCTACGCGCGCCGCGGCTTTGCCGCCGACACGATCAATGTCGGCGTGATCCAGCCGCTGTCGGGCGCCAACGCCCAGTTCGGCATCAACTCGCGCAACGGCATCCAGCTCGTCGCCGACGAGATCAACGCTGCCGGCGGCATCAAGTCGATGGGCGGGGCCAAGATCAACCTGATCATCTCCGACGCCACGTCCAACCCGACGCAGGCCGCAACCGTGGCGCAGCGCATGATGTCGCAGGACGGCGTGTGCGCGGTGCTGGGCGCCTTCGCCTCGTCGCTGACGCTGGCGATCTCCGAGGTGACCGAGCGCCGCGGCGTGCCGCTGCTCACCATGTCCTTCTCGGACCAGGTGACCGGCCGCGGCTTCCGCAACATCTTCCAGGTGGTCTCCAAGGCCTCGCAGCTGGGCTCGGCGACGATCACCCACACGCTCGATCTGGCCCGCAAGGCCGGCGACGAGATCACCAAGATCGCCATCATGTACGAGGACACCGCCTACGGCACCTCGCAGGCCGGCGGCCTGCGCGCCGCGGCGGAGGCCAACGGCATCGAGGTGGTGATGGACGAGGCCTATCCGCTGGGCATCACCGACGTGTCGCCGCTGATCAACCAGCTGCGCCGCACCGAGGCCCAGGCCGTGTTCCCGGTCTCGTACCTGAACGACAGCCTGCTGATCATCCGCAACATGCGCCAGCAGGGCATCAACCTGCCGACCATCGGCGGCGCGGCCGGCTACATCATCCCGGACTTCCGCAACGGCCTCGGCGATCTCGCCGACGACGTGCTGTCGATCTCGCCGGCCGCCTACGACCAGGCGCCGGAATACACCGAGCGGTTCCGCGAGCGTTTCGGCTACTTCATGGTGCACGAGGCGCAGGAGCATGCGGCCTGCATGGGCGTCCTCGCCTCGGCTCTGGAGAAGGCCGGCAACGCCGACCCGCGCCAGCTGCGCGACGTCATCGCCTCGGAGACCTTCGACGAGGGTTGGGCCACCGTCATGTCGGGCGGCAAGATCAAGTTCGACGAGACCGGCCTCAACGTCCACGCGGTGCCGATGATGGTGCAGTGGCGCGGCGACGAGCTGGTGACCGTCGCTCCGGCCGAATACGCCAAGGCCGAGGCCGTCTGGCACAGCCTCTGATCCCGACCTCAAGCCCCCGCTGAGGGGCTGCCAGGCTGCCGGGAGGGTGACCACGCCCTCCCGGCGAACCTTGTGAGGGGACAATGGAATACCTCATCATCCTGCTACAGACCCTGCTTGACGGGATCATGATCGGCGGCGTCTACGCGGTGCTGGCGATCGGTCTCAGCCTCGTCTTCGGCGTCATGCACATCGTCAACTTCGCCCATGCGGAGTTCATGATGATCGGCATGTTCATCGGCTGGGCGTGCTGGCACTTCTTCGGCCTAGACCCGATGCTCGGCGCCTTCATCGCGCTGGCGGTGACCTTCTGCTTCGGCATGGTGCTGCAGCGCGTGCTGATCCGCCCGGTGCTCGGCGCCCCGCAGGTCGCCCAGATCTTCCTGACCGTCGGCATGCTCTTCGCGCTGGAAAACGCCGCGCTGATGATCATGGGCGCGGAATACCGCTCGGTCACGACCCCCTACCAGACCCAGTCGCTGACGCTGTTCTCCTACGGCAGCGAGCGCTTGCTGGTGGGCATGGACAAGCTCTACGCCTTCCTGATGGCCCTGCTGTCGGGCAGCGCGGTGTGGCTGTTCCTCAACAAGACCCGCTTCGGCGCGGCCATGCGCGCGACCTCGCAGGATCCGATGGCGGCCAAGCTGATGGGCGTCAACACGGACCTGATGTATTCGGTCGCCTTCGGCCTCGGCGTCGGTACCACCGCCTTCGGCGGCTCGGTCGTGCTGCCCTACATCACCGCCTCGCCGGCGGTCGGCTCGGGCTATGCGGTGCTGCTGTTCACGGTGGTGGTGCTCGGCGGTCTCGGCTCGGTGACCGGTGCGATCATCGGCGGCATCGCCGTCGGCATCATCCAGTCCTTCTCCGCCCTGTTCATGCCGATCCAGCTGCAGAACCTCGCGCTGTTCGTGGTGTTCATCCTCGTGCTGGCGCTGCGGCCGGAAGGCATCGTCGCCCGGAGGCGTTCATGACCCGCTCCAACACGCTCTCCATCGCGCTCCCGGCGCTGGTGGTCCTGGCGCTGATCGTTGCGCCGCTCGGGCTCGATCCCTTCGGTTACACGCTGCGCATCCTGTGCCTGATGCTGCTGTTCTGCGCGATGGGCCAGGCCTGGAACATCGTCGGCGGTCTCGCCAACCAGATCTCGCTCGGCCACGCGGCCTATTTCGGCATCGGCGCCTACAGCTCGACGATCCTGTTCGGCTCGTTCGGCCTGTCGCCGCTGCTCGGCGTGTTCGTCGGCATGTTCCTGGCGGCGATATTCGCCCTGGTGCTGTCGCTGCCGACGCTGAGGCTCAAGGGCCACTACTTCGCGCTGGCAACCCTTGCCGCCGGCGAGGTCGCCCGCGTCGTCGCCAACTCCTGGACCAGCGTCACCGGCGGGCCGGTCGGCATCTCGGTTCCCTACCGTCCCGATGCCGGCTTCTGGGCGCTGCAGTTCCAGACGGTGCTGCCGAACTACTATCTCTTCCTCGGCGCGATGATCCTGGTGTCGTTGGTGTTCTGGCTGGTCCAGACCTCGGCCTTCGGCTACCGGCTGCGCGCGATCAAGGAGAACGAGACGGCGGCCGAGGTGATCGGCGTCAACACCTACCGGGTGAAGCTGCATGCCTCGATCCTGTCGGCCGTTCTGACGGCGATGCTCGGCACGCTCTACGCCCAGTTCCAGTTCTTCTTCGATCCCGACACGATCTTCGGCGTGGCGACGATCTCGGTGAAGATGGCGCTGATCGTGATCCTGGGCGGAGCCGGCCGGCTCTACGGTCCCTGGGTCGGGGCGGCGGTGATCATCCCGCTGGAAGAGATGGCCAACTCCTATCTCGGCAACTCCATCGCCGGCCTGTCGCAGTTCGCCTACGGCATGCTGCTGATCGTGGTGATCCTGCTCAACCCGCGCGGCCTGATCTCGCTGTTCGAGTCCGTGCGCGACCGGCTCAAGGGGAGGCAGCGCGCATGAGCGGCCATCTTCTGGAAGTGCGGAACGTCACCCGCCGCTTCGGCGGCCTGGTGGCCAATTCCGACGTCACCTTCACCGTCTCGCCCGGCGAGATCATCGGCCTGATCGGCCCCAACGGCGCGGGCAAGACGACGCTCTTCAACGTGCTGGTGGGCATCTATCCGCCGAGCTCGGGCGAGGTGATCTTCGACGGCAAGAGCATCGGCGGCCTGAAGCCGCACCAGATCGCCAAGTCGGGCCTGACCAAGACGTTCCAGAACGTCGCGCTGTTCGCCGAGTCCTCCGTGCTCGACAACGTCGTGACCGGCGGGCTGGTCAACCGGAGCCTGGCGGATGCGCGCCGCTTTGCGGCCGAGTGCCTGGAGCGGGTCGGCATCGGCGCGATCGCTCAGAAGAAGGCGGGCGACCTGTCCTTCCCCGAGCGCGCCCGCGTCGAGGTGGCCCGTGCCCTGTGCACCTCGCCCAAGCTCCTGCTGCTGGACGAGGTGATGGCGGCGCTGACGCCGGCGGAGATGGAGGAGATCATCGAGCTCGTGCGCTCGCTGCGCGACGAGGGCATGACCTTCATCGTCGTCGAGCACCACATGAAGGCGGTGATGAAGCTGTGCGAACGGCTGATCGTGCTGAACTTCGGCGAGATGATCGCCGACGGCACGCCCGAGGAAATCGCCAGCAACCGCAAGGTGCTGGACGCCTATCTCGGCGCCAATTTCTCGACCGAAGGGGAGGGCCACTGATGCAGGCCTCGGCCAACGACAAGGACGTCCTGCTGGAGATCGGCGATCTGACCGCCGGCTACGGCGCCCAGCCGGTCCTGCACGGCATCTCGCTGCATGTGGCGCGCAACGAGTTCGTTGCCGTCATCGGCGCCAACACCGCCGGCAAGAGCACGCTTTTGCGCGCGATCTCGGGCCTGCTGCCCCAGTGCAAGGGCCGCATCGTCTTCGACGGCAAGGACCTGACGAAGCTGAAGGCGCACGAGATCGCCGGGCTGGGTATTGCCCATGTTCCGGAAGGGCGCCATGTGTTCCCGGAGATGACGGTCGAGGACAATCTGCGCATGGGGGCCTACGCGCATGCCGATCAGGCAGCGACGCAGCAGTCCCTGGAGCGGGTGTTCGAGCTGTTCCCGCGGCTGAAGGAGCGGCGCATGCAGTATGCCGGCTCCATGTCCGGCGGCGAGCAGCAGATGGTGGCGGTCGGCCGCGGCATGATGCTGGAGCCCAAGCTGCTGATCCTCGACGAACCGAGCCTCGGCCTTGCGCCGCTGGTCGTGGAGGAAATGCACCAGCGCTTCCTCGACATTCACCGCTCCGGCGTTACGGTGCTGCTCGTCGAGCAGAACGTCTCGCTGGCCCTGCACAGCGCGGAACGCGCCTATGTGATGTCCTCGGGCTCCATCGAGATCGAGGGCTCGGCGCGCGAGCTGCTGCACGACGACCGCATCCGCAAGGCCTATCTGGGCATCTGACGGCGCAAGGCCCGATGCCCCCCGCTCGGGCCTTGCCCCCGCACGGATACGAAGAAAGGACGACCCCGCATGGCTGAGAACGCCCTCGCCCTGAAGGACCCCAGCCTGCTGAAGACGCAGGCCTATGTGAACGGACGCTGGATCGACGGCGAAAAGACCTTCCCGGTCTACAACCCGGCGACCGGCGAGCTGGTGGCGAACGTGACGGATCTCGGTCCGTCCGACGTCGCCGGCGCGGTGGATGCGGCCCATGCGGCCCAGCCCGCCTGGGCGGCAAAGACCGGCAAGGAGCGCGCGGCGGTGCTGCGCCGCTGGTTCGACCTGATGGTCGAGAATGCCGACGACCTTGCCACCATCCTCACCGCCGAGATGGGCAAGCCGCTTGCCGAAGCGCGCGGCGAGATCCTCTACGGCGCCTCGTTCATCGAGTGGTTCGCCGAGGAGGCCAAGCGCATCTACGGCGAGACGATCCCCGGCCACCAGGCCGACAAGCGCATCGTCGTCATCCGCCAGCCGGTCGGCGTCGTCGGCTCGATCACGCCGTGGAACTTCCCCAATGCGATGATCGCGCGCAAGGTCGCGCCGGCGCTGGCCGTCGGTTGCTCCTTCGTCGCCCGTCCGGCCGAGCTGACGCCGCTCTCCGCCATCGCCATGGCGGTGCTGGCCGAGCGCGCCGGGGTGCCGGCCGGCATCTTCAACGTGCTGCCCTCGTCGGATTCGGCCGGTGTCGGCCAGGAGCTCTGCGCCAACCCGAAGGTCGCCAAGATCACCTTCACCGGCTCCACCCGCGTCGGGCGGATCCTGATGAAGCAGTGCGCCGACACGATCAAGAAGATGTCGCTGGAGCTCGGCGGCAACGCGCCCTTCATCGTCTTCGACGACGCCGATCTGGATGCGGCGGTCGAGGGCGCGCTGATCGCCAAGTACCGCAATGGCGGGCAGACCTGCGTCTGTGCCAACCGCATCTACGTCCAGTCCGGCATCTACGACGCCTTCGCCGCGAAGCTGGCGGAAAAGGTGCGCGGCATGAAGATCGGCAACGGCTTCGAGGAGGGGGTGACCGTCGGTCCCCTGATCAGCGAAGCGGCGCTGAAGAAGGTCGAGGAGCATGTGTCCGACGCGCTGGCCAAGGGCGCGCGGGTGCTGGAGGGCGGCGAGCGCGCCGAACAAGGCGGCACGTTCTATCGCCCGACGGTGCTCGCCGACGTGACCACCGACATGAAGGTGGCGCGCGAGGAGACCTTCGGTCCCGTCGCCCCGCTGTTCCGCTTCGAGGACGAGGCGGAAGCCGTGGCCATGGCCAACGATACCGAGTTCGGCCTTGCCTCCTACTTCTACAGCAAGGATCTCGCGCGGGTCTGGCGGGTGGCCGAGGCGCTGGAAAGCGGCATGGTCGGCATCAACACCGGCCTGATCTCCACCGAGGTCGCGCCCTTCGGCGGCATCAAGCAGTCGGGCCTCGGCCGCGAGGGCTCGCGCCACGGCGTCGAGGACTATCTGGAGCTGAAGTATCTGTGCATGGGCGGCATCGGCTGAGGCCGTAGCGCACGCACGCAAGCAACAAGAAGGGCGGCCCGGCAGATGTCGGGCCGCCCTTTTTCGTGCCGGCGTCCTTGTTCGCTCAGCGCGAGAGCGACAGGGCGGCGATGTCGATCTCCGGCGCGCGGCCATCGACGAGATCGGCGACCACCCGGCCCGAGCCGCAGGCCATGGTCCAGCCGAGCGTGCCGTGGCCGGTATTGAGGAACAGCCGGCCGATCCCTGAGGGGCCGACATAGGGCGGGCCGTCCGGCGTCATTGGCCGGTGGCCGCACCAGAAGCTCGCCTCCGCCGGATCGGCGCTGCCGCCGAACAGATCGCCGAAGGAATGTTCCAGCGCTGCCCGCCGCGCCGGTCGCAGCGCCGTGTCGAAGCCGCCGAGCTCCGCCGTGCCGCCGACGCGAATGCGCGACCCGAGCCGGGTGATCGCGGTCTTGTAGGTCTCGTCCATGACGGTGGAGACCGGCGCAAGCGCCTCGTCGCGGATCGGGATGGTGAGGGAATAGCCCTTCACCGGATAGATCGGCAGCTTGATCCCGAGCGGGCGCAGCGCGGCCGGCGAATGGGCGGCAAGCGCCAGCACATAGGCGTCGGCCTTGCGGGTTCCCTTCGAGGTCAGGACCTCGGTGATCTCGTTGCCCTCGCGCGTGAAGCCGACGAACTCCGTGCCGAAGGAAAAGCGCACGCCGAGCTCCGCCGCCATCTCGGCCAGGCGGGTGGTGAACATCTGGCAATCGCCGGTCTCGTCGTCCGGCAGGCGCAGGCCGCCGGCGAAATCGGCCTTGGCGTGGGCGAGCGCGGGTTCTGCGGCGATGCAGCCTTCGCGGTCGAGCACCTCGCAGGGCACGTCGAACTGGCGCAGCACGTCGACATCCTTGGCGACGCCGTCGAGCTGCTTCACCGAGCGGAACAGCTGCAGCGTGCCGAGGCTGCGCCCGTCATAGGCGATGCCGGTTTCCGCGCGCAGGGCGCGCAAAAGGTCGCGGCTGTACTCGGCGATCGGCACCATGCGCGCCTTGTTCACCGCGTAGCGCGCCGAGGTGCAGTTGCGCAGCATCTTCAGCATCCAGCCCCACATGGCGGGGTCGGCCTTGGGCCGCACCACCAGCGGGCCGTGCCGCATGGTCAGCCAGCCGAGCGCCTTGAGCGGCACGCCGGGCCCCGCCCAGGGGGCGGAATAGCCGGGCGAGACCTGGCCGGCATTGGCGAAGCTCGTTTCCATGCCCGCTGCCTCGCGCCGGTCGATCACCTCGACCTCGTGACCGGCGCGGGCGAGATACCAGGCGGTCGTAACGCCGATGACGCCGCCGCCGAGAACCAGAACCTTCATGACTTGACTGCCCGATGTTGCGGCACCCTCAGGAGAAGAGGCGCCAGAAGAAGACGATACTCATCACCGTGCCGACGACGATGACGATGGCCCGCACCGCCTGTCGCGGCAGGGCCTTGGCCACCGGTGCGCCGGCATAGCCGCCGATGGTGGCGGCGACCATCATCAGGATGGCCTGCGGCCAGCTGACGAGACCGGCCGCGGCGAAGGTCGCGACCGAAATGGCGGAAAGGACGAAGGAGAGGGCGTTCTTGAGCCCGTTCATGGCGTTGAGGTCGCGCATGCCCCACAGCGAGAACAGCGCCAGCAGCACGATGCCGAGGCCGCCGTTGAAATAGCCGCCGTAGATCGCAACCAGTGTGGTGGCGAACAGCCCGCCGGAGGAGGCGCGGCGGCGGCGCGCCCAGCCCTGCAGCCGCTCGCCGAAGGCGAAGGCGAGGGTGGCGGCAAGCAGCAGGAAGGGAACGACGGCCGAGAAGGCCTCGTTGGTGGAGACAAGCAGCAGAAGCGAGCCGAGGAAGCCGCCGAACGCGGTGGCGATGACGACGCGGATCAGCAGGCGCGGGTCGAGGGCGGCGATCTCCTTGCGAAAGCCGGCGACGCCGCCGAGATAGCCGGGAAACACCGCGACCGCGCTGGTCGCGTTGGCCGTCACCACCGGCACCCCGGTATAGACGAGCGCGGGGAAGGTCAGGAACGTGCCGCCCCCCGCGATCGTGTTGAGCATGCCGGCGGCGAAGGCTGCCGTCGCCAGCACCATGTAGTCGAGCATGGGTGGGTGTCCTCTCTCTTGTCCCTTGCGCGGACCTCAGGCGGCCGAGGGGCCGGGATCCTCAGGTCCGTTATATCCGCCTGCCCGGGGGCGGTCTGCGCCTGCCAAGGCGCCATGCACCAGTTTCAGCAAGGGCCGGCGGCGCGCCGGCTCCGGCATCGCCTGTGCCGCCGTCTCGCCGGTCTCTCCGGTGCTGCCGCCGCCGCTGCGCCGCGCGGCTTCCGGCTGGAAATGCACCTTCTGCAGCAGGATGCGTTCCTGCCGCCCGGCCCCGTCCTGAAGCACGAATTCCTCGCCTTCGGACAGGCCGAGCAGGGCCAGCCCCCGCCGGGTGGTGATCGGCAGGAACATGCCCATCGGCATGGACAGGTGGTCGTGCGAGATCACCCGCGTGTCGGGCGTGCGCCCGTCGACGCTGTAGGTGACGCGGCTGCTCAAGGTGGCGACCGTCTCCGGCACGTCCTCGCGGAAGACGATGGTCGCCGCCTCGAGCTTGCGCTTGAGGATCGGTGCGAGAGGGTCCTCGTGACCGCGGCGGCGGTCGCGCATCACCTCGAGAATGGTGAAGTCCTTGGTGGTCAGGATGCAGGTGTCGATGGACATCGCAGGTCTCCAGCGCTCCGTCCGTGGAGCGGCAAAGGTGAAACGGATCGGAGTCCCCCTGGCCGCTTTCGGTCGCGGCACAGGGGTCAGGATCCTGCGATGAGACACCCTCCGAAAATCGCCAGCCGGTCGCGCGGCTTCGGCTCGGTGCTTGCCCCGGTTCCGGTGGTGGTCATGCCGGACGGGCCTCGGCCTCGGCCACGGCGGGGAACTCGACGCTCTCCACGGTCAGCCGGTGGGTGCGCCCGTCCAGCGAGGTCCAGTCGATGGACTGGCCGGCAGACAGGCCGATCAGGGCGGCGCCGATCGGGGTGAGGACGGAAATCTTGCCCTCGGCAATGTTGGCATCGCCCGGGAAGACCAGCGTCACGGTGCGGTCCTCGCCGGCATCGGTGGTGAAGCGCAGCCGCGATCCCATGCGAACGACGTCGGCGGAAATGCGCCGGTCGTCGACGACGCGGGCGCGGTCGAGCTCGCTCGCCAGCTGATCCGCGACAGCGGGATTGCGGGAGGAAATGGAATCGGCAAGCCCGGACAGCCGCTCGTGGTCCGAGCGGGTCAAGGTGATGGCGGGCTTGCGCTTCTTCTGGATGGCTGGAGCCATTCTCGGCATCCTTGCAATGTTGTAAGGCCGCCGACGCACGTGAGCGCGCGTCGGGCGGTCATGATCTGTTGTGGGAAGTTGTTCGCCGCCTTGGTGGCCTGCTGTCTGCCCGCTAGGGGACGAGCCGGCCTATGCCCCGCGGCCGGGGCGCGACGCGACCGAGCCGGGGGTCAGTGTCCCGCGATGGGGCACACCCTGAAAATGGAAAGCAGGCGCGGAGCGGTCGTGTACATTCCAAGAAGGTCGGTGCTTGCGGGGCGAAAGTCAAGTCACGGCTTTCCCGGACGCGGCAAGCAGGCGCGCAGAACCCTGCGAGGGGCCGGATTCGCGCAGCCCCCGGGTTGCCATGCCGGCCTGCGCGGCAGCCGGGAGCGGGCCGGCAGGCGTCCTGACGCAGCGTCTGGTTGTGCCTGCGAACAGGGCATCGACAGATGATTGACTCCGGCGCGCGAAACCGCTCTCTTTTACGGCGACAGAGGTTCCGGACATGTCCGGATGAAAAGGGAACACGGTGAGGCGTACCCAACAGGGACCGAAACCGTGGCTGCCCCCGCAACTGTGAACGGAGAGTGGACGCTCGAAGGCCACTGACCCCGCCGCCAAAGGCAGGGTTGGGAAGGTGAATGTCCGCGATGACCCGTGAGCCAGGAGACCTGCCCCTGTCGGTCACCCGACCTTCGATACGGGGTGTGTCGAGGCGCGGCTTTCCGTTGAGGTGACACCCGAAAACCGCCTGCGTCCGCAGGCCGCCGCCTTGCGTCTTCGCGCGGGGTTGCGCGGTCGCGTCCGCTGGCTCGTGCCGTATCGCGACGGGACGCCGAGGGGCGTTTCGGCGCACGTCAGGGGTGTGTCTGGATGAATTCGATTTCGCGTGGCGCCTTGCGCGCCGGGCCGGTGGCCGCTGTGCTGGGGGCCGGATTGGGGGCCGCGATGGTGCTGGCGCCGGGAAGTGCCCGAGCCCAGGATTTCGAGGCGCAAGGCTTCGACGCGCAAGGGGGATACGAGGAGCCGACGCAGCTGCGCCGGGTCGTCGTCTCGGCCGGGCGCACGCCGGTCGCCGCCGAAGCGGTGGGCCGTGCTCACACGGTGATCACGGGCGAGGAGCTGGAGACGACGCAGCAGCGCTATGTCGCCGATGCCCTGCGCAAGGTGCCGGGCCTGGCGGTGTCGCGCACCGGCGGCAATGGCGGCATGACCCAGATCCGCATCCGCGGCTCGGAAGCCAACCATGTGCTGGTGCTGATCGACGGCGTCGAGGTGGCGGCCACCTCCAGCGGCGAATTCGACTTCGGCGGGTTGCAGGTCGCCGACATCGAGCGGATCGAGGTGCTGCGCGGCCCGCAAAGCGCCATCTACGGCTCCAACGCCAGCTCCGGCGTCATCGCCATCACCACCAAGGGCGGTATCCACAACGACCTGGAAATCACCGGGCGCACAGAAACGGGCACCGACAAGACGGTGGCCGGCCATCTGGGCGTGCGCGGCGGCGGCGAGAGGTTCGACATCGCGGTCTCCGGCGCCTGGCGGCAGAACGAGGGCTTCAACATCTCCCAGTTCGGCTCGGAGAAGGACGGCGACCGCAACGCGACGCTGAACGGCCGTTTCAACTGGGACATCACCGAGGCCTTGAGCCTCGATCTCAGCGCCCGCTATGTCGACCGCAAGTCGGACACGGACGACCAGGACTCCTCCTGGCCGCCGACCCCGACGGAAGGCCTTGTCATCGACACGCCCGGATACAACGCGACGAAGGAGTTCTACTCCGGCGTCGGCCTGTCCTGGTCGCTATTCGACGACCGGCTGGTGCAGAAGGCGCGCGCCGAATACTCCGGACTGGAGCGGCGCGGCTTCAACTCCGGCAGCCTGAACGGCAACGACGACCGCCGCCTGCACCTCAGCTATCAGGCGACGGTGACGGCGACGACGCCGGACTTCCTCGACGCCGAACACAGCCTGACCGGCGCCATCGAGTGGGAGCGCGAGCACTACAAGAACGCCTTTCCCGCCTACGATCCCTCGCAGGTTCCCGGCAAGCAGCGCGACCTGACCAGCTATGTCGCCGAGTATCGCGGCGCGTTCCTCGACGCCCTGTTCTTCAGCGCAGGCCTGCGTTACGACCGCAACGACCAGTTCAAGGACACGCTGACCTACAGCGCCAGCGCCGCCTATCAGCTGCACGAGACCGGTACGCGCTTCCACGCCTCCATCGGCACGGGCATCACCAACCCGACCTTTTTCGAGCAGTTCGGCTTCATTCCGGCGACCTTCACCGGAAATCCGAACCTGCGGCCGGAAAAGAACTTCGCCTGGGACATCGGCATCGAGCAAAGGTTCTGGGGCGGGCGAGCGGTCGCCGACGTGACCTATTTCAACGAGCGGCTGGAAGACGAGATCTGGACGCCCTGGGTGGCGGGCGCCGGCTCCTCGCCGGCCAACATGGACGGGATCAGCAGGCGCCAGGGCATCGAGGTGTCGCTCGGCGTGGAACTGCTGGCCGACCTCTACGCCAAGGGCACCTACACCTATCTGGATGCGACCGAGCCGACGGGCCTGCAGGAGGTGCGCCGGCCCAAGCACTCCGGCTCGCTCAGCCTCGTCTATGCCTTCCACGAAGGGCGGGGAAACCTCTTCCTCGACACGATCTTCAACGGCCGGATGAAGGACAACGAGTTCATCAGCGCAACGCCGCAGACCCGGGTGACGCTGTCCGAGTATTTCCTTGTGAATGTCGGTGCCGACTACAGGGTTTCTGACAATTTCACGGTCTATGGGCGGGTGGAGAACCTGCTCGATCAGCAGTACCAGGAAGTCTACAGCTACAACTCACAAGGACTGACCGCCTATGCGGGCATCAAGGCGAGCTTCTGACGCCAGGGGCGGGGCGGCGGGGATTGTCCTCGCCGCCCTGCTGGCGCTGTCGGGTCCGGGCACCGTCGCCACCGCGTCCGCCACGGGCGAGACGCCCCGGCGGGTGGTGTCGATGAACCTGTGCACCGACCAGATCGCCATGCTGGTGGCCGCGCCCGGCCAGCTCATCTCGGTCTCCTACCTGGCGGCCCGGCCCGACGTCTCGTTGATGAGCGCGCAGACGGCCGGGCTGACGATCAATCACGGGCTGGCGGAGGAGATCTTCCGCCTCGACCCGGATCTGGTGATTTCGGGCACCTACACGCGGCGGGCGACGGTCAACATGTTGCGGCGGCTCGGCCGCCGGGTGGAGGAATTCGCCCCGGCGAACGGCTTTGCCGACATTCGGCAGAACGTCCGCCGGATGGGCGAACTGCTCGGGCGCGAGGCGCAGGCCGCGCGGCTGATCGCCGCCTTCGACGCAGAGGCCGCCGCCCTTGCCGCCGCGCCGCCGGAGGGGCATGCACCGGTGCTCGGCTCCTTCGGCGCCAACAGCTTCACCACCGGCGGCGGCACGCTGGAAAACGAGATTGTCGGCGCGGCGGGCCTGCGCCATCTCGGCGAGGAACTCGAGATCACCGGGACGACGCGGCTGCCGCTGGAAGCGTTGGTGCTGGCCGATCCGGACTATGTGCTGCTGTGGGAGCGCTCGCTCGCCGATCCTTCGCGCGCGACCGAGATCCTGCGCCATCCGGCGCTCGACGCGCGCTTCGGCAGCGAGCGGCGGCTTTCCGCCGACAGCCGCTACTGGATCTGCGGCACGCCGCTGACACTGGAGGCGGTGGCACGATTGCGCGCCGAGGCCGGCGGCGGGACCTCACTGCGGCCGGAGGCGAACCGATGACCGCGGACCGGCGCTACCCGCTGTTGCTGGCCGGCCTTGGCCTGCTGGCCGCGCTGCTGTTCCTCGCCTCGCTCGGGCTGGGGCAGGTGTGGATTGATCCGCTGACGCTCGTCACAGCCTTCAACGACACGAACAGCGCGGAGGCGGTGATCCTCGTCGAGATCCGTCTGCCGCGCGCGCTGCTGGGCGCGGCCATCGGCGCGATCCTCGGCCTGTCGGGGGCGGTGCTGCAGGGCTTCCTGCGCAATCCGCTGGCCGAGCCGGGCCTGCTGGGCATTTCCGCCACCGCTTCGCTCGGCGCGGTGATCGCCATCTATGCCGGGCTGACGGCATTGCACCCCTATGCGTTGCCGCTCTGCGCGCTGGCCGGGGCGCTGATCGCGGTGACCCTGGTGCAGATGCTGGTGGGGCGCTCGGGCGACATTCTCGTCATCATCCTGGCCGGCGTCGCGCTGTCCTCGCTCGCAGGCGCGCTGACCTCGCTGGCGCTGAACCTGGCGCCGAGCCCCTTTGCGGCGCTGGAAATCGTCTTCTGGATGCTGGGTTCGCTGACCGACCGCAGCCTCGTCCATGCCGGGCTGGCACTGCCCTTCATCGCGGTTGGCGGCGTCATGCTGGCGCTGACGGGGCGGGCGCTGGACGCGCTGGCGCTGGGGCCCGATGTCGCCCGCAGCCTTGGCGTCAATCTCGACCGCACCCGGGTGCTGGCGGTGGTGGGAACCGCCATCGGCGTCGGCGGGGCGACGGCGGTGAGCGGCGCCATCGGTTTCGTCGGGCTGATCGTGCCGCATCTGCTCCGCCCGCTCGTCGGCCACCGGCCCTCGCGCCTGCTGCCGGCCAGCGCGCTGGGCGGGGCGGCCTTCCTGCTGGCCGCCGATATCGCGGTGCGCCTGGTGATGCCGGACCGGGACCTGAAGCTCGGCGTCGTCACCGCCATTCTCGGCGCGCCGTTCTTCCTCTGGCTGCTGATCAGCCTGCGCCGGAGGACGTCATGATCCGTCTCGACTGCGAGAGCGTGACCGTGCGCCGGGGCACGCGCGAGACCTTGCGGGGGATCTCCTTCTCCTGCGACCGGCCGCAGCTTGTCGGTGTGATCGGCCCAAACGGGGCCGGCAAGTCGACGCTGATGCGGGCGATGACCGGATTGCAGCCCCACGCGGGCAGCATCCGCTGGGGGGGCTGCGAGCTTGCCGCGATGCCGGCAAGCGAACGGGCCCGGCTGATCGCCTACATGCCGCAGGAGCGGACGGTCCACTGGCCGATGGACTGTATCGAGGTGGTGCTGCTGGGCCGCCTGCCGCATCGCGGCGGCTTTGGTGGGGCATCGGCCGAAGACCTGCGCCAGGCCCGCGAGGCGATGGAGCGGATGGATGTGGCCGGCTTTGCCCGCCGGCCCTTCGACACGCTGTCGGGCGGCGAACAGGCCAGGGTGCTGATCGCGCGCATGCTGGCGCAGGCCCCGCATGCCTGCATTGCCGACGAGCCGGTGAACGGCCTCGACCCGGCGCACCAGATCGCCCTGATGCAGGTGCTGGCCGGGCTGGTGGCGGAAGGGCGTCCCGTCTTCGTGTCGCTGCACGACCTGACGCTGGCGAGCCGGTGGTGCGACCGGCTGCTGCTGCTCGACGGCGGGCGGCTCGTCGCCGATGGGACACCGGGCGAGGTGCTGGACGCCGAGCGTCTTGCCGGCGTCTACGGCATCCGCGCCGAACATATCGACATCGGGGGGCGGGCGTCCGTCGTCCCGAGCGACCTGATTTCCAGGGAGACAGCACAATGACAGAGACGGGCATGACAGAGACCGAAGCGAGCACGTCCAGCCTTGCCGATATCCTCGCCGACCGGCTGGCCGACCGGGGCGCGGGCTGGAGCATCGGTTCCTTCGGCGCCATCGCCGAGTTTCACCAGCGGGCCGACGACCGGCTGCTGGTCGACCGGCCGCAGGAGCTGTACCGGGTGACCGAAAAGGGTGGCATCCGCCTCGACATGTCGGCGCTGGACGAGGCGAGGGCGGTGGCCTTCGAGACGCTGAGCCCGCGTGCGAACCGCTGGGGCCAGGGGCTGGCGCTGTGCCTGCCCGAGGAGCAGGCCGCGGTAACGCAAAGGGCGGTGCTGAGCGAGCTGGGGCCGGATGTGGATGCCCTGCGCGAGGAGGACCGGGATGCGGTACTCTTCGACATGGGGCTGGCCCAGCCGCAGATCGAGTTCTGCATCCGCACCAGCGATCCCGACCTGATGGCGATCCTGCGGGAGAATGCCGGCCGCTCGGTGGCCGATCCGCAGAACCCGGCGATGGCGGCGATCCTGCGGGCGCATCCGCACCGCATCGCCCGCTCGAAGCTGGGGCGGGTCGAGGTCTACCAGATGATCGGCGGGCCGGACACGGGCGGCGTCTCGCCCGATGGGCCGCATACCCATGTGCTGCCCAAGCTGCTGCGCTCCGGGCGCACGCACTCGGCCAACACGCCGATCCCGCAAGGGCTGGTGCCCTGCGCCATGCTGCATCCGGCAAGCGCGGTTTCGGGCGCGCGGGGCGAGGACATCGCCTTCGACGCCGCCCGCCACGAGGAGTTCCAGGAGCTGCTGCGCCGCTATGGCCTGCCGGACTATGTGGCGATCAAGGACAAGGTGCTGGACGCGCTGGAAGAGGGGATGGAAGACGCGCTCGCCGAGCCGGACAGCCGGCTGACCCGCACGGGCCTGCGCATCGCGCTGCGCCAGCTCGGCCGGCAGGCGGAGGCGGTCGGCCGGCCGAACCTTGCCCGCCGCATCGAGCGGCTGCGCCAGCGCTTCGACCGGCTGGAGGAGCCAGGCGAGGTGGACGAGGAACGCCCGGGCCACTGAAGCCGCCGGGCTACCGGGCCTGTCAGGCGGTGCCGGGCGCGCTCCGATAGAGGCGCAGCGGCTTGGTCGGCGCGCGGGCGATGGTGCCCTTGGCCTCGAGGTCGAGCTGGACCGCCTTGAGCCACCAGCCGGCGGTCGCGCCTGCCGGGAACAGCGCGTCCGGCAGGTGTGCAAGGAGCGCTGCCTTGGCCTCCGCCACCGTCAGCCCCGGCTTGTCCGGCGTCAGCACGGACAGCAGGGCGGTGCGCATCGCCTCGTATTTCGCCCGGTCGACACGCGAGGTCTTGCCAGGGATGTTGACGTTCTCGATCTCGATCCTGTCGTCAGGCCGGGACATCCAGCACTCCTTTCACGTAGTCGGCGCGGGGTCGGCGGAAGCCCATCGCGGCCCAGGCAAGGATCAGGCGAAGGAAGAACCCGGCCGAATGGGTCTTCAGGTTGGGAACGTCGTCCGGCAGAGCGGAGGGATCGTCCATGTCGCCGGTCATGGTGCGCATCTGCAGGGGCGGCAGGGTGCCGGCGGGCCACAGGGGACCGTAGAGGTCGATCCAGTGGCCACTGGTGAAGTCGAGGAAGATCGGCGTGTTGCAGCAGGTGGCCACCACGCGGCGGGTTGTGGTCTGCGCCGTCAGGCGGTGTTCCCGCAGGTGGTCGGCGCCCTTGACGCAGCGGACGCGGTCCTTGCGATACATCTCCGACCGGGTGCCGCCGGTCGCTTCCCTGAGGCGCGGCGCGCCGGGCAGGGCCTCGAACACGCCGGCCGCGGTCCGGCACGACGTGCAAAGGCATTCGGTGCTCATGATCGGCGGGTCGACCGCCTCCATCTCGACCGAGCCGCAGGCACAGGACAGCTTGATGGTTTTGGTCACGGTGTCGTCTCCTCCCGGGGCTGGCCGAACAGGTGGCGGATATAGCGGTCGAGATGGTCGAGGCTCTCGCGGGCAAGGCCGGGATCGTTGCCCGCCTTGGCGAGGATGAAGGCGCCCTGGATGACCGCCTGCGTGTGGCGGGCAAGGCTTTCGGCCGTCCACTCGCCGCGAATGCCGCGCGCCTCCATCGCCGCGCGGATGTCGCTCTCCAGCGTTGCCGCGTGGCCGAAGATGCTCCTGCCGCAGGCATCGCGAATGGCCGGCGAGGCGGCGTGGACCTCCTGCACCAGGGTCCCGACAAGGCAGGTGAACTCTGCAAAGTCGCCCTCGATGATCGACTTGCGGAAGGCGACATAGGCCAGAACGCGGTCCAGCGGATCGTCCGGCAGATGGTAGGGCGCCGCCTCGAAGAAAGCCGTCGTGCCGCTCTCCCAGTACTCGGCCGCGGCAACGCCGAGCGCTTCCTTGGACCCGAACTGGTGGAAGAACGCGCCCTTCGTCACCTCGGCGAGCCGGCACAGGTCGTCGACGGAGGTGGCGGCAAACCCCTTCGCACGAATGCTGTGCTGGGCGGCCTCCAGAAGGCGGGTGCGGGCATCGCCGCGTTCGGGCGACTGTTTGGATGGTCTTGGCATGACAGATACATACCATACAGTTGGTATGTATGCAACGGAGAGTCCTGGGCAGCTGGCTGGGGGGCGCTGGAGAGGGGAGGCTTGGGTGAGGCTGGGGAAGGTTTGGGGTGGGCTGGATGGGGGCTGGGGGAGGTCGGATGGTGGGCTGGTTGGGGAGGCGCCGTCCCCACCCTCCGAGGTCACCCCGGCCGCAGGCGAAGCCGGAGAGCCGGGGCCTATTGGTTTCCAGAGCGGCAGCGAGGACGCCCCACCCATCCGCGCGTCATCCCGCACGGAGCGAAGCGCAGATGCGGGATCGGAGAGCCGAGGGCGCTTCGGCAGCGCTCAGGAAGCACCGCAGCCGCCGTGCCTCCCCGGTCCCGGATCGTCGGCCTTCGGCCTCGTCCGGGAAGACGCCAAGGAGAGGCATTCCACCTCACGCTGGCCGAGGGTGCCAATGGCTCCCGGCTCTGCGCTTGCGCGCGGCCGGGATGACCTCCTGAGAAAGAGGCGACCGGAAGAGCGGTCCGTCGTGAGCTGTCGGCCGGAACTCCCGGTTTCTAGAACTCCCGGACCATGTGACCCTCGCCGACCGGATACATGCGAGATGGCGGGCGGGCCCAGTCGAGGGCCCGCACCGGGCTCTTCAGCTCGTCGGTGAGCAGCCCGCCGCGCTGGCGCTTGTCGGCGGGATCGGGCACCGGAACCGCCTCGATCAGCTTCTTGGTGTAGGGGTGCTGCGGGTTGCGCAGTACCGCGTCGCGCGGGCCGATCTCGACGATCTCGCCGAGCAGCATGACGGCGATGCGGTGGCTGACCCGCTCGACCACGGCGATGTCGTGGCTGATGAAGAGATAGGCAAGGCCCAGCTCCCGCTGCAGGTCGAGCATCAGGTTGACCACCTGCGCCTTGATCGAGGCGTCGAGCGCGGAGACGGACTCGTCCGCCACGATCATCTTCGGCTCGAGCGCCAGACTGCGGGCGATGCAGATGCGCTGACGCTGGCCGCCGGAGAACTCGTGCGGGAAGCGCAGCGCGTGCTCCTCCTTCAGCCCGACGAGGCGCAGCAGCTCGTTGACCCGGTCGGGGATCGCCTCGTCGGCCATCAGCTTGTGCACGCGGATCGGTTCGGCAATGGCCGAGCCGACCGCCTGGCGCGGGTTGAGCGAGCCGTAGGGATCCTGGAAGATCATCTGCAGCCGCTGGCGGGCAAGGCGCAGCTCGGAATGGCTCGCCGCCATCAGGTCCTTGCCCTCGAACAGGATCTCGCCGCCGGCCGGCTGCACCAGCCGCAGGATCGAGCGGCCCGTCGTCGACTTGCCGCAGCCGGATTCCCCGACGAGCGCCAGCGTCTCGCCGGCGGCAAGCGTCAGCGACACGTCCTCGACCGCATGGACATTGCCGACCGGCCGGTTGAGCAGCCCGCCGCGCACGGAAAACCGCGTCGTCAGGTTGCGCACTTCCAGGAGCGGCGCGCCGCGCATGTCCGGTTCGTTGTCGGGCTCGGGCCCCGCGCCCGTGTCGTCGAGCTTGGGAAAGCGGCGTGGCGTCCTGGTGTCGCCGAGCCCGCCGAGGCGGGGAACGGCGCCGAGCAGCATCTTGGTATAGGGATGCTCGGGTGCGGCGAACAGCCGGTCGACGGGGGCTTCCTCCACCTTGTCGCCGCGCAGCATGACGACGACCCGGTCGGAGATTTCCGCGACGACGCCCATGTCGTGGGTGATGAACATCACCGCCATGCCGATCTCCGTCTGCAGCTCGCGCACGAGCTGGAGGATCTGGGCCTGGATGGTGACGTCGAGGGCGGTGGTCGGCTCGTCGGCGATCAGGAGCTTCGGCTGGCAGGCGAGCGCCATGGCGATCATCGCCCGCTGGCGCATGCCGCCGGAGAAGGAGTGCGGATACTCGCCGATCCGCCGCTTCGCATCGGGAATGCGCACCAGATCGAACAGGCGCAGCACCTCGGTTTCGGCCTGGGCCTGGCTCATGCCGCGGTGCCGGCGCAGCACCTCGGCGATCTGGAAGCCGATCTTCAGCACCGGGTTGAGGCTGGTCATCGGCTCCTGGAAGATCATGCCGATCTCGCCGCCGCGCACGTCGCGCATCGCCTCCTCGTCGAGCGTGAGCAGATCGCGCCCGGACAGGCGGACGGAGCCCTCGATGCGGCTGGTGCCTTCCTGCAGCAGCCGCATGATCGAGAGCGCGGTGACCGACTTGCCGGAGCCGGACTCGCCGACGATGGCGACGGTCTCGCCGGTGTCGATGGCGAAGTCGAGATTGCGCACCACCGGCACCAGCGCACCGTCGACGCGGAAGGAGGTGGTGAGGCCTTCGACCTTGAGAACGGGCTCGGTCATTGTTCCCCCTTCAGTCGCGGGTCGACCGCATCGCGCAGGCCGTCGCCCAGGAGGTTGAGAGAGAAGACGACGACAAGGATCGCCAGCGAGGGGAAGAGGGCCAGCCAGAAGCTGTCGAGAATGTTCTCGAAGCCCTCGCGGATCATGCCGCCCCAGGTTGCCGTCGGCGGATTGACGCCAAGGCCGATGAAGGCGAGCGACGCCTCGACGCGGATGGCGGTGGCCAGCCATAGCGAGCCCATCACCAGCACTTCCGGCGCGATGTTCGGCAGGATGTGGCGGAACATCAGCCGCATATGCGAGTAGCCGAGCGCGTGGCCGGCCTCGATAAACTCGCGGTTCTTGACCGCAATCGTCGGCGCCCGGGCAATCCGCGCAAACGGCGGGATTGCGGTGAGCGCGATGGCGATCACGAGATTGGCGACCGACGGGCCGAGCATGGCGACGACGATCAGGCCGAGGATCAGCGAGGGGAAGGCGAGGAGCACGTCCATCACCTGCATGACCAGCAGGTCGGTGCGGCCGCCGAAATAGCCGGCGACCATGCCGATCAGGGTGCCGATGATCATCGCCGAGCCGATCGCGAGCAGGCCGATGGTCAGTGAGATGCGCGCGCCCCACAGGATGCGCGAGAGCGTGTCGCGGCCGTAATAGTCGGTGCCGAACCAGTGCGCCTCCGACGGCGGTTTGAGACGGAACAGGATGTTCTGCTGCAAGGGATCGTAAGGGGCGATCACCGGCGCCAGGATCGCCAGAAGAGCGACGATCAGGAACACGGCAAGGCCGACCCACGAGGTCTTGTTGGCGTTGAAGGCGTTGAACAGACCCGAAAGCACCGTCGCGATCGCGAGGCGGTAATAGGTCATGCGCGACGGGCGTTGGCCGGTCGCGGCGGTCGGCTGTGTCGTCATGAGTATTTGATCCTCGGGTCGATCAGGCCGTAGGTCAGATCGGTGATCAGGTTCACCAGCACGACGATCAGCGTGTAGATGACCATCATGCCCTGCAGCATCGTGTAGTCGCGCTGGTTGAGCGCGCCGACGATCAGCTTGCCGAGACCGGGGCGGTTGAAGACGATCTCGGTCAGCACCGAATTGCCGATGAGGATGCCGAGATAGAGGCCGACGACGGTCACCACCGGGATCAGGGCGTTGCGCAGGCAGTGCCGCCAGACGATGACCGCGAAGGCGAGGCCCTTGGCCCTGGCCGTGCGCACATAGTCCTGGTTGAGCACCTCCAGCATCGCCGAGCGGGTGACGCGGGTGATGTAGGCGGCCATGATCAGGCCGAGATTGATCGCCGGCAGGGCAAGGTCGCGCAGCCGGTCGGCAAGGCCGCTGCCCTGGCCCGAGCTGATCACCGGGAACCAGCGCAGGTGGATCGAGAAGAACAGGAGCAGCAGCACCGCCGAGACGAAGGCCGGGAAGGAAAGCCCCAGCAGCGAAGCGATGCGGGCGAGATAGTCCGGCAGCTTGTTGCGCCGCACTGCCGACCACACGCCGAAGGGCACGCCGACGACGATGCCGAGGATCAGCGAGGCCACGGTGAGCTCGATGGTCGCTGGAAGGACCTTGAGGATTTCCTCGATCACCGGCCGGCCGGAAACCATGGAAACGCCCCAGTCGCCCACCACGACGCCGCCAAGAAAGACGAAATACTGCTGGTAGAGCGGGACATCGAGGCCAAGGCGGATGCGCAGGGCCTCCAGCGCCGACTGGCTGGCCTGGTCGCCCAGGATCGCCAGCGCCGGATCGCCCGGCAGCACGCGGACGATGAAGAAGACGATGGTCAGCACGGCGAAAAGCGTGATCGCCGCGAAACCAAGCCGCTTGAGAACGAATGCGGTCATGTAAGGCGAGCCTCCGTCGCCCACGGTCGGGATGCGCCTGCACGCACCCACCGTGGCGGATGAGATCGCTGCCCCCGCCGGGCACGCGCTGGGCGCCCGGCGGAAGAAGCGTCGTCACTTGCCGGCAAGGCCGGTCAGGGCCCTCCGGTGCGGAGCTTACGCGCTTCTCACTGCGAGAAGGACGCGGCTTCGGTGACGGGCGGGCTGAGGTTCAGCGAACCCTTCACATCGACGCCGAGGTCGAGCGTGTCCTTCCAGGCCCACAGCTGCATGCTCTGCACGATCGGCACGGCGCAGACTTCCGCCATGATCTTGCGCTGGGCCTCGGCCCAGTACTCGAGCTGCTTCTGCTTGTCGCCTTCCACGCGCGCGGCCTCGATCTCCGCATCGGCAACCGCGCAATGGGAGAAGTTGGTGATGGCCGTCGGCGTGCCGACGATCGACGGGGAGTAGAAGAACTGCGTCAGGTAGACGTCCGCGACGGGGAAGCGGGCGGCCGCGTAATGCGTCACCTGGCTCATGTCCTTGCGGATCTGCTCGTGGAACGTCGCGTGCTCGACGGTCTCGATCTCCAGGTTGATGTTCGCCTCGCGCAGCAGGGCCTGGATCGCCTCCATGGTGGTCAGCATGCCCGGCAGCGTGGTGTGGATCGCCTTGATCGTCACGCCGTCCGGATGGCCGGCCTCGGCGAGCAGGGCCTTGGCCTTCTCGACCGAATACTCGTAGGTCGGCACGTCGGCGGTGTAGCCCAGATGCCCCTCGGGCACCGGCGAGATCGCCGCGAGCGTGACGTCCGGGCCCTTGAACTGGACCATGGCGTCGCGGCTGATCGCATGGGCGACGGCCTTGCGCACGCGCAGATCGTCGAGCGGCGGCATCGTCATGTTGAGATGGATGACCGACATCTCGCCCGGCGTCATCACCGAGACGACCGTGCCCGGCACCTGCTTGATGCGCTCGACCCAGGTCTGTTCCTGCTTGCCGTAGATCATGTCGACCTCGCCGGACTGGAAGGCCAGGTCACGCGAGGAGTCGGACGGGATGTAGCGGTAGTAGATTTCCTTGATCTTCGGCTCGCCGCGGAAATATTCCGGGTTGGCGACCAGCTTCACATATTGCTGCGGCTGGTATTCGGCGAACATGAAGGGGCCGGTGCCCACGGGAGTGCGCTGATAGTTCTCGCCGAGCGCCTCGACCGCGTCCTTACACACGATGTTGCCGCCATGATACGGCACCAGCAGGCCGAGCAGGCTCGGGATCTTGTTCTTGAGCTTGATGGTGACTTCCATCGGGCCGGTCGCCTCGACGCTGTCGAAGGCGGTGTAGTCCTTGGCAAAGGCGGAGATGTCCGTATTGGCCGAGCGCTTCAGCGAATAGACCACGTCCTCCGCGTCGATCTTGCCGTAGTCGCCGTGGCACTCCACGTCGTCGCGCAGGGAGAAGACCCAGGTCAGGCCGTCCTCGGAGGTGGTCCAGTTGCTGGCGATGTCCGGCTCGATGAATTCCGGGCTCGCCTCGCCCGGCTTGATCCGCACCAGACCGTTGAACATCCAGTGAAGGAGGCCCTTGTCGGGGGTGGAGGTCGCCACATGCGGGTCGAGCTTGCCCGCATCCGCGCTCGCCATACCCACATTCAGGGTCGTTCCGGCGGCATAGGCCTGTCCTGTCGCCAGCAAGGCTGCAAGTGCAATTCCCAGTCCGGTTTTCATGGTCCTGTCCTCTGGTCGATGTTTTGTTTTGTTTTGTATTTTTTTGTCTATGGGGCCCTTTTTACGGTCACGCTGCTCCTCACAGCGTGTCTTCAAGCCGGCAGTTTACCAGCATTTCCGCCATGGCTGCCGTGTTCGGCAGGGCCAGCGCCAGGGCGGTGATCTCGGCGAAATCGTCGGGGTGGATCATCTCCTCCCGGGAGATCTTGGTGACCCCGTCGGTGAGGTCGGTCGCGACGAAGCTCGGGCAGACGGCGGTGGCGCGTACGCCATGATCCCAGCCGATGCGGCGGGTGCCGTGGGTCAGCGCCATGAGGGCGTGCTTGGTCATGTTATAGGCAATGTTCTCATTGCGCACGCGTTTGCCCGAGAGCGAGGCGACATTGATCACCCGGCCGCTGCCGGCGGCCTTCAGGTGCGGCAGGCAGGCCCGCGTCAGGAACAGCGGCCCCTTGACGTTGATCGTCCACAGCGCGTCGAGGTCCTCCTCCTCGCCGCTCTCGATGGAGAAGGTGTTGGATGTGCCGGCATTGTTGACCAGCCCGTCGAGGCGGCCGAAGCGGGCAAGCGTCGCGGCCAGCCACGCGCCATGCGTGGCGCGGTCTGCTGCATCATAACGGGCGCACAGGAACCGGTCGCCCGGCGCATCCGCCAAGAGCTCGGCGAGCGCATCCGGGTTCCGCGCGCCGGCGCTGACGCTGTAGCCCTTGTCGAGCAGCTTGCGAGTGATCGCCAGCCCGATGCCCCGGCTGGCGCCGGACACCATGACCACGCGGCCTTCGGGATTGAGCATGGGCTTGTCTCCTCTATCCGTGCAGGGTCAGCGGCGCATCGGGGCCGGTTTGTGCGGCAAAGCGGCCGTAGCGGAAGGCGGACACATCGTGGCCGGGCTCCCGCCCGAGCGCGATGCGGCCGGCGATGGGACCCGTGACCGGGCCGATGCCGAAGCCGTGGCCGGAAAAACCCGCGGCCACGACCGCATTGTCGAGGCCGGGCAGCCGGTCGATCACGGGCAGGGCATCCGGCGTCAGGTCGAGTGCGCCGGCCCAGCACTCGGCCAGCTCCACCTCGGCAAAGCCCGGCAGCACCTCGGCGACCTTGGCGATGGTCTCGCCAAGGGCCCGCATGCGCGGGCGGATGGTGGGGCGCCCGCTGGTCTCGACGATCTCGCCGGCCCACTCCTCCATGCCGCTGGTGACGCGCATGCGCCCGTCGTTCTCCTGGCGCGCGGCCATATTGGCATTGGCGACGCCGAGCACGGGGGTGAGCAGGGGCGGGCAGGGCACGCTGCGCAGCACCGTGACCATCGGCCGGCGCAGCGGAATGCCGTGGCCGAGCGGGGCGAGCAGCTCGTTGACGAGGAAACCGGCAGCGATCAGCACCGTGCCGGGGCTGAGGGTGCGGCGGTCGGTGACGACGCGCACGATGCGCCCGCCCTCCGCCTCCAGCCGCAGGACCCGCTCGCCAAAGGAAAGGCGCGCACCGAGGCTCTCGGCGCGGTTCGCATAGGCGGTGACGGTCGCAAGCGGGTCGGCATGGCCGTCGGAGGGACAGAACGAGGCGGCAAGCACCCGGTCCGACAGGGCCGGGGCGATCTCGCGCACGCTGGTGAGGTCCGGCAGGAAGGAAAGCTGCAGGCCGGCCCGGGTCTGGTCTTCGACGAGGGCGCGGATCGTGGCGACTTCCGCGTCCGTGCGGGCAAGGCGCAGATTGCCGGATCGGCGGTAGCCGGTCGGCGCGCCGAGGTCTTCGTGGAGATCCTGCCACAGCGCCACGGCGGCGAGCGCCAGCGGCAGTTCCGCCGGATGGCGGCCCGACTGGCGCACGCCCGCAAGCGTCCAGCCCGAGGCCATGGCGGCCGGGCCGTAGGTGTCGATGACCTCCACACTCCCGCCCGCCCTGGCGATTTCGAGCGCTGCCGAGGTGCCGGTGATACCGGCGCCGATGACGAGCACGTCGGGCGTGGCGAGGGCGGGATGGTTCATGCGGCCGCCTTCGATTTTCTGCCGAAACGGGTGTAGGCGAAGGGCTTCATGTCGACCAGCGGCGTGTCGCCCTCGATCTGCTGGACCACCAGGCGGGCAACGCCGGGGCCGATGCCGAAGCCGTGGCCGGAGAGGCCCGTGGCGACGACGAGGCCCGACCAGCCGGCGGGTTCGTCGACGACGGGGATCTCGTCGGGCATGACGTCGATCAACCCGCCCCAGCTATGGGCGATCTCGACGCCGTCGAGGCGCGGATGCAGCGCCTTGGCGCCGGCCAGCACATCGGCGAGAAGGCGCGGATCGGGCACCGGATCCATCACCCGCACCTGTTCGAACGGGGTAACCTCGTCGGCCTGCCAGCGATGGCGGCCGAGCGGGCCGAAGAAATCGCCGCTGAGACGGATCTTCATCATCTGCCAGCGGTCGGCCAGCACGGGCAGGAAGTCGAGGAAATGACGGAATGCGGCCGGCACCAGCTGGAACTCCGCCGCGCCCGAGCGGGCGATGGTGTAGCCGCCGTCGGCGCGCCGGCGCAGCGAAGCCTTCGTGGCGCCGACCGCGCCGGCGATGACCTCGGGACCGGGCGTCGTGCGCAGGACCGAGGACTTCACCGCCAGCTGCGGCAGCGACAGGCCGAGATTTTCCAGGAAGGTGCGCGACCACACGCCGCCGGCCAGAACCACGCTCTGGCAGGCGATCTCGCCATGTTCGGTGACGACGGAGCGGACCTTGCCGCCGGTACGCTCGATGGAGCGGACGGCGCAGCCCTCGATGATCGTGGCGCCGAGACGCGCGGCGTAGCGCGCCATCGCCGGAACGGCGAGGGATGGCTCGGCGGTGGCGTCGGACGGGGTGTGCAGGGCGCCGGCGAACTGGCGGTCGTTGCGCTTGAGCAGGTCGTCCGTCTCCTGCGGGCTGAGGAGAACGGAGCCGTGGTTGAAACCGGCATTGTCGCGCAGCCAGGTCTGGTGCTTCTCCAGCTCCTTCTCGTTGGTCGCGAGATAGGTGGTGCCGCGAATGCCGTAGCCGATGTCCTCGCCAAGGCGCGGGGCGAGGTCGCGCCACATGCCGGCGCTCTCGATCATCAGCTGGAGTTCGCGGTTGTCGCGGCCGGCCTTGCGGATCCAGCCCCAGTTGCGCGAGGACTGTTCGCCGGCGATGCGGCCCTTCTCGCACAGGACGACGGGAATGCCCTTTTCGGCGAGGAAGAGGGCGGTGCAGACACCGACGATGCCTCCGCCGATGACCACGACCTGCGTGCTTGCCGGAACCTGCCGGTGATCGTCTGCCGCGCTCACGTCGCCCCTCCAGACTGTCTGCTGTTGTCAGAGTGCGAAGGTGCCGGGTATAAGGCAAATACCGTTTCCTTCCACGAATATGCGGAAATGTTATGGTCTCGTCGATTTCGCAGCGCTCCCTGGAAGCTTTCCGCTGCGTCATGCGCGCGGGAACGGTCTCCGCCGCCGCCGACGAGATGGCGATCTCGCAACCTGCCGTCAGCCGTTTGATCCGCGATCTGGAGGAGCGGCTGCAGCTGCCGCTGTTCAGCCGCAGGGGCGGGCGGGTCGTCGCCACCCGCGAGGCGCACGAGCTGTGGACCGAGGTGGAGCGCAGCTTCGTCGGGCTCGGCCAGATCGAGCGGGCCGCGACCCAGATCCGCCAAGGCTACCGGGCGACGCTGACCATCGCCGCGGCCCCGGCCATCGCCCAGTCGGCGCTGCCCGGCGTGATTGCGATGCTGTCGCAGGAGCGGGCCGAGTTCCGCGCCGAATTCCTGTCGATGACGACGCTGCCGGTGGTGCGGCAGGTGGCGCTGCGTCAGTGCCAGATCGGCTTCGGCATCCCGACGCGCCACAAGCACGAGGTGGATGTGGTGGGCAGCGGCTCGGTGCCGTTCCGCTTCATCGGCCCGCCGGGCCACCCGCTCGGGACACGGGACATCGTGCGCGAGGAGGATCTGTCCGGCGTCGACTTCGTCGGCTTCGTGGACTCCACCATGTCCGGCCGAGCCTTCGACCGGGTGTTCGCCAAGATGCGCCGGCCGCCGGTGCAGAAGATGAAGTCCTACCTCTCGCACATCGTCTCGGCGCTGGTGATGCGGGGGCTCGGCGTCGGCATCGTCGATGCGTTCACCGCGCGAGACCACCTGCGCATGGGCGGGGTGATGCGCCCGGTCGAGATCCCCGACCGCTTCGAATATTCGATCATCAAGCCGCATGGCGACAAGCTGAGCCCGGAGGCGCTGGCGCTGGTCGACGGGTTCGAGCGCTACGTGCGCGGCTATCAGGACGACTGACGCGGCTCATGCCGCGTCATGAGAAGACTGACGCCGGAAACGAAAACGGCCGCACCCGGAAGGCGCGACCGTCTCCAATCCGGTCTTGGGAGAGACCGGTTTAGTGCGGGATGCTTACTTCATGCCGAGCTGGACGCGCAGCGTTTCGGCAAGATCCTTGATGGTCGCCTCGGCATCGGCGCCTTCCGTCACTTCCACCAGGGCGGCGGCGATCAGGTCGGTGACCGCGACGCCCTCGGCGCCCGGATAGGCGTACCAGGGGCCGGCATGGCGGGCGATCTGGGTGTGGGCGACGAGCGCGTTCGGGTCCTTCTCGTAGAAGGCGCCGAGATACTCCTTGTCCTCGACCACGATGGAGTTGGCCGGAGCATAGCCGGTGTTCTCCACGATGATCTTCTGGCCCTCGGGCCCGGTGACGAAGGAAATGTACTCCCACGCCGCCTTCTGCTTGGCCTCGTCCTTGGTCAGCATGACGATGCCCGAGCCGCCGGTCGGGAAGTAGACGGACGCCTCGTCGTCGGTGCCCAGCGGCAGCGGCTTGACGGTGACCTTGAAGGCATCGCCCGCGCCCTGCTCGAAGCGGGTCTGCAGCGAGGAGCTCTCGAACATGATGCCGAGCGTGCCGGCCGGAAGGGCCTGGCGGGCGTCGCTGTCGGCGTAGGACTTCATGCCCGCTTCCTTGGCGAAGCGCTGGTAGAGGCGCGCGGCCTCGATGCCGGCCTCGCTGTCGAAGGTGATGTCGGTCTCATCCTCGTTCATCGGACGCCCGCCGAAGGCGCCGAGCAGCGACTGGTAGCGCCAGTCATGCCGGTCGATCCACACGCCGTCGATCGTGTCGCTGAGCGCGTTGATCTTGGCGGCGAGCTCGATCACCCCGTCGAAGGTGGTCGGGAAGTCGTCCATGGACCCGCCGGCCTGCTCGACCAGCTTCGGGTTCACATACATGACCAGCGTCGAGGCGGAGGTCGCCAGCGCGTGCTGCTGGCCCTTGAAGCTGCCGAGCGACAGCAGCGCCGGGGTGTAGCCCTGCTCTGCCGGATTGTCGCCGAGGAAGCCGTCGAGCGGCTGGGTCAGGCCGCGATCCTGCAGGATGCGCCAGCGGTTGAGGCCGACATAGGCAACGTCCGGCGCGGTGCCGGCGACGGCCTCGCGCAGCAGGCGCTGCACGCCTTCCGGATAGCCCTCGGCCGGGCCGTCCAGGGTGACCTTGATGTCGGGATGCTTGGCCATGAAGGCCTCGGCAAGCGCCTTCTGCGTATCGGCCCAGATGGTCGGGATCGCATAGTGCACGCGGATCTCGGTCTCCTGGGCAGTGGCGCTGCTGGCGACGAGCGCGAAAGCCGCGGCGAATAGGGCACGTCTCATGCTTGACACTCCTGGTTGACGTTTCTCGTTGCGCGGTTTGTCCCGCGTCTGTGGTTGTCGGTTACCCGCATCACTTCAGGCCGCTTGCGGCGAGACCTTGCGTGAACTTGCGCTGCGCCAGCAGGAACGCGATGACCAGCGGCGCGGTGATGATGAGAGCCGCGGCCATGAGCGGGCCGACATCGTCGCCCGACTCCTCGTCGCGGAAGTAGAGAATGCCGCGCGGCGGCGTGGCGAGCTGCGGATCGGTAGTGGCGATCAGCGGCCAGAACAGGTCGTTCCAGTGCGCGGTCACCGAGAAGATCGCAAAGGCGGTCGCCGCCGGCAGCACCAGCGGGAAGGTGATGCGCCAGACGATGGCGGTCTCGCTCAACCCATCGACGCGCGCCGCCTCGAACAGCTCCGTCGGTAGCTGCGAAATCGCCTGGCGGAACAGGAAGATGCCGAAGGCGGTCGGGATGAACGGCAGGATCAGCGCCCAGTAGGTGTTGAGGATGCCGGCCTGCGCGAAGCCGAGGAAGATCGGGATCGCGGTGACGTGGAACGGCACCAGCAGGCCCGCCAGAACGAGGCCGAAGACCAGCGCGCGGGCCCGGAAGGTCCGCTGCGCCAGCGCATAGGCGCAAGGCACGGCAAACACCAGCTGGAAGACGAGGATGCCGACAACGACGACCAGCCCGTTCCACAGGAACAGCGGCACGTCGGTGCTGGTCAGCGCCACGACGAAATTGCGCCATTCCAGCCGCGAGGGCAGCAGGGCGATCTCGGTGCTGAAGATCTCGTCGCGCGGCTTCACCGACAGCGACAGCATCCAGACGAAGGGCAGGAGGATCGCGGCGGCTCCGACGAGCAGCAGCGCGGTGGAAACGGCACGGCCGACGAGCTTGCGGATCATCTGTAATGCACCTTCTTCTCGACGATGCGGATCTGCGCGAAGGTCAGGATCAGCAGGAAGGCGAAGAAGACCATCGTGATGGCGCTGGCATAGCCCGCCTTGAAGTAGACGAAGCCTTCCCGGTAGAGCGCGTAGACCAGCGTGTCGGAGGCGAAGGCCGGGCCGCCGCGCGTCAGCGTGGCGACGGTCTCGAACACCCGGAAGGCGTTGGTCGCTGTCACCACCAGCACGAAGAGGGTGGTGGGCCCGAGCATCGGCCAGGTGACGGTCCAGAAGCGCGACCAGCCGCCGCCCGCCCCGTCGACCTCTGCCGCGTCGTAGAGCTCCGGCGGGATGGCGACGAGGCCGGCCAGGAACAGCACCATGTTGTAGCCGACGGTCTGCCAGATGCCGATCACCGCCAGGGTGTAGAGCACCAGGCCCCGGTCGCTGAGCCAGTTGCGCGGCTCGCCGCCAAGGGCCGCGAGCACGTGGTTGACCACGCCGAGCGAGGGATGCAGCACCATCTGCCAGGCGACCGACATGGCGACCAGCGTCGCGGCGACGGGCAGGAAGTAGACGGCGCGCAGCGCATGGGCGAGACCCGGAGCCCAGCCGGTCATCCGGTGCAGGCCGAGCGCCACCAGCAGGCCGAGCGCGACGGAGGCCGGAATGACGATGGCGACGTAAAGCAGGGTGTTGGTGATGGCCCGCTGCCCCAGCGTCGAGCCGAGCAGGCGCTGGTAGTTCTCCAGCCCCGTCCAGTTCAGCGTGGTGGCGCCGAACTGGTAGTCGGTGAAGGAGAGCAGGGCGACGATGGCGACGGGCAGGAAGATGAACAGCACCATCGCCAGCGTCGCAGGGCCGGCGAGCCAGAGCGTGGTCAGGGCCTCGCGGCGAGCAATCGACATGCGCCTCATGCCGCTTCTCCGATGCGCTGGCCGGATGCGGCGTCGAAGACATGCACCTGCGCCGGGTCGAAGCCCAGGCGCACGGCGCTGCCGGGGGCGGGAATGGCGTAGTTGCCGGGCGCAATGGCCCGCAGCTCCGCACCGCTCTCCGCCCGCAGGGCCAGCACCACCTCCGAGCCGAGATATTCCGCCGTCTCGAGACGGGCCTCGACCGTGCCGGAGGCGGCTGGGCTGAGATGTTCGGGCCGCAGCGCGATCACCGCCGAGCCGGCCGCCGGGTGCAGGCCGGCCGGCGCGCTGCCGGGTTCGAAGAAATTGATGGCATTGGTGCCGATGAAGCCGGCGACCTCGCGCGAGGCGGGACGCTCGTAAAGGTCCTGCGGGGTGCCGGCCTGGGCGACCCGTCCGCCGATCATCACGACGATCTGGTCGGCCATCGCCATGGCCTCGGACTGGTCGTGGGTGACGTAGACGAAGGGCCGGCCGGTGCGCTTGTGCAGGGCGACGAGCTCGGAGCGCATCTTCACGCGCAGCCGGGCATCGAGATTGGACAGCGGCTCGTCGAGCAGGAAGAGCACGGGATCGCGCACCAATGCGCGGCCGAGCGCGACGCGCTGCTTCTGACCGCCGGAGAGCTGCGCCGGCTTGCGGTGCAGCAGCTGCTCCAGGCCGAGCATTTCCGCCACTTCGCCGACCGCGCGGCGGATCTTCGCGCGCGCCTCGCCGCTGCCGGGGGCGAAGCGGCCGAGGACCGGCATGCGGCCGAGCGTGGTAAGGTGGCGCATGGCCAGCGGCAGGGCGATGTTCTGCTCCACGCTCAGATGCGGGTAGAGCGCATAGGACTGGAACACCATCGCGACATTGCGCTCGTGAGCGGTTCGGTCGGCCACATCCGCGCCGTTCAGAAGCACGGCCCCCTCGCTCGGCCGGTCGAGCCCGGCCATGATGCGCAAGGTCGTCGACTTGCCGCAGCCGGACGCGCCCAGCAGCGCGGTGAAGCTGCCGGAGGGAATGGAGACGTCGACGCGGTCGAGGACGGTCTGCGGTCCGAACCGGCGCGTGACGCCCTTCAGTTCCAGTGTCGGGGTGGTGCTCATCGTGTGTGCCAGCCTTGTAAGCTTTCTTACATTGTGAGGGGCGTGCGTGTAACTTTTATGACGAAGTTGCCATTGCCATCAGATGCCCGCAAAGCCGCTCGACCGCGTCCTCCGGATCGCTCGCCATTTCCAGTCCCTCGACCGCCGGCGCGCCGAGCAGGCCGATGACGGGCTTGGAGAAATGCAGGCCGTAGGCGATCTCCGACAGGGTGCCGTAGGACCCGCCGACGGCGACCAGAACGGCCGACGATTTGGCGATGATCATGTTGCGGCCCTCGCTGAGGCCGGTGGCGATCGGGATGGCGATATGGTCGTTGGCGCAGCGCCAGTCGTGGTCCGGCAGCATGCCGATGGTGAGGCCGCCGGCCTCGCGGCACCCCTTGGCTGCAGCCTCCATGACGCCGCTCTTGCCGCCGCAGATCACGGTCAGGCCGAGGGCGCCGAGCGCCCGGCCCACGGCCTCGGCCCCGGCATACTGTTCCGGCGTTGCCGCACGCGGCCCGATGATGCCGACGGGCACGCGGCGGGCGCCGCCCTTCGCACCGATGGCGGCCAGCGCCTCGCGGGCGGAAACGGCGCGGGCATCGGCGGGAAGCGCGCAGGCCTGCCAGCGCCAGTCCCATGCGTCGAGGCGGCCCTGCTCGCTGTGGACGGTGTCATCAGACAGAAAATAACGCGTGTTACCCATTGGCCGGCTCCGATCGTTGATGTAAACTTTTTTACATTCAAATAGCGGAGTACGACAAGTCCATGAATCGAGTCGAGCCCTTGTCGGCCTTCAGCCCCCGCCAGCGCGAGATCCTGGCGCTCACCGAGCGCAACGGGTTCGTCACCATCGAGAGCCTTGCCGAGGAGTTCGGCGTGTCGGCGCAGACGATCCGGCGCGACATCATCGCGCTGGCCGATGCCGGCCGGCTGCAGCGCTTCCACGGTGGGGCGGGCGTCACCGGCCAGACCGAGACGCTGCGGCTCGACCACGGGCAGAAGGAACAGCTCTCCGTGGAGGACAAGGTGCGGGTCGCGCAGACGGCCGCAGCCTGCGTGCCCGACGGGGCGAGCCTCTTCCTCGATGTCGGGACCACGGTCGAGATGGCCGCCAAGGCGCTCAACGCCCGGCCGGGCTTTCGCGTCTTCACCAACAGCATGCGCGCCGCGCTCGCCTTCGATCCCTCGCGCCACGACGTCAACGTGATCGGCCGGCGGGTGGCCGGACGCGACGGCTCGCTGGTCGGCGAGGAGACGATGCTGGCGCTGCAGGGCCTGCGGCTCGACTATGCGCTGATCGGTTGCTCGGCGGTGGATGCCGAGGGGCGGGTGATGGACTACGACCTGTCGAAGATCGCCGTGAAGAAGGTGGCGATGCAGGCGGCGCGCAAGTCGCTGCTGCTGGCGACGGCGAGCAAGTTCGGCCGCTCGGCGCTCTCCACCATCGCCATGCTGTCGGACTTCGAGCAGGTGATCGACGGTCGTCAGGACCTGGCGGTAGAGGCCGGCTGAGCCGTCCTGCCGTCGGCGTCCGGCCCGCACGAGGCGGGCCGGAACCTCTCTGTCAGGCTGCTTCCTGCAGCGGCAACGTCACGGTTTCAAAGGCAAGGCCGGGCCGGTAGCGGGCCGAGACCTTGCCGTCTTCCAGCAGCAACAGGTGCATCCAGCCCTTGTCGAAGAGGGCGCGCAGGCCCTCGTGCCGGGACAGGATGTCGTGCACCGCCTCGCGCGGGGCCTCCACCAGCACCGACAGCCGCAGCGGCTCGTGCATCAGCCGCGCCCCGTCGCTGACCGCCTGCAGCGGCAGGCCGGCGCGCAACCGCCCGCCATTGCCCTCCACGACGCCGATGCCGCCGACCACGTTGTGCAGCAGCTTGTTGCCGCCTCCGAAGAGGTCGGGCGCGACGGTCGAGCCGTAATATTGCAGCGAGATCCAGCTCGCCACGACCACCGGCGCGGTGAGGATCAGCTCCAGCACCTTCATGCCCTCGTCTGCCCGCCAGTCGTAGGAATGCAGGAAGACCCGCCCGCCGAGGTCCGCCCCGGCGGTGACGCCGCGCGGCGCGGCGATGAAGGCGGAGCAGCCGGCAAGGCCCCACTCGGGCCGGGTTTCGGCCCAGTTGCGCGCCCGCAAGGCCAGCCGGTCGTGGCTGGCGCCCGGCAGCCGGGCGGCCCGCTCGATCCGGGCGAGCCGTCCCGCCTCGGCGAGCTTTTCCCGCGCGAAGGCGAGATCCGGCGCATGCTCCTGCGACGGGGCATCCTTCGCAAAGAGCGTCACCTCGTCGGTGGTGGTGTCGTGCAGGCCGGCGACGAACAGCGTGTCGTCGGCGATCGCAAGGCCCATCTCGGCAAGCCCGGCGCGGGTCTCGGGATCGTTGAGAAGCTGCGCCAGCAGCCGTGCGGAGACCTCGCCGGTGTGACCGCCGCAGGCGCCGCAATGATAGGCGCTGTCCTGCGGGTTGTTGGTCGTGCTGGCGCCGTGGCCGAGCAGCAGCACCAGCCGGGCATGGCCCTGCATCATCGACATCGCCTTGAGCACGGTCGCCGCGGTCTCGGCCTTTTGCCGGGCGGTCAGCGCCGGATCGAGCCGCGGCGCGCAGCCGTGGTGGTGGGCGTGGTGATGTGCGGGCGCCAGCGAGAGCGCGTCGCGCAGCAGCTTGGCCGCGTAGAGCGGGCCGGCCGCCTCCACGAAGGCGAAGGAGGAGACGGCGGCCTGCCGGAAGCGATTCCACGCCCGCCGCGCCCGCGCCGTGATCCGCCCGGCCGTCTCGGCCTGCGGCTCCAGCTGCGCGGTGGAGGTCATGCCCGGCGTCAGCAGCACGGGCAGATGCGCCTCGCTCTCCACCGAGCCGTGCGGATGATGGGCGACCGGCAGGCCGAAGAAGCCGGCAAAGCCGAGCGTCCTGATGCCGGCGTCCTGGCTTTCCAGCGCCCGCCGGAACACTTCCGAGCGCACGTCGATGCAGAAGGCCGCCTGCAGGGCGGGCCGTTCGGTTGTCTCATGTTTCTCGGGAGCCTGGAGACGGGCGGCGAGCCGCCGCTGGAACGAGCGCTCGGCCGCGTCCTGCAGGATGGCGTCAGTGATCTGGTCGGCACTGGCGCCGGGCGCCTCGCCATGGGCGGCGATGACGCCCTGCCAGTCTTCCTTCACGGCATCACCGAAGGTGAGGAACAGCGCCTCCTCGAAGACCAGCCGGATGGCGAGAAGGTCCGTCAGGGTGGTGTCGGTGCTCCCCGCAAGCTCCGCCTGCCAGAGCAGGTAGCGGGCGTGCTGGGCCCAGCCGCCGAGATCGACCAGCAGCCGGTGGTAGAGGGTTTCCGCCGCAGCGCCGCTGACACCGAGCGTGGTGGCCGCGCGCAGGATCGCCCGCTCCGGCGTGTCCGGACAGGCGGCGACATGCCGGCAGAAGCCGGAAAGTCCGGCAAGCTCGGGCGTCAGGTCGTGCTGCGCCCATTCCCGCCAGGCGGCGAAGGCGGAGCGGCCGGGTGCAGGCGTCCACAGCGCCTGTCCCCGGTCGAAATGGCCCGCGGCCCAAAGCCCGGTGGTGCGGGCGACGATCTCCGGCCAGTCGGTGCCGGTGGCGCGGGCGGCAAGATCGGCCAGCGTCGGCAGCGGCGAGGGGGCGGCAGCGGGTTGCGCAAGGCGCGCCCGCAAGCTCTCGATGTCCGCCGGCTTGTCGGCGAAGGGCGCGGCATCCAGGGCGTCCTGCAGGTCCTGCGCGGTGATCGTCTGCGCGGCGAGCGCATCGGCATGGAGGCGCCGTGCCGGCACGATGTCGCTGCCGGCGACCCGGGCAAGGCGCGCGGCGGCTTCTGCCATGTCCTCGCCGGTCTGGCCGAGGAACGGGTTGACGGCGACGGTGGCGTCCAGCGGGAAGGCCGGCGGCACCCGCCGGGCGGCCCGGTCTGCCGCCTGGAGAAGAGCGGTCACCTGCGGCGTGGCAAGGGAGGTCGGAGGCGTGAGCATGATGGAACCTTCCGAGGATCAGTGGGACGAGGGGAGCCGGAAGCCGCCGATCAGGCGGTCGACGGCGGCATTCACGTAGAAGCCGTTGGCGAAGTGGACCCGCAGGCCTGCCGTCGCCGGGTGATGCGCCCAGTGCGGGAACAGCGCCTGTGCGACGGCGACACCGCCGAAGGAGGCGAGCGCCAGGGCGATCAGCGCCCATTCCAGCGGGCCGGCCTGGGGCGGGGCCGGCAGCGCGCCGCCGACCACCAGCCCGGCCAGCACGTGGAAGCCGAAATAGCCGATGGCGGCCGCGACCGAGGCCTTGGCGGTCTTGCGGGTGAGGGCGGCGGGAGCGGCGTCGGCGAGACCCTGCGCCACCAGATAGGCGACGCCGAAGATCAGGATCGCGCCCAAGGCCAGCGCCTGTGCCGACTTTTCCAGCGGCAGCAGCGAGAAGGCGCCGGCAACGGCCGCATAAAGAGCGAGGGCGAGCAGGAAGGCGCGCGCCACTGCGGCAAGGCCGGGCGCGGCGACGGGGCCCGGCCGCCGCGTTGCCTGCACCGCGCGCACCGCCGTGCCGGAGGAGAGGAAGGCGTGCGCCTTGTAGAGCGAGTGAGCGACGATGTGCAGCAGGGCGAGCGGCCACAGGCCGAGCCCGCATTGCAGCAGCATGAAGCCCATCTGCGCGACCGTCGACCAAGCGAGCGCCGTCTTCACCGCGCTCTGGGTCAGCATGACCAGCGCGCCGAACAGGGCCGAGAAACCGCCGAGCATGACCAGCAGCGTCATCGCCGCCGGGCTCGCCTGCACCGGCTCGGCAAGACGGATGAGCAGCAGGCCGCCGGCATTGATGATGCCCGCATGCAGCAGCGCCGAGACCGGGGTGGGGGCTTCCATCACCTCGGTCAGCCACCCGTGTAGGGGAAAGGCCGCCGTCTTCAGCAGCGCGGCAAGCACGACGAGCAGCACGGCGATGTCGGCGGCAAGCGGCATGTCGCCGGCCCGGGCAGCCTCACTGACGCCGGCGAGCGACAGCGTGCCGAAGGCGGCCCAGAAGCCGAGGGCGGCGAGCAGCAGCGCGGCGTCGCCGGCCGTCCAGGCGAGGGTGAACTTGGCCGCGGCCCGCCGGGCCTGCGGCCGCTCGCGGTAGAACAGCAGCAGCTGCCGCAGCAGCGCGCCGACGAGGACGAAGCTGAGGATCAGGACCGGCAGGGTGGCGGCCTGTACCAGCACGAGGACGGCGGCGACGGCGGCGAGCAGCAGGCCGTGGAAGGTGCCCTCCCGCGCCTCGCCGTCGAGATAGCTGCGCGAGAAGCGCACCACCACCCAGCCGACGAAGGCGACCAGAACCGACATGACCGCCGACACCGTGTCGAGGGTGAGCGCCAGGGCAAAGGCGCCGCTGCCGACGGCGAGCGTTGCCGGGCCGCTGATGGCCAGATGGAGCGCGCCGGCAAGGGCAAGCGCGAGGGAGAGCAGCGCGGCGCCCTCGGCGAGCATCGGCAATGCGCCCGGTCGGCGACCGGGGCGGGCCAGGGCGCAGGCGGCAATGAGCAGAAGCGGCAGGGGGGCGAGCGCCGTGGGGAACATGGGGAATCTCCGAAAGTGAAGTGCGCGCCGGAGATATCGCTTGCCAATATTCAAGAAAATTACATATTTAAGCGGAAATCATTCTATTCAATAGAACGGTCAGCGGAAGGGGATCATGCCGCCGCTCAACCTCCATCATCTTCGCCTGTTCAGTGCCGTCGCCGAGGACGGGACGCTCACCGGAGCGGCGCGCCGGCTCAACCTGTCGGCCTCTGCCCTGTCGGCGCAGGTGAAGGCGCTGGAAGGATCGCTGGGGCACGACCTCTTCGAGCGGCGCGGGCGCGGGCTGGTGCTGACCGAGGCCGGGCGCATCGCGCTCGACCATGCGCAGGCGATCTTCCGCACCGCAGAAGACCTGTCGGCGACGCTGAAAGGCGGCGGGCAGAAGCCGCGCGCCCTGCGCGTCGGGGCGCTGAGCACCCTGTCGCGCAACCTGCAGATCCAGTTCCTGCTGCCGGTCATCGGCAAGCCGGATGTGGACGTGGTGGTGCGCTCGGGCAGCCAGAAGGAACTGCTCGCCGGGCTGGAGTCGCTGGCGCTGGACGTGGTGCTGACCAACGTGGCGCCGGCGCGCGACGAGGCCCGCCGGTATCTGGTTCACCGCGTTGCTGAACAGGCGGCCGGTCTGATCGGAACGCCGGAGCGGGCGGGGCAGGGGCGTCCGCTGGTGGAGCTGCTGGCGCGCGAGCCCCTGGTTCTGCCGACCCGCGAGACGGCGATCCGCGCCGGCTTCGACGTGCTGGCCGCGCGCCTCGGCGTGGTCCCGCGCATCGCGGCCGAAGTCGACGACATGACGATGATCCGCCTGCTGGCCCGCGAAGACGCGGGACTTGCGGTCATTCCGCCGATTGTCGTGCGGGACGAACTGGCAAACGGCATGCTGGTGGAGGCCAGCCCCTTGCCCGGCATCACCGAGGTCTTCCTGGCGGTGACGGTGGAGCGCCGGTTCCCCAATCCGCTGCTGGCTGATCTCCTGTTCCGCACACCGGACGGCGTTCCGGCAAGGTCCGGGGACGGGGCGGCAACATGATCGGCGCGCAAACGCGCTAGACGCGAAAGACAATCCCTGAAAACGCGCATGGGTTGAAATGTCTGCCCGCCTTTTGGGCAGGCATTGCCTACCCGCTTTTTTCGACGGCTTTGAAGTTTAGAAAGCTCATTCTCCGGTGGACTTGGATTTCCATTTTTGTAGGATGGATATCCTAACAAAAACTCCAGAGGTAGAATGTGTGATGCAAATTGATGAGTTTGATAGGAAAATACTTTCTGTAATTCAAGATGATGCTAGCCTATCTATAGCTCAGGTTTCTGAGAGGGTAGGTCTCTCGACAACGCCGTGTTGGCGTCGCCTCCAGAAGCTCGAGCGAGAGGGGTATATCGACGGCCGCGTAACGCTTTTGAATCAAAGCAGGATCGGCCTCGAGCTCACGGTTTTCGTGATGATACGGACCAGCCAGCATAACACCGCCTGGCTGGAGAAGTTCAACAACGTCGTGAGTTTATTCCCGGAAATCGTGGAAGTGAACCGACTGGCGGGCGAGTATGACTATCTCTTGAAGGTAATCACCAAGAGCAATTCGTCCTACGACGCCTTCTACAAGAAGTTCATCAATCTCATCGAGCTCAATGATGTCACATCCTGTTTCTCAATGGAACAAATCAAGCGAAGTACCCGACTACCACTCGACGCTGTCGATGGCGGACGCTGACGCGCGTATCGCGCGGATCCGCGCCGGCGTCATCGGTGAGGGGCGGGCGATCGAAACGCCGTTCGGCGTGCGCCCGCTCGTCTATGCGGACTACGTGGCCTCCGGGCGCGGGCTGTCCTTCATCGAGGACCTGATCCGCGACCGCATCCTGCCCGACTACGGCAACACCCACACCGAAACCTCGTATACCGGCCGGCAGACGACGGTGCTGCGCGAAGCCGCCCGCGAGACGATCCGCAAGGCGGTCGGTGCCGACGCGCGCCATGCGGTGATCTTCACAGGCTCCGGCGCCACCTCCGGCGTCAACAAGCTGGTGCGCGCCCTGCAGCTGCAGGGCCGTCTGCCGCGACGCGCAACGGCGGCCGAGACGCCCGAGAGCGAGCTGCCGGTGGTCTTCGTCGGCCCTTACGAGCACCATTCCAACGATCTGCCCTGGCGCGAGACCGGCGCCCGCATCCGCCGCATTCCGCTGAATGCGGCCGGCGGGATCTGCCTCGACACGCTGGCGAGCGAACTCGCCGCCGTCGGCGACGGGGTGCCGCGCATCGGCGTGTTTTCGGCTGCCTCCAACGTCACCGGCGTCAAGAGCGACGTGCGGGCCATCGCCAGGCTGCTGCATGCGCATGGCGCCCTGTTCTTCTGCGACTATGCGGCCGGCGCCCCCTACATGCCGATCTGCATTTCCGGAACTGCCGAGGGCGCGGGCGACCATATCGACGCGCTGTTCCTGTCGCCGCACAAGTTCGTCGGCGGGCCGGGCGCGTCCGGCCTCCTGATCTGCGACAAGGCGCTGTTCGAGGGCATCGAGCCGACCACCACCGGCGGCGGCACGGTCAGCTATGTGACCGCGGAAGGGCATTGCTACGTCTCCAGCGTCGAGCGGCGCGAGGAAGCGGGCACGCCCAACATCGTCGGCGACATCAAGGCCGGCCTTGCACTGGAACTGAAGGACCGGGTCGGCGCGCACGAGATCGAACGCCGCGAGGCGGCGATGGTGGCGCGGGCCATGCGCAACTGGGCGCAGGACCCGAACATCGAGCTGCTGGGCCCGCTTGAGGCCGAGCGCATCGGCGTCTTCGCGCTGAACATCCGCAGCGGCACCAAGAAGCTGCATTACGGCCTCGTCGTCGCCCTGCTGAACGACCTGTTCGGCATCCAGGCACGCGGCGGCTGCTCCTGCGCCGGGCCCTACGGCCATGCGCTGCTGGGGATCGGCGACGACGATGCGCTGCGTCACCAGCAGGAAGTGCGCGGCGGGCAGAGCGTGCTGCGTCCGGGCTGGGTGCGTCTCGGCTTCAACTACTTCTTCGACGAGCGCACCACCGACTATATCATCGAGGCGGTGCGTTTCGTCGCGGCCCATGGCGCGGCCTTCATGTCGCTTTACAAGGTCAACCCGCAGTCGGGCGTTTGGACGATGAACGGGGCTGCGCGTCCCAAGGCTCGGCCGGCAACGCTGCTCGAGGCGCTGGCTCCCGATGCCGCATCGCCTGTGGAAATGGGGGCCGAGGTGCCGGACTTCGAAACCTGCCTTGCAACGGCGCGCCGGCTGGCGGACGAGCAGGAAGCAGCGCTCGCGGGTCTCGCAAGCGAGCCGTGCGGGGACTGCGGCGAGGCCGACAGCCTGCGCTGGTTCTGGCGGCCCGAGGAGCTGCCGCTTCTCCACAGCCAGTTGATCGCCGGGGCGAGAGCTTCTATCCACAAACCCCCATCACGGGTCTCCTGAATACGGACCATCCATGTTTTCCAGCAAACAGATCTCGGCATCCCTTTGGGCGGACACCGCCCCGTCGCGCCAGGCCGCACCGGCCGTTGCCGGTCGGCTCGACACCGACGTTGCGGTTATCGGCGGGGGATTCTCGGGCCTTTCCACGGCGCTGCACCTGGCAAGGGCAGGGCACCAGGTCACGGTTCTGGAAGGCATGGAGGTCGGCTTCGGCGGATCGGGCCGCAACAACGGCCAGGTGATCCCGACCATGACGGCCGCCGAGCCGGACGCGATCGAGACGCGATTCGGCGATGCCGGCGAGCGGTTCGTCGCCCTGGTGCGCGACAGCGCTTCATACCTGTTCGACACCGTCCGCGAGGAAGGGATCGACTGCGAGGCCGAGCAGACGGGCTGGTTCCAGCCCGCGCACCGGGAAAGCCGGCTGAAGCTGAGCCGGGCTCGCGTCGACGCCTGGGCAAAGCGCGGCGCGCCGGCGCGCCTGGTCGAGGCGGCCGAATGCGCCGAACTGCTCGGCTCGGATCGCTGGTTCGGCGGCATGTACAACCCTACCGGCGGCCATATCAATCCGCTGGCGCTGGCGCGCGGCCTTGCCAGCGTCTGCGAGGCGAAGGGCGTCGCGATCCGCGAGAAAAGCCCGGTCGAGGCGGTGGAACGCCGCGACGGCCGCTGGCACCTGCGCACGCCGACCGGAGAGGTCGTTGCCCGCGCAGTGATGCTGGCCAGCAATGCCTATACCGGCTTCCTGTCTTCTGAGCTGGCGCCGAAGGTGGCGCGCTCCGTCGTGCCGGTCCTGTCCTGGCAGATGGCGACGCGTCCGCTCACCGACGCGCAGCGCAAGGTGGTGGTGCCGGGCCGTCAGGCGGTTTCCGACACCCATGGCGACTTGCATTTCTTCCGCTACGACAAGCGGGGTCGCCTGGTGACCGGCGGCGCGCTGGCGCTCGGTCACAACGGCCCGGACCGGCTGCGCGAGATCGTCGGCCGCCGCCTGCAGACGGCGTTCCCGGTGCTCGGCAAGCCGGAATTCGACTTCGTGTGGAACGGCTATATCGGCATGACCGAGGACCGCTTCCCCTTCATCTGCCAGCTCGGCCCCGATTTCTGGTGCTGGGCCGGCTGCAACGGCCGCGGCGTCGCCCTTTCGGTGTCGCTCGGCCGGGAATTCGCAGCGGCGATCGCCGGCACGCCGGTCTCTCAGCTCGCCCTGCCGATGTCCGATCCCAAGCCAATCCCCATGCACGGTCTCGTCAAGACCTTCGCCCCGCCGGCCATGCTTCAGCTATACCGGTGGCGCGACGGCCGCGACTGACCCAAGCAAAGACAAGCAAAAGGACGATGCCCCATATGACCCAGGAAACCACCAACGAGCCGGTCGTCACGCTCGACATGCTGAAGGCGGCCTTCGCCATGCGCGCCAAGGCCTATGCGCACATGTTCGACGTCCTGCGCGAAGCCTATGGCGCCGACCGCGCCGTCGAGCTGATCGCCGAGTCCACCCGTCGTCTCGGCCAGGACATGGGCAAGAAGTTCGCGCATCTGGGCCCCGACAACCTGCCGGGCCTGAAGGACGCCTTCATCGGCGGCATCCCGTGCTCGGCACAGATGTTTGCGCCCGAGATCAAGAAGTGCGACGACGAGAGTCTGGAAATCCAGTTCCACCGCTGTCCGCTGAAGGACACGTGGACGGAACAGGGCCGCAACGAGGAAGATCTCGAGCTGCTCTGCAAGGCTGCCGGCGCCATCGACGGTGGCCTGTTCACCGAGGCCGGGTTTACCTTCAAGGGCGAAACCTGGACAAAGGGCAAGACCGGTTGCTGCCTGCTGCGGGTAGAGCCGGGCGCAAGTGCAGGCTGAGCTGACTGTCATCCCGGCTGCGGGGTGATCCCATCAAACAACAAACCAAAATCTCTTCCAGAAGACAGGAGAAGATCACTATGACGATGTCTCGCAGGACCACTCTCGGGTTGCTCGCCGGCGTTGCCGGCATGCTCGCCGTTCCCTTCGGCGCGATGGCCGAAGGGCCGGTCTATCTCGGTTACCAGCTGCCGCTGACCGGCAACACCGCCCAGTACGGCCAGGACTTCAAGACTGCCGCCGAGATCGCCCTCAAGGACTTCAACGCCTCCGGCAAGCTCAAGGTGCCGGTGGAGATCATCTTCGAGGACTCCCGCTCCGACGCCAAGGAAGGCGTGGCCATCGCCCGCAAGTTCGTCGACGACAGCCGCATCGTCGCGGCGCTCGGCGACTTCACCTCCACCGTCTCGATGGCCGCTGCCCAGGTCTACAAGCGCGCCGAGATGGCCCAGCTGAGCCAGACCGCCTCGCACCCGGATTTCGCCAAGATCTCCGAGTGGCAGTTCCGCAACATCACCACCCAGGCCCAGGAAGGCGTCTACAACGCCGACTGGATGAACGAGCAGGGCCTGAAGAAGATCGCGGTGATCGCCGAGCAGACCGACTGGGGTCAGTCGGTGGTCAAGGACTTCGCCGAGAAGGTGAAGGCCAATGGCGGCGAGGTGGTCTTCACCGAGTTCTTCAACCGCGGCCTGCCGGACTTCCGTTCGATCATCACCAAGATCGAGCGCGCCAAGCCGGACGCGATCTACACGGGCTTCTTCTATGAGGACGGCGCCCAGTTCCTCAAGCAGATGAAGCAGCTGAACGTCGAGACCCCGGTCTATTCGACCTCGGCCGCCTACAACCAGAAGCTCGTCGAGCTGGCCGGTCCGGCCGCCGAAGGCCTGTTCCTGACGGTCACCTTCCTGCCCAACAGCGAGAACGAGAACGTCAAGACCTTCGTCGACGAGTGGAAGGCCGCCCGCGACGGCGCCGAGCCCGGCCAGTTCCCGGCCCAGGCCTACGACGCGGTGAACATCATGCTGGAGGCCGTCGCCCGCGCCTATCCGGATGTCTCGCGCCAGAACGTCCGCGACGAGCTGGCCAAGACCAAGGACTTCCCGGGCGTCACCGGCGTCACGTCCTTCGACGAGAATGGCGAGGCCCTGAAGCAGCTCACCAAGGCAACGGTGACCGGCGGCCAGTTCGTCCCGCTCAAGTAACGTCGCGCTTTTCCCTCTCCGGGCGGTTGCCGCCCGGAGAGGGAAGACGCAGCCGGGCTCCGCAGGCCTGCGCGTATCGGCGAGCCGCCGCTGCCATCACCCGGACCTCCGGGGGCGGGGAGCATTGCCATTGCGCCAGGTTCCAGTGTTCCTAGCTTGCCAGGACAGACACCCGTGATCGATCCCTACTACCTCCAGCAGCTGACGATCGGCATATCGCTGGGCATGGTCTATGCCCTGATGGCCATCGGTTTCACGCTGATCTTCGGCGTTCTCAACGTCGTCAACTTCGCCCATGGCGAGGTCTACACGATCGGCGCCTTCGCCGGCATCATGGCGATCGCCGCCTTCGGCCCGCCCTTCCTCGTCATCGTCTTCATCGTCCTGGCGGTGGGCGCGCTGGCTGGCTTCAGCCTGGAAAGGGTGGCGTTCAGACCATTCCGAAGATTCTCGGACGAAGCCTCGCTGAAATCGCGGGCCATGCGCGAGGCGACGCTGATGTCCTCGCTGGCCATGTCGATCATCGCCCGCGAGGCCATGGAGCTGCTGTTCGGGTCCGAGTTCCAGGCCATCGACATCAGCTACCTGATCAACAAGCCGATCTCCCTCGGCCCGGTCACCATCGTCAACGGCGACATCATCATCTTCGTGGTCTCCGTGCTGATGCTGGGCGGCCTGCAGTGGCTGCTGCGGTACAGCTCCATCGGCCTGTCGATCCGCGCGGTGTCGAACAACCCGCTGGGCGCGAAATATGTCGGCATCAACACCGACCGCACCATCGTGCTGACCTTCGTCATCGGCTCGATGATGGGCGCGCTCGCCGGCATTCTCGTCGGCCTCTATTACGGTGCGGTGTTCCCCTCGATGGGCTTCATCCCGGGCGTCAAGGCGTTCGTCGCCATGGTCATGGGCGGGTTGAGCTCGATTCCGGGAGCGGTGATCGCGGCGCTGGTGCTGGGCGTGGCGGAGAGCCTGTCGACGACCTTCGTTTCGTCGGTCTGGGCCGACATGGTCGCGTACATCTTCCTCATCGTCACCTTGGTGTTCTTCCCGCAGGGGCTCTTCGGAGCGAGGAGGGAACGTGTCTAAGGACTTCATTCAGTCGGCGGGCCTGAAGCTCGCCATCCTGGCGGTGCTTTTCGTTGCCCTGCCGTTCCTGCTCGAATATCTCAGCAAGGGCTACATCTACCAGGTGGTCATGACCGCCCTGATCTTCTCGCTGCTGGCCGTGTCGCTGCAGCTGGTGACGGGCATTGCCGGTCTTCTGCATCTGGGCCATGCCGCCTTCTACGGCGTCGGCGCCTATATCGCTGCGCTGGCCGGGGCCGACTACGGCATCGGCTTCACCCTCGGTCTGCCGCTGGCGGGCCTGGGCGCGGCGGCCATCGCCTTCGTCGTCGCGCTGCCGACCATGCGTCTCGTCAGCATCTACTTCGCCGTCGCCACGCTCGGCATCGGCCAGATGATCTTCCTCGTCCTGCAGAACTGGGTCGAGGTGACGAAGGGACCGAACGGCGTCAGCCTGAACTCGGAGATCGAACTCTTCGGCTACACGGTCGAGAGCGAGCTGGGCATCTACTTCGTGGTCGCGACCATCGTCTGCATCTCGATCTGGGTCATCCACCGGCTGAGCCATTCCTACTACGGCAATGCCCTGCGCAGCCTGCGCGAGGACGACCAGTGCGCCGATGCGATGGGCATCAACACGGTACGGCTGAAGATCGAGTCCTTCATGATCTCGTCCTTCTTCGCCGGCATCGCGGGCGCCCTGTGGGCCTACACCACGCGCTATATCTCGCCGGTGGACTTCGACTTCGCGGAATCGATCCTGATCCTCGCCATGGTCGTGGTCGGCGGGCTGGGCAGCATTCCCGGCGCCATCATCGGTGCCCTGCTCTTGATCCTGCTGCCCGAGGCGCTGCGCGACGTCGGCGACATGCGCAATGTCATCGTCGGTTTCGTCCTGTTCTTCTCGATCCTGTTCCTGCCCAAGGGACTGTTCGGGGAGGTACCCTCGCTCAACTTCATCCGCCGTCAGTTCGGGTCCGCCTGGCAGGACAATCCCGACAAGCAGAAGGTGGGCTGGAAATGACCGCCATGCTTGAGGTGGACAATGTGTCCCGGCGCTTCGGCGGCCTCATGGCTGTTGACAGCGTCACCACCACCGTCGCGGAGCGGGAACTCGTCGGCCTGATCGGCCCGAACGGCGCCGGCAAGACGACGCTCTTCAACCTGATCTCCGGATTCACCCCGGTCTCGTCGGGAGAGATCCGCTATCGCGGCGAGAAGATCAGCGGCCTCAAGCCGTCGGTCATCGCCTCGAAGGGCATCTCGCGCACGTTCCAGAACCTGCGCGTGTTCCCGAACATGACCGTGTTCGACAACGTTTCCGTCGGCGCGGTCGGGGCCATCGGCCAGAGCCCCTGGCAGGCGATCGCCGGTGGGTCAAAGGGCTCGAAGCAGATCTCCGAGCGCAGCTGGGAGGCGCTGGAGAAGGTCCAGCTGACCCAGTATGCCAACGATCTTGCGGCCAACCTTGCCTATGGCAAGCGCAAGTATCTGGAGATCGCCCGCGCGCTGGCGATGAACCCGGACCTGCTGATCCTTGACGAACCGGCCGCGGGACTGAACGATTCCGAGACGGCGGAGCTGGCCTCCTTCATCAAGGACCTGCATTCCAGCGGTATCACCGTCATGCTCGTCGAGCACGACATGGGCCTCGTGATGAGCATTTGCGAGCGCATCGTCGTGCTGGCGTCGGGCAAGAAGATCGCCGATGCGGAACCGTCGGTCGTCCGGCAGAACCGCGAGGTGCTGGAAGCCTATCTGGGGGTGGACGAGTGAACGTTCTCGAAATCGCAAACCTGTCCCTGCGGATCGGCGTCCAGGACATCCTGCACGACATCAGCCTGGACCTCCCCGAGAAGGGCATCTACGCCATTCTCGGCGCCAACGGTGTCGGCAAGACCAGCCTGATGCGCTGCATCTCCGGCATCTACCACCCGACCGGCGGCGAGATCCGCTACGAGGGCAAGAACATCGTCGGCCTGAAGAGCCACCAGATCGTCGATCTGGGCATTCTCCAGGCCCCCGAGGGGCGGCAGATCTTCTCCAACATGAGCGTGCTGGAGAACCTGACCATCGGCGGCGGGCCGCTGAAGACGGCCGAGCTGGACCGGGTGCTGGGGCTGTTCCCCAAGCTGAAGGAGCGGCTCAAGCAGGGCGCGGGCTCCCTGTCGGGCGGCGAGCAGCAGATGCTGTGCATCGGCCGTGCGCTGATGCGCCGGCCCAAGGTGCTGCTGCTCGACGAGCCCTCGCTCGGCCTTGCGCCGATGCTGGTGCGCTTCATCTTCGACCTGGTCGAGGAGATCCGCGCGCAGGGCTACTCGATCCTGATCGTCGAGCAGAACGCCAAGGCGGCGCTGCGCATCGCCGACCGGGCCGCCGTCATCGAGGGCGGCAAGATCGTCATGGAAGGCTCCGCCAAGGAGCTGGCGAGTGACAGCCGCGTCGCCGATGCCTATCTGGGTGGGCATGTCGCGGCTCACTGAGCCGCGACATCGGGCACGACACACGAAAGAGGGATCCACGATGACGCTGCCGATGATCGAGAAACGCCGCATCGAGGCCGCGGTCCTCAAGCACGTCTTCGATGTGCTGGTGGAGCGGCACGGGCGCGAGGAAGCGGAAAAGGTGATCGGCGAGGCCGTCTCCAACTCCGCCATCGCACAGGGCAAGGAGTTCCGGGAGAAGGAGCCGCAGGAGCCCAACCTCGAGAACTTCGCCGACCTGCTGCCGCTCTGGCAGATGGACGACGCGCTGCAGATCGAGGTGCTGGAGAAGGGGCCGGACCGGCTCGACTTCAACGTCAAGCGCTGCCGCTATTCCGAGGTCTACAAGGAGATGGGGCTCGGCGATATCGGCCACCTGCTCTCCTGCAATCGCGATGGCGACTTCTGCATCGGCTACAATCCGAAGATGGAGCTGACGCGCACCCAGACGATCATGAAGGGCGCGTCCCATTGCGACTTCCGCTACCGGCTGAAGCCGGCGGCCGAATAAGCCTCCTCGCTTTCCCTTTGCATTTCGGCGGCGCGGCTCTCACGGGCCGCGCCGTTTTCTTTCGGTGAAGACGAGGCCGATGCCGCAGGCAGCGATCAGCGCGGCGCCGACCAGCGTCAGCGGGCGCGGCTGCAGGTCGAACAGCACCAGATCGAACAGGGCGGCCCAGATGACCGCCGAGTAGCGGGTGGCGGCGACCATGGTCGAATGGCGGGCCCGTGTCGCTGAGGCGATCAGCAGGTTGCTGAGGATGTAGAAGACGATCATCGCCGCGATGATGCCCGTCTCTCCCGCGACCAGCGGCCGCCAGTCGCCGACAACGCCCATGGCAAGCGCCAGGATCAGCGTCGCGACGCTGGCCGTGAAGGACAGCTCGAGGCTCGGCACGTTCGAGGCGCGCCGGCTCGTCAGCATGTCGCGGGCGACGTAGAAGGCGGCCGACCCGACAGCGGAGAGGGCGCCTTCCATGCTGCCGGCCAGCGCCGGGCCGGTGGCGATCAACGCGCCGGAAAACGCCAGCAGCAGCAGGATGCGCCCACGCGGCGACAGGGGCTCGCCGGCCAGCAGCCAGTTCATCGCCATGACCCCGATGGGAATGGTCATCATCACCGTGGCGACGAAGCTGAGCGGGGCGAGGGTGAGCGCGTGCATCAAGCCGGCCGTCGCTATGGCCTCGAGCGCCGCACGCGCCAGCACCACGCGCGGCGGCCAGCGTAGGCCGCGCCGGATCATCAGCGGCAACAGGATGAAGATCGTGCCCACGGCCCGCAGCAGGATCAACTGGCTGGTCGGCATCACCCCCAGCAGCTTGACGCAGGCATTGTTGATGTTGCCGGCGCCTGTCGCCAGCAGGCCCTCGATCAGCGGCCGCCGGTCGCCGGGGGGCGGCGGCTGGCCCTGATCGGTCCCGTTCGGATCGGGGGCGGGCTGCCCGGATTTGGGGTGATCGCGCAATCGGCCGGCATCTGACGGCATGGCGGTGGGAATCCCAGAGGGAGGAAGTGGGTCAGCCGGCGGGGAAGGCGGTACGGGCGGCCGCGACCAGGCCGCGTGCCTTTTCCGCAAGCTGGTCGAAGGAGATGCCCGGCCGGTAAAGCGAGGAGCCGAGGCCGAAGCCGCTGGCGCCGGCCTGGCACCAGGGCGCCATCGTCGTGGTGTCGATGCCGCCGACGGGCAGCAGCAGCGCGTCCTTCGGCATGACGCTGCGCCAGGCCTTCAGCGCGCGGGGCTCCATCGCCTCGGCCGGGAAGAGCTTCAGCGCGTCAGCCCCCTGGCGCAGCGCGGCGAAGGCCTCCGACGGGGTGGCAACGCCCGGAAGCGTCGCGAGCCCGCTCGCCTGGGCCTCCGCTACCACGTCGGGAGCATAGTTCGGCGCGACCATCAGCCGGCCGCCGACATCGGCAAGCCGGCGGCACTGCTCAGGCTCAAGCATCGTTCCGGCGCCGATCAGCGCGCGTTCGCCGTGGGATTTCGCCAGCTTGCCGATGCTGGCGAAGGGATCGGGCGAGTTGAGCGGAACCTCGATGATGCGGAAGCCGGCCTCGAACAGGACGTCGGCGACATCGGTGATTTCCGCCGGCGTGACGCCGCGCAGGATGGCGACGAGCGGGCAGGCGGCGAGCGCTTCGCGCAAGGTCATGTCAGGTCTCCCATGGCCGCGGCGAGGATCTGCCGGGCACCGTCGATCGCGGCATGGTCGCTCCCCTCCACGACATCCAGTCCGAAATGGCGGGCGACGATGGCATAGCGGCGGTTAAGCCCGTCATTGCCGACGATGCCGATGCGATTGCCGTTGCTGAACTCGCTTTTGGCGAAGAAGCCGCAATTGCGGGCCTGGCGGAACTCCTGCGCGATCAGGAGCCCCGAGACGTAGTCGCGAATTTCGCCAGGGGCAAGCTTGCCGGCGAGCATTCCGGTGCGTGCGGCAAAGACCAGCGAGAGCATGGCATCGCCCTCCGCGCCCTCGGGCGAGCCGTCAGCGATGCCGCGCTCGAAGGCGGCCATGTCCTCGCCCGTGCTTTCCGAGCTGGCGGCGCGGGCAATGAAGGAATGCTGCGTCAGAAGAGCGAAGAACTCGCCGGTGACGAAGGTGCGGAAGCCCGAGATCCGTCCGCCCGCAACCCGCGCCCACTTGCTGTGGGTGCCGGGCAGCACGAGCGTTGCGTCCTTTTCCAAGCCGAAGCCGACGATCTGGGTCTCCTCGCCGCGCATCACATCGGGGAAGGGCGCGCGGGCCGGATCGTTGATGCCTGCGAGCAGGATGGCGCGCGAGCCGTTGGCGAGAGTGCGGGTGATCGTGCCTTTCGCGAGATCTTCGACCGAGCACGGGCAGGGGACGTAGGGCACCTCGATCCAGCCGTTGCGGCTGGTGACCATGCCGACCAGCACGATGTCGAGCGGACCTTCCGCCGCAAGCCAGGGTGCGAGCAGGGCCAGCAGACGATCCTCGAAGGCGTGCTTTTCCACAAACTGGATGCCGTCGCCCGTCTCGATGCGGTCGCGCTGCGTGCCGTCGGCGGCCAGCAACACCGCGCGGAAGGAGGTGGTGCCCCAGTCGACCACGACATGCGGCGCATTGAGGGCGGAGGCTGAAGGCATGAATCGGTCCTTTCGGGGAGCGGCGGTAGGGCGAGCATTCATGCTTGTCTTAGCCCTAGAAACAAGATAGTGTCAATTTATGAAACATAGTCTCACATATTGGACATAGACGACATGGCTGATCTCGCCGGCATCCTTCCGGTTCTCCCCACGCCCTTCACGCAAGACGGGAAGGTGGATCTTCAGGCGATGCGCCGCCTGGTGCGCTTCGCACTCGATTGCGACGTGGATGGTGTGGTCTTCCCGGGCTTTGCCAGCGAGGTGGAGCAGCTGGAGGCGGGCGAGCGTGCCGAGTTGCTGGGCCTGGTGGCGCAGGAGGTCGGCGGCAAGGTGCCGGTGGTTGCCGGCGCCAGTGCGCCGACCGCGGCGGACGTGATTGCCCATGGCCGCGTGGCGGCCTCCGTCGGCGTCACCTGGCTGATGATCCAGCCGCCGGTCTCCATCGGCCGCGAGGCGGCGGCGGTGACCGCGTTCTTCAGCGAGGTTGCGGCCGGTCTGCCGGAGGCGCGCATCGTGCTGCAGAATGCGCCGGCGCCGCGCGGCTCCGACATCGCGCCGCAGGTGCTGGTCGAGGTGGCGCGCGCCGTGCCGCAGATCGCCTATGTCAAGGAAGAGACCCTGCCGGCCGGGCCGGCGATCAGCCATCTGCTGGCCCATCGGCCGCAGACGCTGGCCGGCGTCATCGGCGGCGGCGGGGCGCGTTACATCCTCGATGAATATGCGCGCGGCGCCTGCGCGGCCATGCCGGCCATCGAGATCGCCGACGAGCATGTCGCGCTCGACCGGGCCTGGCGGGCTGGCCGGATCGCCGAGGCGCGGGAGGTCTATGTGCGGACCCTGCCGCTGCTGACCCTGCAGGCCGTCTACCGGATGCGCCTGACCAAGTATGTGATGGTCCGTCGCGGTATTCTGGAGAACACCATCGTGCGCGCACCGACGCCGGAGCTCGACGGCCCGGCCTGCTCGGACATCGATGCCAACCTTGCCGCGCTCGGCATCGGCGCGTCGCGGGCGGCTCTCGCCGGGAGTGCCCGATGAGCGACGCTGTCCGCAGCATCGAGGTCTTCACGCTGACGCAGACGCGGGACACGCCCTATCTCGGCAATCCCCGCAAGGGCGAGGAGCCGAATGCGCGCGGCTATCTGGTGCGCAAGGGCAACCGCACCGTCTATCCGACCTTCGACCGCAGCGTGCTGTTGCGCATCGAGACGCGCGACGGCGTTACCGGCTGGGGTGAGACCTACGGCCTCGTCGCGCCCGGCGCCGTTGCCGAGATCGTCAAGGACCTGCTCGCCGACTTCACCATCGGCCGCGATCCGTCCGATCCGTCGGCCATCTACGACGACCTCTACGACCTGATGCGGGTGCGCGGCTATACGGGGGGCTTCTATGTCGACGCGCTGGCCGCCATCGACATCGCCCTTTGGGACATCGCCGGGCAGATCGCCGGCAAGCCGGTGGCGGAGCTTCTGGGCGGCGACCGCTCGAAGACCATCCCCGCCTATGTCTCGGGCCTGCCCGAGGCGACCCGCAAGGCCCGCGCCGAGCTCGCCCTTTCCTGGCAGGCGCGCGGGTTCGATGCGTTCAAGTTCGCAACGCCGGTCGCCGATGACGGCCCGGCGGCGGAGATGGAGAGCTTGCGCGCGGCGCTGGGCCCCGACGCGCGGATCGCGGCCGACATGCACTGGAACCAGAGCGCGGACGAGGCACTGGCCCTGATCGAGGCGATGAAGCCGCACGGCCTGTGGTTCGCCGAGGCGCCGGTCTACACCGAGGACATTGCCGGTCTGGAGGCGGTGTCGAAGGGCACGGACGTGCCCATCGCCGTCGGCGAGGAATGGCGCACGGTCTGGGACATGCGCCACCGGGTGGAGCGCTGCCGCATCGCCATCGTCCAGCCGGAGATGGGGCACAAGGGCATCACCAATTTCACCCGCATCGGCGCGCTGGCGGCGGAGCGGGGCATCGAGGTGATCCCGCATGCGACCATCGGCGCCGGGATCTTCCTGGCCGCCAGCCTGCAGGCGAGCGCATCGCTGCCGACGCTGACCGGCCACGAGTTCCAGCATTCGATCTTCGAACCTAACCGGCGCCTTCTTGCAGGCGACATGGACTGCGCGGACGGCGTCTACCGCCTCCCGACCGGTCCAGGTCTTGGAGTGCGCCCGTCGGAGGAAGCGCTGCGTCTGATGCAGCGGATATAAGAGCCAAGTGGAGGAAACACGATGACCAAGACTTTCGGACGGTTCGTCAGGACCGCAACCGCAGCTGCCATGCTCTCGGCGACCATGCTGTCGCCGGCGCTGGCTGACACGACGCTCAAGTTCGTCTCCTGGCAGGTGGACGATGCCGGCACCGGCGACTGGTGGAAGGCCGCCATCGCCGCCTTCGAGGAAGCCAATCCGGGGGTGAAGGTGGAGTTCACCAAGGTCGAGCGTGCGGCCTATGCCGACACGATGACGACCCTGTTCGCCGGCGGCCAGCCGCCGCATATCGTCCATCTCGCCTCGTTCGAGTTCCAGTCCTTCGCCGAGAACGGTTGGATGGAAAACCTCGGCCCCTGGCTCGACAAGGACGGCGTCGACATGACCGGCTGGGCCGGCCAGGGCAAGTGCGTGTGGAACGGCGAGACCGCCTGCATCATGATGAACTACTTCGGGTTCATCATGGCCTACAACAAGGCGATCCTGGAGAAGGAAGGCCTGTCGGTTCCCACCACCTATGCCGAGTTCCTCGATGTCGCGCGCAAGACGACCAAGGACCTTAACGGCGACGGCATTACCGACCAGTACGGCACCGGCCACGAGACCAAGGGCGGCGCCGGCCAGTACCTGACCGAGATGCTGAGCTACATCCTCGATGCCGGCGCCTACTGGACCGACAAGGATGGCAACATCACCATCGACACGCCCGAGATGGTCGAGGGCCTGACCCGCTGGAAGACCGTCGTCAAGGAAGGTCTGACCCCCGTCGACCTGTCCGCCGGCGACATCCGCAAGCTCTTCGCCGACGGCAAGATGGCCCTGCGCCTCGACGGTCCCTGGCTCTACGGCATCATGCAGAAGGGCGCAGCGTCCGCCGACACGGCGGTTGCCGAGCCGGCCTTCTCTCCGCCGGTCGGCGGCTCGTCCAACGTGCTGGGCATGGCGAGCGAGATTTCCGATGAGGAAAAGGCGCTTGTGTGGGACTTCATCAAGCTGGTGATGTCGCCCGAGTGGCAGCGCAAATACGCCACCATCGGCAAGAACACCCCGCCGAGCCCGGCTGCCGACGTCTCCGGCGTCGAGCAGGAGGTGCCGCACTTCCCGCTGCTGATCAAGACGATGAAGGCGGCCTCGGATGCCGGCGTCGACCGCATCCCGACGGGCCTTGAGATCCAGTACAACGAGTTCGGCAAGATGGTGCAGGAGGAGGTCCAGCGCATGCTGATCGAGGATCTCGATCCGGCCGAGGTGGTCAAGGTCATGCAGGAGCGGGCCGAGACCATCAAGAACGGCGGCTGACCGCACATTCGCAGCCGGCCCCCGCCACGGGGGCCGGCTTGTCTTTTCGTTCCTGCGCCGCGGCACCGCGCCCGCGGCAGGAGGTTGCATGTCCCGAGTCCGGCTCTTCGATCTGGCCAGGCCGAGCCGTCAACATCTGCTGGGCTACATTCTGCTTGCCCCCGCGGTGCTGCTGGTCGGCCTGATCATCGTCTATCCCCTGATCATCTCGATCGACCTGTCGCTGCAGGCGGTCAAGCTGCCGCGAATGGGCGCCCCGCGCGCGCCCTTCACCACGGCGAACTACCAGAAGCTCTTTGCCTCCAGCGAATTCTGGATGGCCTGCTGGGTGACGCTGAAGCTCGTCGTCGTGGTCACCGCCGGCAGCCTGATCACCGGCGTTTCGACCGCGCTTCTGGTCAACAACCGCTTCCGCGGGCGCACGCTCGCGCGCCTTGCCATGGCGCTGCCCTGGGCGGTGCCGGAAGTGATCGCGGTGGTGATCTTTGCCTGGATCTTCGACAGTTCCTTCGGGTTGATGAGCTGGCTGCTGGTCACGCTCGGCCTCTCCGACGGCATGGTCGCCTGGGTGTCGACGCCGGGCGCCGCCTTCTGGGCGGTGGCGATCACCATGATCTGGAAGGGCTATCCCTTCGTCTCGATCATGACGCTGGCCGGCCTGCAGTCGATCCCGACCGATTTCTACAATGCCGCCAAGGTGGACGGGGCCAATGTCTTCCAGCGCTTCCGCTGGATCACGCTGCCGCTCCTGATGCCGGTGCTCGGCGTCACCCTGGTGCTGGTCATCCTGTGGGTGTTCCGCGACTTCTCGATCATCAAGGTGCTGACCGAGGGCGGGCCGCTGAAGTCGACCCAGACCCTGTCGATCATGACCTACGACCAGGCCTTCGGCTTCTTCAACTTTGGCTATGCCTCGGCGGTGGGCGTCGTCACGCTGGTCATCTGCGTCGTCGCGAGCCTGTTGATGCTCGGTCGCCAGACCCGCGCCATGTATTGAGAAAGGGGATCCCATGAACCGCACACCCCTGCAAAGCCTGGCGCTCTACGGCACCGTCATTCTGCTCGCCGCGCTGATCCTGTTCCCCGTCTACTGGCTGCTGGTGACGGCCGTCTCCACCTCGGCGGACCTGTCGCAACTGCCGCCCAGCTTCTGGCCGGATGATGCCCAATGGGGCACCTTCGCCAAGGTCTGGGAGGAGCGGCCGATCCCGCTCTGGCTGACGAACTCGATGCTGGCGGCCATCGGCTCGGTTGCCCTGTCGATGGTCGTCTCGGTGCTGGCGGGCTATGCCCTGTCGCGCTTCTCGATCCGCGGCGGCCATTCGCTCGGCCTGTTCATCCTTACGGCGAAGATGCTGCCGGCGACGCTGCTGGTGATCCCGCTCTTCTCGATCTTCCGCAACTTCGGGATGATCGGCAGCCTGTGGACGCTGGTGCTGGCACATTCGACGCTGATCATCCCCTTCACCACCTGGATGCTGAAGGGCTATTTCGACACGATCCCGCGCGAGCTGGAACAGGCGGCGATGGTCGACGGCTGCTCGCCTATGGGCGCGATGGTGCGGGTCGTGCTGCCGGTGGCCACGCCCGGACTGGCGGCGACCTCGCTCTATGCCTTCGTGTTGAGCTGGGCCGACTACGCCTATGCGCGGACCTTCCTCGTCAATGCACCCGACAGCTGGACCGCCAATCTCGGCATCACGACGATGCGCGGCGAGTACAGCACCGACTGGAACGAGATCTCGGCCGCGGCCGTCTTCGTCGCCGTTCCGATCATCGTCATCTACCTGTTCCTTGAGCGCTACCTGGTCGGCGGACTGACCGCGGGCGCGGAGAAGTAATCCATGGCAAATATCTCCATTCGAAACGTCCACAAGAGCTACGGCGCGCACGAGGTGCTGAAGCCGTTCTCCCTCGAGATCGCGGACGGGGAGTTCATCGTGCTGGTCGGCCCGTCGGGCTGCGGCAAGTCGACGATGCTCAAGATCCTGGCCGGCCTCGAGCCGGCGACCGGTGGCGACATTTACCTCGGCGAGCGGGAGGTCACCGACCTTGCTCCCGGCGACCGCGACATCGCGATGGTGTTCCAGAACTACGCGCTCTATCCGCACCTGACCGTGCGCGAGAACATCGGCTTCGGGCTGAAGATGCGCGGCACGCCGAAGGCGGAGATCGAGCGCCGGGTGCTGGAGGCCGCGCGCACCCTGGAGGTGGAGAAATATCTCGAACGCCGCCCGAAGGACCTGTCCGGCGGCCAGCGCCAGCGCGTTGCGCTGGGCCGGGCCATCGTGCGCCAGCCCCAGGCCTTCCTGATGGACGAGCCGCTCTCCAATCTCGACGCCAAGCTGCGCGTCCACATGCGGGCCGAGATCGGTGCCCTGCACCAGCGCCTCGGCGTCACCACCGTCTTTGTCACGCACGACCAGATCGAGGCGATGACCATGGCCGATCGGGTGGTGATCATGCGCGACGGCGAGATCCAGCAGATCGCCGATCCCGACACGCTGTTCCAGCGGCCCGACAATCTCTTCGTCGCCGGCTTCATCGGCTCGCCCGGCATGAACTTCCTCTCCGCCGATGTGGAGCGGTCGGCTGGCGGGGCGACCATCACCCTGTTCGGCAACCGGATCGCCGTCGACGAGGCGCGGCTTGCCGGCGCCTCGACCGTTATCGCCGGTATCCGGCCGGAGCATTTCCACCTCGGCGAGGGCCCAGCGACCTTCACCGTGCGCCCGAGCCTGGTCGAAAGCCTCGGCTCCGAGAAATACGTCTATTTCGACGGCGGGGCGCACATGGTCTCGGCCGGCGAGAGCGAGGACGACAAGTCCAAGGGCCTGATCGCCCGGCTCGCCCATTCCGGCCCGATGGCGGAAGACCAGGATCTCGTCCTGTCCTTCGATCCGGCCGAACTTCATCTCTTCGATGCAATGAGCGAAAAGGCGCTGCGCTGATGCTGGTTCTTGTCACGGGAAGCTCCGGCCGCGTCGGCCGGGCGGCGGTTGCGGCGCTGCGCGCCGCCGGCTACCGGGTGCGCGGTTTCGACCTGCGCGCGTCAGGCGCCGATCTCGACGAGGTGGTCGGCAGTTTCGATGATGCCGAGGCCTGTGCCCGTGCGGTCGCCGGCACCGAGGCGGTGATGCACCTGGGGGCCTTCATGTCCTGGGTGGCGGCCGAGCGCACGGCGATGTTCCGCGCCAATGTGGAGGGAACGCGGGTGCTGCTCGACGCGGCGGCGCAAGCCGGCGTACGCCGCTTCGTCTTCGCCAGCTCCGGCGAAGTCTATCCGGAGAACGCGCCGCTCTTCCTGCCCGTCACCGAGGAGCATCCGCTGCGGGCGAACAGTCCCTACGGCCTGACCAAGCTGCTCGGCGAGGATTTGGTCTCCTTCCACCAGCGCATCGGCAGTTTCGAGACGGTGATCCTGCGCTTTTCCCATACGCAGGATGCCAGCGAGCTGCTCGACCCCGACAGCTTCTTCTCCGGCCCGCGCTTCTTCCTGCAACCGCGCATCCGCCAGCAGGAGCGCATGGGCAACACCGCCGTCGCCGAACTGCTACGTGCCGCAGATCCCGGACGGCCCGCCCATGTGCTGGCCCGCAATGCCGCCGGCAAACCGTTCCGGATGCACATCACCGACACCAGGGATATGGTGAAGGGCTTGCTCTTGGCGCTGGAATCGGACCGGGCGGCCGGCGGGATCTTCAATCTGGGTGCGACGGACCCCGTCGATTTCGCGCAGGCGCTGCCGGCGATGTCCGAAATCACGGGATTGCCCGTCGTGACCGTTGACCTGCCCGGCGCCGGCGTCGATTACCAGACCTCGAACGCAAGGATACGCGAGACGCTGGGGTTCGAGCCGGAATGGACGATCGATCGGATGTTGCAGGAGGCGGCGCGGACATGGCGGACGCGAGCACAGGCCTGAGCCAGTCCCGCAAGGACGTCCCCTCCGGCACGGCGGCACTCGCCAAGGGCCTGACGCTGCTGGACATGGTGGCCGACGCGGAGACGCCGCTGCGCTTCGCCGACCTGCTGCGCCAGTCCGGCCTGCCCAAGCCCACCTTCGCGCGCATCCTGCGCACGCTGATCGCCTTCGGCCTCGTGCGCCAGAACGAGGAGCGCGGCACCTATGTCATCGGGCCGCGCTTCCTGGAACTGTCGCACCGGGTGTGGGACACGTTCGACCTGCCGACCGCAGCCGCGCCCGAACTGGAGCGCCTGTCGGCCGAGCTCGGCGAGACGGTGGCGTTGTGCCGTCTCGATGGCGATCAGGTGCAGTATCTCGACGAGCGCTCGGGCGACGGGCTCGGCGTCAGGGTCGATACCGGACGGCGCGTGCCGCTGCATTGCACCGCCGCCGGCAAGGTGCTGGTCGCCTTCCAGGAGCCGGGTTTCGCCCGCGCTCTGCTGGAGCGCCTTAGCCTCGACCGCTTCACGCCGCGCACCATCACCACGCTGGAGGCCTTGCAGGCCGACCTGACGCTGACCCGCGCGCGCGGCTATTCCGTGTCGTATGAGGAGCACCTCAACGGCGTGAACTCCGTCGCCGTCGCCATTGCCGGCAAGGACGGCACGCCCATCGGCGCGCTGGTCGCGCTGGGCCCCTCGTCGCGGCTCGATGCCTCTCATATCCACCCGGTCGGACGCGAGCTGATCGCCGCCGCCCGCAGGATCACGGGCGCGGCCGGCGCCATCGCCATCAGTTCCCGTCCGCGCCCGCGCACCAGCCAGTCGCAGACGCCGGACGATCTCGCCTGCGTCCTGCCCTGGGGCGCACAGCTCGGCGAGGCGCCGGTCTGGGATCCGGCGGCCCGCAGCCTTTACTGGGTCGATATCCTGCACCCGGCGGTCTACCGCTTCGATCCCGCGACCGGCCTCAACGAGACCTGCGAGACCGGCAAGCTGGTCAGCTCGGTCATGCCCTGCGGCGACGGCTCGCTAGCGGTGGCGACGCAGGACGGCATCGAGTTCCTGGACTTCGCCTCCGGCACCCTGCAGCCGCTGGTCGACCCGGAAGCGGGCATTCCCGAGAACCGTCTCAACGACGCCAAGGTCGGCCCCGGTGGGGCGATCTGGGTCGGCTCCATGCGGCTCGATGCCAGCAAGCCGAGCGGCGCGCTCTACCGGGTCGCCGCCGACGGCACGGTGACGCGCAAGGAAAGCGGCATCTCGGTCAGCAACGGCATGGCCTGGAGCCCGGACAACCGGGTCTTCTACTTCGTCGATACGGTGCCGGGCCTGATCTACGCCTACGATTTCGAGCCCGGAAAGGGCGTCCTCGGCAACCGCCGGGTGCTTGCGCGCATCCCGGAAGGCGAGGGGCGCCCGGACGGCATCGCCGTCGACAGGGAAGGCGGCGTGTGGTGCGCGATCTGGGACGGCTGGCGGGTCAACCGCTACCTGCCCGACGGCCGGCACGAGCGCAGCATCGAACTGCCCGTACCCCGGCCGACCAGCGTCGCCTTCGGCGGCGAGGATCTGGCGACGCTCTACATCACCAGCGCCCGCACGCGCCTACCGGCCTCGACCCTGTCCGAGGCGCCGCTGTCCGGCGGCCTCTTCGCCTGCACGCCGGGCCTCTCCGGCGTGCCGATCACCCTGTTCGACCGCAAGGGCCAAGGCGTCGCATGAGCACGCTCGAGACGATTTTCGGACTTCACGGCCGCGTTGCGCTCGTCACCGGCTCGAGCCGGGGCATCGGCGCTGCCATCGCCGTCGGCCTCGCCGGAGCGGGGGCCACGGTCGTCGTGCACGGCCAGAGCCTGGAAGCGACGGCCGCGACCGTTGCCGCCATCGAGGCGAGCGGCGGCACGGCGCTTGCCCTTGCTGCGGACCTTGCCGAGCGCGGCGCGGGCCGCCGCCTGGTGGAGGAGGTGGAGGCCCGGCTCGGGCATCTCGACATCCTCGTCGTCAATGCCTCGGCCCAGGTCAATGCCGAACTCGCCGATCTCACCGAGGCGGATTTCGATCTGCAGGTGGCCGTCAATCTGCGCTCCACGGTGGAGATGCTGCAGGCTTGCCTGCCACGCATGGCCGTGCGCGGCTGGGGCCGGGTCGTCAGCATCGGCTCGATCAACCAGCTGCGGCCCAAGGCCATCGTCACGGCCTATGCCGCCACCAAGGCCGCTCAGCACAACCTGATCCAGAGCCAGGCGCGCGACTATGCCCGCCACGGGGTGCTGCTCAACACGCTGGCGCCCGGCCTCGTCGACACCGACCGCAATGTGGGGCGCAAGGCGGCGGATCCGCAGGGCTGGGACGACTACGTGCGCACGCTCAACTGGATGGGGCGGGCCGGGCAGGCCGACGAGATGGTCGGCGCGGCGATCTTCCTCGCCTCCGATGCCTGCAGCTTCATGACCGGCGAGAGCATCGTCCTGTCCGGCGGCTACTGAGCCGTCACGGCTTGTAGAAGATCAGGCCGGCGCCGGCGACGATCAGCGTGAAGCCGGCCAGATGCGTCCAGCGCAGCGGCTCGCCCAGAAACCAGATCGAGAACACGGCGAAGACGCTGAGCGTGATGACCTCCTGGATGGTCTTCAGCTCGGCCGCGCTGAAATAGCCGTGGCCGATGCGGTTGGCCGGGACCTGCAGCACATATTCGAAGAAGGCGATGCCCCAGCTCGCCAGAATGACGATGAGGAGCGGCGAGCTCTTGAACTTCAGGTGCCCGTACCAGGCGAAGGTCATGAAGATGTTGGAGGCGAGCAGCAGGCCGATCGTGGCGAAGGGCACGTAGGAGAGATTGGCAAACGGCATCGGGGGATCCACCGCCAGCGCAAGGACACGCCTGCCGGACGGCGCGGGCGCCCGGTACGGCATCGACCGGGTGTCCGGCGTCTGTCGCGCGCACGGCGTCTGCGACAGGGAGCGGACCGATTCGACGGCAGGAAGATAGCGCCGTTTGCCGGACGCGGAAGAGGCAAGAGGCGCCTTGCCAAGGGAAATCCTGTGAGCGTGCGTGCAGCAGGCGATATTCTCGACCGACGAGAGAATTGCCGCTAAGAGTGTTGCGGTCTGTTGATCCGTTTCTGCAAGGCAGTTGAAGGAGTTGCGCTTGGGCGCCGACGCAACGTCAAAGCCGCGAACGCCTCGCGGCGTCCAGTCCGTCGAAACCGGCGGCGCCATCCTGATGGCGCTGGCGCAGGCCGGTGGGCCGCTGAAGCTGAAGGACCTTGCCGAGACGCTCGGCATGGCCGCTGCGCAGCTGCACCCCTATCTCGTCAGCTTCCGCAACATCAACATGGTCGAGCAGACCGAGACCGGCCAGTACCAGCTCGGGCCGTTCGCGCTGTGGCTCGGCCTGACGCGGCTGCGCAACCAGAACGCCTATCGCGAGACGCTGCGGCGGGTTCCGGCGCTGGCCGAGGAACTGGGGCTGATGGTGGCGATCAGCGTCTGGGGCCTGCACGGCCCGACCATCGTCTATATCGAGGAGACGGCGGCGCGCATCCACTCCAACGTGGCGGTCGGCGGCACGTTCATGCTGACCATGACGGCGACGGGCAAGATCTTCGCCGCCTTCCTGCCGAGGTCGACGACGGAACCGCTCGCCCGCGCCGAGCTGCAGGGCGTCGAGCCTTCGCTCTACGGCATCCCGATGGTCGACGAGGCGACGTTCCGCAAGGAGGTCGCCTCCGCCTGCACCAAGGGCTACTCGATCACCCGCGACGCGCCGATCCCCGGCGTCAGCGCCATTGCGGCACCGGTCTTCGACCATACCGGCACCATCCAGCTTTCGGTCACGGTGATCGGCCCGACCAACTTCATCGACCTGGCCGAGGACGGGCCCTGCCTGAAACGGCTGATCGAATTCACGAAGGACCTGTCCCGCGATCTCGGGCATATCCCGCCCGCCTGAGCAGCGCGCCGGCAATGTCGAGAGACAGGACAAGGCCGCTCGCGGCGATGACGACGCCGGCCAGTTGCAGGGCGGTGGGCCATTGCCCGGCGATGGGAATGGCGAGCAGCACGGCCAGCGGCGGGATCATCGCCGGGAAAAGGCCGGCAAGCCCCGATCCCAGCCGGCCGATGGCGACCGCATAGAGAATGATCGCAAGGCTGCCGCCGAGCACCCCCTGATAAAAGCCCTGTTCCAGCCACTTGGCAGCCGGCAGCGCTGCCGGTTCGAAGAACAGCAGATAGGCGGGCAGCAGCACGACGGTTGTCGTTGCCGAGGCCGCCCCGATGGCCTCGACCGCCGGAAGGCGCCAGCGGCCGATGAGATAGGTGAACAGCCCCCACAGCGTGCCCGAGCCGACGAAGCACAAGTCGCCGATCAGGGTCGAGGTGTCGGCCGTCTTGGACGGCGCATTGTCGGCGGCGATGGCCACCAGCCCGCCGATCAGCACGGCCATGCCGATCTTGCGGTTGGACGTCATCTTCTGGCCGTCGAGAACGACCGGCAGCAGGTTGGCGACGATGATGGTCATGCCTGGCGAGATCACGACCGCATGCGCCAGCGGTGCGATGCCGAAACCGGTGTTGAACAGGAAGGCGAAGGGCGGGCCGATGGCGATGGTGAGCAGCGCCAGTCGGGGCAGGGTGAGGGCGCGCGTGCGGGACGGGCGCATGAACATCAATGGCACCAGCAGCAGCGCTGCCACGCCGTAGCGCAGGATGGCGAGGTCGGCGCTGGTGAAGCCGTCCGACCGGCCGATATCGACGCCGATATTGTAGAAGGCCCAGGCGATGGAGGCCGACAGGCCGAACAGGATGCCCGGCAGCAGACGGCCCGGGTGTCCCGGGCCGTCCGTGTCCCTTGAGGTGGGAGGCATGGTCAGGTGTTGGCCCCGGCCATGTGACGCGCGGCGATATAGCCGAAGGTGATTGCCGGGCCGAGGGTGATGCCGCCGCCCGGATAGTTGCCACCCATGATGCTGAGCGCATCGTTGCCGGCGGCATAGAGACCGGTGATCGGCCGGCCGGTCTCGTCCAGAACGCGGGCATTCTCGTCGGTCTTGAGACCGGCAAAGGTGCCCAGATCCCCGATCACCAGCTTGACCGCGTAGAACGGGCCGTTCTCGACCGGCGCGACGCAGGGGTTGGGCTGGTGCTCCGGATCGCCGAGCGAGCGGTTGTAGGAGGTCGAACCCTTGTGGAACTCCGGGTCCTCGCCCTTGCGCGCATGCTCGTTGAAGGTGGCGACGGTCCGCTCGAGCTGCGCCCCGTCCGCGCCGATCTTCTCGGCCAGCTCGCGCAGGCTCTTGCCCTCGAACAGGTAGCCGGAGCGGATCAGGCCGCGATAGGGCACCGGCGCCGGCTTGACGAAACCGAGGCCGTATTTGCGCAGCGTCTTGTGGTCGGCGATGAAATAGGCGCAGATCTCGCCGCCCTCGGCCTCGCAGGCCTTGCGCATCGCCTGGCAGAAGTCGTGGTAGGAATCCGCCTCGTTGACGAAGCGCTTGCCCGACCGGGTCACCGCGATGACGCCAGGCTTGGACCGGTCGACGAAATGCGGGAAGACGCCGAGCGTGCCGTCGCGGCGCGGGGGACGCGACACCGGCACCCAGGCAGCGTTGTTGGGCAGATCGTCCTTGATGGCGGCACCCACTGCCGAGCCGAGGCGCAGACCGTCGCCGGTGTTGCCGGGAGGCGCCGGCGAGACGTGCTCGTGGCCGGACGGGGAATGCGGAAACAGCTCCTTGCGGCGCACCGCGTCCTGCGGGAAGCCGCCGGCCGCCAGCACCACGCCCTTGCGCGCGGTGACTTCCACCGGACCTTCCGCCGTGTCGACGATGGCACCGGTGACGATGCCGTTCTCGTTGCGCAGCAGTTCGCGCACGCCGGCACGGGTCCAGATCGGCACGTTCATGTCGAAGCAGGACTTGGCGAGCCGCGCGACCAGCGCGTTGCCGTTGACCAGGCGCATGGGCCGGCCGTGGAAGGCCATGTCCTTGAGGAACTTGATGAACAGCTTGGCGACGTAGAAGGCCGAGATCGGCGACTTGGTGACGCGGAAGAAGTGCAGCAGCTCCTTGCCCGAGCCGATCATCATGCCGAGGAAGGTGATCTCGGCGAGCGGCGGGCGAAGGCGGCGGATCTCCTTGCCGAGCTCGCGCCCGTCGAAGGGGCGGGCGACGATGGAGCGCCCGCCCGGCATGCCGCCCGGCGCGTCGGGATGATAGTCGGCGAAGGTCGGGCCGAGGTCGAACTGCAGCGAGGTCTTCTCCTCGAAGAACTCGACCGCCTTGGGACCGGCCTCCAGGAAGGCGTCGACACGGGCCGGATCGAAGAAGTCGCCCGCCTCGTGCTGGAGATAGGTGCGGGCCTTCTCGGGCGAATCCTCGACGCCGGCGCGCTTGGCCGGGGCGTTGCAGGGAACCCACATCCACCCGCCGGAGCGGGCGGTGGTGCCGCCGAAGACCGGCTCCTTCTCCACCACCAGGACATCGAGCCGGCGGTGGGCGGCCGATACGGCGCTGGCGAGGCCGCCGGCGCCCGATCCGACGACGAGAACGTCGCAGCTGTGCTTTTTCATTGATGCAATTCCTTGAAAGGCGGGCCGGGTCAGGCCGCCAGATAGCCGCCGTCGACGGGCAGGATGGTGCCGGTCACGTAGCTGGACATGTCTGAGACGAGGAACAGGACAGGGCCTACGAGCTCGTCCGGCTGGCCGGTCCGCCCGAGCGGGGTGTGGGCCATGAACTTGCCGATGGCGGCATCGTTTCCGCGCGTGTGCTCGGTCATCGGAGTGTCGATGACGCCGGGGGCGATGGCATTCACCCTGACGCCGCGCGGGGCGAACTCGTGGGCCAGCGCCTTGGTGAGCTGGCCGACCGCGCCCTTGCTGGCGATATAGGCGGAGATGCCGAAGCCGGCGGACAGCGACATGATCGAGGCAAGGTTGACGATTCGCCCGCCCGTCGCCTCCAGCTGCGCCGCATAGGCCAGCACCATGTTGCGCGGCCCGTCGACATTGACGCGGAACGTCTGGTCCCACTCGCTTTCGAAGCCGGGATCGCCGAAGCGGTGCCGCTTCAGGATGCCGGCATTGTTCACCAGGATGCGGGCATCGCCCAGCTCCGCGCGGGTCTTCTCGGCAAAGGCGCGGGCGGACTGAAGGTCCGACACGTCGCACTGCGCGCTCAGAGATTTCACGCCCGCCTCGGCGGCAAGAGCGGCCGTTTCCGCGGCGGCGTCGGCGTTGATGTCGCAGACCGCGACATGTGCGCCGGCCCTTGCAAGACCCAGCGCAATCGCCCGGCCGTTGCCCTGTCCCGCGCCCGTCACGATGGCGACGGAGCCCTCAACTCCAATCATGGGCCTCTCCCTAAATTAGTATATTGCTAATCCGTTTGATTATAGATAACACTTGAGTTAGGCAAGCGGGAGGTTGAAAAAAGCCCACCGCTCGGCCGGGAGGCCGCCGGACGGTGCGGCAGAAAAATCAAGAGACGCCCTGGATCGGGGCGCGTTTAGGGAGGTCCTGATGAAAGCACGGCTCGCATCCGCTGCTCTGGCAGCCACCATGCTCACTGCTGCTCCGGCGCTCGCCGACAGCTACGACCTGCAGAGCGTTTTCGGCCTGCAGGTGCCCTCGATCGGTCAGAGCCCGGTCAAGTGGGCCGAGCGTGTCAAGCTGATGACCGACGGTGCCATCGACATCAAGGTGCATGGCGCGGGCGATTTCGTGCCGCCGTTCGAAGTGTTCGAGGCGGTCAGCACCGGCGCGATCCCGATGGGCTTCGACTGGATCGGCTACTGGGCAAGCTCCATTCCCGTCGCCAACCTCGTGGGCTCCATGCCCTTCGGCCCGACCCCGGACGTGGCGCTCGGCTGGATGTTCGAGGGCGGCGGTCTGGAGATCATCCAGAAGGCGTATGACCCGCATGGCGTGAAGATCATCCCGTGCCATCTGGTCGTCCCGGAGGCCGGCGGCTGGTTCAACAAGCAGATCAACACGCCCGAGGACTTCAAGGGCCTCAACATGCGCATCGCCGGCCTCGGCGGTCAGGCGCTCGCACGCCTCGGCGCCAACACCCAGCTCGTGCCGGCCGGCGAGATCTTCGTGTCGCTCGAGACCGGCCGCATCGACGCGACCGAGTTCTCCGCGCCGCAGCTCGACATCGGCTTCGGCTTCGAGAAGGTCGCCAAGACCTACTACTTCCCGGGCTGGCACCAGCCGTCGAGCTGGGACTCCATCATCGTCAACATGGATGTGTGGAACGGCTTCACCGAAGGCCAGCAGCAGATCATGATCGAGGCCTGCAAGGCCAACATCGCCGCCAATCTCGGTGACCAGATCCACCAGCAGGCCGTGGCGATCGGCAAGATCCGCGACGCCGGCGTCGAGATCAAGCGCTTCCCCGACGAGGTTCTGGTGGCGCTGCGTGCCGCCTCCCAGGAAGTGATGGCCGAGGAAGCCGCCAAGGATCCGATCTTCAAGGAGGCTCTCGACTCGCTCAACGCCTATATCGAGCGCGTCGGTGAGTGGGGCGAGCTGCAGGCCCTGCCGCGCTGATCTCCCTGATTTCTCGGAAAAAGAACGGAGCGGACGGCATCCTCATGAAGGGTGCCGTCCTTTCGCAATGATACGCCGCGCAAGCCTACGGAGGTCGCCGTGTCCGAACTGAGCCGCAAGGCGGGGGAGGTTCTCGCTTTCCCCGGCAAGATCGTCGGATGGCTGGTGCTGCCGCTGATCCTGTCCGTCTGCGCAGGGGTGCTCGCCGCCAAGCTCGGCGTCAATCGCCTCGCCGACTGGGGCGCCAGCATCCCGCTGTTCGACGCCGGCATCACCGTCAACACGCTGCTCGACCTGCAATGGCATGTCTTCGCGCTGGTGGTGCTGTTCGGCGGGGTCTACGCCTATCGCGATCGCAGCCATGTGAGCGTCGACTTCCTCGCCGCGAACTTCTCGCCCCGCACCCGGGCCATCGTCGATCTGGTCTGCGACCTCATCTTCCTGCTGCCCTTCTGCGCCATCGTGGTCTGGTTCGGCACGCGCTTTGCCCACCGCGCCTATGTGACGGGCGAGGGCTCGACCTATGGCGGCATGATCGACCGCTGGATGATCAAGGCCTGCATCCCGATCGCCTTCTCGCTGCTGGGGCTTGCGGCGGTGAACCGCATCATCGGCACCCTGATCGGACTGGTGCGCGGCGACTTTTCTTCTGCCAAGAACAGGACCGGCTCGTGATGGAAGACGCATTCTGGCCGCTGGTGATGCTGCTCGGGCTGATGGGCGGCATCTTCGCGGGCTATCCCGTCGCCTTCGTCCTCGGGGGCATCGGCATCCTCTTCGCCGTCATGGCCGGCGTGCCGCTCGTCTTCCTGTCGACGACGGTGGCGCGCATCTATTCCGGCACGCTGACCAACTGGCTGCTGATCGCCATCCCGCTCTTCGTCTTCATGGGGCTGATGCTGGAGCGCTCGGGGGTTGCCGAACGGTTGCTGAAGTCGCTGGCCTCGGTGTTTCGCGGCATGCCCGGTGGCTACGCCTTCGCCGTCGCCATCATCGGCGTGGTGATGGCCGCCTCGACCGGCATCATCGGCGCGTCGGTCGTGCTGATGGGCATGATGGCGCTGCCGACCATGCTGCAGAACCGCTACGACCCGAAGATCTCCACCGGCCTCATCGCGGCCAGCGGCACGCTCGGCATCCTCATCCCGCCGAGCATCATGCTGATCGTCCTCGGCGACCAGCTGCGCGTCTCCGTCGGCGACCTGTTCATGGCGGCGGTCGGGCCGGGCCTGCTGCTCGGTGCGCTCTACATCCTCTATCTGGTCTGCGTCGCGATCTTCCAGCCGCACCGCATGCCGCCGGCCGAGGTCGCGGACCCGCAGCCCTTCTGGCGGGCGGCCGGAACGCTGGCGCTCGACCTGCTCGCGCCCGTGCTGCTGATCGTCTCGGTGCTCGGCACCATCGTCGCGGGCATCGCCACGCCAACCGAGTCCGCCGCCATCGGCGCGCTGGGCGCCATGGTGCTGGCGCTAGTCTCGCGCCAGCTCGACTGGGCGACGCTCTACGCGGCGCTGCGCGATACGACCAAGACCACCGCGATGATCATCTTCGTGATGCTCGGCGCGACGGTCTTCTCCGTCGTCTTCCGCAAGCTCGGAGGCGATGCGCTGATCGCCGACCTTTTCGCGGTGCACGAGGGCAACCCTTACGTCGTGATCATCATGATCATGGCGCTGGTCTTCGTTCTCGGCTTCTTCCTGGAATGGGTCGAGATCACGCTGGTGGTGGTGCCCATCGTCGCCCCCGTGGTGGCCGGGCTCGACTTCGGCCTGACGCCGGAGCAGACGCTGATCTGGTTTGCCATCGCGCTGGCGGTGAACCTGCAGACCTCGTTCCTGACCCCGCCCTTCGGCTACGCGCTGTTCTACCTGCGCGGCATCGCGCCGAAGGGGGTTTCCATCGGCACGATCTACCGAGGGGTGATTCCTTTCGTGATCCTGCAGATCGTCGCGCTGGCCGCGGTGATCTATTGGCCGCAGGTCGCGCTCTACATTCCGCTCGCCCTGGCGAAATAACCGTCAAGCCGCCGCCCGCAGGGCGGTGGCCGGACCATTCCTCCCAAGCCGCCGGACCGGCGCTTCCGTCCTTGCACGGAAGCCGCTCGTCCGGCGTGGTCCGTTCCGGGGGAGCAACTGCGTCAGTGGTGGGGTGATCCTGCGTATCCGGCATGCCTGGCCGTGTGCCGGGGCTTCCTTCGGCACAATAAGTCCGGCGCGTGCGCCCGGCAGCGAGATCTTGTTCCGAATAGATGCGTATATATTGCGCGGATAGGGCTTATTTATTCTGATTTAGCGCAGGTTCCGCAGTTGGATATCCTTGTAAATTGTTGCAGATATATGTGTTGCCTCCTGGTTTTCTGGGCCAATTCGGGGTAATTTTCATAAAATTTTATATGGTATTATTTAAAAATCCAGCCATGATGAGCCTGCTTGCACCTCATTCATGGATTGTTGATAAGTTGTCGGTCTATATTTTGAAACGTTTACTTATTGCAGGCATACTCGGCGCATGAGCTCGATGATCCTCGACGTGCTGCCCGACAATGAAGAGAGCCGGCTAGAGGCGCTGCACCGCCTTGGCATTCTGCATTCCGGGCGCTCGGTGGAGTTTGACGCGTTGGTCGAGACCGCCGCGTCGGTGTTCGGCTGCCCTGTCGCGCTTGTGAGTTTCGTCGACGAGCGCGAGCAGTGGTTCAAGGCCCGGCACGGCCTGGAGCTGGAGCGGACGCCGAGAAGCGCGGCCATGTGCCGTCACACCATTCTGCAGTCCGATCTGCTGGTCGTTCCCGATCTTGCAGACGATCCGCGGTTCCATCGCGATCTGCTGGTGACCGAGGCGCCGCACTTTCGCTTCTACGCCGGTTACCCGCTGTCGATCGACGGTGTCCATCGCCTCGGTTCGCTGTGCGTGTTCGATACCCGGCCGCGCGATCCCACGCCCGAGCAGCTGCAAGTGCTGCGTCACCTCGGCGCTGCCGCAGACGGGCTGATCCGCGCCTATGCGGCACAGGCGGAAGCTGCGAGCCTGCGCGAGACCGCGGAGCGCCAGCAGGCGCTGGTGCAGACCCAGTCGCAACTGATCGCCCAGACCACCAGCATTTCCGGCGTCGGGGGCTGGGAACTCGATCTGGACCAGGACCGCCTATTGTGGACCGATCAGGTCCGCCGTCTGCTCGAGGTTGATGACGACTACGTTCCGGACATGAAGAAGGCGCTCTGCTTCTTCCTGCCCGAGGCACGGGGCGATCTGCGCCGCGCGGTCGACGATGCACGGCTCAAGGGGTTCCCGTTCAGCCTGGAGTTGCCGGCGCGCACCGCGACGGGGCGGGAGCGCTGGGTGCGCCTTGCCGGCAGGCCGCTTGCGCGCGACGACAGGGTCGTGCGTATCGTCGGGGCCATCCGCGACGTTACCGACCGCAAGATGGCCGAGATCCGGCTGCAGCATTCCGAGGCGCTCTACCGCACGACACTCCTGTCCCTGTCCGAAGGCGTGGTCGTCGTCGATCCGGAAGGGCGGGTCCTGTCGCACAATCCGGCCGCCCTTGCCATGCTCGGCCTGAAAGGGCGCAAGATCACCGGCGTCTCTCTTGCCGCGCTCGATCTCGATTTCATCGACAAGGGGCATGACGGAGCCCGGCTCGGCAACCTGCTTGCCAGGGGCGCGGAAGATCCGGCGAGCCTGTCCAGCACCATCGCGGGCCTCACCTTGGCCGATGGCGGCCTGCGCTGGCTGAACCTCAATGCGGTAGCCTTCACGAGTCCTGTCGAGGGCGCGGGCGGCGGCGTGGTGATCTCCCTCACCGACGTCACCAAGACAGTGCGCCAGGCCATGACCATCGAGGGCGTGTTCCAGAACTATCCCGGCGCGGTCGTCTACTTCGACCAGGATCTCGTCGTTGCCGGCTGGAACAAGACATTCGAGAAACTGCTGGATGTGTCGGCCGACTATCTCGCGGGCCGCCCGTCTCTCGCCGATTATGTGCTGATGAATGCGGAGCGCGGCGAATATGGCGAAGGCGATCCGCAGGAGCTTGCCCGTGACCGGCTGAATGCCATCCTCGGCGGCCGCGAGCACGGCTACGAGCGCAGCCGCCCCAATGGCGACATGCTGGAGATCCGCGGCACCTTCCTGCCCGGCGGCGGATTGCTGTCGACCTTTACCGACATTTCCGACCGCAAGCGGATCGAGCGGCAGCTGATCGAGAAGGAGCGGCTGGCCCGCGAGCGCTCGGACGAACTGGGCGCCGTGCTTGCCAACATGAACCAGGGCGTCAGCGTCTTCGACCGGAAGGGACGCCTCACCCTGTGGAACGAGCAATATGCCGTCCTGTTCGGGCTGGAAGACGGCGGCCATAGCCATGCCGGTCGGAAGCTGCCTGAGCTGATATCGGCGACCAATGTCGACATCCCCTCGCAGGATGCCGTGGATGCCCGCGTGGCGCAGATCATGCGGCAGCTGTCTGCCGGCGAGACGGTACGCTCGATGTTCCGCGTGCGCTCCGGTCGGATCATCTCGACCGTCCACGCCCCGCTGCCCGATGGCGGCTGGGTCGGCACCCATGAGGATGTCACGGAGCGGGAGCGGGCGGCGAACAAGGTGCTGCACGCGGCCCGCCACGACACGCTGACCGGCCTTGCCAACCGCACCTATCTCAACGAGCAGCTGCAGAAGCTGGTCGCCAGCGGGACGTCGGACCAGCCCTGTCTCGGCATTCTGATGCTGATCGATCTCGACCGGTTCAAGCCGGTCAACGATGCGCTCGGCCACAATGCCGGTGATCAGCTGCTGTGCGAGGTGGCCAGCCGGCTGCGGCGCTGCGCGCGAGAAAACGACTTCGTCGCCCGTGTCGGCGGCGACGAGTTCGCGATCCTTCTGTCCTGCGAGCCGGACCGCACCAGTCCGTCCGACCTTGCCGAGGCGGTGGCCGAGCGGATCCTGACCGCGATTTCCGGCCGGTTTTCCATCGATGGCAGCAGCGTCCAGATCGGCGCCAGCATCGGCATTGCGCCGGTCCTGCCGGGTGCCGACCTGTCGGAGCTGATGCGCCAGGCGGACGCCGCGCTCTACGAGGTGAAGAACCAGGGGCGGAACGGCTTCCGCGCCTATCTGCCTGCGGGCAGCGCGCCGAAGGCGGTCGCAGATCAGGACAATGCCACCGTGGTCTGGCCGGCCTTTGCCTCGGCGGGCGTGGAAGCGCGCGCCAATGCGATGCACGGGGGCGCCCGCGTCCAGTATCAGCCCATCTTCTGCCTGCGCAGCCGCAGGCTGTGCGGCTATCAGGTTCTGCAGCCCGGGTCCGGCCAGGGCGGGACGCCCGGCGATGGCCCGCAGGAAACGGCTGCACTGGAAAGCGCGACCGCCGCCTTGCTGCGCGAGGTCTTCAAGGCTGCCGCACGCAGCCCCGACGATCAGAAGATCGCGCTGTCCTTGAGCGTGCGCCAGTTCGGTCTCGAGACGCTCGCCTCCATCGTCGAGAACGAGATCGACATTGCCGGTATCGCGCCGGAGCGCATCCACCTGCAGGTGGCCGACAGCTATTTCCTGGTCAATTCCTTCGCGGCCATGCGTCAGTTCGAGGCGCTGCGCGCCGTCGGCGTGCGGATGGTTCTCGACCGTTTCGGCTCCGACTCGGCCTCGCTCCAGCTCCTCGGCCGCTTCCGCTTCGATTCCCTGCGCATCGACCGCAGCGCCCTGCACGACATCCTGGCGGGAGAGCGCGGCGAGACGGTGATCCGCGCGCTTGTCGCCGTTGCCGAGACGTTCGATGTCGCTGTCGATGTCGACGGCGTCGACAGCGAGGAGGTGGCGCAACTGCTGCTGGCCTCCGGCTGCATCCAGGGGCAGGGCGGGCTTTTTGGGTCGCCCGGTCCCATCGAGGCCTTCCTCTCCGTCGCCTGACCTCTTGGGCCGAACCAACTGCCGTTCTCCCCTTGTCGGGGACTGCCTGCGCGCCGCGCGCCAACTCGGCGGTTGCTTTGGCGCGTGAATTCATTAGGTAAGGGCCGAAGGCCGGTCGCCTGTTGTCGCGCCGGCCGCGGGCACAACCCAAGAGGTGGCTGATCCATGCAGCAATTGAAGCTGGCGGCACTGGACGCGGAAGACCTGGCGGTGATCTCCGCGCAGGTCCAGGACGCGGTCCTGAAGGTCGGCGACATCCGCTACTATCCATCGGATCGTCATCTGGTGCTGGTCATGAACCGCTTCGCCTGGGACGGTGAGGGCGCAGGCGCCCGCGCCTCCAACGAGCGCCGCCGCGCCGCCCTGTCCTTCGCCCGGGCCGAGCGCCCGCGCGCGCAGAACATCCGCCAGGACGCCAAGGATACGGTCCTGTCGCTGCTCGCGGTCAATTTCGTGGCCGCCGAGGAGCCGGCGGGGCGCATCGACCTGGTGTTCGCAGGCGGGGCCACGCTCTCCTTCGACGTGGAGTGCATCGAGGCGCAGCTTGCCGATCTCGGCGCCGCCTGGGCGACCGAGCACCGTCCCAGCCATCAGATCGACTGACCCTTTTTCCGGACCTTCCGGGCGCCGCCCGGCAAACTGTGGAGCTTCCGCCCGTGGCGATCCGCCTGTCCACCAGCGCAACCGGCTTCAAGGCCGACTTCGACGCCCTCCTGTCCAGCAAGCGCGAGGCATCCGCCGATGTCGACGCGGCGGTGCGTGACATCATCGAGGCCGTGAAGCAGCACGGCGATGCGGCGCTTCTAGACTACACGCGCCGCTTCGACCGGCTGGAGGCGGAAAGCCTGGCGGACCTGACCGTCACTGCCGAGGAGATCGAGGAGGCGGTGAAGAAGGTCGACCCGCGCACGCTCGACGCTCTGAAGCTGGCCCGCGACCGGATCGCCTCCCATCACGCCCGCCAGATGCCGGCGGACGACCGCTACACCGATCCGCTCGGCGTCGAGCTCGGCTCGCGCTGGACGGCCATCGAGGCGGTCGGCCTTTACGTGCCCGGCGGCACGGCCAGCTATCCGTCCTCGGTGCTGATGAACGCGGTCCCCGCCGGTGTTGCCGGCGTGTCGCGCATGGTCATGTGCGTGCCGAGCCCGGACGGCGCGCTCAACCCGCTCGTGCTCGCCGCCGCCCACCTTGCCGGGGTCACCGAGATCTACCGCATCGGCGGGGCGCAGGCCGTCGCGGCCCTGGCCTTCGGGACTGAGACCATCCGTCCGGTCTCCAAGATCGTCGGTCCGGGCAATGCCTATGTCGCCGCCGCCAAGCGCCGGGTGTTCGGCACGGTCGGCATCGACATGATCGCCGGTCCCTCCGAGATCCTGGTGGTTGCGGACGGGGCCAACGATCCGGACTGGATCGCTGCCGATCTCCTGTCCCAGGCCGAGCACGACACCAGCGCACAGTCGATCCTGATCACCGACGACGCGGGCTTCGCCGAGGCCGTGGAGGCTGCCGTCGAGCGCCAGCTTAAGACCCTGCCGCGCGCCGATGTCGCCGGTCCCAGCTGGGCCGATTTCGGCGCGGTCATCACCGTCTCGTCGATGGACGAGGCGCCCGCGCTCGTCGATGCCATCGCCCCGGAGCATCTGGAGCTGGCGGTGGAGGATCCCGAGGCCCTGTTCGCACGCATCCGCAATGTCGGTGCCGTCTTCCTCGGCCGCCACACGCCCGAGGCCATCGGCGATTATGTCGGCGGTTCCAACCACGTACTGCCGACGGCACGTTCGGCCCGCTTTTCCTCCGGCCTGTCGGTGCTCGACTTCGTCAAGCGCACCTCGATCCTGCGCTGCAACGCGGAGAACCTGCGCGCGCTCGGTCCGGCCGCGATTGCGCTTGCCGAGGCGGAGGGCCTTGCCGCCCACGGCCGCTCGGTCGCCATCCGCCTCAATCTTTGAGCCGGGCCAGGCGCCGCGCCGCGGCGCGGACCGCTTGTCGGACCGGCCATGGACGCGCTAGGTGTTGGAGCAGTCGCTGACGGGCGCGCCGGAACCACGGTGCAGGCAATGGAGGGCGCAAGCGCAGGTCATGGGACAGAACAACAGCGCCCGGCTGGTTGCGGTGGAGCTCGATGAAGCCTCCATCCTTCGCTCCACGCCCGACGTGGAGCATGAGCGCGCGGTCGCGATCTACGACCTCATAGAGGAAAACGAGTTCGAGCCGCTCGGCGATGACGGCGGTCCCTACCGGCTGAAACTGTCGCTCGTCGAAAAGCGTCTGGTCTTCCTGGTCGAGCGCGAGGAGGGCGAGCCGGTCGTCACCCACATCCTCTCCCTGACCCCGCTGCGCAAGGTGGTGAAGGACTACTTCCTGATCTGCGAGAGCTATTTCGAGGCGATCAAGACGGCGACACCCAGCCAGATCGAGGCCATCGACATGGGGCGCCGCGGTGTCCACAACGAGGGTTCGCGCATCCTGATGGAGCGTCTGGAGGGCAAGATCCGGGTGGACATGCAGACAGCCCGCCGTCTCTTCACTCTCGTCTGCGCCCTGCACTGGAAGGGTTAGAGCCCTTTCGACCAATTCGAAGCCATTCTGACGGAGCGATTTTGTGACAAGGTCAAGCAAAGGCACGCAGGTCGTATCTGGATACGGACAAGGGGCTTTGCGCTGGAATTGGCGCAAAATCGCCCGTCCCGCAGGGCTTCCGATTGGCGGGCGCCCGACGCCGACCCGATCTTGCCCGATGCGACCGCATCGCGCGGCGACCGTTTCGACGCCGGATCGCCGCCCCAATCGAGAAGCAGAATTGACTTCGCATTGGTCGAAAGGGCTCTAGGCGTGTCAGGGCCGGGGGACGTACCCGGTAAGATCCCCGACATGGTACCCGGCACCGTCTCCTCGGCGGCGCCGGGAGCGGTGCTTTTCGCCTGCGGCATGAATGCGGTGCGCTCGCCGATGGCGGCGGCGATCCTCGCCAAGCTGTTTCCCGGCCGCGTCTACGTGAAGTCCTGCGGCGTGCGCGCCGGCGAGCCCGATCCCTTCGTCGAGGCGGTGATGAGCGAGATCGGCTGCGATCTTGCCGCGCACCGGCCGAAAACCTTCGAGGACCTCGACGAGTCGGGCTTCGACCTGGTTGTGACGCTGGCCCCCGAGGCTCATCACAAGGCGCTGGAAATGACGCGCACGGATGCGGTCGAGGTCGAGTACTGGCCGACGCCCGATCCCACGCTCGCCACCGGATCTCGAGACCAGATCCTCGACAGCTACCGCGCCGTCCGCGACCTGCTCATGACCCGCATCAAGAAGCGTTTCGGCTGGACCGCGACCCCGGGCGGATAGGGCCCGCGCCCGGCCTCTGCACAGCCGCGGATTTTCGCGAATCCTTCTGTTCCCTTTCTCGGCCCGATCCGTTAGGTTCCCGCCACATCTGGCTCGATAATCAGGAATCCATATGGCCAAGGAAGAAGTACTTGAATTTCCGGGGGTGGTCACCGAACTGCTTCCGAACGCGACGTTCCGCGTGAAGCTCGAAAACGACCACGAAATCATTGCCCACACGGCAGGGCGCATGCGCAAGAACCGTATTCGCGTTCTGGCCGGCGACCGCGTGCTTGTCGAAATGACGCCCTACGACCTGACCAAGGGGCGCATCACCTACCGTTTCAAGTGATGCAGCAGGGCCAAACGGCCCGGTCCGTCACCCGCGACAGAGAGACAGCGGTCCGATGATCGCCGCAGCTTCCGACGAGAGCAATACCGACGGGACCCGTGCCAAGGGCGCGCGCCCGACGCTTGTGCTTGCCTCCGGCTCGCCGCGTCGTCTGGCACTGCTCCAGCAGATCGGCATCGATCCCGACACGCTCCTGCCTGCCGATATCGACGAGACGCCGCGCCGGGGCGAAACCCCGCGTGCGCTGGCGCAGCGCCTGGCGCGCACCAAGGCCGAGGTGGCGCGGCGCGCCGCCGACCGCAATGCCGCCAATGTCGACGGGCTGGTGCTTGCCGCGGATACCGTTGTCGCGGTCGGTCGCCGCATCCTGCCCAAGGCGGAAACCCACGAGCAGGCTCGCGCCTGCCTGGAGCTGCTGTCGGGGCGCGGTCACCGGGTCTATACCGCGCTGTGCATCAGCGCGCCGAAGGACGTGGTGCGTCAGCGCCTTGTCGAAACGCGCGTGCGCTTCAAGCGCCTCTCGCGCGCAGAGATCAATGCCTATCTCGATAGCGGCGAGTGGCGCGGCAAGGCCGGCGGCTACGCGATCCAGGGGCTTGCGGGCGCCTTCGTCGCCAAGCTGGTCGGCTCCTATTCCAACGTGGTCGGCCTGCCGCTGCACGAGACGGCCAACATGCTGGCCGGCCTCAAGTATCCGGTTCTCGCCGGCTGGGCCGACCCGGCCGCGATCCGGCCCTGATCCCGCTTCCCGTCTCCCGGCGCGCCCCGTGCTGCGGCAGGGGCAATTCCCGCTTGGCCTTGCCGGCGGTTCCTTGCCATAACGGGACGGGTCACGGCGGATGGGGTGCGCCCTGCGCCCTTTGCCGCAGGATGATCATGCGAAGCGGGGAATATCGATGAATCTCGCAGCCTGGCTGGCGCGGGCCGGAAGGTCGCGCGCGGATGCGGTCGCCCTGGCGCGCGGCGGCTCGCCGGTCGCCAGCTACCGCGACTTTGCCGGCCGCTCGGCCCGGCTCGCCGGCAGCCTCCTCTCCCATTACGGCCTGTTGCGCGGGGACCGGGTCGCCATCGTGGCGAAGAACGGTCCGCATTATCTCGAGGCGCTCTACGCCGTGTGGTGGGCGGGCCTCGTCGCGGTACCGGTCAACGTCAAGCTGCACAGCGCCGAGATCGGCTGGATCCTGGAGAATTGCGGCGCGCGTCTTGCCCTCGTCAGCTCGGGCATGGAGGCGGATGTCGCCGCCTATGCGCCGGAGGATCTGCGCGATGTGGTGACGCTCGGCGGGCCGCAGTTCTGGTCGCTGGTCGCCGGCGAACCGGCTCCGCTCGCCGAGGCCGCACCCGACGATCTCGCCTGGCTGTTCTACACCTCCGGCACCACCGGCCGGCCCAAGGGGGCGATGCTCAGCCACCGCAACCTGGCGGCCATGAGCCTTGCCTATCTCACCGATGTCGATCCGGTGGCGGAGGGCGACACGTTGCTCCATGCCGCGCCGATGAGCCACGGCTCGGGCCTTTATGCCATGGCCCATGTCATGCGCTTCGGCATCAATGCGGTCGCCGAGTCGGGCGGCTTCGAGGCGGACGAGGTGCTGGAGATCGTCTCGCGCAGCCGCGGCGTGTCGATGTTTGCAGCCCCCACCATGATCCGCCGGCTGACCGAGTGCCCGATGGAGGCGATGACGGAGAACATCCGCACCATCGTCTGGGGCGGCGCGCCGATGCATGTTGCGGACACCCGCCGGGCGATCGACCGCTTCGGTCCGCGCTTTGCCCAGATCTACGGCCAGGGCGAGACGCCGATGACCGGCACCGTCCTGTCGAAGGCGGATATCGCCAACCGCGACCATCCGCGCTGGGAGGCGCGCCTTGCCAGCGCCGGCCTCGTCAGCTCCGTTGTCGAGATGCGGATCGACGGGGCGAGTGCCGATCACGGCGAGACCGGCGAGATCCTGGTGCGCGGCGACACGGTGATGCTCGGCTACTGGGACAATCCGGAAGCGAGTGCCGAGGCGCTGCGCGGTGGCTGGCTCCATACCGGCGATGTCGGCAGTTTCGATGCGGACGGCTATCTGACGCTGCTCGACCGCTCGAAGGACGTGATCATCTCCGGCGGCACCAACATCTACCCGCGCGAGGTGGAGGAGGTGCTGCTGACCCATCCAGGCGTGCGCGAGGTCTCCGTTATCGGCCGCCCGGATGCCGAATGGGGAGAAAGCGTCGTTGCCTGCTATGCGGGCGATGCGGAGCCGGGCGAGCTCGATGCGCTGTGCCTGGAGCACATTGCCCGCTTCAAGCGGCCCAAGGACTATCTGCACCTGCCCGAGTTGCCGAAGAACAACTACGGCAAGATCCTCAAGACCGAGCTGAGGGCAATGGACCAGCGCCGGGTGAGGCGCGGCGGCTGAGCATCGCCCGTAGCACCACGCACCTGCCCGCTGACGTTGCGGTCGACGTCGGCGGAGCGCTCCAGTATAGCTGGGGCAGGATGAACCGGCCCTGCTTCGGGCCGAGGGAGAGAACATGACGAGCGCACAGGACGAAGGCAAACAGCAGAGGCGGGCGCGGCCCTGTCCTGGCTGCGGCAAGCTGTCGGTGGAGCGCTACCATCCCTTCTGTTCGGCGCGCTGCGCCGATGTCGATCTCAATCGCTGGCTGTCCGGCAGCTACAGCGTGCCGGTGGTGGAGCTTGAGCCGGAAGACCTTGCCGCGCTGGAGGCAGCGCAGGAGAAGCTCGAAAACCGGGAGTGACGCAGGGGATTGCGCTGGTTTGTGACCCGCATCACCCCGCCATCGCGTCAAGACGATAGGGTAGCAACGAGACGAGCGGCAGATCCGCTTGCGATCCGCCGACAGGAGACTGGATATGGCCATGACCTTCCGCCCCCTTGCCGTTGCCGTTGCGACCCTCATCGCCGTGGCGGGCCAGCCGGCTTTCGCCAGCGAGCCCGTCGGCGTTGCCAGCGCCGTCAACCAGAGCGCCCAGAGCCAGCGCGGCGGCGCGCGCATGCGCACCATCCGTATCGGCACCGACTTCGTGAACCGGGAGAAGATCGAGACCGGCGCCTCGGGCCTCGTGCAGGTCCTGCTGGCCGACGGGTCCAACTTCGTGGTGGGTCCCAATTCCAGTCTCGTCATCGACGAGTTCGTCTATTCGCCGTCCGCCGGCACGGGGCGCATCGTCGCCACCTTCGGCCGGGGCGTCGCCCGCTATGTCGGCGGGCGCATCTCCAAGCAGCGCGGCGGCGTCACCATCAACACCCGCCAGGGCACCATCGGCGTGCGCGGCGGCATGGCCAATCTCGTCGACCGCGGCGGCCAGACGGTGTTCTCCTTCCTTTATGGCAAGGACCTGACCTTCACCGGCCGCAACGGCAAGACGACCCGTGTCTACCGGCCGGGCTTCTCGATCTTCGCCAATGGCGGGCAGGGCGCCACCCAGCGCACGCCCGGCTCGGTGGTCGCCGATGTCAACCGCATCCTGCAGGGCAACCGTCCCTCTGGCAGCCGCCCGACCGCCAGCCAGCTTGCCCGCTTCTCCGCGGTCAACTCGGCGCTGCCGCCTGCGTCCGAGGCGCAGTATCCCGCGCCGGTGCTGAGAAGCGTGCCGACCGGGACGGATCCGCGCGATGTCAATCATGCCAACTCCGTCTACATCAAGTCGAATACCCCCACCTATTGCGTCGGCTACTCCTGCTAGCGGATTGCGCGCATCTTGCGGGGATGAGCGGGATACTTGTGCCCTGACGCGGCTGGAATGGTTGATCTGCCCCCGGCAAGCTGGCAGTCTCGCGATTGCGAATGCGGGGATCCGGGGCGCGGTGCCTTCCCCTTGTCGGTAGCCTGGGCAGTCGCCGCATCGACGGTGCGCGGCCTCATCTTGCGGGAGTGGACGGTATGCGGGTTGCTTCTTTCGGCGCGGCCGTGCTGGCTGCTGCGGGCGGCGTGGTGCTGTCGGCGTCCCTTGCTGTCGCGCCGGCACAGGCCGATTACGCCCTGACGATCCTTCACATCAACGACCTGCACTCGCGCCTCGAGCCGATCAACAAGTACGATTCCACCTGCGGCGCCGAGGATGACGCGGCGGGCAAGTGCTTCGGCGGCATCGCCCGCGTCAAGAGCAAGATCGACGAGCGCCGCTCGGCCCTTTCCGCTGCCGGCCGCAACGTGCTGACGCTCGATGCCGGAGACCAGTTCCAGGGCTCGCTGTTCTACACGACCTACAAGGGCGCCGCGGCGGCCGAGTTCATGAACATGATCGGCTTCGACGCGATGGCCGTCGGCAATCACGAGTTCGACGACGGCCCGGCCGGTCTCGCCGCCTTCCTGGACAAGGTCGATACCAAGGTCCTGTCCGGCAATATCGAGGTGGAGAACGAACCGACGCTGAAGGGCAGGGTGCCCGGAACGCTGGTGCTCGAGATCGGCGGCCAGAAGGTCGGCATCGTCTCGGTGCTGGCCGAGGATACGGTCGAAACCTCCTCGCCCGGCCCCAACGTCTTCTTCCAGCGCGCTGAGACCTATCTGAAGGGCGCGGTCGAGGGCCTGCAGGCTGCCGGCGTCGACAAGATCGTCGCGCTGACCCATATGGGCCTGCCGCGCGACATGGAGATCGCCGCCCGCGTGCCGGGCATCGACGTCATCGTCGGCGGCCACTCGCACACGCTGCTGTCCAACACCCATGAGGGCGCCGCCGGTCCCTATCCGGTGCTGGTGCAGAACCCGGCGGGCCGCCAGGTGCCCATCGTCCAGGCTTACGCCTATGGCAAGTTCCTCGGCGAGATCGAGATCGTCTTCGACGATGCCGGCAACGTCACCTCGGCGACCGGCAATCCGATCCTGCTCGACGCCTCGGTGCCGGCCGACAAGGCGGTCGGCGCGCGTCTTGCCGAACTCGCCGCCCCGCTCGAGGAGCTGCGCGCCAAGGTGATCGGCAGCACCGCCGAGACCATCGACGGCTCGCGCGACACCTGCCGCGCCGGCGAGTGCACCATGGGCACCCTCATCGCCGATGCCATGCTGGAGCGCTCGCGCGGGCAGGGCGTGCAGATCGCCATTCAGAACGGCGGCGGCATCCGCGCCTCCATCGATGCCGGCGAGGTCACCATGGGCGAGGTGCTGACGGTGCTGCCGTTCCAGAACACGCTCGCCACCTTCCAGCTCAAGGGCCGCGATATCGTCGCCGCGCTGGAAAACGGCGTCTCGCAGGTGGAGGAGGGCGCCGGCCGCTTCCCGCAGGTCGCGGGCATCCGCTTTACCTGGACGCGCGCGCGCAAGCCGGGCGACGGCCGCATCATCCAGGTCGAGGTCGCGGAAGAGGGTGGCTGGCAGCCGCTCGACATGGACAAGACCTATGTGGTGGCCACCAACAACTACATGCGCGGCGGCGGCGACGGCTACAAGATCTTCGCCGAGGCCGGCACCAATGCCTACGACTACGGGCCGGGGCTGGAGACGGTGGTGGCGGACTACATCAGCGCACTGCCCGAAGGCTACAAGCCCTATACCGACGGCCGGGTCCGCGAGGTCCAGTAAGCCATGCCCGCAGCCGGCGCCTGCATTGGTGCCGGCTGCGCCGGTGCCGTCCGCCTGATCGAACCAGCCCGGGCCGCCTCGCGACAAGCGCGGGAGCGGGCCTGAAAGGCTGGATGTGCCCGGAATGCAACATGACCCTCATTATTTGACAGGGCCTATCCTTTGGGCGGGACTCTCGCCGGGCACGTAACGTAATCTCCCCCCGTTCAAGACATGACTTTTGGAGGGGGCTCGTGGACGTGGCGGTGGTTGCCCGGCGTGGAGTACTGCGTATTGCTGGTGTTGCTGCAGCCGGTCTGATTGCGGTCGCCGGCGCGGCAAAGGCGCAGGACGTCGCCGCTCAGGGTCAGACCCAGGACCCGGCCTTGGTCGCCGGGGCTCCCATGACACAGGAGCAGCTGCGCGCCCGCCAGACCGAGCTTCTGGCGGCGATGATGCGCGATCCCGCCAATCTCGACCTTGCCTTCGAATACGCCACCCTGTCGGCCCGCATGGGCGACTACGAGGCTGCCATCGGCACCTTCGAGCGCATGCTGATCTACGCGCCGGGCCTGCCGCGCATCCAGCTGGAGCTTGGCGTCCTCTACTTCCGCCTCGGTTCCTTCGATGCCGCGCGCTCCTATTTCGAGCAGGCCCTGCAGGCGCCGAACGTGCCGCCGGAAGTGACCGAGCGCGTCCAGACCTTCATGACCGCCATCGACACTGCCGAGGATCCGACCAAGTTCTCGGCAACGGTCATGACGGGCCTGCGCTGGCAGTCCAACGCCAATGCCGGCCCCGGCGGCCGGCAGGTCACGCTGAACGGCGTCACCTTTCTGCTCGACGACACCGCCATCGGCCGGGCCGACTGGAACGCCTTCGTCGCCGGCAACGTGCATGCGGCCTATGACCTGGGCACCCAGGGCGATCTGCTGGAGGCGGACCTGCTGTTCTACGGCGGGCGCTATTTCGACAGCACGCGCCTGAACACCGAGCTTGCGGAGCTGACCTTCGGCCCCTCGTTCAACCTGGCCCGCTTCGACATCGACAATGCGCGCCTCGGCCTTTACGGCATCCTGACCGGCGTGCGGCTCGACAATTCCAACTATTCCGGCGCGACCGGTTTCGGCGCCCGCTTCGGCATGCAGCCGAGCCCGCTGTCGAGCGTCAACGCCAAGGTCGAATACCGCTATCGCTGGTACCGCGACAGCCGCACCTATCCGACCGTCAGCGATCGCAACGGCTACCAGATCCTGGCGCAGCTGACCAACAGCTACCAGTTTTCCGCCGCATGGTCGGGCCGCGTCGCCCTGCTCGGCGACTACGAGCATGCGTCCGCGCGCTACGAGCAGAGCTGGGAGGCGGGCGTGTCGGCCGGCGTCACCTATCGCTTCGCCTCGCCGGTGGAGATGCTGCGCACCGTCTGGTCGGTCGATGCCGATGCCGGCTACACCCGCCGCGAGTTCGCCGCGCCGGATCCGGCCATCAGCGCGACGAAGAGCCAGACCGACAACGAATTGTGGGTGCGCGGCGCGCTGAACGTGCCGTTCCGCCAGGATATCGCCATGTCGCTGGCGGCCGAGTTTCGCCGGATGCAATCGAATTACCAGACGCGCGACTATTCCAACACGTCGCTGACGCTGAGCCTGATCAAGACGTTCTGACATCGACATCGCCTGACACGTGGCATGACACGCGCCGTTCTGAAGGGGGCTGAAATGCGCAGGCAATATATGATGGCGGCCTTGGGAGCCGCCCTTGTCGTGGTGCCCGGGGCCGCTGCAGCCCGCAACGACGTCGGCGTTGCCGCCGCCGTCAACCAGGACGCCCTGCGCACGCCGCCGGGCGCCGGTACCCGCACCATCGTCCTCGGCGACAATCTGATCTACCGCGAGCGGATCGAGACAGCCGGCGAGGGGCTGGTGCAGATCCTGCTGGTCGACGGCTCCACCTTCACCGTGGGCGCCAATTCCGACCTCGTCATTGACGAGTTCGTCTACGACCCCAATGCCGGCACCGGCAAGCTCGTCGCCACGTTCGGCAAGGGCGTGGCCCGCTTTGTCGGCGGCCGCCTCAGCAAGAATGCCGGCGGGGTCACGGTCAAGACGCCGGTCGGCACCATCGGCATCCGCGGCGGCATCGCCAATCTCAATCTTCTGGGCGGGGGCGCGCGCTTCTCGTTGCTGTTCGGCGACGAACTGAGCTTCACCGGTCTCAACGGCGAGAGCCGGCGCATCTACGAGCGCGGCTATACGCTGGCCATCGCCTCGGCGGCGTCTGGCAATTACCGCCCGGAGATCCGCCGCACCAACCAGGCCGACATTGCCGGCGTGCAGCAGGGCCTCGCCGGCCGCGGCGGGCAGACCGGCGGCATCTCAAGCCCGCCGACCGACAACCAGGTCCGCAATTCCGGTGTCGGGCAGGCCAATTCCGGTCGGCCGGTCGTTGCCGTCCTGCCGCGGCCGCGTCCGCAAGTGGTGGAATCGACCCAGATCAACGAAGGCGGCCAGGTCGTCAACGAGATCAACCATGGCGCCACCAACGAAATCATCCGCGACGTGGTGGTCGGCGGCACGCCGCCGCCGGTGGAAGGCGCCGAGGTCGTGATGCGCGTGCTCACGGCGGCCTCGTCCTACAGCCCGGCCTCGGAGACCTTCACGGTGACCGATCCCGGCCGCCAGGGGCTGATCGGCGGCACGCCGGGCAGCGACATCACCGCGACATTCACGGTGACCGCCGAGGGCACCCAGCTGACCGGCACCATCGGCGGCGAGACCCTCACCATTCCCCTGCCGACGGGCGGGCAGGCGGCGTTCCGCGTCGTCACCTCGGGCGGGCGCACGGTCGCAGGCACCGTCCATCGCAACGGCGATCATTTCCTCGCCTTCACCTATTTCGAGGAGATCTCCGCGCCGCTCCTCGTTCCTTCCGAGGTGCCGGGCACCGTCGGCGGGCCGCTTGTCGTCAATGCTCCGGTCTTCGGCTTTTGGGGCGTGCGCACCGATCCCGCGACGCTCCGCGAGACCGGCACCAACCAGATCCGCCGCTATCATCTGTCGGCCGATCCGGTGCAGGTGGCGCGCACCGGCGTTGCCCACGATCTCTATTTCCTCAACCCGCTGGCGGGCGAGCTGCTAGGCCCCTCGTTCCTGCAGAACGTGCGCACCAGCGATTTTCTGGTCGTGTCGGGCTCGGACCTCACCGACGACGATCCGCGCTTCCTCGTCTCCTCCATGCTGATCCAGGGGCAGGGCGCCTCGCAGTCCTCGGCGATCTCCGTCTCGGCTGGCCAGATCTACGAGGACGAAGTGGACGGCTTCGTCATCGGCGGCCCCCGGCGCGGCGGCTTCCGCGTGTCGGGCTACGATCCGTCCGTGCTCTATGCCGGGCCCGTCTCCTCTCTTCCCGGCAGCGATGGCGGCCATGTCTTCGGCCCGAACGGCGATAATTTCGTCCTCGGCTTCGGCCCCGGCGATCTCGATGCCGGAAACGACAGCTCCGCGCGTCTTCCGCTCCCCTACGAGACGGTCACCGACACGGTTTCTGGCTACACGCATGTGGGGCAGGTCGCCTCGATCTCGCCGTCGGGCGAGTTCGTCCGCACCACACGGCTGCTCAACGGCTATGCCTCCGGCATGGTCGAGGTCGGGACGAATGGCGGCGCTGCGGTGCCGTTCTGGTCGATGTCGCCGAACATGTTGACCATGGGCTTCGACGCGGTGAGCAATTCCGTCGGCGCCAGCATGACCGTGCTCGACGCTTTCGATGGCGACGAGCACCTTGCAGGGCTTGTGCTGGGTTTCGGCGACAGCCTGTTCACCACCGGACCGAACGGCCAGTCGGCGCTGATCGACGACAACCGCTATGCGCTCACCTACAATTTCGGCGAGACCTTCGCGATCACCGACGATGAGGAGGTGATCGCCCCCGACAGCAACCCGCGCAGCTACATGGTGCCCTCGACCCTGGTCGCCGGGGCGGACAATGCGCTGTTCACCGATGTGGCGCGCTGCACCTGCTCCTTCCTGGAGTGGGGGTACTGGGGCACGCGCTTCCGCGGCGAGGACGTGTCCGAAACCGCCCCGTCCGATCCGCGCCGGCGCGATTTCGTGCATCTGGGCACCTGGGCGGCCGGCGATGTCTCGACCTATGGCGAACTGCCGACCGTCGGCACCGCCTCCTATGCCGGCCATGCGGTGGGCAACGTGGCGCGGACCACGACCGACGGACCGGTGCAGTATCTGGCCGCCGGCAACTTCAACATGACCTACGATTTCGGTTCGCGCAGCGGCAGCGCCAGCATCACCAATTTCGACGGATACAATTTCGGCGGATCGTTGACCTCGCCCACCGGCAGTGCCGAAGGACTGAACAGCTTTGTCGGCGGGCTGTCCAATCCCGGCGAGACCCTGTCGGGCGTTCTGACCGGCTCCTTCGTGCGCGGACCGACCGGGCCGGCGCAGGGCGTCGTCGGCAGCTTCGGCGTGTCCGATCCCTCCGGCGCCTACACCGCGACCGGCGTCGTCGTCGGTCAGCAGTAGGCAAGTTTCGTCAAGGGTTTGCCGGGCGCTGGCCCGGCGCCCGCTCCCTCGCGTGGCACTGTTTGCAAGGCCGCTTTCGCGCTTGTGCAAAACTTTGGCGAGGGAACTGGACAGGCTTTGTTCCAGCCTCTATAAGACCGGCACTTCGATGCGACGCGGGCTTGCCGCGACACGCTTCGCGGGCCCAGGTAGCTCAGTTGGTAGAGCAGCGGATTGAAAATCCGCGTGTCGCTGGTTCGATTCCGGCCCTGGGCACCACTTGCCCCCCACGACATCGATATACCGCTTGCCCGGCTGCGCATCGCAGGCTGGTAGTTATCGTGCGGATGTCAGCTGACACGCTGCGCGCGACATGCCGCGCACCTCTTGCAGCAACGAAAAGGGGCGGGAGACGCGTGTATCTGCACGCCTGTCGCGGGTAAGAGCTGCTACCAGCTGCAAGCCTTGCGAAGAGGCTCGATGGCCTCGTCGAGGCCGGCGATCTGGAACGTAGTCATGACCGGGCTGCTTCCGTAAGGGGTCATCTTCATGATCATCTCTGACTTGCCGAGCATCTGTTTGAGCAGCGGAATCGACCGGCTGCCGCTCCAAAGACCGAGCGCGCGATTGTCCGTGGATTCGGTCATGCTCACGGTCTTTGCCGGTTCCTGGTCGAGTCGGTAAGTCACGTCGCCATAGTCATTGTACGTGCTCGATGTCATGTGGCAGCCGGTATTCACGATCAGGGCGGTCGTGTTTTCATGGCATCGCACAGCGAGCCGGACCCTTTCGCCGCGGCTCCAGCTGCAATTGATCAGCTCTTCCGACTCCAATGAGAGGAAGACATCCGTCTGGTCCGTAAGCTTGTTCTTATCGGTTCGAACCGTCCATTTGCCTGCGCCCTTGGCGACGACGGGTGTTGTCGTCCGTCCGACCTCACGGTCATAGCAGGCAAGTCGGTCCAGATCGTTTTCGACAGCTGCGCAAGTGGTCGGATCTGCGCTGGCTGACGAAATGGTCAAGCTCGCGGTCGCAGCCAAAACGGCTCCTGCCCAAAACTGCTGCATTGCTGTCTCCCTCAACTGATGGGTGTTTTCTTGAATGGGAGCGAGGGCAGTTGGTATTGCGCCCGCCTTTATGTTTGAAATCTTGGCGCGACCTAAGCGGCGGCCGGCAGCTAACAACTCGTCAATGTCGAAAACACACCTGTAATAAGTCCCGGGGCGTCGTCCCGAATAAGCAGACAAATTTATCCATGAAATCCGTTTCGGCCGCAATGGGCACTGTCCAGCGCGCAATAGCACAGGCGGTGCGACTGCAAAATCTCAGGTGCACTCCGCCAGAGCTTGCGGGAAATGCCGGAGAAAGGCGGCGTCGACATCGCTTTGCACATGCCGCGAGGAGGTGATCAGCGCGATCTCCAGATCGATCTGGGGGACGAAGGGGCGGATGATCGTCCTGTGCTGGTCCGCGGAGCGGGCCGAGACGGAATCCAGCAGCGCGACGCCCAGCCCCTGCGACACGAAGGCGGCGCAGGACGGCGCATGCTGCATCTCGCCGACGATCCGCGGGGCGATCTGCCTTTGCGCGAAAACCTCGTTGATCTGCGGGCGGATGGCGCCGCTGCGCCCGAGCACGTAAAGGCTTACCCCGTCGAGATCCTCGGGCGTGATCTCAGGCAGCTCGGCCAGCGGGTGATCGACCGGCAGCAGGCAGACCGTTCCCACCTCGTAGCGGGACAGCACGTTCAACTCCCGCTCCCGCCTGCTGGGCATGCAGATGCCCAGGTCGTGTTCGCCGCGGGACACCTGCTCGGCGATGGCGCGCGATGTATCGGAATGCAGGCTGATGGCAAGGTCCGGAATGTCGACGGAAACACGCGCCACCAGTTTCGCGGCAAAGCTGTATGACAGGAACGGCGGCATCGCCAGCCGATAGGGCTCCAGCGAAAACCGCCGGATCCGCCGCGCCGCTTCCTCGACGAAGTCGAGGCCGAGAAAGACGCGGTCGACCTCTCCGATGAGCCGTCGCGCGGCCGATGTCGGCAACAGCCGCGGCCCGACCCGGTTGAACAGCTTGAGATCCAGCGTTTCTTCCAGGTCGGAGATCAGCCTGCTGACGGCAGGCTGGGAAATCGACATCTGCTCCGCAGCGATGGTCATCGTGCGGTTGGTCATGATCAGGCGGAACGCCTGGACCTGTCTCAGGGTGATGCGGGCCGCCATGACTGTCCTGGCTAGGATAATACCAGGTTATGATAGCATCGAATATTGAGATTAGAAATTATTATTGAACCTCGTCAAATTGGGCAGATCAGAGCCCGGCGGGATGAGCCGGCGCAGTTTCTGGCAGGGAGATTGAGATGAAACGTTACGCCATGTCCGCGCTTGCGGGCGCCATGCTCGCCGTCCTCTCGGGAGGGGCCGACGCCCAGACACTTCGCCTTTCCACCCAGGGAAATGCTCCGCATCCGTGGCTCGATGCCGCCGAGGTTCTCAAGGCCGAGGTCGAGCAGGCGACGGAAGGACGCGTCAAGATCGACATCCATCCCGGCGGCGTGCTCGGCAATGACGCGACCGCACTGGACGAGATGCGGATGGGCACCATCGATCTGTTGATCGGCGGCACCCAGGAGGCGACCCCCTTCTTCCCGCAGTTCCAGCTGTTCAGCATCAGCTACCTGTTCCCGGACGAGGAGACCTTCCGCACCGCGCTGGATCCGCAAGGTCCGGTCACGGACTACTACCGCCAGGTCTATCGCGATGCCGACAACGGCCTCACCCTCTTGGCGCTGACCGGCGGCGGCATCCGCAATCTCAGCAATAACGTCAAGCCGGTCGCCACCCTGGAAGACCTCAGCGGCATGAAGCTGCGCGTGCCGGGCTCGCGCATGGATGCGGAGATGTGGGAAACCTCGGGCGCGCAGCCCATCTCGCTGCCCTTCACCGAGCTCTACACCGCCCTGCAGACCGGCGTGGCGAACGCGTTCGAGAGTTCGATCAGCGCCTATGTCGGCGCCAAGCTCTTCGAGGTCGCACCCTATCACTCCAAGACCCAGCACCAGTTCATGGTCAGCCACATCACCATGAGCCGGTTCGCCTTCGATCGCCTGTCCGCCGAGGACCAGGAGATCTTTCTCAAGGCCGCGGCGAAAGCCTCGGTGACCGGCATCGACCGGGGCGTGGAATACGATGCCTCGCTGCTGGAGCCGCTGGTCGCCTCGGGCAAGGTGACGGTGACCGAGGTCGACAAGACGCCGTTCATCGAGATCATCCGCCCCCTGCACGACAAGGTCGCGGCCGAAATCGGCGCGTCCGAGGTCCTGCAGATGATCCGCGACATCAAGTGACTTTCGGTGGCCGGCCCCGGTGATCCCGGGGCCGGCCCGCAAGGGGGCACCTCATGCTGACAAGATTCAATGCCGGGCTGGAGCGATTTTTCTACCTGGTCGGCGGCGCCTTCTTCCTGGCGTTCATCCTGTGCGTTCTGTTCCAGATCGTCGCGCGCAACTCGTCGCTCGGAACCTTCGTGTGGACGGACGAGGTGGCGATGTTCTGCTTCGTCTGGACCGTCTTCCTGGGCTCGGCGGTCGGCTACCGGCGCGGCGTCCACTACGTGGTCGAGGTGCTGCCCGCCAGCTTCACCCGCACCAACACCGCGCTGACCCTGCTGGCGCTGGTCCTGTGTCTTCCCGTGATCTGGGTGCTCACCGTCAACGGCTGGACCTATGCGGAGATGAGCTGGCGCCGCTTCTCGTTCTCGCTCGGCTTTCCGATGTTCTACCAGAACGCGGCCGTCGCCGTGTCGGGAGCGGCCATGGCGATCTTCTCGCTCGAACTGATCGTCACCACCGCAGGCCGCCTTTTCACCAACCGGCAAGTCGAGGACCGGGAATGACGCCTATCGTCACGCTGATCGCAGGATTTCTGTTTCTGATCCTCCTGCGCGTTCCGATCGCTTTCGCCATCGCGCTGGCATCGCTGGTCACGGTCGTCCAGCTGGGTCTTCCCGCGACGTCGGTGGTCAATCAGATGGTCTCCAACATCAACTCCTTCGCGCTGCTTGCGGTGCCGTTCTTCCTGCTGCTCGGCCGGCTGATGAACGACAGCGGCATCACCGACCGGCTGATGACCTTCGCGCAGTCGATGGTGGGCCACATCAAGGGCGGGCTCGGCCATATCAACGTGCTGGTCAGCATGATGTTCGCCAGCATGTCCGGATCCGCGGCGGCGGATACCGCGAGCGTCGGCGCGATCATGATCCCGGCGATGAAGAAGGCCGGCTATCCCGCGCCCTTCGCCGTGGCCCTGACGGCGACCTCCTCGACGCTGGGCGTGATCATCCCGCCCTCGATCCTGTTCGTGATCTACGGCGCCTTCGGCAATGTCTCCATCGCCGGGCTGTTTCTGGCCGGCGTGCTGCCTGGCCTGCTGATCGGCTTCGGGCAGATGGCCTACACCTATTACGTCGCCCGGCGTTACGGCGTCGCCAACACGCCCTACATGCCCTGGACCGCGCGCAAGGAAAGCGCCAGGCGCGCCGCGCCCGCGCTGCTCATTCCCCTGATCATCCTGGGCGGCATCATCTCGGGCTTCTTCACCGCGACCGAAGCCTCCGCCATCGCCGCGCTGGTCGGCCTGGTGCTGGCGGTCGTCGTCTATCGCACGGTGCGGCCCGCGGCCCTGTTCGACATCCTGGCATCGACCGTCGTGGCCTATGCCCTGCCGATGTTTGCGGTCGCCGCCGCAGGCATCATGGGCTGGCTGATCGCCTATCTCGGTGTCGCACGCGAGGTCGCGACCTTCATCATCTCGATCTCGGACACGCAGACGGGCGTCATGCTGCTGCTGATGGCCTTCTGCCTGATCGTCGGCACCGTGCTCAGCCCGATGACGGCGGTCATCATCTTCCTGCCGATCATCAAGGAACTGGGCGTCCTCGCACACATCCCGGACATCCATCTGGCGCTGGTCGTCTGCCTGTCCCTGGCGATCGGACTGACGACGCCGCCCTACGGGATCTGCCTGCTGATCGCCGCGCAGATCGGCGAGGTCGACATGCCGCGCGCCTTCCTGGCGGTGCTGCCGATCATCGCGATCACGGTCGGGATCATCCTGATGGTCATCCTGCTGCCGGGGGTCTTCCTCTATCTGCCCGCGACCTTCTTCCCCGAGGCTTTCCCCGCCTCCTGACGGGCGCGCTTGCTCAACTCAAGGAAAAACAATGAAGATAACCGTGATCGGCGGCGGTCCCGTCGGATTGACCTATTGCGCGCTTCTGCAGCAAGGGGGGCACTCGGTCAGGCTGTGGTCGCAAACCCATCCCGACGGGCTGAACCAGCGGTTCGACGGCACCTTTTCCGGGGGGCACGTGATCCCCGGCGCCGGCAGCCTCGAGGACGCGGTCAAGGATGCGGACGTCGTGCTGCTGGCGCGCTGCGCGCAGGGCATGCAGGACGTGCTGGACCGTCTCGCCCCGATCCTCGATGGCCAGACCGTCATCTTCAGCGCCGAGCTCTCCTTCGGGTCGATCTATCTGGCGCACGCGCTGTCGCGGTCGCAGGCCCGCGCCGGGATCGTGTCATGGTCCACCACAGTGGCGACCGCACAACGCCGGGACGGCGTCGTCCGTGTCGGCACGGTGCGCGATGTGATCGACATGGCCGTGTCCGGGGGGATGGACGCTGAGGACGGCCTGCGCCTGTGTCAGGCGCTGTTCGGCGACCGTTTCCGCCTCAAGGCGAGCCCCGCGCTCATCGGCATGAGCAATCTCAACCCGCCGATCCACCTTGCCAACTCGCTCGCCAACCTGACCCGGATCGAGCGGGCCGAGGACTGGGAAAACTACCAGTGCATCACGCCCGTCGTCGGCCGCATGATCGAGGCGCTGGACACCGAGCGCCTTGCGCTGGCCGGCCGCTTCGGGTTCGAGGTGCGCGACGTCTTCGACCATTACATGATGACCTTCCCCGGCATCCGCCGCGGCAGCGTCTCCGAGATGGCCCAGCAGGTCTACGAGCGTGCGCCCGGCACGATGGGCCCCCGCAGCCTCGAGACGCGCTACATCACCGAGGACGTGCCGTTCGGCCTGATCCCGCTCTGCGAGCTGGGCCGGCGCTGCGGCGTGCCGATGCCCCTGCACGAGGCGGCGATCGGCACGCTCTCCACCTATCTGGGGCGCGATTTCCGTGCGCAGAACGGGATGCTGGAGACGGTCGTCGCCGAACTGCAGGGCCGGCTCGGCGCGGCTACTTCGTGAAAAGCCGGTTGATGTTCTCGACCTGATCGCGAACGACGTCGTGGAACACCTTTGAGAAGAACTCGCCCCCGCGGCTGCGTCCGATCGCCGGAAAGATCGCCGAGAAGCGGAACTCGATCGCGGGGGTGAACGGCCTGATCGCAATCCTGTCCAGGTCGACGCCGATGACGGAAAAGATGTCGGCGATGGAGATGCCGAGCCCGGCCGACACATAGCTGGGCACCGTGTTGGAATACAGCGTCTGTGCGGTCCTGCCCGGCTGGACGCCCGCCGCCGTCATCTCCGCCTCGATCTGCATCCGCAACAGGCTGCTGACGCCCAGCGAGATGAACGGCTGCCCGTCCAGGTCGTGGACCGAGATCACATCCTGCTTCGCCAGCGGATGCGCCTTGGGCAGCAGGCATATCGCGGTGGAAACGGGCATCTCGACATGGTCGATATCGGTGCGCTCCGGCGGCACGCGGCCAAGGCCGATGGAGAACTCGCTGCGCTGCAAGGCGTCGAGGATGTGCACCGAATTGTCGGAATGGATGAAGAAATCCATGTCCGGCTCTTTCTGGCGATAGCGGCGGATCGTTTCGGGCAGGGCGCCCGACGACAGGGTCGACATGGCGGCGATGCGCAGCCGCCCCTCGGACTTCTCGCGCATCTCGCGGGCATTCTCGCGCACCCGCTCCATCGCCTCGAAATACTTCTCGACTTCCCGGAACAGGGCGACGGCCTCGGCCGTCGGGCGCACGCTGGACCACTTGCGGATGAACAGGGTCAGCCCGAGATCCGCCTCCAGGTCGCGCACCAGGCGCGTCACGGCCGGCTGGGTGATGTTCAGGATGCGACCGGCGGCCGTCATGCTGCCGCTGATCATCACGGCGCGAAACGCCAGCATCTGTCGATGGTTGAGCGAGCGCAACGTCTCTTCCCTCCGCCGCGAATCCTCTGGGGCCAGCCAAACATGACAGGTCCAGAGCCCGGAGGGGCATAACATTATCTGATGACGTATTCCGTAATTCGATTCGCCAATGCGAGCCGCGGCTTCCTACGATCACGGTCATTCCGATACCTGAGAAGGAGCCAAGCGTGCCGGACATCATTGGTGAATATGTCGACCGTCTGATCACAGTCGAGATGCGCAACCGCGGCATGAATCACAATATCATCGCTCCGATCTACAACGAGGCGCGGCGCGAGGGCGGCGGCCGTCCGATCACCGCCCGCGCGGCCGAAGCGCTGGTGGATCGGGTCGGCGAGGGCGACGTGGTCCTCATCGTCACGGGCGCGGGTTACTGGCCCGAAGTGCCGCACGGCGAGAGCGACGGACCTCCGGGCGCCGTGTCGCTGGCGCGGGCGCTCTATTGGGGGCTGAAGGCCGTTCCGGTCTACGTCTCCGAAGTCTGCCATGCCCCGCCGATCAAGGCGTCGTCCGAGGCCGCCGGCATCATGATCCGCGACTACGAACTGGCGACCGGCCGCCGCATGGGCGCGGCCCAGGTGACCGCTCCCGAGGAGCAGGGCGACATCGACCAGTGGGCGAAGGACCTGCTCGAGCGGACGCAGCCCAAGGCGATCATCGCCATCGAGCGGCTCGGCCCGAACGAGAACGGCATCGTCCACTATTCGACCGGCGTTGCGCCGAAGAACTGTGTGAACCTTGGTCCCCTGTTCGACCAGGCGGCCGAGCGCGGCGTGCTCAGCATCGGCATCGGCGACAATGGAAACGAGATCGGCTTCGGCCGCATCCATTCCTTCATGCAGGACTTCCACCCCTATGGCCGCGAGACGCAGACCGACAAGCCCGGCGGCGCCATCACGGTGACGGCCACGGACATCTTCCTGCCGGCCTCCATCTCCAACTGGGGCGCCTACGGCATCTCCGCGATGCTTGGCTTCCTGCTGAAGGACAAGGAGCTGGTCCAGGATCCGGAGACGGAAAAGCGCATCATCCGCGCCTGTCTGGATGCCGGCGGCTGGGAGATGCGCTACTGCACCTCGCGCTTCATCGTCGATGGGGCGGAAGGGGAGAGCTCCATGGCCATCGTGCAGCTGCTGCGCGACATGGTCCGACTGAACATTGCGCCGCCCGACCGCGGGCTGTCGCACGGCAAGATGAAAGAGGCGGCACAGTAAAGCCGCCCGTCCACGGGCCCTGCCGGACCATCGGCAGGGCCGGCCCCACCCGACAGAGAGGATTTCCCATGAACACTCTTGCAAGACTGCTCGGCGCCACGGCTCTGGCCTGCGTTCTCCCCCTGGTCGCAGCGGCTCAGGATCTGCCGCAGACCAAGCTCTCGGTGATCGGCTCGCCGGTGAACTCGCCGAACTGGACCAACGTGCTGCAGCCGTTCTGGAACGAGACGGTCCCGGCCGACAGCAACGGCCGCGTCACGGCAAACGCGGTCAGCATGACCGACCTCGGGGCGAAGGGCCCCGAGCTGATGCGCCTTGCCGCCTCGGGCGTTGCGGACATCGTTGCGGGCAGCACGACCCTGATTTCCGGCGAGCTGCCGGAGAACGATTCCATCGACCTTGCCGGCCTCGCGCAGGACATCGACACGCTGCAGAAGATCATCGACGCCTATCGCCCGACGCTGGAGGAGCGCTACCGCGAGCGCCTCGGCGTCGTTCCGCTCGGCTTCTGGCCGACCGGCGCGCAGGTCCTGTGGTGCGCGACCCCGGTCGAAGGCCTCGACGATCTGGCCGGCAAGAAGGTTCGCGTGTTCTCCACCACCACCTCCTCGCTGACGGCGGCGCTGGGCGCCACGCCCGTCACCATGGCCTTCAACGAAGTGGTGCCGGCCATGCAGCGCGGCGTCATCGACTGCGCGTTCACCGGCTCGAACTCGGGCAACAACGCGAAATGGACGGATGTCGCAACGCATCTGGTCGATCTGACCGTGGGCTGGGGCGTCAACTTCATCGTCGCCAATTCCAAGACCTGGGATGCGCTGGATCCGGCCGTTCAGACCTTCCTGCGCGAGGAAGTGCGCACCAAGCTGGAGCCGGCGGGCTGGGAGATGGCCCGCGTCGCGACGCAGCAGGGCATCTGGTGTTCGGTCGGCGACGACCGCTGCGATCCCGAGTCCACCGCCCCGCGCAACCTGACGAAAGCCGGCCTGAAGCTGGTGGAACTGACCGAGGCCGAGAGCGCGCGTCTTCGCGAAATCGTCGCCGAGCACGTCATGCCCGAATTCACGCAGGCCTGCGGCTCCGACTGCGTTGCCCGCTGGAACGAGACCGTCGGCACTGTCCTGGACATCCAGCTGAACGCGGCGAGGTGACGGGGTTGGGCAACCTTCTGGTCTCTCGCAAGCTGGCGCGACTGGCCCGGTTTTCCGCCATCGGCAGCGGGCTGCTGCTCCTGGGCGCGGCCGGCCTGATGACGGTGGAAATCCTGTCGCGCCGCCTCTTTCACTTCGGCCTCATCGGCGTCGACGAACTGGCCGGCTATGCCTTCGCCATCGCCATGGCCTGGGGCTTTGCCCAAGCCCTGTTCATGCGGGCGCATATCCGCGTGGACCTCGTCTATCTGCAATTGCCGGCCGGGGTGCAGCGGTTTCTGGACGTCGTGGCGCTCGGGGCGTTCACCGGGATCATCGGCATCCTGGTCACTCACGCTTGGGGCACGCTGGCGGAATCCCTGCGCCTGGGGGCACGCGCCAGCACGCCGCTGGCAACGCCCCTGTGGATCCCGCAGGCGCTCTGGCTGGCGGGGCTGATCTTCTTCCTGATCTGCCTTGCGGCCCTGCTGTTCGATCTGATGCGCGCGCTCGTCCGGGGCGACCAGGCCCTGGCGGCCGAGCTGGGCGCCTCGGAATCGGCATTGCGGAGGCGGTGAGATGGGCATTGCGCTGATCCTTCTGTTCGTCCTGATCGCGCTGGGGCTGCCGATCGCCGCGGTGCTCGGCTGGCTCGCCGTGCTGCTGGACTGGCTGCTGTCGCCCTTTCCCCTGCAGCGGGCCTTCGGCGAGATCGCCTGGTCGCACAGCATCGAGTTCACGCTGATCGCGATCCCGATGTTCATCATGATGGGCGAGATCCTGCTGCGCTCGGGCATCGCGGACCGCATGTACAACGGGGTCGCGGCCTGGCTCGGCTGGCTGCCCGGCGGGTTGATGCACGCCAATATCGGGGCCAGCGCCCTGTTCGCGGCGACCTCAGGCTCCAGCGTCGCCACGGCCGCGACCATCGGCACCACCGCCATGCCGCAGGTCGACCGCCACGGCTACAGCGAGCGCTTGTTCCTCGGCTCTCTGGCGGCCGGCGGCACGCTCGGCATCCTGATCCCGCCGTCGATCAACATGATCATCTACGGGTTCCTGACCGACACATCCGTCCCGCGCCTGTTCATGGCGGGGCTGATCCCCGGCATCGTGCTGGCGGCGATCTTCTCGCTGGTCATCGTCGTGCTGTGCATCTTCAAGCCCTCGCTGGACGGCGACCGCAGCGCGCCGACCGCGCGGGCCCTGCTGGCCAGCCTGCCGGCATTGGCGCCGCCTCTGGGGCTGTTCGCGGTGGTGATCGGGTCGATCTATGCCGGCTGGGCCACCCCGACGGAGTCCGCGTCCATCGGCGTCATCGTCTCCCTGATGCTCGCCGCGGTCTATCGGCGGCTCAGCTGGGAAATGCTGGTCGAGGTGTTCATCGGCACCATCCGCACCTCCTCGATGATGATCCTGATCACGCTGCTGGCCTTCCTGCTCAACTTCGTCATCGGCGCGACGGGAATGGCCAATGTGGTCAACGACTTCGTGAGCGGCCTCAACTGGAGCCCGCTGTCGACGATGTTGATGATCCTGCTCGTCTATCTGGTGCTGGGCATGTTCATGGACACGCTGGCGATGATCGTGCTGACCATCCCCATCGTCACGCCCATCGTCGTCGGCCTTGGCTACGACCCGATCTGGTTCGGCGTCATGATGGTGCTGGTGGCTGAAACCTCGGTGTTGACGCCGCCCATCGGCATGCTCTGCTACGTCGTGCACGGCGTGCGGGGCAGGGGCGATCTGACGGACGTGTTCATCGGCGTCACGCCGTTCATCGCCGCGCTCATGGGCATGATCGCCCTGATGCTGGCATGGCCGGAACTCGCCCTGTGGCTGCCGGGGCGCCTCTACTAGGCACCGTCCCGCTACGAGGCCGAAAAGCTCGAGGCCCGGCCAGCCGTCATGCGGCTGGCCGGGCCTTTGTCTTTTTTGGTGCCCGCCTTGCGCCCCCGACAGGATCGCAGCCGCTCCGCGCGGCAACGGGAGAATTGCCTCCGCACAACCTGCAATTTTTATCGGAAAAACCAATAATTATATCCAAAAAAGGCAGGTTATCCGATCAAGCCTTCTGACGCAGGGTTGGGTGTCCGGCGGGTTTTCGCGCTGGCACATTTCGAGATACCCGTCAGGAGCCAGAGTTGAGCGCCGTCTATCTGAATTACTCGCAAGCCGAACTGGACCGGGCGTACGACCAATCGTGCTGGGCTCCCGAAATGGCGGCTACGCTCGCCGCCTATGCCGCGCTAAGTCTTGCCCAGCGACATGAAACGCCGGCGGAAACCTTCCGCTATGCGGACGACGACATGGGCGGGATCGATGTTTTCAACGCTTCCGCCGACGGGCCGCTGATCTATTTTCTGCATGGCGGCGCCTGGCGGTCGGGCGACCGTTCCATGTACAGCTTTCTTGCGCGCAACCTGGACCTGACCGGGTGTCCGCTGGCGGTGCCCGATTATCCCAAGATCCAGTCGGTCGGCTTGCCGGCGATGGTCGACCGGGTCGCCGCGGCCCTGCGCGCCCTGCTGGCGCAGCGGCCCGACTATGCCCGGCGCGGCCTGGTCCTGGCGGGCCACAGTTCCGGCGCGCATCTGGCCGCATGTCTGGCGACCGGGGCAGGGGGCTCCGACATCGCGCAGCGCGTGTCCGCCTGTCTGCTCGTCTCGGGCATCTACGACATGGAGCCCGTGCTGCTGTCGAGCCGGCGCAGCTATGTGGATCTGACGGAGGCGGAGGCCCTTCGGCTGAGCCCGCTCGAGCATATCGAGGTGCTTGAGCCCGGCCGCATCGTCCTCGCCTACGGCTCGCGTGAGAGCCCGGAATTCGTCCGGCAGGCGGAGGCCTTCGGCCGGGCGCTGGTCTCGATGCGGCACGATGTCCGGATGCTGCGGATCGAGGACCGCGATCATTTCTCCATTCTTCTGGAATGCAACGATCCCGCCAGCGCGCTCTGGCAGGCCCTGACGTCGCTGACGGCGTCGACGCCGCGCTGTGAAGCGCCGCGGACCAAGGAGATGCAAGGACCGGACTAGACCAGCCACACACCGGAGAGGGAAAATGGGAGTGAGTTCAATGAGAATGACGTCGATTATCTGCGCCGCCGCCTTGCTGTGCGGAGCAGCGCCGGCCCTGGCCGAGCAATATTCCATCGGGACCCTGCCCCAGGGCAGCAGCGGCTACGTCATCGCCGCGGCCATCGCCTCGACGGCCAGCGACCACACGAGCAACGATTTTATCGCCGTTGCGACGGGCGGCGCGAACCTCGTGTTACCGCAGGTGAATTCCGGCGAGATGGACTTCGCCACCTCCAACATGATCGAGGCGTCCTACGCCGTTACCGGCACGGGCAATTTCGAGGGCATGCCCTTGCCCGAGCTGCGGATCGCCGCGGTGCTGCCGCGCTATCAGGTCGGCCTGCTCGTGCGCCGCGACAGCGAGTTCAAGACGGCGGCCGATCTGGCCGGCCGCCCGGTGCCGACCCAGTACAGCGCGATGAAGATGATCGAGCTGATGCAGGATGCCACGCTCGCGGCGGAAGGGCTGGACTCGTCCCGCTTCGAGGCGACCGCCGTGCCCAATTTCGCCAAGGCCGTCGAGCTGCTCGCCGCCGGCCGTGTCGATGCGGCCTATGCGGCGGCGACCAGCGCCCAGGTGCGCGAGGCGGATGCCTCCGTCGGCGTCCGCTTCCTCGGCGTCAATGCCGTGCCGGGCGGCGAGGAGAAGATGCAGGAGATCGCGCCCGGCTCCTATCTCGACACGATGGAGCCAGGGCCGGGTCTGGTCGGCGTCGACAAGCCGCTGACCATGTTCAGCTATGAATATGCCCTGCTCGTCGGTGCCCATGTGCCGGATCAGGTGGTCCATGACCTGGTGAAGGCGCTCTACGAAAACCGGCAGCAGCTCGCCGAGACCTCGCCGCACTTCAAGGAGTGGGACCCGGCCAAGATCTATCGCCCCTCGAAGAAGGCGAAGTATCACCCGGGCGCGGAAGCCTTCTTCCGTGAAGCCGGTCTCCTGAAGGACTGATCGAGGATGCCGGGCAGCGGTGAGGCGCCGTTGCCCGGCCCCAGGTCGTGAACCCATAATTGTGCCCGAACCGGCGCCGTTTCCGGCAAAATTATGAGTTCACGACCTAGTGCAAGGGTCTTGTGGAAGGGTCTTGAAGATGAGGCAATCTCTGGACGGATCGGACGCGCGGACGGGCGTCGATCGGCTTTTTGCCGGCCTTCGCACGGCATTCGCCGTGTCGATACCTCTGCTCGCCGTCGGCTTCTGTCTGGATGCGCCGCGCCGGCTCGGTTACGTCATCTACGACGAGCAGTTCCTGGCGCTTCTGGTCGGCCTGTGCCTGGCGCTGGTCTTCCTGTCGACCGGACCGCGCGGCAAGGCGCGGGACCATGCCGCGCCCTGGTACGACATCCTCGCCGCGGCAATCGGCCTAGGGGTCTGTCTGTTCATCGCCTCGGACTACGAAGGGATTTCCATGGCGTCCGCCATGAACCCTATGGCACACCTGTTTCCCGCCCTCGCCGTGATCCTGCTGTTGCTGGAGGGTGTGCGCCGCGTTGCCGGCTTCGCCCTGATGGCCATCATCCTCGTCTTTCTGGTCTACGGGCTGTGGGGCTACATGATGCCCGCGCCGCTGACCGGCCAGCAGGTCTCCCCTCAGCGGCTGGCGGTCCAGATCGCTTTCGATCCGAGCGCCATCCTCGGCACCGCGCTGTTCATCTGCGCGACCGCCGTGGTCACGTTCATTCTCTTCGGCTCGATCCTGGAAAAGGCGGGCGGCACGGAATTCTTCAACGATATCTCGCTTGCCCTGTTCGGCGGCTATCGCGGCGGCGCTGCCAAGATCGCCGTGGCCTCCTCGGCGCTGATGGGCTCGATCTCGGGCAGTGCGGTCGCCAATGTCGTCTCGTCCGGCGTCATCACCATCCCCTTGATGAAGCGCAGCGGCTATCGCGCGCAGACCGCCGCGGCGGTCGAGACCGTCGCCTCCACCGGCGGCCAGTTGGCCCCGCCCGTGATGGGCGCCGCGGCCTTCCTGATGGCCGACTTCCTGCAGGTGGATTATTCGGAAGTCGTGCTGGCCGCGTTGATCCCGGCCTTGCTCTACTTCCTGTCCATCTTCTTCCAGGTCGACCTTGCCGCCGCGCGCCGGGGCCTGCGCGCGCTTTCGAGGTCCGAACTGCCGGCGGCGCGCGCGGTCATGGCGCGGGGCTGGATCTATCCGCTGCCCTTCGTCGTCCTGATCGTCGCGATGTTCTGGCTGCATCTGCGGGTCGAGGAAGCGGCCCTGTGGGCCTGCGTCTCCCTGCTGCCGATCCTCCTCTGGAAGAAGGGCGGCCGGCGCAGCCCGGTCGATCTGTTCGCCGCCTTCGTGGCGGCCGGCCGGTCGTCGGTGTCCGTCATCCTGATTGCGGCGGCGGCAGGCATCATCATCGGCATCCTCAACCTGACCGGGCTCAGCTTCTCGCTCACGCGCATCCTGATCACGCTTGGCGAGAACAACCTGTTCCTGCTGCTCCTGCTGTCGGCGGCCCTGTCCATCGTTCTGGGAATGGGCATGCCGACCGTCGGCGTCTATGTGCTGCTGGCCACCCTGGTCACCCCCTCGATGATCAAGCTGGGGGTGGAGCCCATCGCCGCGCACATGTTCGTTCTCTACTTCGGCATGATGTCGATGATCACCCCGCCGGTGGCCGTGGCGGCGTTTTCGGCCGCGACCCTTGCATCCAGCCCGCCGATGCGCACGGCGATCGAGGCGACGATCATGGCCTGGCCGGCCTTCGTCGTGCCGTTCCTCTTCGTGTTCTCGCCCACCTTGCTGGGCGTCGGGCCGAGCCTTGCGGTGGTTGCCTCGACGGTGACGGCGCTTGCCGGCGTGTGGTGCATCACTGCCGGAGGCATCGGCTACATCCGCGACGCCGCCGGCCTGCTGTCGCGGCTGCTCATCTTCGCGGCCGGCGCCGCATTGCTGATGCCCACCGACCTGTTCCAGGGCGCGCTTCTGCTCAATATCGCGGGCCTTGCGGTCATGATCGCGATGCTGGTGTTGTCCAGGAGAGCCAGGTCCGTCTCGGTATCCGCCCCGCAGGAAACGCGGGCCGGATAGGTTCAGCCGGACTGTTCGGCGTCGAGGTCCGGGTCGGGTGGCACCCCCGCCCGCAGGAGGACGGCGCGCAGCTGTTTGATGAACGTGTACCCCGCCGGGCTCAGCGAGCGGCTCGCAGGATAGACGCACGAGATCTTGCGCACGATGTGCGGCTCACCGAGAGGCAGGGCAACGACATGGGTGTTGTGAACGCCGAGGATCGTGTAGCGCGGCAGGATCGCGATGCCGAGATTCTCGGCCAGCATGCCGAAGATGGTGGTGATCTGCTCCACCTCCCATTGCGGCTGGAAGTCGACGCCCGCGCGGGCGAAGCCCTGCTCCACCAGTTCGCGCAGGCCGCTGCCGCGCACCAGCGTGATGCAGGGAAACCGGACCGCCTCGCGCCAGTCGGTGGCATCGCCCGCCGCCAGCGGATGGTCCTCCAGGCAGAACACCATCATGTCTTCGCTTAACAGCGGCATCGACCGCAGGTCGGTCTGGCCCGGCGTCATCGTTCCGATGCAAAGGTCGACCCGGCCGTCCATCAGCCGGATCAGCATCTCGTCGTTGGTGACGTCGGATATTTCCACCTTGATGCCGGGATGGAGCCTGGTGAACGCGGCGACCGCGCGCGGCAGGATGGTGGCCGCCAGAAACGGCGGAGCGGCCACGCGCAGCCGGCCTTCGCGCAATTCGGTGAGGTTGCGCACGTCCGAAAACGTCTGCTCCAGTTCCTCGAAGGTCCGCACCGCGCCCTTGCGAAAGGTGCGTCCGGCTTCCGTCAGCTCGACGCGGCGCGTGGTCCGGTCGAAGAGGCTCGTGCCGAGCTCCGTTTCCAAGTCGCGGATGATCTGCGAGAGCGTCGGCTGGCTCAGGCCGATGCGTTCCGCCGTCCGCGAGAAATTGCAGGTCTCGGCCAGGACGAGGAAGGCGTTGAGCTGTCGGAACGTGATCTTCATGCCATCCGTTTATCAGACAATCGCATCGATGTGTCGCAGCGCGCCGCGCGCCTGCCCAAGGAAGGAGCCGGGATGATCCCTCAAGCACGGCCAGCGGAAATTATCCTGTACGGGGCGCGGCTCGTCGACCCTGCGGGAGACGATCCGGCCGGCGATGCCGTTGCCATCGGGGAAGGGCGCATTCTTGGCGTCGGCCCGCACGAGCAGCTGAAGGGCCTGGCGACGCCCGAGACCGTCTCGCTGTGTTGCGAGGGCCTCTCCCTGATGCCGGGGATGATCGACGGCCACGCGCATCTCGACCGGGAGGGGCTGAAGAGCGTGCTGCCGTCGATCTCCGGCGCGCGGTCGATTGCCGAAATCCAGGCGATTCTGCGGGATGTGGCCGCGCGCACGCCGCCGGGCCAGTGGATCGTGCTGTCGCCCTTGGGCACGCCGCCGCTGTTTCTCGACAGCTGGTCCGGCCTTGCCGACGGGCGCTGCCCGGATCGGCACGATCTCGATGCCGCCGCGCCCGATCACCCGGTCTGGATCCGCCCGGCTTGGGGCTATTGGAGCAACAAGGCGGATCTGGTCTGCGTGGCCAACACCGCCGCCCTGGCGCTGGCCGGTGTGGGCAGGGACACCCCGTCGCCGCATCCGCTGGTCGAGATCCACCGCGCGGCAGACGGCCTGCCGGACGGGCGCTTCAGCGAGGCGACGCGCATCTCCATCGTCGAGACGACCTTGATGTCTGCCGCGCCCGGCTTCGACGTGGCGACCAGAACCGATGCGCTGGCCCGCTCGATGGATACCTACGCGCGCTTCGGCACGACCGGCGTCTATGAGGGCCACGGCGTCGCGCGGGAGGTCATCGCCGCCTACGGCGCCTTGCGGGACCGCTGCAAGCCGGGCATGCGGGCGACGCTGGTCGTCAGCCCGTCCTGGTCGGGCGTCGATGCCACAGCCGACATGGCTGCGCTGATCGCGGACTGGACCCGGTGGGCGAAGCGCGGCTTCGCGGACGACGACCGCCTGCGCATCGAGGGCATCTATGCCGAGATCGATGAAACGGGCGAAGGGCTCGTCAGGGCGCGCGGCGGATGCTGCACCGGCTGGGCGGGCTTTCATCTCGACAGCGGCGCACCGCGCGCGATGGTCCGCGAGCTGCTGCTGGAGGCGGCCCGCCAGCGCCTGCGCGTCTCGACCATCTTCGACGACGTCATGGGCCTGATGGAGGAGGTGAACCGGTCGCAGCCGCTTGCCGGGCTGAACTGGGTGCGCGGCCATGTCGCGACGCTGGACGAGCGCGCCCTCGGGGCTATTCAGGACATGGGCCTGATGCTCGTCACCCACACCAACCGGCACATCGCCAAGGGTGGCTCGGCCCATCTTGCGCGCCTGGGGGGCGACCGCTGCAACGACATCGTGCCCATGCGCCGGATCCTCGACCGCGGCATCCCGGTCGCCCTCGGCTCGGACAATCTGCCCCCGTCCTTGCTGCATCCGGTGGCCGACCTTGAGCTGCGGCGCGACCACGGCACGGGCGAACATGTCGCGCCCGATCAGGCGCTGACCCGCCGCGAGGCGCTGGCGCTGGCGACCGCCGGCGGCGCCGAGCTTTTGCAGCGGGGGGACGAACTCGGGCGGCTCAAGCCCGGCTATCTCGCGGATATCGTCGGCTTCCCAGGCGACATCCTGACGATGGAGGCCGATGAGTTGAGGCACCTCGAGGCGCGCCTCGCCCTCGTCGGCGGCCAGATCGTCCTCCGGCAGGGCTAGGCCGGCGCGGTGTCGCCCCTAGTGGGCGGCCTCGCTTGCCTTGCGGATACGGCTGAAGCTCATGGCGATATGGGCGCGCCGCACATGGCCGGCGGCGGCAAGGTCGCCATGCTCCACCGCCTCGGTGATGTCGGTGACCTCGCGCTGGAAGGTGGTGAACTCCGTATGGATCAGCTCCTCGAAATTCTTCAGCCGTGAGGCGGTCTTCAGCCAGATCCGCGCGGTCTGGTAATAGAGCCGCTCGCTGATCTCGCGCAGCGGCTCATTGGTCGTCAGCGCGTTGAACAGGTGGAAGAACTCCATGTTGATCCGCGAGAAGGTGCGCGGGTCGCCCTCATGCACCATCTCGTCGCAGCGGGCGCGGATCTCGTGGAAGCGGGCGATCAGCGCCGCATCGACCGGGGTGGGAGACAGCTTGCCGACCAGCTCGGCCAGCTCCACCCGCAGCTCGTAGACCTGCGCCAGCGCGTCGACCTCTATGTCCGTGACGATGGTGCCGACCCCGTGCACCGAGCGCAGCAGCCCTTCCGCCTCCAGCTTCACCAGGACGCGCCGCACCGGCGTGCGCGAGACGTGGAACTCCTCGGCCAGGTCCTCCTCGCGCAGCCGGCTGCCGGGCGCGTAGTCGAGCAGGCAGATCCGCATTCGCAAGGCCTGGTAGATCCGCTCGAAGCGGCCGCGTGCGCCTTCTTCCGCCGGTCGCCCGGCACCCTCGTTCACCGTCATCAGGCCTGTCCGCTCCCCTCGCATACATGCGTGCCGCCTGCCCGGCGGGGCCGCGTCTTGTCCGGCATTTCCGCTCTCCCGGCAAGCGTCTCGCCATGGGCGGGCCTGCCTGCCGCTGCTGGCCGCGCCCCGTTCGGCGGGCGATCTTTCCACAATCCGTCCAGAGCCTTGGCCGCGGCGCTGGAGGGGGCTTCGTTCCTTATAATGTGTACATCTGCGGATGGTCCAGAAAACCACACAAGGAAGTCTCTCGGTCAATCCGGCAAATTCCGTTGACACAGTCTGACCCAGCATGATGTTGTGCACAACATAAGAAGCAAGAGTTGGTGGAACAGAGGAGCTCAACCATGAAAAACACGATCTTCAAAGGCCTTGCCACGCTCGGCATGGCCGCGCTCGCCTTTGGCTTTGCAGGCAGCGCAAACGCCCAGTCGCTGCTGGAGCGCGCCGAAAAGGGCGAGCCGATCCGCATCGGCTTCGCCAACGAGGTGCCCTTCGCCTATCCGGGCGAGGACGGCAGCCCCAAGGGCTTCGTGAACGCCTATACGATCGGCGTTCTCAAGACGATGGGCTTCGAGAACATCGAGCCGGTGCAGACCGAGTGGGGCGGCCTCATTCCGGGCCTCAACGCCAACCGCTTCGACATCGTCACTGGCGGCATGAACATCCTGGCGAGCCGCTGCGAGAACATCGCCTTCTCCGAGCCGATGGCCAAGGTCGGCGACGGCTTCATCGTTGCTCCGGGCAACCCGAAGAAGATCAGCGACTATGCGAGCCTCGTGGCGAACGACGCGGTGATGGTCACGGGCGCCGGCTATTCCAACATCGAGGCGGCCAAGGAGGCCGGCGTTCCGGAAGCCAACATCATGCAGGTGCCCGGGCCGACCGAGATCCTGGCTGCCGTGCGTGCGGGCCGCGCCGATGCCGGTGCCGGCACCTACTTCACCATGAAGCAGCTGGCCGACAGCTCGAACGGTGCCGTCGAGGCGTCCGACCCGAACGCCATGCCGGAAGACTCCTTCAACTGGGCCGGCATCGGTTTCCGCAAGGCGGACAAGGCCTTCCTCGACAAGTTCAACGAGGCCCAGGCCAAGTATCTCGGCTCGGAAGAGATGCTCGCCGCCGTTTCCGAATACGGCTATGGCGAGGGCTCGCTGCCCGGCGACAAGACCACCGAGTGGGTCTGCGCCAACCGCTGACATGACGACGACGGTGTGCGGCGGGCCGGCGCGGCCGGCCCTTCGCCCCGTCTCCCGCATCCGGGCAGGGTTTCCTGCCCGGGCTTTGCGGCCTTGATCGAGGTCTGACAGCAAGGGCTGGGCGGCATGTCCTATTTCGAATTCCTCGGCCAGTATGGCGACCGGATCGCCAGCGGCACGCTCATCACCATGGCGCTGACGGTCCTGTCGGCGCTGCTGGCGGTGGCGATCGCCGTGGCCGCCGGCCTGATGCGCATGGCGCCCAACATGGCGGTGCGCGGTCTGGCCACCGTCTATATCGAGGTCTTTCGCGGCACATCGCTGCTCGTCCAGCTCTACTGGATCTTCTTCGTGCTGCCGCTCTTCGGCATCACGCTGGAAAAGTTCACGGCCGGCTTCGTGGCCGTGGGCATGAATCTCGGCGCCTATGGCGCGGAGCTGGTGCGCGGCGCCATTCTCTCCGTGCCCAAGGGCCAGTGGGAGGCGGCGCTGGCGCTCAACATGTCGCCGGCCAAGCGGATGATCCGGGTGATCCTGCCGCAGGCCGTGCTGATCATGCTGCCCTCCTGGGGCAACCTGTTGATCGAGCTGCTGAAAGGCACGGCGCTCGTCGCGCTGATCTCCGTCGCCGACCTGATGTTCCAGGTGAAGCAGATCAACGGCACCACCTTCATGTCGGCCGAGACCTTCGGCACCGCGCTCATCATCTACTACGTGCTGGCCCGCTTCATGATCACGCCGTTCATGCGCTGGCTGGAGCGGTTCATGCTGCGCAAGATGGGGAGGGCCTGAGCCATGTTCGACTGGCGCTGGGACTTCACCTTCGAGATCCTGCCCCGGCTGATCGCAGCCACCGGCAACACCTTGCTGGCCGCCGGCCTCGGTTATGCCATCGCGGTCGTTCTCGGCCTCGTTTTCGCGCTGGCGCAGCGCACGCCGTTCCGCCCGCTCACCATCGCGGTGCGCGAGGCGGTGGAGTTCATCCGCTCCACGCCGCTGGTGCTGCAGATCTTCTTCGTCTTCTATGTCGGGCCGCAATTCGGCATCCGCCTGTCGCCCTGGACGGCCGGCATGATCGCCATCGGCCTGCACTATGCGGCCTACCTGTCGGAGGTCTATCGCGGCGGGCTGGAAAGCGTGCCCAGGGGGCAGTGGGAGGCGGCCAAGTCGCTCAACCTGTCGACGGCGCGCACCTATTTCCGTGTCATCCTTCCTCAGGCGCTGCCGCCTTCGCTTGCCGGCATGGGCAACTACCTTGTCGGCATCTTCAAGGACACGCCGATGCTCTCGGTGATCGGTGTCGCGGAGCTGATGCACACCGCCAATGCCATCGGCTCGGAGACCTACCGCTTCCTCGAGCCGTTCACGCTGGTCGGCATCATCTTCCTCTGCATCTCGCTGCCAACGGCGGCTCTGATCCGGCTCTTCGAGACCTGGGTGCGCCGCAAACTCGGATTGGGCTGATGAACACCACAGATGTTTCCGCCTTCCCCCTCCGCCTTGAGGGGGATGCGATCCCGATGGTCAGCTTCAAGAAGGTCACCAAGTCCTACGGCAACCTGGTGGTGCTGGACTCGCTCGACCTCGACGTCGCCGAAGGCGAGATGGTGACCGTCATCGGTCCGTCCGGCTCGGGCAAGACCACCGTGCTGCGCATGCTGATGACGCTGGAGACCATCAATGGGGGCGTCATCTATGTCGATGGCGAGCCGCTGACGCATATGGAGCGCGACGGCAAGCTGGTGCGCGCCGACAGCCGGCACCTGCGCAAGATGCGCTCGAAGATCGGCATGTGCTTCCAGCACTTCAACCTGTTCCCGCACATGACCGCGCTGGAAAACTGCATGGAAGGTCCCGTGCATGTGCTCGGCATGTCGAAAAAGGAAGCGCGCGAGCGCTCCGAGGAGCTACTGGCGATGGTCGGCATGGCGGAAAAGCGCGACCAGCACCCCTCGCGCCTGTCCGGCGGCCAGCAGCAGCGCGTGGCCATCGCCCGCGCACTGGCCATGCGGCCCAAGGTGATGCTGTTCGACGAGGTGACCTCGGCGCTCGATCCGGAGGTGATCGGCGAGGTGACCAATGTCATCCGCCAGCTCGTCGCCGAGCACAATCTCACCATGCTCATGGTCACGCACCAGATGGGCTTCGCCAAGGACATTTCCGACCGCATCTGCTTCTTCTACAGCGGGCGGATCGAGGAGCAGGGCACCCCGGACGAGCTGTTCGGCAATCCGCAGAAGGAGCGGACGCAGCAGTTCCTCAGCGCGGTCAAGGAGGCGAGTTGAGCATCCAGCTTGCCGATATCCTCGCCGCGCGCCGCACCATTGCCGGCGTCGCCGCGCGCACCCCGATGGTGCCTTCGCTTGCCGTGGATGGAGACCTGCTGCTGAAGCTGGAGACGACCCAGCCCATCGGCGCGTTCAAGCTGCGCGGCGCATTGAACGCCGTCGCCGCCGTGCCGGCGGGCGCCCCCGGCGTCACCTGTTGCTCCACCGGCAATCACGGCCGCGGCGTTGCCTTTGCCGCGCGCGCCGCCGGTCTTCGCGCCGTCGTGTGCATGTCCGAGCTGGTGCCGAAGGCCAAGGTCGAGGGCATCCGCGCTCTGGGCGCCGAGGTGCATATCGCCGGCCGCAGCCAGGACGATGCACAGGGCGAGAGCCTGCGGTTGGTGCGCGAGGAGGGGTTGGTCGAAATCCCGCCCTTCGACGACCCGCTGGTGATCGCCGGCCAGGGCACCATCGGTCTTGAAATGCTCGAGGACCGCCCGGACCTTGAAGCGATCCTCGTGCCGCTGTCCGGCGGCGGGCTTGCCGCCGGCGTTGCGCTGGCCGCGAAGGCGATCAAGCCGTCGATCCGCCTCATCGGCGTCACCATGGACCGCGGCGCGGCGATGCACGCCTCCATCCGCGCCGGCCATCCGGTGGAGGTCGTGGAGGTGGCGAGCCTTGCAGATTCCCTTGGCGGCGGCATCGGGCTGGAGAACCGGCTGACCTTCGCCATGTGCCGCGACCTGCTGGACGACTGCATCCTCGTCACCGAGGACGAGATCTACGACGCCATGCAGGCGCTCTACTACGAGGACCGCATGGTGGCCGAGGGCGGCAGCGTCGTCGGCATCGCCGCGATGCGCTCGGGCCGCCTGCCGGCCTTCGGCGGTCCGGTCGCCACCATCCTCACGGGCCGCAATGTCGACATGACCACCTTCACCGAGATCGTCGCCGGGCGCGGCGTCCGCCTCGGCGAGGTCGAGCTGAAAGGGCGCAGCTATGGCGCATGAAGTGACCGTCCTGACCGCCGGCGAGCTGCGCGGGCTGGTGCAGCTGGATCTGGCCGCCGTCGATGTGGTCGAGCGGGCCTTCGCCGCGCTCGCCTCGGGCACCGTGGTGATGCCGCCGATCCTGTCGATGGCGATCCCGCAGGCCAATGGCGAGGTCGACGTCAAGACCGCCTATATCCCCGGCTTCGACGGTTTCGCGATCAAGGTCAGCCCCGGCTTCTTCGACAATCCGAAGCTCGGCCTGCCGAGCCTCAACGGCCTGATGATCCTGTTTTCCGCCAAGACCGGCTTGGTCGAGGCCCTGCTGCTCGACAACGGCTACCTGACGGATGTGCGCACGGCCGCCGCCGGCGCCGTCGCCGCACGCCATCTTGCGCCCTCGAAGGTCGAGACAGCCTGCGTCATCGGCACCGGCATCCAGGCGCGGCTGCAGATCCAGGCGGCCCATCTGGTACGCCCGTTCTCCCGCGTTCTCGTCTGGGGGCGGGACATGGCGAAGGCGGAAGCCTGCGCCGCCGACATCGCCGAGCGGCTGAAGATCGTGGCCGAGGCCGTCGCGGACCCGGCTCAAGCAGTGGCGCAGAGCCAGCTCGTCGTCACCACCACCCCGGCCGAGCATCCGGTGCTCAAGGCCGAGTGGCTGCATCCCGGCCTTCACATCACGGCGATGGGCTCGGACCAGGCGGGCAAGAACGAGATCGAGCCGGCAGCGCTCGTTGCGGCGGACCTTTATGTCTGCGACCGGGTCAGCCAGTGCGAGGCTCTCGGCGAGCTGCGCAGCGCCATCGCCGCGGGCCTGTGGCAGGGCGGCACGCCGCCGGAGCTCGGCGAGATCGTCACGGGCCGCCATCCCGGCCGCCGCTCGGACGACGAGATCACGATCTGCGATCTCACCGGCACGGGCGCGCAGGACACCGCGATTGCGACCTCCACCATCGCTGCCGCCCGCAAGGCCGGCGCCGGTTCGACGATCCTGACCTAACGGGCTGGTGTGGCAGGGGCGGCTGCCGGCCGCAGCAGCTCGGCCAGCACCAGTGCGCTTGCCACCATCACCAGGATCGGCGTCGCCCCGAAGGCGGCGGGCAGCATGTAGAACGAGCGGACCAGCACCGCACCGAGCACCAATGCCATCTGCAACGCGGCGATGGTTGCGACCGGCATGGTCTCCAGTCCCCGGGCCGCGTCGGGCGTGCCGACCGGCACTTTCAGATAGGCCGTGAGGAACAGCGGCACCAGCAGCGCAGTCAGCACGAAATGCGCCGTGTAGAGCGGCCAGCCCAAGGCGCCGATGTTGTCCGGCAGCACCCACCACACCAGCAGGACCAGATAGCCCGCCGCGGTGTTGGCGAGAACCGGCGGCCACAGCAGCAGGGTCAACCAGGCGGATGGTGCTGCGCCTGCCTGTCGCGCCGTCGTCTGCAAGCCTCTGGCGACGTGGATCGTCGCGGCCGTTGCCACCACGACGAAGGCGAGGGGGACCAGCAGGTCCATCGGCAGGCCCGACTGCAGGAACATGCCGGAGCGATACTGCGAGAAGGCCAGCTCGAGTTCCGACGGCAGGCTGGCGATCATCGGAAAGACCATCAGCAGCAGGATGCCCTGTCCGGCCCCCGGCAGGCGGAGCCGTCCGGCCAGCCAGATCAGCACCGCGGTCGCCCCGCAATAGGCGGCAAGGCTGGCGACCACTCCGCCGGTGGACAGGTCCCGCAGCAAGCGGCCTGTCTGCATGCCGTGCAGCACGCCGGCGCCCTGCGCCAGCGTCATCAGCAGGGCGATCAGGCCGGTGATGGCAACCAGCACCTGCGCGTTGCGGGCCGAGGCGGCCTGCCAGCGTGCCAGCGGCGGGATCAGCAGGCGGGCGATCTCCACATGGGCGATGGCCACCACCAGCGGCCCGGTCCACAGGGCGAAGATCGAGGCCATCCGGATCGAGCTGCCGCTGGTGAAGCCGTCGTGGTAGTCGAGCCGCTCCGCATCCACCCCGGGAATCGGGATCCACAGTCCGATCAGATAGATGGCCAGCGCGGCCGCAAGCGGCCACAGCACCGGCCAGAGCGTGCGAGAAGGCGCGGTGCCGGACGTGGAGGGCGGGGGAGGCTGGGTTTCGGTCATCGGGGCCTGTGTTCGCAGCGAACCTGAGCGCATGGCTTGCGGTCGTTTCGGGGCGAAACCTTAGCGGCGCAGCTTCGGTATCTGCAAGGGCACGAACGGGCGACCCGATCCGGGCTGCCGTAAAGGTGCCTGACCGATATTGGGTGGTTCCTTGTATCTGACGAGTGAATTTTCGTCTTTATCGTCAATCTCTGTCAAAAATATCCATGGGGAAAAATGCGGTAAGTCTCGAAAATAGGTAATTTTTACATGTCGCATCGAAAGTAATAGCGAGTTGACACCTTGGGTGTGCCATTTAAGATTGAAAGCGTCAGCCAGCCGTCGCGCGCGGATTGCAAGCGGACTTTCGCCTGCAGCTCCAATTCCGGCCAGCCATCGACAGTGTCCGTCTGCCCCGCCGGGGCAACGGCACGTGCTTCGGGGCTGTGGCGGTGGGTGTATCCGGACTATTTCCGACGGTTGCCGTGCTTCGCGCTTTTGCGGCGAAGCTCCGCCGGCAATGGCTCAGCTTTGCCCTGCTCTTCGTCGCGCTTGTCGTTGCCGTTGCCGTCTGCGTCGTGCTGCTGGGGGCGATCCGCTACTACTTCGCGCCCGGCCGCCTGGCCGACGCCGATCTGTGGCGCATCGACACCATCTGGAGCTCCAGCCACTCCGGCGAGAACGGGCGCTGGGCGACCTCGCCGGATCCTCTGGCCCGGCTGATCCGCCAGAACCACGGCTCGCTCGTCCATGCCGGCCGCTTCACGCCCCTTCGCTCGCAGCTGACGATCGACGACATGTCGCTCCCGGGCGGGGCGCTTTTCCGCAGTGATCCGCCCTCTCTTGCCGTCTTCGACTGGCGGCTGCGGCAGGGCGCCTTTTCCCTTGAGCGGCTGGGTCCTGGCGAGGCCTTGATCAGCTCCGCCGAGGGGCGGCGCCTCTTCGGCACGCGCGACCCGGTGGGCCAGCGGATCACGCCGGCCCAGCCCGACCGCCGGGGCAAGACCACCACCTATTCGGTCGCGGCCGTTTTCGAGCCCTTCGCCGAAAATGCCGTCTTCCGGCCCGACATCGTCCTTGTCGATGCGGTGCCCGGCGCCATCGACCGGGCGCTGCTGCCGAGCACGCTGCAACAGCTGCCGATGGAGTGGCTGCGCCCGAGCGCCTACACCTTTGTCCGCTTCCGGGGGGAGGCAGGACAAGCGCAGGCGGACGCGATCGCCGCCGACCTCACCACCCGCGCGCCTTATCTGGGCGGCTGGGAGCCGGACTTCCGGGCACGGCCGGCGGCCGGGATCTGGCTGTCGGACGGCGTCTACGAGGAACTCGTCGCCGCGATACCGACCGGCTCCGCCCGCCTGCTGTGGATCAGCGCGCTCGTGCTGGCGGGCGCAGCGCTCGCCGCGTTCGGCCACGGCGTCGGGCTCGCCCGCCTTCAGCTCGCGCCGCTGGCCGAGACGCTGGCCAGCCTGGCGGTGCCTCCTGCGGCCGGCCGGCTGGCGCTTGCCGGCTTCGCGGCGCTGGCGGCGCTCGGTTTTTGCATCGTCGGCACGGCCGCAGGCATCGCCCTGTCGCGTCTTGTCGCGCGGGGCTTGCGGATGGACCCCGCCGCTTTCGCCCTGACGCCGGCGGAGGGGCTGGCCCTTGCCGGGGCAGCGCTTCTCGCCTTCGCCGTCGCGGGGCTCTTGCCGCTGGTCCGCCGACAGGCGCATGCGCGCGCCGCGCGCCGGATCCTGCCGCTCTGGGCGACATTCGTCGTCTGCGGCACGGCGGCGGGCCTGTCCATCGTGCTGGTGATGCAGCAGCTGCATCTGGCGGGCCGCGACAGCGGCATGTCGCTGGAGCGTACCCTTGCCCTGCAGGTGGACCAGGACGGCGTTCTTGGCGACCGCCACGACGCCTTCCGCCAGGAGCTCCTGTCCCTGCCCGGCGTGCGAGAGGTGGGCTTCGCCAAGACCCTTCCCGGCGCGCTGCACGACTACAGCTACATGGAGCTGCGCGCCGCGACCGACCGGCGCCAGACCGAGAAGCGCTATCAGGCGCTTGCCGCCGATGACGGCTTCCTGCGCAGCATCGGCGTGGTGCCGCTGGCCGGGGCGCTGCCCTCCAACTGGGCCGAGCGCCGCGACCAGGCCGTGCTCAACCGCAGCGCGGCGGAGCAGCTCGGCTTTGCCTCGCCGAGCGAAGCCGTCGGGCAGCTGCTGCTCAGCTTCGACGGCGGGCCGCAGGTCAGCCTGCGTGTCGCGGCGGTGGTCGAGGATTTCCGCCTGAACGGCCGCCATGTGCCGAGCCCGCCGCTGGTCGTCTACCACGATCCGCGCCTGTTCCGCGTCGCCACCATCCGCTTCGATGCGGAAGCCGGCCCCGCGCGCCTTGCCGACGTCTTTCCCGTGTGGTGGCGGCTGTGGCCCCAGACGACACCCTCGCGCATCGAGCCGGGGGCGCTTTACGGCGCGGCGAACCGGCCGGCGGAGGGCGCGGCCCTGCTCAGCCTCGGAGCCTGGATCGCCACCCTTGCGGTCATCGCCGGCGTGCTTTTCGCCGTGATCCGCTTCCGCTCGGTCAGCTGCCGGCGCGAGCTCGGCCTGCGCCAGCTGCTGGGCGCCCGGCCGCTGCAGCTGGCCCCGGTTCTGGCGAGCCGCCTTGCGGCGCCGCTGCTGCTTGCCATTCCGGTTGCGGCCGCCGCGACCGTCCTTCTCGGGCAGGCATGGCTGGCGGGGCAGGCGGACCGCATCGCGGTCACCTCGGTCCCCGTTCTGGCCACCGTCTGCCTCGGGCTGGCGCTCTCGTCGGTGCTGGCCCTCGCCGCGTGTATCGCCGTCGAGCTGCTGCTGGTTTCGCGGGGGTCGAACCTTGTCGCCACTGCCACGGGAGGAGCCTGAAGCAAGACCTGTCCGATCACCAGGACTGATCTCCGATGAAAGCCGTTCGACCGTCTGGGCCGGCCGGCACGAGGGAGTTTCCCGCATCAACGAAGATACGGAAGGAGAATGGAATGCAGCATGTACTCGACATCACGGCCTCGTCCGCGCACGCGGCCGTCTACGAAAGCTACATCGAGGAAACGGAGCCGATGCTGGCCCGGGCGACCACCAGCGACTGCCTGTCGACCGGCACCACGGTCAGCAGCGGCACCGGTTCGTCGGTCGGCAGCTTCTTCTGCATCGGCTGCATAACCGGCACCGGTGGCTACGACTCGGGCTGCAGCAGCTGCCACGAATAGGCTGACGGACCGGGCCCGGGGATGATGAAGACGATGACCGATACCGCTGGTGTCGCGGCCCTGCACGGCGGAAGCTCCGCTGCGCAGGACCGCGGCCGCCTTCGCGTCTCCGGGCGTTCCGGCCCGTCGGGGCTGATGCTGGACGGGCTGCGCAAGCGCTATGGCGACCATCTGGCGCTCGATGGCGTCAGCCTCGACTGCCGGGCGGGGTCGCTGACCTCGCTGCTTGGGCCGAACGGCGCCGGCAAGACGACGCTGCTGGAAATCCTCGTCGGGCTTCGCAAGCCCGATGCCGGGCGGGCCGAAATCCTTGGCGCGCCGTTTCCCGACCTGCCGCTGGAGCGCCGGCGCCGTGTCGGCATCGTGCTGCAGCAGCAGAGCCTGCCGCCGCTGCTGCGCACCGACGAATACCTGTCGATGGTCCGCACCGCCTATCGCAGCCGCGACATCCCGATGCACCTGGTCGAGGCCTTCTCGCTCGAGGGCGCCTGGAAGAAGCGGATCGGCCAGCTGTCCGGCGGCCAGCAGCGCAAGCTGGCGCTCGTCGCCGCGCTGGTCGGCGAGCCGCAGGTGCTGATCCTCGACGAGCCGACGGCCAGCCTCGATCCGTTCAGCCGCCTGGCCTTCTGGCAGGAGCTGCGGCGGCTGTGCGACCGGGGCGAGGGCGCTTCGGCGATCCTGCTCGCCACCCACGACATGGCGGAGGCGACCGAGCTCAGCAGCGACGTGGTCATTCTGGAGAACGGCCGCGTGCGCGAAACCGGCACGCCGGACGAGTTGATCGCGCGCAACGGCGCGCCGCCGCGTCTGGCCGTGGCGCTGCGCGAGGTGGAGACCGCCGAAAAGCTTCTTGCCGCGCACCCGCAGTTGGCGGCGGACGTGAGCCTGGAGGCCGGCAGGGACGGGACCGTGCATGCGGTGTTCGACGCCGGCCGGCTGGACGCGCTGCTTGCCTCCCCCTTGCGCCCGCATCTCGATCTGGCGCGCCTCAGCCAGCGCCGCTCGACGCTGGAGGACGTATTCGTCGCCCTGCTCGGGCCGGGGCTGAAGGAGACACGGCCGTGAACATGCCGCTGCTCGCCATTCTGGTGCTCAACAATTTTCGCGAATACCTGCGGGACTTCACGTCCAGCTTCTTCACTTTCGTGTTCCCGCTGATCTTCGTCGTGATCTTTTTCATGAGCAGCTCCGGCGGCGGGGCGCCGGGCGCGCTGCCGCTGTCGCTGCAGGGCGATCTCGCCGCGCCTCAGGCGCAGGCGGTGGTCGAGGCCCTGTCCGCAGTTCCCGGCGTGCGGCTGCTGCCGGCCGGGCACGAGGCGGCGGGGACGGTCACTCTCACCGTGGGGGCGGGCGGGCGCGTGGCGCTGTCCGCGGCGGCCGATCCCTCGCTGGCGCGCGTGCTGGAGACCGCGATGCTCGCCGCCGCCGGGCGACAGGCCGGCTCCCTGCCGTTCGACTACAGTTTCGAGCCGGTGCGCAGGACCTCGGAGCTGGTGCAGCTGCTGCCGGCCTTCTTCGCCATGTCGCTGCTGCAGCTCGGCCTGTTCGGCACCTCGACGCCCTTGTTGCAGCAGCGCGCGCGGGGCGTGTTCCGCCACATGAAGACCCTGCCGATCACGGTCGTGCAGATCGTCTCGGCCTTGCTGGTCACCCGGCTGGCGATCGCGCTGGTGCAGATGGTCGGCCTCTATGCCATCGCCACCGGCTTCTTCGGCTTCCGCATCGAGGGCAGCGGCCTGCTCTTCGCCGCGCTGCTGGCGCTGGGCACCGGGTGCTTCGTTGCCATGGGCTTCGCGCTCGGCGGCATCATCGGCAACCAGCAGGTCGGGGTGCTGGCGACGCTGGCGATCAACTTCCTGATGCTGAGCTTCGGCAACGTCTTCTTCCAGGTGCCGCGCGACAGCGCGCTGGCGGTGGTCTCCGACCTGCTGCCGATCACCTATCTCGTCGACGGATTGCGGCAGGCCGCCACGGGCGAGCCGCAGGCCCTGCCGCTGGCGCTGGTGCTGGCCGTGCTGGCGGCCGCGACCGTGCTTCTGACGGCGGTTTCCGTCCGCTTCTTCCGGTTCGACATGGGGCAACAGGCATGAGACCGACCAAAGGCATGGAACATGTGCAGGAGAGGCACGGCAGATGACGGTTTCGCACGGGGCGCGCTGGGCCTATTTCAAGCTCTATCCGGGCGTGTTCGGGTCCGGCTTCGACCACTTGGTCGCCAATGACCTGGCGTCCCTGCTGGGCGGCGGCGACGTCGCGAAATGGCACTTCCTGCGCATGACCGACGACGGCGGGCCGCATCTGCGGCTGCGCCTGCTGCCGGCCGATCCGGCAGGGCTGGAGCCGTTGGCCGCGCGGGCGCAGCAGCAGCTGGCAACGCTGGTCGCCGAACTGCCGTTCACGCCCGAAAGCCCGTTCACGCCGCTGGTCGCCGCGGCCGGGCCGCAGGCCGTGCAAGGGGCGGCGCCGCCTGCGCATTTCGCGCGCGCCCATGTGCAGCGCGACACCTACGAGCCGGAGACCGGCAAATACGGAACCGGCGAGATGCTGGAGATCTGTGAGACGCATTTCCAGCGCTCCAGCGAAATCGCCGTTGCGGCCATTGCCGCGGAGCTGCTCGAGGGGCGCTCGCGCAAGTGGATCGCGCCGCTGCTGATGGCCCGCTGCGTACACCTGTTCGAGCTGCCGCGCTCGCCCCGCCAGTTCCTCGGTGACTATTGCGACTACTGGATGCGCAGCGCCGATCCCACGCAGGATCATGTCGGCCGCTTCTCCGAGCGGATCGCCGAAATCCGGGCGATCCCCTTCGACCCGCTCGACGCGGGCGCGGTGCTCGTCGCCGGCGAGAAGGACCTGCTCGCCCGCTGGGAAGCCTCGATCCGCGAGGTATCGCGCGCTGCCCGCCGGCATTTCCCGCAGAACGACAATTTCCGCGACCAGCTCGCCTTCAATCTCTGCCACCTGATGATGAACCGGCTCGGCTTCCCGGCGGTCGACGAGGCCTATCTCGCCAGCCTCGTTGCCGCGTTCGACGGGGTGCCTGCATGATCGACGTGTTCGAGAAGGGCGACTTCCGCGCCCGCTTTCCCTGGTCGTCGATCCTCAGCCCCTCCTGCGGCATCGTCCAGAGCGTTGCCGGCATCGACGACGAGGAGCTGGGCGTGCCGGACTTCCGCCGCCGCACCGCCAAACTGTGCAACGTCTCGCTGGGTTATCCCCGGATCCGCGCCGGCGACGGATCCAGCACGGCCGAGACGCTGACTGCCGGCAGCGGCGGCGACGTGCGTGCCGACCTTGCCTATGTGCGCGCGGTGGCGGAGGCGGCGGAGCGCTATTCCAGCGCGATCTTCGACGAGCGCGATTACATCGTCGCCAGCGCCCGCGAACTCGGCTCGGCGGCGCTCGACCATCGCCGCTGGCCGAAATGCGATGCGGCGGAACTGGCCGACCCGCGCTGCCAGCTCCATGCCTTCGATCCCGACCGGCCGATCCGCTGGGTCGAGGGCTATTCGGTGACGCAGTCGCGCACCGTCTGGCTGCCGCTCGTGATGTCGCATCTGGTGTTCGAGCTGTTGCCGGGCGAGGCGTTCTGGGCGCCGATCACGACCGGCATCGCGCTGCACAGCTGCCCCTACCAGGCGGCGGTCTCGGCGATCTGCGAGAGCATCGAGCGCGACGCCATCGCCTTGACCTGGAACTGCCGGCTGCCGTTGCCCCGCCTGTCCTTCGATGTCGAGCCGCCGGCCGAAGTCGGCGAGGCGCTGGGGCGGATCGACGGTCTGCCACTCCAGCATCATTTCCACGATGCGACGACGGATCTCGGGGTGCCGACGGTCTATCTCCTGCAGAAATACGAGGGTCACCCGCAGCTGGCGACCTTTGTCGGCTGCAGCACCGAGTTCGACCCCTGGATCGCCTGCGGCAAGGTGGTGCGCGAGGCCTGCGTCGCGCGCACGGCGATCCCGTATTTCCAGGACATTCCCGACGATCCGCTCCAGTTCACCCGCCTGGAATACGGCGCCACCTACATGGGCCGCCCGGAGCAGGCGGGTGCGTTCGACTTTCTCGCCGGTCACGACCGGGAGAGCCCGATTTCGCGGTTGGCGCCGGAGTGCGGGCCCGTCGCGCGCGAGCGGTTCGAGTGGCTGGTGCAGCGCTTCCGCGCGCTCGACTTCGAGCTGACCCTGGTCGACCTCACCACCGACGACCTGCGCGAGCAGGGCTTGAGCGTCATCCGCGCCTTCACGCCCGACCTGATGCCGCTCGATTTCCTGCCCTCGGCCCGATACCTCGGCCACGCGCGCCTCTACGACTACCCGCCGAAGGCCGGCTACGGGACGTTCCGCCGCGCCGCCGTCAATCCCTATCCCCAGCCCTTCGCGTGAGAGGAGCCGACGAGATGGCCGATTCCCTGGCGCTGTCCTCGCCCGTTTCCGGGGCCCCGGCTACCGCCGCTCCGGTGCTGCAATGCGTGATCTCCGGCGCCTTCGGCCAGCGTGTGCTGGAGGCCCTGCGCGCCGCCGGCGTGATCATTGCCGGCACCGTTGACCTCGACGGACCCTCGCCGGACCTGGCCGGCCTTGCGGCCGCCGATACGCTGGCGATCCTCGATTTCGACCGGCCGGACGTGATGGGCAGCCTTTGGGACCGCTTGTCGGTCAGCGGTTCGCGTCTCCACCTCATCGGCCTGTTCGAGGATGCGCTGACCGTCGGCCCGCAGTTCCGGGCCGGCCGGCCCGGATGCCCGGAATGCTTTGCCCGCCGGCGCCTCGCCATCTCGAGCTATGACGATGCCGGCCGCCTCGACAAGCTGAGCCGGACCTGTCTGGCCCGCATGCCGTCGGCCCGTCCCGGCTTTCCGCCCTACCTGCCGGCGCTCGCCGCGGGTGCTCTCGCCGCGCGCCTGCGCCGTCCGGCGGAGGAGAATGACGGCCGCTTCCTGCGTTTTCTGACCGACGGCAGCTTTCTGGAGGAGGGGCGTCTTCTGGCGCTGCACGGTTGCCGCTGCCGGACCGCCGGCGCCGATGCTGCGGGCAACGCCGGCGCTCGGCGGACCAGCCGGCACCTTGCGGACATGCTCGGCCTTGCCGCCGCACCTGTTGCGGTGCCCACCGGAACGCGGGAGAGCGGGTCATGCTGACGGTCGAGCGCAGCCACGCCCGCGAGCTTGCCGCACAGCGGGTGACCGATCCCGAACTGCTGCGCCTGTCGGTCGAGGCCCCCTATTTCCCGCCGGATTTCCCGGTCCTGCCCTTCGGGCCCGGGCGGCTGGCGATCCTGTGCGGTGGCCGCCGCGAGGTCCTGCGCAGCACCATTCCGCTGGATCTGGTGAAGCGGGTTCTCGGCCGGTGCGACGGCACGCGCGCTGTCGGCGAGATCGCGGCCGGCCTTGCCCCGGACTTCGGCGGCACCGAGGAGGCGCTGCGCAATGTCGACGAGCTGGTGACGCTGCTGGACCGCCGGGGCCTGTTGCAGGACGGCGCGCCACAGGCGGAGGGCGGTACGGCCTTGCGCGATCCCGAGACCGAGCGGTTCTGGGAGCAGGTCTGCGCGGCCGACAGCGTGCATCGCTCGCGCGCGTCCCTGCGCGCTGCGGTCGACCGGTTCAGCGTCTGCGTCCACGGACCGGCGCATCTGGGCGGGCCGGCGGAAGCGGCGCTCCGGGCCGCCGGTCTGCATCTCGGCGCGGCGGGCACGCAGGATGTCGCCCTGGTGCTCTATGACGAGGCGGGCGATCTTGCGCTCCCGCAAGAGGTTCTGCGCCCCGGCGGCCTCGTCCTGTTCGCCGGGGGCGGCGCGGACTGTTTCCGGCTCGGGCCGCTGGTTCCGGCCGAACGCGCGGCGACCGTCGCCGGCTGGCTGGCCGAGCGCTTCGTCGGCGGCGCGCTGGAGGCGGGCGGGCAGGGGCCGCGCGCGCCCGTGTTCGACGGAGTGCGCGCCAGCTTGTGCGCGGCAAAGCTCTTCCGTCTTGCCGGCGGCATCGAGCGCGGACGCAAGTTCAACTGTATCGAGCTGTTCCGCCGCGAGGGGCCGGACGGCGACCTTGCCCGCAACATCGTGCTGGTCTCGCCCTATCTCGCCGCGGACGATGGCGAGGGCGCCCCCGGCGAGGCGATGCTGGTCGCCGCCGCGCAATCGGGCATCGAGGAGCCGTTCAGCCGGCATCTCAGCCAGCGCACCTACCTGATGCACTACTCCAGCAAGAACCGGAAGCTCGCCGCTGGAACCGCGCCTGCCTTCTTCGGCGCGCCTGCTCTTGCCCTGCCTGAAGATGTCCCCCTGGAAACGAGCGTGGGAACGATGGCGGAGCGGCTGTCGCTTCTGTGCAAGTGGGCGTTCGGCGAAGAGGACGGCCGGCGCATCACCCCCTCGGGCGGCGACCTGCGCTCGGCCTCTCTTCTGGTCAACCTGCCGCGCGACAGCGACCTGCCGGCGGGGCTCTACCGCTATCGCGACACCGATCACGTGCTGGAACGGCTGGCCGGGCCGCTCGACCCGGCCGCGACCGGGGTGCCGGACACCGGGCCGGCCTTCCTGCTCGTCTCGCGGATGCGGCGGGTGGCGCGCAAGTATCAGGACGCGGCCTACAAGATCTGCGGCCTCGACGTGGGGGTCTCCAGCGCGGTGCTGATGGAGATCGCGGCGCGGCTCGGCCTCGGCCTTTGCGTGCGCAGCGACCTCGACATGCGCGCCATCGAAAGCCGCCTGCCGCTGCCCTTCATCGACGACCGCCACATGCTGTCGCTGTGCCTTGCCCCGCCGCAGGACGAGGGCAGGGGCGCAGCGCGCGCGCCGGCGACCCTTGCGCCCCCCGCCCGGCCGGGCGACCGGGAAGCCCTGCACGAGCCGCGCCTGCCTCACTGGATCGCGGCGCTCGGCAGGGCGCCGCTGCGCACGGGAGAGCCCGCGCCGGATCGGCAGGTGGCGCCGGCTCCCGCCGCCCAGTCCTCGCTGGGCTCGCTTGCGCAGATGCAGCAGGTGCTCCTTGCGCGCCGCGCGGTGCGGATGCTGCCACCGGTGCCGCTGCCGCCGGAAACGATCCTCGCTCTGCTGGCCGAGGCGCAGGCCGGCGTTGCCCGCCATGCCCCGGACATCGCCCGCCATGTGCGCATCTATGCCGTGGACCGGGCGCGGAGCCTTGTCGCCGATGCGGCGGACGGCGGACCGCGCTGGCGGCCGGGCGTCGGCGACACGCGGATCTTCTGGCAGGCGGTGCCCGACATGGCGCCGGCCATGCTGGTCGCCGGGCTGGAGATGGAGCCGCTGGCGACAGGCTTCGGTGCGCCGGGCTATCGCTATGCGCTGCAGGCCGTCGGCGCGGGCCTGCACCTTGCCTGGCTCGGCGCCTGCGCGCGCGGCCTGCAGGGCACCCTGCTCGGCGGCGTCTTCAACGAGGGGCTGAATGCCTGCTCTGCCGACGAGCGCTGGCGGATCGCCCCGATTGCCGGACTTGTCTTCGGGGAGGGCGCCGTCTCGTGAGCCCGGACACCGCCAGCCTTGCAGGCCCCTCGGCCCCCTTGCTGCTGCAGGCGGAAGGGCGGCTCTTCATCATCCCGCGCCGGTCGGGTCCCTATGTCAGGGTCAGCGGCCCGCTCTCGCGCGCCGTGGTGGCGCTGCTCGGCGGGCGCGAGCGCGGCGCGGTGCTGGACGAACTGGCCGCCTCCGGTGAAGCCCGCGCACCCGCGATCCTGTCCGCCGCCGAAGGCCTGATCGCCCGTCACGCGCTGGCGCTGCCGGCGGACCGGCATGTGCCCAGCCGCCGGGGGCTTGCCTTGTCGGCGGCGATGGGCGCGCTGGCCCTGGCCTCGCTCATGCTCTGCGCCGGCTTTCTCGTCGCACTGTTTGCGGGAACGGCGAGGGAGGGCGGCTTTCCCCTCTCGTTGGCAACGCTCGGCTGGTTGCTCGCGCTCGCCCCCGGTCTCGTCGTCCTGCACGAGCTGGCGCATCTGCTGACGGCGCGGCTGTTTGCGGTCAGGCCCTCCGCCGCCGGGTTCCATCGCGGGCGCTTCGGCCTGCCGATGCCCTGGCTCGACCTGCGCGAGGGGTGGAAGCTGGCGCCGCGCGATCATGCGCTGATCCATCTGGCCGGGCCGGCCTGCGACCTGCTGCTCACCGGGGCGGCGGTGCTGGCGCTCTGGCGCGCCGGGGCGCCGGTCGCCTGGCTCCAGGCCTGTGCGCTGGCGGGGACCGGCTTCCTTTTCGCCAATCTCAATCCCTTTACCCGGAGCGATCTGGTCGGCGCCTGCCGCGCCGCCCTTGCCGATCCCGACTACGGCCCCTGCCGCCTGGTGCGCGGGCGTCCCGTCGGCCCGCCGGGGCTCCGGCGGCTTACCGGCCTCTATCTCGCGGTGCTGGCGGTCCTGCCCGCGCTTCTGTGTCTTGCAACCCTTGGAAAGATCCTGCGATGAAAGCTCTCGTCTCCGTCCTGCTGGGCGTCCTGCTCGCCGTCGCACCGCCGGCGCTCGCGCAGCACGCGGTCGCGCCTCCCGGTCTCAGCGGGCCGTCCGCCGGTCCCATCGCCGGCGCCAGCGAAAACGTCGAGACCGTCGGCTTCGTCCGTATCGCCGTGGAGGACGTGCCGGCGACGGCACAGTGGCTGACGGACGAGATGGGCTTCACCCTCTGGCAAATCGGCGAGCGGGCCAGCGGCGAGCAGAGCGTCATGGTGATGCTGCCGTCGGGCCAGAGCGTCGAGTTCTTCAGCCGCCGCCCGTTCTACGAGCGGCTGGAGATGAAGGGCGCGCGCACCGTCTCCCTGTCGCTCTATGTGCGCGATATCGCCGCCGCGATGATGGCGCTGGCCGCGACCGGTGTTCCGACCACGGACATCGTTCCCCTGCATGCGGGCGGCGAGACGACCTATCCGAAGATGTTCGACCTGCTCTTCGTCCGCTCGTTCCAGTTCCCGCTGTGGAACTTCAGCTTCGCGCAGCGCGATGCCGAGGGCATCGAGAAGGTGCGCGCCGATTATCCCCAATACGACGACCGCAAGTGGCAGGAGCACGGAAACGGTGCCGACGGACTGGCCGAGGTCTGGTTCGGCGTTCGCGATCTGGAGGCGAGCGAGCGCTCGCTGGCCGAGCTCGCCCTGATCGCGCGCACGCAGGAGCAGGGGCCGGGCGAGCGCGTCTATGCGCTGGACGGCATGGTCCTGCGCCTCGTCTCGCCCGATCATCCCGAGCGCGGCGAGGAGATCGCCCGGCGCATCGAGGCCGGCGGCGAGGGCGCGTTCCATATCGTCTTCCGCTCGGATGCCGGTACGGCCGCATCCGGCGCGCGCGCGATCCCGGGAAGCGAGCTGCTGCTGGAGGTTCGATGACCTTGCACGAGGCGCCGCGCCCGCATCCCTTCGTGCGTCCCGCCCCGGGTACCGGCGGCGGGCCGTCCGCTGCCGCCGCCACGGCGGCGCAGGAGCGGCTGGAGGCGATGGACCGGCCGGTCCGGCGGCCGGTGTGGAAGGCGGTGCTCCTGTGGGGCGCGCTTGCGGCGGCCTGCAGCGCGCTGATCGGGCTGGCCGCCGCCCGTCTCGACTGGTCCGATGATCGCGTGGTCGAGGTGGCGCGCGGCGATGTGGTGCTCGACCGGGTGCGCCTTGGTGCCTTCCAGCCGGTTCTGCATGCCACCGGCCAGGTCAAGCCGCGCACCTCGGTTGCGCTCCAGAACAGCATTTCGGGCCGGGTCGATGCCGTCCACGTTAAGCCGGGCGACCGGGTGAGCTCGGGCAAGCTCCTGTTCGAGCTGTCCAATCCCGAGACGGAGATGAGCTTCTTCAATCTCGAGGTCCAGGTCGCCGAACAGCTCAACGCCCTGACCCAGCGCGAGCAGAGCCTGGAGCGCGGGCGCCAGGAGGACGAGCTGGAAGTGCTGCGGCTGACCAACGAGATCGGCGAGATCAAGATCCAGCTCGAGCGCCGCCGTCAGCTGCTGAGCCGGGGCCACGACAAGCCCTTCGAGGTGGAGGCGCTGGTGCGCCAGGAAGACCATCTCGACACCGTTCTGGAAATGCGCGTGACCATGCTGAAGTCGCGCATCCAGTGGCAGACCGACCAACTGCAGCAGGCCCGCACCCTGTCCGGCAACCTCATGCGCAATCTGGAGACCGCGCGCGAGTCCCTCGACGCGCTGAACATCCGGGCCACCATGGACGGCACCCTGTCGGACTTCAGCGTCAAGCGTGGCGAGGTCGTGGAGCGCGGCAGCAACCTGGTGACGCTGTTCGAGCTCGGCACGCCGATCATCGAGGCGGAGGTCGACGAGATCTATCTCGACCGCATCTCGGTCGGCGACGAGGCCAGCTGGCGCGATGTGCAGGGCGCATGGCGGGCGCTTCGGGTGCGGCGGATCCTGCCGGAGGTGATCGACGGCAAGATCACGCTGGAGATGGACTTCGTCGACGCGCCGCCCGACGGGCTCGTCCACGGCCAGCGGCTCGATATCCAGATCCGCACCCGCGCGCTCGCCGAGGACGTGCTGATCGTCGCCAATGGCGGCTTCCTCGCCCAGACCGGCGGCAACTGGATCTTCGTTCTGGACGAGACCACGGGCCGGGCGGCCAAGGTCCCTGTCGAGATCCTCGCCACCACCCGCGAGGAGGTTGCGCTGAAGACCGGCCCGGCGGCGGGCAGCGCCGTCGTCGTCTCCTCCTATCTCGGCCTGTCCGAGGCCGACTATCTCAGGATCGAGTGAGCAGGACGCGTCATGCAGATCGAGCTTCACGGCGTCACCAGGCGCTTCCGCAGCCGCGATGTCGAAACCACGGCGCTGAACGGGCTGTCGCTGGAGATCCCGTCCGGCCGCCTCACCACGGTCATCGGTCCGTCGGGCTGCGGCAAGACGACGATGCTGGCTATCATGGGCCTTCTGGAGGTGCCGGACGAGGGGGAGGTGCGCTTCGACGGCGAGCCGGTCTCCCGTCTCGGCCGCCGGCGTCGTCTGGAGCTGCGCCGCGAGCGCGTCTCCTTCATCTTCCAGTCGCTGAACCTTATCGAGGAGATCTCGGTGACCGAGAATGTCGCCCTGCCGGCGCGCTACATGTCGCTGCCGGCGCGCGAGTGCCGCCAGCGGGCCGAGCAGGCGCTGGAGGAGCTGGGTCTGGGGTTCCGCGCCGGCCATTTTCCCTTCCAGCTTTCGGGCGGCCAGCGCCAGCGGGTCGCCATCGCCCGGGCGCTGGCGATGCGCTCGGACCTGATCCTCGCCGACGAGCCGACCGGCAATCTCGACCGGGAAAGCAGCGCCAGCGTGCTGGAGGCGCTGCTCGCCTGCCGGGCGCGCGGCACCACCATCGTTCTGGTCACCCATGATCCGGACATTGCCGAGCTGGGCGACTTCGTCGTCGAGATGCAGGGCGGCCACGTGGTGCGGGGCCGGGCCGGGGAGCTGGGCAACCGCCAGCCGGCGTCCTCCGGCCGCTGGGTCGAGGCGATCGCCACATGAGCGCGCTTGCCGGCGAAATGGCGCAGGAGCTCCCCCCGGCCGATGCGCTCCACGGCGACAGCGCGGGCCCGCGTGCGGCCTCTGCCGACATGCTGGTGCTGCGGCTCGCGCCCTTGCCGGCGGAGGCGTTGGAGGGGCTGGTGTCGCCCGCCTTTCGTGCGGCGCTTGCCGCCGCCGGCGCGGGAGACGGCCGCGCGGGGCAGGAGGTGGCCGGCGCCTTGCCCGCCGAGCTCGAGCGCATTCTGGCGGCGCTTCGGGCCATGACGCTCGATGCCCACGCCCGGTGGGTGCTGGACGAGGTGCGGGATCGGCTCGACCGGCTGGCAGGCACCCTCGGCAAGCCGTCGGAAAAGCCCGGCCGGCGGTTCCGCGCTGCGATGCGGGCCCTGCGCTATCTCTCGCGCGTCTCGCACAAGACCAGCCCCTTCCAGCGCTACATGGCTGTCGGCATCTGCGAGGGCGATGGCGCCGCCAGCGCCGGCGGCCCGGTCCGCTTCCAGCTGGAAAGCCGCGAGCGCCTGGCGCAGGAGTGGATTGCGGTGCTGCGGCACGGCCATGCCGATGCGCTCGGCCAGGGCGGCCTGTTCGAGCTCGCCGGAGAGCTCTCCGCCGATGCGGACCGGCTCGACGCGGAGCTGCACACCCTGATGCTGACGCGCGGCACCTTGTGGCGCACGGGGCGCCGCAAGAGCTTCACCCTGCGCGCGCCGGTCGGCCGGATCTTCCGTGCGCTTTCCGGCCGGACCTTCGCGCTGGAGGAGCTGACGGCGGCCTGCGGCGAGGCGGGGCTTTCGCCGGCGGAAACGGCCGGGCTCGTCCGCGGCCTGGTCGACAGGGGCCTGGTGCGCCGTGCCCCGGCCGGCGCCGAGGCCGCCGAAGCCGCGCTGGCGGGCGCGCCCGATCCGGCGCTTGTCGGGCGCCTTGCCGCCGACCCGCTGCTGCAGGATGCGCCGCGGCTCTACCGCGATTGCTGGATGCGGCTGGACGACCGGCCGGATTATGACGTTGCCGCGATCCGCGACCGGGTCTGCGATGTCTTGCGCGACCTGTCGATGCCCTCGCCGGAGCACCGGTTGCTGCGCGACCTCTTCCAGAGCCTTGCGCCCGGCGAGGGCGCTTCCCTTCCGCTGCCGCGCCTAGCCGCCGAGATCGAGAGCGCCGCACCGCAGCTGCTGGCCCGCCTCTCCGACCTGTCGCTGGCGCAGCGTCTTGCCGCCGAAGGCCTTGGCCCGGGCTGCGGCCACCATCCGTTCTGCGCCCATGTCCAGCCGTTCCGCGAGAACGGCGCGCTGCGGCTGGTGCTGAACGGCACTTTCGACGAGCCGGTCTGGCTCCTGTCCCGCTATACCCAGGGCGAGGATGGCAAGGCGCTGGCGATGCGCCGCCGCCTGCGCGCATGGCTGGCACGGCAGACCGAGCTGACCAGTGAGCGCTTCGTCGGGCTGTCGCGCGGCGGCGAGGTGAGCAGCCTGCAGCGCCACGGCGGTCTTGCCGAGCGCTATCTCGCCGGCTTCGCCCCTCCGGGAGATCCGACGCCGGTCCTGCCGCTTGCCGATTGTCATGTCTCCCTTGCTCCCGGTGGCCGGCGGCTGCAGGTGACGGACGGCGAGGGACTGCCGGTGCGGTTCGTCAATTTCGGCAGCGTCCTGCCGTCGCCAGCCTGGGGCCTGCACTACTGGATGATCCACCTGACCGCGCCTGTCGCCGTCATGCGGCCCGGCCTCGACAAGGGCTTCGTCGGCGACGAGACCGCGCCCCGCCGCCACCGGCCGCGCGAGTATCGCGGCGACTGCGTGCTCTTTCGCGAGACCTGGTACGAAACCTCGCAGGACCTTCTGGACGCGGTATGGAAGGGTGAGGGCGAGGCGCATCTGCCGACGGCCATGGCGATGACCGCGCTGGCGCGATATTTCCACGAGCGCGGCATGCCGGCGCAGGTCTTCGTCGCCCGCAAGCCTGGCATGGACTGGCATGCCAGCAACTCCATGGCCAACCGCCACCGCAAGCCGCAATGGATCGACATCGCCAATCCCGTCTGCGTCGCCCTGCTGCGCCGGATCCTGCGCGAGAGCCGGACCGTGGTGTTCCAGGAGGTGCTTCCCGGCCCGCAGGACCGGCTCGCCCGCGCCGGCGGGGGATCGCATGCGGTGGAGCTGCATCTGGAGGCGAGCCTGACATGGTAGGCGCGGTGCGGGGCCTCATCGCCGCTCTGCTTCTGGCGCTCGCCCAATCCGCGCTCGCCCAGCCAGCACCCGTCCGGTCCGCGCCCGCCGACATCGTGATCCTCGGCGAGGTGCACGACAACCTGGAAACCCACCTGGCCCAGGCACGCCGGATCGAGGAGCTGCGCCCCGCTGCCGTCGTCTTCGAGATGCTGTCGCCGGATGCCGCCGACCGCGCCATGCGGGCCGACCGGACGGACCCGGCCGCACTCGCGGCGGCAACGCGCTGGCACGAGACGCGCTGGCCGCCCTTCGATCTCTACGCGCCGGTGTTTCTCGCGGCCCGGGAGGCGGCGCTTTTCGGCATGGCGGTGACGCCCGGCGAGGCGCGCAAGGCGGTGTTTCTCGGCGCGAGCGCGGTCTTCGGGGCGCAGGGCGCGCGTTTCGGGCTGGACCGGCCTTTGCCGCGGGAGGAGCAGGCCGCGCGCGAGGCGCTGAAGCTGCAGACCCATTGCGGGGCCCTGCCGCCGGTGCTGAGGCGCGGCTTCGTCGAGGCGCAGCGCCTGCGCGATGCCGCGCTGGCGCAGGCCGCGCTGTCCGCGTTGGCGGCGCACGGGGGACCCGTTGTGGTGATCACAGGCCATGGCCATGCCCGCAAGGACTGGGGCGTACCCCGGCTGATCGCGCGTGCCGCCCCGCACGTCACCGTCCACTCGGTCGGCTATGTCGAGACGGAGGACGGGGCCCCCTTCGACGAGACGGTTCTGGTGCCGGCCACCCCGCGCGCCGATCCTTGCGCGCGCTCCGTCCGCCCTCGGGCCGATGCCGCTCCCGGAAAGCTCAGTCGCCGGCCGCCGCCGCCGTGACCGGCACCAGGCCGAACCGCGCTTCCATCAGGGCGATGTCGACGCCGTCATCCGCGTTGCCGTCCGCCGCCTGCTCCCCGACCAGCCGCCGCATGCCGAGACCGCGCAGGGCCGAAAGAAATATCGTCACGTCCGGATCGCCCGCCGGCCGGCCGTAATAGGCGGCGACCCTGGCGTCGAACCGGGCCATGTGCTCGTCGACCAGGACTTTCAGCTCCGGTTCCAGCTGCGCTTCCAGGATCAGGCTGAGGAAGAACCGCATCCGGCCGGGATTGGAGGTCAGCACCGCCAGCCCCTTGCGGATCGCCTCGGGGGCGGGGGGCGCGGGCGGCGTCCCGCCGGCCTCCGCGTGGTGCGGCAGGTGGCCCTGCAGCAGGCCCTTGATGAGGTCGATCTTCTTGGGAAAGTAGTAGGTCAGGTGCGACTGGCGCACGCCGGCCGCCTTTGCCACCTGCGGCTGGGTGAACTTCTTCACCCCATAGGTCTGCATCAGGTCCAGCGCGGCCCTCAGGATCTTTTCACGTACTGGATCGTCCGCCATGGACCCCTCCATGAAAGCATCTGCGCACCCGCGTCGGCGCGAAAGCGGGATGACCGACACGTAAGCCATCGGCCCGGCGAACGGAACCCGCTGCGCCGCCCGCCTTACTCCGCCTCGGGGCTTCGGTAGCTCGCCAGCGCGTGATAGTCGAGCGCCCGGAAGAATGGCTGCGGCTCGTCGAAGCCGGCCGTGCGAAGCAGCTCGGCAAGGCGCTCGGCCTCCGCCGCATCCCAGCTGCCGCGGATCCGCTTTTCCATCGTCGCGGCTTCGCTGTCCGTCTGCCCGGCGAGCAGGGCCCAGGCGCGATAGGCCGGGTCGAACGTGCCGCCCTCGGGCAGGTAGTCGAGATGGAACAGGCCGGCGCCGGGCGCCAGCCGCGCCGCGATGGCACGGAAGAAGGCGAGCTTGTCGGCATCGCCCTTGATGAAGTGGCTGACCAGATGGGCGATACAGGCGTCCGCACGAAGGCCCGCATCCGCGTCCTCCACCGTTCCCTCGACGATCTCCACCCGGTCGCCGAGGCCTGCCTCCGCAACGCGCGCCTTGAGGATCGCCAGCATGTCGGGCGAGGGCTCGACGGCGATGAAGCGCCAGCCTGGCCGGTGGCCGGCCTGGATCAGGATCTCTGTCCCGGTGCCGGCCCCCGCGACGAGGATCGTCGCCTCGTCCGGCAGCCCGGCGGCAAGGCGCGCCAGCGTCAACTCGTGGGCGAGGCGGTATCCGGGCACCAGGCGGTCGATGCGCGTTTCGTAGGTTTCGGCGAAGGCGGCGGAAAACAGCGTCGAGGTCTTGGCCGCGGTTTTGGAAGAGGTCATGGGCGGGGCTCCACGGGCGTTGCGAATGTGTCGGCGGTGTCGGGATGCGGCGCGCCTAGACGCGCCAGTGCGGCCGCGACGAGCAGCAGGGCGATGCAAAGGGCCGGAACGGCGGCAAAGGAGTGCGCGTTGAGGACGGCGCCGAGCAGCGGCCCGCACGCCATGCCGAGGCCCTGAAACGTCGCGTTGATCCCGGCTGCCTTGCCTTGCGCACGCGCCGGGGCGCTGAGGCTGATCGCGCCGAGATTGCCGGGAAACAGCAGCCCCAGCCCGGCGCCAAACACCATCATCGCTGCCAGCAGGGAGACCGGCCCGGTGGCGGCCCAAAAGCCTGCCATCGCCAGTGCCGCCAGCACCGCGCCGCGCAGCAGAAAGGCCCTCGGGCTCCAGGCAAGGTGCCGGATGACGATCCCCTGCACCGTGATCATGCAGATCGCAGCCGCGGCCAGGATGAAGCCGGCGCGGGAGACGGAGGCCTCCCCGCCGAGCCCGTAATAGTCCTGCAGCCGCAGGGCCATGACCTGCTGCAACGTGCCGTAGATCGCGACCGCCAGCAGCGTGATCACGAAATGCGGCCACAGCCGCGCCAGGCTCGCCGAACGGGTGTCCGCGCCCGCGCCTGTGGGCTCTCGTCCGCCCGCTGTCGGGCGCTCACGCGTTTCGGGCAGGCACAGCCAGACGGCGAGCCCGGCGGCGAAGGCGAGCGCGGCGAGCACGGCGAAGGAGACGGTCGGCGCGCTGCCGCCGATGCGCCAGGCGACCATGCCGCCCAGGATCGCGCCCAGCCCGAAGGACGAGCCGAGAAAGCCCATGCCCTGGACCCGCTGCTGACGGCCGGTCGTGTCGGCCATATGCGCCTGCGCCGCCGGCAGAACGCTGCCGGAAAAGGCGGCCTGCAGCACCCTGACGGCGAAGACGGCGGCAAGGGCGAGGCCAGCGGAGATCGCCAGCGACAGGCGCATCTCGACCAGCAGCGCCGTCAGTCCCAGGCAGGCGGCCGGCACCAGCATGCCGGCGAGCAACACCGGCTTGCGGCCGGCCCGCTCCGTCAGGAAGCCCCAGACCGGCGCCGCGACGATGCCGGCAAGGGCCGACAGGCTCATGATCATGCCGGTCTCGATGTCGGTGAAGCCCATCTGCCTGCCGAGCGGCGGCATCAGGACCACGAACAGGCTGAGGCCTGCAGCCTTCAGAACGAGGGCGGTGAAGAGCGCGATCCGCGCCGAACGGGCCGGCGCGGGCAAGGAGGGGAGGGGGCGTGTCATGACGTCAGAACCTCACCCTTGCGCCCAGGCCAAGCGTCCGGCCGGTTCCCGGAATGCCGGCGAAGACGCCGCCCCCGCCGACCGCGTTGCCGGTGCGATAGGCCGACGTCGTGTAGCTCTCGTCGAAGATATTCTCGGCAAAGCCGTAGATGTCGAAACTGTCGCTTTCCCAGCCCGCGCGCAGGTTGACGAGGTTGTACGCATCCAGCCTCCGGCTGTTGGCCGGATCGATCTGGCGCGATCCCACATGCTGGTATTCGGCGCGCCCATAGGCAGAGCCCGCCAGCTGGGCGATCTGCAGCGGATGGCGGTACTCGGCAAACAGCGAGGCGGTGAACTCCGGCGCGTAAGGCACCTCGTTGCCTTCGAGCAACGCGCCGCCGGAGGTGATCTCGGCATGCAGCAGGCCGGCCGCGGCGCCGAAGTGCCAGTTGTCCGTCGGGCGGGCCGTCACGGTCAGCTCCCAGCCATAGCTGCGCGTGTCGGCGTTCTGCACGTCGAAGCGTCCGGCCACCGGGTTGAAGGTGAAGAGCTGCTCGTCGCTCGTGTCGTTCAGGAACACCGCCGTCGACATCTCCAGCCAGTCGGCGAAGGGGCGGCCCTTCAGCCCGGCCTCGTAGGACCATGTGCCGGAGCTCTTGAACTCCGTCAGCGGAATGCCGGCGGAGGCGAACTGGTTGAAGAACAGGTAGCCGCCGGGCTTCTCGCCGCGGGCGATGGTGCCGTAGACGGTGAGCTCCGGCGCTAGGTCGAAGCTGACGCCGGCGCGCCCGGTGACGAAGCCGAAGGTGCTCTCCTGGCTTTCGGCGAAGGCGGCGACACCCGGCACGCCGCCGGGCCGGCCGGCATAGGTGCCGTCGAACTGCTGGCGCTCGTAGGTGTAGCGAGCGCCGCCGATGATCCGCAGCCGCTCCGTGACGGGAACGGTCACCTCGCCGAAGGCGGCAAGGTTGGTCTTCTTCAGCCGGCCGGTATAGGCGCCATTGGCCATGGCAAGGCTGGTGATGTCGGTGGTGCTCTCCAGATCGGAGTACAGCCCGCTGACGCCGGCAACCCACTGTCCGCCCTGGCCGAACTCGCCGTTGAGCCGCAGCTCCTGACTGATCTGCGAGCTGGTCTCGTCGATCCGCCGCACATTCACCCCCGCCGCGCCGAAGGCGGAGGGCGGCAGGCCGGTCTGTGCGCCGCCGATGAAACCGTCCAGCAGGTCGGCGTCCAGATCGAGCTCGTAATGGCTGATGCCGGTCAGCGAGGTGAGCGTCGCGAAACCGAGATCGTGGGTGATCTCCAGCGATCCGCCGGTGGTCTTGGTCGTCGTCTCGGGAACCGGGGCGAAGGCGTTGCGCGGGAAATGCGGGTCGTCCAGCCACACGCCGGTCGTCGGCCGCTCGCGGGTCCGCGAATGGCGCAGCGACAGCACCGCGTCGGTGCTGTCCGACAGCTCGGCGGCGACCTTGGCCGAGATCGCGCCCGAATACTGCTCGCGCACCGACATGTCGTCCCGCACGACATTGCCCAGCCCGTCGAAGACGATGTTGCGGATGTCGCCGTCGAACCCGTAGAGCGTGCCCGAAAGGCGCGCCGAGACACGATCCGTGATCGCCCCGCCGACGCTCGCGTCGAGCTTGCGCTCGCCGTGCGAGCCGACCTCGACCCCGATCTCGCCGCCGAAGTCCGGCGTGGCGTCCTGTGTCGAGACAACCACCGCGCCCGCTTGCGAGTTCAGCCCGAACAGCGTGCCCTGCGGCCCCTTCAGCACCTCGATGGAGCGGACGTCCATGAAGCGCTGGTCGAACACCCGCGCCGGCAGCGGGACGCCGTCGACATAGTAGTTTACGGATGGCGAGATCAGCGCCGACGACGAGCCGATGCCCCGGATGTTGAGCGTGTTGGCGTAGGTCAGGCCGGTGTCGGCGAAGTTGAAGTTCGGCAGCCGCCCGACGAGATCGGCCGTGTTCTTGATGCGCGCGCTCGCGATGTCCTCGGCCGGCAGCGCCTCGACGGAGAACGGCACCTCGCGGATCGGCTCCTCGAACTTGCGCGCCTTGACGACGACGGTGTCCAGCCGGGTCGCGCTGCTGAAGTCGACGGCGGAGAGGTCGATGCCGTCATCGTCGCTGTCCTGAGCCTTCGACGCCGTGGGAGCCGAGACGGCCAGGGCCGCGAAGAGGAGCGTGCAGGTGAGGTCCTTGGCGTGTCGGTTCCGCATGGCGATCCTGTCTTGTGGCGGTCGATTTTGGTTTGTCTACCAACCAACAAACATGAGAGTCAAACTCATATTTATGCGGATCGCGAAGCACCGGGAACCACGCTGCAGGGCGTGCCTTTGGGGAGGCGGGGATATCGGGAAAAGCCGCTCGGGGATAAGCCGGCATGGCGCGCGGGGATATCTCCAAATCGGGGCCGGACGCGAGTCGGAGCCGAGATGACGCCGCCGACATGTGTCGCCAGACGGGGATTGAGCGGGGACAAGTGCCCCGCGCGCCGTCCGTTCCGCCGACCTCCTCGCCAACGCCACGCCGCCGTCTCCACCGCCTCGGCGATTGCCGATTTCGAGACGAGATTCCCAATTTCACGCGATTTCGAGACGGAATTTTGCAAAATCCGTCTCAATTTTCGAGAGGCCGTTACACCGGTTTTTGGGTGCCTCAGACGCTACTGCCGCGCAGCGCCTTGTAGACGCGGCTGGTCGGGCGGATGCCCATCTCGCGCTCGATGAAGGCGACCGCGTCGAGCAGCGGTTCCATCGCAATGTCGCACTCGTAGCCGTCGCCCTGCAGCAGGTAGAGCACGTCCTCGGTCGCAACGTTGCCGGCCGCTCCCGGCGCGAAGGGGCAGCCGCCGAGCCCGCCGGCGGCTGCATCGACGGTCCGGATGCCGAGGCGCAGGGCCTCGGCGACATTGGCGATGCCCATTCCGTAGGTGTCGTGAAAATGCGCGGCAAGCTCGGCAAGCGGCACGTGCCTGGCGACCGCCTCCACCACCGCGGCGATGCGCGCCGGCGTCGCCTTGCCCAGCGTTTCGCCGAGCGAGATCTCGCCGCAGCCCATCTCCTTCAGCGCCCGCGACACATCGGCCACCGGGGCAGGGGCGATCCGCCCCGCATAGGGGCAGTCGGTGATCGTCGAGACGTAGCCGCGCACGAAAAGCCCGGAATCTCGCGCTTTTTCGATGAGCGGGCGGAACCGGTCGAGCGACTCGGCGACGGTGCAGCCGATGTTCTTTTCCGCAAACGCGTCGCTTGCGGCGGTGAACACGGCGACCGAGCGGGCGCCGTGCTCGATGGCCTGGCCGAGGCCGCGTTCGTTGGCGACGAGTACCATGTCGCCGTCCCGCTGGCGCGAGCCGGTCGCGGCCATCACCTCGGCGGTGTCGGCCATCCGCGGCACGGCCTTGGGAGAGACGAACGAGCCGACCTCGATGCGCCCTGCGCCGGCCCGACGTAGATGCTCGACGAGGCCGATGCGCGCTGCCGTCGCGATGGGCTCCTTGCGGGCCTGCAGCCCGTCGCGCGGGCCGACTTCGACGATCTGAATGCGCTCGCTCATTCCGCTCTCCCTGCTCCGGCCGGCTTACTTGCCGGCGCGAAGCCGCGCGAGGATCTCCTCGGCGACGTCCTGGCGAACCTTGCCGAGCGCCTTGAGTTCGCTCGCCACCTGGTCGATCTCGTCCCCGACCGCGCCCACGAGCAGGGCGACGTTCTGGGCGTGCAGCGCCATGTGGCCCTTCTGGATGCCGGTGGTCGCCAGCGCCCGCATCGCCGCGAAATTCTGCGCCAGGCCGATGGAGACGATGATCCGCGCCAGCTGGTCGGCGGTCTCGACGCCCAGCAGCTTGAGGCAGGCCTGAGCGGTCGGATGGATCTTGGTCGCGCCGCCGATCAGGCCGACGGCCATCGGCATTTCCAGGATGCCGACGAGGTTGCCGTCCGCGTCCTCCTCCCAGCGCGACATCGAGCCGTAATGGCCGTTGCGCGCGACGAAGGAATGGGCGCCGGCCTCGATGGCGCGGGTGTCGTTGCCGGTGGCCAGCACCACGGCGCTGACGCCGTTCATGATGCCCTTGTTGTGGGTCGCGGCACGGTAGGGGTCCGCATCGGCGAAATGGTAGGCCGAGATCATGTCGTCGCGGACCTCTTCACCGCCGATCTCCTCCAGCGGCCACACGGCGCGGGCGCGCACCACGCGGCGGTCGGCCAGATTGGTCAGGATCCGCAGCAGGCTGCGGGCGCCGGTCCACTCCACCAGCCGCGGCGCCAGCGCCTCGGCCATGCTGTTGACCGCGTTGGCGCCCATCGCGTCGCGCGTGTCGACGATGATGTGGACGATGGTCATCGGCCCTTCGGCCGTCTCGATCACCCGCACCTCGATGTCGCGGAAACCGCCGCCGAACTTGACCAGGAGCGGGTCGGTCTCGTTGCAGATGGTCCGGATCTCGTCGAGCCGCTCATAGACCTTGAGGCGTACCTGCTCGGGATCGCTGGCGCCCAGCAGCTGGATCTGCGCGGCCATCACCGGGCCGGATGAGGAGGTGAAGAAACCGCCCGTCGGCCGGCAGCGCTTGGCCGCGTTGCAGACGGCCGCGATGACGGAGGACTCCTCGGTCGCCATCGGCACCAGGACCTCGCGGCCGTCGACGATCATGTTGGTGGCGACGCCGATGGGAATGGCGATGCTGGAGATCGCGTTCTCCACCAGCCGGTCGGCGAGCTCGATCCGCCCTTCCGCCGCCTGGGCGAGGCTGGCGATGGCCTCGTTGCCGAGGCCCGCCTTGGCGGCCACCGCCTGCAGGCGGTCGGCCGGCGTCATCTTGTGAAGACCTTCGATACGGGAGGATCGAGCGTCGCTCATGGTCAGTCCTGTCCTGGGTGAGTTCTTACTGGATCATGGAACGCGGCAGCCACAGCACCAGCTCGGGGAACATGGCGCAGATCAGGATGCCGAGGGCCTGGAGGAGCATGAAAGGGATGATGGCGCGGTAGACCGTACCCATGCCGATGCCGGCGGGCAGGACCCCCTTCATGTAGAAAAGCGTGTAGCCGAAGGGCGGCGAGATGTAGGCCATCTGCGCCGAGACGAGAAACAGGATGCCGAACCACAGCCGGTCGAATCCAAGGAAGTCGATCACCGGCAGGAACACCGGCACGCACAGCAGGATGATGCCGATCTCGTCCAGGAACATGCCCAGGAAGAACAGGATCGCCAGCATCACCACCAGCACGACCCAGCGGTTGGCGTCGAGGTCCTGGATGAAACCGAGCAGGAAGTCGGCACCGCCCGTGCCGGTAAAGATCGCCACGAAGGCGCGCGCGCCGATGGTGATCCACAGGATCATGGTCGTGACCTTGACCACGTCGAGGGCAACGCCGGTGACCAGCTCGCCGTTGAGCCGGCGCTCGATCAGCGCCGAGACGAAGGCGAGCGCGACACCGACGGCGGCGGCTTCGGTCGGGGTGGCGATGCCCATGTAGATCGTGCCGAGCACGCCGACGATGATCAGCATCGGCAGGATCAGCGACTTCAGCGCGCCGAGCCGCATGGCCCAGGTGATGCCCTCGCTGTCCGTCGGGCGCGGGGCGATCGACGGGTTCAGCGCCGAGCGCAGCACGATGTAGCCGATATAGAGCGAGGCCAGCAGCAGGCCCGGCACCACGCCGGCAATGAACATCTGGCCGATGGAGGCCTGCGCCGTAACGGCGTAGACGATGGTGATCACCGACGGCGGGATCAGGATGCCGAGCGTGCCGCCGGCGCAGATCGTGCCGATGGCCAGCTCCGGCTGGTAGCCGCGCTTCAGCATAGACGGCAGGGCCAGCATGCCCATGGCCGCGACGGCCGCGCCGACGATGCCGGTCATCGCGGCGATGATGGTGCAGATCGCCACCGTGCCGACGGCAAGGCCGCCCGGCAGGCGCCGCGACCAGATCTCCATCGCCTTGTAGAGGCTTTCGATCACGCCGGAGCGCTGCAGCACGCTGGCCATCATTACGTAGAGCGGGATCGCCAGCAGCGATTCCGAGCGCATCGTGTCGTAGAGGTTCAGCACCGTCACGGTGAGGGCCGACGGGCCCCACAGGACGACGGTGAAGAACAGCGCCAGCGAGCCGAGAACGAAGGCGAGCGGCAGGCCGGTGAGCAGCAGGCCGACGAGGCCGCTGAACATCACCATGAGAACGAGTTCGGAGCTCACGGGCGTGCCTCCTTGGCCGGGGCCGCGGGCGGCGTGCGCAGTGCCATGGCGGCTTCGACGAGCGCCTGGGCGAACAGCATCAGGAAGGCGAAGGGCACGATGAACTTGATCCACCAGATCGGCGGGTTCCAGGCCGAGAAGCTGGTCTCGCCGAGCTGGAAGGCGTTGACCGCAAGCGGCCAGCTGACCCAGCCGAGGACGGCGGCGAAGACGGCGATCACCAGGAAGCCAAAGATTTCAAGAGCCTGCCGGGTGCGCGCGGAGGCGCGCTCGGAGACGATGTCGACGGCGACATGACCGCGCAGGTGCAACAGGTACGGCCCGGCCAGCATGAAATGCGGCCCGAACAGCAGCGTGCTCGCCTCCATCGCCCAGACGGTCGGGGCGTTGAAGGCGTAGCGGGCCACCACCTCGTAAAGCAGCATCGGCACCACGGCGAAGATCGCGAGTGCGGCAATGCCGAAGAGGATCCGGTTGAGGCCGGTGACGAAGTTGAAGACTGGGGTCATGAAGAAAAGCCTGCTGTCGGTGACCGTCTGCTGTGGGTCAGGCAGGACGCAGCAAAACGGCGGGCGACGCAAGCGCGCCGCCCGCCCGGTAGGAAAGGCTCAGAGAAGCCCCAGGGACTGCATGAAGGCGGTCTGGCTCTCGACGATCTTGGTCGCCAGCGCGTCGCCCTTGGTCGCGGTCTTCCACGAGGTGACGGCCTTGCTGCGCGCTTCGGCGATGTCGGCCGGGTCGAGACGGATGATCTCGACGCCCTTCTCGCGATACTTGTCGAGGACGATCGTGTCCTGGACGATGATGCGCTGGCGCAGCGAACCGGAGATCTCGCGGGCCGCGACCGCAAGGGCGGCCTTGAACGAGGCCGGGAGGGCCTCGTAGGCGGCCGTGTTGGCCACGTAGCTGGTGGCGGTCGTCGGCTGGTGCACGCCCGGCAGGATGATGAACTTTGCCACCTCGGCAAGGCCCGCCTCGAAGTTGGCGGTCAGGTCGCCGCGGTCGGCGAAGTCGATCAGGCCCTTCTCGAGGCCGGAATAGACGTCGGCGGTCGCCATCGGGGTCACGGCAACGCCGAGGTCGCCCATCACCGCGGAGGCGAGGCCCACGAAGCGGCCCTTCTTGCCGGCCATGTCGGCAATGCTCTCGATCTTGACGGTCGAGTGCATCGGCTCTTCGCCGTAGACGGTCGGGGCGATGTAGAACAGGCCGGCCTTGCCGTAGGCCTCGCGGGCCATGTCGAGGCCGCCGAGCTCGTAGAACCACGCCTCGTACTGGTCGGGATTCGGGAAGCCGAAGGGAATGGTCGAGGTGAAGGCGAAGGACGGGATCTTGCCGGCCTCGTAGCCGTCGAAGGTCTTCATCATCTGGAACGCGCCGCTACGCACCGCGTCGAAGGCCTGCGCCGCCGGGACCATCTGGCCGGCCGAGAACAGCTTGATGTCGAACTTGCCGTCGGTCAGCTCCGCAACGCGGGCGACAAAGGCCTTCTCGAATTCGAAAGGCGTGGTGCCACCGTCCCACAGAGCCTGCATGCGCCACGTGACGGCTTCCTGCGCGCGGGCGACCGCGGGCATGGCAAGCGCGCCACCGCCAATGGCGGAAGCGGCGAGAAAACGGCGTCTGGAAACATCCTTCATGTGCATCCTCCCGGATAGCTGGTTTTTTATCTCCGCGAACTGTCATAAGAATGACTGGGACAATCAAGGGACAGTTGCTGTCAATTTTGCGATGACTGTCCCAATTTTAGTACTGGGACAGTGGTCGGGAAACGGCAGATGGCGCGGCTTTCACGAGCAGACACGATCGTCCAGCATGTCAGCGGGTTGCTGTCCGCCGGCGCCTACAAGGCAGGCGAGCGGCTGCCGTCCGTGCGCCAGGCTGCGCGCGAACACGGCGTTTCGAAGAACACCATGGCCGAGGCTTACGACCGGCTGGTGGCGCGGGGCCTGCTCGAATCGCGGGCCGGGTCCGGATACTACGTCGCCCAGTTCCAACCGCCGCGCCAGGTGCCGCCCGCCGCCCATGTCGCCGCCGCCTTCGATGTGGTCTCCCTGCTGCGCGAACAGCTCGACCAGCATTACGAGGTGCGCCCCGGCGACGGCCGCCCGCCGCCGCTTTGGATGGAGGGCTCGGAGCTCAAGCGCTATTTCTCGGTGTTCAAGGCTGCCGGCCCTGCCTCCGTCGATTTCGGCTATGGCAGCTCCTGGGGCTATGCGCCCTTGCGCGAGCGCCTGCGCGTCCTGCTCATGGAGCGGGCCATCGCGGTGCAGCCGGACGGATTGCTGCTCACCCACGGGGTCAATCACGGTGTCGACCTGATCATCCGGCACCTGATCGAGCCTGGCGACACGGTCTTCGTCGACGATCCCGGCTATTACCCGCTGTTCGGCAAGCTGACGCTGGCCAAGGCGAAAATGGTCGGCATCCGCCGCCTGCATGACGGGCCGGACCTCGAAGACCTTGCCGCGAAGCTCGCCATCCACCGTCCGAAGATCTTCTTCACCCAGTCGCTGGCCCACAATCCGACCGGCGGCTCGCTGTCGCCGGCGGTGGCCTTCGGGCTGATGCGGCTTGCCGAACGCTGGGGCTTCCTGCTGGTGGAGAACGATGTGCTCGGCGACATCCTGCCGGCGACGCTGCCGCGCCTTGCCGCGCTCGACCAGCTCAACCGCGTGCTCTATGTCGGCACCTTCTCCAAGACCCTGTCGGCGAGCCTGCGCTGCGGCTTCGTCGCCGGGCACCCGTCGATCATCTCCTCGCTCGGCAATCTCAAGATGCTGACGACGGTCGCAACGTCCGACTATGTCGAGCGCTTCGTCTTCAAGCTGATCCAGGACGGCCACTATCTGCGGCACCTGCGCCGGCTGAGGGCGCGCGTGGAGGAGGCGCACAAGGCCTCGCTCGACCAGATGGAGGCGCTGGGGCTGACGGTGCGCGCCAGCGTGACGCCGGGCTTCTATCTCTGGACGGAGTTTCCCGAAGGCATCGACGAGCTGGAGCTCTGCCGCAAGGCGGCCGAGCGCAGCATCTTTCTGGCGCCCGGAAGCGTGTTCACGCCCGATCGTTCGGCGCCGGACCGGGCAGGGCGCGGACGGGCGGCGATCCGCATCAATGTCGCTTACGGCACCAATCCGCGCTTCATCGAGTTCCTGCGGGACATTATGGCCGGGCGCTGACGGTCTCCGGTGCAGCGTCCTGCGCGGCCAGCGCATCACGCAGGGCCCTCGGGTCGACTTCGGCGCCGGTGAAATGGCGGAACGCGTCGATTCCCTGGTGGAAGAACAGCTCGTAGCCGCTGATGATCGTCGCGCCGGCCGCTTGCGCACCCGCCAGGAAGGCGGTGTCGATGGGCGTGTAGACCGCGTCGAACGCCCAGGACGCGCCGCGCATCAGGCCGGTGTCGATGGGGCTTCCCGGATTGCCGACCATGCCGACGGGGGTGCAGTTGAGGAAGCCGTCGGCTCCCTCCGCCGCCTCTTCCGCCGTCTCCACATGGCGCGCGCCGGGCAGGATGCCGCCCTCGCGCAAGGCGCGGGCAAGAGCCGCCGCGCGTGCGCTGTCCCGGTCGAAGATCCGAAGGTCCCCGGCACCCAGCGTTGAAAGCGCGAACGCGATGGCCTTGCCGACCCCGCCGGCGCCGATCATCGCCACGCGGCCGGGCGAGGCGGCTCCGAAGCCGGCGCGAAAGGCCGAGATGAAGCCGGAATGGTCCGTGTTGTGTCCCTCCGGTCGGCCAGGACCGAACAGCACGGTGTTGCAGGCGCCGATGGCGCGGATGCGCGCGTCGGGCACGACAAGCTGCACGACCACCTGCTCCTTGTAGGGGTAGGTGATGTTGATGCCCCGATAGCCCTCCTCGACGCAGCGCCGGAACACGGCGTCGAAGGACAGCCCGAGATCGCGGGGAACCAGCCGTTCGTAGGTCACATCGAGCCCGCAAAGCCGGCCGGCCTCCACATGCAGGCGGGGTGAGTGAGAGCGGGCGATGTTGTCGCCGATGAGGCCGAGCCTGATGACGGCCATGGTGGTTCCCTCTGGCGCTGTCTGTGACGAATGGCCGGAGGTTAGTCGCTGGTGAGCGAGCTATCAACGAGTGTTTTTGTTTTTATCCGATATTTTAAGTTTCGTTGGTTGTGTTTATCGGATCGTCCCGGTCGCCAGGGCGTGTTCGACGCCGCCTTCCACATGGCGGATGAGCACTGCCCGGGCCTGCTCGGCATCGCGGGAAATGGCGCATTCGCGCAGGATCCGGTGCTCCTCGGCGGCGATCTCGCCGCGGAAGGACAGGGCGATCATCTGGTAGCGCAGGTACTTGTCGAAGACGCCGGCATGGGTCTCCATCAGCACGGCCGAGCCGCAGGCGGAGATCAGCGCCTGATGGAACTCCCAGTCGTAGCGCTTCCAGACCTCGGTCTGGCTGCGGTCTCCGCCCTGCATCCGCTGCTCCAGCGTCGCCAGCTTGTGATGGGCCGCGACCACCCGGCCTTCCCATTCCATGTCGCCGCCGGCGAAGGACAGCACCAGCGCATGGCTCTCCAGAAGCAGGCGCAATTCCGCGATTTGCTTGAGGTTTTCGACGGAGACCGGGGCGACTTCGAACCCCCGCTGACCCTCTGCGATGACGAGGCTTTCCGACGACAGGCGGTTCAGGATCTCGCGCAGGGTGCTGATGCTGGCGCCATAGGCATCGCGCAGCCGGTCGAGCTTGAGCTTCTGGCCCGGAGCCAGCCGGCCGAAGATGATGTCGGTGCGGATCCGGCGATAGGCGTTCTCGCCGATCGTCTGGGTCTGGTCGCCGTCTGTGGCGGAAGCGTCGTGTTTCATAGGATCGTGATAATGTCGGATCGCCTGCAAGGCAACGCGGTTGCCGCCCGGGGAGGTGGAAGGTCGGGGCCGCAAGGCGCGAGGCGGCGGCGGACTGCGGTTCCCAGGAAAGCCATCTGCGCGCCAGTGTGGAGGTTTAGGGTCGGTTCGATAAATGATGTAATCGAAAATATCATAGATTTTTGCAATCGACTATTGATGCGGCGTCCCTCTAGTGGCATGAATCCCTTACGACGGGCCGGCGACGCGGGCCTCCGTCAACGAAAATGGCTTGGGAGGAGTGCCATGTTCACTTTGACACGACGGTCGCTGATCGCGGCCGGCACTGCGCTGGCGATTGCCGGGTTTGCCACCACTGCAATGGCCCAGGACAAGGTCCAGCTTCGCTTTTCCGCCGTCTTCTCGGACCAGGACATCCGGGCCGGGATGATGCAGCGCTTCGCCGACGGTATCGGCGACGGCTTCGACTACCAGGGCTACTACGGCGGCACGCTGTTCAAGCAGGGCACCGAGCTCGTCGCCCTGCAGCGCGGCAACCTGGAGATGGGCAACATCGCCCCCCAGGACATCTCCAACCAGATCCCCGAGTGGTCGGCGCTGACCTCGGCCTATCTTTTCCGTGACGCGGATCACCTGCGCACCTTCTTCGCCAGCGATGTCGGCAAGGAGATGTCGCAGATGGTCGAGGAGCGGCTGAAGGTGAAGATCCTCGGCCCGACCTATTTCGGCTCGCGGCAGGTGGGCCTGCGCGTCGACAAGAAGATCGAGACGCCCGCCGACATGGCCGGCATCAAGCTGCGCATGCCCGGCGGCGATGCCTGGCAGTTCCTGGGGCAGGCGCTGGGCGCCAACCCGACGCCGATGGCCTATGCCGAGGTCTATACGGGCCTCCAGACCGGCGCCATCGACGGCCAGGACAACCCGCTGCCGAACGTCCAGAACATGAAGTTCTACGAGGTGATGTCGCAGATCGTCCTGACCTCGCATCTGGTCGGCTATGACCTGCTGACGATCTCGCTCGACACCTGGAATGCTCTTTCGCCTGAACAGCAGGCGAAGGTGCAGGAAGCCGCCGACGCGGCCATCGCCTGGAGCACCGCCGAGCACATCAAGCGCGAGGAGGAGCTGGCAGCCTTCTTCAAGGAGCAGGGCCTGCAGATCTACAAGCCGAATGTCGATGCCTTCCGCACCCATGCGCAGAAGATGTATCTGGAATCGGACCTGGCGAAGGACTGGCCCGAGGGCCTGATCGATCGTATCAACGCACTTTGACCGGTGCTGCGGGGGAGGGCACGTGTCCTCCCCCGCCTGTCTGCCGCGCCGTTGACGACCCTTGCCCCGAACGCTCCGGAGGCCCGCATGCGGATCGCCCAGATCGGCCGCTTCCTGTATCGCCGCGCGGAAAACCTGCTCGCCCTGATGCTGGCGGTGATGTTCATCGCCTTCCTGCTGCAGATCGCCTTCCGCTACCTCCTCAACCTGCCGACCGGCTGGACCTCGGAACTGACCGTGGTGATGTGGCTGTGGCTGGTGCTGTGGGGCGCGGCCTTCGTCCTGCGCGAGGATGAGGAGATCCGCTTCGACCTCCTGCATTCCGGCGTCGGACCGCGGGCGCGGCGGATCATGACGGCCCTTGGCGCTCTCGCCCTGATCGGGCTCTATCTTCTGTCGCTGCCGGCCGTCGTCGACTACGTGACCTTCATGAAGGTGCAGTCGACCGCCTATCTGAAGATCCGCTTCGACCACCTGTTCTCGATATATGTGGTCTTCGCGGTGGCCGTGCTCGTCCGCTACCTGTGGATCCTCTGGCGCGCCGTTTCGGGCAGCGACGGCAGGGACCGCGACGGCAACAGTGCCGCGCCGACATCGGAGGGGCAGGCGTGATCGATCCCTTTGCCGCCTGCATCGTTGCGATCCTCGGGCTTGCCCTGCTCGGGCTGCCCATCGGCCACTCGATGATCGCCGGCTCGATCCTCTATCTCTACCTCGCCGGCCTCGACATGGGCACGGCGGCCGAGCAGCTGCTGAACGGCATGTACACCAGCTACGTGCTGCTCGCGGTGCCGCTGTTCATCCTCTCGGCCGAGATCATGAATTCCGGCTCGATGACGCTGCGCCTGCTCGACTTCTGCAATGCGCTGGTCGGCCGGTTCCGCGGCGGCCTGGCGCAGGTCAACGTCATCCAGTCGATCATCTTCGCCGGCATGTCCGGCTCGGCCATCGCCGATGCGGCCGGCGTCGGCAAGATGATGCAGAAGATGATGACCGAGGGCGGGCGCTATCCGGCGAGCTTTGCGGCCGCCCTGACGGCCGCGACCTCGGTGATCGGACCGATCATTCCGCCCTCGATCCCCGTGGTGCTCTACGCGCTCGTCTCCGATGCCTCCATCGGCTACCTGTTCCTCGGCGGCATGGTTCCCGGCCTGCTTATGGGCGGCACGTTGATGCTGCTGGTGATGCTGACCGCGCGCCGGCGCGCCTTTCCGGTCGAGACCCCGGTCCCCTTGCGCGAGATCCCCGGCATCACCTTCAGGGCGCTGCCGGCGCTGATGATGCCGGTGGTGCTGCTCGGCGGCATCTATTCCGGCATGACCACGCCGACGGAAGCCGCCGCCATCGCCGCTGCCTATGCCTTCCTGATCTCGGCGGTTGTGTACCGCACGGTAACGCCCGCCAGCGCCTATCGCTCGGTCCTGTCGAGCGCCCGCACCACCGCCTCCATCGGCATGCTGATCGCCGGTGCGCTGGTCTTCAACTACGTGGTGACGGTGGAGAACATCCCGCGCACCCTGACCGTGTTCATCCAGGGTCTGGACCTGTCGCCGCTCGCCTTCATGATCCTCGTCAACATCCTGCTGCTGCTGCTCGGTTGCCTGCTGGAGGGCACGACGATCATCCTGATCGTGCTGCCGGTGCTGATCCCGACCGCGAAGGCGCTCGGCATCGATCTGGTGCATTTCGGCATCGTCAGCGTCGTCAACATCATGATCGGCCTGATCACGCCGCCCTACGGCCTGCTGCTCTTCATCATGACCAATATCGGCAAGGTGAGCCTCAGCGCGCTGGTGCGCGAGGTGATGCCGTTCCTCTACGCGCTGCTCTTCGCATTGGGGCTGATCACGCTCTTCCCCGATCTCGTTCTCTTCCTGCCACGCCTCTTCGGATACCAGGGCTGATACCATGTCTGCACCGATCTACGTCCTCAACGGTCCCAACCTGAACCGTCTCGGCACGCGCGAGCCGGAAATCTACGGTCGCACCACGCTCGCCGAGGTCGAGGCGATGTGCCGCGAGGCGGCCGGCGGTCATCCGCTGGAATTCCGCCAGTCCAACCGCGAATACGAGATCATCGACTGGGTCCACGAGGCGATCGACCGGGAGGCGGCGGGCATCGTCATCAATCCGGCCGCCTTCACCTTCACCTCCATCGCCATTCTCGATGCGCTGAAGATGTTTCCCGGGCCGCTCATCGAGCTGCACATCTCCAACGTCCACCGGCGCGAGGAGATCTATCACCGCTCGCTGGTCTCGCGCACGGCGACAGCCGTCATCGCAGGACTTGGGGCGCAAGGCTACCCGGTCGCGGTCGGGGCCGTGCTGGAGCTCGCCGCGCGGCGCAAGGCCGCCTGAGCCGTCGACAGCTCAGGCCGTTTCCAGCAGCTTCGCGAGACGCCGCAGGTTGCCGCCGAAGGGCGACAGCACCGCGCTGATGCGCGAGGGCGACGCCTCGTCGAGGTCCTGCCGGATGATGGCCGCAAGGCTTCCCGTGGCGCTGAGGTCGATGTAGTGGGCGCCGCCCTGCGCTTCGATGGCCGCAATGCTGGCGCCGAGGCGCATCGGCTCGCGCACGATCCGCCAGGCAAGATCCGGAACGCCGGGCTTCACCGGCGCACCGAGGCAGGCGGACCAGACCGGCCAGAACGGGCTTTCCAGCCGTTCGGCCGCCGCATCGGCGATGACGGCGGCGCGCGCGGGCTCGATCCAGCTCGAGTGAAAGGCGAAGGGAACCGGCAGCCGCTGGAACGGCGCGTCGAGCCGGGTGAGGATCGCCTCCACCTCGGCGACATTCTCGGTCGGCATCGCCAGTACATGGTGGCGTTCGGCGTTGATGCCGGCAAGCTCGCTCAAGGCGCCGAGCCGGGCTTCGCTCTCGCGCAAGGACGGCGGGCCGAGGACGGCGATCAGCGCGCCGGGCGCGCAGCTTTCCAGGAACAGGCGCGGCTGGCGGGCGACGGCGGCGAGCGCCGTCTCGAACGGCACCATCCCGGCAACGCTCATGGCGGCGAATTCCCCGAGGCTGACGCCCAGCAGCATATCGGGGCGGATCCCCTTGTGCTGCAGCAGCTTGGCCATGGCGAACTGGGTCATGAAGATCGCCGGATGGGTGTGCTCCAGCCGGTCGAAGGGCTCGCTGGCGCGCCGTCCGCTCGCATGGATTTCGGCGAGCGGCGAGACGCCGTGCCGGTCGCGCACGATGGCGTCGCCGATTTCCATCCATTGCCTGAACACCGGTTCTTCGGCAAGAAGGTCGGCGGCCATGTGGTAGTACTGGGAGCCCTGGCCGGCGAAGCAGAAGACGAGCGGCAGGGACGACGGAGCAGGCGGCATGCAGGAATCCTGGCAGGGCGGTGCGAAGCAGGAGAGTTCTATCTCGCACGGCCCGCCCTTTCGCGACAAGCTCGAGGCGGGCGTCGATCACGTCACCGTCTGGTGGCTGGACCTGAAGAGCATTCGCGAGGACGACTGGCAGCTGCTTGAAAGCCTGCTGGAGGACAGCGAACTGGAGCGCTCGACCCGTTTCCATTTCGACCGCGACCGGGACGTCTACATCGCCGCCCATGCGCTGACGCGCGGCCTCCTGACCTGGTGGACGGACCTGCCGGCACGCGACTGGCGCTTCACCGCTGGCGATCATGGCAAGCCCGAGGTGACGCCGCCGCCCGGCCTGCCGCGTCTTCGGGTGAACCTGTCCCACACGCGGGAACTGGCAGCCGTCGCCCTGACGGTCGACAACGACGTCGGCGTCGATGTCGAGTGGCTGGAACGGGTCAACGATGTCGATCAGCTGGCGAAACGTGTCTTCGCTGCGGATGAGCGCGCGCTGCTGGCCGCAACGCCGAGCGAGCGCAAGACCGAGATCTTCCTCACCTTCTGGACGCTGAAGGAGGCCTATGTGAAGGCCATCGGCAAGGGGCTGTCGCAGCCGCTCGATGCCTTCGCCTTCACCCTGGAGCCGCCGGTCATCCGCTTCGACGATATCGAGGCGGACGATGCAGCGCTCTGGCGTTTCCGGCACCTGCGCCCAACGGACCGCCACAAGCTCGCCGTCGGCGTGCGCCATCCCCATCCCGAGCGCCTGTCGATGGAGATCGGCGAAGCGCCCCTCGACTACTTGCGGAACCTCGGCGCGGCGAGTTCGTCCTCGACCTGATCGGGGCCGGGCAGCACCTCGCGGATATAGGCGGCCATGCCGCGCGACTGGTCCCATTGGCGCGGGTAGCCGAGCGAAACCTCCTCGAAGCGGGTTCCGTCGCGCCAGTCGGTGCGTCGCACATGCAGATGGCCGGAGACCACGGCTCGCGCGTTGAACCGCCGATGCCAGTCGGCTGTCGCCCGCGTCCCGCACCAGGGCGTGAAGCGCGGCGCGCGCGGAATGTGGATGAGATCCTCGCGCAGCGGAAAATGGTTGATCAGCACCGTCGGCATGTCCGGGGGCAGGGCGGCCAGTCGCGCCTCCGTCTGCCGCAGGCGCTCGCGGCACCAGGCCTCGCGCGAGGCGAAGGGCGCGGGATTGAGGAACATCTCGTCGGCGCAGACCGAGCCCATCTCGCGCGCCCAGCCGACGACGCCGTCGCGGCTGACATGCGCCGGGCGGAAACTGTAGTCGTAGAGCAGGAACAACGGCGCGATGGCGCAGGGGCCGCCGTCGCCGGTCCAGATCTCGTACGGGTCTTCCGGGGTGACGACGCCATGCGCGCGCGCCGTCTCGACGAGGCGGCGGTAGCGCTCCTCGCCCACCAGCGCGGGCAGCCCCGTCTCCTCCGGAATTGCCCACAGGTCGTGATTGCCCGGAACCCAGAACACCCGCGCGAAGCGGCGTGTCAGCTCGGTGAAGGCAAGGCGCATGTGCTCGAACCGCTCGCCGACATCGCCGGCCAGAACCAGCCAGTCTTCGGGATAGTCGGGCAGCGCGAACAGGGCGTCGCGGTTTGCCGGGCTGGCGAGATGCAGGTCGCTGATGGCGCGAAGTTTCATGCGGGGGCCTTGGCGGGAACCATGTCCGGGATCGTTCCTTGACCCCTGTTTTCACATGGGGAACACTCGCTACCGACGTCAACCCCTTGAGGCGCGTCATGATTCCCCTTCGGCGACGGACGACCCCGTGACCTTGAAGACTGCGCTTCTGCCCGACGGCCGGCAAATCGCCTGCATCAACCCCTACGAGGTTGATTTTGCAGTGCATGAGATCTTTTCGCAGGACCTTGCAGCGCATGGCCTGAGCCTGCCGCAGGACGGAACGGTCTTCGATGTCGGGGCGAATATCGGCCTGTTCTCGCTCTACACGCTCCAGCAGGCGCCGTCCGCGCGTATCATCGCCTTCGAGCCGGTGCCGCAGGTCTTTGCCGCGCTGGAACGCAACCTGGAGGCCGCCGAGCCGCAGGCCGTTGCTGTGCCGCTGGGTCTTGGCGCCAAGGCCGGCGAGGTGGAGTTCGACTATTTTCCCGGCGTTGCAGCATTGTCGACGGCGCATAGCGAGGTCGGCGAGCGGATGGCCGGCGGCATTCGCGACCTTCTCACGGGAAGCGCCGGCGAGGCGGTGCGCGCCGTGATCGAGCGCACCGGTGCCGGCGAACTGGCGCAGACGGAGGGCTTTCTCGATACGCTGCTCCGGGTGGAGCGGGTGCGGGCCCGCATCGACACGGTGTCGTCGCAGATGGCAGCCTACGGTGTCGAGGCGATCGACCTTCTGAAGATCGATACGGAAGGCGCCGAGGAGGAGGTGCTTGCCGGCATCAAGGAGGCCGACTGGCCGCGCATCCGCCAGCTGATGGTCGAGGTGCATCTGGGCCGGCCGAAACTGGAAGAGATCGCGTCCGGGCTGGCGGCGCGCGGCTATCGGGTGACGACCGACACGCATCCGCTCGCCGAAGGCGGGGCCGCGGTGTTTCACATCTACGCGGCGCGATAGGAGCGGGCGGGGCGCATGAGCGAGCAAGGGGCTGCTGCGACGGGCGAGGGGATCGACTGGTGGTCGATCCTGACCGACCGGGCGTTCCTGGAGAACCCTTATGACGAGCTGAAGCGGCTGCAGGCGCTCGGCCCCGTTCATCTCGACGAGGCGTCCGGCGTTTATTTCGTGCTCGGGCATCGCGCCTTCCTGAAGGTCGCGAAGTCCTCGGAGCTCGGCCGCGACACCCGCCACTGGAAGAACGGATGGACCGCGCCCGATTACAGGGTGCACGACCCCGTCGGCTATCGGCTGTTTAGCGAGTTCCAGCCGCAGATGATCAATTGCGACGGCGCGGAGCACGCGCGCATGCGCAAGGTCTACGAGCCGGCCTTCCGCTCGCAGGCGGTGCGCGATGTCGGCGCCCTTGTCGAGGCCGAGGCCGCGCAACTGCTCGATGCGATGCCTCGCGAGGGCACGGTCGATTTCATCGAGGCCTTTGCCGGTCCCCTGCCGCTGCGGGTCCTGTGCAAGCTCTTCGACATTCCGCAAAGCCTCGACGAGACGGTCGCGCGCTGGAGCGCCTCGCTGATCCGCATCGGCGATATCCTGATGACGCCGGACCAGAAAAGCGAAGCGCTCGAGGCGCTGACCGAGTTCAAGGCCTTCCTGCGCGAGCACGTCGCCGCCCGCCGGGCCCGGCCGGGCGACAGCCTGATGGACCTTGCGATCCGCGCCCATGACGACGGCACGCTGGACGAGGAGGAGACGCTGACCAATCTCGTCTCCATGCTGGTCGCAGGCCACGAGACCACGGTGACGCTGATCGGCAACGGCCTGCTGTTGCTGCTCCGGCATCCGGGCGAGATGGCGCGGCTGCGTGCCGACCGGAGCCTGCTGCGCACCGCCATCGAGGAGTTCCTGCGCATGGAGCCTGGCGGCAACATGATCCTGCGGGTGGCGCGCGAGGATGTCGATGTCGAGGGCACGCTGATCCCGGCGGGTGCTCCGGTTCTTGGCCTTGTCGGGGCGATCAACCGCGATCCGGCCCGGTTCGAGCGCGCCGACGAGGTCGATATCGGCCGTCCCGCCAATGCCCAGCTGACCTTCGGCTCGGGCCCGCATGTGTGCATCGGTGCGCCGCTGGCCCGGCTTGAGGCGCATGTCGCCTTTTCCGCGCTGCTGGACCGATATGGTTCCATCGAACTGGCCGGCGAGCCCGAATGGCGGCTCGACCGGCTGAACGCCCGAGGGCTCGGCCGCCTTCCGGTTCGTGTTGGAGTTGCCGCATGACCCGCGCCGTCGGTATCGAGGCGATGAACGTCTATGGCGGCATGGCCTGCCTCGATGTGAAGGAACTCTGCCTTCATCGCGGGCTCGACATGCCCCGGTTCGAGAACCTGCTGGTTCAGGAAAAGACGGTGGCGCTGCCTTACGAGGATCCGGTCACCTTCGCGGTCAATGCCGCCCGGCCGCTGATCGATGCGCTGGCGCCGGAGGAGCGAGCCCGCATCGAGATGGTGGTGACCTGCACCGAGTCCGGCATCGACTTCGGCAAGTCGCTCAGCACCTATGTGCATGCGCATCTGGACCTGCCGTCCAACTGCCGGCTCTTCGAGATCAAGCAGGCCTGCTACTCGGGCACGGCCGGCTTGCAGATGGCGGTGAATTTCCTGCTCGCCCAGACCTCGCCCGGCGCCAAGGCCTTGGTGGTGGCGACCGACATTTCCCGCTTCGCGCTCGCCGATGCCGGCGCGGTGGAGGAATGGGCCTATTCGGAACCGAGCTCCGGCGCCGGCGCGGTGGCGATGCTGGTCTCCGATACGCCGCATGTCCTGCGCATCGATGCCGGGGCTTATGGCAATCACGCCTTCGAGGTGATGGACACCTGCCGTCCGGGTCCCGATACGGAGGCGGGTGATGCGGACCTGTCGCTGATGGCCTATCTCGACTGCTGCGAGGGCGCGTTCCGCGACTACAGCCGCCGGGTGGAGAATGCGGACTTTCGCGAAAGCTTCGGCCAGCTGTGCTTCCACACGCCGTTCGGCGGCATGGTCAAGGGCGCCCACCGGCACCTGATGCGCCGGCTCTACAAGGCGCCGCCCAAGGAGATCGAAGCCGACTTCCAGGCGCGCCTGGCGCCGAGCCTTGCCTTTGGCAAGCGGGTCGGCAACACCGCCGGCGGCTCGGTCTTCGTGGCGCTTGCCGGCATGCTGGATACGGTCGCAGTCGATGCGCCGATGCGGGTCGGACTGTTCTCCTACGGCTCGGGCTGCTGCTCGGAGTTCTACAGCGGCGTCGTGACGCCGGAGAGCAGCGAGCGTCTGCGCGCGATGCGCATCCCGCAGGCGCTGGACCGCCGCCACCGCCTCACGATCGAGGAATACGAGACGCTGCTGCGCGGCGAGAGCGTCGTACGCTTCGGCACGAAGGATGCCGAGCTGAACCACCAGATCGTGCCGGACGCCTGGCCGGTCGATGCGGCCGGCGATCGGCTTGTGCTGGATGCGGTCGTCGGCTACCACCGCAAGTACATCTGGATCTGAGCCGGGCTGTCGCAACAGCGGCAGAACCTGGAAAAGGGGGCGAGTTGGACAGCGACCGGATTGCCGAGATCATCATTGCCGAGATCCGCAGCACCGTGCCGGAGCTGGAGGCGCAGCCCATCACCCGCGCCGATTCCATGGCCGATCTCGGGGTCGACTCCATCGAGCGCAGCGAGATCATCCTGGCGACGCTGGAGGCCATCGGCCTGAAGGTGCCGATGGTCCAGCTGCACGGCCCGCGCAACATCGGCGAGCTGGCCGATCTCCTGCATGCCAAGTCCAAGGCCTGACCTGCACTCGCTCGTTGTCACCGGCATCGGGGTCGCCAGCGGTCTCGGCCACGGCAAGGATGCGTTCCGCGCCGGACTGTTCGAGGGGCGGAGCGTTTTCGCGCCGCTTGCCCGTCCCGGCCGGCAGCGCGGCGACGGCAGCCCGCCGTTCTTCGGCTTCGAGATGCCCGATCCTCCCTCCATTCTGCCGCCCCGGGTCGAGCGCACCGCGGGCCTGAGCGGGCGTGCGGCGGTCGCCGTCCTGGACGAGGCCTGGCGCGAAGCGGGGCTGGACCATGTGATGCCCGAGCGGATCGGCCTGATCGTCGGCGGGTCGAACCTGATGGCGCGCGAGCAGCTCTTGAGCCTGCGCGAATACGCCGACCGGCTCGACTTCCTGCCGCCGCGACACGGCCACGTCTTCCTAGACACCGATATCTGCGGCCTGTGCGCTTCGCAGTTTCCCATCCGCGGCTTTGCCCACACGGTCGGCGCGGCCTCGGCGAGCGGCGCGGCCGCCATCGTCGAGGCGGTCGAGGCCGTGCGGAGCGGCAGGGTCGATGCCTGCATCGCCCTCGGCGCGTTGCAGGACGTCTCCATGATGGACCTGCAAGGCTTCCGCGCGCTCGGTGCGCTGGGCGCCGGGCCGGTCTGCCGGCCGATGGACACGGGCCATGACGGCTTCCTCTATGGCGAGGCCTGCGCTGCGCTGGTCGTCACCCGGCCGGAGCATTCCGGAGGCACGGTCTATGGCCGCGTGCTTGGAACGGGCTTTTGCACCGATGGCAGCCGCGGCCCGGAGCCGAATTCCGACGCGCAGGTCCGTGCCGCGCAAGACGCGCTGACCGCGGCCGGACTGGTGGCTGCCGACATCGACTACGTCAACGGCCATGCCACGGGAACGCCATCCGGCGACGAGGCGGAGCTCGCCACCATGCGCAGGCTTGGCCTCGGTCACGCGCGGGTCAACGCCACCAAGTCGATCATCGGGCATGGGCTGAGCGCGGCCGGCGCGGTCGAGGCCGCTGCCGTGCTGATCCAGATGCGCGAGGCGCTGCTGCACCCGACGCTTCATCTCGATGCGCCGCTGGATGAGGACTTCGGCTGGGTGCGGGGCGCGGCGCAGGAGCACCGCATCCGCCACGCATTGAAGTTCTCCTTCGGTTTCGGCGGCACCAATGTCGCGCTGGTCTTCGGGGCGCCGGAGGGAGAGGCGATATGAGCGGGTTCTCGACGATTTCCTGCAGCATCGCGCAGGGCATTTGCCGTATCCGCTTCGTCCGGCCGGAGGCGGGCAACAGCATCACGCCGCAGATGGTGCAAGAGCTGCATGCCGCCTTCGACCTTTGCGAGGCGGACGAAGGGCCGGATGGCCGCGCGGTCACGGTCGTTGTGCTGGAAGGCAGCGACGATGTCTTCTGCATGGGCGGCGATTTTGACGCCGTCGCGGAGGATGCCGTGCCAATGGACCCGGCCCCGCTCTACGATCTGTGGCTGCGCATGGTGCGCGGGCCCTTCGTCACGGTCAGCGTGGTGCGGGGCAGGGCCAATGCCGGCGGCGTCGGACTGGCCGCCGCGGCCGATATCGTGCTGGCGGACGAGAGCGCGAGCTTTGCCCTGTCCGAGCTGCTGTTCGGCCTGTTTCCGGCCTGTGTGCTGCCGTTCCTGGCGCGCCGGGTCGGGGCGCAGCGCGCCCGCTACATGACGTTGATGACGCGGCCGGTGGGCGCGCGCGATGCCCTGTCCTTCGGGCTTGTCGATGCGCTGGGCGAGCGGGCCGACGAGCTGTTGCGCCAGCACTTGATGCGGCTTCGGCTGCCGGGGCGGGCGGGCATCGCCCGTTTCAAGACGCATGCGGCTGCAGGGCTCGACGACCTTGAGGGCCAGCGCGAAGCAGCGCTTGCCGCCAATCGCGAGATGTTCGCCGATCCGCAGATCCGGGCCGATATCCGCCGTTACGTGAGGGACGCAAAGTTTCCCTGGGAGGCCTGAGGCGCGGCCTCGGCACGCAGGTCCACCGCGCGTTGCAGCGGCGGCAGGACACTTGACCCGCCTGTGTGCGCCAGCCCCTGCCGCTGCACGAAGAACCGGTCGAGCAAGGCGATGGACAGCAGGAACAGGAAGGTCTGGTTTTCCTTCGTGCTGACCTCCTCGGCCGGCTTGGTCAGCACCTTCGTGGCAAGGCGCTGGGCAAACTTGGCATTGAGGAAGGGCAGGTTCGCCAGCTCGCTCTCCGACAGGACGAGATCGAGATAGTCGGGCCGGCAGGCTGCGAAGGCCGCCGCGTCCGGTGCCCGGTACGGGAACTTGCGCTTGTCGGCGACCGCACCCGGCAGCCGGTCGCGGAAGGCATCGCGCAACAGCCGCTTCTCTGTGAACCCGTCGTCGAAGCGCAGGTTGACCGAGGAGGCGAGCCCGATCACCGACGGATCGAGGAACGGGCAGCGGTTCTCCACCCCATGGGCAAGGCTCATGCGGTCGCCCTGGGTCGACAGCAGGTAACCGGGCAGCAGGGTCTTGTATTCCAGCCACTGGGCCTTCTCGACCGCGCTCATCGAGCCGAACGCCGGATTGCCGGCGACAAGCGCCGAAATCTCGGCGAAGGGGTCGCCGGGCGCGCTCAGCAGGCGGGCCGAAAACTGGCCGTTCTGGAAGCGCAGCTCGTGAGAGAAGAGGCCCGGCATCTTCTCGGCCGAGAACTGATGGTAGAGCCCGGTGACGGCGGCGATGTCCTTCGGCCCGTAATGGGCAAGGTGCGGGTAGAGCCGCTCCAGCCGGCTCCGGCGCATGTCCTCGGGAAGCTCGTTCCACGCGGCGCGCAGCAGCGTTTCCTTGAACAGGTCGTAGCCGAGGAACGCTTCGTCGGCGCCTTCGCCGCTGAGGATCACCTTGATTCCGGCCTCGCGGGTGCGCTGCGACAGCAGGAACATGGGGATGAAGGCGCTGCGAAACGCCGGCACTTCCGCGTGATAGACCGCATCGGGGCAGGCCTCGGCGATGTCGGCATGGCTGATGCGGCGGGCATGATGGCGGGTGCCCAGATGCTCCGCGACGAGCCGCTGTTCTGCCGACTCGTCGAACTCCGCATCCTCGAACTCGACCGAGAACGTGGAGAGCGGATGCGGGGTCAGCTCGCGGGCGAGCGCGGCGACGATGGCCGAATCCACCCCGCCGCTGAGATAGACGCCGACCTCCACGTCGCTGCGCAGCCGCAGGGAAACGGCGTCCGTCAGCTGCGCGCGGATCCGCTCGACCGCCTCGTGCTCGCTGGAGATGGTCTCGCTTGGTGCGAAGGAGAGCTCGTCATAGACGAAGCGCTCGATCCGGCCTTCGCACACCCTTGCCCATTCTCCCATGGGCAGGCTCTCGATGCCGCGAAAGCCCGACTGGTGCGGCAGCGGCGTCCATTGGCCGAGAATGGAGGCGAGCTGCTCGGGATCCTGCTCGAACCGGAAGCCGGGAACGGCCAGGAACGCCTTCATCTCGGAGGCGAAGAGAATCGTCTCGCCGTGGCGGGCGAGGAACAGCGGGCGCTTGCCGTAGCGGTCGCGGGCGAGAAACAGCTCCTTCTGCCGGCGGTCGTAGAGCGCGAAGGAGAAACCGCCGTTGAAGCGCTTCAGGCAATCCGGGCCCCAGGCCATCCAGGCGCGCAGCACGACTTCGGTGTCGCAGTCCGTGCGGAAGACGTGGCCGAGGCCGACAAGCGTCTCGCGCAGTTCCCGATAATTGTAGACCTCGCCGTTGTAGCAGAGCCAGTAGCGCCCGTTCTCGTCGCTGATCGGCTGTATGCCGGCGGCCGGATCGAGGATCGCCAGCCGCACCGTCCCCATGGCCAACCCGTCGTCGAGCACATAGCCGGCGCCGTCCGGCCCGCGATGGGCGATTGCGGTCAGCATGCCGCTGATCTGGCCCCGCGGATCGTCGCAGCCGCGATCGGCGCTGATGAAGCCGGCAATGCCGCACATGACGTCGCGTGCCCCCTGGTCGGTCTCTGCTTGCTGGCGTTAGGCGTCCGGCGGTCAGCCCGCTGCGCGTTCGGCGACCTTTCGGGCGACCGTTTCGCGGATCTGGACGAGGCTCACCAGAACGTCGCCGGTCATTTCCTGCTCCGTGAAGCGGATGTCGAACTCCTGCTCGAGAAATCGGATCAGCTGCACGTAGCCGAAGGAGTCCATCACGCCTTCCTTGAACAGGTCGGAGTCCTCGGGAAAGGAGTCGTCGAACTCGATCAGGAACTGTTCCTCGATGAAGTCCCGAATTTTGTCCATGCGCTCTGATCGCCTGCAGCCGGGCTGGAAAGCCGCTCGGTGTCCTATGGAGATCGGACATGCAGGTCGCCTCTGGTCGGCGCCCCTGTCGTCCCCCCGGGTGCCCCGCACGAAGCGGAACGACCTTACGGTAGCGAATAAGTGTGCGCCGCAACAGTCTTTCCGCTACCTGTGGACGACGTGCTCTGCGAACGAGCTTAATGCACGCCAGGAGGAAAATCCCGGACGCGCCGGCAAGGCGTGCACTTGCCAGCGGAAGGCGTGCTGAATAGCATTCCGTAACGGCGGTCGGAGCTGCCGAAGATGACGAAACACCAGTGAAATCTGATCCGTGAACAGGGCGCTGCCGGCAGGCCGGATGCACCGTGGGGCGGGTTGCGCGGCATCGGGACAGGGGCAGTCACCGTGGTTTCATCTGCATGAACATCCTGCGGCTGCTCAGATCCGGCCCACCCGTGAACCGCCGGTCGATCCTGCTGATCACCAGCCTTGCTGGCCTTGGAAATGCGGGGCTTGTCGGCCTCATCAACGAGGCGGCCGAAAAAGCGGTGCTGGCGGAACCCGTCGGGACGCAGCTGCTTCTTGTCTACGTGACGATGCTCGCCTTCGTGTTGCTGTCGAGCCGAGCCTCGCTGCATGAAGCCAACCGTTTCGTCCAGTCCCGTCTGGAGGCGACGCGTCGACGAATCGTCAGCAAGATCCGCCGTGTAGACCTGAGGACGCTCGAGCGGCTCGGCCATGGCGACGTCTTCGTCACCGTCTCGCAGGAAACCGACCACCTGTCGCAGACGCTGCCGCTGCTGATCGGTGCGGCCCAGAACGCCTTCCTGCTGGTTTTCCTGTTGCTCTATGTGGCGACCCTGTCGCCGATCTCCTTCCTTGTGGTCACCGTGTTTCTGGCTGCCGGGCTCTATGTCTTTTGGCGGCGCCAGAGCGCACTGACTGGGGCCCTGGCCGACGTGCATCACCGCGAAGCGGAAATGCTCGACAGCCTGTCCCATTTCACGCTGGGCTTTCAGGAAATCCGGCTCAACGCCGACAAGAACGACGCGCTGCAGGCGCATTTCGCGGACGTGACCTCGCGGTTGCGGCAGGTAGTGGTGGGCTTGGGCGACCGCTGGGTCTCCCTGCTGCAATTCGCCAATGCCTTCATCTTCCTGCTCATCGGCGTCGTCGTGCTGGTCCTGCCGGTGTTCTTCCAGGGCTATACGGACACGATCTACAAGATCACCGCCGCGACGGTCTTCGCGCTCGGCCCCATCGCGGCGATCACCTCTGTCGTGCGGCTGATCGCGCGGGCCGAGGCGGGCCTTGCCCATGTCTATGCTCTGGAGCGGCGCCTTGATGCAGGCCTTGCGCCGGAGCCGAAAGCCTCTGCGCGCGCGCCCTCGCGCTACCGCTCGTTCCGCACCATCGAGATGCGCGGCGTCACGTTCAGCTATCTCGACGGGCAGGGCAGCGCGCTCTTCACCTCCGGCCCCTGGGATCTGTCTTTGAAGCGCGGCGAGATCCTGTTCCTGACGGGAGGCAACGGCAGCGGCAAGTCGACGGCGCTGAAGCTGCTGTGCGGGCTCTACACGCCGGACGGGGGCGAGATCTCCTGCGACGGTGCGCTGGTGAGCGCCGAGACGCGGCGCGACTACCGCGAGATATTCTCCAGCATCTTTACCGACTTTCACCTGTTCGACCGGCTCTACGGGCTGGAGCACGTCACGCAGCGCGAGGTCGAGAGGCTGATCGCCCGCATGGAGCTGGACGGCAAGGTGCGCTTCGAGGACGGGCGCTTTTCCACCACGGATCTGTCGACCGGGCAGCGCAAGCGGCTGGCGATGATCGTCGCGCTGCTGGAGGACCGCGAGGTCTATCTCTTCGACGAATGGGCGGCCGACCAGGACGCCCATTTCCGCGAGGTCTTCTACACCGAGCTGCTGCCGGACCTGAAGGCGCGCGGCAAGACGGTGGTTGCGGTGACCCACGACGACCGCTTCTGGTCCTGCTGCGACCGGCGGTTGGAGCTGGATCTCGGCCGCCTTTCAGACGTGACCGGGGAGGCGTGAGCATGGAGCTGATCGCCTTCATCCGCGCATCCGGCCGCCGCAAGCTGCAGCTGATGTTTGCCCTCAGCCTGCTGGCTGGCATCGCCAACGCCGCCCTGGTGGTGGTGATCACCACGGTCGCGGAGCAGGTGGCGCGGGCCGAGCATCCCGGACTGATCGCCTGGGCTGCCTTCGGCGCCGCGTTCCTGACCTACTATCTGGCCAACCAGTTCGCCCTGGTGCGGGCGACCACGCTGATCGAGGACCGGCTCAACGAGTTGCGGCTGGAACTGGCGGAGAAGCTGCGCCAGTCGGAACTGCTGACCGTGGACCGGATCGGCCGGGGCCGTCTCTACGGACTGATCGCCAAGGAAACCAACCATCTGTCGGTGACCTTCCCGCTGATCATGGACGCGATCCAGCAGATGGTGCTGCTCGCCGTGGCGCTGCTCTATCTGCTCTATCTGTCGCCGCTTGCCTTCCTGTGCTTCCTGCTGGCGGTGATCGGTGGCGTCTATGGCTACAAGGCGATCAACAATCGGTTCGGCCGGATTCTCGGGCTCGTCGAAAAGCTGCAAGCGCAGATGCTCGATGCGATCGCCGACATCATCCACGGCAGCAAGGAACTGCGGCTGAACGCCCGTCGTAGCGAGGCCGTCTCCAAGGCCTATCGCAAGCGCTCCAACGTGCTCGAATTGATGCTGGTGCGCACCATCGACCATTGGGTGTCGCTTATCCTGCTCGGCAGCCTGGTCACCTTCGCGCTGCTCGGTGTCGTCGCCTTCGGTTTCCCCGCGCTTGTGTCCGGGCACACGGTCATCGTCTTCCAGCTGGTGCCGGTACTGCTGGTCTGCCTCGGCACGCTGACGAAGACGGTTGCGCAGTCGCCGATGTTCATGCGTGCCGAGTTCGGCCTGCAGTCGATCCTCGCCGTGGAACGCGAGCTCGATGCTTCGAAGGGGATCACGACGCATGAGGCGCGCCAGCATGCCCATGCCTTTCGCGGTTTCCAGACCATCGACTTGCGCGAGATCGGCTTCAGCTATCCGGCGGAGCAGGGCGTCGGCTATCACGTCGGCCCGCTGTCGCTCACCCTGTCACGGGGCGAGGTGGTATTCCTCGTCGGCGGAAATGGCAGCGGCAAGTCGACGGCGCTGCGCATGATGTGCGGCCTCTATCCCTTGTCGAGCGGGCGCATCGATGTCGATGGTCATGCGGTTGAGGGCGCGGCGGCCGGCGGTTACCGCGAGCTGTTCTCGGCGATCTTCGTCGACTTCCACCTGTTCGACCGGCTCTACGGGCTCGAACGCGTCGACCCGGACCGGGTCAATGCGCTGATCGACGAGATGGGCCTTGCCGGCAAGGTCCGTTTCACGGACGGTCGTTTTTCCCAGCTTCACCTGTCGACCGGGCAGCGCAAGCGTCTGGCCCTGATCGCAGCGGTTCTGGAGGACCGGCCTGTCTACGTTTTCGACGAATGGTCGGCGGAACAGGATGTTCATTTTCGCGAATATTTTTACCAGACGTTTATCCCGAAACTCAAAGCGGCAGGAAAACTTGTCATCGCGGCAACACACGATGAGCGATACTGGGGCGTTGCCGATAGGGTCATCAAGATGGACCTCGGCCAGATCGAGTGGGTGAAGGATCAGGCCGGGCTGGAGGAGCAATGAAGGCCTTCATGTTTCCAGGGCAAGGCGCGCAGCGCGTCGGCATGGGCGAGGGGCTGTTCGAGGCCTTTCCGCAGTTCGTTGCCGAGGCGGACGCCGTTCTGGGATACTCCATCGCGCAGCTCTGCCTGGATGGGCCGATGGATCGGCTCACCCGCACGCAGTTCACCCAGCCCGCGCTCTATGTGGTCAACGCGCTGACCTATCTCCGTCATGTCCGCGAGGCCGGCGAACGGCCGGATTTCGTCCTCGGGCACAGCGTTTCGGAATATGTCGCCCTGTTCGCCGCGGGAGCCGTCGATTTCGCCAGCGGCCTGTCGATGGTAGCGCGACGCGGGGCGCTGATGGGCGAGGCAAGCGGCGGCGGCATGGCCGCTGTGATCGGTCTCGATGCCGACGGCATTGCGGCGGTGATCGACCGCAATGGCCTCAGGGACGTCTTCGCCGCCAACTACAACACGCCCCGGCAGATCGTCGTGTCCGGCCGTCGCGAGGCGGTGGTCGCCGCCGAGCCGCTGTTCCGCGAGGCGGGAGCCAGCCATTATGTCGTCCTGCCGGTGAGCGGGGCTTTTCACACGCCCTACATGGAGGCTGCGCGCGCAGCGTTTGCCGAGCATCTGGCAGGCCTGACCTTCAAGGCGCCCGAGATCCCCGTCATTTCCAACGTGACCGCGCGGCCGCATGAGGCGGGACAGCTGCGCGAGCGGATGATCGAGCAGATCACCGCGCCGGTGCGCTGGGCCGAGAGCATCCGCTACCTGCTGGCCAAGGGCGTCACCTTTGCCGATGTCACCGAACTGGGGCCGGCCGGCAGCGCCGTGGTCAAGCCGATGGTGAAGCGCACGGAACTCGAGGCGGGGCCGCTCGACGCGAGCCTGCTGGCGCGCGAGGAGGCGGACGCGGCTGCGGCCGCGAGGATCGCCGAGCCGGAGCCGGAGACCGCCCGAAAGGCGTCGGACGAAACGCCGTCTCCCAGGCTCAACGGCCATGCGTCTTTCCGGTTCAGTCCGGAAAATCTCGGCTCGCGTGCCTTTTGCGAGGCGTTCGGGCTCGAATACCCTTATGTCGCCGGCGCGATGTATCAGGGCATCGCCTCGGTCGCTCTGGTGGAGCGCATGGCCCGCGCCGGCCTGCTCGGCTTTTTCGGGGCGGGCGGCCTGCCGATGGCCGAGGTGGAGCGCGCGATCCTTCGCCTGCGCGACGTGCTTCCCGAGGGCGCGCCCTACGGCATCAATTTCATCGCCCATGTGAACAGGCCGCACCTGGAGGATGAGCTCACCGATCTCCTGATCCGGCACGGCGTTGGCATCATCGAGGCCTCCGCCTTCATGGAGGTGACGCCGGCTCTGGTGCGCTACCGCGCCGCCGGGCTTGAGGACGAGGGCGGTGGCCGGATCGCCGCGCGCAACCGCATCATCGCCAAGGTGTCCCGGCCCGATGTTGCCTCGCAGTTTCTGGCGCCCGCGCCCGAACGGCTGCTGAGCAAGCTGCTCGCAAGCGGCGCGATCACCGCTGACGAGGCCAACCTGCTGCGCCAGGTACCGATGGCCGATGCCATCTGCGTCGAGGCGGACTCGGGCGGGCATACCGACCAGGGCATGCCCTTCGCCCTGATCCCGGCCGTGCTGAAGGTGCGGGACGAGGCGCAGGCGCGCTTTGCGAAATTCGGCCCCATCTTCGTCGGATCGGGCGGCGGCATCGGCACGCCGGAGGCGGCCGCGGCGGTCTTCATGCTGGGGGCCGACTTCATCGTCACCGGATCGGTCAACCAGTGCACGGTCGAGGCCGGGACCAGCGATGCGGTCAAGGACCTGCTGGAAGGCATCAACGTCCATGATACGGCCTATGCGCCGTCGGGCGAGATGTTCGAGCTGGGCGCCAAGGTGCAGGTACTGAAGAAGGGGCTGTTCTTCCCCGCCCGCGCCGAAAAGCTGGTCTCGCTCTACCGTCAGCACGAGAGCCTCGACGAGATCGAAGCGAAGCTGCGCCAGCAGATCGAGGAACGCTATTTCCGTCGCAGCTTCGACGAGGTGTTCCGCGATGTGGCGATGAGCTATCCGGCATCCGAGATCGAGCGCGCGGAGCGCTCGCCCCGGCACCGCATGGGCCTCGTCTTCCGTCGCTACTTCAAGGACACGACCACCTGGGCGCTCAATGGCGATCTCGACCACAAGGTCGACTTCCAGGTGCATTGCGGCCCGGCGCTCGGCGCGTTCAACCAGTGGGTCGAGGGCAGCGAGCTTGCGTCCTGGCGCGCCCGCCATGCCGACGCCATCGCGGCGCGGCTACTGGAGGGCGCGGCCGACGTGCTCGGCCGGCGGCTCTCGGTGATGATCGGCGGGGGAGGCCGGACCCGATGAGCCGGGAGGGGGGAAAGGAACCGGTCGCGATCATCGGCGTCGGGCTCCGGCTTCCGGGCGCGGACCGGCTGGCGACGTTCGGCGCGCATCTCGCCGCCGGCCGCTCGCTGATCTCGCAGGTGCCGGCCAACCGCTGGAATGCGGAGGAGCTGCTGGGCGACCCGGCGCGGGGCAACAGGACCAGCAGCATCTGGGGCGGGTTCGTCGAGGATGCCGACTGCTTCGACGCATCGTTCTTCGGCATCTCGCCGCGCGAAGCCGCCTGGATGGACCCGCAGCAACGCTTTGCGCTGGAGATGGCCTGGCATGCGATCGAGGATGCCGGCTACCGCGCCTCCGATCTCGCCGGTACCCGGACGGGCGTCTACATGGGCGTCTGCCATTGGGACTATGCGGAGTTGCTGGAAAAGCACCTGCCGCATGTCGACGCCTATCTGCCGACCGGGATCGCCTTTTCGATCATCGCCAACCGGGTCTCGCATTTCCTCGACCTGCAGGGACCCAGCATCACCAATGACACGGCCTGCGCCGCGTCGATGACCTCCGTCTACGAGGCGGTACGGGCGCTGCAGGGCGGCGAATGCGACATGGCGCTGGCCGGCGGCGTCAACCTGATCTGGTCGCCCAACCATTTCGTCGCCTTTTCGAAGGCCGGCATGCTGTCGAAGACGGGGCGTAGCAACGCCTTCGACGATGCGGCCGACGGCTATGTCCGGGGCGAAGGCGGTGCCGTGCTGCTGCTCAAGCCGCTCAAGCAGGCGCTGGCAGACGGCGATCCGATCCATGCGGTCATTCGCGGCATCGGCGTCAACCATGGCGGGCGGACGAATTCGCTTACCGTCACCAATCCGCGCGCGCAGGCGGCGCTGATCAAGGCCGTTCACCGCGAGGCGGGCGTTGCGCCGGATAGCGTTTCCTACGTGGAGGCCCACGGCCCGGGGACGCCGCTGGGCGACCCGATCGAGATTTCCGGCCTGAAGGAGGCCTTCGCCGACCTGCACGCCGAGGCGGGCACCGCCCCGCGCGAGGCGAGCTGCGGCATCGGCTCCGTCAAAACCAATATCGGCCATCTGGAAGGTGCGGCGGGCGTCGCCGGCATCGTCAAGGTGCTGATCGCGCTGGCCCGCGAGGATCTGCCCGGCAATGTCGGCTTCACGGCGCAGAACCGACTGGTCGACCTGGCCGGCACGCCGTTCCGCATCCAGAAGGAGGCAAGCCCCTGGCCGCGCACTGACGGCGCGCCCCGGCGCGCCTGCGTCAGCTCCTTCGGCTTCGGCGGCAGCAATGCGCATGTGCTGATCGAGGAAGCGCCCAAGGCGCAGGCGGCTCCACTCGCCGGCGAGGCAGAGGTGCACCTGTTGCCGCTGTCGGCGGCGGATGAGGAGCGCTTGCAGGCGCTGCTTGGCGAGCTGCTGGCGACCGTCGAGGCGGCGGATGCGCCCGCTCTTGCCGATCTTGCCCACACGCTGCGGATCGGGCGGGCGCTGCTCGAGGTCCGTGTCGCCTTCCTTGTCCGCGACCGGCAGGAGCTGGCGCAGGCCCTTCACGCCCGTCTCGGCGGGACCGATCATCCTGCCGTGGTCGACGCGTCGGCAGGGGCAACCGGCAAGCCGCTGCATGATCTCGCCTTGCGCTTTGTGTCGGGAGAGGATGTCGACTGGCTGGCCGCCGGCCTGCCGAAGGGCAGGCGGGTGCGCGCGCCGCTCTATCCTTTCGCGCGCGAGCGGCACTGGATGGACGAGTCGCTCGGCGTGAAGGACGACCGGCCGGCACCGCATCCGATGATCCACCGGAACATCTCGGGCTTCGCCGGTCCGGTCTTCGAAAGCTCCTTGCGCGGGCCGGAACTCTTCTGGGCCGATCACAAGGTGCGCGGTCGCCAGATCCTGCCCGGCGTTGCGGCGCTGGAAATGGCACGGGCCGCCGCCGATCTTGCCGGGGCAGGCCTCGGCAGCACCTTCGCGCTGGAGGATGTGGTCTGGTCGCGGCCGATTGCGGCGCGCGAGACGCCGGTCGCGGTCGAGACGCATCTGAGGCGGCAGACGGATCGCTGCATTGGCTTTACGATCCGCACCGCCGAAGGCGAGGGGCACAACGTTCGCGGCACGATCGCGCCGTCGCCGGAGGCTGCGCCATCCGCGCCGGTGCTGTCACAGCTTCAGGGCGAGCTGCGCGAGGATGTGCCGGTCGCTCTTTGCTATGAGCGCCTGCGGGCAAGCGGCGTCGATCATGGCCCGGCGTTCCGGGCGATGGCGCGGGTCACCCGAGGGAGCGGCCGTGTTCTGGCACAGCTGAAACTGCCGCGGCGGCTTCATCCGACGCTCGCCGCCCTGCCGCTGCATCCGGTGATGCTGGATGCAGCCATCCAGGCCTGGATCGCGCTGGACGAGACCGGCCCGACGGGCGCGGCAGTGCCCTTCGCCTGCCGCCGGGTGGTGGTGCACGGGCCCTGCGAGCCGCTGATGTGGGCGCTGGTCACCGAGCGGGGAACGCCAAGTGCGACCGCCGCCGTGCGCCATCTCGACATTCACATGCTGGACCGGGACGGCAGGCTACGTGTGTCCTTCGAGGATCTGGCCCTGCGGATCGTCGTCTCGGACGAGACGGCAGCTGAGGTGGCTGGGGGCGAGACCGCCGACGACCTGCCTCTTGTGCTGGCCGAAAGCCGATGGCGGCCCGCGCCGGCCGGTACCGGGCAGGTTGGCGAGCGGGATGTCTCCGTGCTGCTGGCAGGCTTCGAGGAGGCGAACCTTTCCAACAACTTCGTCAGAAACCTGTCGGAGGCCAGCGGGCAGAGCGTGAGCGTGCTGGCCGAAGTTCCGGACGCCGATGATCCGGCGGCTGCGGCAGCCGACCTCTTCGATGCTCTGCACGCGCGGATCGTCGAGGCGATGCGCGACAAGCCGCGTCGCCCGCGGCATTTCCTCGTGCTGGCACCGGAGAGCCTGCTCCAATCGGTCACGGCCCCGCTGGCCGCGCTCCTGCGCACGGCCGCAACCGAAAACCCGAAGATCTCCGGCGCACTGGTTCGGATTGAGGGGCCAGTGGACGCGGGACGGCTTGCTGGTCTCCTGCGGCAGGAGGTCGAGGCTGCCGATACCTTCACCGAGCTGCGGTACCGCGCCGACGGCTCGCGCGAGGCTTTGCGCATCGATCCGGTCGATCTTCCTGCCGGGCGGGGAGAGATGAAGCTTGATCCGGACGGCGCCTACTGGATCACCGGCGGGGCCGGCGGCCTCGGGTTGATCTTGGCCGGCTGGCTGGCAGCACGGGGCGCGCGCAAGATCGTACTGAGCGGCCGCAGCGCGCAGGACGACAGCCGGTTCGAGGCGCTGCGCGCGGCCGGCGCGGCTGTCACCTATGCCGCGTGCGACATGGGAGATGCGGCGGCGGTCGAGGAGCTGGCGCAGCGGATCGCCCGCGAGATCGGCCCTCTCAAGGGCGTCATCCATGCGGCAGGCCTGCTCGACGACGGCTATATCCTGACGCAGGCGGGGCGGGATTTCGCGCCCGTCTTTGCGCCGAAGCTCGCCGGCACGCTCAATCTCGACCGGGCGACATGCGCCGCGCCGCTCGATTTCCTGGTGCTGTTTTCCTCCGTCGCGGCCCGGTTCGGCAATGCCGGGCAGGCGGCCTATGCCGGCGCCAACGGCTTTCTCGACGGTTTCGCCGCCGAGCGCGCGGCGATGGTCGGGCGGGGTGAGCGGCAGGGGCGGACGCTTGCCGTTGCCTGGCCGCTCTGGGCTGAGGGTGGCATGAGCGTCGACATGCCGACGCTGGAGGCGATGGAGCGACGCTTCGGCACCGTGCCGCTGCCGAGCGAGGCGGGCCTTGTCGCTCTGGAGCGGCTGCTTGTCGCCGGGCAGGAGCCTTGCGCCACTGTGCTCTACGGCGACACGGCGCGCATCGGCGCATTTCTTTCCGCGCGCGAGGGCGTGGTGGAAAAGCAGGACGCACCGGCCCCCTCGGACGCCCCGCAGGCCGCGGGCGACGATGCCGCGCTTGCCCGACAGGGCGCGCTCTTCGTGCGCGATATTCTGGCCGATGTGCTGGAACTTGACCCTTCACGCATCCGCCTCAACCGCAAGCTCGAGGAATACGGCCTCGACTCGATCTCCATCGTCGAGACGACGAACCGCCTGGAAGAGCGGCTGGGCTCGCTGTCGAAGACGCTGTTCTTCGAATATGTCGACCTGGAAGGCGTCGCCGGCCATCTGGTCGAGAACCACCGGGATGCGCTGGCCGCCGCTCTTGCCGAAGAGGGGCTGGGTGAGGCGGCTTCCCCGCCGGCCACTCCTGTCGAGGCTCCCGCCGAAGCGATCCCTGCGCGCGCGGACCCCGGCCCGAGCGTGTCGCAGCCGAATGCGGAGACCGACAACCACGCCATCGCCATCGTCGGCCTGTCGCTGCATGTCTCCGGCGCGGCGACGCAGGACGAGTTCTGGGAGATGCTGGCCGGCGGCATCCACGGTTTCCGGCCCTATCCGCAGGAACGCTGGAACCATGCGGCCCTGCTGCATCCCGAGCGCGATGTTCTCGGCAAGACCGTGGTCCGCACGGGTTGCTTCCTCGACGATATCGACCGGTTCGATCCGCGCTATTTCCGCATTTCCCAGACCGAAGCGGAGCTGATGTCGCCCGAGGTGCGCCTGTTCCTGCAGGCGAGCGTCGAGGCGTTCGAAAATGCCGGCTACTCGCGCGAGACCCTGCAACGGCGCCATGGCGGCGACGTTGCGGTCATCGTCGGGTCGATGACCAACGAGTACGACCTCTACGGCTTCCAGAACATGCTGATGCGTGGCGCGCCCGCCAGCGGCAGCTATACCGGCACCGTGCCCAACATGGTGTCCTACTATTACGGGTTCACCGGCCCGTCCTATTTCCTCGACACCATGTGCTCGGCCGCCTCGACCTGCGTGCACGAGGCGGTGCACATGCTCCGTTCGGGGCGCTGCGAGATGGCGCTGGCCGGCGGCGTCAGCCTGCTGCTGCATCCGCAAAAGCTCATCGCCACCTCGCAGGAGCATTTCACCACCAAGTCGGCGGACGTGATACGCGGCTACGGCGTCGGCGCCGAGGGCACCATCCTCGGCGAGGGCGTCGGTGCGCTGGTGCTGAAGCGGCTCTGCGATGCCGAGCGCGACGGCGACCATATCCACGGCGTCATCATCGGCACCGGCATCAGCAATGCCGGCGTGCGCAACGGCTTCACGGTGCCCAATCCGCACCAGCAGGCGGTCGCCATCGAACGGGCGCTGGACGATGCCGGCATCACCGCCGATACGGTGAGTTATATCGAGGGGCACGGATCGGGCACGGCGCTCGGCGATCCCATCGAGGTGAAGGCGCTGACTCAGGCCTTCCGCAAGCACACCGACGCGGTCGGCGCCTGTCCCATCGGCACGGTGAAGAGCAATGTCGGCCATCTGCTCGGTGCCTCCGGCCTTGCCGGCATCGCCAAGGTGGTGGCCCAGCTGGGCAAGGGCATGCTGGCGCCTTCGCTGCATGCCGAGACGCTGAACCCGGACATTCCGTTCGCGTCCTCGCCCTTCCGCGTCCAGCGGGAGCTTGCTCCCTGGCAACGTCCGCTTGGGTCCGACGGCCGGGAGCAGCCGCGCCGAGCCGGCGTGACCTCCATCGGCGCGGGCGGCATGAACTCGCACATCCTGATCGAGGAGTATCGGCCGCAGCCGAGGCAGGCGAGGGCGGCGGGCCCCGAGCTTCTGGTGTTCTCGGCGATGAACCGGGACCGCCTCGTGGCGCTGGTCCGCCGGCATCTGGATTGGATGGAACGGCACCCGGATGCGGATCTCTCCGACATTGCCTTCACGCTGCAGGTCGGGCGGACCGAGCTGCCGTGCCGACTGGCCTTGGCGGCGAGCGATCCGGCCGACGCCCGCCGGCGCCTTGCCGATTTCACCGAGGCGCCCGACGCGGACGGGCGCTGGCATCATGTCCGCTCGATCCTCGATGTCGATCCGCCGGAGGACGCGGAACGGCTGGCGGCAGCCGTCGCTGCGCGTGACCTGGGGCAACTTGCCGATGCCTGGACGCATGGTGCGGCCATCGACTGGTTTGCGCTCTGGCGGGACCGCGAGCCGCGCCGCGTGCCGCTGCCGACCTATCCGTTCGAAAAGATCCGCTGCTGGTATCCCGAGCAGCCGGATGCGCCCTCTGTGGTCAATCCGCTGGGCTCGCGGCTGAAGCTGCATCCCTTCGTCGGGCGCAACGTCTCGACGCTGTCCGGCCTGCGCTACGAGACCGATATCCATCTCGGCGAGTTGCTGGACTATGTGCAAACGCGCGGCCGGAAACAGACGGTCCTGCCGATGGTCGCTGTCGAGACGGTCGCGGCCCTCGCCCGGATCGCCGGGCTGTCCGGACCGGTGGCCGTCGAGGATCTGCAGGTGCTCAGCCTGCCCGAATGGCCGGCGGTCAAGACCCTTACCCTGACGCTGGAGCCGGCGGGCGACGGGTTCCTTGCCCGCGTCGTCGCCCGCGATAGAGAGGCGGTCGAAACGCCCTGGCTCCAGGCGCGGGTTGCAACGGGTACGGCACGCGATGGGCAGGTCGATCTCGACGCCCTGAAGGCTGCCAGCCCCGAGGTTCTGGACCACGCGCGGATCTATGGCGACCTTGCCCGTAATGGCCTCGGCTTCGGTCCCTATCTGGAAGGGATCGCGCGCGCCTTCCGTCTTGCCGGTGGCGGCCTTCTCTGCGAGCTGCGCGAGGATGGTCCGCAGCAGGACTGGTTCCGCAAGAACCTGGCGCTTCCATCAACCGCGCTCGGAGCAGGCTGGCAGGCGCTGGAACTGCTGGCGGCGGGCGGCGAACCGCTGGCGCTGGCGAGTGTCACACGCACTGAGGTTTCAACCGGCGATGTCGCAGCCGTACTCTGCGAGCCGGGCGGCTCCGGCGCGTTCGACCTCTCGTTCCTGGACAGGCGTGGGCGCATTCTCGCGCGCTGCGAGGGTGTCGCCACGGTGCCTGTGGCTCGCTTCGTGGCCTCGGCATCCATTCCGGCCCCCGAGCCGGCAAGGACGGTCGCACAGGACACCAGCCCGACGGCGGACTGGGCGGCACAGGAGCTCCGCCGGATCGCCGCCGGGATCCTGAAATTCAATCCCGACGATCTCGGCCTGCGCGATCTCTTCCATGATCTCGGCTTCGATTCCATTTCGCTGACGCGCTATGCGGGCGAAATCGGGTCCGCCTTCGGGATCGAGCTCTCGCCGGCGATCTTCTTCGAATGCGAGCATGTCGAGGCGCTGGCCGACCATCTGGTGCGACGCCACGACATCGCGCCGCCGGCCGAGAGCGTGCCCGCAGCAGCCCCGCACCGCGCCGCGCCCTTGGCAGCAGCCGCGGTTCCGACCATCTCGCAGCCGGTCGCCGGAGCGGCGCAGACACGCGAAGATGACCGTATCGCGATTGTCGGCATGGCCGGCCGCTTCCCCGGCAGCCCGGACATCGAGAGTTTCTTCGACAACCTGCTGGCCGGGCGCGACCTGACGCGGGACCTGCCGCTCGAGCGGTACGGGGAGACCTATCGTACCCGCGTTGCGGCCGCATCCTTCCCCCGGCGTGGCGGGTTCCTCTCCGACATCGACCGCTTTGATGCGGCCGCGTTCCGCATCTCGCCGGCCGAGGCCGAGCGGATGGACCCGCAGCAGCGGTTGTTGCTGGAAACCGCCTGGCATGCGGTCGAAAACGCCGGTGTGGAGCCGTCCGATCTGCCGAAGGCGACCGGTGTCTTCGTCGGCGTGACCAGCCTCGACTATGCGGCGCTTCTTGCCGCCCACGAGGTCGCCGCGGACGGGCATGTCGCGACCGGAAACTCGCTGGCGATGGTCGCCAACCGGGTGTCGCATGCCTTCGACCTCTCCGGCCCGAGCGAGGCCATCGACACGGCCTGTTCCAGCTCGCTCGTCGCCCTGCTGCGTGCTGCCCAAGCGCTGAAGGACGGGCGTTGCGAGACCGCACTCGTCGGCGGCGTCAATCTCTGCCTCGCCGCGGAAGGCTTCGAGGGACCGCACAATGCGGGCATGTTGTCGCCGGACGGGCGCTGCAAGAGCTTCGGCGCCGGAGCGGACGGCTATGCCCGCGGTGAGGGTGTCGCGGTGCTGGTGCTCAAGCGGCTGCGTGACGCAGAGCGTGACGGCGACCGCATTCTCGGCACGATCATCGGCGGCGCACAGAACCATGGCGGCCGCGCCGGTGCCCTGACCGCCCCCAATGCGAAGGCGCAGGCGGCGCTTGTCGAGGAGGCGATGGCGGGCATCGATCCCGCGACCATCGGCTATATCGAGGCGCACGGAACCGGTACCCATCTCGGCGACCCGGTCGAGGTCAACGGCCTCAAGCGGGCCTTCGCTAACCTGAGCGGGCGCGAGAGCGTTGCGGAGCCGCATATCGGGCTCGGCACGGTCAAGTCGTCCATCGGCCATCTGGAAGCTGCTGCGGGGCTTGCCGGTGTCGTCAAGGTGCTTATGGCGATGCAAGGGGGCGAGCTGCCGCCTACGCTTCACTGCGACGAGATCAATCCGCATGTCGACCTTGCCGGCAGTCCGCTCCGTCTGGTGCGGAGCCGCGAGGCGTGGCCCCGGCCTGTCGATGCGACCGGCGCTCCTTTGCCGCGCCGTGCCGGCGTCAGCAGCTTCGGCTTCGGCGGAACCAATGCCCACGTGGTGCTTGAGGACTACGCGGGCGAGCACCCGCCCCAGCGCCGGCCTTTGCCGCCGCGCCGTTTTGCCGCCACATGCCACTGGATCCCCGGGATCTCGCCTGCGGACGAGACCCCAAGCAGCGAGACGCTTGTCTTTGTGCCGGAATGGCGAGAGCAGAAAGCCCCGGCCGTAGGCTTTGCGGGCCGGCGCATCGTCGTTGCTTGCGACGTTCCCGTCGAAGCAAGGCCGGGCTGCGAACTCGTCTCGCTTGCGCTCGGACGAGGCGCGGTTACGGCGCGTTATGGCCGCGCGGCGGCGCATCTGCTGGGCGTGCTGCGCGACCTCGTAAAACAGCCCGGCGAGGGCAAGGTCCTGGTGCAGCTGGCACTGTCGCCGGCGCGCGAGGGCGCCTTGCTTGCGGGGCTTGGCGCAATGCTCGACACCGCTGGCATCGAGGATCCGCGCATCCTCGGGCAGGTGATCGAACTGCCCGAAGGGCTGGCGCCCGATCATGCCGCCCGGCTGCTGGCGAGTGAGGCAGGGACCGGGGCGGGCACGCGGATCCGTTATTCGAACGGCCAACGCCTCGAGCGCACCTGGCGCGAGGTGCCGGCAGGCGGTGCGGGCTTCCAGTGGCGGCCGCGCGGTGTCGTACTGGTCACCGGCGGCATGGGGCGGCTCGGCCGGCTGGTCGCGCGCGATATCGCGCAAACGGCAAAGGGGGCGGTGCTGGTTCTGACCGGCTCGCGGCCGCTCGACGGCAGCCGCGAGGCGTTCCTCGACGAGCTCCGGGCGCTCGGCGCGGTTGCCGGCTACCGGCAGGTGGACATGGGCGATGCCGAGGCTGTCGCAGGTCTCGTTGCCCATGTGATCGAGGTGCACGGCACGCTGAATGCGGTGGTGCATTGCGCCGGGACGCTCCGCGACGCGCATCTCGCCTGGAAGCGGGAGACGGACCTTGCCGAGGTTCTCGCCCCCAAGGTGACGGGTGCGCTGGCCCTGCGCGAGGCGTGCAGCGGGCTGGATCTCGACGCCTTCGTGCTGTTTTCCTCGCTTGCCGGCGCCTTCGGCAATGCCGGACAGGCCGACTACGCTGCCGCAAACGGCTTCCTGGACGCGCTGGCAGAGCACTCGGGCGGCCGGATCGCCTCCATCGGCTGGCCGCTCTGGCTGGGCGGTGGGATGGAGGCCGGCGAGGAGGTGCAGGCGGCGCTGTTCGAGCGCATGGGCCAGCGACCGCTGGAAACCGGCACAGGGCTTGCCGCGATGCACGCCATTCTCGGCGCCGGCCATGCGCAGGCCGCTGTCATTGCTGGCGACGCGGCGCTCGCTCGTCGGTTCTTCTCGCGACAGGACGCTTCCGAAGTTCTGACAAGCGAGCCTCAGGCGATGACGGGCCGTAGTGCTGTTTCCTCGGAGCTGCTGTCCCGCACGACGGTGCGGCTGGGTGAGCTCTTCGCGACGATCAGCGGTCATCCTGCCGGGCGGATCGATCCGCAGGCTCCGCTGGAGGACTACGGCATCGACTCGCTGATGATCACCAGGCTCAACAGCGAGCTGGCCGGGATCTTCGATGCGTTGCCGAAAACCCTGTTCTTCCAGTATCGCACGCTCGCCGCGATTGCCGGCTGGCTCGCCGAGCGCCAGCCCGAGGCCTGCCGTCGCTGGACGGGCCTGGGCGATGTCACAGCGTCCGCGCCGGCCTTCGTTGCGCCGGCACAAGCGAGCGCCGCTTCATTGCGCCGTGGACCGATGGAACGCGCCGAGCCGATTGCGGTGATCGGCCTTTCCGGCCGGTATCCGGGCGCCGACACCCTGGATGCCTTCTGGGAGAACCTCCGGTCCGGCCGCGACATGGTGGGCGAGATCCCGGCCGAGCGCTGGGGCCTTGAGGGCTTCTTCGAGCCGGATGCCGACGAAGCGGTCGCCTTGCAGCGCAGCTATTCGCGCTGGGGAGCGTTCCTTCAGGACTTTGCCGGTTTCGATCCGCTGTTCTTCCGCATCTCGCCGAGGGACGCAGCGGCGATGGACCCGCAGGAGCGCCTGTTCCTGATGAGCGCCTGGGAGGCCTGCGAGGATGCCGGCTACACCCGCGCGCGGCTGAAGGCTGTGGCCGGCGGCCGGGAGGGCGCCGATGTCGGCGTCTTCGCCGGCGTGACCAAGACCGGCTACGCGTTGCACGGCCCGTTCCGGGGCGAGGGCGGGGCGATGGTGCGCCCGTCGACTTCCTTCGCCAGCGTCGCCAACCGGGTTTCGCACGCGCTCGACCTTGCCGGGCCGAGCCTGCCGGTCGATACCATGTGCTCTTCCTCGCTGACGGCGATCCACGAAGCCTGCGAGCAGCTGCGGGCCGGTCATTGCGCCATGGCTCTGGCCGGCGGCGTCAATCTCTACCTGCACCCCTCGAACTACGTCGAGCTCTGTGCTTCGCACATGCTGAGCCCGAGCGGGCGCTGCCACAGCTTCGGCGCAGCAGCCGACGGCTTCGTGCCCGGCGAGGGTGTCGGCTGCGTGTTGCTCAAGCCGCTCTCCCGCGCGCTCGCCGACGGCGATCGTATCCATGCGGTGATCCGCGGGAGCGCGATCAACCACGGCGGACGCGCCAACGGCTACACCGTGCCGAGCCCGGCGGCACAGCGCAACGTGGTGCGCGCCGCGCTCGAACAGGCGGGACTGTCGGCGCGCGATGTGAGCTATATCGAGGCGCATGGCACCGGCACGGTGCTTGGCGATCCCATCGAGGTCGACGGCCTGACCCAGGCTTTTGCGCCGGATACGGCCGACACCGGCTTCTGTGCGCTGGGATCGGTGAAATCCGCCATCGGGCATCTCGAGGCGGCAGCCGGCATCGCGGGGCTGACCAAGGTGATCCTGCAGATGCGCCACGGCATGTTGGCGCCGACCCTCCACTCGGAGACGGTCAATCCCAATCTCGACCTTGCTGCAACGCCTTTTGCGCTCCAGCGACAGGCGGCGGAGTGGCGCACGGACGGGTCGCGCATTGCCGGCATTTCCTCCTTCGGGGCGGGTGGCGCCAATGCGCATGTGATCGTCGAAGAGTGGCGGGAGGGCCCTGCAAGCGCCGCGCCCGCGCCTGCACCCCAGGCCATCGTCCTGTCGGCCCGCACGCCGGAGCAGCTGCGCGCGCAGGCGGAGAACCTGTTGGTGGCGCTTCGGTCCGGCATTGCGACGGGCACTCCTGTTTCGCTGCAGGCCGTTGCGGCCGGCATCGCGGAAGACCTTGCCGCCGTGCTCGGCGTCGAGGTGGCGGATATCGATCCGGGCGAGAGCTTTGATGCTCTGGGGCTGGAGAGGCCGGAACTGCTGGCGCTGCGGCGCCGGCTCGAAGAGCGCTTGCCCGCCGCCCGGCTGCCCTTGCTCGACCGGTTCGCCACCATCGAGACGCTGGCCGAGACCGTGGCTGCGCAAGGGCTTTCGGCAGAGAGGAGTGCGGCCCTGCCGCTCGAGGCGGTTGCCTATACGCTGCAGGTCGGGCGCGAGGCCTTTGCCCATCGCCTCGGCATCGAGGCGGCAAGCACCGACGAACTGGTCACACGGCTGGGCGACTGGCTGTCGGGCGAGGCGGGCGCCGGCATCCATACAGGAGAGGCGAAGGGCGTCGACGGCCTGCTCGCGACCCTGCGCGGCGATGGCGTGTTGCAGGAACTCGCGGAACGCGCCTGGCAGGAAGGCCGGCTCGACAAGCTGCTGGCCCTGTGGGCCGGGGGCATCGACATCGACTGGGCGCGGCTGCCGCGCAGCACCCGCCCGGCCATTGTCTCGCTGCCGACCTATCCTTTCGCGCGGGACCGCTACTGGCTGCCGGAGACCGAAACGCCGGTGGGCGGAGAGCTGGAACAGGCGATCACCGCAGCGCAGGGCGATGAGCAGCTGGTGGCCGAGCAGGACCGGCTCGACCGGCTTGTCGCGTCGGTGCTGGCGGCGCAGCTTGCCCGGGTGCCCGAGGAGGCCGTCACGCAGGGTCTTCGCCGCTGGTATCGCGCCGCGCGCGACCTGCTGGCGCAGACCGACAGTGAAGCCCTTTCCGAGGACGACGCCTGGGCCCGCTGGCACGCCAGCCGCGAGGCGGGCGGTCTGGCAGCCCAGATGCGCCTTGCGGAAGCCTCGCTGGCGGCCCTACCGGACATTCTGACGGGAGCGCGCAAGGCGACGGACGTGCTGTTCCCGCAGGGCTCGCTGGAGCTGGTCGAAGCGGTCTACAAGGAGAATGCGGTTGCGGCGCGGTTCAGCAAGGTCCTCGCGCAGGCCGCCGCGAAACACGTTGGCGCAAGCCGGACGGACCGCCCCTTGCGCATCCTGGAGATCGGCGCGGGGACAGGCGGGACCAGCGAGCCGGTCTTCGCGGCGCTCGCGCCGCTTGCCGGTCGCATCACTGAGTATTGCTACACCGATGTGTCGCGTGCCTTCCTGATCCATGCCGAGCGCAGCTATGCGAGCCGGGTGCCGGGCCTGAGGACCGCGCTGCTGGATATCGAAAAGCCGCTCGCCGGGCAGGCTGTCGAGCCGGGACGCTTCGATCTTGTTGTCGCCGCCAACGTCCTGCATGCGACGGCGGACATCGTCCGCACGCTCAAGACCGTGCGCGAGACCATGGCGCCCGAAGGCGTTCTGCTGGTCAACGAGACGAGCAGGGCGACGCTGTTCACCCACGTCACCTTCGGTCTGTTGGAGGGCTGGTGGCGCTTCACCGATGGCGAGCGCCGTATTCCCGGCACGCCGTCGCTGGCGCCTGAAAGCTGGGCCGCGGCCCTGCGGGAGGCGGGCTTCGACTGGATTGCCGGTTCGGGAGAGGCTGAGCGGCGACTGGGGCAGCAGCTGTTTGCCGCGCGGGCGATCGGAGCCAGCGCGTCCGCTGCGGCGCCCGCGGAAAGGCCGTTTGCCGAACCGGTGGCGGTATCCCGCCCGCAGGCGGCGGCAAGCGATGTCCGCCAGGATCTGCGCGGCCTGTTGCGCGGGCTTGTCGCGACGACGCTGAATGTCGCGCCCGAGAGCATCGACGTGACGCGCAGCTTCGCGGATTACGGCCTCGACTCGATCCTCGGCGCGGAGTTCGCCCATCGCCTGCGCAAGGCGCTTGGCATCCCGTTCGACCAGACGCGCCTGTTCGATTTCGCCAGCGTCGGCCAGCTGGAGGCCTTCCTGCGGCGCGAGCATGCCGACGCGGTGGCCGCGCTGAACAGCACGGATGCCGTGCCCGCCACGCCGCTCGCCGCTCCGGCACCTGCTCTGGCACGGTCGACGGAAAGCCCTGCCGAGCCCATCGCCATCATCGGTGTCAGCGGACGCTTTGCCGGGTCGCAGACCGTCGAGGAGTTCTGGCAGCACCTGATGGCGGGCGACGACCTCGTCGGCCCGGTGACCCGCTTCGACCTTGCGCCGCATTACCGGGGCGTGCCGGAGGGCAGCTATGGCCGGCATGGCAGCTTCATCGAGGATGTCGACCGCTTCGATGCGGTGTTTTTCGGCATTTCCGGCCTCGAGGCGACCTGGATGGACCCGCAGCAGCGGCTGTTCCTGGAGGAAGCCTGGAAGACGCTGGAGCATGCCGGCCATGCGGGCTCCGATATCGTCGGCTCGCGCTGCGGCGTCTTCGTCGGCTGCGCCCATGGCGACTATCAGGAGCTGTTCCGCGAGCAGCCGCCGGGCCAGGCGTTCTGGGGCAACACGACATCGCTGATCCCTTCGCGGCTCTCCTATTGGCTCGATCTCAAGGGGCCGGCGATTGCGGTGGATACCGCCTGTTCCAGCTCGCTGGTCGCCGTCCATATGGCCTGCCGCAGTCTGCGCGAGGGCGAGTGCGACATGGCGCTGGCCGGCGGCGTCTTCGTCCAGAGTTCGCCGCGCTTCTTCCTCTATGCCAACCAGGCCAACATGCTGTCGCCGAGCGGGCGCTGTGCCCCGTTCGGGGCGGGTGCGGACGGCATCGTGCCGGGAGAGGCCGTGGCCGCCGTCCTGCTCAAGCCCCTGTCGAAGGCGCTGGCCGACGGCGATACGGTGCACGGCGTCATTCTGGGCAGCGGCACCAACCAGGACGGCACCACCAACGGCATCACCGCCCCGAGCGCCCTGTCGCAGGAGCGCTTGATGCGCGACGTCTACGAGCGCTTCGGCATCGATCCGGAGAGCATCGCCGTTGTCGAGGCGCACGGCACCGGCACGCCGCTCGGCGACCCCATTGAGCATGCGGCTCTTGCCCGTGTGCACGGGAGCGGGCAGACAGGCGGAAAGCTGCTCGGCTCGGTCAAGTCGAACATCGGCCACGCCACGACGGCCGCCGGCATTGCGGGCCTCATCAAGGCGGTCTGGAGCCTGAAGCACGCCATGGTGCCGCCGGTGCTGCATTTCGGCAGCGGCAACCCTTCCATCGATTTCTCGCAAAGCCCGTTCCGGGTGAACGGCGAGCCGCTTGCCTTCCCAACGAAGGGCGGGGCGCCCCGCCGGGTCGCGGTCAGCTCCTTCGGCTTCGGCGGCACGAACGCGCATGCGGTCCTGCAGGAAGCACCCGCCCAGCCGCAGGCGGCAAGCGGACTGCCGTCGTTCCTCTTCGTCTTTTCCGCGCGCAACGAGGCGCTGCTGCGCCAGCTCGCCGAACGCATGGCCGCCCATCTGGAGACGGCAGACGGCATCGAGCCCGCCGACATCGCCCACACGCTGCTGGTCGGCCGTCGCCCCATGGCCGAGCGGCTGGCCATTGTTGCGGGCGGAATGCGGGATCTTGCCGCGCGGCTGCGGGCATGGGCGCGTGGCGAGAGCTTGGAGGGCGTCCACCGCGCGTCGGCATCGCCCACGGACGACAGAGGCAATGCAGCGCTTGCGGCCGACTGCCGCCGGATCGTCGAGGCTCTCAAAGCCTCGCAGGGGGCGGATCCGCAAGCGTGGGGCGAGGGGTTGCATCAGCTTGCCGGCGCTTGGGTCCTGGGCGCGGAAATCGACGGAACCGGGCTGTTCGGTGCCGGCCGCCGCCGGGTGCCGCTGCCGGCCTCGCCGCTTGCTGCAAAGTCTTACTGGGCGTCGAAGATGCAGAAGGACGCCGCCCGTCAGCCTACCCCTCGCGCCGTGGCGACTGATGCGCCTCGCGCTGAGCAACGGTCTGCGCCTGTTGTCTCTGCCGAGCCGGCGATGCCGCTGCGCCTTGCCGCTCCGGAAGCGCTCGCGGGGCCCTATGAGGCGATGAGCGGACGGAAGCCGTCCGTCAGGCTTGCGCCGCTGGAGGCGATGGCCGCTCCTGCCATGGCACCGTATCCTCAGGAAACCGGCGGCGTACGCCTAGCTGGCGATCAGGACGGCGTGCGCCGACTGGAGCTGACGGGCCGCTGGGGCGAGGCAACGCGCCGCGATCTCGAGCGCACCCTGCGCGAAGCGGGAGAGGACCAGGCGCTCCGCGCGGTCATCGTCCAGGGTGGTGAGGCATGGAGCGCTTCCAGCGCAACAGCCGGCGACACGATGACCACCGCGCTGCTCGACTGCCCGTTGCCGGTTGTGGCCGTCCTTGACGCCCCGGTCGCAGGAGACGGCGCAGCATCCGCGCTGCTGGCGGATTTCGTCGTCCGTGCCGAGGGTGCGGCCATCTCGTCCTTGCCGGTTCTGCCGGAGGGGCTGCCCTGGCAGCTTGCCGCGCGCCGGATCGAGACGGAGATGGAGACTGTGGCTGTGGATCGCGTCGAGGCCGCCGCGACGGAGCTTGCCGCCTCCATCGCCGGCGCGCCGCGCGAGGCGCTGGTGCTGCTGAAGGCGCATATGCGCAAGGCCATGCCCCAGCTTGTTGGCGCGGAGCTCACGGGATCGTCGGGTCTCGACCGCCTGCGACAGCTCATGCGGGATGGGGGGACCTCAAGTCCGCCTGCAATGTCTTCGCGCCGGGTGCCCTTGGCGACCCCGGTGATGGAGCTGGAAGCCTACCCCGATGGCGTCGTGCTGCTGCGCATGCTGGAGCGGGCAGGGCGCAACACCTTCACCACCGCCTTCATGGACGGGATCGAGGAGGCCTTTGCCGCCATCGCGACGATGCCCGAGGCCAAGGTTGTCGTCCTGACCGGTCACGACGGCTACTTCGCCTGCGGCGGGACGTCCGAAGGACTGACCGAGCTGCAGGCCGGCGAGGCACGCTTCACCGACCGACGAATCTACAGCCTGCCGCTCGCCTGTCCGCTGCCGGTGATCGCCGCCATGCAGGGGCACGGCATCGGCGCGGGATGGTCGCTCGGCCTTTATTGCGACGAGGCCATCTTCGCGACCGAAGGCCTCTATCACAGCAACTACCTCTGGTACGGCTTCACGCCGGGCGCAGGCGCGACGCTGATCTTCCCGCATCGGCTGGGGGATGATCTCGGCCGGGAAGTGCTCTTCAGCGCGCGCGAGTATCGCGGCCGCGAGCTGGCCGGCCGGGCGCCCCATCTCGATGTGCTGCCGGCCGCGCGCGTTCTGGACGAGGCGCTGGCGCGCGCGCATGCGCTGGCCCGCCAGCCGAGGGCAGACCTCACCGCCGCCAAGGCGGACGGCGCGGCCACCGTCGCCCGGCATCTCGACGAGGTGCTGCGGCGCGAATTCGCCATGCACGAGACGACCTTCATCGGCAACGACCGCGTTCGTGCCCGCATTGCGGAGAAATTCGGCGACGCGTCGCTCGCCCCGGTGCAGCAGCCGGCGCCCCCCTCCGCCGGGCGTGCCGACCCGCGGCCGAGTGTTCGCGAGCGGCTCGTCGCCTCGCTCGCCGATGACCTGATGATCGACGCAGGCGAGATCCGCGACGACGCCGGCTTCCTTGAACTGGGGCTCGACTCGATCCTCGCGGTCACCTGGATCCGCAAGCTGAACGCGCTGTTCGGGATCGAGCTGCCGGCGACCGCGGTCTATGCGCATCCGACGGTCGGAGCGCTTGCGACCCATGTCGCCGGACTTGTCCCGTTGCAGGCTTTTCCGCAGGCTGTGCCGGAGCCGGCAGCGCCTGTTGTCGACGCAGCGTCGCCCATGGCGAACGGGGCCAACGTGCCTCATGCAGCGATCCGCGAGCGGCTTGTCGCCTCGCTCGCCGAGGACCTGATGATCGACGTGAGCGAGATCCGCGACGATGCCGGCTTCCTGGAGCTGGGGCTCGACTCGATCCTTGCGGTTACCTGGATCCGCAAGCTGAACGCGCTTTTCGAGATCGAACTGCCGGCTACCGTGGTCTACGCGCATCCGACCGTCGGCGCGCTCGCGGCCCATGTCTCCGGGCTCGTCCCGGCCAAAGCTGCTGCGCAGCCGGTCGCCACGGTCGTGGCCCAGATCGCGGCCCCAGCCTCTACCGCGCCAGCCGCTGCCGTCGCCATTACACCCGCTCCGAAGTCCGACGAGCCGCCCGCCGTCGCGATCATCGGCGCCTCCGGCATCTTCCCCAAGGCGGGCGATCTCGACGCCTTCTGGCGCAATGTTCGTGAGGGGCGCGACTGTATCGAGGAGGTGCCGGCCTCCCGCTGGGATGTCGCGCGCTTCTATCATCCCGATCCGGCGCATCCCGGCGCGTCCTACTGCAAGTGGATGGGTGCGCTCGATGGTGTCGATCAGTTCGATGCCGGCTTCTTCGGCATCACCCCGCGCGAAGCGGAGCTGATGGACCCGCAGCAGCGGCTGTTCCTGCAGGTCGCCTGGCACGCGATCGAGGATGCCGCCATCGATCCGCAGTCGCTGGCGGGCCGAAACTGTGGCATCTATGTCTCCTCCGGCCCCAGCGGCTACGAGGACCTGATCCAGGAGCGCAACGCCTACAGCCTGCTCGGCAGTTCCGGCTCGATCCTCGCCGCGCGCATGTCCTACCTGCTCGACCTGCGCGGCCCGAGCCTGTCCATCGACACGGCCTGCTCCAGCTCGCTGGTGGCGATTGCCGAGGCCTGCGAGAGCCTGACCGCCGGCACCTGCGACATGGCGCTGGCGGGTGGTGCCTGCATTCTCGTCGGCCCGAAGATGTTCATCGACACGTCCAAGGTCTCGATGCTTTCGAAGGACGGGCGATGCTTCACCTTCGATGCGCGCGCCAACGGCTTCGTGCCGGGCGAGGGGGTCGGAGCCGTTCTGCTGAAGCGGCTGGACGATGCCTTGCGCGACGGCGATCCCATCCGCGCCGTGCTTCGCGGCTGGGGAACCAACCAGGATGGCCGCACCAACGGCATTACCGCGCCCAACCCGCAGGCCCAGACCGCGCTGATGCGCTCGGTGCAGGCTCGCTTCGGGATCGATCCGGCGACCATCGGCCTTGTCGAATGCCACGGCACGGGCACCCCGCTCGGCGATCCCATCGAGATCGAGGGGCTGCGAGATGCCTTCCACGGCGTCCCGGTGGACGCGGACTGCCGGATCGGTTCGGTGAAGAGCAATATCGGCCATTGTCTCGCCTCTGCCGGTGTCGCCGGTGCGCTGAAGGCGATGCTCGCCCTGGAGCAGGCCGAACGGCCGCCGGTGGTGAACTTCGACAGTTTGAACCCGCATATCTCGCTTGAAGGCACGCCCTTCGCGCTGACCCATCAGGCCGAGCCGTGGCCGGCGAGAGGCGCCGCGCCGCGCCGTGCTGCCGTCAGTTCTTACGGCTTCAGCGGTACGAACGCGCATCTGGTGCTGGAGGAGGCGCCGGCCCCTGCGCGCCGCTCCGCAACGCCGGGTCCCTGGCTGCTGGTCCTGTCGGCCCGCGATCGCGAGCGCTTGCAGGAGCATGCTGCAGGCCTCGAGCGCTTCGTCGCGGCACATCCAGACCTCGATCTCGGCGCGCTGGTGCACACGCTTCAGGTCGGACGCACCGCGTTCGCCAGCAGGCTGGCCGTTGCCTTCGCAAGCCGGGAAGACCTGCTGCGTGCGCTCGCCTCGGTCGCTGCGGGACGTCCGCTCGCCGGGCTGCATGTCTCCGATGGCGAGCGGGCCGCGACCGCGCCGTTCGAGACGGACGAGGATGCAAGGGCACTTGTCGCGCGCTGGCTTGCGTCCGGCGAGATGGACCGCCTGTCGCGTGTCGGTGAGCTCTGGGCCAAGGGGCTTTCCATCGGCTGGTCGGTCCTGCCGTCGCAAGACCGTCTCCGCCTGCCGGGTTATCCCTTCGCCCGCGAGCGCTATTGGGTCGAGCCGGGCGAGACAGCCGTGAACGAGGAGCCGGCGACAGTGGTGCCGTCGTCGCTGCAACCGCATCCGATGCTGGACGGCGCCGCTGCACGCGGTGAGATTGCTCGCTTCTCCGTCGCGCTCACGGGCGATGAACCCTCTCTCACCAGCCATCTTTCCGCCGACCGGCGGCTGGTTCTCGGTCTCTTCCTGCCCGAGCTTGCGCGCGGCGCGCTGGAGCGTGCAAGTGGCCGCCCGGTTCATGGGTTGCGGCACCTGTTGTGGGGGAGCCCGCTTTCGGTCAACGGCCATGCGCGGCAGCTGACGGTCGTGGTCGGCGACGACGGGCAAGGGCTTTTGTATCGTGTCGTGGCGGACGGTGAGGAGGCCGAGCCCTGGCATTTCGGCGCCGCCGCCGCAGAAGATCAGCTTCCACGAAGGCCCGGCCGGGTGGAGCCGCTCGCGCCAGGGGACGGCACTGACCTGGGCGATGCCTATCGGGCCTTTTCGGAGCGCTGCGCCATCCATTCGGGACCGGCAGCGCCCGAGGCCGCTAGTGTCGGCAGGGTGAGCCTCGTCGGGGATCGCCTCGTTGCCGAGCTCCGGCGTCCGCGCGGCGAGGCAGGGTCGACCGGTGCCATGCTGTTCGATCCGGCATGGCTGGATGCGGCCTGGCGGCTGCTCGCCTTCCGCTTCAGTGGGCATCTGGCGGCGCCGGCGACCGCCGGTGCGCTCAAGCCGCCCGTTGCCATCGAGAGCATGGCCGCATGGGCGAGCGCCGGCGAGCGGGCCGTGCTTCACGTGGAGGGTGGCAACAGCCTTCCGCTGGTTCTTTCGCTTTACGACGAACAGGGTAATGCGTGCATGGTGATGCGGGACGTGCGGCTGGGGTCGATGGAGGCCGACGGCGGCAGGATCGGTCTTGCCGGGGAGAGCGTGCGATGAGCGGAAAGATCGCGATCATCGGCGGCGGCCCGACCGGCATCGGCGTCGCGCGCGAGCTGATCGAGGACGGGTTCGCGGTCGACCTCTACGAGGCCGAAGCGGATCTCGGCGGGGTGTGGAATGCCGAGGCCCCTTGTGGGCGCGCCTATGCCTCGCTTCACCTGATTTCGCCAAAATTCAACACCCAGGTGCCGGATTTTCCGATGCCTGAGGACTATCCGCCCTATCCCAACCATCGCCAGATGCTGGCCTATATCCGCGACTATGCCCGTGCGCATGGCATCTACGACCGTGCCCGCTTCAACGCGGCGGTCGATCGGTTGGAGCCGGTAGCGGGCGGCTGGACGCTTCGCTCGGCTGCCGGGCACTTTGAAACCTATCGTCTGGTCGTGGTCTGCAACGGGCTGCAGCGGGTGCCGCGCCTGCCCGATACGAGCGGGCTCGGGACCTTCACCGGCACCATCCTTCATGCCCGCGACTACAAGAGCGCCGAGCAGCTCAAGGATCAGCGCGTCCTGGTCGTGGGCGGAGGCAATTCAGGGTGCGACATCGCCGTCGATGCGGTCCGGACGGCTGCTTGCGTGCATCACAGCACCCGCCGCGGCTACTACTACCAGCCCAAGTTCATCAACGGGAAGCCGACCCCGCAATGGATGATGGAGCTCGGCAACAAGTTCGCCACCCGCGAGGAGACACTGGCCTATATCGAGGAAGTGTTCCGCTTCGCCGGCTATGACGGAGCCGACTACGGATTGCCGCGCCCGGACTATCCGCTCGACGCGGCCCATCCGGTGATGAACTCGCTGATCCTCTATCACATCGGCCATGGCGACATCGTGCCGAAGGGCGACATAGCCTCGCTCGAGGGCAACACGGTCGCCTTTGCCGATGGCAGCTCGGGCGAGTTCGACACGATCCTCTACGCCACCGGCTACAGCCGCGACTTTCCCTTCCTCGACCGGGACATGCTGGAGTGGAAGGGCGAGATCCCCGACCTCTTCCTGCACTCGACCCCGCGCAACCATGACAACCTGCTGTTCATGGGCTTCATCAATGCCGCGGGCGGTCTCGGCGACGGGCTGAAGACGCAAGGGCTCTTCGTGCGCAACTACGCCCGGGCCCTTTTCGCCCGCAGCGCCGGGCTCGAGCGCTTCCTGGCGGCGAAGAAGACCGACCGTCCAGACCTGGGCGAAGGGTACTTCATCGACAGCTACCGTCACCAGTGGGAGGCGGATCTGTGGAAGCTGCTGTCCCACATGCGCCGCTATCGCGACATGCTGGCAGAAGGGGATCCGGCAACGGGTCATGAGCTGACGGAGGTGCCGGCCCGATGACCGACGACCGGCGGCCCGAGGACCTGAAGGCGCGGATGGCGCGGCAGCTCGAACAAGAGCTGGTCGAGCGCGCCCGTGCGCGCGCCGCCTCGCGCCGGCCGGAGCGTGATCGCGTGAACGAGCCGTCAGCGCCGGCAACGCTGTCCGCCCGGCTTGCCGAAGACGTCCACCGGCTGGCATCCGAGGCCTTGCGCATCCCGCAGGACAAGCTCGATCCGACGGAAAACCTCGCCAATCTCGGCATCGACTCCATCGCGATCACCGAGGTGATGGCGCGCATCTCCCGCCATTTCGCGATCACCGTCGCCCCGACGACCTTCTTCGAGGCGAAGCATCTCGACGATCTGGCAGCGATCCTGCTGGCCCGCTACGGCAAGGCGGTGGAAGCCTCATATGCCACCCGCGTGCCCGAGCCGGTGGCTGCCCAGCCGGCTTCGACGGTCGCCCCGCCGCACTCGCCTCCGACGGCCGGCACCGATGGGGCCACCAATGTGCCGGAGGACTGGCTCGCCCGCCACCGCGCCTTCGCAAACAGCGAGAAGGCCAAAGGGGCGGTAGAGGCTCCACGACCTGCACCGGACACCCGGCCGGATATGCGTAGCGTCGGCGAGCAGGTGCCCATCGCGGTGATCTCGATGGAGGGGCGCTTTCCGCAAAGCCCGGATCTCGAGACCTTCGCCGCGCATCTGGCGGCCGGGGACGATTGCATCGAGGAAGTGCCGGCGGACCGCTGGGACTGGCGGGCCGTCCATGGCGATCCGAAGAAGGGGCCTTTCACGGATGTGAAATACGGCGGGTTCACGCCGGGGCACGACCTGTTCGATGCTGCCTTCTTCAACATCTCGCCGCGCGAAGCCGAGCTGATGGACCCTCAGCACCGGCTGTTCATGGAATGCGTCTGGAGCCTGATCGAGAAGGCCGGCCATGCACCCGGTTCGCTTTCCGGGCGCAAGGTCGGGCTGTTTTTGGGCATCAACCTGCTCGATTACACCGACATGGTGAACCGGGCCGGCATCATGGATGCCCAGCAGCTTACCGGCCTCGGCCACGCCTTCTGCCCCAACCGGCTGTCCTTCCTGCTCGACATTCACGGGCCGAGCTCGGTCGTCGACACGGCATGCTCCAGCTCGCTGGTGGCCATCCACCGCGCGATCATGAGCATCCGCCATGAAGGCTGCGAGATGGCGATTGCCGGCGGCTCGAACCTGATGCTGTCGCCGATGCAGCACATCATGTTCTCGCAGGTCGGGATGATCACCCCCGACGGGCGCTGCAAGACCTTCTCCGCCGATGCGAACGGCTATGCCCGCGCCGATGGTGTCGGCGCGGTGCTGCTGAAGCGGCTCGACCTTGCAGAGCGCGACGGCGACCCGATCCTCGGCGTCATCCGCGCGTCCGTCGAGCATCACGGCGGGGGGGCAACCTCGCTGACCGCGCCGAACCCGAAGGCGCAGGCTCGTCTGGTGGCGGAGGCACACCGCCTTGCCGGCATCGATCCGCGCAGCATCAGCCTGATCGAGTGCCACGGCACGGGCACGCCGCTCGGCGATCCGGTCGAGGTGGAGGGGCTGAAGACCGCCTTCGCCGAGCTTTACCGCGAGCAGGGCCTGCCTGCGCCGGATGTCCCGCATATCGGCCTCGGCTCGGTCAAGTCGAACATCGGCCATGCGGAAACCGCGGCCGGCGTTGCCGGGCTGATCAAGGTGCTGCTGGCCATGCGCACCGGCACGCTGTTCCGCACGCTCCATTGCGAGGAACCGAACCCGCTTCTGCAGCTGGAGGGCAGTCCCTTCTATCTGCTGCAGGCCGCGCGACACTGGGACCGCCCGGTCGTCGACGGGATCGAGCAGCCGCGCCGCGCCGGGCTCAGTTCCTTCGGCGCGGGCGGTGCCAACGTCCACATGGTGATCGAGGAATATCGCGGGCCGCAGCCTGTGCCGACGCCCATTTCGTCTCCAATGATCGTGCCGCTGTCGGCCCGCACGCCGGACGCGTTGGCCGATGCCATCCGCCGCCTGCGGCCGTATGTGGCGGGCTCGGATCTCGGTGATCTTGCCTGGACGTTGCAGGTCGGGCGCGATGCGATGCGCGAGCGGATCGCCTTTGTCGCCCGCGATGCCGAGGATCTCCTGCGCCAGATGGATGCCGTGCAGGCGGGGGCGGATGGCGACGCGCTTCGCGGCACGGTTCCGCGCGGACGGCGCGCCGAAGAGGCGATACTCGACCCTGCCGGCCGCGATCCGCTCGAGGTCGCGCGTGCCTGGGTCGGCGGCGCCGGCATCGACTGGCGGCAGCTGCATGCGGGCACGACGCGTCGGCGCCTCGCGCTCCCGTCCTATCCGTTCCAGCGCAAGCGCTACTGGTTGCCGCTGCAAGCCGCGCCGGCGGCGCCCGCGAGCGGTCTTTCGCCGAACCCGACCGGTGCCGGTACGTTCGAGATCGATCTGACGGGGCGCGAGTTCTTCCTTGCCGATCATCGGATCGGCGGGCGGCCGGTCCTGCCCGGCGTCGCCTATCTGGAGCTGGTGCGGGCTGCCGCAGTGAAGGCGGGCCTGACACGGCCGCTCCTGCGGCAGGTCGTCTGGATGAGCCCGCTTGGCGTGGAAAGCCCCGTTCGCTTGCGGGTCGTCTTCACGCAGGCCGCCGATGGCGCCCGCCGCGCAGAGGTTCTGAGCGTTGCGGCCGGCGAGGAGCCGCACCTGCATGCGCAGATGCTGGTGACGGACGCTCTCGTTGCGCCCCCGGCGGCGGTTGATCTGGCGGCCCTGAAGCTGGCGCATCCGCGCATGATCCCGGCGAAGCGGGTCTATGCCGCGTTCGATGCCATGGGCCTTGCCTATGGGCCGGGGCACAGGGCGATTGCCTCTCTTGCCCTTGGACCCGGCGCGGATGGTGAGCGCTCGGTACTGGCCCGCCTTCGCCTGCCGGATGCGATAGCGGCGACGGCCAGCGCCTATTCTCTGCATCCCAGCCTGATGGACGGGGCGTTCCAGGCGGCCATTGGCCTCGTCATGGAGGAGGACGGGACCGCGCCAAAAGGGGCAGCGCTCCCGTTCGCCGTCGAGGGTGTCGAGATCTTCGGGCCGCTGGAAACAGACCTTTGGGTGCATATCCAGCCGCGCCCTGCATCCGGCGGCGATCCCCGTACGCGGCGCATGGATCTCCTGCTGCTGGACGATGCCGGAAACGCACGCGTTGCCCTGCGCGGCTTCGCGACCCGCAGCTATGTCGATGCGCTGCCTCAGGACACGCCGTGCTTCGTGCCGGTCTGGCGTCCGGTGGAGGGGCAAGGCGCGGCAAATCTAGCCGGCCGGCACCTCGTGCTCGTTGCGCCGGATGCCGTCAAACGCGATGAGCTTGTGCTGCATCTTACCGATGCCGAGGTCGTCGAGCTCGCGGGCGATCCCGCAGGGGATCCTGCCGTGCGGTTCGAGGCAGCAGCGCTGCAGCTTCTCGATATGCTGAAGGCGCAGTCCGGCCGCGCCTTGGTGCAGGTGGTTGTGCCGGGCGGGGAGGGGCGGCAGGCGTTCTCCGGCCTCGTCGGCTTGCTCCGCAGCGCCGCGCGCGAGCATGCCGGGCTGATGAACGGACAGCTGATTGCGTCGGAGCCGGGTGTCGATGCGGCATCGGTCGCCGCGCACCTCTTGCAGGCCGCCGGCCATCTTCCGCTCGACCGCCTCCGCCTTGGGTCGGGTGGCCTTGAGGCTGAAACCTGGGAAGAGCTTGGGGAGGAGACGCGCAGCTCGCGCGGCGAGGGGGCGCTGCCGCTTCGCGCCGGCGGCGTTTATCTTATAACCGGCGGAACCGGCGGTCTCGGCCGACATCTGGCGCGGGCGATCCTTGCCTCGGCTCCGGGTGCGAAGGTGGTGCTTGCCAGCCGCCGCGCCGCCGCGCCGCGTGCCGAAGATGGCCTGTCCTATGCCACGGCCGACCTGTCCGACGCACAGTCGGCGCAGACACTGGTCGACGGCATCCGCGCGCGGCATGGCCGCCTCGACGGCGTGTTCCATGCTGCCGGCGTGCTGCGCGACGAGGCGCTGCACAGGAAGACAGCGGAGCAGCTGCAAGAGGTCTTCGCGCCGAAGGTTCGAGGCCTCGTCAATCTCGACCGCGCCCTGGGCACGGCTCCTCTCGACTTCCTGGTCCTCTTCTCCTCGATTTCGGGCGTCCTGGGAAATCCGGGACAGGCCGACTACGGCGCCGCCAACGGCTTCCTCGACGGTTTCGCCGAGGACCGCGAGGCACGGCGCCGGTGCGGCGCGTGTCAGGGCCGCACGCTCTCCATCGCCTGGCCGTTGTGGCGGGACGGGGGCATGGGCATGGATGCCGCCACCGAGGCCCTTATGCGCCGGACCACCGGCCTCGTGCCGCTGGAAACCGCCGCCGGCGTCAACGTGCTGGCCGCCCTGCTGGCCGACGAGATCGCGCCGGGCGCCGCCCGCGTGCTGGTCACAGCGGGCGAGCGGGAGCGCATCCGCGATCTCGTTGCCCGCACCGTTTCTCGCCCGCAGGTAAGGGCCGAGAGCGCGCCGGAGCCTGCCGCCGCCCCAAAGGTCGATACGGGCGATCTGCGGCAGCGGGTCCTGCGCGCGGTCTCCGAGGAGGCCGGTGCGATCCTCAAGGTCGCGCTCGACGATCTCGACCCGGATGTGGAGCTGACCGAATACGGGTTCGATTCCATCAGCTTCACCCAGTTCGCCAATCGGCTGAACGACCGCTTCGGCCTCGACCTGACGCCGACCCTGTTCTTCGAGTATCCCGTGCTGGAGACGCTTGCGGAGCATCTGGCGGATCGTCATCCCCACGAGATGGTCGCCGTTCTGGGCGGTGCACCGGCGCCGCAAGCCGAGGAGCCGGTTGCCCCAACGGTTTCCGCGCCTGCCGCCGCGCCGGCGCCAGCGACCGTCCTTCGTCCCGCCGCTGTCGCCGAGACTGCCTCCAGCGCCGTTGCCATCATCGGCATGAGCGGCATCTTCCCCGGCGCTGCCGATGTCGCCAGCTTCTGGCAGAACCTCCTCGAGGGTCGCGATAGCATTTCGGAGGTGCCGGCCGAGCGCTGGGACTGGCGCGACTGGTGGGGCGATCCGCAGCGCGAGCTCGGCCGCACCAATGTGAAATGGGGCGGCTTTATCGGAGAGCGGCTGGCGGAGTTCGACGCCGCCTTCTTCGGTATTTCCGCGCCCGAAGCCCGCATGATCGATCCGCAGCAGCGCCTGTTGCTGACCGAGGCCTGGCGGGTGATGGAGGACGCCGGTTACGCGCCCTCGCATCTTGCCGGCTCCCGCACCGGCGTCTTCCTCGGCACGGCGGACACCGGCTACAGCCGCCTGGTCGCGGCGTCCGGCAGCGGCGTCGAAGGCTACTCGATGACCGGTCTTGCGCCTTCGCTCGGGCCCAACCGGATCAGCTACTACTACGATTTCCATGGCCCCAGCATTGCCGTGGAGACCGCCTGTTCCAGTGCGCTGGTCGCCGTCCACCGCGCGGTCGAGGCGATCCGCTCCGGCCACTGCGATGCGGCGATTGCCGGCGGCATCAACGCCCTGCTGCTGCCGGAAGCCTTTGTCGGGTTCTCGCGCGCCGGCATGCTGTCGCCCGACGGGCGCTCCAAGCCGTTTTCCGATGCGGCCAACGGCTATGCGCGGGGCGAGGGTGTCGGCCTCGTGTTCCTGAAGCCGCTGGAGGCGGCCGAACGCGACGGCGACGACATCATTGCCGTGATCCGTGCCTCGGCGGAAAACCACGGCGGCCATGCCGCGTCCCTGACCGCGCCCAACCCGAAGGCGCAAGGAGAGCTGCTGCGCACCGCCTATCGCGCCGCAGGGTTCGATCCGCGCACCGTTGGCTATATCGAGGCGCACGGCACCGGCACGCCGCTCGGCGATCCGATCGAGGTCGAGGCGTTGTCCGCCGCCTTCACCGATCTCGCGCGAGAGGCGGAAGGGCGCTTCGGCGCAGGCGCCGCGCCGTCCTGTGGCATCGGCTCGGTCAAGTCGAACATCGGCCATCTGGAGCTCGCCGCCGGAATTGCCGGGCTGATCAAGGTGCTGCTGCAGATCCGGCACGGAAAGATGGCAGCGACGCTCCATTGCGACCGGCTGAACCCGTATCTCAAACTGGAGGGTAGTCCCTTCTTCGTCGTGCGCGAGGCGCGCGACTGGCCGCGCATCCGCGACGCGTCGGGCCGCGAGTTGCCGCGCCGGGCGGGCGTCAGTTCCTTCGGCTTCGGCGGCAGCAACGCCCATGTCGTTCTGGAAGAGCACGTCGCCGCGCCGGTTGCGCAGCCGGCCGAAACCGGCGGGCCGGCCGTCCTGGTCCTCTCCGCCCGCAGCGAGGACCAGTTGCGGACGATGGCGAGCGATCTGCGCCGGTATCTCGACGAGACAGGAGACGCGGTGCCGCTGGCCGATGTCGCGTACATGTTGCAGGTAGCGCGCGATGCCATGGAGCACCGCCTGGCCTTTGTCGCCAGCGGTCGCAGCGAAGCGCTCAAGCGGCTGGATGCCTTTCTCGCCGGCGATGAGGCGGGCGGGCTGCATGTCGGTCGGGTGCGGGCGAACCGTGCCGTCATCTCAGTACTGGAGGGCGACGCCGATCTCCGGCAGGCGGCAACCGGCCTCGTCTCTCGCGGCCGGCATGATGAGTTGCTGGCCCTTTGGGTGCGCGGTCTCGATGTGGACTGGACCCAGCTTCCCGGCAGCGCCGGACGCAGGCGCGTCCGGCTTCCGGGCTATCCTTTCGCCCGCACGCGCCACTGGGTGCGCAGCAGCGAAGCCGCCTCGGCAAGGTCCGCAAGCCTGCTGCTCGATGGAAGCGAGAGTCTCCTGCGCGATCATCTTGTCGGCGGCCGCAAGATCTTGCCGGGTGTCGTCCAGTTCGAGCAGGTCAGGGCCGAGCTGGAACGACGCGGTCTTGCCGGCCTGCCGCTGGAATTCACCGGGCATGTCTGGACGCGTGCGGTCGCCGTCGACGAGGCGCCCGTACGGCTAGAGGTCGAGTTGGGCGAGGCCGGCGACAGCTACCGTATCCTGACCTCTGGTCGTGAGGGCCGGCATGTGCATGGCGAGGGCCGCGTTCGCGCCGCGCCGGACATCGTGTTGCCGCCGGTCGATCTCGACGCCCTGCGCAGGGGCATGTCTAGAACGGTCGATCCGGCCGGGCTCTATGCGGGGTTCGCGGCGCTGGGTCTTGGTTACGGGCCTGCCCACCGGCCGATCACCAGCCTGGCGACCGGCGAGGGGCGCGTGCTTGCGCGGCTGGAGCTTCCGACAAGTGTGACGGACGGCATGGCCTTGCATCCGTCCATGCTGGACGGCGCGCTGCAAGCTTTGCTGGCGCTGCCCGTGGACGACGAGGCCGCGCTTGCCGTTCCCTATGCGCTGCGCCGTCTCGTCGTGATCGGTCCGACGGAGCCTGTCATGTGGGCGGTCGGCGAACGGGACGGGGCGACGCATACCGTGCGCCTGTGCGACGAGGCAGGTCGTGTTCTTGCGCTTTTCGAGGGATTTTCCGCCCGCACGGTCAGTCCGCCGCCGGCTGGTCGGTCGTCGGTGGAGGAGGCGCCTTCCGTGCGGCCGGCCGAGGTATCTGCTGCGGTTCTAGACCGCGTGATCGCAATCGCCGCGCGCGTCCTGGAAGTCGATCCTTCCGTTCTCGACACGGAGACGGAGCTCGGCGAATTCGGTTTCGATTCCATCACGATGACCGGCTTTGCATCCGCCATCAACGACGAACTCGACCTCTCGCTGACACCGGCGGATTTCTTCGAGTTCGCAACGCTGGCGCGCCTTGCGCGGCATGTCGCGGGTCTGGTCGGGGCCGATTTCGTTGCAGCGCCGGCTCTTGCAGATCCGCAGCCCGCTGTTGCGGATCTGCCGCCCGTGGTCGACGCGCCGCGTCCTGCCGCAGACGACGCCTTTGCCGCAGACGACCCGGTCGTCATCGTCGGCCTGAGCTGCGCCTTCCCGATGGCGCGCGATGCCGGCGCCTTCTGGCAGAACCTCGTTTCCGCGCGCGACTGCATCACCCGCATTCCGCCCGACCGCTGGGATTGGCGCGACATCGACGGCGACCCCAGGGAGGAGCCGGGTCGCACCAACATCCATTGGGGCGGCTTCATCGATGGCGTGTTCGAGTTCGATCCGCTGTTCTTCGGTATCTCGCCGCGCGAAGCCCGGCTGATGGACCCGCAGCAGCGGCTGATGATGATGCATGCCTGGAACGCCATCGAGGATGCCGGCCACGCGCCGGGCGATCTCGCCGGGCGCAAGGTCGGCATCTTCGTCGGCACCTCCACCAGCGGTTACCGTGATCTCGTTGCGAGCGACACGGGCGGCGACGGCTATGTGGCGACCGGCGCGGTGGCATCCGTCGGGCCCAACCGCATCAGCTATTTCCTCGATCTGCACGGGCCGAGCGAGCCGGTCGAGACGGCCTGTTCCAGCTCCCTCGTCGCCCTGCATCGCGCGGTGCGCTCGATCCGCGACGGCGACTGCGAGATGGCGCTGGTCGGCGGGGTGAACACCATCGTCACGCCGGAAGCGCATATCAATTTCGCCAAGGCCGGCATGCTCGCGCCGGACGGGCGCTGCAAGACTTTCTCGGCGCAAGCCAATGGCTATGTTCGGGGTGAAGGCGCGGGCATGGTCCTCCTCCGTCGCCTCTCCGATGCGCTGCGCGACGGCGACCCGATCCTCGCGGTCATCCGAGGCACGGCGGTCAATCACGGCGGCCGCGCCAACTCTCTGACCGCGCCGAACACGCAGGCGCAGGCCGATCTGCTGCACGCGGCCTATCGGGATGCCGGCATCGAACCGTCGACCGTCGGCTATGTCGAGGCGCACGGTACCGGAACCGCGCTCGGCGACCCGGTGGAGATCAACGCGCTGAAGGCGGTCTTTGCCGGCGACCGGGTGCAGGGCTCCTGCGGCATCGGCTCGGTGAAGACCAATATCGGCCATCTGGAACTCGCCGCCGGCATCGCGGGCGTTGCCAAGGTGCTGCTGCAGATGCGGTATCGCCAGCTGGTGCCGAGCCTCCACTGCGATACGCTGAATCCGTATATCGAGCTTGCCGGCTCCCCGTTCGAGGTCGTCCGGCAGGGGCGCCCCTGGACGGCTGTGCGCGATGCTGCGGGCCGCGAGCTGCCGCTGCGGGCAGGCGTCAGCAGCTTCGGCTTCGGCGGGGTCAACGCGCATGTGGTGCTGGAGGACTATCCATCGTCGCCGCAGCCTGCTGCAACGCCCGGCGGGCAACTGATCGTTCTTTCCGCTCGCGATGCGGCGCGCCTCCGCGAGCGCGCGAGCGATCTTGTCGAGGCGCTGGAAGCCGGGTCTTTCACCGATGCCGACCTTGCCGACATCGCCTTCACGCTGCGTATCGGCCGCACGCCGATGAAGCAGCGGCTGGCATTCGTCGCGCATTCTCTGGCGGACGCGGTGCGCATGCTGACGGCGTATCTCGGCGGCGCATCTGCCCCCGGCCTTCTGGTCGGAGACGATGCCGCATCCGTCCGTACCCCCATGTCCGAGCCGGCGAGCCTTGAGGATTGGGCGCGGCATTTCGTGACCGGCGGCGACCTTTCCGGCTTCGCGGAAGCAGCCGGCCCGCGCCGCCGCATCCGTCTGCCGGGCTATCCCTTCGCCCGCGACATCTACCGTGCCGGCGGCAGCGTCGAGCGGTCCCAACCCGCAGACGCAGCGCAAGCGGCGGCGGTTGCCGAGAAGATCGACGGTCCTTTCGTCCGCCGCCTCGAGGCCTCGGCCTTCTACCTGCACGATCATCGCTTCCGCGACATGCCGATCCTGCCGGCCGCAATGGGGCTGGAACTTGCGCGCAGCGCTTTCATCGCCGCCGGCGGGCATGATCCCGTGCGCCTGGAGAATGTGACATGGCGCCGGCCGCTGGAGCTCGCCTCCGGCTCGGTCGAGGTGCGGCTGCCGCTGGAAGATGGCGAGGCTGGCGCCAAGGGCTTCCGCCTGCTTTCGGGAACCAAGACCGAGCACATGCGCGGCAGCGTCTCGGCCCTGCCGACCGGCTCGGCCCCGGCGCCTCTCGACATTTCGGCGCGGCGCGGAAACTGCCCGGCCGTGCTCGACCGCGACTGGCTCTATGCGAGCTATGCCGCGCTCGGCCTGTCCTATGGTCCGGCCTTCCGCTGTGTGGTCGAGATTCAGGCCGGCGACGGCGAGGCTCTGGCCCGCCTGCGGCTGCCGGAGGCGGCGCGCGGCGAGACGTTCCATCTCCACCCGTCGATGCTCGACGCTGCCTTCCACGTGGCGCTCGGCCTCTTCCACGGAGAGCCCGGAGGTACGGCGGCGCTGCCCTTCGCGCTGAACCGGATGGATGTCTTCGGCCCGACGGACGAGGAGATGTGGGCGCATCTGCGCGAGCAGCCGGCAGCCGATGGTCTGCGCCGCATCGACATCGATCTCGCCGACAGCGCAGGCACCGTCCGCGTCGCGATCCGCGGTTTCACCCTGCGTCTGGTGAGCGGAGCGCCGTCGCCGGACGAGATCCGCTCGCCGGCGAAACCGGAAACCTCCGCCTCGCTGGTCACGGCCGCCGAGCGCTACCTTGCGGAGGTCGTCGCGCGCGAGACCGAGGTTCCGGTTGGCGAGATCGACCCGCAGGCCGCTCTTGAGACCTACGGCATCGACTCCTTGCTGATCACCCGGCTGACCGACACGCTTGGCAAGGTGTTCGGCCCGCTCTCCAGCACGCTGTTCTTCGAGCACCAGACGATCGCCTCGCTGGCCGGCCATTTCGCCTCCGCCCATACGGAAAAGCTCTCGGAGATCGTAGGGCCCGCGCCCGTCGACAGACGGTCGGCGATTGCTGCGCCCGCCACTCCGCCCGCCCGTGAGCGCATGGGCGGGGCAAGGGACGAGCCCATCGCCATCATCGGGCTTGCCGGACGCTATCCCGGCGCGCGCGATGTCGAGGCGTTCTGGCGAAACCTTGCGGCGGGGCGCGACAGCATCACCGAGATACCGGCCGAGCGCTGGGACCATGCAAGGTTTCACGATCCCGAGGGGCGGGGCGGGCTGCCGCGCGGCAAGTGGGGCGGCTTCGTCGAGGATTTTGACCGCTTCGACCCGCTGTTCTTCAACATCGCGCCGCGCGAGGCGCCCTATATCGATCCGCAGGAGCGGCTGTTCCTGCAATGCGCCTGGGAAACGCTGGAGGATGCCGGCTACACCCGCGAGACCGTGGCGCCGTCCGGCGATGGCGTTGCGGGAGGCGATGTCGGCGTCTTCGTCGGCGTCATGTACGAGGAGTATCAGCTCTACGGTGCCGAAAGCACTGCCGCCGGCCGGCCGCTCGCCCTGTCCGGCAGCGCAGCCTCCATCGCCAACCGGGTCTCCTATTTCTGTGATTTCCACGGCCCCAGCATGGCCGTCGACAGCATGTGTTCCTCCTCGCTGACGGCGATCCACCTTGCCTGCGAGGCCCTGCGTGCCGGCGATTGCAGCGTGGCTCTTGCCGGCGGCGTCAACCTGACCCTGCATCCCAACAAGTATCTGGCGCTGGCGCAGGGGCGCTTCCTGTCGAGCAGCGGGCGCTGCGAAAGCTTCGGCGAGGGCGGCGACGGCTATGTGCCGAGCGAGGGTGTCGGCGCGGCGCTGCTGAAGCCGCTGTCGCGCGCCGTTGCCGACGGCGACCGCATCCACGGCGTCATTCGCGCCTCGGCGCTGAACCACGGCGGCAAGACCAACGGCTACACCGTGCCGAACCCGTTGGCGCAGGCGGCGGTCATCGGCCGCGCCATGCAGCGCGCGGGCGTGCGCGCCGAGGACATCGGCTATGTCGAAGCGCACGGCACCGGCACCAGCCTCGGCGACCCCATCGAGATCGCCGCCCTGGCCCGCGCCTATCGCCGGGAGACAGAGGCTTGCGGCTTTTGCGCCATCGGCTCGGTCAAGTCCAACATCGGCCATGGCGAGAGCGCGGCCGGCATCGCCGGCCTGACCAAGGTCCTGTTGCAGTTCCGCCACGGCCGGCTGGCGCCTTCGCTGCATTCGGCGACGCTCAACCGCGAGATCGATTTCGCTGCCTCGCCCTTCCGCGTCCAGCAACGCCTGGAAGACTGGCCGCAGCGGCGGGACGCGCAAGGCAACGAGCTGCCGCATCTTGCAGCGCTCTCCTCGTTCGGCGCAGGCGGGTCGAACGCCCATCTGATCATCGAGGACTACCCGGCACCCGCTCGCCGGGAGGTCGCGTCCGCCCGTTCGGTCTATCCCTTCTCCGCCCGCGAAGCGGGACAGTTGCAGCAGGTGCTGGAGCGGTTCCGCGCATGCCTCGACGTCCTGCTCGAGGCGGATCTTCCCGCTGCTGCCGCGACCCTTCAGGAGGGGCGCGAGGCCTTCGAGGAGCGGCTTGCCATCGTCGCGGGCGACAAGGCGGAGCTGGCCCATCTGCTGGACGCGGCGCTGCAGGGCGGCGAGAGGGCCGGTATCTGGCGCGGCCGTGCCCCGTGCAATCGCAACGAGGATACGCTGCCCGCATCGCTCGAGGCCGCTGCTGCTGCCTGGGTCGGCGGCACGCGGGTGGACTGGCGACAGCTGCGCGGCGGCGCCCGCCCTATTCCTATCGGCCTGCCGACCTATCCCTTTGCCCGTGAGCGTTATTGGCTGCCCGAGGGCGCCGCCGTGGACCATCGGAGGGAGGCGCCAGCCCCCGCCTTGCCGTTGCTGTTCCGTCCGCACTGGCAGGAAAAGGACTTGCCCGCCGCTGCCTTGGCTTCACTGGGCCGGCATGTGGTCGCGCTGTGCGGAGCGACAGCTGAAACCGCTTCCCGCCTGCGTTTGCAAATGCCGCAAGCCCGGATCGTGGCGCTAGAGAGCCGGGGTGCGGAGGAGGGCGAGCGCTTCGCCGATCACGCCGCCGGGCTGCTTGCCCTCGTCAAGGACGTGGCGACGAGCCGCGTGGATACCACCACTTTGCAGCTCGTGCTTCCCGCCGCGGACACGCTGGCCGAAGGGCTTGCCGGACTGCTGCGCTGTGCGCGCCTGGAGCATCGGACCCTTGCCTGTCAGGCGATTTCGCTCGACCTCACCCGGCCGGATCTGGCCGGCGTGTTGGCGCGCGAGGCCGCAGTTGCGCAGTCCGATCACGATATCCGCCACAGCCGGGACCAGCGTCTCGTGCGGAGCTGGCGGGATGTCGAGGCCGACGCCCAGGCGCTGGCCGTGCCGTGGAAGCCGGACGGCGTCTATCTGGTCACCGGCGGGGCCGGCGGCGTGGGGCTGCATGTGGCTTCCGATATCTTGGCGACCACGCCCGGCACGACCGTCTGGCTCACCGGCAGGTCCGCACGCCCGGCCGCGCTTGAGGAGACCCTTGCCCGCTTCGGGCCGCGCGCCGTCTACCGTCAGGCCGATGTCACCGACCGCGCCGCGATGCGGGCGCTGGTCGCGGAGATCCGGACAACGCATGGTCATCTGGATGGGGTCATACATGCAGCCGGCCTCACCCGCGACAGCCTGATCACCAACAAGTCCGAGGCCGATCTGCGTGCGGTTCTGGCGCCCAAGGTCGCCGGCACTCTGGCGCTCGATGCGGCGCTCGGCGGCGATCCGCTCGACTTCCTTGTGCTCTTTGCCTCCGCGTCCGGTGCCCTGGGCAATCCGGGGCAGGCCGACTATGCGGCGGCCAATGCGTTCCTCGATGCGTTTGCGCAGGAGCGCAATCGCCGGACCGCGCGCGGCGCGTGCTGCGGCCGCACGCTCTCCATCGACTGGCCCTATTGGCAGGATGGAGGCATGCGCCTGCCCAAGGCGGTGGTCTCCGCGATGGAGCGGCAGGCCGGCGCCGTGCCGCTTGCCACCGAAGCGGCGCTTGCAACGCTTGCTTTCGCCTTGCAGCGTTCCGGCGAAGACCAGATCCTTGTGCTCGCTGGCGACAAGAGCCGTCTGCGTGAGCTCGTGCGGCCGTCGGACAACGCGGCGGTTGCCTCTGCGCCGCCCTCCAGCCCAGCTGCGATGCCGGCTCGCGCGGCGGAGGTGAAGAGCGCTGCCGTTGAAGTTGCGAGCGGTGCCGTTCTCGATGCGGTGCGGGCGTGTTTCTCGCAAGTCCTGAAGATCCCCGCCGAGCGGCTGGGGGCGGACGAGACGATCGACCGTTTCGGCGTCGATTCCGTCTCGGCGCTGGACATCGTGGCAGCGCTCGAAACGCGCTTCGGCTCTCTGCCGCAGACGCTTCTCTTCGAACATCCGACCATCGCGAGGCTGGCGGCGGAGCTTGAGGCAATGGGCCGGGGCACGGTCGCGAGCGTCAAGGAGGCGCCGGCTCCCGCGCCGGTCCCGGCAGTTCCTGCCACCGCTTCCAATGGCATCGCTGTGATTGCCGTTGCCGGACGCTTCCCCGGCGGGCGAACGGTGGAGGAGTTCTGGGAGGCGCTGGAAGAGGGGCGCGACTGCGTTCGCGAGGTGCCGGCAGAGCGCTGGGATGTCGAGACCAACTGGTCGCCGCGCAAGGGCCAGCCCCTTGCCAGCCATTGCCGTTGGGGTGGCTTCATCGACGACGTCGACCGGTTCGATGCCGGCTTCTTCGGCTACAGCCCGCGCGAGGCGGCGCTCGCCGATCCGCAGGAGCGGCTGTTCCTGGAAACGGCCTGGCACCTGCTGGAGCGCGCCGGCCACACGCGCGCCTGGCTCGGAAAGCGCTACGGCAACCGCGTCGGTGTCTTCGTCGGCGCCATGTACCAGCACTACAAGGCGCTGGAAATGGATGCGGAAAGCCGGGCGCTGCTGCTGCTCTCGTCCTATTCGGCGATTGCCAACCGCACCTCGTTCTTCTTCGATCTGCAGGGGCCGAGCGTTGCCGTCGACAGCATGTGCTCGTCGGGCCTTCAGGCCGTGCATCAGGCCTGCCAGAGCCTTGTCGCCGGCGAATGCCGGCTGGCGATAGCCGGCGGCGTCAACCTGTCGCTGCTGCCGGAAAAATATGTCGGGCTCAGCCAGGCCGGTCTTGTCGGCAGCCATGCCGCCAGCCGCAGCTTTGCCGGCGGCGACGGCTACCTGCCGTCCGAGGGCGTCGGCGCGGTGCTGCTGAAGCCGCTGGCCGATGCGTTGGCCGACGGCGACACCGTGCTTGCCGTGATCCGCGCCAGCATGGCCAACCATGCCGGCCATTCCGCCGGCTATGCGGTGCCCAATGTCGATGCGCAGGCCCGCCTGCTCGCGGAAAATCTCGAAGCTGCAGGTATCGATCCGCGCTCCATCGGCTATGTCGAGGCCGCCGCCAACGGCTCATCCATCGGCGATGCCATCGAGCTGAGGGCGCTGGGCCGGGTGTTCGCGGGGGCGCAAGGCATTCCGCTCGGTTCGGTGAAAGCCAATCTCGGCCATGCGGAGGCCGCCTCCGGCATGGCCCAGCTCACCCGGGTCCTGCTGCAGTTCCAGCATCGCCGTCTCGTCCCGTCGCCCGGCCTACCGGGCCTTGAAGCCGCCGGCTCTCCCTTCGCCGGAACGCCCTTCGTGCCGCAGCTTGAGGCAGAGCCCTGGCAGCCGCGCATCGTCGACGGCGAGGCGCAGCCCTTGCGGGCGAGCGTCAGTTCCTTCGGCGCCGGCGGGTCCAATGTTCACCTGGTGCTGGAGGAAGCGCCGGCCTCAGCGTCTGCGCAGTGCGGTCCTGAAGCTGCAGCTCCGTTCCGCTTCCCCGTTTCGGCGCGCACGCCGGACCAGCTTGCGGCGGTGCTGCGGCAACTCGCTGCCTTCGTGAGGGCCACGCCGGATGTGTCGCTGGATCGCCTGTCGCGCACGCTGCGCTTCGGCCGCGAGGCGATGGCCTGCGGCGTCGAGTTGACTGCCTCCTCGGTGGACGAACTGGCCGCCGGGCTGGAGGCCGCCGCGACCAACCCGTCGATGGCGCCTTTGCCGCAGATGGACGAGGAAGGCGACCGGCGCGCCCTGCTGGTCCTGCCCGGTTATCCCTTTGCTCGCGAGCGCCACTGGATTGGCAGGCTGCCGGAGGCATCATCTCCGGAACTGGAGCCGACATCGGCGCCTGGCAGCACCGCGAGCGGCAGCACACCTCTGGAGACGCTCCGGCAAACGGTTGCCGCCATCCGGGGCGTGTTGCCCGCGCAGGTTCCCACGGATCGGCCGCTTCGCGACCTCGGTATCGATTCCATGGGCTGGATGCGGCTGGTCTACGCGGTCGAGGAGGCGCACGGGCATGCGCTGACCCATGACGATCTCGACCGGCATCCGACGCTTGCAGCGCTTGCCGCCAGCATCGCGGCAAACGAGCCGGCTGCGCTGCCGGTGGCAGCGCCCACGGTGAGGGACGGTCCCTGGCAGTCTCCGCTTGGCGAGGGACAGAAAGGGCTCTGGGTCCTCCAGACGCTCTATCCCGGCCGAACGGACTACAACGTGCCGCTGGCCTTCCGCGTGAGCGGCATCGACGAGCAGGCCCTGTTCCGCGCCTGCCTGTGGCTGTGCGAGAGCTTCCCGGTCCTGACCGCACGCGTTGCGGGGCAGGGCGAAAGGCTGGAGGCCGGCGCCGTTCCGCGCCTTGAGACCCTCTCCATCCCCAAGGAGATCGAGCCGGCTGAATTCGCCCGCCGCCGGCTGGCGCGGCCTTTCGACCTCGCCAAGGACGCACCGGTGCGCTTCGAGCTGCTGCAGGGCGGAACGCTCGGCCCCGGCGAAAGCCTGGTCCTCGTCACTTTCCATCACATCGCCATCGACGGCGCGTCCGCTGCCGTCGCAGCCCGTCTGCTCTGGCAGGGTTACGCGGCCTTCGCCTCCGGCGGAACGCCGCCTTCTGCCGCTGCCGCCAACCGTGCCGACTATGCGGATTTCATCGCCTGGGAACGGGATGTCATTGGGTCTGCGCGCGGCGAGGAACAGGTACGCTACTGGCGCGAGACGCTGTCTGGCGAGCTGCCGGGGCTCGACCTTGCGGCCGATAGGGACACTCTGGCGGCGGAGACTGGTCGCCGCGATGGCGTGGTGGAGCAGCGGCTGCCTCGGGCGCTGGTCGCCCGCATGCGAGAGATCCTGCAGGAGCGTGGCACCAGCCCCGCCGCCTTTCACCTCGCGGTTCTCTCGGTGCTCCTCTACCGTCACACCGGCCAGGAAGACCTGATTGTCGGCGTGCCGACCTTGCGCCGGCCGCAGCGGCGGTTCGAGGAAACCATCGGTTACTGCGCCAACATGATGGCGGTGCGCATTGCCGTCGACGGCGAGCTCCCGGCCGCTGCACTGCTCGACACCGCACAGCGCGCGCTGGGCGAAGGGATGGCCCGCGCCGATGTGCCTTTTGCCACTGTCGCGCATGGGCTCGGCGGCGCGGCCGACGGGCGGGCGCCCTGGCAGGTCGGCTACGCCTACCAGAACTTCCCGCAAGGCACCGGCATCGACCTGCCGCCGGAACTCGGCCGGGTGGAGCATCTGCCGCAGATCCGCCAGCCGGGCGACACGCCCTTCGGCCTTGAGGTCTACGAGGAAGGCGGGGGCCTCCTGCTGGTCGCGAGTTTCGACGGCGAACGGTTTGCCACCTCCCGGATCGAGCGCATGCTCGGTCACTACCAGACGCTCGCCAGCGCGATGCTTGACGATCTCGAAACGCCGCTGGGCGAACTCGCCATGCTCACCCGCGCCGAGCGCGAGCGGGCGCTCTACAGCTGGAGCGCGGCAACGGAGGCTGCGCCGCCGGCAGGGTTGCTTCACGAGTGGATCGAGGCCCGCCTGCGACAGGCGCCGTCCGCCGAGGTTCTCGGCGGTCAGGGTGAAACGCTCACCGGCCGCCAGCTCCAACGGCAGGTCGAGCGCCTCTGCCTCACCCTGACGGCCTGCGGCATCCGGCAGGGCGACCGCGTTGCAGTGCTCGCCGGGCGTGAGGCGGTCGGCATAGCCGGCCTGCTGGCGGTGCTGTCCATCGGCGCGGTCTGGGTGCCGCTCGATCCTGATCACCCGGACGAGCGCCTGTCGCTGATCCTGCGCGATGCAGGGGCAACGCTCGTTCTGGCGCCCAAGGGGCTGGCCGCCCGCGCGCGCAAACTGGCTGCGACCGGCGTCCGCGTCGTCCGGCTCGACCGCGACGGCTGGGACCTGCGCCCGCAGCTCGCTCGCCGCCGTCCTGTTTCCCTGCGCGCGGAAGATCCCGCCTACATCATCTACACGTCCGGCTCGACAGGAACGCCCAAGGGCGTGGCCGTGTCCCACGGCGCGCTTGCCGGTCACTGCCGGGCGGTCGTCGATCACTATGGCCTCGGCGAGCGGGACGCCGTGCTGCAATTCGCCTCGCCCGGCGTCGACACCGCGCTGGAGCAGATCCTGCCGGCTCTGGCGAGCGGAGCCCGTCTCGTCCTCGGTGGCACGGCCGTCCGTGCGCCTTCCGACTTCCTGAAGCTGCTCGAGCGCGAACGCATCACTGTCGCCGACCTGCCGCCGGTCTATCTGCGCGAGCTGTTGCAGGCCTGGAAGGGCGGCGGCTCGGACCTGTCCGGGCTTTCCCTCCGCCTGCTGATTTGCGGCGGCGAGGCGCTGGGCCCGGATGTCGTTGCCCTCTGGGCCGACAGCGGGCTCAAGCGGGCGCGCCTGCTCAACGCCTATGGCCCGACCGAGGCAACGATCACCGCCCTCGTGCACGATGTGGCACCGGACGACCGTGGCGCTCCCGTGCCCATCGGCCGGCCGCTGGCCGGCACCCGGATCTATATTCTCGATCCTCACGGCAATCCGGTGCCCGATGGCGTCGTCGGCGAGCTTCATATCGGCGGCGCCCGCCTTGCCATCGGCTACCACGGCCGCGACGACCTCACGCGCGAGCGCTTCGTCTTGCGCACCATCGATCCCGGCGAGCCGCCGGTACGTCTCTATCGCACCGGGGACCTTGCGGCCTTCCTGCCGAACAGCGGCGGCACGGTCGCCTTCCACGGCCGTATCGACGATCAGGTCAAGATCCGCGGCTTCCGCGTCGAACCGGGAGAGGTCGAGGCAGCCCTTGCGGCCGAGGGGCTGGGCGAGGTCGCGGTACTGGCGGAAGCGGATGGCGAGGGCAGGGCCTTCCTTGTCGCCTTCGTGGCGGTGCCCGAGGCGGGCTTCGATGCGGCTGCCTTGCGGGATCGGCTTTCCGCGCGCCTGCCGCTGCACATGCTGCCCTCGGCGATCCACCGCATCGACGCGCTCCCGGTCGGGCCCGGCGGCAAGGTCGACCGGCGGGCGCTGCGCAGGCTGGCCGAGCGGCCGACCGTACCGCAGGACGCCGCTGAGGCCGATGACGTGCCGGACGAGGTGGAGGCCCTCCTGCTGGAGGTCTGGGCGCGGGCTTTGAACAGGAATGCCGGGCAGCTGCGGCGCAGCGTCAGCTTCTCCGACAGCGGCGGCGACAGCCTTGCCGCCGTGCGTCTGCTCGGAGGGATCGAGCGCAGCTTCGGCGTCACCCTGTCCGTCTCCGATCTCGGCGCGGCCGCAACGCTGGGCGAACAGGCCAGCCTGCTGCGCCGCCGTCTGCCGGCAGACGCCATCCCGCGCAAGGCAGATGCCGCGGGCATGCCATCGCTGATCGTGCCCCTGCGCGTCGCGCGACGGGACGATGCTCCGGCGCTGTTCCTCGTGCATCCGGTTGCCGGCACCGTGGCGTGCTACGCCGGCCTTGCCGCCGCGCTGCCCGAAGGCTGGTCCGTCTATGGCATTCGCGCCTCTGGCCTCGTTGCGGGGGAAAGTCCGGCGATCACCGGCCTGCCTGCCATGGCCTCGCACTATGTCGAACAGCTGCGTGCCCTGCGTGCGAAGGGGCCTTACCGCCTTGCCGGCTGGTCGATGGGCGGGGTCCTTGCTTTCGAGATGGCGCGTCAGCTGGAGGCCGCCGGCGAGCGCGTGGACTTCCTGGCTCTGCTGGACAGCTACACACCGCAGGAGCTTTCGCGCATCGAGCCCTGGCTTGTCGGCGATGCCGCGACGGGAGAAACGGCGGAGCAGGCCTGCCGGACGGCCTTCGTCCAAGATCTTCTGGGTGGGGAAGCCCTGGCGCTTGCCGCAGGCGACGACCTTGCCGGTCAGCTGCTGGCATTCCCGGCCTTCACCCGCCGGCATCCCGGCATGAGCGCTGCGGACCTGCGCCGCCTTTTTGCGGTCTTTGCTGCCAACCAGGCGGCGCTGGCGGAATACGAGCCGGCCTCCTGTGCGGCGCCGCTGACGCTGGTTCGCACGGAGCAGGGGCTGGCGCGGTTCGGAACAGCGGCCTGGCAGGCGCTTGCCGGCGGCGGCTTCGTCCTGCACGAGACCGGCGGCGACCACCATGGCTTCCTGCAGCCGCCGCATCTTCAGGGTTGGGCGGGGCGCCTTTCGCAGGCCCTTGCCGGACTGGCGGCACGGGCATGAAAAATCTGGCAATATGGGCGAGGGCCCAGGCATGCCGGCCTTGCAATCGAGAGCAAGAACCCGGCTTATAGCAGGCTGGAACCACGGCTGGGCCCGCCCTATACTGCCGTCCTGTTCACTGTAAAGACTGGCGAGTCGGCCGAATGGCGCTGGACGATGAGTTCGAAGATTATGAAGAATTTCTTCGCAGCGAACGCCAGCGTCGGATCCAGATCTATACTTTGCTGATTTTGCTTTTGTTCGGGGTCGGGCTGGTAACGCTCTGGAACAGGGTGGTCGTCACGATCCATTCGGGCGAAGCCGGTGTGCTCTACAGATGGATTTCCGGAACGGACATGAACAACATCTACGGTGAAGGGCTCCACATCATGTGGCCCTGGAACCGGATGTATGTCTACAATGTCCGCTTGCAGACCGAGCAGCGCCAATACAGCCTGCTGACACAGGGCGGTCTTCCGGTCGATCTGGAAATCGCCGTCCGCTACAAGCCGGACCTGCGCCTGCTGCCGCTGCTGCATGTCACGGTCGGGCCCGAATATCTCGACAAGATCGTGTTTCCCGAGACCGAGGCGGTGCTGCGCCGGGCCGTCGGCCAGTACGCTCCGGAAGAGGTCTATACCAGCCGGCGCGGCTTCCTGGAGTCCATCGTCGTCAACAGCCTGACCAATGTCGAGGACCGCTACGTCATCATCGACGACGTGCTGGTGCGCAATGTCGAGCTGCCGGCGGCCGTGCGTCTTGCGGTCGAGCGCAAGCTCACCCTTCTGGAAGAGCAGAAGGCGTATGAATACCGGATCGGCATCGAGAAGCAGGAAGCGGAACGCAAGGCCATCGAGGCGGAAGGCATCCGCCGCTATCAGGACGTCATCAAGCAGAGCCTGACCGAGGACCTGCTGCGCTGGCAGGGCGTGCAGGCGACGAAGGAACTGGCGTCGTCTCCGAACGCCAAGACGGTCGTGATCGGATCGGGCAAGGACGGCCTGCCGCTCATCCTCGGCGGCGACAGGTAGGCCGATGGCCAGGAAGCCTTTCGCCAGAACGGTCCGGCCGGCGGGCAAGACAACCCGGTTCCGGGTGGTTGCCGGCATCCTTGCGGCCTGGCTCGCGATGTTCCTCGTCATCGTCGTGTCGAGCGGCATTTCTGTCGGCGACCGCATTGCCGCCTATGTCGACATCATTCGCGGCAACACGTCGAGCGCCCTCAAGATCGCCCTGGTCTATGCGGAGGGCGACGAGGTCAACAGCTTCACCAACGGCGCCCGGCTCGCCGCCGCGAAGGTCAACGCCTCCGGCGGCATTCTCGATCAGGATCTCGAGCTTGTCCTGTATAGCGAGGAGGTGGCCTATGGTGACGGCGGCTTCGAGGCGACGGTCGCGCGCACCATGCGGCTTGCCGGCGAGGTGGCGAACCAGAACGGCCTGTTCGGGGTGATCGGCCACGAGTGGTCCGACACCGCTGTCACCGCGAGCGCGATCTACAACCGCAACGACATTCTCTATCTCGCCACCCACGCGACGGCTTCCTCGCTGACCAATCACGGGTTCTCGCTGCTCTTTGCCCTGCAACCGGACAACAGCGACAATACGGAAATGGTCGCGCGCTATGCGCTTGCAACCGGGTTGAAGCGCTTCCTCGTGCTCACCGACAAGAGCGATTACGGCAAGGAGGCGGGCGACTTCTTCAGCGCGGTCGCCACCTCGCAGGGCGGCGACGTGGTGTTCCGCGGCTATCTGCCGGGGAGCCGGGGGTCGATCGACCAGCTGATCATGTTCATCCTCGACAACAATGTCTTCGGCCGGGGCGACTACGACGCGTTCTTCGTTGCCTCCGCGCTGTCGCACGATACGGCCGAGTTCATCCGCAGGGCGCGCGAGCTCGGCCTCCCGCAGCCGGTGCTCGGCCTGGAATACATGTTCTCCAACACCGTCGAGACCCTTGTCGGCAAGCAGAACATGAAGGACGTTGTCGGCGTCTCCCTCTTCGACAGCGAAAGCGTCACGGATCTCTCGATGGTCTTCGTCAACGAGTACCGCAGCAAGTACGGCATGATGCCGGACCTCAGCGCGGCGCTCGGCTATGATGCGGTGATGCTGTTGAAGGAGGTCACCGAGCGCACCGGCTCGCGGGACCCGCGCAAGATCGCCGACGCGCTGAAGGTTGCGCGTTATGGCGTGCCGTTCGAGGGCGTTACGGGTAAGCTCGTGTTCAATACGAGTGGACTTATCACCGACACCGACGTCTTCGTCGTGCGCCACGACGGGACGCGGTTCCAGACGGTGGCGAGCTACCGCAAGCCGCTGGAGTGGTCGGCAGAGCATATCAGGACTGGCGGGGACGATGGCGCGCTGATATCCGATCCCGCCGCCAAAAGGGAGCACACCGTGCCATGACGCTCTTCGTCAATCCGTGGATCCTGTTCATCTGGGTGATCGCCAGCTGGATCATCGGCATGCTGGGTCGCGACACCCGCTTCGGCTTCGTCGGCAACTTCCTGGTCGCCTTCCTGTTCAGTCCGGTCGTCGGCATCATCGTCCTGCTGGCCTCCGACCGCTGGACCGGTCTGGGCAGCCGGCGCCGCGATCCGCGCCACCGCTCGGGCCGCGTCTGAACGGTTCCGCAAGGCCCGCCTGACGAGCGCCGCGCGAGGCCGCAATCCGTCAGCGGCCTTTGTACCCGCGTGGGGCGGTATCCCGTTTCCCGTTGCAAACGAAAACGCCGCGAACGCTGGCTCCAGCATTCGCGGCGATCGTGTATTCGAAGGGGCGAGGGGCAGCGCCAGTGATAAAGCCGCCCCGATCCCCGTCAGCAGAAGTCGTCAGGACGCCTTGGCAACCGTCTCCTCGACGGTGTCGGCCGCCGCCTCGGCGCCGCTCTTGGTGCGGTCGCGCGCGCGCTTGGCCAGTTCCTTGCCCTTCTCGAACTGCTCCTTGTAGAAGGCGCGCATCTTGCTGGCGTCGAAGTCCATCAGCGAGCCGCCGTCCTCGTAGTGGCGGGCAATGGAGCGGCCGACCGCGTAGGTCGAGGCGCCTGCCACGACCGGCAGCGATACCATGCCGACCATCCAGCCGATGCCGGGGATGAGCTTGGTGGCGCTTGCCGCGACCGCATAGCCGGCCCCGTAGCCGAGCACGCCGCCGGCTAGCGCATAGATCACCTTGCGGCCCATCTTGTCGGAGAAGGGCTTGCCGTAGAGCTGCGACAGCTTCTGGATCATGCGCATCTGGATCGCCACCACTGCGGCGATGTCGAAGATCGCCACCGGAACGATGCTGGCCGCCACGGAGGCAAGCACATAGTCCTTCGTCAGGCTCTCTGCCGTGAGCTGGCGGGCGATGTCGTCGTCGGACAGCGTTGCCGCTTCCGGAGCCTCACCCTCGATCACGTCCTCCACGTCCGCCTCGATATCGGCGTCGCTTGCTGCGGCAGTCTTTTCGGCAGTGCTCTTGGTTGCCATCCAAACTCTCCTGGTACAGTCCGAAGGCGCCTGATGCGCGAGGATCCGAAATGCTGCCGCCGGAAGCGGGCTGAACGATTTCCGGGAAATTCCGACGTTACGGTACCCTTTCGAATCGAAAAAGGAAAGGGTTGCAACCTGTTGCGGGCCTCGTTTCGGCGCGATTTTCGCCGGCTTGAACCCGTTTCAGTTTCCGGCGCCGTCGACGGGCTCGCCGCGCTCCAGCCGCTCCAGGAAGACGTCGCCGATCACCCGCGTCAGTCCGACGGCGGCGGCGGCGGTCACGGTCATGCCGACGAGGTTCGGGCCCGGAGCCATCCTGAGCAGGCTGGTCGTGGTGAAGCTGGCGATGCCCGGCGCGCCGACGCCAGCCAGCAGCGATAGGGCAATCCGGCCGCTGCGGTCGCGATCGAGCGGTATCTTGTAGCAGCGCGACAGCTCGCGCAGCATCCGTGCCACCAGCGCGGCGACGGCGGCAAGATCGACCCAGGGCAGTGGCACGAAGCCGGCGATCCCTGCCAGCGTCGAATGCCGCTCGATGATCAGCCGCGCCCGGGCCCGGCGCAGCGCACTGCCGGTCGGCGGTCGCGTTGCCAGGGCGCGTCCCTTGGGCGGCGGCGCCTGCGTGCGTTCCGCATCTTCCCGTTCCGCGGTGGTCTGAGCCTTGCCTTCCGGCTGCCCGCCAGAGGTCGTGGCAGAGGCGTTGGCAGGAGCCTCAGCCCGCGCGTCGGCCTCCGGGGCGGGGGCTGACTGCGGCGGGGCGGCCTTGGCGGCAGCCTTGCTCGCCGGCTCGCTTGCCGGCGGGGGAGAGGGGGGTTGCGCCTGCGGGGTATCCTGCGCCTGCTCCGCCTCGTGCATCTCGCGGCGGATGTCGTGGATCGTGCGCTGCAAGGTCCTGGGGAGTTTCCGGCTCACGCGCTGCGCACCTTTCGTGTCGCCAGCAGGGCCTCGACCTCGCCGGCCAGTTCCTGCACGTCCTGCGCTGCCGCGCCGTCCGGCTGGGTCAGCGTCGGCGTTGCGCCATAGAGCGCGGCCTCCGCATAGGATACCCGGTTCTGCAGCTCCTGCCGCAGCAGCGGAAAACCGGCTTCCTCCAGCTCGGCGCGGATGTGGCGGGCGATCACGCTGCCCCGCGTCGTCTGCGTCAGCACGCAGCGGAAGGTCGGGGCCCAGCCCTGCACGCCCGCCATCAGCAGACCCACCGTGTCGGTCATCCGGTCGACATCGAGCGGCGACGGCTTGACCGGGATCAGCACCAGGTCGGCGACCGCAAGGCCTGCCGCGGTGATCTCGCTGTCGAAGCCCGGCGTGTCGACGACGATCAGGTCGTAGTCGCCTGCCTGCTCCTTGACCGCTTTCCACATGTCGCGGTCGGCGCGGGCGATCACCGGAAGTCCTCCGAGCGCCTGCTCGCGCGCCGCCAGGCGCAGTACGGAATGCTGCGGGTCGGCATCGACCAGCAGGACGCGCCAGCCGCGCATCCGCCAGTTGACGGCAAGGCAGCTGGCAAGCGTCGACTTGCCGCTGCCGCCCTTCAGCGACGCGACGGTGATAACCTGCGCGCTCATGGCCGAAACGCCCCCTTAAGCTGATTCCCCGTTTGCACTGCGTTAACTATAGCGCAGTTCGCAGGGGCGGGATGCCCATCCGGCGAGCAGGTCCGACTGTTCATGGCGCGCGGTTCTTCGGGCGTGCTTGCGCTCGTCGCCCTTCTCCGACAAGAACGCATATGCCGGGGTGCGCTCCCCGTCTTCGTGCCGCCCGGGATCCCTTCATGTCGCTTACGCTCGTCACCGCCGCCGATGCCGCCTTTGCCCCGACGCTGGCCCAGTATCTGGCAAGCGTGAAGGCGCGCGGGCTCGACAGGGACGCGCGCATCGCCGTCTACGATCTCGGCCTCGATCCGGGCGAGCGGGGACGCCTTGCGGCGCGGTTTCCGTTCGCGGAATTCCTGCCCTTCAGTCTCGTGCCTTATCCCGCCCATGTGGCGCCCTCGGCGGGCACCTATGCCTGGAAGCCGCTGGTGATCGCCGACGCGGCGGAGCGGTTCGGCGGGCGGATCTTCTGGTTCGACAGCGCAACGCTCTTCCACGGCACGCTCGCCGAGCCCCTCGCCGAACTCGCCCGCTGCGGCGTCTACACCCTTTCCGGCCAGTCGAACCTGGAGCAACGCTGCGCCGCCGATGTGCGCGCCCGCCTTGCCGTAGAGCCGGCCTTTGTCGACCGCCGCATTCGTGTCAGCGGCGTCGTCGGCTTCGACCTGGAGCAGCCCACGGCTCGCGATATCCTCATCGACTGGGCGGAGCTGGCGCTGGACCCTGCGGTCTTCACCCGCGCCGACCGGGCCAGCCACAACACCGACCAGGCGATCCTGTCGATCTTGCTGTTCCGGGCCGAGGCGGCCGGCCGCCTGGTGCTGAACGACGGCGATATCGACATCAGCTCGCCGCGTCCGGTGCGCTGGATGAGTTCGCGCAACAAGCTCGATCCGGCCCGCCCGCGCTGGACCGACCCGCTCGCCCGTCTCTGGTATCGGCTCTACAAGGCCGGCGACCGGGCGAACCTGCGCTGGCAGGATTTCTACCGGCGTCGCATCCTCGGCATGCACCGTTGGCCGAAGGAGAACTTCCGCACCTACGTGATGCGCGCGGGCGATGCCGCGCCAACGCCGGTGCCGTGCCCTGCGCTCAGCTACTACGCCGATCCCTTCCTGTGGCGGCGCGACGGGCGGCTCTGGCTCTTCGTGGAGGAGTTCCGCTATCCCGAGCAGCTCGGCCGCCTCGTTGCCATGGAGCTCGGCGAGGACCTGCGGCCCGGTCCGCTCGTTCCGGTTCTGCCGCTGCGCGAGCATGCGTCCTATCCCTTCCTCTTCGAGGCAGATGGCGCGCTCTACATGCTGCCCGAGACCTGCTCGCTGCAGGCGCTCGACCTCTATGTCTGCGACCGGTTCCCCGACCGATGGCGCCGGGTGCGGCGGATCTTCGAGCAGGCGGATGCCGTCGACAGCGCGCTCTTCCGCCATGACGGCGCCTGGTGGATCCTCACCTGCGGCAAGCCGCTGGGGCAGGACGGCGCGCGCACGCTCGCCCTCTACCGCAGCGAGGATCTGCTGACCGGCACGTTCGAACCGCACCCGGTCAATGCTAAGGGCATCTTCGCTGATGGGGACTACGGCTTCGGCCGCGGGGCGGGCAGCATCCTGCGCGACGAGACCAGCCTGTTGCGCGTGATGCAGAAGAACCTGACCTACTACGGACAGGGGGCGGAGGTGCGCCGTATTTCGCGTCTTGATGCGCAGGGGTATCGCGAGGAGCCGGCCGAGAGCGACCATCCGCTGGCGCGTCTCGCGGAGCTTGCCTCGCCGCACCACATCGCCCTGCATGACGATGTCGTCGCCTTCGACGTGCGTGCCCGCGTCGGCTTCGTCTCAGGGCTGCCGTGGATTGGCCGCCGGCTCAATGCGCTCGACCCGGTGGCCAAGCGCTTCCTGTCGGGCGCGCCCGGGCTTGCTGGGGAGATCGCTGCGGCCGTCAGCGCGGCGTGTCGCCGCCTGCGGTCAGTCGATGGCCGCCCACCGTCCAGCGATCCGCCATGTGACGGATGACGATGGTGTTGTTGCGGCTTTCGGGCGTGCCTTCGCCGCTGTTGACCCGGCCCAGGCTGTTGGCCCGGTAGAACGACTGGCGGGTGATCATCTGGAAGCCCGCACGCGCCGCCGGCACTACGTATTTGCGCGCCGCGCAATGGCCGGAGATCCACACGTCGTCGACATAGAACGCTGCCGGCGGGGCGCCGCGATGGGTCAGCATCCCCTCCATGTCGGGAAAGAAGCGCGGCCGCACCAGATAGCCGGAAAACCCTTGCAGGATATCGATCTCGTAGCGCTTGCGCAGCCGGCGGGCGCGGATCGGTGCAGGCGGCTGCATGTAGAGATTGCTGCGGATCGTCGTCGGGCGGTCGGTCAGGTCGGCCGGCACCACCCAGCCTGAGAGGCCGATGGCCGCATCCCGGTCGACCTCCGCCTCGCTCGCCAGCACTTTCAGGAAGTCCGGCGGATAGATCCTGTCGTCGTCCACCACCACGATGGCGGCATCCGCATCGAGGGCGGTGAGGCTCGGAAACAGCTTCGTCGCAGGACCGAAATCCTCGCAGCGCACGATGGTGATCGTCGCAAGCGCCGACAGCCACTCGGGGATCTCGTAACCGCAGTTCTCCCGGCGCGAGTGATGCGGCACGTTGAGACGGATTTCCGCCGGCGGCAGCGACTGGTCGAGCAGGCTCTTCAGCGTCATGCCGATATGCTCGATGCGGCTCGGGATCGTCGTCAGCGTCACCACCGGGCCGCGAGACGTTGCCGCCTGCGCCTTTCTATCCAGCTCGGCGATGTCGCGCCGTGTCAGCCTGCGCGTGCGGAACAGGTCGGCAATCAGCGTCTCGCCTTCGAAGAAGTCGTGGACGGCGATGGCCGTGGCGACACCGCCGCCGATGGCTGCGAGCGAGAGCGGTAGAACGAAGGACATGGAACTCTTTCCTCGGCCTTTTGTCGGCTGCCTCGGCGCTCAGAGCGCCTGTTGCCACTCGCGGATCGCGTCCACGGGCCAGACCAGCATCAGCACGTTGAGGGTGAGGTTGTCGCGGATGACGGCGAGCGCGACCAGCTCCATGGCGATGGCCAGCAGCACGGTCACCCAGACCGGCAGCCGCAGCGCCAGCCAGAAGCCGACCAGCATCCACAGGACGTCGAAGACCGAGTTCAGCACGCTGTCGCCGGTATAGCCGGCCGCGATGGTCGCCTCGCGGTAGCGGTCGATGATCCAGGGGCTGTTCTCGACGATTTCCCACGTCGCCTCGATGAAGATCGAGCCGACCGCCCGCCAGCCCATGGAGAGCCTCGGCGTCAGGAGGTGGAACAGGCCATAGAACAACATCCCGTGGATGATGTGGGAGGGGGTGTACCAGTCGGAGATGTGCTGCGAATTGTCGGAGGAGGTGACGTCGGCGGTCCACAGCTTGATCTCGCCGCAGGTGCAGATCGGCACCCGCCCCATGGCGAGCAGGATGATGGCGGTCAGCGCGATCAGGGCGAGCGCGACGAGAAGGGGGAGGGCGCTTTTTCGCGAAAGCGTCATCGACGGGGTTCCTGCGTTGGGGCAGTTTCGGGAGAAGGGCTTCGCATGAGCCGCCAGCTATGGGCGGTAACGCGGCCATGCGCAAGCGGCACTGGAATTTGCCGGCACAAGCGACTAGACCTCTGTCCACGAAAAGCGGGCCGCAACCGGCTCCGCGCCACGAAATTCCATGGAGAGCGCATGAGCCTCACCGAAGCCCAGGCCGACGGCGGCCGGGACACGGCGCCGGACGCGGCAAGCCACCTGTCGCGCCGGACCTTCGCCATCATCTCGCATCCGGACGCCGGCAAGACGACACTGACGGAAAAGCTGCTGCTGTCGGGCGGCGCCATTCGCGCTGCCGGTCAGGTGCGCGCGCGCGGCGAGCGCCGGCGGGCCCGTTCGGACTGGATGAAGATCGAGCAGGAACGCGGCATCTCGGTCTCGTCCTCGGTCATGACCTTCGAGCGCGACGGCATCACCTTCAACCTGCTCGACACGCCGGGCCACGAGGACTTCTCGGAAGACACCTACCGCACGCTGACCGCCGTCGACGCGGCGATCATGGTCATCGACGCGGCCAAGGGCATCGAGACGCAGACCCGCAAGCTCTTCGAGGTCTGCCGCCTGCGCGACATCCCGATCATCACCTTCGTCAACAAGATCGACCGCGAAGGCCGCCACCCGCTGGAGGCGCTGGACGAGATCCAGGAGGCGCTCGCCCTCGACGTGGTGCCGATGACCTGGCCGGTCGGTATGGGCTCGGACTTCTTCGGCGTCTACGACTGGCAGGCGAAGCGCTTCCTCACCTCCTCCGAAGGACGCGGCAACCGCTTCGACTCCATCGTCGACGTCGCCGGCCTCGACGATCCCGCGCTCACCGAACGGGTGTTCCCGAACGTGCTCGCCGAGCTGGAGGAGAATGTCGAGCTCGGGGCCGAGGCCTATCCGGCCTTCGACCGCGAGGCCTTCATGGAAGGCCACATGACGCCGGTCTTCTTCGGGTCGGCGCTGCGCGACTACGGCGTTGAGGAAATCATCCAGTTCATCGCCCGCTTCGGTCCCGCACCGCATGCGCAGCCGGCGACGACCCGCGTCATCCGCCCGGAAGAACCGAAGGTGACCGGTTTCGTCTTCAAGGTGCAGGCGAACATGGATCCCAAGCACCGCGACCGCATCGCCTTCGTGCGCCTGTGCTCGGGCACCTTCCGGCGCGGCATGAAGCTGAAGCATGTGCGGGCCAACAAAACCATCGCCGTGTCCGCGCCGATCTTCTTCTTCGCCGAGGAGCGCGAGCTCGCCGAGACCGCCTATCCGGGCGATGTCATCGGCGTGCCCAATCACGGCCAGCTGCGCGTCGGCGACACGCTGACGGAGGGCGAGGAGATCCACGTCACCGGCCTGCCGGCCTTCGCGCCGGAAGTGCTGCGCCGCGTGCGCCTGTCCGACACGATGCGCGTCAAGCAGATGCGCCAGGGTCTGATGGATCTCGCCGAGGAAGGCCTCGTGCAGATCTTCAAGCCGCAGATCGGCTCCAACTGGATCGTCGGCGTGGTCGGCGTGCTGCAGCTGGACGTGGTGGTCGACCGCCTGCGCAACGAATATGCGACGGAAATCGGCTTCGAGGCCGCGCCCTTCAGCACCGCGCGCTGGATCGAGTGCGACGACGAGCTGAAGCTGCGCAAGTTCCTGGAATCCAACCCGTCCAGCGTTGCCGAGGACCGCGACGACCGGCCCGTTTACCTTTTCAAGAACTCTTGGGAGGTAAACTATGTCGGAGAGAAGAACCCGGACATCCGCTTCCGCGAGACCCGCGAGATCGTGCATACGCCGGAAGGGTGAGCGCGAGGTGCGCCGCAGGGCGCTTCACGGCGCATGCAAGTGCAGGGCAGGGACGCAGAAGGCGTAATGAGTGCGCCTTTTCCTTGCATTGCACAGCAATGCATCCTATTTAATACCAATGCGCCGTTTGTTTGACGGCTTCATGATTCCACGCGTTTCGTCAAAGGCTAAGTGACCGAAGGGGGCTTGTTGCCATGGCCCTGGCATTCCCGACCGTACCGAAGGCATCGATGCGCGCGTCCCGTGTGATCGAGACCCTGCGCCTTTGGCTCGGCGGCAAGCCGGAGGCGGTACAGGTCGCGGCCCTTCCCTGGCGGCGCGATGCTGAGGGGCAGCTCCTGGTGCTTCTCGCCACGAGCCGCGATACCGGACGCTGGGTCCTGCCCAAGGGCTGGCCGCAAAAGGGTCGCTCGCTCAGCGAGACGGCCGCCGTCGAAGCCTGGGAAGAGGCCGGCCTGTCCGGCCGTATCGGCAGCGATCCGCTCGGCAGCTATTTCTATCGCAAGCTTCTCGACAATGGGCTGCCCCGCCGCGTGCGCGTGCAGGTCTTCCCGCTGGCTGTGACCGAAGAGGCGCAGGACTGGCCGGAAAAGGGCCAGCGCGAGCTGCGCTGGTTCCTGCCCCACGAGGCTGCCCGCAACGTCCACGAGCCGGAGCTCGCCCGTATACTCGGCAATGCCCGTCTTCTGGAGGAGTTGCGGTGATCCCGGTCTTCGTCTCCGCCTTCGGCGGCAGGTGACAGCCTTGCAGCCTTCATCCGTGGCGACCGTCGCCGGATCGTTATCTTTTGCGCGCAGCATGGCGCCATGAGCGACGGCAAGACCTCCCGCAACCGCAACACCATCGACAAGGACCTCGACAAGTTCACCTATGTCGAGGAAGCGACAAGCTATCTGTCGCGCTCCTATGTCACGCTGGGGTTCGGCTTCCTCTTTCTCGTGCTCGTCGGCAGCCTTGCCAGCCTGCTTGTGGCCGAGAATTCCCACTGGTTCCTGCTGACCGCGGCGCTCGTCCTGGGCGGCTACATGGCGCTGAACATCGGCGCCAACGACGTCGCCAACAACATGGGCCCGGCCGTCGGCGCGCGCGTGCTGACCATGGGCAGCGCGCTGGTGCTTGCGGCCCTGTGCGAGAGTGCCGGCGCGCTGCTGGCCGGCTCCGGGGTGGTCTCGACCATCGCTTCCGGCATCGTTTCGGCCGACCAGTTCGCGCGGCCGGACGATTTTCCGCTGGCCATGCTCGCCGCGCTTGTCGCTGCGGCCCTTTGGATCAACCTGGCGACGGTGATCGGCGCGCCCGTGTCGACGACGCATGCGGTGGTCGGCGCGGTCGTCGGTGCCGGGCTGGTCTCCGCCGGCTCGGTCGCACTGGACGGCTTCACGCTGATCGCCATTGCCTCCGGCTGGCTGGTCTCGCCGGTCTTGGGCGGTGTATCCGCCGCGGTTCTGCTGTCGCTGATCCGGCGGTGCATCCTCAGGGGCGACAACCGCCTTGCGGCCGCACGGCGCTGGCTGCCGGTGATCTTTGCGACCATGGCCGGCACCTTCACGCTCTACCTGATCCTTGTCGGGCTGCCGTCGCTGCGCGATTCCGGCCCGGGTCCGGTCGCGGCGCTGGGCCTTGCAGCGGCGGTCCTTGCCTTTGCCGTGTCGCGCCCGGCAGTGACACGCGCCTCTGAAGGGTTGGACGACCGCAATCAGTCGCTGCGCAAGCTGTTCCGGCCGCCGCTGGTGGTTGCCGCCGCCATCCTGTCCTTCGCCCATGGCGCCAATGATGTCGCCAATGCGATAGGTCCGGTCGCCGCCATCTTCTCCGCCCTCGGCCAGGACGGCATCGCCGCGCCCGGCGGCGGGTTGCTGCTTCCCGTTCTGATGGTCGGTGCGCTCGGCATCTCCCTCGGCCTGTTGCTGTTCGGCCCGCGCCTGGTGCGCATGGTCGGCGAGCGCATTACCCGGCTCAATCCGATCCGCGCCTTCTGCGTGCTGCTTGCCACCGCCATCACCGTGCTGCTCGCCAGCGCCGCCGGCCTGCCGATTTCCTCCACGCATACGGCGGTCGGGGCGATCTTCGGCGTCGGCTTCTACCGCGAGTGGACGATGAACCGCGAGCGCCGCCAGCGCCTTGCGGAAAATGCCACGGAGCTGCTTGCCCCGCCCGACGGCAGCGAGCCGGCCGATATCCGCCGCCGCATGCTGGTGCGCCGCGCCCATGTGCTCACCATCATCAGCGCCTGGATGGTAACGGTCCCTGCCAGCGGCTCGCTCGCCGCCATCGTCTGGCTGCTGCTCTCTGCCGCCCTTTGACGGCAATGCCTGCGCGCCGTGTCCTGCCTCGGACCGAATTTCGGCGCAATCCTCCGCGATCCGTGACGACTTGACGGAACGCTTGATCCATCCTCACTGGACCGGATGAAAGCGACGATGAGTCCCGGACGGGAAGGGCGATGAATTGATGAACCGCGCAAGCTATCTGAAACAGCTGGAGGCGGACCTTGCCCGCTGGTCCGCCAAGGGGTGGATCGGCGCCGACGGGTTGGCGCAGATCCGGGCCGAGATCGGCGAGGCGCCCTCGGGCTGGTCGCGCCTTCCGGCCCTGTTCGCCGGTATCGGCACCATCTGCCTTGCGCTCGCGGTCGCGGCCTTCGTTGCCGCCAACTGGGAGGTGATCCCGCGCCCGGCCAAGCTGACGGGCATTGCGGTTCTGCTGCTGGCGGCGCATGGCTTTGCCGCCGCCATGGCCTCGCGGGGGCAGCGCCTCGTTGCCGATCTGGCCACCATGTTCGCAACCCTTGTCTTCGTCAGCGGTCTCGCCCTTGTCGGGCAGATCTACCACCTGCCGTCCGACTGGGCGGGCGGTGCGCTGCTCGTTGCCATCGGCGCCCTGGCCGCTGCCTGGCTGTGCGGCTCGCGGTCCTCGCTCATGGTCGCCGCGGTCGCGTCCATCGCCTGGCTGTTGTGGATCGGCGACCCGCCGCGTCCGACCCTGGCCGAGGTCGTCACCGCCCTTGCGCTGCTGGCCGCCTGCCTGGGCCATGTGGTGCGCATGACCTCCTTTGCCGGGCGCTGGCTGGTGCTGTTGCTGCTGACCGCCGTCTATGCCTGGCTGTTCGCGGCCTGGCTCGACATCAACTACCTGTTGTCCTCGAGCGAGATGGAGTTCTCGATCCTGCTCGTCGGCGCCGCCTTCGGTGCGTTGCTGCTGGTCTGGGGCCATCTCCTGTCCGGCGACGAGGCGCAGGGCGATGACGGCTCGGGGAATGTTTCGGCCCTTGCCCGGTCCGCCGCCAGCTTCGGCGTGATGGTTCTGGTCGGCATTATCTTGCTGACGCTGATCATCGGTTTCACCGAAACCGTCTCGGACGAGGTCGCGCGCGAGATGCCGCATGTCTGGCCGCTGCACCTGACGCTTGTGGCCATGCTGGCCGGTCTCGTGCTGCAGGCCTTGCGCGCTCCGGCATCGCGCCCACTCCGTATCGTCGCTGCGGCCGTTGTCCTGTCTGTGGCTTGCCCGGCGCTGCTGGTCTTCCTGCCGGGCAATACGGTGGTTCTCGCCTCGTTCACTCTGGCGGCCCTCGTTGCGATCAGCGCCGCCGGTTCGACTGCCTCGCAGTCCGGCTGGAGCTTCTGGGGCAATCTCGGCCTGGCTGCCGCGCTGCTCTACCTGCTCTACGAGACGGTGGGCTCACTGCTCGGTCAGTCGGTCTTCTTCTTCGTCGCCGGCCTGCTGCTGGTGGCGGTGGCGATTGTCTCCGCAAGGCGGCTCAGAAAAAGCTCGGTCGCAGCCGCCGGGGAGGGCGCACAATGAAAACGCTTCTTGCTTCTCCCTGGGCCCGTTGGGGCCTTGCCGGCCTGTTGCAACTCGCCCTCGTCGGCCTGCCGCTGGCGGATCGGCTGCAGGTTCACTGGTTCGGGCAGGAGGTGACGCTGGCGCTGCGCCCGGTCGATCCGCGAGATCTGCTGCGCGGCGATTACGTCATCCTCAATCCGGAGATCCAACTGGTGGATGTCGGGGTCGGCGTGCCGCAGGACCTGTTCGGTGGCGATGCCGTCTGGGTGGTCGTCGAGCCGGACGGCGAGGGGATTTCCCGCGCCGTCGCCGTGCTTTCGGCGCCGCCCGCCGATGGGCGCATCGCTCTCAAGGGACAGGTCAGCAGAACGTCGGCGCCGACCGCCGATACCCTGCGCATCGACTACGGGCTCGACGCCTTCTTCGTGCCGGAAGGGCAAGGACTGGAGATCGAGCGGATGCCGCGCGACCGCGTGCGCCTCGTCGTTGCCGTCTCCGCCGACGGGCGCTCGGCGCCGCTGCGTCTCGTCGCCGACGGCGAGGTGTTGCTGAAGGACAGCGCCTTCTAGCGCAGTCTCCTTTCAGACGGGGCCCGTGCCCCGGTCGCTTTGTCGCAGCCGCCCCGGTCCTTTCCGGGGCGGTTTGCGTTGTAGGTCGAGCTTAAAAGAGGTATATCAGATACTGCTTTTAAGGAGACCGGCATGCGCCTGACCCTTCAGACCGACTACGCCTTGCGGATGATGATGCACCTTGCCGTCATGGACGGCGTGCTCGTCACCATCGCCGATGTCGCAGACACGTTCCGTGTTTCCCGCAATCACCTGATGAAGGTCGCCCAGGCGCTGGCCCATGCCGGTCTCGTGGAGACCGTGCGCGGTCGCAGCGGCGGGCTCAGGCTCGCGCAGCCGGCGGACCGGATCCGCGTCGGTACGATCGTCCGCAAGCTGGAGCTGCAGACCGCGCTGGTCGACTGCTTTCCCGGCGGCAACGGCACCTGCCGCATCACCCCCTCCTGCCAGCTGAAGCCGGCATTGTTCCGGGCCCGCGAGGCCTTCTTCGCCGTGCTCGACGAGTACACCATCCACGACCTCGTCGCCGGCAATGCCGGCCTCAGGGACATCCTCACGGGAGAGGCGGCATGAGCGACATCCGCATCCGCAGCGCCAGCGAGCGCCGGGCCGAGATCCAGGCCGCCGCGGCCAGCCTTGGGATCGATGATGCCTATATCTCGGTGCTGGTCGACACGTTCTATGCCCGCGTGCGCCGCGACCCTGAGATCGGCCCGATCTTCGAGGCCGAGATCGCCGACGACTGGGAGCCGCATCTGGCCAAGATGAAGGACTTCTGGGCCTCGGTCGCGATGAATGCCGGCCGCTACAGCGGCCGCCCGGTGCCGGCGCATATCAAGCTCACGGCCCTCGAGCCCCGGCATTTCGCCATCTGGCTCGGCCATTTCGAACAGGTCCTGAAGGACACGGCCCCGCATCCCGGCGCCGTCCCCTATTTCATGGAACGGGCGCGCCGCATCGCGCAGAGCCTGGAATTCGCCATCTCCGGGCTTCCCCCGATCCTCGCCCAGGGAGAACGCACATGAGCACCGTCGGTCTCGTCGTCATCGGCGCGGAAGTCGCCACGTTCCTGTTCTTCGCCGTCTATCTCGCGGCGCTGACCATCGGCATCATCGAGGACCGCGCGGTCGGGCGCGTACCGGCGCTGGACGCGACCGGGCGCGCGCTGTTCCGCGCCGCCAGATACGGCTTCACCGCCGGCATCGCGGCGGTCGTCCTTCTCACCCTGTGGAACATCGCGGAGAGCATCGCATGAGCACGCAAGACACCGTCCGGCCGGTCCTCTGGCCCTGGCTGCTGCTGTGGGTCGCAGCGCCCATGCCGCTCTATATCTGGCTCGTCGTCGCGCTGCTGCTGTAGCAGTGCTGCAGTAGCAGAAACGGGGGCGGGCTCAGTCCGCCCCTTCTTCCTCGGCCAGCATCTCCAGCTCCAGCCAGGTGTCCTCGGCTTCCGCAAGCTTGGTCTGAAGTTCGGTCAGTTTGGCCATCAGGGTGTCGAAGCGCTTCGGATCGCGGGCATAGAGGTTCTGGTCCTCCAGCTCGCCCTGCAGCTTGCCGATCTCCTTGCCCAGCTTCTCGATCTCCTTCGGCAGCGTCTTCAGCTGGTGCTGCTGGGTGAAGCTCAGGCGCGATTTCTTCTTCGGCCGTTCTCCGACGGGCTTCTCTTTCGCCGCCGTGGGCTTGGCACCGCCCGCATCGCTTGCGCCCTTGCGGGCCGAGACGCCTTCGCCGCGCTGCGCCACCATGTCGGAATAGCCGCCGGCATATTCGCGCCACAGCCCGCCGCCCTCGGCAAAGACCGTCGACGTCGCCACCCGGTCGAGGAAGTCGCGGTCGTGGCTGACCAGCAGCACCGTGCCCGGATAGTCGGACAGCATCTCCTGCAGGAGATCCAGCGTCTCCAGGTCGAGATCGTTGGTCGGCTCATCGAGCACCAGCAGGTTCGACGAGCGGGCAAGCGCCCGCGCCAGCATCAAGCGGCCGCGCTCGCCGCCCGACAGCGCAGCAACCGGCGTGCGTGCCTGCTCGGGCGCGAACAGGAAGTCCTTCATGTAGGAGACGACGTGCCGCGGCCCGTCCGGCAGCATCACCGTGTCGCCGCCGCTGCCCGTCAGCACCTCGGCGACGGTCTCGTCGTCCTTCAGCGTCTCGCGCGACTGGTCCATGGTCACCATGGTCAGCGACGAGCCGAGGATCACCTCGCCGCTGTCGGGCTGCAGTTCGCCGATCAGCAGCTTCAGCAGCGTCGTCTTGCCCGCGCCGTTGGCGCCGACAAGGCCGACCCGGTCGCCGCGCAGGATGCGGGTGGAGAAGTCCTTCACCACCGGCCCGTTGCCGTAGTCCTTGGAGATGCCGCGCGCCTCGATCACCCGCTTGCCGGAAACCTCCGTCTCGCCGACCGTCAGCTTGACGGTGCCCTGCGGCCCGCGATGGTCCTTCTTCTGCGCGCGCAGGTCGGCGAGCTCGCGCACGCGGCGCATGTTGCGCTTGCGCCGGGCGGTGACGCCGTAGGTCATCCAGTGCTCCTCGCGCTTGATCTTCTGCGCGAGTTTCTGCTGGTCGCGTTCTTCCTGCTCGAACACCTCGTCGCGCCAGGCCTCGAAATGGGCGAAGCCCTTGTCGAGCCTGCGCGCGATGCCCCGGTCGATCCACACGGTGGCGCGGGTGAGGTCGGCGAGGAACCGCCGGTCGTGGCTGATCAGCACGATGGCCGAGCGCATCGAGGCGAGTTCCCCTTCCAGCCATTCGATGGCCGGCAGGTCGAGATGGTTGGTCGGTTCGTCGAGCAGCAGGATGTCCGGCTCCGGCGCCAACGTGCGGGCAAGTGCCGCCCGGCGCTTCTCGCCGCCCGACAGCCGTCCCGGCTCCTCGCGGCCGGTCAGGCCGAGCACGTCCAGCAGATACTGCGCGCGATAGGGATCGTCCCCCGGCGCCAGCCCGCCGCTCGCATAGTCGAGCACGGTGGCATAGGCGGACAGATCCGGCTCCTGCGGCAGGTAGCGGATCGTTCGCCCCGGCTGCACGAAGCGCTCGCCGTGATCGGCCTCCACCAGCCCGGCGGCGATCTTCAGCAGCGTCGACTTGCCCGAGCCGTTGCGACCGACGAGGCCGATGCGATCGCCCTCGCCGACCTGCAGCTCTGCCGAGGTGAGGAGCGGCGTGCCGCCGAAGGTCAGGGCGATGTCGCGAAGATGGAGAAGGGGAGGGGCCATGTGCGTCCGGGTCGGGGTTGTGTCGGAATGTCGGTGCGGGCGCGCGCCAGCAGCCTGCGGCCGCGCTGCCTGTCGGGCTGCGCGGCTCGGCACCGTCCTAGGACGGAAAGCCTGTCTCAGTCCAGAGCCTTCACCCGGGTCAGCAGGGCGCGGGTCAGCGCCATCAGCTTGCGCATCTCCTCGCGCGCCCGCTCCGGCTCGCGCGCCTCGACGGCGTCCAGCACGCGGGCATGCTGGCCGAGCGCGATAGGGTCGCTGACGCCCGGATCGGAGCTGATGCGGATCGAGGCCCGCAGCGCGTTCTCGATGCAGGCGCCGAGGCCGGACAGCAGCGCGTTGCCGCCGGCCGCCAGCAGCAGCCGGTGAAAGCGCACATCCGCGTCCTGGGTCGCCGGTGTGCGGTTGCCGTCGGCGATGCCCATGGCGTCCAGCGCCTCGCGCATGGCGGCGATGGTCTCGGCGTCGGCGTTCTGCGCGGCAAGGGCCGCGGCCTCCGGCTCCACCATCTCGCGGATGGCGACCAGCTCGGCCAGCAGCTGGCTCTGCGGCACCACCTTCTGCCGCCAGGCCAGCATCTGGTCGTCGAGGAAGTTCCAATGGACTTCCGGGCGCACGCTGGTGCCGTGCTTGGGCCGCGAGGTGATCAACCCCTTGCCGACCAGGATCTGCAGCGCCTCGCGCAGGCAGGTGCGGCTGACGCCGAGGCTGCCCAGCAGTTCGGCTTCCGTCGGCAGGGTCGCGCCGGGCTGGTAGGTGCCGTCGAGAATGCGCAGGGCGAGCGTCTCCGCCACTGCCGACTTGAGGTTGCCGCGCATCGGCTGGGATGCGACCGGCAGGCTGGTCTTGTCTTTCTGCATTGTCCCGGTGGGGCTTGTGCTTCGCCGTCTATGCCTTCGGCTATTGCACCGGCCAAATCAAGAGAAAGCGCCGAATTTGGTCGCAGGAGGGTACTAACCCGTATGCCGGCGGGCATTCTCGCGCGAATTTTATCGAATCTTGGCGCTGCGTTGCGCGCCTGCACTCGCGCGCGGCACGCTGATCGGATATTGAGGCGATAGCATCGCGAGGGGGCAAGGCGAGGCACCAGACGGGAGCATGGATTGACCAGCATGGACGCCGATACCAAAGACATTCGCCAGATCGCTAGCGCGGCCGAAGGGCCGCTGCGGCTCAGCCGGCGTGCACTCATCATCGGCGCCCCGCTGGTGCTGGCGGCCTGCCAGAGCTCGGGCATCGCCACCACCGGTGCCGCCGTCACGCCGGCGGTCGTCAAGGGTCCGCCGCTGCCGGGCGAGGATTTCGACTACGCCTCGGCCTATGCGGCGGTGACCGACTACGATTTCAAGGTTCCTGCGCTCCCCTACAAGAAGTTCGACCGCAAGTACTGGCGCCAGGTCGTCGATTACGACAGCCGCCATCCGGCCGGCACCATCATCGTCGACCCTTACGGCAAGTTCCTGTACTGGACGCTGCCGGGCGGCAAGGCGCTGCGCTACGGCATCGGCGTCGGCAAGGCCGGCTTCGCCTGGTCGGGCGATGCCAAGGTCCGCGTCAAGCGCGTGTGGCCGCTCTGGCGCCCTCCTCGGGAGATGATCGCCCGCAACCCGCAGCTCGAGAAGTACTGGAAGGACGGCTATCCGCGCGGTCCGCAGAACCCGCTCGGCGCGCGCGCCCTCGACCTGTGGCAGGGCAGCGTCGACACGCTGTACCGCATCCACGGCACCAAGGAGCCGAACAGCATCGGCCGCAGCGTGTCGTCGGGCTGTATCCGCATGTGGAACCAGGACATCATGGACCTGTTCGAGCGGGTGCCGACCCACACCAATGTCGTCGTTCTGGGCAAGCCTTCGGCGAGTTCCTGATCGGCCTCAGATTTTGAGCCGGCGCGCCTGTGCCGGCTCCACCCGGGCGAGCGAGGCGACGAAGTCGTTGAACCGCTCGCCCTGGATCAGGATATGCGAGCGCAGCGCCGCTTCCGCCTTGCGGTCGTCGCCTGCCACGATCGCGTCGACGATCTCCTTGTGCTCGCTCAGCGAATTCCCCACACGGTTTCGCACTCTCAGCTGAAGACGCCGATAGGGCTTGAGCCGGTTCTGCAGCGCCCTTGCCTGATCGGCGAGGAAGCCGTTGCCGCTGCCGCGATAGATCGTGTCGTGGAACGTCTCGTTGGCGTAGAAATAGGCGTCCGGCTCGCCGGCATCGGCCGCCGCCGTGCAGGCCTCGTGCGCGGCCAGCAGGTCCGCGTGCTCGCCCGCCGTCATCCGTCGGCAGGCCAGCCTTGCGCACATCGCCTCCAGCTCCGCCATCACCTCGAACATCTCGATCAGGCGGGAGACGCCGATCTCCTGCACGAAGGCGCCGCGCCGGGGACGGATCTCCACCAGCCCGGATGCCGACAGCTCGATCAATGCTTCGCGGATCGGCGTGCGCGAGACGTTGAAGCGCTTGGCCAGCGACACCTCGTCGAGCCGCGTTCCGGGCGCGAAGACGCCGGTGGCGATGTCGTATTCCAGCGCTTCACGCAGGATCTGGGCGGTGCGAAGAGCTGGCTTGTGTGGGGTCGGCGAGGCATCCATGCGCACATTTTATGCAAGCCCCGCTCCCTTGTATACAAAAACCGTTGACTTGAATGCATGCCCCGTGGTCACCTTCGGTCGAGACGGGCTGCCCCAGGGAAGAGGGGGGCGGTTATCGTCCGTACATGCAAGCCGGTGGCCGCGAACATGGCCAGCCGGCACTGGGAGGAAACCAATGTTCAAGTCATTCACGAGGGCCGCTCTCGGCCTGACCACCGCCCTTGCTCTCGCCGTGCCGGCCGCGCATGCCGCCGACGTCGTGCTCAAGGCCTCGCACCAGTGGCCGGGCGGCAAGGGCGACGTTCGCGACGAGATGGTCCAGATCCTTGCCCGCGAGGTCGCCAAGGCCAATGTCGGCGTCGAGATCAAGGTCTATCCCGGCCAGTCGCTGTTCAAGGCGAACGAGCAGTGGGGCGCCATGACCAAGGGCCAGCTCGACATCTCCGCCTTCCCGCTGGACTACGCCTCGGGCCGCCATCCGCAGTTCTCTGCGACCCTGATGCCGGGCCTGGTGCGCAACCATGACCGCGCCGGCCGCCTCAACACCTCGCCCTTCATGGACGACATCAAGAAGATCGTGAACGATGCCGGCGTCGTCGTCATCGCCGATGCGTGGCTGGCCGGCGGCTTCGCCTCCAAGAAGCAGTGCATCACCTCGCCCGACACGATGCAGGGTCAGGTGACCCGTGCGGCGGGGCCGGCCTTCGAGCAGATGCTGGTGGGAGCGGGTGCCTCGATTTCCTCGATGCCGTCCTCGGAGATCTATACCGGCCTGCAGACCGGCGTGCTCGACGCGGCCAACACCTCGTCCGGCTCGTTCGTGTCCTATCGCCTCTATGAGCAGACCACCTGCCTGACCGCGCCGGGCGCCAACGCCCTGTGGTTCATGTACGAGCCGATCCTCATGTCCAAGCGCAGCTGGGACAAGTTGTCGAAGGAGCAGCAGGACGCTCTCATGGCGGCCGGCAAGGTGGCCCAGGACTACTTCGCGGCCGAGGCCAAGGGGCTCGACGACAAGATGATCAAGGCGTTCAAGGATGCCGGCGTCGAGGTCGTGGAGATGTCGCCCGAGAACTATGACGCCTGGCTCGCGATCGCCAAGGAGACTTCCTACAAGAACTTCTCCGAGAACGTGCCCGGCGGCGAGGACCTGATCGCCAAGGCTCTGGCTGTCGAGTGATCGCGGTTTGCCGGCGGCAACAGACCGCCGGCATTCGCCCTGCGCGGGGCCGGCACGGCCGGTCCCGCAACATCCAACACCTGCGCTTGCCGTTGCCGCCGGCCGACCTGCCGGCCGGGGAGGGGCTTTGCCCGGCGGGCGCCGATGCAACCGGAACCAAAAGGCGATGTCCTTCTACATAACCGCGGTCTCGGCCGTGTCGCGCTTCTTCGGACTGATCGCGATGGTGCTGACGGGAAGCGCCGCGCTGGTCGTCACGCACATGGTCATCGTGCGCTATTTTCTCGGAGGCTCGACCGTCTGGCAGACCGAATTCGTCATCTATGCGCTGGTCGCCGCCACCTTCCTCGGCTCGCCTTACGTGCTGCTCAACAAGGGCCACGTGAACGTCGACCTGCTGCAGCTGCGTGCCGCCCCCGTTCCGCGCCGGATCATGCAGACCCTGTCGGCGCTGGCCGGCATCGCCTTCTGCGCCCTGCTGGCCTGGTCGGGCTGGATCTATTTCCACGAGGCCTGGTCCTACGGCTGGCGCACCAGCACCGTGTGGGCGATCCCCTTGTGGATCCCCTTACTGCCGCTGCCGGTCGGCGTCGGTCTGATGGTCCTGCAATACATCGCTGAAATCATGAAAATCCACGGAGGTGCGCGATGACGCCCATGCTCTGGGGCGCCGGCGTCCTCGTCGCGCTGCTCGCGCTTCTCGCGGTCGGAACGCCGATCGCCTTCGCCCTCGGCCTCGTGTCGATCCTGGCCCTGATCCTCGCCGACGGCTGGGGCAGCGTGTCGATCCTCGGCGAGACCTTCTTCGGCGGCCTGGCCTCCTTCGGCCTGGTGTCGATCCCCATGTTCATCCTGATGGGTGCGGCCGTTGCGTCCTCGCCCGCCGGCAAGGACCTCTACGAGGCGCTCGACCGCTGGCTGAACCGGGTGCCCGGCGGCCTCGTCCTGTCCAACCTCGGTGCCTGCTCGATCTTCGCCGCCCTGTCCGGCTCGTCCCCGGCGACCTGCGCCGCCATCGGCAAGATGGGCATCCCGGAGATGACCAAGCGCGGCTATCCGAACGAGATCGCCGCCGGCTCCATCGCCGCCGGCGGTACGCTCGGCATCCTCATCCCGCCGTCGGTCACCATGATCGTCTACGGCATCGCCACCGAGACCTCCATCGGCCGCCTGTTCCTGGCCGGTCTTCTGCCGGGCTTCATGCTCACGGTCCTGTTCATGGCCTGGACCATCTACGACTGCCGCCGTCGCGGCGTCGGGCTCGACATGCTCGGCCGCCGCTTCTCCTTCCGCGAGCGCCTCGAGGTGCTGCCGCGCGTGCTGCCCTTCCTCGGCATCATCGCGGCGATCCTCTACGTGCTCTATGGCGGTGTCGCCACCCCGTCCGAGGCCGCCGGCGTCGGCGCGCTGTTCTGTCTCATCTTCGTGGCCGTGATCTACCGGCTGTGGAAGCTGTCGCTCTACAGCTCGCTGTTCCGCGACACGCTGAAGGAAAGCGTCATGATCATGATGATCATCGGCGCCTCGGAGCTGTTCTCCTTCGCTCTGTCCTCGCTCTTCATCACCCAGACCATCGCCGAGTGGATCTCCCTGCTCGACGTCAACAAGTGGGTGCTGATGGCGATCATCAACGCCTTCCTGTTGTTCGCCGGCTTCTTCCTGCCGCCGGTGGCGGTGATCCTGATGACGGCGCCGATCCTACTGCCGATCATCATCCAGGCGGGCTTCGATCCCTACTGGTTCGCGGTCATCCTCACCATCAACATGGAGATCGGGCTGATCACCCCGCCGGTGGGCTTGAACCTCTATGTCATCAATGGCATAGCGCCCAACATCACCCTGGGCGAGATCCTGCGTGGATCGCTCCCCTATGTCGGGTGCATGGTTGTCGGTATCGTCTTGCTGTGCCTGATGCCGGAGATCGCGCTCTGGCTGCCTAACCTCCTGATGGGACCCGCCCTATGAGCAGCAGCAGCTTCTTCAACGACCTTCTCGCCTCCATCGCCGAGCAGGGCCGCCACTTCCTCGACCTTCGGCGGGACCGTCCGCCGAGCGGTCGGGCGCTCGGCGATCTGTGCGAGGCGCTGCTGTCGGGGCGCGGCGAGGCGTCCGGCGTCGCCCTGGCCAAGGACGTGCTGGCGAGCTATGCGGCCCTGTCGCCGGAGGGGCGCGCCGAGTTCTTCGACGATCTCGCCGCCCGCTTCGGCCCGGACCGCGACAAGGTCGAGGAAGCTGCCCGCTCTGTGCTCGAGGACCCATTGGACGAGGCGCGCCTGCGCCGCCTGCACGCCGTCTCCGAGCCGCGCCGGCAGGAGCTGATCCGCCGGCTCAACCTGGCGCCGGGCGGGACCTCCGCGCTGGTCGGCATGCGGCGTCAGCTGCTTGCGGGCCTGCGCGAGCATCCCGACTGGGCCAATGTCGACCGGGACTTCGAGCACCTGTTCTCCTCGTGGTTCAACAGGGGCTTTCTCGTGATGCGCCGGATCGACTGGTCGACCCCGGCGGTGATCCTGGAGCGGATCATCCGCTATGAGGCGGTGCACGAGATTCGCGACTGGGACGACCTGCGCCGGCGCATCGACGTGCCCGACCGGCGTCTTTACGCGTTCTTCCACCCCGCGCTCGTCGATGATCCGCTGATCTTCGTCGAGGTGGCGCTCACCAAGGCGATCCCCGACGCGATCCCGCCGATCCTTGCCGAGCAGCGGACCGGTATCGACGCGGTCGAGGCCAACACGGCGGTCTTTTATTCCATCTCGAACTGCCAGGAGGGCCTGCGCGGCATTTCCTTCGGCAACTTCCTGATCAAGCAGGTGGTGGAGGAGCTGCGCCGCGACCTGCCCAACCTGAAGACCTTCGTCACCCTGTCGCCGGTGCCGGGTCTGCGCACCTGGCTCGGCAAGGCGCTGGCGGAGGAGGGCAATCCGGCCGTCTCGATCCTGACGCCGGAGCTGCGCGAGCTGCTGGCAAACGGTGGCGGCGAGGCGCCGCTGCCGGAGGAGGCGCGCGAGCCCTTGCGGGCCCTTTGCGCCCACTACCTTGCCCGCGAGAAGCGCGGCGGCCGCAAGCCGCTCGATCCAGTCGCCCGCTTCCATCTGGGCAACGGCGCCCGGCTTGAGCGCATCAACTGGAATGCCGATCCCTCGCGCAACGGCCTTCGCCAGTCCTTCGGCCTGATGGTCAACTATCTTTACGATCTCGGCGATATCGAGAAAAACCACGAGGCCTTCGAGGCTCAGGGGACGGTCGCTGCCGCCAGCTCCGTCACCCGTCTGCTGAAATCCGTCCCAGAACTCAGGACACAGACACCGGATCCCGTCGCATGACGCAAGAAAACCATCTCTTCTCCCGTATCCGCGCCGCCATCCGCAACGAGCAGGCGCCCTTCATCGAAAAGCCCTCGGGAGAGGTCATCACCTATGGCGGGCTGCTGGCCCGCTCGGCCGCCTATGCCAATGCGCTCGTTACCCTCGGCGTCAAGCCGGGCGACCGCGTCGCCGTGCAGGTGGAAAAGTCCGCCGATGCCCTGATGCTCTATCTCGGCACCGTGCGCGCCGGCGCCGTGTTCCTGCCGCTCAACACCGCCTATACCCCGGCGGAGATCGACTATTTCGTCGGCGACGCTGCTCCGGCCCTGCTGGTCTGCGATCCCGCCCGCAAGGACGCGCTTTCGCCCATCGCGCAGAAAGTCGGCGCGCGGGTCGAGACGCTGGATCCTGAGGGGCGCGGCAGCCTTAGCGATGCGGCGGATGCAGCCGCCACCGACTTCGACGACGTTGCCCGCGGCGCCGACGATCTTGCGGCCATCCTCTACACCTCCGGCACCACCGGGCGCTCCAAGGGCGCCATGCTCAGCCACGAGAACCTGACGTCCAACGCCTCGGTTCTCGTCGACTACTGGCACTACACCTCTAACGACGTGCTGCTGCATGCCCTGCCGATCTTCCACACGCATGGGCTCTTCGTCGCCACCAACGTGACGCTACTGGCCGGCGGATCGATGCTGTTCCTGCCGAAGTTCGATCTCGACGAGATCCTGCGCCTGATGCCGCGCGCCACCACCATGATGGGCGTGCCGACCTTCTATGCGCGCCTGCTCGGCACCGACCGCTTTACCCGCGAGCTCGCGGCCCACATGCGCCTGTTCGTCTCCGGCTCGGCGCCGCTCTCGGCCGAGGTGCACAAGGCGTTCAGCGCCCGCACCGGCCACGCCATTCTCGAGCGCTACGGCATGACCGAGACCAACATGAACACCTCCAACCCCTATGACGGCGACCGCCGTCCGGGCACCGTCGGCTATCCGCTGCCGGGCGTGGAACTGCGCATCGCCGATCCGGACAGCGGCAAGGTGCTGGCCCAGGGCGAGGTCGGCGTCATCGAGGTCAAGGGCCCGAACGTCTTCAAGGGCTACTGGCAGATGCCGGAAAAGACCGCGTCGGAGTTCCGCACCGACGGCTTCTTCATCACCGGCGACATGGGGCTCATCGACGAGCGCGGCTACGTCTCCATCGTCGGCCGCGCCAAGGACCTGATCATCTCCGGCGGCTTCAACGTCTATCCGGCCGAGGTCGAGGCAGCGATCGACGAGATCGAGGGCGTGGCGGAGAGTGCGGTGATCGGCGTGCCCCATGCGGATTTCGGCGAGGGTGTCGTCGCCGTGGTCGCCCCGCACAAGGGCGTTTCGCTCGATCCGGAGGCGGTGGTCGCCCCGCTCGCCGAGCGCCTTGCCCGCTTCAAGCAGCCGAAGAAGGTCTACGTGCTACCCGAGCTGCCGCGCAACACCATGGGCAAGATCCAGAAGAACGTCCTGCGCGACATGTACAAGGACACGTTCGCCTGACGGATCGGTCTTGCGGATAAGCTCAAAGGGCCGGCGGTGCGTCTTGCACCGCCGGCCTTTTGCGTTTCGTCAGAACAGGTTCTCTACGGTGGTCAGGCCCAGCACCAGCCAGTCCTGCATGCCGCCGCGATAGTAGTGGATCTTCTCGGCCGGAAAGCCCTCGCGCACCATGGCGCGGATCGCCTGCGGGCTCTGGCCGCAGGCCGGGCCGTTGCAGAAGGCGAAGACGTCCAGGGCGCCGCTGCAGTCCCACTTGCCCTGCTCGCCGGAGCAGCCCAGCTCGTCGAGCCGCATCGACACTTCGGTGTAGGGAATGTGGATCGAGCCGGGGATCGTCGACTTCACCCGCCACTCCATCGTCCGCATGTCGACGACACGGGCGTTTTCGTCCTGGAGCGCGGCCAGCACTTCCAGCTCGCCGGCCGGATGCACGCCGGGCACGGGGATCATCGGCTGCAGCACGCCGCCGATCAGCTGGGTCTCGTTCATCGTGCGGGTGATCTCGACCGGCCCCTCCTCGGTCTGGATGGTGACGGACTTGGTGTCCGGACCAAGATCGAGAGCCTCTTCCGCGGCAAGCGGAAGCGTCGAGGCGGTCAGGCCCATCGCCACGAGGGCGGTCAAAAGGCGCATCGGATTTCCTCCCGTTAGGCTGTCGGCGCAGCCCTGTTACACATTCATGATTTCGAATGCGTGGCCGTTACGCAAGCCGGAAATGGTCGGGCCTTGCGTTTTGTCGGAAGGAACGGCTGGAAGGGACGGAAAGAGGAGGGCGCCCGGCGGCAAGCCGGGCGCCCGCTCCAGGTACCTAGTGTGCCTTGCCGCGCGTCGCGGGGGCACTGGCGGGCTGATGCCGGCGCCGCTCGAGGCTGCTGAGTTCCGTGTCGAATGCTTCCGACAGGGCGTCGAGCGCGGCCAGCACCTCGTGGCTCGCCTTGTCCAGATCGCCGAGGCGTGCGGCTGCGGCATCGCTATCGCCGATGGCATGGGCGGCAAGCGCCGCCTTGGCTGCGGCATGCACGCGCTGGTGCGGCGCCTGTACGGCCAGGTAGGCCGGATGCGCACGCACGGCTTCGTTGTCGATGGCATCGTACCACTGCCCGAAGCGGCAGCCGTTATGGTCGGGCACCGCATCGACGGTCCAGTCGTCGCGGCCGATGACCGTGTCCACAACCTTCTTCTTGAACAGGACGTGGTCGATCTTCGCCATCTCGCAGAGCGAGCGATGCGACGTCGCGTTGAACCAGGTCTGTGCGTTGTTGGAGAAGCGGTCGTTGCTGGCCTGCAGCGTCGCGCTCATCGAGATCAGCTGGCGGTCGTTCTCGGCGGCAAGGTCGGCAACGCCGGTGATGCTCACCGCGATCTCCTGGCTCGATTCCTTCTGCTGGCCGAGGATCTGGGAGATCTCCTGCATCCGGGCCGAGACTTCGCTGATCTGTGCGCTGATCGAGTGCATCTGCTCGTTGGCGCCCGAGATCGTCTCCTGTCCGCGCGTCACCGCCTCGCAGGAACTGTCGATGGCCATCTGCGTCGTGCTCATGCCCGCGCGCAGTGCCGCGATGCGCTGGGTGATGTCCTCGGTCGCCTTCGCCGTCTGGGTGGCGAGGCTCTTCACCTCGCTGGCGACGACGGCAAAACCGCGGCCCGCCTCGCCGGCGCGCGCCGCCTCGATCGTGGCATTCAGCGCCAGCAGGTTGGTCTGGCTGGCGATGCTCTCGATCACCGACAGGAATTCGCCGATCTGCTCGGACGCCTTCTGCAGCTCGGCGAGGTTGGACGAGCTCTCCTGCGCGGTTGCCGCGATCTCGCCCATGCAGCGGGACACGTCGTCCATCGCCCGCAAGCCGTGTGCCACCGCCTCGTTGGTGGCGTCGGCCTGGCGTGCGGCGCTGTCGCTGTTGCCGGCGATCTGCTCGACCGAGGTGACCAGTTCCGTCGCGGCGGCGGAAATCGCCTGGCCGCTTTCGCGCGCCCTGCGGGTGTTGCGCGAGAAGGTGGCCATGCCGATGGCCACGTCATTGATGTCGGACACCGTGCCGGCCAGGCTGCGCAGCGAGGCCAGCTCGTTGTCCATCTTGTTTTCCTGCGCCTGTTGGCGCAGCACGCCGTTCTCGTACGCGTCGTAGGAGACGATCATGTCGAGGAAGGTGCGGCTGACCAGCACCTGCAGCGCCTCGGCGAGCTTCGTCGGCTGCAGGCGGTGACGGCTGGCGAGCGCGGGGATTGCCTCCACCAGCAGCCGGCCATAGGAGGCCAGATACCACTTCGGCTCCAGGTTGATGCGCACATGCGCTTCGCCGATCCTCACCGCACGCGCCTCGAACTCCTCGTCCGGCTCGTGGTTGAAGATGTAGTCCCAGTGGTCGGTCTGGGCATTTTTCAGCCGAGGCACGTTTTCGCCCTTGGCGCCCAGCTTGGGCGCCAGCGAGGGGTGCTTGGAGATGCTGGCATAGAAGCCGTCGAGAATTTCCGGCATGGCCGGCTTGAGCTTCTGCCACACGGCCCTGGCCTGGTCGGTGGTAAACTCGTCGGCACCGATGAAACCGGCAATCTCCTCGCCAATATTCTGGGATTTCTTCGAGGGCCCGGTTTTCCGCGCTGCACTTGCCATTCTTTGTCCTTCGCCAGTCGAGACGCTTTACGGAGGTTTCGGACAGTCGGGTAAACAGTGAGCTAACAGTTCTGAAATATCGAATGTTTTCGAGCTTTTGCCGGCAAGCCGGTCGGCCCGCTTTGGAGCGCGGGGCGAATCGCCGATAGTGGCGGGGTTCCCGCGAATGGCCCTTGCAATGCGCAGGCCGGGCTGCCATGCCGGCGGGACTGTTCGACTTCCACCACACGAGACCATCGGCACGCATGACTGTCAGCATCGACATGGGCGAGGTGAGGGGAGCGGGCTCGGCCGCCTCCTGCCAATTCGATCTCGAGGAGCTGCTCGCAACGCGCCTGCTCGTCCAGGGCAATTCGGGCTCCGGCAAGTCTCACCTGTTGCGCCGCCTGCTGGAGCAGAGCGCACCCTGGGTGCAGCAGGTCGTCATCGACCCGGAAGGTGATTTCGTCACCCTGTCCGAGCGCTTCGGCCATGTGGTGGTCGATGCCGCCGGCAGCGAGCGCGATCTTGCGGTCATCGCAACGCGTGTACGCGCCCACCGTGTTTCCGTCGTTCTCAACCTGGAAGGGCTTGAGCCCGACCGGCAGATGAAGGCCGCCGCCGTCTTCCTCAACACCCTGTTCGAGGCCGAGCGCGACCACTGGTATCCCGTCCTTGTCGTTGTCGACGAGGCGCAGCTCTTCGCGCCGGCCGCGTCCGGCGATACGGGTGAGGAGGCGCGCCGCGTTGCCCTCGGTGCCATGACCAACCTGATGTGCCGTGGCCGAAAGCGCGGCCTTGCCGGCGTCATCGCCACCCAGCGTCTGGCCAAGCTTGCCAAGAACGTTGCCGCCGAAGCCTCCAACTTCCTGATGGGCCGGACCTTTCTCGATATCGACATGGCCCGTGCCGCTGATTTGCTGGGCATGGAAAAGCGTCAGGCCGAGGCCTTCCGCAATCTCGACCGCGGTCATTTCGTGGCGCTCGGGCCGGCCGTTTCGCGCCGTCCCATGACGGTGCGCATTGGAGCGGTGGAGACCGCCGGCCGCGGCGGCGGTCCGCGCCTGACGCCGCTGCCGCAGGGCCGTCCGGAGGATCTGCAGGACCTTCTGTTCCAGCCGGCAAGCCAGGACGAGCGGGTTGCCGCCGAGCGCCCGCCGGTGCAGCACGCGATTCCCGCCTCCGAGGTGCTGGAGCGCCTGACCCGTCAGGCGGCCAAGCGTGAGGAGGCGGAGACCGAGCCGCTCGACCGCGAGGCGCAGGACAAGGCGGTGGACGCCGTGATCGCCGAACTGCTCGGCGATGGCGAGGCCGCGTTCCAGCCGATGGCCGCCCTCTATCAGGACTTTCTCGTGCGCTGCCGCATCGCCCGCCTGCCGGGCCGCCCGCCGGAACTGCCCGAGTTCCGCCAGCGTGTCGCGCTCGCGCGTGCCGGCGTCGAGGCCAGCGACATCGACCCGTCCGTCTGGTCGGCCGCCGAAACGGTCGCCGGCAGCCTTCCGGAGGAAATGCGTGGCGTCTATCTCCTGCTCGCCAAGGCGGCGCTGGAAGGGCGCCCCTGTCCACCCGACAGCGAGATTGCCCGCGCCTATGGTACCCGCTCGCCGGGCCGCGCCCGCTGGCTCCTGACCCATATGGAGGAACAGGGCGTTCTGGTCTGCGCCAACGACCTGCGGGGCAACCGTATCGTCACGCTGACCGACCTCGACTGCCAGACGGCGCCCCAGTCTTCGCGCGCGGCCGGCTGAGCCGGAAAAGTCTCTGCGGTCACGAAGAGTTGACCGCAGAAAACCGCGCGTTTTGCGCGATTGCTCTCCTTGTCAGTCCTGACAGGCCGGTCTAATCTTTCCGGTGTTTTCTCATGCATTGCGCGGTTTCGGTCGTCTGCCGGGGGCTCGGGCCGCATGAACCTCCCGGCCCGGCTGCCTGAGCCGGCGGGTCAGCCTTGGGGTTGTTGCCAGATGAGTTACCGGAGCGTACCCGCCGTCGGAACCGCTATCGTCGCGTTGGCGCTTGCTGGCGGCGTCGCCTATCTCAGCTGGACCGAAGGACCCTCTCTCTTCGCCTCCGCTTCCTCGACCGTATCCACCGCCACCGCCTCTCCGGGGGCAGCTGGCGCCGGCCAGCGCCGCGGCGTTGCCGTTGAGACCGCCGCCGTTGGCGTACGCGACATGGTGGAGGACATCCGCGCCTTCGGCACGCTGGTTGCCAATGAGTCCGTCGTCATCTCGCCGGAGATAGCGGGCCGCGTTGCGCGTATCGGCTTCCAGGAAGGGCAGCGGGTCGAGGAAGGCGATGTGCTGGTCGAGCTCGACGCCCAGATCCTGCGGGCCGAGCTCGACAAGGCCAAATCGGAAGTCTCCCTTGCCGAGGCCAATTTCGAGCGCGCGCGCAAGCTTGCCGAGCAGGGCAGCGGCACCTTGCGCGCCCGCGACGAGACCTCGCAGGGCTACACGGCGGCGCAGGCCAATGTGGCGCTGGCCGAGGCGCGCCTTGCCAAGACCTCGATTGCCGCGCCCTTTTCCGGCATCGTCGGCTTCCGCGACATCAGCGTCGGCGCCTATGTCAGCCCCGGCGATCGCATCGTCGAGCTCGCCAGCATCGATCCGCTGAAGGTCGAGTTCCGCGTCTCCGAGACCTATCTGCCGAACCTGCGCACCGGCCTTCCGGTCACCGTCACCGTCGACGCGCTGCCCGGCGAGACGATCACCGGCAAGATCACTGCCATCGACCCCATCGTCGATGTGTCGGGCCGGGCCATCCGCCTGCGCGCCGAACTGCCCAACCCGGACGGGCGCCTGTCTCCCGGCCTGTTCGCCCGCATCCGCATCGTCATCGAGGAGCGGTCCGAGGCGATGGTGGTGCCGGAAGCGGCCGTGTTCCGCGACGAGGGCAAGCTCTTCGTCTACCGTCTCGAGGACGGCAAGGCGGTCAAGACGCCTATCGAGATCGGCCTGCGCAGTCCCGGCGACGTCGAGATCCGCTCCGGTCTTGCCTCCGGCGCGGTGGTCATCACCGCCGGCCAGCTGCTGCTGCGCGATGGCGCTGCGGTTGAGGTGGTCGACGGTCCGCGCGGGGGCTGAGCCATGCTCGAGTTCTTCGTCCGCAAGCCGGTCTTCGCCACCGTCGTCAGCCTGATGGTGCTGCTGCTCGGCCTCGTCGCCTTCTTCCGCCTGGCCGTGCGCGAATATCCCAACATCGACCCGCCGGTCGTCTCCGTGCGCACGGACTATCCCGGTGCCAGCGCCGAGATCATCGAGTCCCAGGTCACCCAGGTCCTTGAGGGCTCCATCGCCGGCATCGGCGGCGTCGAGGTGCTGGAGAGCCGCTCGCGGCCCGAGTCCAGCCGCATCACCGTCCGCTTCCTGCTGACCGTCGATCCGGACGAAGCCGCCAACGAGGTGCGCGACCGCGTCAGCCGCGTGCGCGGCCGCCTGCCCGACGAGGTGTCGGAACCGGTCGTCTCCAAGGTCGAGGCGGACGCGCAGGCGATCATCTTCATCGCGCTGACCAGCGACCGGAACACCGCCATCGAGGTCTCGGACTATGCCGACCGCTATATCCGCGACCGGCTGCAGAACCTGCCGGGCGTGGCGGAAGTGCGCATTTTCGGCGAGCGGCGCTACGCCATGCGCATCTGGGTCGACCGAACGCGCCTTGCCGCCTACGAACTGACCGTCCAGGACGTGGAAAGCGCCCTGCGCCAGCAGAATGTCGAGGTGCCCTCGGGCCGCATCGAGAGCCTCGACCGCGAGTTCACCGTGCTCTCGCGCACCGGCCTCACCACCAGCGAGCAGTTCCGCCGCATCGTCGTCAAGGACGCCGGCGGCTTCGCCGTGCGGCTCGGGGATGTCGCGCGTGTCGAGATCGGGCCGGAGGACGAGCGCCGCACCACCCGCTACAAGGGCGAGAACGCGGTGATCCTGGGCATCGTCAAGCAGGCGACGGCCAATCCGCTCGACGTCTCGCGGGCGATGAACGACGCGATGCCCGACATCCGCCGCGACCTGCCGGCGGGCATGAACGCCGACATCTCCTACGACCGCTCGATCTTCATCGACCGCTCCATCGAGGCCGTGTTCACCACCATCGGCGAGGCCGTGGTGCTCGTCGTCCTGGTCATCTTCTTCTTCCTGCGCTCGCTGCGCGCGACGCTCATCCCCATGGTGACGATCCCGGTCTCGCTGATCGGCTCCTGCATCTTCATCTATGCGCTCGGCTTTTCCATCAACACGCTGACGCTGCTGGCGATGGTGCTGGCCATAGGCCTCGTCGTCGACGATGCCATCGTCGTGCTGGAGAACATCCACCGCCACATCGAGAACGGCATGAAGCCGGTCCGCGCCGCCATCGTCGGCATCAAGGAGATCTCCGGCGCCGTCGTCGCCATGACGCTGACGCTCGCCGCCGTTTACACCCCGGTCGCCTTCGCGGACGGGCGCACCGGCAAGCTCTTCACCGAGTTCGCGCTGACGCTCGCCGCCGCCGTGCTGATGTCCGGCATGGTGGCGCTGACGCTCTCGCCGATGATGTGCTCCAAGCTGCTCAAGGAGCACGAGGAACGCGGCCGTGTCTCCGCCGCCCTGGAGCGCGGGCTGAATGCGCTGAACGACGGCTACAGGTACCTCCTGCTTCTGTCGCTGAAGGTGCGCTGGCTCATCGTGCTGATGGTCTTCGCGGTCGCCGGCGGCTCCTGGGTGCTGCTGACGACGCTGAAATCGGAACTGGCTCCGCTGGAGGATCGCGGCGTCCTGTTCATCTCCGGGTCGGCGCCGGAGGGCTCGACCATCGACTTCACCAGCCGTTATGCCACGCAGGTGGAGACGCTGCTGGCCGAGGTTCCCGAGGTGCGCTCCTATTTCGTCATCGCCGGCTCGCCGGAGGTCACGGACATCACTTCCTTCTCGCAGCTGGTGCCGTGGGAGGATCGCGAGCGCAGCCAGATCGAGATCGGCGGCGAGCTGCAGCCGCAGATCCGCCGTGTTGCGGGCCTGCGCGCCTCGGTCAACCATCCGGGCTCCTTCGGCGTCAGCGCCCGCTCGCGGCCCATCGAGTTCATGATCCTCACCTCCGAGCCCTATGAGCGGCTCGACGAGATGGTCAACACGTTCCTGGAGGCCATCGAGGAGAACCCGAACCTCGTCAACGTCACCAGCGATCTTGCGCTGAACAAGCCGCAGATCGAGGTGGAGCTCGACCGCGACCGCGTCGCCGACATGGGCGCGGGCGTGCTCACCGTCGGCCGCACCATGGAAACGCTGCTCGGCGGGCGCAAGGTCACTCGTTTCAACATGAACGGCGAGCAGTACGACGTCATCGTCCAGGTCGACCCGTCCGGCCGCCAGACGCCGGGCGATCTGGAGGACATCTATGTCCGCGCCCAGAACGGCTCGATGGTCCAGCTGTCCAACCTGATCAGCGTGCGCGAGACCGTTTCGCCCAAGGAGCTCAACCGCTTCAACCAGCTGCGCGCGGCCAAGATCGCCGGCAACCTCGCCCCCGGCTACTCGCTCGGCGAGGCGCTGGACTATCTGGAGGCGACGGCGCAGCGCGTGCTGCCGTCCACCGCGCGCACCGACTACGGCGGCGTCTCGCGCGAGTTCCGGCAGACCGGCTCCAGCCTCGCCTTCATCTTCGTGCTGGCGCTCGGCTTCATCTATCTGGTGCTGTCGGCCCAGTTCGAGAGCTTCGTCGATCCCTTCATCATCATGCTGACGGTGCCGCTGTCGATGCTGGGAGCGCTGGCAGTGATGCACCAGACCGGCGGCACGCTCAACATCTACAGCCAGATCGGCCTGATCACGCTCATAGGCCTGATCACCAAGCACGGCATTCTCATCGTGCAGTTCGCCAACCAGCTGCAGGAAGAGGGCAAGAGCCGGTTCGATGCGGTGGTGGAGGCGGCGGCCCTGCGCCTGCGTCCGATTCTCATGACCACCGGCGCCATGGTCTTCGGCGCGGTGCCGCTGGCGCTCGCCGGCGGGGCGGGCGGCGAAAGCCGCCAGGCCATCGGCTGGGTCATCGTCGGCGGCATGTCCTTCGGCACGGTGCTCACCCTCTTCGTCGTGCCGACCGCCTACACGCTCTTCGCCCGCGACCGCTCGCGCAAGCGCGAGGCCGCCGTTCCCGCGGCCCATCCGGCGGAATAGGGCGGGCGGCAGGGGGAGGGTGCCTTACGCCCGGCTGATCGCTCGTGCGGCCGATTGCGCCAGCGGCGCGAAGCGCTGGGCAAAGTCCTCCGGCTGCCATTCCGACAGGGAGCCGGCCACATGGATCGCGGCGACCGGCCGACCGTCCGGCCCGGTGATGGCGGCGCCGATGGCGATCTCGCCCGGCACCACCTCTTCCAGCGCCAGCGCATAGCCGAGCTCCCGCGCCTCGCCCACCTTCTCGCGGATCGCTGCAGGATCGGTGATGGTCTTCGGCGTGATCTGGATGAACTGCGACCGGACGAGGATGTCGTCGACCTCCGCGTCCGGCAAAAGCGCCATGATCGCCCGTCCGCCGCTTGCACAGAATGTGGGCACGGAGTGGCCCACCAAAGTGGCGAAGAATGTCTCCCGCTTGCTCTGGTTGCGCGCGGCGTAGACCACACGCAGGTCGTCGAACAGGCTGAGGTCGACGCGCTCGCGCACGTTGCGCCGCAGCTCCAGCAGAATCGGCGTTGCCCGCTCCACCAGCGGATTGAGCCGCAGATAGTCGAGCGAATGGTCGAGCAGCCGCAGCCCCGGCACGAAGCCGCGGTCGGTCGGGTCCCGCTCGATGTAGCCCAGCTGTCGCAAGGTATGAACGAACCGTTGCGCCGTGCTCTTGCCCATGCCGGCGGCGGCGGCGATCTCGGCCAGCGTCAGCGGGGCGTCCGCCTTGTGGAAAGCCGCCATCACATCGGCGGCACGGGCAATGGAGCGGACGAACAGCGGGTCTTGCACCTGTTCGTCTGGTGTCCCGGCCTTTGGCCTGGCGCGCGGCGACCAGCTGGTCATGTCGGTCTCCCTCGAGAAACGGTCTGCTTAGAAAACAGCATTGACTCGTCAACTTCAGCATTCGTATCGTAGAAAAATAATACGATCGTATTATATTTCAATACGAACTGGAGTTCCGATGGTTCGCAGGCTGGATCGAGGTCTGAAACTCCTCTGCGTGGCACCTGAATATGGTGCCCCGCTCGCACGCGCCGCTCACGCCGCAGCGTCCTCCAGCCTCGCCATCTGCGGAGCCGTTCGATGAGCCGCCGCGTCGCCCTTGCCGGCTTCCTGCACGAGACCAACACCTTCGCGCCTTCGCTCGCCACCATGGCCGAGTTCGAACAGGGCGGCGGCTATCTGCCGCTGTCACGGGGCGAGGAGGTCATGGAGCGCTCGCCCGGCGTCAATCTCGGCATTTCCGGCGCCATCGCCCATGGCCGCGCCGCCGGCTGGAACATGGTTCCGGTTCTGTGGACCGGCGCCATTCCCTCCGCCCATGTCACGCGCGAGGCCTATGAGCGCATCGCCGGCGAGATCGTCGAGGGCATCGCGGCCGCCGGCCCGCTCGACGGCGTCTGCCTCGACCTGCACGGTGCGATGGTCGCCGAGCATCTCGACGACGGCGAGGGCGAGCTGATCGCCCGCGTGCGCAAGGTCGTCGGCCCGGATGTGCCCATTGCCGTCAGCCTCGACCTGCACGGCAACACGACGCAGCTCATGGTGGAGTCCGCAGACCTGCTGGTCGCCTTCCGCACCTATCCGCATGTCGACATGGCCGAGACCGGTCGCCGTGCGGCCGAAGGGCTGGACCGCTTGATGCAGCGCGGCAAGCCCTTTGCCCATGCGTTCCGCCAACTGCCGTTCCTCATCCCGATCCCCTGGCAGTGCACCTTCATCGAGCCGGCCCGCACCCTCTACCGGGAGCTGGAGGAGATGGAGGGCGGCGACGTCGCGAGCCTCTCCTACTGGATGGGCTTTCCGGCCGCCGACATCGCCGATTGCGGCCAGACCGTGCTGGCCTATGGCGAGACGCAGGAAGCGGCCGACCGGGCCGCCGACCGCCTGGTCGCGCGCATCATGGAGAGCGAGGCCGCCTTTGCCGGCCGGGCCTTTGCCCCGGACGAGGGCGTGCGCGAGGCCATGCGCCTTGCCAAGGACGCTACCCGCCCTGTCGTCATCGCCGATACGCAGGACAATCCCGGCGCCGGCGGCGATTCCAACACGATGGGCATGCTGAAGGCCCTGCTGCGCAATGGTGCGCAGAACGCGGCCATCGGCCTCATCATCGATCCGGCGGCCGCCCGCGCCGCGCACGAGGCCGGGGAGGGGGCGGAGATCGCCATCGCGCTCGGCGGCCAGTCGAACGTTCCCGGCGACAGCCCGCTGGAGGCGACGTTCCGCGTCGAGGCCCTGTCCGACGGATCCCTGCATGCGACCGGCCCCTACTATGGCGGCACCCGCATGAATGTCGGCCCGTCCGCGTGCCTTTCCATCGACGGGGTGCGCGTCGTGGTGGCCAGCCATAAGGCACAGATGGCCGATCTGGCGATGTACCGCTATGTTGGTATCGAACCGACACGCATGGACATCCTCGTCAACAAGAGCTCGGTGCATTTCCGAGCCGATTTCGACCCGATTGCCGAGACCGTTCTCGTCTGCACCGCCCCGGGGCCCATGCCCCTCGATCCGGCGGATCTTGCGTGGACGAAGCTGCGTCCCGGCATGCGCCTGTCGCCCGGTGGTCCGGCTTACGACCCGGACCGTGCCGCGGCGCAGATGCCGCAACCTGTGGAGGGCTGATCCGCCATCGGCGAAAGGTCTCAAGGGGTTTGCGTTGCGGAGCGGGAGGAGTTTCCGCTTCAAAAATAAAAAAGAAAATCACCTGACCAGAAAAAGGGAAGCATCATGTTGCATGACACTGTCACCACCTGTCAGCCCCGCAGCCGCAAGGGCTGGGCGATGAAGGCCCGCCACACCGTCGCCGGCCTGCTCGCCGGTGCGTTGCTGGCCGGTACCGGTCTCGTCACCCCGGCCGACGCTGCCGGCAAGACCATCACCGCGGTGATGCACTCGGGTCTGCGTGTGCTCGACCCGATCATCACGACGGCGCATATCAGCCGCAACCACGCCTACATGATCTACGACGTCCTGGTCGCGGTGGACGAGAACTTCACCCCGCGTCCGCAGATGGCCGACTGGACGGTCTCCGACGACGGCCTCGTCTACACCTTCACCCTGCGCGACGGGCTGAAGTTCCATGACGGCGCCCCGGTCACCTCTGCCGATGCCATCGCCTCGCTGACCCGCTGGGGCAAGCGCGATTCCGGCGGCCAACTGATCTTCGACATCACCGCAAGCCTCGAGGCCAAGGACGACAAGACCTTCGTCTGGACGCTGAAGAGCCCGTTCCCGGCGCTGCTCGACACGGTCGGCAAGCAGTCGGCTCTGCCGCCCTTCATCATGCCCGAGCGCGTCGCCAGCGGCCCGGCCGATGCGGCGATCACCGAATATGTCGGCTCCGGCCCCTTCGTCTTCGTCGAGGAAGAGTACCAGCCGGGCGTCTCCGTCACCTATCGCAAGTTCGAGGACTATGTTCCGCGCGACGAGCCGGCGAGCTGGATGGCCGGCGGCAAGGTGGTGAACGTCGATGAGGTCAAGTGGGTGACCATGCCGGACGCCCAGACCGCCATCAACGCGATCATGTCGGGCGAGATCGACTATATCGAGCAGGTGCAGATCGACCTTCTGCCCATCCTCGCCTCCAGCGAGGACGTGACGGTCGAGACCCGCGACGATCTCGGCTACCAGACCATCGGCCGGATGAACTTCAAGCATCCGCCCTTCGACAACAAGAAGATCCGCCAGGCCGCCCAGATGGCCCTCAGCCAGGCCGATGTCCTCGGCACGCTGATCGGCAATCCGGACTACTACACGGTTTGCGGTGCGATCTTCGGCTGCGGCACCCCGCTCGCCGACGAGTCCGGCGCCGAGACGCTGACCTCCGGCGGCGACATCGAGGGCGCCAAGAAGCTGCTCGAGGAAGCCGGCTATGACGGCACCCCGATCGTCCTGATGCAGCCGACGGATGTCGTCAGCCTCACCGCCCAGCCGGTGGTCGCGGCCCAGGCGATGCGCAATGCCGGCTTCAACGTCGACATGCAGCCGATGGACTGGCAGACGCTCGTGACGCGTCGCGCCAGCCAGGCCAAGCCGTCCGAGGGCGGCTGGAACATCTTCTTCACCAACTGGCTGGTGCCGGAGATCAACTCGCCGCTCATCAGCCCGATGCTGAACGGGCGCGGCGACAACGCCTGGTTCGGCTGGCCGACCGACGAGACGATGGAGGCCCTGAAGGCCGAGTTCATCGCCGCCGATACGCCGGAGAAGCAGAAGGAAGTGGCGGTCAAGATCCAGAAGCACACTCTGGACAACGTCCTCTACATCCCGCTCGGCCAGTACGCCTCGCCGCAGGCGCGCAGCAACAAGCTGACCGACATGCTGCCCTCGCCGGTTCCGGTCTTCTGGAACGTCAAGAAGGCGGACTGATCGGGTCCTGAGATCCGCCGCCCGGCCCTTGCGGGCCGGGCGGACGGCTCGCAAGATCTCGTGAAGCGCGTCTTTTCGAACAGACGCAGGCTGCGATCCCCGATGCGGACCGGCAATGCCGGCCCGCGCCCCCGTCCCGTGGGCGCGCCGATTATGGCGTGAAGCGGTGGGCCCTCGCACCTCGACGTCCGGCGGAACAAGCGGTTCCGCGCAACCAGGTCCAGGAGCAGCAACCCGCGATGCTAGGCTATATCCTGCGGCGCATCCTCGCCGTCATCCCGGTGATGATCATCGTCGCCGTCTTCGTCTTCCTGCTGTTGCGGCTGACGCCGGGCGATCCGGCGGCGATCATCGCCGGCGACATGGCAACGCCCGCCCAGCTGGAGCGTATCCGCACCTCGCTCGGTCTGTCCGAGCCCCTTCATGTCCAGTTCGTCACCTGGGTCGGGTTGTTGCTGCAGGGCGACCTCGGCACCTCGCTGATCTCCAACACGGCGGTCACGACGATGATCGGCCAGCGCATCTGGCCGACGATCAACATCGCCATCATGACCATCCTGCTGTCGGTGGCGATTGCCGTGCCGATGGGCGTGCTCGCCGCCTGGCGGCACCGCACCTGGGCCGACTACGCGGTGATGAGCTTTTCGGTGCTCGGCTTCTCGATCCCCGTTTTCGTCATCGGCTACATCTTCATCCAGGTCTTCTCGATCGAGCTGCGCTGGCTGCCGGTGCAGGGATACGCCGCCCCGTCCGACGATTTCGGCCGCTTCCTCGCAAGGGCGATCCTCCCGTGCCTGACGCTGGCGACGATCTATGTGGCGCTGATCGCCCGCATGACCCGCGCCTCCATGCTGGAAGTGCTCGGCGAGGACTATATCCGCACCGCCCGCGCCAAGGGCGTGACCGAGCGCATCGTCCTGTTCCGCCATGCGCTGCGCAACGCGGCCGTGCCGATCATGACCATCATCGGCACCGGCTTCGCGCTGCTGATCGGCGGCGTCGTGGTGACCGAGAGCGTGTTCAACATCCCCGGCATTGGCCGGCTCACGGTCGATGCGATCCTTGCCCGCGACTATCCCGTCATCCAGGCGATGATCCTGCTGACCAGCGGTCTCTATGTTTTCATCAACCTGCTGATCGACCTGTCCTACACCCTGTTCGACCCGAGGATCCGCTACTGATGGCCCGCCCGTTCCAGGACCTTGCGTCCCTTGCCCAGAGGAAAAGGAGGGCGCGCGATGCAGGCTGACCCGCAACCCGCCTCCCGCATGCAGTGGCTGTTCGGGGCCATCGCCCTGCCGGCCGGCTGGCGCCTCGGCGCCGGACCCGTGATCGCCGCCATCGTGCTCGTGGTGATCGCCGCCTCGGCGCTGCTCGCGCCCGTCATCGTCCCGCACGATCCCATGACCATGGACGCCGTCCAGCGGCTCAAGGGACCGAGCGAGATGTATCCGCTCGGCACCGATGCCTATGGCCGCGACGTGCTTTCGCGCGTCGTCACCGGCGGCCGCATCTCGCTGCTCATCGGCGTCGGCGCCGCCGTCGTCAGCGTGCTGATCGGCCTGATGATCGGCCTCGTCTCCGGCTTCTTCCGCACCGCCGATGCCATCATCATGCGCGTGATGGACAGTCTGATGGCGATCCCCTCGATCCTGCTTGCCATCGCGCTGGTCGCGCTCAACGGGCCGAGCATCTGGTCGGTCATGGCGGCCATCACGATCCCGGAGATCCCGCGCGTGGTGCGCCTGGTGCGCTCCGTCGTGCTGTCGGCGCGCGAGGAGCCCTATGTCGAGGCGGCCATCGCCCTCGGCTCCTCCATGCCCAAGATCCTGTGGCAGCACCTGATGCCCAACACGCTGGCACCGCTGACCGTGCAGGGCACCTATATCTGCGCCTCCGCCATTCTCACCGAGGCGATCCTCTCCTTCCTCGGCGCGGGCGTTTCCACCGAGATCCCGACCTGGGGCAACATCATGGCCGAGGGCCGCGTCTACTTCCAGCTCAAGCCCTCGCTGATCTTCTGGCCGGGCCTGATGCTGTCGCTGTGCATCCTGTCCATCAACCTGCTCGGCGACACGGCCCGCGACGTGCTCGATCCGCGCCTGAAGAAGCGGGAGGCCTGACCATGCTGTTCAAGACCCGCACATTCGACGAGGCTCCGAACGTCCTCACCATCACCGACCTGACGGTGCGCCTTGCCGGCAATGCGTCCGCGCAGCCGATCCTCGACGGCATCTCGCTGCAGATCCGCGAGGGCGAGACGGTCTGTCTCGTCGGCGAGAGCGGCTCGGGCAAGTCGGTGACCTCGCTCGCCGTCATGGGGCTGCTGCCCAAGGGCGCGCTCGAGGTGACCGGCGGCCGCATCGAGCTGGAGGGCCGCAACCTCCTGGAGTTCTCGCCCCAGGCGATGCGCCAGATGCGCGCCAGCAAGATCTCGATGATCTTCCAGGAGCCGATGACGGCGCTCAACCCGGTTATGCGCGTCGGCGCCCAGATCGAGGAAGTGCTGGACACCCATGCCAAGCTTCCAGCGCGGGAGAAGAAGGCCCGCGTCCTGGACATCATGAACCAGGTGCACCTGCCGGACGTGGAGCGCATCTATCGCTCCTATCCGCACCAGCTGTCGGGCGGCCAGCGCCAGCGCATCATGATCGCCATGGCGCTGATCCTGGAGCCGAAGCTGCTGATCGCCGACGAGCCGACCACCGCGCTCGACGTCACCACCCAGCAGCAGATCCTCAGCCTGATCGCCGAGCTGCAGGAAAAGCACGGCACGGCGGTGCTGTTCATCACCCACGACATGGGCGTGGTGGCGGAGATCGCCGACACCGTCCACGTCATGCAGTTCGGCAAGCTTGTCGAGCATGCGCCGGTGGAGGAGCTGCTGCGCCGGCCCAGGGAAGACTACACCCGCCGCCTGCTGAAATCGGTGCCGAGCCTGACCCCGCGCGCCGCCCGTCCCGTGCCGGAGGGCGCTCCGGTGATCTCCGTCGACGGGCTGCAGAAGGTCTACGGCTCGCACGGCGTCTTCCGGAAGAGCAAGGAGACGCTCGCCGCCAGCGAGGTCTCCTTCACCATCGCCAAGGGCCGCACGCTCGGCATCGTCGGCGAGAGCGGGTCGGGCAAGTCGACCGTGGCGCGCTGCGTGATGCGGCTGATCGATCCGACCGACGGCACCATCCGCGTTGCCGAGAAGGAGATCGCCAAGTTGTCGCGGCGCGAGCTGCGGCCGCTCCGGCGGCACATCCAGATCGTCTTCCAGGACCCGTTCCGCTCGCTCAATCCGCGCTGGACCATCGGCCGCAGCCTCATCGAAGGGCCGCTGAACCTTGGCACCGACAGGGACGCGGCGATGGCGAGAGCCCGCGAGCTGCTGAAGCTGGTCGGCCTGCCGGACGATGCCGTCGACCGCTACCCGCACCAGTTCTCGGGCGGTCAGCGCCAGCGCATCGCCATTGCCCGCGCCATTGCCATGGAGCCGGACGTGCTGGTTGCCGACGAGGCGGTCTCCGCCCTCGACGTGTCGGTGCAGGCGCAGGTGCTGGAGCTGCTGGATGAGCTCCAGTCGAAGCTCGGCATCGCCATTCTCTTCATCACCCACGACCTGCGCGTCGCCGCGCAGATCTGCGACGAGGTGGTGGTCATGCAGCATGGCCGCGTCGTCGAGCATGACGCCGCCGAAAGGGTCCTTGCCGACCCCAAGCATCCCTACACCCGTGCCCTCATCGAGGCTGCCCCCGGCCGCGCCTGGGACTTCGCCAATTTCCGCGAGCTGCGGACGGCCTGATCCCACGCGCCAACAACGATACCTGGAGGATTTCGAAATGCCCGTATTGCCGCAGATCGCCGGTTATGCCGACGAACTCACCGCCATCCGCCGCGACTTCCACGAGCACCCGGAGATCGGGTTCCAGGAGGTCCGCACCTCCGGCATCGTCGCCGAACTCCTGCGCAAGTGGGGCGTCGACGAGGTCCATACCGGCATCGGCAAGACCGGTGTCGTTGGCATCATCAAGGGCAACGGCGAGGGCGGACGCACGGTCGGCCTGCGCGCCGACATGGACGCCCTGCCGATGGACGAACTGACCAACCTGCCGTATGCGTCCAAGAACCCGGGCGCCTTCCACGGCTGCGGCCACGACAGCCACACCGCCATGCTGCTGGGCGCGGCGCGCTATCTCGCCTCCACCCGCAACTTCTCCGGCACGGCGGTGATGATCTTCCAGCCGGCGGAGGAGGGGCTGGGCGGTGCCCGCGCCATGCTCGCCGACGGCCTGTTCGAGCGCTTCCCCTGCGACGAGATCTACGGGATGCACAACAACCCGCTCGCTCCGCCGGAAGAGTTCGGCATCAAGCCGGGACCGGCGATGGCGGGGGCCACCTTCTTCGACATCACCATCAACGGTGTCGGCAGCCACGGCGCCATGCCGCACCATTCGCGCGATCCGATCGTCATCGCCAGCGCCCTGGTGCAGAACCTGCAGACCATCGTCAGCCGCAATGTCGAGGCGACGGAGCCGGCGGTGTTCTCCGTCACCCAGATCCATTCCGGCTCGGCCTACAACGTGGTGCCGGACAAGGCGGTGATCTCGGGCACCATCCGCTACTTCTCCGACCATGTGCGCGACGTCATCCACCAGCGTGCGGAAAAGATCTGCGCCGGCTTCGCCGAGGCTTACGACGTCGAGATCATCGCCGACCTGCGTCCGACCTTCGACGTGCTGATGAACGATGCCGATCTGGCCGAGGCCTATCGTGAGGCGGCGGGCGAGATCGTCGGCGCGGCCAAGGCGACGGTCACCAAGGACCTGATGACCGGCAGCGAGGACTTTGCCGACATGCTCAAGGTGGTTCCGGGCGCCTATTGCACCCTCGGCCACAAGGGCGACGTGCCGGTCCACAATCCCGGCTTCCTGCTCGATGACGACATGCTGCCGGTCGGCGCCAGCATCATGGCCCGCATCGTCGAAAAGCGCATGCCGCTCTGACGCCCCGCAACCGTTTCAGGAACCTTCCCATGAGCTATCTCGACCTTCCGTTCGACACGGACACGATGCTTGCCGGCCTCAAGCCCTGGATCGAGTGCGAAAGCCCGACCTACGATGCCGCCGCCGTCGACCGGATGATGGACCTTGCCGCCTATGATCTTGCCGCCGTCGGCGCCGAGATCGAGCGCATCCCCGGCCGCATGGGCTTCGGTGGATCCTTGCGTGCGCGCCTGCCGCACAAGGACTTCGGCAAGCCCGGCATCCTCGTCTCCGGCCATCTCGACACCGTCCATCCCGTCGGCACGCTGGAAAAGAACCCCTGGCGCGTCGAGGACGGGCGCTGCTACGGCCCCGGCATCCAGGACATGAAGGGCGGCAACTTCGTCACCGTCGAGGTGCTGCGCCAGCTCGCGCTTGCCGGCATCGAGACGCCGCTGCCGATCACCGTCCTGTTCACGCCGGACGAGGAGGTCGGCACCCCCTCGACCCGCGAGCTGATCGAGATGGAAGCGCGCAAGAACAAGTATGTTCTGGTGCCCGAGCCCGCCCATCATGACGGCTCCGCCGTCACCGGGCGCTTCGCCATCGCCCGCTTCAACGTCAAGACTTACGGCCGGCCGAGCCATGCCGGCTGGGCGCTGAAGGACGGCCGTTCGGCGATTGCCGCCATGGCCCGCAAGATCCTCGAGATCGAGGCCATGACCACGGAAGACTGCACCTTCTCCGTCGGCGTCATCCATGCCGGCCAGTGGGTCAACTGCGTGTCCTCCTCCTGCGAGGCGCAGGTCCTGTCCATGGCCAAGCGCCAGCACGACCTCGACGAGGGCGTGAAGCGCATGCTGGCGCTGAACGGCGAGGAGAACGACGTGGTGATCGAGGTGACGCGTGGCGTCACCCGGCCGGTCTGGGAGCCGGACGAGGGCACGCTCGCCGTCTACGAGACCGCTCGCGGCATCGCCGGCGAGCTCGGCTTCGACCTTACCCATTGCAGCGCCGGCGGCGGCTCGGACGGCAACTTCACCGGCGCGCTCGGCATCCCGACGCTCGACTCCATCGGCGTGCGCGGCGCGGGCCTGCATACGCTCAACGAGCATATCGAGGTCGACAGCCTCGTGGAGCGTGCACGGCTCATCGCCGGCCTGTTCCTCAAGCTGAAGTAACCGCGCGGCCGTCCTGAAGCTGAAGGTGCCGAGGCCCCTTCCGGGTCGGAAGGAGCTCGGCCCCTCCCTCAAGCTTCAGCACCCCACCACGACCCACCGGCGCAGCGGTCACCGCCCCTGCGCCGGTTTTGTCTTCAGGCCTCTCTTGTCCTCGCGCGGGCCTGAGCGGGCTAGGGGAGGGGCGCACAGACTTGCCTCCCCACCGAGGTCACCCCGGCCAAGCGCAGCGCCGAGCCGGGGCCCATTGGCTGCCAGAGCGGTTGCGAGGGCACGTCCGCGCGAGCCCCCCGCACAGGGTGTCATCCCGGTTTCGGCGCAGCCGAAGACCGGGATCCAGTAACCCCGAACGGCGGTAGCTGCCGCCCTCGCACCACCCTCTCGTTTCGTCATCCCGGGCAAGCGCAGTGCGACCCGGGACCGGAGAACCGAGGGCCTTGCGAAGGTACTCTGGACCAACCCCGCACCCACGGAGGGAGGGGCTGGAGCGCATGAGCTACGCTGCCACCGTCCTCCGTATCGCTCCCGCTCAGGGTGCCAATGGGTCCCGGCTCTCCGGCTTCGCCTGCGGCCGGGATGACCTCGGAGGAAGAGCAGCCGGGATGACCTCCGAGGAAGAGCAGCCGGGATGACGGCCTGTGAGAGTGGCAACGGCCCACATCCTCTCTGCCGTCACCCCGGCCAAGCGAAGCGCGAGCCGGGGCCCATTGGCTGCCAGAGCGGTTGCGAGGGCACGCTGGCGCGAACTCCACGCACAGAGTGTCATCCCGGTTTCGGCGCAGCTGAAGACCGGGATCCAGTAACCCCGAACGGCCGCGACTGAATCCTCGGCGCTGCCGCCCGAACGCCGGTGGTCGCCGCCCGAACGGCGGTGGCTGCCGCCCTCGCACCACCCCTATGCCGTCACCCCGGGCAAGCGCAGCGCGACCCGGGGCCCATTGGTTCCCAGAGCGGTGGCAACAACGTGCGGGCGGAGCCTCGGGCTTCTGATCGTGTCAGGGCTGAGCGCCCTGCTTGCCGCAGGGCTGGACGACGATGTCGTAAGCCTCTCTCATGCGCGAGATATCGAATGATGCCTCGATGAGGACGGTGTCCTTGTCGCGCAGGAGCACGTCAAGCGTCCGGCCCCCGACAACCTGATCCAGGAAGGGCTTGGCCGTTTCGGCGTCCAGGAGGCCGAAGGTACGCTTGCTTTCAAGAGCGGACATGGACACGGAGTGAGGCGGCCCCCCGTCGATCCTGTACGTCACCTCGGCGGCATCTGCGTCGAAAACCCTGTCGCGCCCGAACCACAAGCTTAGCCTGTCCATGATACAGGCCATGACGAACACTGTGGGCTCGCCGCTTTCGGGCTTGCTCCATAGCACTCCTGACGTGATCACGGTCTCGGTCTGGTTCGGCCCGCCATCGATCTTCCATTCCGCGCTTGTGGTGCTGCCTGTCTGCGCGCTGGCCGCGCCTATCGTGAGTGCCAGCGCGGCGAGTGCCATTCCCGGTTTTTGCATCATGTGTCCTTGTTCCACCTCAGTTTGGATCTCAGCACATCGGCACGTTGCTCGTCCATGTTTCCAGCTCTGCTCGCGGGAGCGGCTGGGATGTGCGCTGTGCCGGGTATCCGTTTCTTTCGCCTCCTGTTCGGGTTTTACTTCTTCCGGCAGGTTTTCAGTGCCGGCGAACACTTTTGTCGCAGGTGCGATGTCCTTGATCTTTTTGGTTTTAATGCCTAGATCAGGCTCATGTCTGAAGCAGTTCTGAAATCTTTGTTCGGGTTCGTCCGGGAGACACATGTGTTTCCCGGAGCAGAACCGTATTGAGCCAAGCTTCAAGACGTTCTTGCTCCGGGTCTCCTTCACGGTTTCCCAAGTTCGCGCGGCCGCCGGCCGCGCCCGGAGAGCAAGATGTCCAGAAGAATACAGCCCCTCATCTGTTTCCATTGCCGGCAGGAATCGCCGCGCGCCGCCGCCCGCTGTCTGCATTGCCAGCAGCCGCTTCTCCCGTCTGACAGGGCCCTTCAGTCGCGCCTGATGCTGCGCTCGGCGCGCCTGCGCGCAGCAGGGCCCGAGACGGCGGCGTATCGCAAATGAGCCGGGTGTCGGATGCGGTGCTACGGGTGATGTGGCCGGGCCTGAGCACGGCCGCCTTCGTTGCCGCCCACTTGCTGCACCAGCCGCTTTTCGAGCTGTTGGGGTTGGGCCTGCCGGCCAGGGCCATCTTTGTCCTGACGGGAGGCGCGGCCTATTTCTCTGCTGCCTGGCTGGGCGGACGGCTTGCCGGGTTGGCGCTGGAGCGGACCGGCTCCCGTCGGCGCCGGGTGCCGAAACTGCTGCCCGAGCTCGTTTCCGCGGCACTGTTTCTGGCAGCCGGCATCGCGACGGTGATGCTGGTGGTCGGACAGAGCCTGAGCGGCGCGCTGGCCGGCTCCGGCCTTGTCATCGCGGTTCTGGGCTTTGCGCTGCGCAACACGCTGGCGGACGTCTTCTCCGGCATTGCGGTTGGCGTCGAGGCGCCGTACCGGATCGGCGATTGGGTGGCCATCGACGACCTGACCAATGGCCGGGTGATCGAGATCGGCTGGCGCACCACGCGGCTGTCGACGCGGGACGACACCTATGTGATCCTGCCCAACAGCCAGATCGCGCGCCAGAAGCTGGTCAATTACAGCGCGCCCAACCGGACCTATCGGACCCGCGTTCAGGTCGTTCTCGACCACGGCATTCCGGTTCTCGATGCCAAGGTTCTGCTGGCCGAGGCGGCGGCGCGTGCCGGGATCATCGTCGCGATGCCGGCGCCCGACGTGCGGGTCGCCTCCTACGACGTGGACGGCATCCGCTACCATGTGCGCTTCTGGGTGCCGAGCTTCGCCGATGATGTGGATTGCCGGGATGCGGTGTTCACGCAGATCGACACCGCCTTGCGTGAAAGGGGGCTGCCCCTGCCGGTCGGCGGGCTGCGGCTGCTTGGCCCGCAGCCGGAGGCGTCGGCAGAGCCGCGCGCGGTTGCCGTGTCCTGAGGAAGGATCGGGTCGCGGATCCGCTTGCCCAGGCGGCTGCGTGCGCTGTCTGGAGCCTTGCCGAAGCAAAAGCCGATCGCCCCCGGACCGGGGCTGCGGCAATTCAACTGTGTATCTGAGTTTGAATGGTCGGAGTGGCAGGATTTGAACCTGCGACCCCCTCGTCCCGAACGAGGTGCGCTACCAGGCTGCGCTACACTCCGAACCTTCGTCCCGCCGGCTGGGCCAGTCGGGTGGAGAGCGATTTTCCGGGCCGGGAGACCGGCGCTCATCCGTGGTGTGGCGGGTTCATATCACCGGCAATCGGGCTCCGCAACCCTGTGCGTGAAAGGTTTTTCTTCCTGCCTGTGGATGACGGCGGGCGGGGCGGATTTAAGCTGTGCGCGCGGCTTCGCGGGCCTAAGGCGCTGCTTGCGCGGCGCGGGCGCGCTCGCTATACAGGCGGCCTGCGATTTGGGGCGTAGCCAAGCGGTAAGGCAGCGGTTTTTGGTACCGCCATGCGCAGGTTCGAATCCTGCCGCCCCAGCCAGCTTTTCAGCTCGTTGCATCAATCTGCCGGGCTCCGCGTGATTACCCCTGTTCGAATCGTTCGGCGTGATCATACGATCTCCTGCATGAGCGGGGATAACGTCCCGAGCGCGTTCGTCGGTCGTGCCTCTTGCGGGAATTGCGGCGGTTGCGGAGGCTGATGCAAAATTTCGGGTTTTTGAGACCGGATTTTGCAAAATCCTTCTCGAATTTCTGTCGGTTGTATCGCGCGGAGCGCTGCGTTCATTGCAAGTCAATTTTCGCGTATCCGGATTTTCTTCCGTAGAGATACGTGAAATTTCGGATGTCAAACCCGATCATGATGATTCGTTTTTGCGAAACGTCTTTAGATATGTCGGGAAAACTTCCAATCACCCAAAGTAGTATCCGTATTTATTCGGTGAAATTAGTGCTCTGTAAACTGAATCGAGTCATCCTTTTTAACGCGTCGGGGGTTTTTTGGCGTGAAATCGAAAGGATGACCCATGTCGGGAGCGGCAAGCAGGTATTCGGGAACGCGCCTGGAGTTCGCACGGATAGATGAAGCAACCAGGAAGACCTTGCGGGACCTTTGGACCGTGGTCGAGCCCAACCTGGATGGTATTCTTGCCGGATTCTACAAGCATCTCGTAATGGAGCCCTCGCTCAGGGAGCTCCTGGGGAACCGTCAGGCGGCCCTGGAGTCTGCTCAGAAGACGCACTGGCAGCGCCTGTTCAGTGCGAAATTTGACGAAGACTACGAAAGCAGTATCAACCGGATCGGCCGCGCGCATAGCCGCATCGGCCTGGAGCCGCGCTGGTACATCGCCGGATATCAGTTTGTTCTCAACGAGTTGACCGCCGTGGTGCTGAAGCGGCACCGCTTCTCGGTCACCAAGGCGCAGGGCGCTTTGCAGGCGCTCAACAAGGCCGTCCTGCTGGATCTCGACTACGCCATCTCCACCTATCAGCAGATCCTGATGGAAGAGCAGGAGGCGCGCACCCGCTGTCTGTCCGAGGCGATCGACCGCTTCAAGGACAAGGTCGAGGCCTCGCTGGCCACCGTCGACAAGGCGGCCGACACGATGCAGAAGCGCGCCGACACGCTGTCGTCGGTCGCCGGCGCTGCGTCCCATGAGGCCATTTCCGCCTCCGCCGCATCCGAGCAGACCTCCACCAGCGTCCAGACGGTCGCCTCGGCGGCCGAGGAACTGGCCAGTTCCATCGAAGAGATCGCCCGGCAGGTCACCGGTGCGTCCGATGTCGCGCGTCGCGCGAATGTGGTCACCGACAGCGCCTCGCGCGAGGTCGGCCTGCTCTCGGTCACGGCCCAGAAGATCGGCGACGTCATCGGCCTGATCCAGGCGATTGCCGAACAGACCAACCTGCTGGCGCTCAATGCCACCATCGAGGCGGCCCGGGCTGGTGATGCGGGGCGGGGCTTTGCCATCGTCGCGCAGGAAGTCAAGAATCTCGCTGGCCAGACCTCCAGGGCGACGGAAGACATCGCTCAGCAGATCGCCGAGATACAGAGTGCGACGACGCGGGCGGTCGACACGATCAGCTCCATCGCCTCGACCGTCGGCGAGATCGACACGCTGACGGCGACGATTGCCGCTGCGATCGAGGAGCAGGGCGCGGCGACCCGCGAGATCTCGATGAATGTTCAGCACGCAGCCCAGGGCACGGTCACCTTGACCCGCAATGTGACCGGCGTGACCGCGGCCATCGACAAGACGGAAGATGCCGCGCGCGACTTCCTGGTCGTCTCTGGAGACCTGCGCGGCCAGTCCGACCAGATCTCCGGGCAGATCCGCGATTTCTTCAGCGAAATCCGCCAGACGACCGAAAGCGGTGCCGCCAAGGGCAAGCACACGGCAGCATCGGGGGCGGGCTCCGGCCGGGCGGCCGATACACGCCGCTACGCCTAATCGGCCCGGCCTGCGGGGCGCCAGATCGGCACAGGGGCAGGGCGCTCCTGTCGCCGAGGGATGCAAACCGCACTCGAACGGATTGGCAAGCAGACCTGATTGAAACGAAGGTGCCCGCCCGTCCTCGGGCAGGCGCGAACGGCTTCGACTGAGACGAAACCGACCGTCCGTGGACAGGCGCGAATGGCCCCGACTGAAACGAAACCGCCCATTCGCGTGCAGGCGCGAACGGGCGGGAACGTTTGAAAGCCCTGGACTAGGTCTTCTCGTATATTTTGTGCCGCCAGGCCTAATAACTTTGACGCCAAGGCGTCGTTGAAAATCACGATGCCGGTTCGGATCCGGCAGGAGTTCTCTCAATTCCGGCCTGCGATCTGCGCTCCGGCGGCCCCTTGAGGCCGGTCTTGACTGCCCAGTCTCCCGATCGGGGCCGAAAACTGGCCAAGGTCGGGAAAAGCGGGCCGGATCGTCCTGCGACCCGGCCCCAGTTAGGTCACGTGCGATCCGCAGCCTGAAAAGCTCCGGGCGGCCCGCTGTGACTTGTGACGTCCGTCCGGCAGGGCGAACTGCCGTTCCGGGCCGCGCCGAAGGCGCGTCGGAGAGAGGTCACAAGGGCACTCGTCAAACTCGATTCCGTCAATTCCACCCGAAGTCGGCCGGCGGTTACGCGGATCCTCCCACGGGCCCGCAACCTCTATGTCCGGTCCCGCATCACGCGCCCGCACGGCCATCAACCGGGTGGCATGGAATTCCGCCCGAATACCGGTAAAGCCGGCTGCGCGAACCCCCATCCAATTGATTTTCCGATACAACACCAGCTAGCGTTATCTCTGCGTGATTTTTCCGCAAAGGGCGTGAAGCGACGGAGCGGAAGCGACCAAACGAAAGTCGGGGGCTGACACATGCGGGAGGAGACCCGTCGGGCACTGGCCCTTGCGGCCGAACACCTGGAGAGACGCGATGACCTGCCCGACCCCTCGGGACCGGCTGGTCATTTCCTCGCCTATCTGGCGGAAGGCGCAACGGAAGGCTTGTCCGGCGACCGTGACCTTGCCCGCCTGATCGGCGTTGCCGCCCGCCTGGAGCGCCTGTTCGAATTGTCCCTTCCGGATGCCCCGGGCCTCTATTGCTTCGGAGCCGAGGTGGTGCCGAGCGTTTTCGGGGCGGCCATGGGCGCTCGCGGCTCCGTGTCCGGCGTCGGTGAGACACGGCTTGAGGCGTTTCGCGCCTGTGTCGGCGAAGCGGTCGAGTATCTCTCGCAGTTCGAACCTGCGCCGGCCGCGCCTTTCGAGCCGCGCGAAGGCGCGGAGACGCCTTTGGCCGACCAGGACTTCTGGAGCGAGGCGGAGAGCCTTGCGCTCGGTCTGGTGCCGTCACAGGAGCCGAGCGATGCAAGCGGCGGGCGCCTGCGTGCGCTGGATGAGCATGTCGTGGCCGCCGACCTCACAACCGGGCGACAGGGCCCGCTTCCGGCCGAGCTGTGCTGGCGCCGGCGCGACCGCGATGCGCTGCCGTTCGCCAGAGGGCTTGGCGTTGCCGCCGGCCGCAGCTTTCGCGAGGCCTGCCGGCATGCGGCGCTGGAATGGATCGAACGCGACGCGGTCGCCCTGTGGTGGCGCGGCGGCCGCCGCGGGCGGGCCATCCCTGTCGAAACGCTGTGTGCTCCTGCTGTCGCCGGCCGGATCTCCCGTTGGCGAGGCGGAAGCGAGGCGCGGCTCAGTTGGTTCCTCGATCTCACCGGCGATCTCGGCGTGCCGGTGGTTGCGGCTCTGTCCGTCGACCGGCAGGGCAAGCGCTTCGCCTATGGCTTTGCAGCCCGGCAGAACCTGTCCTCGGCCCTGCTTGCCGCGTTCACCGAGCTGGCGCAGGTGGAACTGGCCGATCGGGTGGTGGACGCCAAGCTCGCCGAGGCGGACGAGAAGCGGCTGAACGACACGGATCGGTTGCACCTTGCCCGGCGCAGTCTCGTGAAGCCCGACTGGGAGGCGCTGCAGCCGGCCGAAGCGCCGGCATCCGGCAGCCGGCAGGGCAGTGGAAATGCGGATGGTCCCCCCGAAAGTTTCGGGGATATTGAGCCGCTTTCAGCTCTCGCCAAACGAAATTTTCGTGCAGTGGCAATTGACCTTACCCGTGTCGATCCGGGTATAAGCGTTGTACGCGTGCTGGTTCCGGGATTGCAACCTGATCCGGCCGCGCTGGTCACGTCGCGGCTCGAGCGGCAGCGGGCACTCCATTCCTCAGCCGGTTTTCCCGGTGATCGTGTCCGGCTCTACTGAATGCCTTTTCTTTCAAACCTTTTCCAGAATTCGGGGTGTGGGAAAACGGGGCGAGATCCTGCGGGATCTGGCGTGGCATGCAGGGGCGGAGTGACGTGGAGGACATAGGCAATCGCGAGGTCGCGGAACACGGGCAGGGCGCCGGCTCTGGACGCTCCCGTCTTCACGTTGCCGTATTGGGCGTGCCGCGTTTCCTGGTCGACGGCAAGCCGGTTGCGTTCCGCTCACGCAAGGCGGAGGGCCTGCTGGTCCGCCTGTGCCTGACCAGCGACGGCCGTCTGTCCCGTGAAATGGCCGCCAACCTGTTCTGGCAGGACAGTTCCGAACATCACTCCCGCTCGTCGTTGCGTCAGACGCTGCTGATCCTGCGCCGGGCGCTGGAGGATGCCGGGTTCGACGGTCTAGACAGCGACAAGATGAACATCTGGCTGGATCTTGGCCGGGTCACGCTCGACATGGAGGAACTCGCCGGCGATGGGGGCGAGGTTCCGGCGCGGCTGCTGGTCGAAAAGCGCCTGTCCGAGCGACTCTTCGAAGGCGGAGAGATGCTGGCCGAGCCCTTCCACAACTGGCTGCGCCTGCGCCGTCAGCAGCTCCACGACCAGTTGCGGGCGCTGCTGGAGCCTATGGTGCGCCTCGACAGCGGCAACTGGAAGCGGATGGAGCAGGCGGCCGTGGCACTGCTCAATCTCGACCCGACCCACGAGCCGGCCTGCCGTGCCTTCATCACCGCCCGTGCAGTGCAGGGCGACTATACGGGCGCATTGCGGGCCTACGAGGACCTTTGGAACGTGCTGGAGGACGAGTTCGACACTCAGCCTTCCAACGAGACCCAATCGCTGATCGTCGATATCAAGCTCGGCAAGTTTTCCGACTGGCTGCGCCGCGAGCGCATGCGGCTCGCCGAGGAAGCCGCTCAGCGCGCTCCCGCCTCGCCTGCGGTCGAAAAGGTGGACGGCAACCGCTCGCCGGTGGTGGTCCAGCATGTCAATCCGGTGATCGTGGTCGACCAGATCCTTCAGATCACCGAAGCGCATGAAGACATTCGACTGGCCAAGGTGTTCCGCCACGACCTGATTTCGCGTCTCGTCCGCTTTCGCGAGTGGTCCGTCGCCGACGAGGTGACGGAAGAGCTGTCGCGCTCCGCGGCGCCCATCTACCGGGTGTCGATCAGCGCCATGCGGGCCGAACGTTCAGTATCCTATTCCGTGACGGTGAAGAACTCGCGCACCAACGCCTATGTCTGGGGGCGGAACTCGGCCGTTGATATCGGCGAGCTGTTCGCCCGCCAGTCGATGTTGGTCGCCGAGATCGCCATGGCGATGAACGTCAACATCTCGGCCGAGCGGCTGGCCAACATGTCGCGCATCCCGGATGCGTCGCTGGACCAGTATGACCGCCTGCTGATGGGCCAGAGGCTCCATTACACCTGGAAGATCGAGGACTCCCATCGCGCCGAGGCGATCCTGGACCGGCTGATCGAGGACAATCCCCGCTTCGGCCCTGCCTATTCGAGCCTGGCGCAGATCATCAATTCCCGCCACATCGTTTTTCCCGGCCAGGCGCAGACGCCAGAGACGCTCGAGCGCTCCGCCGGGCTGGCGCGCATGGCGCTGGCGCTCGATCCCTTCGACTCGCGCGGCTATCTGTGTGCCGCCTGGACGCTGGCGCTGCAGCGGCGCTTCGAGCAGGCGGAGGCGCAGCACCGCCAGGCTCTGGAGCTCAACGACAACGACCCCTGGACGGCGTTGTCCGCCGCACACGGGCTTGCCTATTACGGGCATCGCCAGGAAGCTCTGGCCATCGCCTATCGCCACCGCGAGAACGGCCTGCTGACCTCACCCCTGCACTGGAGCTATTTCGTCGGCATCACCTGCCTGTGCGGCGACCATGCGGCCTCCATCGCGGCTTTTCGCTATCTCAGCGATGGCTATCTCGGCGTCGAGGCCTGGTATGTCGCCGCGCTCGCGCTGACCGGCGAGGAAGAGGAAGCCCGCGCCCAGGCGAGCCATCTCAAGCAGCGGGTGACTGACCGCTGGGTGCTGCCGCAGCCGCCGGATGATGACGATATCGCCCGCTGGATCGGCAATTGCTTCCCGATCTCCTCGCCGCGCACCTGGGACGAGATCCATCAAGGCTTGTCGTCCGCCGGGATCGTGTTGCCGGCCGATCTTGCTCCCGAGGGCGCCACCCGCCGGTGAGCCAATGCCGGGCGCTGGACGAGCGGCGGCAGTTTGCGGCCAACGTGAAAAAGGGCCGCGAAACATCGCGGCGAGCATGAAAAAGGGCCGCGAAACACCGCGGCCCTCCGAACTCTCCTGAAGGCGAAAAACCTTAGGTGCATACGGCAATCGTGTAGTCGGCAACGCGACTGAGATAGAAGTCGTGCTCGTTCATCTCGTCCTTGCGGGCGTAGAAATCCGGCAGCGGATAGGCCTTCGCCGATACATCCCCGTATTTGGCCAGCGACTCTTCGGTCATGCGCCGCGGCGGCAGGCGAAGGAGCAGGACTTCCTCGCAGGCCTGGATCATTTGCAGGGCCTTGTAGGTATCGGGAATCGTGGCGATGCCCTTGGTGGCCTGCTTCAGGGCTTCCAGCGTCTCCGGCCAAGGCTTCGCGCCCGTGGCGTATTCGGTGATCAGCTGGCCGAACGCCTGGTAATCGTGGATCTCGACCTTTTTGAGTTCGTCAGTCATGTATTGCCCCATAAAATATGTTGGCTAAGGAAAACGCCAGTTGGCCGCTCCCGTCTTCCTTCCGCGATAAAGCTGCCCCTTCGACGAAAGACCGGGCTTTTGAAAAATTACTTTGCGGCGCACTGGCGCACGAAAGTCATGCAAATCACTTCATGACATCTGAAATTAGATGTTGAGTGAGGCGAGTCGTCAAGATGTTTCGGGGAAGAAATGATCTTCCGCAACTTAAGCGATAAAAAATCTATTTCTGATTTTCTTTATTTATCATACAACCCTGAGTATATCAGATTGAGTCAACTTTCTTTCACGAGGTTTTCTGCGGCTTCTTCGCTCGCAAGCGCGTCGTCTTCAACTGCGGTGGCGTTCATCTGCCGGCGCTGTGCCGCCATGTTCGCCATGTGCTGCTTCAGCGTCGGATCCTTGTCGGTCAGGCTGCGGAAGTCGGTCCTGGACAGGACGAGCAGGTTGCAATAGCCGAGCGCACGCACATCGGCGGTGCGCGGCTGGCCGGTCAACAGCGCGATCTCGCCGAACACGTCGCCACGACCAAGGCGCACGCGCACATGCTCGGTGATCACCTCGACCGCGCCGGAGGAGATGAAGTAGGCCGTGTCGCCGCGCTCACCCTTTCGGATCAGCAGCTCGCCGGGCACGGCAAAGAGCGGCCGCATCAGCCGGGAAATCGCGCGGATACGGTCCTCGCTGAGGTCGCGGAACAGCGGCAGCTGCGCGGTCAGCTCCTCTGTGCGCATCCCCATGTCCAGCTTCGGCCGCGAGTCGGCCGTCTCCCGATTCTCGTTCACGCCCTGCGACAGGTTGGAATAGAGCTCGGTGCCGATGAGGTTCTGCGCGTAGAGCGAGCGGTAGGCGTCTTCCTCCAGCCGCAGCGCGGCCTTCTGCAGAAAGCGCTGGTCGAGGCTGTCGGCATAGTCGGGATACTGCAGCCGCAACGCCTCAAGCGCGGTGGTCGTCGCCTCGCGGCGGCCGAGCAGGATCTCCGTCAGGATCTCGACCACGCGGCGGCCCAGCAGCGGCTCGATCTTCTCGTTGGTGAAGGCGATCAGCTCATCCAGCACGATCCGGTTCAGCAGCAGCATCTCGTAGCGGTCGCCGAGCAGGCGGGCGAGCCAGCGGTCGTATTTGACGTTCCGCTGGAGCCACTGGGCAAGCCGCATGGTGCGCGGAAAGGCGAGGGCCTGGCGCGCGGCGCGGTTGTACTCGATGCGGCCGCCGGCGCGGGCCCGGTCGGCGATGCGGCCGATGCGGGCCAGCAGCTCCTCGGCGGTGTGGATCGAGGCGGTGCGCTCGCGAAGGTGGCGCAGCACGATCTCGCGTTCTCGGTTGGAGATCGACACGAGGCCCACCGTGACGCGGTCGCGGTCGAGGATCTCGTCCATGCCACCGTCGAGGCCTTGCGCCTCGATCAGCCGCTCGCGGTAGCGTCGGTCGGTCTCTTCCGCCGCCGCCGGTGCGATGTGGTATTCCGAAATCGCGCGGGCCACGCCTTCGCGCACATTGGCAAGCGCAAGGGCCAGCACCTGGGCCCGCATCGCAGCGTCCAGCGGCGGCAGCTTGTCGAGGCCGAACACCTTGATCAGGGGCTTCAGCGTCGTGCCGTATACCAGCAGCGTGAACAGCACGAAGCCGGTGGCGAGCACGGCGACGAAGCGCTTTATCTGCGGGTCGATGGCAAGGTTCTCGGTAACGCCGAGCGCCAGCGTCAAGGTGATCGCCCCGCGCATCCCGCCCCACAGCATGACCGTCTTGAACGGCGTGCTGACGGGCTGCGACAGTTGCAGCAGGCTCATCAGCGGCAACAGGCCGAACAGCACCACGGCGCGGGCGGCAAGTGCGGCCGCCACGACGATGGCCAGGAGGGCGATGTCGTACCAGCCGACGTCCACAAGCAGCTTCGGGATCAGGATCGAGGCCAGCATGAAGATCAGCGACGAGGCCCAGAAGGCGATCTGGTCCCACACGTCGTTGAGATAGGTCCAGCCGTCCGGGGTGACGCGCGAGGGGCCGGCGAGATTGATGACGATGCCTGCCACGACGACGGCAACGACACCGGATACGCCGATGAAGTTTTCCGCGATGATGTAGACCAGATAGGGCATGGCGACGCTGAGCGTCACCTGGGCGAGGCGGAAGTCGCGCACCAGCGGGAGCAGGCGCACCAGCACCTGGCCGCCGATATAGCCGAGCGCCATGCCGCCGGAAAAGCTCCACAGGAACAGCTCGACGCCGTCGGCGAGCGTGGGGGCCGAGCCGCCCGTCATCGCGCCGAGCAGAATGACGAACAGGGCGATCGCGGCCGCGTCGTTGAGCAGGCTTTCGCCCTCCACCAGGCGGCCGAGGCGCGCCGGCGCGCCGATGTCGCGGAAGATCGCGACGACCGCGACCGGGTCGGTGGTGGCGACAATGGCGCCAAGCAGCAGGCAGGCGACCAGCGGCACCGTGGTGAAGGGCGCGAGCGCGAACCCGATGAAGGCGGTCGCGACCACCACCGCGACCACCGCCATCACGAAGATGACGCCGGCGTCGTCCGCCATGCGGCGCACATCGAGCGTCAACGTCGTCTGGAACAGCAGCACCGGCAGGAACAGGTGAAGAATGCCCTGCGAGTTCAGCGGCAGGTTCACGAAGACGGACGCGATCTGATTGAACGCGTCGGTGCTCGGCGTGTAAAGCAGCCAGCCCGAGAGCACGCCGATCGCGGTGCCGACAAGCGCCAGCAACACGGACGGGGCCACCTTCAGCCGCCGCGCAAGCGGCTGGATGAGAGAGATGACGACGAGGAGGCCGGCGATGGCTGCGATGAAGAGGGGCGCTTGCATGTCCCCTCTATCTTGCCACATTTCGACAATGACGCGACCGTTTCGCGTCGTCCTCCGAAATTTTCGGTGTTGATTGTGCGGCTGGTCAGGTGGCCGGGGCGGGTTTGCGCGACTTTCGCTCGGAAAGCGCGATGCCGACCAGAACCAGGCACAGCGCGGCGGCGTGGTACAGGTGGAACGGCTCGCCGAGCAGGCTGACGGCCAGCAGGGAGGAGAAGATTGGCACCAGGTTGATGAAAACCCCGGCGCGTCCCGGCCCAACCAGTTCCACCCCGCGCATGAAGAAGATCTGCGACAGGCAGGACGGGAAGATCGAGATATAGGCGATCACCAGCCAGCCCTTGGGCGTTGGCCATTGCAGCGCGCCCTGCGCCACTTCCATGGCGAACAGAGGCACGGAGGTGACCGCGGCGACCACTGCCAGCACGGTGAAGAAGACCATGCCGGAAACCGGCGGGCGCTTGCGCAGCAGCACGGCGTAAAGCGAGTAGAGCAGACAGGCGACGATCATCAGCGCGTCGCCGATATTCACCTCGAGCCCCGCCAGGCGCGACAGGTCACCCTGCGCGGCGATGAAGGCGACACCGGCCATGGTGACCAGCACGCCGAGCGCCTGCAGCGGCCGGATCGGCGTGCGCAGGATCACCAGCGCGCCGAGCAGCACGAACATCGGCATGGAGCCCTGGATGATGCCGAGATTGACGGCGGTCGTGCTGTGGGCGGCGATGTAGAACAGCGCGTTGAAGGCCGTGAAGCCGAACATGCCCATGGCGATGAGAATCGGCAGGTGCCGCCGCAGCGTCGGCCATTCGGCCCGGACCTGCCGCCCGTACAGCACCAGCAGCAGGCCCGAGACGGCGATCCAGCGCAGCAGCACGACGGCCATCGGCGAGACCTCGCCGATGGCGAGCCGGCCGGCAATGGTGTTGCCGCCCCAGAACAGGGTGGTCAGCACCAGCAGCAGGATCGGCTGGTTGAAGAAGCGCGTGAGCAGGGGCGAGCCGGATTGCGACATGGGGCCATTGGTCCGCGCCGGAGCAGGACGCGCGCCGGCCGTCTTGCCGGGGCATTCCGTCGTCCGGACTTGCTGGGGTGGCCCGCACCATGGGCGTGTCTCGCCGGCGCGGGATCGAAGAAACAGCTCTATCGTATGACGAATTGCACCAGTCGATGCAAGCCACGCGGGCGGGACCGGGCATTGCACCAGACGCAGGGCTGCAATGCAGCGGAGATTGTTTCCCGTGAGGATCAAGTCTTTTCGATTTGTGCAAGATTGACCGGGAAAGGGTCCCTGCGGTTTGATGAGGATCGAACCGTTCCGTTCGGATTTCATCCGTCAGACCGCGCCTCATCAGCGCTTGCCCGGTGTCCCTGCATCGTCTTTTGTGAAGACCGTGCTGCCCGCGCAAGCCGGAGATCGCCGTGACGGACGCATCCGACAGAGCGCTGCAACAGTCACACCAAGAAACGTCGACCAGGGAGTGCCGACCGCCATGGACCGTATCGAGATTGCCGGCCTGAAGATCGCCCCGGAACTGCGGGATTTTGTCGAGCAGGAGGCCCTGCCGGGCACCGGCGTGACGGCGGACGCGTTCTGGAAGGGCCTGTCGGCCATCGTGCACGACATGGCGCCGGAGAATCGCGACCTGCTGGCCCGCCGCGATGCGCTGCAGGCGAAGATCGACGACTGGCACCGCGCCCATCCCGGCCCGGTCGACCTCGCCGCCTACAAGGCCTTTCTCAAGGAGATCGGCTATCTGGTGGACGAAGGCCCCGCCTTCTCGGTGACGACGCAGAATGTCGACCCGGAAATCGCTTCCATCGCCGGCCCGCAGCTGGTGGTGCCGATCACCAATGCCCGTTACGCGTTGAACGCGGCCAATGCCCGCTGGGGTTCGCTTTATGATGCGCTCTACGGCACGGATGCCATGGGTTCCCTGCCGCAGGGCGGTGGCTACGATCCGGCGCGTGGCGCCGAGGTGGTGGCGCATGCCAAGGCGCTGCTCGACGAGCGCGTGCCGCTGTCCGCGCCCTGGGCGAGCGTCACCGGCCTTTCCGTCGAGGGCGGCAAGCTGAAGGTCGCGGGCGAGGGCGGGGCGGCTCTCACTCTGTCCGACCCGGCGCAGTTCGTCGGCTATCGCGGCGAGGCGTCTGCGCCCGCGGCCGTGCTCTTCGTCAAGAACGGCATGCATATCGAGGTCGCGATCGACCCGAGCAACCCGATCGGCAAGACCGACCCGGCCGGCATCTCCGACGTGGTGCTCGAGGCCGCCGTCTCCACCATCATGGACTGCGAGGATTCGGTCGCAGCCGTCGATGCGGAAGACAAGGTCGTCGCATATCGCAACTGGCTCGGCCTGCTCAAGGGCGACCTGACCGCCTCCTTCTCCAAGGGCGGGCGCGAGATGGTGCGCCGCATGGAGGGCGATCGGACCTATGCGACGCCGGCTGGCGGCGAGACGGTTCTGCATGGCCGCTCGCTGATGCTGGTGCGCAATGTCGGTCACCTCATGACCACGCCGGCGATCCTCGACCGCGACGGCAAGGAGGTGCCGGAAGGCATCCTCGACGGCATGATGACCGCTCTGATCGCCATGCACGACATCGGCACGGGCGGCCCGTCCGGCGGCGGGCGGCGGATGAACTCGCGCGCCGGCTCGCTCTACATCGTCAAGCCGAAGATGCACGGCCCCGACGAGGTCGCCTTGGCCAACCGGCTGTTCGGCCGGATCGAGCAGGCGCTGGGCCTTGCCGCCGACACGCTGAAGATGGGCATCATGGACGAGGAGCGGCGCACGACCGTCAACCTCAAGGAGTGCATCCGCGCGGCGTCCTCGCGCGTGTGCTTCATCAATACCGGCTTCCTCGACCGCACCGGCGACGAGATGCACACCTCGATGGAAGCCGGCCCGATGATCCGCAAGGGCGACATGAAGCAGGCCGCCTGGATCCAGGCCTATGAGAACTGGAACGTCGACGTCGGCCTCGAATGCGGCCTGCCGGGTCACGCCCAGATCGGCAAGGGCATGTGGGCGATGCCGGACCTGATGAAGGCGATGCTGGAGCAGAAGGTCGGCCATCCGAAGTCCGGCGCCAACACGGCCTGGGTGCCGTCGCCGACCGCCGCGACCCTGCATGCGCTGCACTACCATGTGGTCGATGTCGCTGCCCGGCAGCAGGAACTGAAGGCCCGCGGCCGCGCCAGCCTCGACGACATCCTGTCGATCCCGGTCGCCGAGCGGCCGAACTGGTCGGCGGAGGAAATCCAGGCCGAGCTCGACAACAACGCGCAGGGCATCCTCGGCTACGTGGTGCGCTGGGTCGACCAGGGCGTCGGCTGCTCCAAGGTGCCGGACATCAACAATGTCGGCCTGATGGAAGATCGGGCGACGCTGCGCATCTCGTCCCAGCATATCGCCAACTGGCTGCGCCACGGCGTTTGCAGCGAGGCGCAGGTGATGGAGACGATGAAGCGCATGGCGAAGGTCGTCGACGGCCAGAATGCAGGCGATCCGCTCTACACGCCGATGGCCGCGGACTTCGACGGCTCGATCGCCTTCAAGGCCGCATGCGACCTGGTGTTCAAGGGCCGCGAGCAGCCCTCCGGCTATACCGAGCCGGTTCTGCATGCCCGCCGCCTGGAGGTGAAGGCCGCCGCCCGCGGCTGACGCTGGCACCAGGGCGAAACGAACAAAGCCTCCCGGCTGTCCGGCCGGGAGGCTTTTTCTTTGCGGGTCGGTCGGGGATTCGCGCCCGGCGGCCTTACCGGCGGCCGGGACGGTCGTCCATCGGCAGCGCGATCCGTGCTTCCAGGCCGCCCTCGGGATGGTTGGCGAGGGTCAAGGTGCCGCCATGTGCATGCACGATGGAGCGGGCGATGGAGAGGCCGAGGCCGATGCCGCCCGTTTCCTCCGACCGGGATTCCTCCAGTCGCACGAAAGGCTCGAACACGTCCTTCAGCCGTTCCTCCGGAATGCCCGGGCCGTGGTCGCGTACGGTGATGATCGCCTGTCCGCCTTCCGTCGCCAGAGCCAGTTCCGCATCGCCGCCGTAGCGAACGGCATTGTCGATGAGGTTGCGCAGCGCCCGTTTCAGGCTGAACGGCCGGCACGAGACGACGCAGCGCGTCTGCGGCGGGTCGAAGGCGACGGGGCGGCCGATATCGCGGTAATCCTCGGCGATTGCGTCGATGAAGTCGCCGAGATCGGTCGGCGCGCCGACCTCTCGCGAGGCCTCGTCGCGGGCGAAGGCCAGAGCCGCCTCGACCATGCGCTGCATCTCGTCGAGCGTCTCGATCATCTTCTCCCGGTTCTCGTCGTCGTCGATGAACTCGGCGCGGATCCTGAGCGAGGTGATCGGTGTGCGCAGGTCATGGCTGATGGCGCCGAGCATGCGGGTGCGGTCGCGCACGAAGCGGGTCAGGCGGTCCTGCATCACGTTGAAGGCCCGGATCGTGCCGCGCACCTCGGAAGGACCGCTTTCGGGCAGCGGCTCCACATCCTCGCCGCGCCCCAGCCGGCCGGCGGCGGCCGCCAGTTCGCGCAAGGGGCGGGTGAGGCGGCTGACGGTCACGCCGATGACCAGCACGATGGCGCCGGCCATCAGGGCGACGGTGACGAAGACCGGAAGCAGCGTGTTGCGCGGTACGCGGAAGCGGCTGGCTCCATTGAGCCAGCGCCCGTCCGACAGCTGCACGGAGAGCGTCAGCGATACCGGCGCGGCGCGCCAGTTGCTGTGATGGAAGGGCGCCCGGTATTCGCGCGTCCGCTTGCTCGCCTGCTGCTCCGCCGGCCGGTCCTCCGCCTCGTCCTCGCCCTCGCTGTCGCCGACATCGATCCGCCGGCGCGACGGCGGGGCGTGGGAGACCTCGCGCCGCGAGACGTCGACCCGGATCGTCTTGCCGGCATTCAGCTCCTCGCCGAGCATCGCGGCGATCCGCTTGTCGGTCTTGCCGCGGCCGGCCTCGGCAAGGGCAGGGGCGTCGTCGATCCAGTACCAGAGGAAGCGGCTGGAGATCGCCCGCAGCATGTCCGGATGCTGGCTTTCCGGCGCGGCCTCGACCAGGCGCACCAGGGAGACGGTGCGCGAGACGATGGTATTACGGGCAAGCTCCACCAGCGCCACCCGGCGCTCTCCGGCGAAGAGCCACAAGGTGATGACCTGGGCCAGCACCACCGCGATCAGCAGCAGGGCGACGAGCTGTCCGGCGAGCGAGCGCGGCCAGGGGCGAAAGCGAGGCGTCATGCGAGCAGGTCCTCGACCTCGGCGGTGAATGTGTACCCGCCGCCCCACACGGTCTTGATCAGCTCCGGGTTTTTCGGGTCCGGCTCGATCTTGCGGCGCAGGCGGCTGACCTGGTTGTCGATGGATCGGTCGAAGGCGGCCGGGCTGCGGCCGGAGGTGATGTCGAGCAACTGGTCGCGCGACAGCACCATGCGCGGCCGCTTCAGGAAGGCGATCAAGAGCTGGAACTCGCCGGTCGACAGCGGCACGGCAATCCCGTCCTCACCCGTCAGCAAGCGCTTGGGCACATCGAGCCGCCAGCCGGCGAAGGCGAGCGTCTCCGCCTCGATCGGGTCGCGTTGCCTGGGCACCTGGGAGGAGCGGCGCAGCACGGCGCGGATGCGGGCCAGCAGCTCGCGCGGATTGAACGGCTTGGTCACATAGTCGTCTGCGCCGATCTCCAGCCCGACGATGCGGTCGGTGTCCTCGGCCATCGCCGTGAGCAGGATCACCGGCATGGTGCCGCTCTCCACCAGCGACCGGCAGAGCGACAGGCCGTCCTCGCCGGGCATCATGATGTCGAGCACGACGAGATCGACGGCCGCGGCCTTTAGGAACTTGCGCGCCTGGGCGGCATTTTCCGCGACCGAGGCCCGAAGCCCGTTCTTGCGCAGATAGCGCGCCAGCGACTCGCGAATGTCGCGGTGGTCGTCGACGACGAGAATGTGTGGCCCGCTTTCGCTCATGATCGCTTTCGCCTCGAATGTCTCCCTCGCATTCTAGATATCGTCGCAGGCGCGGGCAGGGAAACCGCAATTGTATCCAGATGTAACGGGTACGCGACCCGTCACAGCTTGCGACACAAAGGCGGTGTTGCGGGCACATTTCAGCGACAACCGACCGCTAGACCGGTGTCATCGCAGTGACCGACAAGGAGATGACGCGATGACGACTTTCAAGAAGATCACGCTGGCCGCCCTCGCCGCGGCGCTGGTCGGAACCACCGCCATGCCCGCCTTTGCCGACCGTGACGGTGGCAAGCACGGCTGGGGCCGCGACGGCGGCAAGCCGGGCTGGCACCAGTCCCATCGTGGCGGCAAGAACGGCTGGCATCGTGGTGGCCGCGGCAACATGGCCCGGATGTTCATGGAGCGCTTCGACACCGATGGCGACGGCAAGGTGACCCAGGCCGAGATCGACGCCAAGGTGGAAGCGACCTTCACGGCCGCCGATACCAATGGCGACGGCAAGGTCACGCTGGACGAGTTCAAGGTCGCTTACCAGAACGAGTTCAGCGAGCGCCGCGTTCGCGCCTTCCAGCGTCTCGACCGTGACGGCGACGGCAAGATCACTGAGGACGAGTACAATGGCCGTATGGAGCGCATGATCTCCCGCATGGAGCAGCGCGCCGGCGACGACGACAACAAGAAGGGCCGCGGCGGTCCGCGTGGTCATGGCCGGATGATGGAGCGCTTCGATGCGGACGGCGACGGCAACGTCACCGGCGACGAGATTCGCGCCGCCCGGGCGGATGCCTTTGCCAAGGCCGACGCCGATGGCGACAAGACGTTGACGCTCGAGGAGTTCGGCACGATCTGGGCCGAGCGGATGGACAGCCGCATGGTGCGGGCCTTCCAGCGTCTCGATCGTGACGGCGACCTTGCCATCACCCGCGAGGAAGCGGCACGTCCCTTCGCCGGCCTCGTGGCCCGCATGGACCGCAACGGCGACGGCGCACTCTCGCGTGAAGACCGTCCGCGCGGCGGCAAGCGCCATCACGGCGGCAAGCGCTGGCATGGCGAGATGCATCACGGCATGAAGGGCGAAGGTCGCGGCGAGCGCGGCGAAGGCCCGCGTGGCGGCAACGACTGAGAGGCCGGCGTACGCGCAAGACCTCTTCGCTGATCTGTGCAAGCGGCGGGACCTCGTGTCCCGCCGTTCGCGTTGGCGCAAGTAGCGAGGGCGGTCTCCGAAACGCACCGATTCCCCTGCGGCGCCCGGCGTTTGGCCGCTCTGTTGTGGCCTTGCGGCGGGCGGCCTGTGGCTGCTATCGGAAAAACTCACAGGGAAATGCGGAAATGCATAGGGGATGCGCAAAAAATGCACCTGCTCGGGGGATTTTTCCCTTGATTAAGACAGGCTCCTGATTCATATCTCCCCTTGCCCAAATTCGCACGTGCCCGTGGTCGTCCAACCGAAAGGTGGCAGTCGCTCAAAAGGGCCCGGACCTGTCCGGAATAGAGCGACAAAACGGATGGCTTAAAGCAACGACGTAAGAGGGCTTTTTTGGTCTCTGCCGGGTTTCCAAGTCCCGGGGTCACTGAAGAGGCACTTGTTACATCATTGCCGGCCGTGCGGTTCGGGACACCCGATCCAATCCAAGGCAGCAATCGCGGAACGGCGACACGCTTGCGCACATGCACGCGTTGAACCCGACCGTTGCATATGGCGTCCGTTTTCTCCCCGTCTCCAAAGCGGGCGGGAGGCGCGATCGCATATGCACCTGTACCGGAATTCGGACTTGCGGGTGAATGCCATGACCGAGCGCATCAAGAACTTCCTCCGGCAGCGACGAGGCGACGGGCCTTGCGTCGTCGTCGATCTCGACATCGTCCAGGACAACTATCTCGCGTTCGAGCGGGCCCTGCCGGACACCCGCGTCTTCTACGCGGTGAAGGCGAACCCGGCTCCCGAGATCCTGTCGCTGCTCGCCAGCCTCGGCTCCTCCTTCGACTGCGCCTCGGTGCCGGAGATCGAGATGGCCCTGGCCGCCGGCGCAGGCCCCGACCGCATTTCCTTCGGCAACACCATCAAGAAGGAGCGCGATGTCGCGCGTGCCTTCGAGCTGGGCGTGCGCCTGTTCGCCGTCGACTGCGAGGCCGAGGTCGAGAAGATCTCCCGCGCCGCTCCCGGTGCGCAGGTGTTCTGCCGCATCCTGTGCGATGGCGCCGGCGCCGACTGGCCGCTGTCGCGCAAGTTCGGCTGCGCGCCCTCCATGGCGCCGCAGGTGCTCGAGCATGCCCATCGTCTGGGCCTGGTTGCGCATGGCGTGTCGTTCCACGTCGGCTCGCAGCAGGCGAATGTCGAGGCCTGGGACACGGCTCTGGCTTCTGCCGCCGCGATCTTCCGCGAGATGGCCGAGCGCGGCATCGTGCTGTCGATGGTCAACCTGGGTGGCGGTTTCCCCGCGCGCTACCTGAAGGACGTCCCGGGCGTGCCGCGCTACGGCGAGGCCATCCTGCGCGGCCTGGCCAAGCATTTCGGCAACCGCATCCCGCAGACGATCATCGAGCCGGGCCGCGGCATGGTCGGCGATGCCGGCATGATCGAGGCCGAGGTGGTCCTGATTTCGAAGAAGTCCGAGGCCGAGGATGAGATCCGTTGGGTCTACCTCGACATCGGCAAGTTCAACGGCCTAGCCGAGACCATGGACGAGGCGATCCGCTATCCGATCCGCACGGACAAGGATGACGACCGCAAGACCCCGTGCGTGCTCGCCGGCCCGACCTGCGACAGCGTCGACGTGCTTTACGAAAAGGCTCCGTACGAGCTCCCCGTCAGCCTGTCGATCGGCGACAAGGTGCTGATCGAGGCGTGCGGCGCCTACACCACCACCTATTCGGCGGTGGCATTCAATGGCTTCGAGCCTCTGCGCTCCTACGTCATCTGACGGTCATCCAGAATCACATCTATAGAGATCCCGAATAACTCCGAACCGGCCGGTCGCGAAAGCGACCGGCCGACGTTATGGTCGAGCCATGGCGAGCCTTGCCCGCTGCCCGCCATGCCGACAGTTGTAAGCAAAAGGACACCCGCCATGACCGAAACGAAGATGCCGGCGGCGAAGAAGACCGCCAAGTCCGCCCCGGCGACCCAGTCGGCCGCCAGCTCTGCTGCGGCGGAGAAGTCCTGGCCCGTGCACGGCACGATTTCCGGCCCGATCGTGATGATCGGCTTCGGCTCCATCGGCAAGGGCACCCTGCCGCTGATCGAGCGCCATTTCCGCTTCGACGCCTCGCGCGTGACGGTGATCGATCCGGTCGACGCCGACCGCAAGCTGGTCGATGACCGTGGCTACAAGTTCCTCAAGGAAGCGATCACCAAGGACAACTACCGTGATGTCCTGTCGCCGCTGCTCACCGAGGGCGAGGGCCAGGGCTTTTGCGTCAACCTGTCGGTCGACACGTCCTCGCTGGATCTGATGAAGCTCTGCCGCGAGCTGGGCGTCCTGTATATCGACACCGTCGTCGAGCCTTGGCTCGGCTTCTATTTCGACGAGAACGCCGACAACGCCTCGCGTACCAACTACGCGCTGCGCGAGACCGTCCGCCGCGAGAAGAAGAAGAACCCGGGCGGCACCACCGCCGTGTCCTGCTGCGGTGCCAACCCCGGCATGGTCTCCTGGTTCGTCAAGCAGGCGCTGGTCGACATCGCCCGCGATACCGGTGCCAAGTTCGAGGAGCCGACCAACCGCAAGGGTTGGGCGAAGCTGATGAAGAAGGTCGGCGTCAAGGGCGTGCACATCGCCGAGCGCGACACCCAGCGGGCCAAGAAGCCGAAGCCGATGGGCGCATTCTGGAACACCTGGTCGGTCGAGGGCTTCCTCTCCGAGGGCTTCCAGCCGTCCGAGCTGGGTTGGGGCACGCACGAGAAGTGGATGCCGAAGAACGCCCGCAAGCACAAGAAGGGCTGCAAGGCTGCGATCTACCTGGAGCAGCCGGGCGCAAACACCCGCGTGCGCACCTGGTGCCCGACGCCGGGCGCCCAGTACGGCTTCCTCGTCACGCATAACGAGTCGATCTCCATCGCCGACTTCTTCACGCTGAAGGAGGACGGCAAGGTCGTCTACCGTCCGACCTGCCACTACGCCTATCACCCGGCCAACGACGCGGTGCTGTCGCTGCATGAGCTGTTCGGCGCCGCCGGCAAGATGCAGGAGACCCTGCACGTGCTGGGCGAGGACGAGATCATCGACGGCATCGACGAACTCGGCGTGCTGCTCTACGGCCACGAGAAGAACGCCTACTGGTACGGCTCGCAGCTCTCCATCGAGGAGACCCGCGAAATCGCCCCCTACCAGAACGCGACGGGCCTGCAGGTGACCTCGGCCGTGCTCGCCGGCATGGTCTGGGCGCTGGAGAACCCGAACGAGGGCATCGTCGAGGCCGACGAGATGGACTACCGCCGTTGCCTCGAGGTCCAGCGGCCGTATCTCGGCCCGGTCAAGGGCTACTACACCGACTGGACGCCGCTCACCGATCGCCCGGGCTTTTTCCCGGAGGATCTCGACGAGAGCGATCCCTGGCAGTTCCGCAACATCCTGGTGCGCTGAGCTCGTATCACCATCCGGACGTCCCGACGGCCCGTGCCGATCTTCCCTAGCGGGAGGCCGGCGCGGGCCGTTCGCGCATCCTCACTCGACGCAGCCGCCGCGAATGGCTACAACCCCCCGGACAAAGTCGCCATGTGGGAACGCAAGCACGCCATGAAGCCGACCAATCCTGTCTTCACCGGACTGCCGACGACGATCTTCGAGACCATGTCCCGGCTCGCCATCGCCAATGGAGCGATCAATCTGGGCCAGGGCTTTCCGGATGTGGACGGGCCGCAGGACGTGCGCCAGGCCGCAGCCGATGCGCTGATGGCCGGCCCGAACCAGTATCCGCCGATGCTGGGCCTGCCGGAGCTGCGCCAGGCGGTCGCCGCCTCCACAAAGCGCTTCTACGATCTCGACGTCGACTGGCAGAGCGAGGTCATGGTCACCTCGGGCGCGACCGAAGCGCTGGCCGACGTGCTGCTGGCCCTGCTGGAGCCGGGCGACGAGGTCATCCTGATCGAGCCGCTCTATGACTGCTATCTGCCGCTGGTGAAGCGGGCGGGCGGCATTCCGGTGCGCCTGCGCGTGACCCCGCCGCAGTGGAAGCTCGACCTCGGCAAGCTGGCCGATGCCTTCACCGAGAACACCAAGGCGATCCTCATCAACAACCCGATGAACCCGGCCGGCAAGGTGTTCGGGGAAGAGGAACTGGCCGCGATCGCGCGTCTTTGCATCGAGCACGGCGTCTACGCGATCTGCGACGAGGTCTACGAGCATTTGCTGTTCGACGGCCGCCAGCACTTGCCGCTGATGGCGTTTCCGGGCATGCGCGAGCGTGCGGTGCGCATCGGCTCCGCCGGCAAGACCTTCTCGCTGACCGGCTGGAAGGTCGGCTATGTCACGGCTGCGCCGAACCTGCTCGATCCGATCGCCAAGGCGCACCAGTTCGTCACCTTCACGACGCCGCCGAACCTGCAGAAGGCGGTGGCCTATGGCCTTGGCAAGGAAGACAGCTACTTCCTGACCCTGCGCGACGAGATGCAGGCCAAGCGCGACCGCTTCGCCAGCGGGCTCGCGGCACTCGGCTTCGGCGTGCTGCCGTGCGAGGGCACCTACTTCCTGACCTGCGACGTCTCGACCCTCGGCCTGCAGGGCACGGATGTCGATATCTGCCGCCAACTGGTGGAAGAGGCGGGCGTTGCCGCTGTGCCGGTCTCCGCCTTCTACGTCGCCGATGCGCCGACCAATTTCGTGCGCTTCTGCTTCTGCAAGAAGGACGAGGTGCTGGACGGGGCGCTGGAACGGCTGGACGCTTTCCTCTCGGCCCGCGGCAGCGTCTCTGCCGTCCTGTCGGCGCCGGGTTCCCTCCAGGTGGCCGCCGAAAGGGCTTGAGCGAGATGGAAAACCCGGTGCTGGTTGAAGTGCTGCGCGGTGATGCGGTGGAAAGCCGCCATCGCGGCGCCCTTGCGGTGGTCGATGCTGCAGGCCATGTGGTCGCGGCGCTCGGCGATCATCAGCGTCCGGTCTTCCCGCGCTCGGCCATCAAGGTTCTCCAGGCCCTGCCTCTGGTGGAATCGGGAGCTGCTGAAGCGCTCGATTTCAACGATGCCGAGCTTGCGCTCGCCTGCTCCTCGCACAATGGCGAGGAGGTGCATGTCAACGCGGCACGGGTGATGCTGATGAAGGCCGGCCTCGACGAGGACGCGCTGGAATGCGGCAGTCAGTGGCCGCGGCGGATGGAGGACGTTGCCGTCCTTCACCGGGCGGATGCCTCGCCTTGCCCGTTGCACAACAACTGCTCGGGCAAGCATTCCGGCTTCCTCGGCCTTGCCCGCACGCTCGGCGTGCCCACCCGCGGGTATGTCGAGCCGGACCATCCGGTACAGCTGGAGGTGCGGGCCGCCATCGAGCAGATGGCCGGCATTGACTTGTCCGCGATGCCGCGCGGCACGGACGGATGCTCGATCCCCGCTTATGCGATGCCGATGGCGCCGCTGGCGCGTGCCTTTGCCTGTCTGGGGACCGGCGAAGGGCTCGAGCCCTTGCGCGCACAGGCGGTGGAACGGCTCTACAATGCCTGTGTCGACCATCCGTTCATGATCGCCGGTACGGGCCGCTTTTGTACCGAGGTGATGGGAGCACTCGGCGGGCGGGTCTTCGTGAAAACCGGCGCCGAAGGTGTCTTCACCGCGGCGATCCCCGAGCTCGGCTTCGGCATTGCGCTGAAATGCGATGACGGCGCGACGCGCGCGGCCGAAACGATGATGGCCGCTGTCATCGATGCTCTGCTGGAACTCGACGAGGACGAGGCGAAAGCCCTGCGCCCCTGGCTCGCGCCGCCGCTGGCCAACTGGAACGGCAGGCCCGTCGGCAGCATTCGTGCCGTGGCAGAAGCCTTCGCGCCGCTGAGAAGCCTCGCCTGACGACGAGTGCCGGCTGAGCCGCGCTGACCGGCGACCGCCGGTCCTACCGCACCATGTTGCCCTGGATGGCGAGATGGCCGAAGCCGTCGGCCGCGCCCGGCCGTGTCAGGTCGCCGGTGGCCGCTTCCTTCCAGCGATGGCCGACGACGGCGCCGCCCGGCGTGCCGGAGAAGATGTTCCCGGAAATCAGCGCTGCGCCGGCTCCCTCGACCACCGTCACGGCCGCGCCCACCGGGCAGTCGCGGATGACGTTTGAGGCGATGCTGACGTCGCGCAGATACGGCCCCCAGCCCATGTGCAGGCCGAAGCGCGCGGCCTTTTCCACCACATTGCCGGTGACAGCCGTGTCGGCCTCGACAGCGATACCGATGCCGAAGCCCTGCACTTCCGCCGGATAGGGGCCGGTATCGACGATGTTGCGGACAATATTTCCCGAGCAGGTGGCAAGCCGGCCGCCGTCCAGGAAATTGGCGATGGAAATGCCGATGGCGCCGCCGTCGACCAGGTTGTCGGCGATCACCGCTCCCTGAAAGGCAAATTCCGAATAGATCGCGGTCTCGCCCGAACGCAGGCACGAATTGCCCTCGATCAGCACATTGGAACCGCTGTTGGAGCGGATCGCCGAGAAGGCGCAATCGGCGATGCGGTTGCCGCGCACGACGACGCCATGGGCACGGAAGATGTTGATGCCGTTGCCGTTCTGCCCGGTGCCGCCGTCGCGGGCGGAGATCCGCTCCACCCGATTGCCGGAGACGATGCTGCCGTCCTCTCCCTCACTCCAGCGATGCACCAGAATGCCGGCATTGGCACAGTCATGGACATGATTGTCGGTGATCGACAGACCGCGCGCCTCGATGGAGCGCAGACCGGCCGTGCGGGCCCCGGAGATCGTGTTCCCGACGACGCGCCCGCCGCAGCGGTCCAGCGCGAGGCCTGCCTGCGAGCTGCCGGTGATGGTGCAGCCTTCGATCAGGAGGTCGTCGACATCGGCAAAGTGCAGCAGGGCAGGCGTGTATTCGCCGAGCAGCCGGTTGTCGCCGTCGAAATGGATCCCCTCCATGCCGATGGTGCCGGGTCCTTGCGCGAACAGGAGATGGCCACCGCCCTGATAGTCGAGGCGGGTCTGGCCGGGCAGGCCGACAAGGCGGGTACCGGGGGGGAGGCGCAGGTTGGCGACCGTATAGCGTCCACCGGGCAGGAACAGCGCCCGTCCGCGCTCGGCCGCCGCATCGATGGCCTGCTGCATCAGGCTGCTCTGGTCGTCAGCCGCGCCGGGGCGGATGCCGAATTCGCTCGCCTCGATGGTGCCGCGCAGGTCCGCGACGCGTACCGCTGCGGCAGCCGGCCTTGCGGCGTGCGGCAGGAGAAGAGGTGAAACGAGACCGGCAAGCGCCAGCCCGCCGCGCAACAGCCCGCGCCGTGTCGGCCCGGATTGCGCGCGACCTTGCGCCTCAAACGGCGATGCCATGTGCTGCCTGTCTCGTTTCATGCCTATCCACTCTCCCCGCCGCATACGACGCAAACGGCGTGCCGGAACACCCGTCCCGAAACGGGACGGTGCTCGCGGTTCCGATAGGAAGGGGAAGGTCAGGCGCGACCGGGCGTCCAGATGATCCGCTGCAGCACCGCTTCGCGGAGCTGGTCGCTGGGCGCGAGCTGATCGAACGGGCCGGGATATTGCGGGATCGCGTAGACGAGCGTGACGTTGCTGGTGCCGCGCGCCTTGCAGATCGCCATGCCGCGCCACAGGTTGCGGCCGACCCGGCAATCGCCGCGCGAGGTGCCGATATCCGCAAAGCTCATGCCGATGCGCTCGCCGTTGGGACCCTGCAGGTGGTGGGTCACGCCGTGCATCTCGCGCAGCTTGCCGTTGCTGCCCTTGTAGAAGTGCAGAACCTGGAAACCCTCGGCGTTGTAGGCACCTATGGCCCACTCGGTCTTGTCCTCGGTCGCGGCCTGGAAGCCTTCAGTGGTGAAGCCGGGCAGGGCAGCGGCGATCGCCTTTTCAGAGTAGGTCGTTTCGGCGGTGATGCCGCCGGCGCCGGCTTCGGTGATCTGGACCTGCGGGCCTGGCGTGCGGATCGAGCCGACGGTGTCGCCATCGAGCGTCGGCGAGCAGGCGGCAAGCAGAGGCAGGAGAAGGAAGAGGGCGGAACGTGAAAGTCTCATCGTGAATCGGATCTCCTCGACTGTGCCCGGCCCGGCAGATAGCACTCATGAGCCTGGCAAGGAACCCCTGAGGGGGCGGTGTTTTGTCCCCTCCACCACGCGCGGTACCCCTGATGAGATTGCCCTTCGCGGAATTGACAGTAATGGATGCGGCGATCCGGCACGGTTTTTCGCCGCTCGGTCGTGAGGCGACTTGAAAAGGTTGAAATCGCAATGAATTGCGGAGACGCCTCGACGCTTTTCTTTCGTTGCAGTAAAAACTATTGGTAACAGAGGGTTGCAGAACTCCGGCGTTCCATGGTCTGATTGGAGTACTCGGGGTCAGCTGCCCTGTCAGGATTCGGAAGACCGTGGTCGGACGCCCCTCCGGGGAGGGGGAGGGCGCCGGCATAGTGCGGTTTTTGGTTCGTCCCGCGTCGGGAGCCTCGCTGGGGCGGGGAAATTCTGACAGGGAAGGAGCGCCTGCAGGGTGGTGGTACGCCTGTTAGTTTGACGGGCTTGCGGAGCGGGAAATGCGCGCTCGGCGGGTGTCGGCCCTCAAACTGGCACAATTTGCGAGTGTATGCATGGGTGAAGATGCCAAGCCGCGAGCCGGCGAGGCTCTTAGGACGAAAGGCAGGGAAGAGATGGCCGACCCGATGGAGACGCAGTCCAAGGCGGCGGCGATTGCCGAAGCACAGACGGGCAAGCATGTTCTCGACATCGTCGAGGCTCAGCTGCGCAAGCTGGGGGCGACACATATCCTGGTGACCGGGCTGCCGATGCCGAACCGGCCGATCGATGGCCTGGTCCACCGCTTCCGCTGGGCGGACGAGCGTGCCGGCGGCATCGAGCGCAGCGACCTCGACACCGAGGACGGCGCGCTGATGCTGGGTCTGATGCGCAACCGGGCATTCCTTTGGGATGTGACGGTGGGCGACATGGAGCACTCCGAGCTCTTTGCGTCGCTCGGCGGTGAAACCCGCGTGGTGGTGGTGCCGGTGACGGAGACGCATCCGTTCCAGGCCGTGGTGATGGGCGGTGGCGCCCATCTGGAGGCGGGCTCGGTCGAGCTCTCCAATCTCGAGCTGATCTGCAACACCGCCTTCCGCCGGCTGATCGATCTCGGTGTGCTGTCGACGCAGCGCCCTGGCGACCTTTCGGCGCGCGAGCGGCGTGTGCTGGAGCTCACCGCGCTCGGCAAGACTGCGAGCGATATCGCCGGTTTGCTCGACATCTCGCAGCGGACGGTGCACGCGCATCTGCAGAACGCCAGCGCCAAGCTCAACGCATCCAACAAGACCCATACCGTGGTCGAGGCCTTGCGCTACGGCCAGATCCGGCTCTGACCGGAGGCGGACGGGACGCCGGCGGAAAGCCGGCAGCAGAAACGAAAACGGCCACCTGGACGATTAGTCCGGGTGGCCGTTGTCATTTGGTGTCCACGTCGCCTGCCGCCGCCGAGGGCGGCGGGCGCCGGGTCAGGTTTCGTCGCGCTTGATCCACTTCGGCGTTGCCGGCGGCTCGTAGCGCTCGAACCTGGCGAGCAGCTCCGCCGGGTCGTTGGCCACCAGCACCATGTCGCGCATCACCGGTTTCACGAACTCCTCGTCCCGCTGCAGGTCGAGGAAGTCGAGGAGCCCGTCATAGAAGCCGTCGACATTCAGGAAGCCGCAGGGCTTGCGGTGATAGCCGAGCTGCCCCCAGGTCCAGATCTCGAACAGCTCCTCCAGCGTGCCTGCACCGCCCGGCAGGGCGATGAACCCGTCGGAGAAGTCGGCCATCATCGCCTTGCGTTCGTGCATGGAGGCGACGATGTGCAGCTCGCTGAGACCGGCATGGGCGAGCTCCTTCTCCTGCAGGGAGAGCGGCAGCACGCCGATGACCTCGCCGCCGGCCGCCAGGGCACCATCGGCGACCGCGCCCATCAGCCCGACCTTCGCCCCGCCATAGACGAGGCGCCGGCCGGAGCGGGCAATGGCCGCGCCGGTGGCGACGGCGGCCTCGCGATAGGCGGGCTTGGCTCCCATGCTGGAGCCGCAGAAAACGCAGATAGACTTCATTGCCGCAATCAGCCCTTCGCCAGTTCGTCGAGCACGCGGGCCCAGGAGCGGATGCCCTTGTGATAGCTGGTCATCTCGTACTTCTCGTTGGGCGAGTGCACGCGGTCGTCATCCAGCCCGAAGCCTATCAGCAGCGAGTCCATGCCGAGCATGGTCTTGAAGTCGCCGACGATCGGAATGGATCCGCCGCAGCCGATCAGCGCCGCCTCGCGGCCCCATTCGTCGGACAGCGCCTTGCGGCCCTTGGCCAGGGCCGGGCTGTCGAAGGGCAGGCGCAGGGCCGGGCTGCCGCCGTGCTTGTGGAAGGTGACGGTGCAGTCTGCCGGGAGCTTTGCTTCCACATAGGCGCGGAAGGCGGCCCGCACCTTCTCCGGATCCTGGTCGCCGACCAGGCGGAACGAGATCTTGGCATGGGCCTGCGAAGCGATGACGGTCTTGAAGCCGGCACCGTTGTAGCCGCCCCACACGCCGTTGATCTCGCAGGTCGGGCGCGTCCAGATCTGCTCAAGAGCGGTGCGGTCCTGTTCGCCCGCCGGATACTTCAGATCGACGCCGCCGAGGAAGGCCTCGTGGTCGAAGCCGAGCTTGTCCCACAGCGCGCGCACGTCCTCGGGCATCTCGATGACGCCGTCATAGAAGCCGGGCAGGGTCACCTTGCCGGTTTCGTCGTGCAGGCCGGCGAGAATGTCGGCCAGCACATGCAGCGGGTTGCGGGCGGCGCCGCCATACATGCCCGAATGCAGGTCCTTGTCGGCGGCGGTGATGGTGATCTCTTCCCCGACGAGACCGCGCAGCATGGTGGTGATGCCGGGGGTCTGGCGATCCCACATGCCGGTGTCGCACACCAGCGCGAGGTCGCAGGCGAGCTCGTCCTTGTTGGCGGTCAGGAACGGATGGAGCGACGGCGAGCCGGACTCCTCTTCGCCCTCCAGCAGCACGGAGACGGAGACCGGCAGCCCGCCGGTCTCGGCGATCCACGCGCGGGCGGCCTCGACGAAGGTCATCAGCTGGCCCTTGTCGTCCGCGGAGCCGCGGGCAACGATCATCTTCGAGCCGTCCGGGCGGGTCACGACGGCCGGGTCGAACGGATCGCGCTCCCAAAGGTCGAGGGGATCGACCGGCTGGACGTCGTAATGGCCGTAGAACAGCACATGGGGGCCTGCCTTGCCGTCTTCCTTGCGGTGGCCGACGACCATCGGGTGACCGTTGGTGTCGCGCACGCTCGCCGGGATGCCGATGGCCGTCAGTTCGTTCGCCAGCCAATCCGCTGCCTGTCGGCAATCGTTCTTGAAGGCCGGGTCGGTGGAAATGCTCTTGATGCGAACGAGGTCGAAGAGACGGGCGAGCGAGTCGTCGAAATCGGAGTCGATTCGAGACAGGACCCGGTCGAGATCGGACATGGTAGGGCTCCGCTGCGAGAGGATGCCCGCGGGCCGACAGACCATGGCAAGGACTGCGGCCGGCGCGCTGGTGAGGGAACCCAGCATGGACACAGATCAGCGGTCAAGGCAAGGCGCGGCGCGGTCCCGGATCGGGACCCGCCGCGCCTTGGGGCCGGGGAGGCGGCCGCTTGTGGAAAGGCCGCCGCGCGGATGGCGCGGCGGCGCGTTGTCCGCGTCCTAGTAGTTGTTGACGGGCGCGCAGGTGCTCGTCACGTCGGCATTGGTGAGTTCCGCCCCATTCAGCACGAAGGCACTACCGGGCGACTGGGTCAGGCTTGTCGGCATGAAGGGCGAGCGGCCGCAGGCCTCGGGCGTTCCGGTGACCGTTACGGAGCCGTTGAGGTTCTCGAAAGCGCCCATCATCCAGAAGCCGGCTCGGCCCGCCTGGTCGATCTCCACCGTGTCGAAGGTGAGTGCGTCGGAGGGGTTCAGCATCTGCATCAGCTGGATGCCGATGACATCGACATTGGAGATCGAGATGTCGGTGAAGCTGGAGTCGCGGATGCCCATGATCATCATGCCGCTGTTGGTGGCCCCATCGATGGTCAGGTTCTGGAAGTCGTAGCCGTGGTTGGACTCCGAGCCGACGATGATCGACCAGTCGCCGCTGAACGAGCTGATGTTGATGCCGCTGCGCACGCCGAGGCTCGGCAGCGCGCCGATGCCGGTCAGCACGGAGTTGCGGTAGCCGATCTCGCCGGAGGCGACGAAGGCCGCTCCGTCCGCAGTGGTTTGGGCGATGTCGACGGCATTGAGGTCGGCGCGGTGGACATAGTGGAACACCAGGCCTTCCTTCGCCGTGTTCGAGATGTCGACATTCGCGAAGGTGAGGTCCTGCGAGACATTGGCGAAGATGCCCATCCCCACCCGGTCGGCGGTCACGTTCTCGACCGTGACGTGGCTCGCCCGGTTGAGGCGGATGCCGACGCCGACCTCGGTGTCTTCCGGGCTGAAGTTGCTGAAACCGTCCGCCGTGTCGAAGGCGATTTCCGACAGGGCGACGTGGGCCACAGTGAGGTCCGAACCGTTCTGGAAGTTGATGCCGGTGCCGGCCACGTTCGAGATGCGCAGGTCCGTAAGCGTCACTCGGCTGGCGCCGTCGGATGCAACTGCGGTGCGGCCGCCAGACAGCGAGAAGCCGGAGAGGACCGTATCGTCCGCCATCGCGAAGAGGTCGCGTGACGCGTCGCTGCCGTGAAGGCGGGTGTCGCCCACCCGCAAGGTGCGGCCGGTGAGCGGATTGCGCACGTCGAACGCGCCGGCGATCCGCTGGTTGGCAGCAAGGGTGATGGTGTCGTCGATCTCGATGACCGTGCCGTTGCCGTTGACGAACACCTGCTGGCCGGGGGTAGCGGCCTCGATGGCCTGGCCGACATTGCCGTTCGCCGGGTCGATCACCACCAGGTTGTCGAGCGTCGCGCCCGTGCGGGCATCGACGCCCGTTACCTCGGCTCCAAAGGCTCCGGCCTGGGTTACCACGTCCACGTCGCGAACCACCGTCTCGGTCATCCGCCGCTGAAGCGCGGTCAGGCGCGTGCCGCGCTCTTCCCCGCCGATCGCGCGCTGCAGGGGCAGGCGCAGCCGGGCGCCGAAGAAGCCTTGCGAGCCGCGCGGACTGTCGTACTGGTACTCGGCGAGCAGGCTGACGCGGCTGCCCTCGAACAGGACATCGTTCATCCGGTATTCGGCGCGCACACGCGGCCCCCAGACGGTTTCCGCCTTGTCTTCCCAGAAGGCGTAGCCGCCGCCATGCAGCCAGAATTCGTCGCGTCCGTCGCCCAGCAGGTTGAGGCCGGTGAGGACGCCCGCCTCGATATCGAGGCCGCGCATGGCGCGTTCCTCACCGCCGCGCACGGTGATCGAGCTCGGGCCGACCCGCGCAGTGTCATGGGAGGCGAGCTGGTGTGTCGTCTTGCCGACCGGCAGATAGGCATTGGCGCGCAGGTTGAAATGCTCGGTCATCAGCTCGGCGCCGAGCGTCACCTGCAGGAAATGGTTGTTGTACTGGGATCGGCGGTAGTCGAGGAAACCGTAAGCACCGACGATCCAGCGATTGTCGATGATCTGGCGGATGCCGAGACCTGCATTGACCTCCTGCGAGCCGGAGGCGCCGAACGTGCCGCGAATGTCGGTGTAGATCAGCCGATCGAAGGTCTGGTACAGCGGCACGAAGAGGGTCGTCTCTCCGGTGCTGGAGCGACCAGTCGTGCCCGCCTTGCCGCCGACTTCCAGATGCGGTCCCCACAAGGGCGCGCCCACCCCTGCAGGATCAACCTGCTGGGCATCGGCAATCGCCGGGGCGAGAAGAAGACCGCAAAGCGCAGTGGACAGCGCAGTGGCGCGCAGGAGCTTCGATCTGCTTGACGTCATGCCTAACCTTTTTCCGGACAGGCGGACGTGCGGCGCCGGACACGCATGCCCGGTCGCAGCGCGAAATGTCCGCGCGGTCTCTTGTTGGATATTTGGGGACGGGTTCAGCCTGGCTGCGTGTGCTTGCTCGGGCGAACCGGATCTCGGGAGCCGCCTGTCGGGTGGCTCGATGGGGCAGGCATAGGACCTGCAAAAACATGAGTCAATTATTCATATTATGCCAACAAAGGCCTCCGGCTTTTTACCGAAGGCAAGCCGCTGATTGCCGTCGCGGCGAGGCCGGCCCCGCCGCCGGCGGGCCGAAAAAGGATCTGTGGAGAGTTCCGGGCCCGGTCCGGAGCGAGGCCTAGAAGCCCCGCTTGATCGAGCCCAGGACGCCGCGTGCCAGCGCCCGGCCGAGTGCCGAGCCCAGCGAACGCACGACCGATTTCACGGCAGCGTCCGCCACGCTGTCGGAGCGCGAGCGGCTGGACCGGGTCCGGCTGCGGCTGGGTGCCGGGGTGGGCGAGGTGCCGAAGTCGGGGATCTCGAAGCCGGAACGGGTGCGACGGGGCGAGCCGCGCCGCTCGATCTCCTGCTCCTCGCGCGCCTTCTGGCGCTCTTCCATCCGGGCTGCCTCTTCGGCCCGGCGCTTGAGCACTTCGAAGGCGGAATCGCGATCCACGGTCTCGTCGTAGAGATGGCCGACAGGGCTCATCGTTATGATCTCGCGGCGCTCGCTCGCGGTGAGCGGCCCAAGCCGCGAGGAGGGCGGCCGCACCAGAGTGCGCTGGACGATGGAAGGAACGCCTTTGCCTTCCAGCACCGAGACCAGCGCCTCGCCGACGCCCAGCTCCATGATGGTGCGCTCGGTGTCGAGATCCGGGTTGGGGCGGAAGGTTTCCGCGGCGGCGCGAACGGCCTTCTGTTCGCGCGGGGTGTAGGCGCGCAGGGCATGCTGCACCCGGTTGCCGAGCTGCGCCAGAACCGTGTCCGGCACGTCGAGCGGATTCTGGGTGACGAAATAGACGCCGACGCCCTTGGAGCGGATCAGCCGTACCACCTGCTCGACCTTCTCCAGCAGCGCCTTGGGCGCCTCGGAAAACAGCAGATGCGCCTCGTCGAAGAAGAAGACCAGCCGCGGCTTTTCCGGGTCGCCCACTTCGGGCAGTTCCTCGAACAGCTCGGACAGCAGCCACAGAAGGAAGGTGGCGTAGAGGCGCGGCGCGCCCATTAGCTTGTCGGCGGCCAGCACCGAGACGACGCCGCGCCCGTCGCGCGTGGTGCGCATCATGTCGCGGATATCGAGCGCCGGTTCGCCGAAGAAGGCATCGCCGCCCTGGCGCTCGAGCATCAGCAACTGACGCTGGATCGCACCGACCGAGGCCTTCGAGACGTTGCCGTAGACGCGCGACAGCTCCGACGCCCGCTCGGACACATGCGCGAGCAAGGCCTGCAGGTCCTTCAGGTCGAGCAGCAGCAGGCCTTCGTCGTCCGCCAGTTCGAAGGCAACGTTGAGGACGCCTTCCTGCGTCGGATTGAGGTCCATCAGGCGGGCGAGGAGCAGCGGCCCCATCTCGGAGACCGTGGCGCGGATCGGATGTCCCTGTTCGCCGAACAGGTCCCAGAAGATCGTGGGGAAGTCTTCGTAGATGTAATCGTCCGTGAAGCCGATCTGCGCGGCGCGCTTTTCCAGGAAGTCCTTCCTCTCGCCGCTGGCGGCGATACCGGACAGGTCGCCCTTCACATCGGCACAGAAAACCGGGACGCCTGCATTGGAAAAGCCCTCGGCGAGGATCTGCAGCGAGACGGTCTTGCCGGTGCCCGTGGCGCCGGTGATCAGGCCGTGCCGGTTGGCAAGCTTCAGCGTCAGATATTCCGGCTTGCCCGATCCGCCGATGAAGATCTTGTCTGCGTCCTGCACTGCGTGCGCCTCCGCTGCCACCGTCGGCCCCTCCGACGCTTCGAAAAACCATGTAACCCGCAGATCGCGCTGTGTATAGCGGTTGTCGCGGTGCGCGCTCTCGTGCCAAATTACCGGCCAGACGCCCGATGATTCCTCTGGGGGGACACATGGACGAACTTGTCAGCCGGATTGCTGCGGCTGCTGGCATCAGCGAAGACCTCGCCCGTCAGGCGATCGGTATCATCCTCAACTTTCTCGATCGCGACGGCCCGCAGGATGCGGTGGCCCGGATCGTCGATGCCCTGCCGGGCGCTTCTCAGCTGATGGCGGAGCAGGGCGGCGGCGGTGGCGGCGGGCTGCTCGGCAGCCTTGCAGGCAAGCTCGGCGGCAGCATCGGCGGCGGAATGGGAGCGATGGCGGCCCTCAATGAGCTGACCAATGCGGGGCTCGACATGGGCGAGGTGCAGACCGTCACCCGCGAACTGGTGCAGGCCGCGCGCGAACACGCAGGCGCCGATGTGGTCGATCGTGTGGTTTCCTCGATCCCCGGCCTCGGCCAGGTGCTCTGAGCTGGCCGTGCTGTGCCGCGACCGGTTGTCTTGAAGCCCGGCGGCTGGTGCCGGGCAAGTCTGGAGGTGCGAGATGTCCTATTCCATTGACGAGATTGAGGGTATCGGCCCGGTTTATGCGGAGAAGCTGCAGGCGGTCGGTATCAAGACCACCGATGCTTATCTGGAGCGGGCGAAGGATCCCAAGGGCCGCAAGGCGCTGGCCGAAGAGACCGGGATCGATGACAAGCGCATTCTCAAGTGGGCCAACATGGCCGACCTGATGCGCATCAGCGGTGTTGGCGAGGAATATTCCGAGCTTCTCGAGGCTGCTGGCGTCGACACGGTCAAGGAGCTCAAGCACCGGGTCCCGGCCAATCTCCATGCCAAGATGAAGGAAGTGAACGAGGCCAAGAAGCTCGTTCGTCAGCTTCCCAGCGAGTCCGGCGTGGAGAAGTGGGTGGCGCAGGCGAAGGAACTGCCGGCGATCATGACCTACTGACGGACCTCGATCCGGCAGATTTGAAACGCTCCGGTCCTTCGTGGGCCGGAGCGTTTTTCGTTTCCGCCAAGGAGCGGCTCTGCTGAGCCCGCCCAGGGCGTTCAGGCCAGGGCCAGCAGGCCCTGCAGATCGGCCAGAACGGCCACCGGCGGCAGGTCGGAATACTCGTCGGCGGCACCGGTGCGGTTGATCCACACGCCGCGGAACCCGAAGGCGGTGGCGCCTGCGATGTCCCAGCGGTTGGACGACTGGAACGACACCGCCTCGGGATAGATGCGGAAGTGGTTGGTCACCAGCTCGTAGACGTCCTGCCGGGTCTTGTAGGTCTTCAGCAGGTCGGTGGAGAACACTTCGTCGAGCAGGTCCTCGATCCCGGCGGCCCGAACGGCAGCCTCCAGCATCGCCGGCGAGCCGTTGGACAGGATCGCCAGCCGGTTGCCGTCGTCCTTGAGGCGCTTCAGAACGGTGGGGACTTCCTGGTAGCAGTCGAGCTTCCAATAGGCGTCGAGCAGCCGCTGGCGCAGGTCCGCATCGCTCTTTCCCGTCATCGCCATCGCTGTGTCCAGCGCCTGCTCGGTCAATGACCAGAAATCCAGGTAGCGACCCATCAGGGCGCGCGTCCAGGAATATTCGAGCTGCTTCTGCCGCCACAGCGTCGACAGGCTTACAGCCTCCGGGCCGAGATCGCCGGCATGGCGGCGCACCGCCGCGTGCACGTCGAACAGCGTGCCGTAGGCGTCGAAGACATAGGCGGAGACAGGGCGAGTCGCGGAATGGGACATGGGCTTGGGGCCTTGGCGGGTGGGGCACCCGGCATCGGGAGCCCTCTGGCGGCGTTGCCGCAATTTTGTTCAGCTGCCAAGCAAACAGCCAACCCGGCCCGAGGTCAAGGCTTCTTGTGCGCCGCACAAGAAGCCGGCTCAGGACGTCTCATGGGTTCGCCGGGGTGGTTCGTGAGGAAGCGAGCGAAAGGCAGCCCGCTGCGCAACATCATTCCCGAAATTTGGCGTAGCTGGATCGATTTGGACGGTGGCGCGGTGTGTGCGGAACATTTCGGTCCTTTTCCCGCGCGCGTGCGGGAGGGCCTTGACCTTCGCCGGCGAAGGGCGTTCGATCCCCACCAATCGCGCCAAGACGGATCGGGAGCAGAAGATGAGCGAATGGTCGCAAACCTGGAACTGGATCGACGGTAACTGGATCGAGGGCAATGCCCCGATCATGGGTACGCGTACCCACGCTTCATGGCTGGGCTCGTCGGTGTTCGACGGCGCGCGCGCCTTTGAAGGCGTGACGCCGGACCTCGATCTCCACTGTCAGCGCCTCAATGCTTCCGCGGTCGCCCTTGGCCTCAACCCGGTGATGAAGGCCGGCGAGATGATGGAGCTGACGCAGGACGGCCTGTCCCGTTTCGCCCCCAATACGCCGGTCTATGTGAAGCCCATGTACTGGGCGGAAGGCGACGGCATCGGCACCATCGCCGGCGATGCGGCCTCTACTCGCTTCGCGCTCTGCCTGTTCGAGGCGGCTCTCGCGCCGAAGGATGCGGCGATCTCGCTGACCCTGTCGCCGTTCCGCCGTCCGACGCTGGAGACCATGCCGGTCAATGCGAAGGCCGGCTGCCTCTACCCGAACAACGCCCGGGCCATTGTCGAGGCCAAGTCCCGCGGCTTCGACAATGCCATCGTGCTGGACATGCTTGGCAACGTCGCGGAACTGACCACGGCCAACGTGTTCATGGTCAAGGACGGTGCGGTCCATACGCCGGCCTGGAACGGTACGTTCCTCAATGGCATCACCCGCCAGCGTATCATCAAGCTGCTGCGCGACGCCGGCACCGAGGTCTACGAGCGTACGCTCGGCTATGGCGACTTCCTGGATGCTGACGAGATCTTCTCGACCGGCAACTACAACAAGGTGGTCCCGGTCAAGCGGATCGAGGATCGCGAGCTGCAGCCGGGCCCGGTCGCTCAGCGCGCCCGCGACCTCTACTGGGAATTCGCCCACGGCTGAGTGGTTCGTGTGAACCGGACGGAATGATTGGAGCGGCGGTGCGGCGAGGGCTGTGCCGCCGTTTCATTTTGCCTGGACGCGCGCCGGGCGCGGTCCCGACAGCGGGCCGACCAGCAGCGCCGCCAGCACAAGGAGGGCGGCGGCGGCCATCGACGGCCAGTAGAAACTGCCCGTGGCATCGGCGATCAGGCCCGCCAGCGTCGGGCCGACCATCTGGCCAGTGCCGAAGCAGGCAGTCATCAGCGCCATCACCTTGCGCGGGTCCCCGCCGGCAAGGCGCCGTCCCTCGATCAGTCCCAGCGACGTGATGCCCATGAACGTGCCGCCGAGCAGGACGGCGGCCAGCGCCATGCCGGCGAGGCCGGAGAATGTCACGCTGGCGGCAACGCCGATGGCCTCTGCCAGGCAGGCGAGCGAGAAGGCCCAGGCCCCTCCCAGCCAGGCCGAGACCCGGCCCCAGACCCAGACGGATCCGGCCGCGGCCAGCCCCACCGCTGCCCAGGCGGGCGCCTCGAACGGGGCCAGCGTTTCCGACTGGCGCAGGATCGAGGTCAGGAAGGTGGCGGTTACCACATAGCCGATGCCGAACAGCGCATAGGCGATGGCGAGGCGCACAAGGGCAGGCGAGATGCGGGCGCGTGCAGGCGCTGCACTTGCCGCGGGCGAGGCGGTCATGCGCGGCGCCCGCGCCACCACGAAGAGAATGGCGCCCATGCTCAGCACTGCCGACACCAGGCCGCAGGCGGCCCACAGGCCCTGCCAGCCCGCGCCTTCGCGGGCCAGCCAGCCGACTGTCGCCGCCGACAGGGCGATGCCGATGCCGACGCCGGAGAAGAAGAACTGGGCGAGTTCGCCGCGCCCGGCCGCTGCCAGCCGGTCCAGTACCAGTGTGGAGCTGAACACCAGCACGCCGGCACTGGCGATGCCGCCGAAAAACCGCACCAGCGCGAGCCAGACGAGGCCGCCGTCGACCGCCATCAAGGCGGACGTCGCCGCGCTGCCGGCCAGGCTGAGCAGGAAGCCCGTGCCGATCTTGTCCTTGCTGACCGCCATCACGGCCAATGCGCCGACCAGATAGCCGAGATAATTGGCCGAAGCGATGAGGCCCGCCTGCGAGGCAGATAGCGGGATGGCTTCGCTCATGAAGGGCAGCACCGGCGTCAGCGCGAAGCGGCCGATGCCCATGGCGGCCGCCAAGGCGCAGAAACCGCCGAACGCGAGCAACACGGGGGAGGGGGCGGTGGTGCGTGGCTTGGCAATCATGCGGGGAAGAGCCTTGCGAAGCTTGGCAGGGAGGCGGGAGGCAAACCTAGCGCGTGAGACGTCGGGCCGGGAGGGGAAATCTGTCTGAGCGGTGAGAAAGCGGTGAGCGGGCGGTAACCGTGGAGGGCCCTGCGGCAAGTGACGATGCCGGGGAGCAGCAGCGTCAGGGCTTTGGGAAAAAGGCACATATGCCCGTTGCCGATTGAAGGTCGGGTGCCTATTTTGCCTTGTGTGACAGGCAGCCGACGCGATTTGCGGAAGGTTGCCCGCAACCCGGACCGACCGTCATCCGGCTGTCGGACCGAATGTCTTACAACCCACGCAGGCCGCCGCGGCAACGGCGCCCCGGCTTCCGCCTGCGAGTGTCGGCCGTCTGGCCGGCATCGTTCTTTCGCCCCCGCCCTGAGGAGGTTTCCATGGCTTTTGAACTCCCGGACCTGCCCTATGCCTACGACGCGCTTGGCCCCTATATGTCGGCCGAGACGCTCGAGTATCACCACGACAAGCACCACATGGCCTATGTGACCAACGGCAACAACCTGCTGAAGGATTCCGGCCTTGAGGGCAAGTCGCTGGAGGACGTGGTCAAGGAGAGCTTCGGCAAGAACGCCGGTCTCTTCAACAATGCGGGCCAGCACTACAACCACATCCATTTCTGGAAGTGGATGAAGCCGAATGGCGGCGGCAACAAGCTGCCGGGCGGCCTGGCTTCGCGCATCGACTCCGACCTCGGCGGCTTCGACAAGTTCCGCGCGGACTTCATTGCCGCCGGCACCACGCAGTTCGGCTCCGGCTGGGCCTGGCTGGTGCTGAAGGACGGCAAGCTGGCCGTCACGAAGACCCCGAACGGCGAGAACCCGCTGGTGCACGGCGCAGTGCCGCTGCTGGGCGTCGATGTGTGGGAGCACTCCTACTATATCGACTACCGCAACGCGCGCCCGAAGTACCTCGAGGCCTTCGTCGACAATCTGGTCAACTGGGACTATGTCGACGAGCTGTTCCAGGCCGCATCGTAAGGCTTTACGCTCCGGCTCAAACGAAGAAGGCGGGTCCTCGCGGACCCGCCTTTTTTGTATCCCGGCCGGAACTCGCGGCTGTCGGCTGGTTCAGCGCCGGCTGCACTGGGCAGTGAAGACCAGCGTGAGATACCCGGAAATGTGGTTCAGGAACGCCCGGCACTCGGCCTCCGTCTGGAAGCAGCCTTCGCGCGAGAACTGGATGGTCCTCAGGTCGACGCTCTTGCGGCCGCCGACGATGCCGCGCCACGGTCCGGCGGACGGATTGCGGCAGTCGGCGCGCGACCCATAGGTGCTCGGCACATAGTCTTCGTCATAGGTGGGGGCAAAGAGCAGGTCGCCGATGAAGCCGGCCTGTGCGGGCACAGTCTGGGACAGCGCGAGCGTCGCGGCCAGTGTCAGCGCGGCGGCGCGGCCGGCCATGGATCCGGTCTTGCGGAACGAGGCACTTGAAGCGGACATGAGGCTCCTCGACGGGTTGTTCTGTTGGTTTTCGGGCAGCCGGCGCGTGGCCTGGACAGGTCCCGGATTGCCCGCCATCTGGCGGAAGGACTGGGGCGGAATCATGGTAGTTCGGCCACGAACGCGAGCCTGTGAAGCCCGTTCTAGCCACTTTTCGTTTAAGGCGGGTTACGCGCCAGCGCCCAAACCAAGCCCCTGATCGGCATAGCCATCGAGCCCGGCGAGGAAGCCGGCGATCATTGCGACGGTCTGTGCTTCGGCCTCGCGGTGGGGATTGTGACCGATGCCGGGCAGCAGCACGGCGCGCCCGCGTCCCTCGGCGATGCGGCCGGGATGGGCGGGCGAGCCGAACTCATCCGCATCCCCGTGGATGGCGAGCAGCGGGCAGGCGACCTTGTCCAGCGCCTTGTCCAGCGTCCAGCCGGCGAAATCCGGCGACAGCCAGGTTTCGGTCCAGGCGTCCACCACCCAGCGCGCCTTGTCGTCGTGGTAGCGAGCAAGCCGCGCCAGTTCTTCCGGCTGTTGAAACGTAGCGCGCGCGACGCGGATGCCGTCCAGCGTGCGATCCTCAATGAAGGCCTGCGCGCCCATCGTGATGACGGCAAGGCAGGTCTCGCGATATCGGCCCGCGGTCTCCACAGCCATTCCGCCGCCGACGCTGTGACCGCAGGCGACAAACGGCGTAAAGCCGAAAGCCTCGCGCAAGAGCGGGAGGGTGTCGCGTCCCTCCGCCTCGATGAAGTCCGCAGGCAGCGCTCCGGGGAAGGCGTCCGAGCGTCCGAAGCCGAGCCGGTCATAGGCGATCACGGGACGACCTGTCGCCCCGGCAAGCGCTTGCGGAAAGCTGCGCCACAGATCGACGGCGCCGAGGGAGTCGTGAAACAGCACGATCGGCGGCGGCGCATCGTGGAGAGAGGCCTTTTGCCACCACATCCGGGCGAAGATCGCGCCGCGGCCGGTCTCGATCCGCAGGTCGTGGGCAAGAGTTGGATCTGTCATGGCAGGCATCGCGGTGGGGAGGGGGAACGGAGCGTGCCCCGCACATAGCCGAGGTGTGCGGACCTGTCCACGCCTTGCCTCTGGGTTCCTGCTCCAGGACCGCCAACCTGTCGCAGGCCGGCACCTTGCCGGATGCAGATGCGATCCATTATATTCGAATAATAGAAATTAAAAGGGTTTGACTGTGGGGGGGCGTCGACGCCTTCCGGTCCGAGCACGAGAAAAGGGGTCGCTTATGTCGATGATCACCACCAATGTCGGCAGTGCCGACCGGATCGCCCGCATCGTCGTCGGCGTGGCGCTGATTGCCTTCGCCCTGTTCGGTCCGGCGGAGATCACCTGGAAGTGGATCGGCTGGATCGGCGTCGTGCCGCTGCTGACCGCATTTCTGAAATGGTGCCCGGCCTATACGCTGTTCGGCGTCAACACCTGCGGCCGCTAGGGCTGTCGGGCCTCAAGGTCTGCCCGCAGCCGCACCACCCAGTCCCGGCTCGTCGCATCGGCCAGCCGGGCGACGTCCGGCACGGCAGTGTTTGCCGGAGACGGGTCGAGGCCGAGGGCATCGAGCACAAGGCGCAGCGTTGCCGGCGGGTCGGCCGAAAGGGCCTCATAGGTAAGTCGCAGCGGCGCGATGCCCTGGTCCGCGAACCAGTTTTCCCAGTCGCGATCCGCCGTTGCCATTGTGTCGTGAGTGCTGCGCAGCAGCTCCGTGTCGTAGACCGGTTCGCGCGGCGGCGACAGGCGTTCCAGCTCCGTGCCGTCCGAGGCCCTGTGCCATAGGCCGCTCTGCTGCGCCTTCACGTAGGACACCGCCTGCGCCGCCTTGTCCAGACGGGTCAGGTGAATGAACAGCGTACGGCCGAAGGCCGCTTCGAGGCGCGCATGGTCGCTCGGGCGGCTAGGGTGCAGGATCGCGAGCTTGTCGCGGAAGAAGGTGAAGCTGTGCCGCTGCAGACGGACCCCGAAGACGTCGGTCCCGCCGCGCCCCTCGTCGAGGGCGGCGGCGAATATCTCGGCGAGAACCTCGTGTTCGTCGCGGTCCGTATCGACGGAAAGCTCGAAGCGCTCGAGCCAATCGTCCAGCGATGGCTCATGGAACAGCGAACTCGGCCGACCGGCGATGCCTGTCGCGGCCAGAAGCCGGCACAGCAGCGTGCTGCCGCTGCGCGGCGAGGTGCAGATCACGTAGGACTGGAAAGGCGTCATCTGGCGAAAGGCAGGTCGAATGCGGGAGGAGAACCTTTGCCGCCTTTCGTGACCGCAGTGTGACGTGCCGTGCTCGCACCCCCGTCTATCTGCGGAAAGTGAGATCGACGGTGCCGACGGTGATGCCGTATTTGCGCACATCGGCGGTGTTGCGCACGGTGCGCGCGTCGACCCGTGTAAGCGTGTCGAAGAAGCGCACGGCCACCGGCCCATCTCCGGTGACCAGTTCCGCGGCGTAGTCGAAGCGGATGCTTGCTCCGCCAGCGGTGATCGTCACCGGGTTCAACACGTCGGATCGCGTGCCGATATAGCGGTTTTCCGCCACCTTCTGGAAGAACCAGACCTTGGTATCGAGCTCGCCATCGGCGAAGCGGAAGTCCTCGCGCAGGCGCAAGGTAAAGGTCTTCGGGTTCCAACTGCCGTGGGTCACCACGGTAAAGGGGCGGCGGATACCGGCGATCCGGCTCTCGAACACGCCTTCCCCGACCGTGCGGCCTCGGAAATACTCTTCGAGAACCAGCGGTTTGTCGGCTGCTCGCGCAGAACCGGCAGCCAGCATCGGCAGCAGAAGCACTAAGGCAAGAACCGCCGCGACGGCGGAAATGTTGGCGCGAGCCGCCTCGCGGCAGAAGATCAGCGCGGGCATGGAAACCTCCGTAGTCGGCTGCGGGGCGGCAACCTGCCGCCCTTGATGCCGTTTACGGTGTCATGCCCGCGCCGGATCGCTGTTTAGCCTGTCGCGCCCGCCACCTTCAGCGCGAAGGCATAGACGAGGGCCACTTCCTTGAGCCGGTCGAACCGGCCCGAGGCGCCGCCGTGACCGGCTTCCATGTTGGTCTTGAGGAAGAGCGCCGCCTCGTTGCTGCGCCGCTCACGCAGACGTGCGACCCACTTGGCCGGCTCCCAATAGGTGACGCGCGGGTCGGTCAGCCCGCCGACCGCCAGGATCGGCGGGTAGGCCTGCGCCGCGACATTGTCGTAAGGCGAGTAGGCGGCAATCGTCCGGTAATCGTCCAGCGAGGCGATCGGATTGCCCCATTCCGGCCATTCGGGCGGCGTCAGCGGCAGCGTGTCGTCGAGCATGGTGTTGAGCACGTCGACGAAGGGCACCTCGGCGATGATGCCACCGAAGGCCTCCGGCGCCATGTTGACCACCGCGCCCATCAGCATGCCGCCGGCCGAACCGCCCTGCGCGACGATCCGGTCGGGCGAGGTGAACCCCTCGTCGGCCAGATGGCGGGCGGCGGCGATGAAGTCGGTGAACGTGTTCATCTTGGCCTGCCGGCGGCCGTCCCGGTACCAGCGGAAGCCCTTGTCCTTGCCGCCGCGGACATGCGCGATGGCATAGACGAAGCCGCGATCGACGAGCGACAGGCAGTTGGTGTTGAAGCTCGCCGGGATGGTGATGCCGTAGGAGCCGTAGCCGTAGAGCAGGCAGGGCGCGCTGCCGTCCAGCGGCGTGTCCTTGCGGTAGAGCAGCGACACCGGCACCGTCTCGCCGTCGCCGGCCGGCACCTGCAGGCGCCGCGTCACATAGGCATCCGGGTCATGGCCGGACGGCACTTCCTGCGTCTTGCGCAGCGTGCGCTCGCGCGTCTCCATGTCGTAGTCGAACACCTGTGCCGGCGTCGTCATCGACGAGTAGGAAAAGCGGATGCGGTTGGTGTTGAACTCGTAGCCGTCGGTGAGGCCGAGCGAATAGGCCTCCTCGTCGAAGGCGATGGCATGCTCCAGACCGTCGGCGACGCGGCGCACGACGATGCGCGGCAGCCCGTCTTCCCGCTCCAGCCGCACCATGTGCTTGGCGTAGCAGGTGAAGGAGAGGATCAGCCGGCCCTCGCGATGCGGCACCACATCCTGCCAGGCTTCCGGGCCGGCGCCCGCGCGCAAGGCGGCGAGCGGCAGGCTCATGATGCGGAAGTCCTCGGCACCGCCGTGATTGGTCAGCAGCAGTAGCGTGTCGCCGCCGTCGTCCTCCACCGAATACTCGGTGCCGGTTGCGCGCGGGGCGACCGTGAGGGGGGCTTCCAGCGGTGCATCGGCCGGGATCAGCCGCACCTCGGACGTCTCGTGGTCGTGAATGTCGATGGTCAGGAAGCGGCCGGACTGGGTCTTGCCGATGCCCATGAAGAAGCCCGGATCGGCCTCCTCGTAGACCAGCACGTCGCCGGCCGGATCCGTCCCGACCTCGTGGCGGAACAGCCTGGAGGGCCGGTGATTGTCGTCGAGGCGCACATAGAAGAGATAACGGCCGCAAGCGGACCAGACGCCGCCCCCGCCCGTGTCCTCGATCCGCTGGTCGAGATCGCGCCCGCTGGCGAGGTCCCGTACGAGCAGGGTGTAGAACTCCGAGCCCTTGTCGTCGAAGGCCCAGGCAAGGCGCGAATGATCGGGCGAGTGCGACGCGCCGCCGAGGCGGAAATAGGCCTTGCCGCTCGCTTCCTTGTCGCCGTCGATCAGGATTTCCTCGGCCTCGCCGCCGCGCTCGGCCGTCTCGCGCGCCATCCGGACCAGGCGCGGATGCTGTCCGCCGGCCACATAGGCAAAGCCGTAGGCATAGGGCCCATCGGCCATCGGCACGCTGCTGTCGTCTTCCTTGATCCGTCCCTTCATCTCGGAGAACAGCGTCTCCTGCAGGCCCTTCGTGTCGGCCATGCCGGCTTCCAGGTGGGCGTTCTCCGCTTCCAGATAGGCGCGGATGGCGGGGTCGAGCGTGTCGGGTGCCCGCATCACCTCCTGCCAGTTCTCCGCCCGGAGCCAGTGGTAGGGATCCTCCCGGACGATGCCGTGGGCCGTCAGGGTGAGGGGGCGCTGTTCCGCTCGCGGCGCCGGCGCAGCCGCAGCATCGGAAAGGGGGCTATTGGGTGTCTTCAACATGGAGCGGAGGTAGGCGCTTTCATGGGTCTTGGCAAGGTGGCAGCGTGCTGCGAAACGGGGGCGCGCGTCATTCCGAGTGACCGGTGCACAAGCGTGCCCATGTGTGATAAAAGCGCGCCCATGAGCGACAGGTCCACAACGCTGCAGCCGTCCGCGAAGACGCGGACGGAGCGCCCACGCCTTTACAAGGTGCTGCTTCTCAACGACGACTTCACGCCGCGCGAATTCGTTGTGGCGGTGCTCGCCTCCGAATTCCGGATGAGCGAGGACGAGGCGGTGCGGGTGATGATCACCGCCCATCAGCAGGGCGTGTGCGTCGTTGCCGTCTTCCCGCGCGATGTCGCCGAGACCAAGGCGACCCGTGCGACCGAGGCCGGGCGTGCCAACGGCTTTCCGCTGCGCTTCGAGACCGAGCCGGAGACCTGACCCGTCAGTTGGAGCGCAGGTAGAGCCGGTCGCTGGACAGGTCGAGCACCATCCGGTAGCCCAGTTCCTCCAGCCGGCGATGAGTCTCGCGGCCGTCCGGCGCACCGGCGAAATAGCCCTTGCTGAATTCCATGTAGATCAGCGTCGGCCGCGCGGAGCCAAGGCTCGACAGCACGGCGGCTTCCGCACCTTCGATATCCATGTGCAGCAGGTCGATGGCGGCGATGCCGAGCCCGGCGCACAGCGTGTCGAAGCGACGTCCCTCCACCTGCGTCGCCGCCTGCTGCGCCACATGCGAAAAGCGGCTGCGATAGGTGTCGGTATGGGCGTAGATCGAACCCTGGCCGAACACTTCACCGTCGATGGTCGCCGGGTGCCATTCGACCGGCCCGTCCGTGGCACAGGCAGCATAATTCAGCACTTCCACCCGTTCGCCGGCGAGATTGCCGCTGACCAGTGCGAAACGCTGCGGGTCGGCCTCCACCGTCACCACCCGGCAATCGGGAAAGGCGCGGGAAAAGCGGAAGGCATCGCCGCCGTCGAAAGATCCGAGATCGATGATCGCCTTCGGCGAGATGCCGAGTTCGCCGAACCAGGCCGGATTGAACCGCGAGTGGTAGAGTGTACGGGCGCCGCCGGCAGCCATCACCTCGTCATGCCCGTCTATCAGCGGCGGAGACATCAGTCCGGCACGGCGGGCGCGGAAGCGATTGGCAAGTTTGCGAAGGCTCACGCAGCGGACTCCTGACAAGGGGTTCCTGCGTTCTATAGCGCATGTGGCCGGGCGGCGACATGATGAATCGGCCCGCGCCAGTACCGCATGCGTCGGATTCTGAAAGGATTTTCGGCTCCCGCACGCCGCCTGGTCATTGCGGCGGGCAGACGACGTCCCCTGCGCGCACTGCCCCCACGCCGTCGATGGTCACGTCTGACGAGCCCACGACAACGCATCCTTCTGCCGGTGCGACGAACCGCACGGCCGGCTCGCCTTCCACGAAGACGCCCGGGACCGGCTCGAACAGACCCGGCGGGCACGCGGCCACGTCCGACAGGCGCAGTGCCGGGCGGCCGTTGATCATCACCGACGAGGCACCCGTTACGGCACAGGCCGGCATGTCCTGCGCCACGGCTGGCAGGGCGGGGGGTAGCAGTGCGAGAGCCAACGCGATCCGTATCGTCATGTGGCGACTTTGTGGTGCCCCCTTACGATGGTCGAACATACCGCTGTCCTCGAAAGTGCCATGTGCGCGTCGCGTGACGATCAGCCCTGTGAGGCTGCCGCGACGACGCCGCTCCCCGCGCAATCATCGATCCACGGCCTAGGGTTCAGACTCAATCATAGCCAGAATGCGACGAGTGTTGCGAGTGCGACAGCGGACAGGAAGTTCCTGGCGAGTTTGTCGTAGCGGGTTGCGACGCGGCGGAAGTCTTTCAGGCGGCAGAAGGCGTTTTTGATGAGATGGCGGCTCTTGTAACGCTTGGCGTCGTAGCGGAGCTTACGTTTGCGATTTGAGCGGCCTGAGATCACACGGCGGTCATCGACGCGCCGCGCGCCACCCTTGTTCCTCGGCAACAACGGCTCGATTACCGCCCATTGCTCATCGAAAAGCCAAAACAAGCGATCTCCAAACCTCCAATCCCGTGATTGGAAGCCTTGATTCTGATTTGCTACATCAAATCAACCAGATCAATGGGTTTTGACCCTAGTCGCTTTGATTATTTTGGTTCAATTGAATCGCGTATTGGCGACTACCTGTCGGTCGTGCGCTCGGTGACCTCGCACCTGTCCGGGTTGCGGGCGTTCTTGCGGCACTTGTCCATCGCGACCTTATCTGCGCGGGCCTGCGTGCGCTCGCCGACGCTCCAGCCGCAGCCCCTCATGCCGGTGATGGAGAAGGCACGGCCCTTCGCAAAGGCCGAATATTTCACCTGCTTGTACTTCATGCGGAAGCGCTTGAGACTGAAGGTGCAGCCGTAAAGGGCGCGCTGGGTCGGGTCGACGCCCGGAAAGTCGGGGTCGTTCCAGGATTTGGCAGAGGACGAATTCTGCGCTATGGCGCTGCCCGTCGAAATCGGCGTCATGAACGGCCCGCAGGCAACGGCAAGTGCCGCAATGACGAGCGTCGGGATGGTCGTTGATGTCCGCTTCATGGAAGTCTCTTGTGAATTCAATGATATGAATGGAAGAGAGTTTCAATGCAAACAGCCATGCAAGTAAAGCGGGAAAATGAACCGCATTCAGTCAGGCGAGACGGTCCAAGGCCCTTGCAGGCCTGAAAGTCGCCTTTGCAGGCTGAAAGGGGAGGCGCCGGGCGTTTCGGGCGCCCACACGCCCTACTGCCCTGGGCGACCGCTTTTCTTCGGGCGGCCGCGGCGCTGGCGCTCTTCCGCCGGGTCTTCGTAGGAACCGGCGCCGATCTTGCCGCGGACGACCGGCTTGACGTCGTCTTCGGGGGAACTGCCCGGCTTCTTCGGCAGCGCGCCCTTGGACAACGGCACCTCGGTGCGTCCGACGGTCATCTCGTCCAGCGTGTTCTTCCGCACTTTCGAAGCGCTCGGCATGTTGGCGCTGGCGCCGTATTTCTTCTCGCCCCGGAAACCGCCGCTGCGATCCTCCACCGCCGACTGGCGGGCCAGCGGATCGTCGGCCAGCGCCAGTTCCGTCTCCTGCAGTCGCTTGATTTCGTCGCGCAGGCGCGCAGCGGTTTCGAACTCCAGGTCTGCGGCGGCCTCGCGCATCTTCTTCTCGAGGTCCTCGATATGCGCCTTGAGATTGTGGCCGACCAGGTTGCCGCTCTCGGCGAAGCCGGCATCGACTGTGACGTGGTCCTGCTCGTAGACCGACTGCAGGATATCGCCGATGGACCGGCGCACGGTCTCCGGCGTGATGCCGTGCTCGGCGTTGTAGGCCTCCTGCTTCTCGCGGCGGCGGTTGGTCTCCGCAATTGCTCGTTCCATCGAGCCGGTCATCCGGTCGGCATAGAGCACCACCCGGCCGTCGACGTTTCGCGCCGCGCGGCCGATGGTCTGGACCAGCGAGGTCTCGGAGCGCAGGAAGCCTTCCTTGTCTGCGTCGAGAATGGCGACCAGCCCGCATTCGGGAATGTCGAGGCCCTCGCGCAGCAGGTTGATGCCGACCAGCACGTCGAAGGCGCCGAGCCGCAGGTCGCGGATGATCTCGATGCGCTCCAGCGTGTCGATGTCGGAATGCATGTAGCGCACGCGCACGCCGTTCTCGTGCAGGTATTCGGTGAGGTCCTCGGCCATGCGCTTGGTCAGCACGGTGACGAGCGTGCGATAGCCCTTGGCCGCCACCGCGCGCACCTCGCCCAGGAGGTCGTCGACCTGTGAGGAGGCGGGGCGGATGTCGATCTGCGGATCGACGAGGCCGGTCGGGCGAATGACCTGCTCGGCGAAGACGCCGCCTGATTCCTCCATCTCCCAGGAGCCGGGCGTTGCCGACACGCAGACCGTCTGCGGCCGCATCGCGTCCCATTCCTCGAAGCGCAGCGGGCGGTTGTCCATGCAGGAGGGCAGGCGGAAGCCGTATTCCGCCAGCGTCGCCTTGCGGCGGAAGTCGCCGCGATACATCGCGCCGATCTGCGGAATGGTGACGTGGCTCTCGTCGGCGAAGACCAGCGCGTTGTCGGGCAGGTATTCGAACAGGGTCGGCGGCGGCTCGCCGGGATTGCGCCCCGTCAGGTAGCGCGAATAGTTCTCGATGCCGGCGCAGGAGCCGGTCGCTTCGAGCATCTCCAGGTCGAACAGCGTGCGCTGCTCCAGCCGCTGCGCTTCCAGTAGCCGGCCGTGGGCGTTCAGCTCTTCCAGCCGATGCACCAGCTCCGATTTGATCGACTTGACCGCCTGCGCCAGCGTCGGCTTCGGCGTCACATAGTGCGAGTTGGCGTAGATCTTGACGCTTTTCATCTCCGCCGACTTCTGCCCCGTCAGCGGGTCGAACTCGGTGATCGCCTCGATCTCGTCGCCGAACATCGAGATGCGCCAGGCCCGGTCTTCATAGTGAGCCGGGAAGATCTCGACCGTGTCGCCGCGCACCCGGAACGTGCCGCGCTGGAAGGCCGCGTCGTTGCGCTTGTATTGCAGCGCAACCAGATCGGCGAGCAGCTGGCGCTGGTCCATCCGCTCGCCCACCTCGATGGCGAAGGTCATCGCCGTATAGGTCTCGACCGAGCCGATACCGTAGATGCAGGACACCGAGGCGACGATGATCACGTCGTCGCGCTCCAGCAGCGCCCGGGTGGCCGAGTGGCGCATCCGGTCGATCTGCTCGTTCACCGAGCTTTCCTTCTCGATATAGGTGTCGGTGCGCGGGACGTAGGCTTCCGGCTGGTAATAGTCGTAGTAGGAAACGAAATACTCGACCGCGTTGTCCGGGAAGAACGACTTGAACTCGCCGTAGAGCTGGGCGGCCAGCGTCTTGTTCGGCGCAAGGATCAGCGCCGGGCGCTGGGTGCGGGAGATCACCTGAGCCATCGTGTAGGTCTTGCCCGAGCCGGTGACGCCGAGCAGCACCTGCGTCTTGTCCTGGTTCTCCAGGCCTTCGACCAGATCGGCGATGGCGGTGGGCTGGTCGCCGCGCGGCTCGTATTCGGAGACGAGCTTGATCGGGATGCCGCCCTCGGACTTGGCCGGCCGCTCAGGGCGGTGCGGCACCCAGGCGACACCGTTCTTGTGCAGCGGGTTGCCGGAGGTGATCAGGTCGGTGAGCGCCTGCACGGTGGCGGTGTGCCCGGTGGTGCCGTCCGACATTTCCGGCGCCGGCTTCTTGCCTTTGCGCGCCTTCTTCGTCTCCGCCACCTGCTTGGCCAGCAGGGCCTCGGCCTCTTCCAGGCTCATGTCCAGCCCGGCGACGGGATTGAGCCCGCCGGCCGCGCGCTCGCGCGGATTGCTGGTCGCGCCCATGGAGGTGCCGCGCGCCGAGCGCGCCGGCTTGGCCTGCTTCGCGGCGGGGCGCTCCTTGCCCTTCTCCGCCGGTGCCGGAGCGTCTTCGGTAAGCTGCCGCGCCCAATCGGAAACCGGACCGGTCAGCGGCGCCCCCTCGAAGGCGGCCTGCGGCGCTTCGCCGAAGCCTTGCGGCGCGGCATCGTCGCGCGCGTCTTCGGCGCGGGCCTTGCCGGAGGAAGACGCGGAAGAGGGAGAGGAGGAAGTGGGTCGCTTGGCCATGGCGGCAATATGGTCCCAAAGCCGCGTTTGGGAAACCCCGTGTTCCGGCTTTGTCCGCCGGAAACCCGCACCATGCTGACACAACGGTGTCAGGAGGGCGGGTCGGCTGGGGGTGATCTCAGCGCTTGGGCGCGGTCAACGAGACCATGGCGCCTTGCGGGTCGAGGCAATTGATGATCCAGGAGCCGCCGGGCACCTCTATCGGGCCGTTGACCACCTGGCCGCCAGCGGCCTTGACCCTCTTGGCGGCCGCGTCGATCGCCTCGACGTTGATATAGTAGTTCCAGAAGGGCATCGGCATGTGGGGCATCTTGGTCATGATGCCGCCGGTGCTGCGGCCGTCGACAGCGAAGCACTGGTAGGTGCCCATGGCGCCCATGTCGACCGCCATGTCCTTCTCCCAGCCGAACATTTTTGAGTAGAAGGCGAAGGCCGAGTCGCCGTCGCCGGCATAGAGTTCGCTCCAACTGAATGTGCCTGGCGAGCCGGCGGGGGGCGCTGGCGGCATCGAGCCGTCCATTGGGTTGGGCTTGAACAGGCAGACTACCGCGCCCTGCGGATCCGCCAGGACGGCAAAGCGGCCGATATTGGGGATGTCCTGGGGCTCGACGATGACCGATCCGCCTTCGTCGGTGAAGGCGCGCGCCTTGGCGTCGATATCCTCGACCGCGATATAGCCCGACCAGTTCGGCGGCACCTTGCGGTCGAGCATTTCCTGGGTGAGCTGTATCATGCCCGCCACGCCCATGTTGAAGCCGGGGACCTTGAACAGGATGTAGTCGAACCCGGCGGCGCCGGTGACCTCGGCTTCCCAGCCCGCTACCGCGCCGTAGAAGGCCTTGGCGGCTTCGATGTCGGTGGTCAGCAGCTCGTACCAGACGAAATTGCCGTGCATCGTCCTGTCCTCCGTCGTTCGAGTCGGGCTTGTTGTGCTCCCTAATTAGGTTGATATCAACATTGATGTGTCACGACAAGGCCTGCCCTGACGGCCGGTTTGCATGTCACGGTTCACTCCTGTTCATTGTCCCTCTCGCTTGTGTCCGTCGTTATGGCCGAGGTTCATGTCCGGCCAGACGAGATCGCGCACGCGCGCCTTCAGGACCTTCGCTTCCGGAAAGCCGCCATCGGCCTTGCGGTCCCAGACGGTCGCCCCGTTGCAGGTGATGGTGAAGGTGCCGCCGGTACCGGGCACCAGGGTGACGGAGCCGATCTCCTCGGAGAAGGTCGAGAGCAGTTCCTGCGCCATCCATGCGGCACGCAGCATCCAGTTGCACTGGCGGCAATAGGTGATGGTCAGGGCGGGCTTTGGCGTGTCGGTCATCGGTTTCGGCTTGAAGTCAGGGATGGGGGAGGGACGGCGGCATATGCTCCGCCGGCTCGTGCGGCGGTCCCTGCGGCCGCGGCTCTGGCTGGGGCAATTATCGCTCCGGACGAAGCGCGAGCAAGCCCGTCTCGCCCGTAAATGTTCCGCAATTGGGGCGGCGCTTACCTTTCAGCCTTCCAGATCCCGCTTCAGCCAACTGAGAAAGTCACGGATAGCTGCCTCGTTGCGGCGGCAATAGGACCACTTTCCCTGCCGCCGGACCGCGAGGAAGCCTGCCTGACGCAACAGGTCGAGATGCCGGCTCGCGGTCGGCTGGGCGATCCCCAGAGCCTCGGCGATCAGGCTCATGCAGACGCCGAACGAGACCGGATCCGCCGAGACCTGCCCGGAGAAATGTGCCGCCGGATCCCGCAGCAGCCGCAGGATCGTCATGCGCACGTCGCTGGAAATCGCCCGCAGTTGCGCCTCGCGCAGGCGGTCGTCTGGGGCGGAGGTTGTTTCGCTCATGCGGATATTCATATAGTCATTTCGCTAAATGTAAATATGAAGAGGCTTCCCGGGAGGACGATTGATGCGTCTCGATCTGCCGAACACCACCATTGTCGACGGCTCCGCCATCCGCTGGGGACGTGCGGGCGATGGCCCGCCGCTTGTCGCCATCCACGGCACGCCGTTCTCGTCCCAGGTCTGGCGGCGGATCGTGCCGCATCTGGCTCCGCACTGGACGGTCTACTGGTTCGACCTTGCCGGCTATGGCCGTTCGGAAATGCGGGAGGGGCAGGATGTCTCGCTCGGCGTGCAGAACGGCGTTCTGGCGGCATTGTTGCGGGAATGGGGGCTGGAGCGGCCGCATGTGCTGGCTCATGACTTCGGTGGGGCAACGGCGCTGCGCGGTCACTTCCTCGACGGTCTTGCCTACGCCTCGCTGACCATCTTCGATGCGGTGGCGCTGGCGCCATGGGGCTCGCCGTTCGTCCGTCACGTGCGCCAGCACGAGGCCGCCTTCGCCGGGGTGCCGGCCTACATGCACGACGCGCTCGTCGCCGCCTACCTGAAGACCTCGGCCTACCGCCCGCTCGATGACGAAGTGCTGCGCATCTATGCCGAGCCCTGGACGGGGGAGCTGGGCCAGCCCGCCTTCTACCGGCAGATCGCCCAAATGGACCAGCGCTACACCGACGAGGTCGAACCGCTGTATCGCCGGATGGACTGCCCGGTCACGGTGCTGTGGGGCCAGAAGGACGGCTGGATCCCGCTGGAGAAGGGCCACGAGCTCGCCGCACGGATCTCCGACCAGCCGCTGATCGCCATACCGGAGGCGGGCCATCTGGTTCAGGAGGACTGCCCGGAAGCCATCGTCGCGGCAATGCTGCGACAGCTGCCGGGCGCCTGAGGCGGGTTTACGCCTCGTCTTCGTCGAGGTGCAGCGCCGTGCCGTTCATGCAATAGCGCAGGCCCGTCGGCGGTGGGCCGTCCGGGAAGACGTGGCCGAGATGGCCGTCGCAGGTACCGCAGCGCACTTCCGTACGCACCATGAAATGCGAGCGATCCTCGTATTCGCGCACCGCGTCCGGCGTCACCGGCTCGAAGAAGCTCGGCCAGCCGCAGCCCGCATCGAACTTGGTGTCGGAGCGGAAGAGGGGCGTGCCGCAACCCGCGCAGGAATAGAGCCCGCCGCGAAACACATTCCAGTAAGGGCCGGTGAAGGGGCGCTCGGTGCCGGCCCTTCGCAGCACATGAAACTGTTCCGGTGTCAGTTCGGCCTGCCACTCCTCGTCGCTCTTCTCGAGTTTCTTGTGCTCTGTCGCGTTCGACATGTGCGGACTCCGTTAATGAAGTGACAACCCCGACAAGCAGAAATAGGAACCGCCAGCCCCTGCGACAATAGGCTTTGTGATCGGGTCCGAAAACTGTAAGGCCCCGGCCCTAAATCGCTTGCCCGGCCTGTTGTGCTGGTTATATGTGAGGCAAATCTTCATGAACACTGCCGTAGCATGGGCTGATTCGTCAGATCACCCGGCTGTTGGGCCCGTTTCATATCTTTGGGGAGGAACATGTCGATCACAGGCCCTGAGGCGACCTTCGCCGCCGTCCTCGCTCCCTTCGCCGCGGCGGCGATTGCTCCTTTCGCGACCCGGCTGCTGGGAGCCAATGCGGCCTGGCCGCTGGCTGTCGTGCCAGCGGCGATCTTCCTGTTCTTCGCCGGCCTCGTGCCGGAGGTCGCAGGCGGCGCCAGTTTCACCCCCGCCGTCGACTGGGTGCCGGCCTATGGCGTCAGCTTCTCCTTCTATGTCGATGGCCTGTCGACGCTTTTCGCCCTGCTGATCTCAGGGATAGGCACGTTCATCATCCTGTATGCCGGCGGCTATCTGAAGGGCCATCCGCATCAGGGCCGCTTCCTCTCCTTTCTGTTCCTGTTCATGGGCGCGATGCTCGGTCTGGTGCTCGGCAACGACCTGATCACGCTGTTCATCTTCTGGGAACTGACCTCGATCACTTCCTTCCTGCTGATCGGTTTCGATCATCTGCGCGCCGCCTCGCGCCGTGCTGCGCTGCAGGCGCTGGTGGTGACGGGCGGCGGCGGCCTGCTGCTGCTGGCCGGTTTCCTGATGATCATCGCGCTGACCGGCGTTTCCGACATGGCCACGCTGGTTGCCGGCGGCGATATCCTGCGCGAGCAGGCGCTCTATCCGCTGGTGCTGCTGCTGGTGCTGGGCGGTGCCTTCACCAAGTCGGCGCAGTTCCCGTTCCATTTCTGGTTGCCCAATGCCATGGAGGCGCCGACCCCGGTCTCCGCCTTCCTGCACTCGGCGACCATGGTCAAGGCCGGCGTCTACCTCCTGATGCGCATGCATCCGGTGCTCGGCGATACGGCGATGTGGACGACGATCCTGCCGATCTTCGGCGGAACCACGCTGCTGGTCGGCACGCTGCTTGCCGTGCGCCAGACCGACCTGAAGCTGATGCTCGCCTACACCACGGTCGCCTCGCTCGGCCTGCTGGTCATGCTGACCGGCACCAGCTGGGACAAGGCCATCGAGGGCGCGGTGCTCTATCTGCTCGCCCACTCGCTGTTCAAGGGTGCGCTGTTCATGGTCGCCGGCACCATCGACCACGAGGCGGGCACCCGCGACGTGACGAAGCTCGGCGGCCTGCGCAGCGCCATGCCGATCACCTTTGCCGCCGCCTGCCTTGCGGCGCTGTCCATGTCGGGCCTGCCGCCGTTCGTCGGCTTCATCGCCAAGGAATACCTTTATGCCGGCACCTGGGGTGCGACCGGCGCGCATCAGGCGGTGACCGCCGTTGCGGTGATCGGCAACGCCCTCATGCTGGTGATCGCCGCTGCCGTGGCGCTGAAGCCGTTCCTCGGACCGAAGGTCGAGACCCCCAAGCATGCGCATGAAGGGCCGGTTCTGCTCTTCGCGGGGCCCGTGGCGCTGTCGCTGGCCGGCCTTGCTGCGGCCGTGATGGCGCATGCGACCGGCGTCTACTTCATCTCGCCGGTGGTGTCCTCCGTGCTCGGCACGGCAACCGAGGTCGAGGTCCACCTCATCCCCGGCTATATCGGCGCGGCGCTCATCCTGTCGCTGGTGACCGTCGCGCTGGGCATCGTCTTCTATCTCAAGCTCGACACGCTGCGCGCCGCCATGGCCCGCACGCTCGCTGCGATCGGCTGGGGCCCGGACAAGGGCTTCGATCAGGTGATCGCCGGCATCGTGTCCTTCTCCGGCGGGTTCACGCGGATCGTCCAGGGCGGGCGGATGGACGTCTACATGACGCTCACCTTCCTGGTCACCGCGCTGGCCCTCCTGGTGCCGCTTACGCTGACCGGCAACTGGCCCTCGGTCGCGTCGATGCCGGACTTCCGCTTCTACGAATGGGGCATCCTGGCAATCGCCGCGAGCGGCCTGGTCGCGGTTCTGGTGGCCAAAACCCGCCTGACCGCCATCGTCTCGCTCGGCATCCAGGGCTTTGCGGTCGCCGTCATCTTCATGCTGTTCGGCGCGCCCGACCTCTCGTTCACCCAGTTCATGGTCGAAACCCTGTCGGTGGTGATCCTGGCCCTGGTGATGACGCGCCTGAACCTGCGTCCGCGGGACCATCGGCCGATGGTGCCGCGGATCGTGCAGGGTGCCATTGCCCTCGGCGTCGGCGTCGGTCTTGCCGGTCTGCTGATGCGGATCACCGAGCTGTCCTTCGATCGGTCTTTGTCGGACTTCTTCGAGGCCTACAGCCGCACCATCGCCCACGGGCGCAACATCGTGAACGTGATCCTCGTCGACTTCCGCGGCTTCGACACGTTCGGCGAGATCGCCGTGGTCATGCTCGCCGGCCTGTGCGTACTGGCCCTGATCCGGGTGCGACCGAAACACGCGCGGGAGGAGGCGCTCGACCGCGCCGCCGGTGACGAGGCGCTGCAGAAGAGCGGGGAGGCACGCCTGTGAAGACGGTCATCTTCCGCACCATTGCTCCCTATCTGGCGGCGCTGATGGTGCTTTTCTCCATATTCGTGCTGTTGCGGGGCCACAATGAGCCCGGCGGCGGCTTCATCGGCGGGCTGATCGCCGCCTCGGCCTTTGCGATCTACGGCATTGCCTGCGGCGTCGCTGCCGTGCGCCGGGCCATCACGTTCCACCCGATGAGCATCTCCGCCTCCGGCCTCTTCCTTGCCGGCCTGTCGGGCCTGCCCTCGCTGTTCACGGGCCAGCCCTTCATGACCAGCCAGTGGTGGTATGTCCACATGCTCGGCGTCGAGGTGCCGCTGTCCACGCCGCTGTTCTTCGACATCGGCGTCTATCTCGTGGTCGTCGGCTCGATCTCCTCGATTGCCCTGGCCCTCGAAGAACGGGAGAGCGACTGATGGAAGCCGCCTTTGCCATCCTTATCGGCATGTTCTTCACGGTTGCAGTCTATCTGCTGATGTCGCGTCAGCTGGTGCGCGTGCTGCTTGGCATCGCCATTCTCGGCAATGCGGTGAACCTCTTGATCTTCACCTCCGGCCGCTTGCTGCGCGAAGTGCCGCCGGTCATCCCGGAGGCCCTCCAGGTTCCGGAGGGAACGATCGCCAATCCGCTGCCCCAGGCGCTGATCCTGACGGCGATCGTGATCTCCTTCTCCTTCTTCGCCTTCCTGCTGGTGCTGTCCTTCCGCGCCTACCAGGAACTCGGCACCGACGACGCGGTCGAAATGCGCGTCGCCGAGCCGACCGGTGAAACCGCCCCGCCGCAGGGATACTGAGCATGGCCGCTTCCGACTACTCCGTTGATATTTCGCAGGCCATGCGGATGGATGCGGTCCCGCCGGGCGACTGGCTGATGATCGCGCCGCTGGTGATCACCATTCTCGGCGGCGCGCTCTGCCTGATGACGCGCAAGAACACTGCCTCCCAGCCGAAGATCGCGATCATCTTCCTGACGCTGCTGGTCCTTGCCTGCGCAGGCTTGCTCGCCCGCGTTCTCGACAAGGGCGTGCTGACCATGGTCGCCGGCAACTGGCTGCCACCCTTCGGCATCGCCTTCACCGTGGACGCGATGGGAGCGACGCTTGCGCTGACTTCGTCGATCGTTGCGCTCGCCGCGGCTGTCTTCGGCATCAACGATATCGACAGTTCCGGGCGGCGCTACGGCTTCTATCCGTTCCTGCTGCTGCTGATGACCGGCGTCTGCGGCGCCTTCCTGACCGGCGACATCTTCAACCTCTATGTCTGGTTCGAGGTGCTGCTGATCTCGTCCTTCGGGCTCCTGGTGCTAGGCAACGAGCGCGCCCAGCTGGACGGTGCGGTCAAGTATGCCCTGCTGAACATCATCGCAACGACGCTGTTCCTGATCGCCACGGGCCTTCTATACGGCATTCTCGGCACGCTCAACATGGCCGACATCGCCCGCAAGGCGGCGGCCGGCGGCGTCGATGGTCCGCTGATGACGGTCGCGGTGCTCTACTTCCTGGCCTTCGCCATGAAGGCGGCTGCGTTCCCGGTGAATTTCTGGCTGCCGGCCTCCTACCACACGCCGCGTATCGTCGTGGCCGCGGTCTTCGCCGGCCTTCTGACCAAGGTCGGTGTCTATGCGCTGCTGCGCATTTTCGGTCTGCTGCTGCCGGATGCCCGGCTCATGCTGGCGGACCTGATCGCCGTGGTCGCCATCGCCACCATGCTGACCGGCGTGATCGGCGCGCTGGCCCAGACCGACCTGCGCCGCCTGCTCGGCTACCTTGTCATCTCCGGCATCGGGTCCATGCTGGCGGGGCTTGCCATGGGAACCGGCCCGGCCATGGCAGGCGCGATCTTCTATGCCGTCCATTCGATCCTGGTGATGACCGCGCTCTACATGACCGCCGGTGTCATGCGGGCGCTCGGGGGCTCCTATTCGCTGCGCGAGCTGGGAGGACTTTACCGGGCGAGCCCGCTGCTCGGGGCCGTGTTCCTGATGCTTGCCTTTGCCGTTTCCGGCCTGCCGCCGTTCTCCGGCTTCTGGCCCAAGGTCCTGCTGGTCGACGCGGCGCTGCGCGACGGGCACGGCTGGATCGCCGGCGCGATCCTGCTCACCGGCCTGCTGACCACCATCGCTGTCGGCCGGGTGTGGATCTACGCCTTCTGGCGCGGCGGTGCGGAAGGCACGGCCGACGGCCAGCTCACCGCCTCGCTCGTCGTTCCGCGTGAGGTTGGCGGTGCGGCCGTGTGGCTGCCCATCGCCCTGCTGCTCGGCCTGGTGGTGGTGATCGGCCTGCAGCCCGAGTTCATGATGCAGGTGGCGCAGCGCGGCGCCACGACCCTGGTCGAGCCGCTCGGCTACCTGCGGTCCGTCTTCGGAGACATCGTCCAATGACCGGCCTTTTCCTCATCAACATTCTGCTGGCTCTCGCCTGGGGTGCCGTGACCGGCAGCTTTGCCGAGGTCAACCTCTTCTTCGGCTTCGTGCTCGGCATGATGGCGCTGTACATCATCCGGGAGCAGGTCGGGTCCGACCGGTACCTGCGTCGCTTCTGGCAGATCGGCACGCTGGCGCTGCTGTTCATCTATGAGCTGGTGCTGTCCGCGCTGCGCGTCGCCGCCATCGTGCTGCGGCCGAAGATCGAGCTGAAGCCGGGCATCATCGCCTATCCGCTCACCGTGGACCGGGATTTCGAGATCACCATGCTCGCAAACCTGATCACGCTGACGCCCGGGACCCTGTCCGTCGACGTCTCCGACGACCGCCGCACGCTTTATGTCCATTGCATCGATGTGCCGGACAAGCAGGCGACCATCGACGACATCAAGAACGGTTTCGAACGCAAGATCCTGGAGGCCTTCCGATGAGCGGCCTTGGCAATTTCTCTTCCGACTTCCTGGACGTCTGCGTCAGCATCTCGCTTGCGATCCTGACCGTGTCCTTCGTCCTGATCGTGCTGCGCATCGTCAAGGGACCGACCTTGCCGGACCGGGTGGTGGCACTCGACATGCTGGTCGCCGTCGGCATCGGCTTCATCGCCGCCATCGGCGTGCAGACCGATTACTACCTCTATGTCGATATCGCGATCGCACTCGGCCTTGTCGGCTTCCTGGCGACCGTCGCTTTCGCCCGGTTCGTGCTGAACCGGGGCCTTGCCAAAGATCCGACGATCGTCGACGAGATCCGCGATGTCCGGACCAAGACCGCGCAAGGGGAGGCGGGCCGATGACCCCGGTTTATGAGATTGCCGTCGGCGTCGTCCTCGTTGTCGGCTCGATCTTTTCCCTGATCGCCACCATCGGCCTGCTGCGGCTGAAGGACGTCTACATGCGCATGCATGCCGGTTCGAAGGCAGGCACGCTCGGCTCCGGCCTGATGCTGATCGCGCTGGCTGTCCATGCCGGCGAGGTCGATGTGCTGACCCGTGCGCTGGCCGGTGTGGTGTTCTTCCTGCTGACGGCTCCCGTCGCCGCGCATCTGCTGGCCAAGGCCGCCTACCAGGCCGGTTACAAGCCCTGTGCTGATACGCATATCGATGAGATGGCGGACGACCGCAAATGACGTTACGGCCCGCGCCGCTCTACCGGCGCGGGCTTTTTCTTGGCAGGGCAACTGCCCAGATTTCGCCTTTATATTCGGGATCTGCTTTTCGTGTTTTTGCGAATTCTAAACCGGCCTTGGCAATCGTTTGGCATTTGGGCCAAGCTACATGGGTTTCATTGAAAAATTTCTCTTGTGGTCGCCATTTTGTCGATATATACGACACTCATGGGTTTCGGTCGGCAGAATCGAAGTCAGATATTATCTCGCGTCAGTATCCCAACAGTACGCTGAGCTTGTCTGGTCGTAATTTTTGTCGGTCTATTTCGCAAAGTCCCGAATAAACTGATGGGTGGAATAATGACTGATACGGTCGCCGACGACAATCTTATCGACCTGACCGCCGACATCGTCTCGGCCTATGTCTCCAACAACACTGTCGCTTCGTCCGACCTCGCCGGTCTGATCAACGAGGTGTACGGTGCCCTCCAGCGCACCAGCGGTTCGACCGTCGAGCCGGAGCCGGAGCCGCTTCGCCCGGCCGTGCCGGTGAAGAAGTCGGTGACCCCCGACTACATCATCTGTCTTGAGGACGGAAAGAAGTTCAAGTCGCTGAAGCGCCACCTGCGCACGCATTATGATATGTCGCCGGAAGAGTACCGCGAGAAGTGGGGTCTGCCGACCGACTATCCGATGGTGGCGCCGAACTATGCGGCTGCCCGTTCGGAACTGGCGAAGAAGATGGGCCTCGGCCAGCAGCGCAAGCGCGGCAAGTAAGCCCGATCCGGAAGCTTCGAGCGGCTGCAGGGCCGTGCCGAAGGTTCCAGCGATCAAGGTCTTCAGAAGTTCAGACCGCTGCGGAGCAATCCGCGGCGGTCTTTCTTTTTTCAAACTGTCTGCAGAGAAGAAGGCAGGGGCGCTCAGCCGCTTTGCGGCAGCAACCAGCCGCCCGCGATCCGTACCGGAACCTTGTCGCCGGGGGCAACCTTTCGGGCAAGATGCAGGACTAGCGGCTCGTCGATACCGGGCAACTCGGCAGTGGCCTCGAAGAATCCGCCGCGATAGCTCGCATGCAGGATCGTCGCGCTCAGCGCGCCGTCGCCGGCCTCGGCCCGGATGTCTTCCGGGCGCAGCATTACCTTGCCGGCTCCCGGGCGCGCATCGGCGGGTGCGCGCACCTCGAGCACCTGACCGCCCGCTCGCACCCGTGCCGTTTCGTTTTCCGCCGCTTCCACGGTCACCCTTGTCAGGGCCGAACGGCCGATGAAGCGGGCGACCCGCTCGCCGGCGGGGCGCAGATATACTGTCTCGGGACTTGCGGCCTGCAATAGCCGTCCGTCCCAAAGGATCGCGATGCGGTCGGCCAGCGCCATTGCCTCGCGCTGGTCGTGCGTGATGTAGAGCGTCGTCGCGCCCGTCTGGCGGTGGAACAGTGCGAGTTCCTCCTCCATCGACTGGCGCAGGTGCGGATCAAGATTGGCCAGCGGTTCGTCCATCAAGATGGTGCCGGCCTGCTGGGCAAGGCAGCGGGCGAGGGCGACGCGCTGGCGCTGGCCGCCCGACAGCGAGGCGGGCTTGCGCGCGGCGAAAGCCGACAGGCCCACCTTGTCGAGGCTGGTCTCCACCCGCGCCTTTCGCTCGCTGGCGGCAAGGCCGGCGCTCTCCACCGGAAAGGCGACATTGTCGCGCACGCTCATATGCGGCCACAGCGCGTAGGACTGGAACACCACGCCGACATTGCGCGCTTCCGGAGGCACATGGCGGGAGGCAGAGGCGACCGTCTCGCCGCCGATGGCGATCTCGCCTCCGTCGGGCGTCTCAAGGCCGGCGATCAGCCGCAGCAAGGTGGACTTGCCGCAGCCGGACGGTCCCAGAATGGCGAAGAAGCTGCCTGCCTCGACGTCCAGCGTGATGTCGGAAACGGCCGTCTGCGGGCCGAAGCGCTTGGTCAGCGCGCGAAGGGAAACCGACATGGGGCTCCGGTGCTGTGCTCAGGGAAGGAGGGCGGCGTGGCGATCTGCTTAACCGTGCAGGCGCCCGCCCGCAAGCGCGCCCCATCGCATGCTTGTGTGAGGATTGCGTGACAGCGTGCCGCCTTGCGGCTCACTTTTGCGGCGCCGGCCGCTCCGTGCCCCAGTTGGAATAGATGCGCGAGCGCCGCGTCTCCTCTTCCTGGCCGTAGCGATTGATCGCCTCGCAGCCCTTTTCAAGCAGCACCACCTCGGCGGCGAGCTTCTTCCAGGCGACATTGGCGTCCCACACCTTGTTGTGCGAGGGCGTTTCGATCTCCAGCGCGTCGATGGCGTTGCGGTAGGAGACGAGACGGTAGCGCAGCGCCTGGCTGGCCCAGTCGATATAGCGGCGGTTCTCCCAGACCCGCGCCTGCGCGCCGGCCAGTTCTTCCTTGGTGGAGATGTCGCGGCGGCCGAGTGCGCGCAGCCGCTCCTCGTCGGCGGCCATCACCCGCGTCGCCACTTCGCAGAAGGGCGGCACCAGCGCCGCATCGGCCAGGGCATCGGCGGCCACCTTGTCGTAGCGCACCTCGCTGGAGCGGTACTTGTCCGAGCGCAGATAGGAATAGTAGCGGTCGGGATCGAGCTTGTTGGCGGTCTCCGGCAGGATCCGTGTGCGGATCAGCTCGGTGCGCGTGCCCTCGATCCAGTCTTCGCTCGCCGGCGGGCGGATCAGCGTCCAGCCGCGGTCGCGCAGCTCGCGCTCGTCGTCCGTGAGGTTGAAGCGCGACATCGGTTCGCCGCGCGCCACCGCCAGCTCCGAGCCGACCTGCGGCATCAGGCGGTCGTGGATGATCGACGGGGCAGGGCGACCGAAATCGCCCGTCGGCCGCTGGCAGGCGCCAAGCACGAGAAGGGACAGGCTGGCCGAGGCAAGCAGCAGCGTACGCCAAGACGCAGGGCGCAGTGCGTTCTGTCGCCTCGCGGGCCCCGGCTTCCTTGCCGTGGCCGCTAGCACTGTCGGACGGCGGATCGTCACGCTTTGCTCTTTCCCGTCGTGGCCTGCACGCCCCGGACGGGGCGGGCGGTCCGGCTCAGTGAGCCTTGCCGGGATCTCGCTCCGGACCCGGATGCCCAAGGCTATCCTGTTTGCGCCCGATTCGCGCGCCGATATCAAGCGCTTCGACGTCGTCGTGGCGCTCGATCCTCACGCCAGGAAAGATGACGATTTCGGCCGAGACATGGCGGCCGCGCGGCATGGCCCGACGGGCGAGGCGCCCCGACCGATAGCCGCAATGAAAGTTCAGCACGGTGCCCATAGCATCCTCCATGAGCCAACCCGGTGCGCATTGGCGCTCCGGCCCCAGACCCCTGGCAGGTCACGCGAAACCAACTGCCGTAAGGTTAGTAGGAGCGAGTCAGGGTTAACAACTCGCTAACGCTTTTCTGGCAGTTTTACGCAGTTCGCTACCGGAAGGTTCATCTCGTAAAGGACCGATGGCGGCGGGCGCGTGTAAATGCGTAGCGCAGGCAGTCCCGGCCCGTGTCCAGTTCTTTCGACGTTTCAGCCAAGTCCTTGTCCCCTGGCGCTGTCCCCGAGGAGAGCGTGCAGGATCGCCGTCGCCCGCATCACAGGGCGATGGAGGGCGTGCTCGACCTGCCGATGGAGCCGGGCGAGGCCCGCAAAGCGGGGCTTCTGCTGGCCGCCACCGAGCTCTATGTCGCCCGCCAGGGGCATGACACCTCGCAGCGCCGCATCTTCGCCGAGCTTTTCCGCCAGTTGCTGCCCGAGACCCCGGCCGAGCATCGCCTGACCATCGCGCATCTGCTTGCCGCGGCGCCCGAGGCGCCGTCCGAATGCCTCAGCCTGCTGACCGCGGATCCCGACAGCGAGATCGCCGCGGCGGCGCTGGCCGGCGAGACCGCCTTGCCCGAAACCGATCTGATCGCCCGTGCTGCCAGCGGCGATACCGCCGTGCACCGGGCCATTGCCGCGCGCTCGCAGATGCCGGCGAGCGTTGCCGGCGTCCTGCTGCGCCATGCCGATGCGCCGACGCTGAAGGTCCTGCTCGCCCGTCCCGACTGCCCGCCGGACGAGCATGTTCTGGAGCTGCTGTCGGCACGCGAGGACATGCTGCGCGCATTGGCGGCCGACCTTGCGCGTCGCCATGCTCTGCCCGCGCCGCTGCTCTTTGCCCTGTTTCTGGATCTCGACAGCGCCGGCCGGATGGAGGCGATCGCGGCGGCGGAAGCACGCGCGCTTGCCGAACTCGCCCGTCGCGGCGACCCGAAGCTGCTCAACGTCGCCTTCAAGCCCGCCGTGCTGGAAGCCCTTGTCGAGGCGGCGCTCTCCGGCGGCCTTGCCGTTTTTGCAGCTCGGCTCGCCCATGCGCTCGCGCTGCCGGCGGAAACCGCCGCCCGCATCGTCGACGACCCCGGCGGGGAGGCCCTGGTGCTGGCGTTGCGCGCACTTGGCACCGGCGACAGCGAAAGCGGTCGCATCCTGGTGCGGGTGCTCGGCCAGACCGCCGCGCTGGAGCATTTGCGCGGCCTCGTCGCCCTGCATGACCGTGTTACCCCGCGTGCCGCGATGATGGTGATGGAGGGGCTGCATGCCGGCCCCGCCGCCACCGTGGAACAGCTGGTAGCAGCCCGCGAGGAGGCGCCGCGCGCCGCGCTCTCCCGCGGGCGCGCTGCCGGTCTCGCATCGCCCTATGGCGGCCTGTCCCATGCCGAGCGCCGCGATGGACAAGGCGGCCGGCCGCTCGCCCCGTCTGCCTCTCCCCTGGCGTCCCCCTCGCGCCGCGATGCCGGTTGAGGCAGGCGAGCCTCGTAAAAAATCCCGTGCGTCTGGGCCGGGGCACAAGAAACTGTTACATGCGCCTGCTATGGCCCCTGTTCGCCCGCTCGCGACGAACGGGACATCACGCCATTCACGGGGTTTCGCATGATCAAGACCAAGCTGCTCGCAGCCCTCATGACGGTTTCGCTCGCAACGCCGGCCTTCGCCGACCTGTCCGGCAAGCTGGTGCTGTACACGTCCCAGCCCAATGCCGATGCGCAGCAGACGGTCGATGCCTTCAAGGCCAAGCATCCCGGTCTCGAGATCGAGTGGGTTCGCGATGGCACGTCCAAGGTGATGGCCAAGCTCCAGGCCGAGTTCGCCGCCGGCGAGCCGCAGCCGGACCTGCTGCTGATCGCCGACACGGTGACCATGGAGAGCCTGAAGAAGGAAGGCCGCCTGCTCGCCCACGAGGGCGCGGACGTCTCCGCCTACGATCCGGCGATCATGGACAAGGACCGCACTTACTTCTCCACCAAGCTGATCACCACCGGCATCGTCTACAACACCGGCGCCTCGATGGTTCCCGCGTCCTACAAGGACCTGTTGAAGCCGGAGGCCAAGGACAGCTTCGCAATGCCCTCGCCGCTGACCTCGGGCGCGGCAACCATCCACATGGTTTCAGTGACCAGCCATCCGGATCTCGGCTGGGCCTTCTACGAGGGGCTGGCGGACCAGGGCGCGCTTGCCCAGGGCGGCAATGGCGGCGTCTACAAGGCGGTTGCCGGCGGTGAGAAGCTCTACGGCTTCCTGGTCGACTTCATGGCGATCCGCGGCGCGGCGGAAGGTGCGCCGGTGGCCTTCGTGTTCCCGGAAGAGGGCGTGTCCGCCGTCACCGAGCCGGTCGCGATCCTCAAGACCGCAAAGAATGTCGAGGCTGCCAAGGCCTTCGTCGATTTCCTCATCTCGGAAGAGGGCCAGGCCCTTGCCGCCTCGCAGGGCTACCTGCCGGCGCATCCGGGCGTGCCCGCGCCGGAGGGCTTCCCCTCCCGCGACAAGATCAAGCTGCTGAACTTCGATCCGGCTGCTGCGCTCGAGGGCGATGCCGCCAACAAGATGAAGTTCGAAGAGATCTTCGGCGGGTAATCCAGGCTTGCGCAGGTCGTCCGCCTTCACGTTTCCCGGCGGCGAGGGGCTCTCCCTCGCCGCCGTTGCCTTTCTGGTCACGCTGCTGTGCGGCGTGCCGCTGGCGTTGCTCTTTGCCATCGGCCTGACGGGCGAGGGCGGGTTGTCGCTCGGCCCGCTTGCCGACACGCTCGCGTCGCGCTCCGTGCAGCGGGCGCTGTGGAACTCGCTGGAAAGCAGCTTTCTCTCCGCCTGCCTTGCCACCGTGCTCGGCACCGTGCTGGCGCTGGCTCTCGGGCTGACCAACGTGCGGGCCAAGGCACCTCTCGTCTTTCTTATCCTGCTGCCGATGATGATCCCGCCGCATGTGACGGCGATCGCCTGGAGCCAGGCGCTGGGACCCGCATCCCCGGTGCTGCAGGCGCTGGGGCTGGCGCCGGCGGCTGGCGCGCCGCATCCGGTCTACTCGCTGACGGGCCTCGTGGCGCTGCTTTCCTTCCAGCACATGCCCATCGTCTTCCTGGTGGTGCGGGCGGGCCTGCGCGCCTTCCCGCGCGAACTCAGCGATGCCGCCCGCGTCTCCGGTGCCCGTACCCCGCGGCTGTTGTGGCGCATCACGCTGCCGCTGCTGGCGCCCTCGCTATTGGCCGGATTTGTCCTCGCCTTCGTCAGCGCGCTCGGCAATTTCGGCATCAACGCGCTGATCGGCATTCCCGCCCGCTACACCACGCTGCCGGTGCTGATCTGGCGCCGGCTCGCCGGCTACGGCCCCTCGGTGATCGGCGATGTCGCGCTCATCTCCATGCTGCTCGGCATCGTCACCCTCGGTCTGGTAGCTATCCAGGTCCTGCTGCAGCGGCGCATGCGCAACGCGCTCGTCGGATTGCCGCAACAGCCGCTGGCCGTCGATCTCGGCCGTGCCCGTCTTCCCGTAGAGGCCTCCGTCTGGATGCTGCTGGCGGCCACCTTGCTGCTGCCGGTGCTCTCGCTCTTTGCCACCTCGTTGATGCGCACCTACGGCCTGCCGCTGGTCGCAAGCAGCCTGACGCTGGAGAATTACGCCGAGATCCTGTTCCGTCAGGCGGTAACGCTGCGCGCCTTCGCCAACTCGACGGTGGCGGCCGCGCTGGCGGCGCTCCTGATCGCCGGTCTGTCGATTGTGCTCGGCTATTTCCTGGCCATGCGCCGCGGCATGGCGCGCCGGCTGGCCGGACTGGTCGCTGCCCAGGCCGATGTCGCCTATGCGGTGCCGGGCCTCGTCATGTCCATCGCCTTCATCCTGATGTTCCTGCGCCCGCTGCCGGTGCTCGGCGTCAGCCTCTACGGCACCATGGCGATCATCCTGCTGGCCTATGTGGCGGTGTTCCTGGCCATCGGGCTGAACTCGGTGATGGCCGCCTACATGCAGGTGGATGCCAGCCTCGACGATGCGGCGCGCGTTTCGGGTGCCGGCTTCTTCCGCCGCCTGGCGCGGGTGCATGCGCCGCTGGTCGCCCCGGCTGCCGCCTCCGGTGCGATCCTCGTCTTCCTCACCTCCTACAACGAGGTGACGGTCTCCGCGCTCTTGTGGTCGAGCGGCAACGAGACCATCGGCACGACGATCTTCAACTACGAGGATGGCGGCTACACGACGCTTGCCGCCGCCATGTCGAGCGTCACCGTGGTGGCGACCGTGCTGGTGATGCTGGCGGTCAACGCGCTCGCCCGCCATGTGCCGGCAGGCGCCATTCCCTGGAAGGACTGAGGGGGACTATCGTGGCGGCAGCGAGCCGCGCGCGTTCGCTTCGGCAAGAACTGCACCGAGCGCACGGGCTTGCCGCAAGGCCAGAAGGCGGTTCGGGTCATGGGCCCAGGAGCCGGCAAGGCCGAGCTGGCGCTCCGCCGCTGCTGCCCGCTCCAGCCAGCGGATCTGTTCGGTGGGAGATATCCCCGCCGGCACGCCGAGCCGCGCCGTCACCCTCGCATGGATGTCGCAAAGCGGGATATCCCCGTCGCTGCTGCAGCCTGTATATTCCTTCCCCATCGGCCCCGCTCTCGTCGTTCGCAAGCCAGTATGCGGTCGGCGGGCAGGGGCGGGGATAGAGTTCGGCGACAGGGGCCGGCGGGAAGGGATCGGCGCTCAGTCCGGGGCGACGTCCCAGAAGGTGCGGCCGTTGCGCTCCTCGATCTCGACCACCCAGATATCGGGATCCATGCGCCGCTCGGAGGCAAGCCGCGCTTCGACCTTTTCCCGCTCCGCGCGCTCGGCCAGGCGCTCGAACAGCCGGTCGCCGACGGGCGCGTCCATGAACAGGCTTTGCGGGGCAGGGCCGTAGAGATCGCAGGTGCCGTCGCGCCGGTCGACCACCAGATAGATGGCGCCGGCTTCCTCCGCGCCCCTGGAGACCACGCCGGCCCAGGCGTTCTCGCCGAAGCAGCGACGGATCAGGGCCGAGACCCAGAAACCGGAAGTCAGGCGCATGGCAGTCCTTTCACAGGCGCAGCCGGGCGGTCAGCCCGGCCCGCCCTGGCCTTACAGCGGCCGGCCGAGCACCTTTTCCACCTCCTGCTCGACCATCGGGCCGAGCGCGCCGGTGATGGCGAGGCCCCGGTCGAGCTCGAACCGGCGGATGGCATTGGCGGTCTGTTCGCCGGCGAATCCGTCGACGCTGATCGGACCATAGCCCATTTCCGACAGCGCCGCCTGCAGGCGGGCGATGCGGGCGCGGTCGCCCGACAGCGCGCCGGCGCCGACCGAGGCGGGCGGCACGGGGCCTGTGGTTGCCGGTGCCGAGACGGTCTGCGCGCGCGGCGCAGACGGGGCCGGCATCGGCGGCGTGACCCGGGTGGTGCGCACCGACCCGGTCGTCGGGTTCGAGGCCTGGGAGGCGGCCGGCGCGGAACGACCGGATGACGAGTGACCCGGCGCCGTTTCCGGCGGCAGCGGGGGCAGGGGCGGCAGGTTGTCCACGGCCCCGCCGGTATCCATGGCAAGGCGGGCCAGTAGCGCGGTATCGATATCGCCGGTCTCGGCAAGGCCGCGCGCACGCTGGTAGGCGCGCACGCCACGCTCCGTCGCCGGGCCGTTCAGCCCGTCGAGCAGTCCGCCATACATGCCAAGGCGCCGCAGCTCCATCTGCACGTCGCGCACCAGCCGCTGCCGCTCCAGCTGCGCCTCGGTGACGACCGGTGCGGCCGGCGCGCTGACCGGCGCATCGCGGGTCGCGAACAGCGGCGCCGGGTGACGACCCGACTGGAAGGCGAGGGCATTGGCGACGATGAGACCGCCGGTCAGCGCCATGACCAGCCAGCCGCCGGTTGCGACCGGATTGTCGAGCGCCACCGCACCGAGGCCCTGCGAGGCCGGACGCGCGGGAGGCAGCGGTTCGTGCCGTCGTCCACGCCGGGCGGCGGGAGCGGGCTGGTTTCGGGGCGAACGGCTCATTCTCTCAGTCTTCTTCCTGGCGCTCATGCGCTGCGCTTGATGTCATGTCCCGTGCTGCGGACGGCCTCCCCCCGGGGCGCCGCAAGTCTTTGCGAAAGTGTCGGCCGCGGGGCGGGGGCCCCGGTGTTCGTGGCCAGCGTGGGCAGGGCGATGCTGACGCAGGTGCCTTCTCCCTCGCGGCTGTCCAGCGTCATGCGGCCGCCGCTCAAGGTGGTCAGGCCCTTGACCACGGCAAGGCCGAGGCCTGCGCCGTCATGCAGCCGGGCGAGGCCGGCGCTTGCCTGCACGAAAGGCTCGGTGATCCGCTCGTGGTCGGCGGGTGCGATGCCGATGCCGCTGTCGCGCACGCCGAAGACGAAGCCCTGCGGCTCGCTGCGGGCGAACAGCACGACGCGGCCGCCCTCCGGCGTGAACTTCAGCGCATTCGACAGCAGATTCAATGCGATCTGGCGGCAGGCGCGCGGGTCGGCACTGACCTCGCCGAGCGTCAACGGCAGGTCGGACGACAGGCGCAGGCCGAGGCGCGCGGCCTCCGGCTCCATCATCCGGCGGCAGCTGTCGAGGCAGGTCCGCAGGTCGAAGCGCTCGGCGACGAGATCGTAATGCCCGGTCTCGATCCGCGCCATGTTGAGCATGTCGTTGACCAGCTGCAGCAGGTGGCTGCCCGATTGGTGGATCGTGCCGGCATAGTCGCGCACCCGCTGCGGCTCGGTGGCGGCGCCGTTCGGGGTATCCGCCCGCAGAATGTCGGAGAATCCAAGGATCGCGTTGAGCGGCGTCCGCAATTCGTGGCTGACGGTGGCCAGGAACCGGGAGTGGGCCTCGCGGGCCTTGCCGGCCTCGGCGAGCGCGGCGTCGCGCTCGTTGGCGAGCGTCGTCTCGGCCGTGACGTCGCGCAGGACGCTGAACACGTCCCCGCCGCCGTCCGGCGCCGGATGCACGGTCAGCTCGGCAACGACATAGGCGGGCCGTCCTGCCTCGCCCGGCTGGTTGATGCCCCGGCGCAGGCGCAGGCGCAAGCTCTGGACCGCGCCTTCCGAGGCAGCGTCGCTGAGGGCCTTGAGATAGGCGGGACGGTCGCCGACATGGACGCGGGCGAACAGTCCGTCGCCGGCCAATTCCCGCGTGGCGGCGGCCGGATGGCCGAGCGCAAGGATGCGCGCGGCGGCCTCGTTCGCCTCCTCGACGCGCCCGCCGGTGCCGTGCCGCAGCACGGCTTCGCCGGTCAGCCGCGCGGCAAGCTCGGTGCGCGCCTCGCGCAGGACAAGTTCGCTCTCGCGCCGGCGGGTGGCCGCGCCGACGCGCAGTGCCAGCAGGGCTGCGTGAAGCACGGCGAGCGTTGCCGCTAGCAGGGAAACGGGCAGGAAGCCGCCGATCGGGGCAGCGGCAGCGGGCATCGCTAATCCGGCGAGCGAGGGGCCGATGGCCATGGCCAGCGTCACGGCGGCGACGAGGGCAATGCCGCGCCGGCGGCCGGCCAGCGCCGCTTCGACGGGGGCGAGCACGAGCAGGGGCAGCACCGGCGATTCGCTGCCGCCCGTCAGCGCGGCGAGAACGCCGAAGCTCACCGCGAAGAGCAGCGCCGAGGCGATCTGCCCCCGGGCAAGCTGCCCCGTGCGCGAGACATACATGGCCAGCGGCAGGTGCGCGGTCAGCCAGCCGAGAATCAGGGCAACCGCAAGGGTGGTGATTCCGTTGAAGGCGAGCATGAGCGGCAGCAGGGCGAGCGCCAGCGCGCCGCAGGCGAGATGGCCGCGGATGAAGGCGCCGTGGCTGGCGCGGGCGGCCGCTTCATGGGCCGCATCCGGGTGAACCAGGGCATCGACATGGCTTGCCGCAAGCCTCAGCCGATCCTGCAATGCTGGCATCATTCTTGTCTTTCCGGCGCGCGGCCGTTTGCTCGACGTGTCTTGCCTTGATGGTCACAGGAACGGCTTAAGGAACCATGAAACCTCAAGTTTTCGCGGTGGAGCGGCAGGGCAGGACGGCCCGCCGGAGGCCCCTTGGAAAATCGATAAAATTTGAGACAAATTTTGCGAAAACTCGTCTCGAACTTGCCGAAAATTGAGACGGGCGACTCAACCCGGCGTTGGAGGATGCGTGCTACATTGCGGGCATAACGGATCCGGCGACCGCATGTCGGCGACCGGCCCCGAAGCAGAAATGACAGCCAAGGGCGGCAACCATGTTCTTTCTTCTCAGATGCGCATTCTGGATCGCGCTCGTGCTTCTGATCCTGCCGATCGACACCGGCGAGGACGGCAAGGAGAGCGCCGGCATCAACCCCGTGACCGCGTTCTTCGCGGCCCAGTCGACGATCAGCGACCTGTCGGGCTTCTGCGAGCGCAATCCGCAGACCTGCGAAACCGGCGGCCAGGCGATCTCGCAGATCGGCGCCAAGGCCAAGGTCAGCGCGCGGATGATCTATGAGTACCTCGACGAGAACGGCGAACTGACCACCGGCACGACCGGCACGCTGACCGCGACCGACCTGGAGCCGGTCTGGAGCCTGCCGGGTGGCGCGCCTGCGACCACCGGTACGACCGGCAGCCCGGCGACCGCCGAAGCCGCAGCGCCCGCACCCGTTCAGCAGCGCTCGGCCCAGGTTGCGCCGATCCCGGCGCCCGGCCATGGCCCGGTCCCGCTGCCCCGTCCCAAGGGTGCCGACCGTCCGGTCTGACCCGAAGCTCTTTCCCGGCGACCCTCTCTGGCAGGGGACCCGCCGACGACGACCCAGGGCCCGGCGACCCGTTTCGCCGGCCGTCAATCCCCGGTCCGGCGGGAGCGCCCGCCGCCTGGGATTGCCCGCAAGCCTCTTGACGTTTTTTGCGCAAACTGAAGGCGGATCCTTCCGCCGCCCGCGGGTGAACTGCTGCCCTGTTCGCCCGCGGGCTTTTTGTTTTGGCGAAATCTTCCTGCTAATAGAGGGTATTGGGTAGCATATGGCAAAGGAACGTCGCCTGTAGGCGAAAAGCAGCATGGAACGCTTGCGATGTGTCGAAGCCAGAAAAACTGATTAAAAACAATTGATAAGCGTAAAAATTAGCACGGAAATAGCAATGAAAGCCGCTGGCAACCAGATCGAATTGAGCTTCAATCAGCCAATAAATACGAGGCGCAAAAAACAATTCAAGGCGCGGAACTGTTATTTAAAATCGCCTACCTACTGTGCTCACTGCCAAGCGAAAGTGTGATAAATAGGGGAACGGAGAAAAGGCGAATCTGGAATTTTGCTGCTTAAAAAGCTAATATGTAGACCAGTGAAGGGGCGTCCTCAGATCAGGTGGCACGCCCGCAATTGAGGCTTTTGGGGTTGACATTGAACGCGAACCAAGAACAGGACGATCAAGAGCCCGTCCGCTCAGCAGCTTCATCCGGTCACGGTTCTGAGTTCGCTGCAATCGTTCGTCTTGCTGCCCCTCTCATTCTATCTGAGCCTTTTAGGCGGCTTCGACGGATCACGTTTCTCGGGATACTCTCGCCGCACTATTCGACCATCGAATCTCACCCGATTCGGTTTCCTGTTTTGAAGAGTGACCGAACGCGTAATCATCACAGCCTTCGTGTTGCACTGCTTGCTGGCAAGATGTCGGAACATCTGAGTTTCTCAGCAGATACAATTCGTTACGCGATAGTTTGGGGGCTCTTACACGACATTGCTACTTGGCCTCTGTCGCACACAGGCGAGGCGGCGTTTTCCGGGGCCACTGAGACGACCGGGAGGAAACTCCGTGAAATGATGATTAAGGGCGATCAGACCCTTGATCGTTCTCTTTGTGTTTATAGAGTTTTAAAAGAGATGAAGATTGATGTAGGTCTTCTACTGGAGCTATTTGATCGGAAGTCTGATGTCGGCGGGGAGTTTTCGGTCTTACACAAGCTGCTGCACTCCTCACTTACTCCAGATACGTTGGAAGGTATGCATAGGAGCGGAAGAACCTTTGGTATGACTGTGCCCGACCCTGGGAGTTTCGTGGGTGCCTTAGAGAGAGACTTGGTGTCAGGGCTCAGGCTGAAGAAAAATTATTCGGCTTCAGCTATGAAGTTCTGGCGCGCAAAGAGTAGGATTTATTCGAATTACATCAACAGGCAGGACTCGATAGCTTTCGAATCTTCATGGTCGACGGCAATTAGAGACGCATACCTGAATGTCAGCCTATCTGATTCTTTGCTTGTCAGTGAGTTTGATATTCTGAGAAGTGTGGCTAGCACGCGGTTAAGACCTGCGCGAGAAGTCGTTCGATACAAAGAGCCGTTAACGTATAAGATTTCCGTCAAGTACCAAAATACAAAAACGCTAAAGGAGTCCGTCCCCATCGAATCCTTGTCTGAAATTTTTACGAAGAACCGAGCGTAGCAGTATCCTGCTGGGAGGAGTGTGTGCGCAAAAAAGTGGGATTGTGCGTGCCAGAGCGCACCAAAAAAATTTTTGCGAGGGCGGAGGAAAACTCCGACCTGATCATGCAGAAGGCATCCACCTTCGCCGACGATTATGTAAAGAAGAAATTAGGTAGTTTAGAATGTATATGTCTTGCGGCGACAGGTTCTGTGGGGCGAAGAGAGGCTCTCGAAGCGTCTGATCTTGATATTGTCCCTATCGCCCGGGACGATGTTACACTTGCGCAGTGGATTACTTACGACTCAAATTTCCGCGCTGAACTGCAGGAAACACTTGGAATTAAAGTATCCAAGGGTGAAGATCTGACGAAGGCATGCTCTCTCGATAGCCTTACACGTCCTCAGAAAATTGGCGGCACAGAAGATTGCAGCGCCGAGCTGACAAGACGAGTGCTTCTGATCACCGAAAGCGTGAGTGTCGGTGGCGGAATGCCTATAGACGATGTGCGCGCCGCGCTACTAGATGCTTACGGCAAGGAGGATCGCACAAGCGGGCGGCACGTGCTTTCTCTGTGCAATGACGTTGCGAGATACTACAAAACGCTATGTATAGAGTATATTCCGCGTGCTCTTGACCCGGAGAAGGACTGGGGTACCCGCAATATTAAGCTGCGGCACAGCCGGAAGTTTTGGTATTTCGCTAACATTATGGCGATTGTCACACTTGCAGATAGGCATCCTCAAGGGGACGATGCCTTTAAACAGGCACTGCTCAGGGCATTCGCAGAATCTCCCACTGACCGCCTCGCTGACGCGATTATCGATTCGCATCGACCGGGTCTTGGGCGGTTACTGGAAACGTACGGTAATTTCCTTGAGTTTATGTCCCGTGAGGAGAACCGCCGAGCCTTAGCTGAAGTCAAACACGAGACCCGTTACGATATGGAGCCCAACAATCCATTCTTGCCGATGAAGCTCAATTCGGACCTTTTGCATTCGGAGATAGTGTCCATTCTTGAGGAACTGCATTTGAGTGTTCGGTCCAAGATCATCGGCTGGTTTATGCTCTAGTAAATTATTGAGGAATTTTCTTTCCTGTAGAAAGACGCTATTCACCTGACAGTTTCGTGTCTTGAGGCGGATTTATGTGGCGCGAGTTTCTTGTTTAATTTGTTCACTTAACTATCTTGGCTTACGAATGACATGACGGTTTGGATGGTTCGTTTGTCATGTTGTGTTAGCCGAGATGCGGACGTTTGGTGTTGCAGGTGACCAGCCAGGCGTCGAGCGCCATCTGCTGACAGCAACGTTGCCCCCCGGTTTCCATCTCCGGCCCGGCGGACTATATAGCGGGTCACGAAAGTCCGACCCGCTCCGCGCTCCGTTCAAAGACCGCCCAAAGACCGATGGCTGCCCATGATCCCGCCGCTCGACGACATTCTTGAGAACTTCGACTTCCTCGAAGACTGGGACGACCGCTACCGCTATGTGATCGAGCTGGGGCGGATGCTGCCGGAGTTTCCCGAAGAGGAACGCACCGATGCCAACAAGGTGCGCGGCTGCGCCTCGCAGGTCTGGCTGGTGAAGTCGGTGGAGCAGGGCGAGGACGGCGCGCCCCTTCTGGTGTTCCAGGGCGACAGCGACGCCCATATCGTCAAGGGGCTGGTCGCCATCGTGCTCGCCACCTATTCCGGGCGCAGCGCCGCGGAGATCGCCAAGACCGATATCGACGAGATCTTTTCGCGCATCGGCCTCAAGGAGCACCTGTCGGCGCAGCGGGCGAACGGCCTGAAGTCGATGGTCGAGCGCATCCGCGCGGACGCCCGTGCCGCGCTCGCCGAGGCCTGAGGCGGGCCGTTTTCTGACACCCGCCACCGTTGTGCCTCTCCGGTCCCGGGTCGCGGCTTCGCCTTGCCCGGGATGACGCGGGGAGGGGGCGGTGCAAGGGGGCTGAATGGTGAGCACGCCGGCCGAGCCCCACCCTCCGATGTCGTCCCGGTTTCGGCGAAGCCGAAGACCGGGATCCAGTAACCCCAAGGTCGCACGGCTCGAGCCGTGACGCTGCCACAGGATCGGCGGGGAACTGTCGATTTCGCGCCATCGCGTGCTCCGGCGGGTACTGGATACCTGCCTTCGCAGGTATGACAGGGATGTGGGAGGCGATGCCGTCCCGCCTCACACCCGCTCAAGTTCCCAATGGGCCCCGGATCTCGCGATGCTCCTCCGGGGTGACGCCCTGTGGGTGTCGCGAGACCTCGCATTCTCTCGGTCGTCACCCCGGCTCTGCGCTGCGCTTGGCCGGGATGACATCCTGAGAAAGTGAGGCGTCCCGTGTGCGGAGGGACGGTCGCAAGGCGACAAGGGGCGAAGCTCAGGGCGCCGGCTCAGCCGTAGCCGTAGTGGCGGGCGAGCCGCGTCAGCCCGAGCAGCAAGACCACCTTGGCGGAGCGCGGCGGCCAGCGCCGCTCCCGCTCGACCTGCTCCAGCCCCTTGAGCTCGCAGCACACGTCGATCAGCACGCCGGCAAGCTCCGGCCCGACTTCCCGCATCGCCCGTTCAAGACGCGCGCGCGCGGCCAGCGTGGTGTCGGTCAGCTCGACAAGGCCGCCGCGCGGATCGCGTGCGCCGCTGCCGCCGGCGCCGCTCCCCAGTGCCGACCAGGCCATGCCGCGCAGTCCCGGAACGATGGCGCCGTAGGTGTGATCGGCGCGCAGCCGCTCGCCGGCCGCGAACTGGCCGTCGTCCAGGATCGGCTCGCCGGTGCGCGCGCGCCGCCGGCGCAGCCATGCGAGCGGGCTTTCCGCATGATTGACGGTGACGATCTCGTCGCCCGCCCCGGCAATGGCGATGCGGCGGGTGCCGGTCTCCCGGTGCTGGGCGGCGAAATCCTCCTCGCCTGCGGCAAGGCGCCTGAGCCGGGCACGGCCGGCCTGCGACAGGACGAGCCGGCCGGCACTGCCCCGTTCCACCAGCCCGGCGGCAAAGGCGGCGCGCAGCTGCGCCGGATCGACGGTGAGCGGGGCGGGGCAGGAGGGGGAGGGGGACGTCGGGGCGGAAGAGACGGGGGAGCGGGAAGTCGCGGGAGAGCCGGGCGGTGGCGGTGCGGGAGGGGCTGAACCGCCCTTTCGCGTTTTCGCGGGGCCGGGCTGGGGCGTGAGCTGCAGGGCGCCGTTCGGGCCGTCCTGCGGGCGCCAGGCGTGTGCGGCGGCAAGCCGGACGAGCAGGCGGTCGAGCGCGCGGCGGGAAGCGGCCATCTCAGGCAGCCGCCCGGCTGCGCGGCAGGGCCGCAAGACCTGCCTGAAGCGCGGTCTCCAGCCCGCCGATCATCGCGTCGAAGTCCGGCTCGTCGCGCCGGTCCTCGACCAGACGGCAGGCATGGGCGACAGTGGTGCGATCACGTCCGAACTCGCGGGCAATGTCGGTCAGCGTGCGCTCGAGGATGACATGATGCAGATACATGGCAATCTGACGGGCCAGGGCGACATGGGCCCGGCCGCGACTGGGCTGGGACAGGTCGGCTTCCTCCACCTCGAAGACCGACAGGACACAGGCGGTGACGAGTAACCCCGCCCCCCGCACCGGACGAGACCGAGGGGCCGCGGGCACACCGACGGTCAGGCCGCCGAGGTGTGAAACTCCGGACAATCCAGTCATTTCTGTCTCCACTTATCAATTTTAGGTTTATATTCCTATATCTTTACGGGAAAAATACCCGTCCGGGGATAAGTGCGGTTGTGCTGTCGTTTTTTGCGCGAAGCGTGCGGATCTTGCGCGAGCGCGGGAGGGGAGAGAGGGGCGCAAGGCGGCGCCCTGCCGCCGGCGCAGCATGTCGGGCGCCGGCGCGCTATCCACGGGCCGCGTGCGGGAAAGGAAAGGCGGGTGTGGTCGGCCGTGCGCCGGCCTATTTGCCGAGCAGGCGCTTTGCTTCCGGCACGGCGAAGTCGAGCAAGACCTTGATGGAGGTCTGCCAGCTCTCGGGATCGTTGTAGCGGCCGGCGAAGGAGGCGACGACGAGGCCGGGATCGGGCTGCACGGTCAGCCGCTGGCCGCCATTGCCGACCGCGACGGCGATGGTGCGGTCCGGCGAGCCGGCGAGATACCAGAGATAGCCGTAGCGCGTGACCTCGTTGACCGTTGCCCGCGGCTCGAACGACCGGGCGAGCCAGTCGCGCGGGACGATCTGCTGCCCCTCATGGACGCCGTGATCGGCCACCAGCTGCCCGATGCGTGCAAGGTCCGGCAGCGTCAGCCGCAGGCCGGAGGCAGCCGAGGGCGCGCCATCGGCGCCCGCGACCCATTCGAAGGCCTCGATGCCGAGCGGCGCGAACAGTTTCTCGGCGGCGTAGCGGTCCAGCGGCAGGCCGGTGCCGGTCTCGATCAGCTTTCCCAGCAGGGCGACGGCCCCGCCGCTGTAGATCCACGTCTCGCCGGGCGCCTCGCGGATGGGCTGTTCCAGGATGAAGCGGTAGCGGTCCGGCGCGTTTTCCATCGCGATCTCGCTGTTGCGCGGGTCGCTGTAGGGCAGGTCCTCGTTCCACTCCGTGCCCATCTGCATCGACAGGGCATGCCGTACCAGAATGAGCTCGCGGCCCGGCTGTGCCAGGAGATCGGGATATTGCGGAAACTGGGCGTAAAGCGGCGCATCGGGCTCCGGAACCTTGCCCTCGGCAAGGGCGATCCCGTAGAGCAGGCCGACCACCGATTTTGTGACGGAGCGCAGGTCGTGCAGCGAGGCGGCAGAGTGGTCCTGCAGGCCCTGCGGCAGGCCCCAGCGCTCGTCCTCGCCGGGAAAATAGACCTCGGCCAGGCGCTTGCCCTGAAAGTCGACGATCGCGCCGTGCAGGCCGGGCAGCTCGCCGGCTGCAAAGCTCTTGCGGAGCTGTTCGTTCAGCGATTGCGCATCAACGGGAAGCATGGTGCCGATCCAAAGGAGCGAGGCCGCGCACAGGCGGACGGTGGTGGTCTTGAACATGCGGGGCCTCGATATCCGTTGAGGGATGCGGATGCGCCTCAAAGCCCACGGCAGCTCGCCTGAGCCATTGCCGCCTCGATCCGCTCGCGCTGCAAGGGCGCACCGTCGAAGGCGCGCAACAGAGCGTAGCCGTGCGTGGCATCGGTCTCGATGACGATGAGGTCCTCCAGGCCCTCCGGCGGGTTCTCGCGCAGGACGCTGAGCTGCTCGGTGGTGAGCACCAGCACTTCTAGCCGGCCGCCGGCACCCGAGGTGCGGTCGTTGAGGCTGTAGATCGCCCGCCCGCCCGCGTCGAACAGGGCGAAGGACCAGAAGGGGGGCGGCAGTGCCGCCTCGATCTTCAACGGGCCCTGGCCGAGATCGAACCGGCAGGCGGCATGGATCATCATCGGGTCGAGCATCGGCAGCGGCTCGGCGCCCGGCTCCACGGCCGGCAGGCGGTTGAACACCCCGTCCGGCCCGAAGGCGGCCACCCGCGCATAGGCGCTTTCCGGCACCTGGCCGGGCACGCCGAGCACGATGGCGATATGGATGATGCCGCCGAGAAACAGCCCGGCCAGCGTCAGCAGCAGCACGCGCACCACGACCATGCCGTCGGGCGCCCGCAGCGCGAAGCGGAACGGGGTCTTGCGGGAGCGCGCGCTCATCGGCACTGCCCCCTGCGGATCTCCGGCATCGGCACGTTGGCGACGCCCGTGCCGGTGGTCAGCGGTGTGTCGTAGAGGCGCAGCGCCAGCACCAGCCCGCGCGCCGTGTCCGAGGTCGGCAGCCAGTTGCCCGGCCGGGCGCGGGCGGCGGCGGTGATGGTGAACTCGCCGTTCGGGCGGCGCAGCAGGTGACGGCTGTCGACGCCGCTGCGCGGCGAGCCGTCGGCGACCAGCCGCAACTCGCTGTCGAGCGCAACCATGGTCCACAGCCGGGCCGGCGCGGCCTGGCCGGAAATCTCGTAATCGCAACGCGGCGACAGCGCGTTGCCGGCGCTGTCGGTCTCGGCGAGGAACATCAGCCCCTCGCCGCTGGCCAGCGGCACGCGCCCCGTGCGGGCGTGGGTGGCGGTGGAATAGGGATCGGCCTCGCGGGTGCCCTGGCGCGGGCGGGCCTCCCACACGCCGAGCTGCAGCGCGCCGAAGGCCGGCGCCCGCTCCACCGCCAGGTAGGCGGTGGAAAAGCCGGTGACCATGGCGATGGCCAGGACAATGGCGAGATCCAGCGCGAGGCTGCGCCGGCGCCGCCGCAGGATGGAGGGGACGCGATCGGGCCGCAGGCCGTCGGTCTCGGGATCGTGAAGCAGGGCGAGTGTCACCGGGCGACGGGCTCCGCCTGTCCGGGCAGCTGAAGCGGGGCGGGCGCCTCCGCCCGCTTGCCGATGGCATCCAGCCGCGCGCCGATCTCCTGCAACACGGCGATGGACTGCACGCGCAGGAGGCGCGGCCGGTCGGAGCCGGCACCCTCGGCCACCGGAATCGCCCCGTCCTCGCGGGCCGGGCGGTCGACGCCGGGCATCGGCCGCAGCTCGATGCCCTTGTGCGCATAATCCATGATCGTCTGCCAGGCCATTGCCGGCAGGCTGCCGCCGGTCATCCGGGCGGTGGAGGTGAAGTCGTCATTGCCGAACCACACGGCCGCCGCGTAGTTGCCGGTGTAGCCGACGAACCAGGCATCGCGATAGGCCTGGGTGGTGCCGGTCTTGCCGGCGGCGGTGACGCCCTCCACCCGGGCGCGCCGGCCGGTGCCGTTCTCCACCACGTTGACCAGCACGTCGTTCATCTCGGCGGCCTTTTCCTCCGGGAAGATGCGCTCGGGCGGGGCCCGGTCGTTGGCCTGTTCGTAGATGATGTCGCCGGCGGAATTGCGCACCTCGAGGATCGCGGTCGGGACCACCTTGAGCCCGCCGCTGGCGAAGCTGCCATAGGCGGCGGCCATGTCCAGCACCTTCACCTCGGCAACGCCGAGCGGCAACGGCCGGGTGATCTTGATCTCGGTGGTGATGCCCATCGCCTTGGCATAGTCGACGATCTTGTCGCGGCCGATGGCCTGGGCCAGGCGCACCGGCACGGTGTTGATCGACTTGGTCAGCGCGGTCTTCAGCGTCACCGGGCCGGCATAGCCGCGCGAATAGTTGCGCGGGCTCCAGCCGCCGATGGAAATCGGCGCGTCCGGCACCACGGAGGCGGGCGAGTAGCCGTTCATGAAGGCGGCGATGTAGACGAAGGGCTTGAACGAGGAGCCGGGCTGGCGCACCGCGTCGACCGCGCGGTTGAACTGGCTCTCGCCGTAGTCGCGCCCGCCGACCATGGCGCGCACGGCCCCGGTTTCCGGCACGACGACGGCGACGGCACCCTCGCGCACCCGGTAGCGCTCGCCATGCTGGCGCAGGTTCTCCAGAATGGCGCGCTCCGCCTGGCGCTGCAGGCCGGGATCGAGCGAGGTGCGCACCGTGACGATGCGGTCGTTCGCGAGCGCGGGATGGGTGCGCGCCAGCTCCTTCACCTCGTTGAACGCATAGTCGAGGAAGTGGTCCGGCGAGCGGTCCTTGCTGCGGTCGATGGCGACGGCCGGATTGCGCCGGGCGCCGATCACCTGGCCCTCGGTCATGAACCCGGCCTGGACCATGTTGGTCAGCACGTCGTTGGCGCGGGCGCGCGCCGCCGGCAGGTTGATATGCGGGGCGTATTTGGTCGGCGCCTTGAACAAGCCCGCGAGCATGGCCGATTCCGCCAGGCTCAGCTCGCGCACGTTCTTGCCGAAATAGAACTCGGACGCGGCGGCGACGCCGAACGTGCCGCCGCCCATGTAGGCGCGGTCGAGATAGAGCTTGAGGATCTCGCGCTTGGAGAGGTTCATCTCCAGCCACAGCGCCAGGAAGGCCTCGTTGATCTTGCGCTCCAGCGTGCGCTCGTTCGACAGGAACAGGTTCTTGGCCAGCTGCTGGGTGATCGAGGAGCCGCCCTGCACGACGGTGCGCGCGCGCATGTTCTCCACGATGGCCCGCATCGTGCCCATCACGTCGATGCCGAAATGGTAGAAAAAGCGCCGGTCCTCGGTCGCCAGCGCCGCCTTGATCAGGTGGTCGGGGATCTCCTCCAGCGGCACCGTGTCGTTGAGCAGGATGCCGCGCTTGCCGATCTCGTTGCCGAAGCGGTCGAGGAAGGTGACGGAGAAGTCCTCGGTGGTGCGCCAGTCGGCGCGCTCGGTCTGCTGGAAGGCGTCCTGGGCGAGCGCCAGCATCAGGATCAGGCCGAGCAGGCCGAAGGTCACGCCGTCGGAGGCAAGCTCGGCGGCGACACGACCCGCGCCGCGGGCGCGGAACCGGCGCAGCCAGGCCGAATAGCCCTCGACCCCGGCGCGCAGGCCGGAAAACGACCGCCACAGCGCGGTGTCGACCCAGGCGTCGACCGACAGCATGGCCGAGCGCAGGCGCGCACCGAACGGGCGCCGCCCCGATGGCTGCTCCCCGGCCGGCTGCCCGGAGACGGGCGCGGGCTGCGGGCTGTCCTGCGGGTCGGCATCGCCGGATCGCTGGTTCACCTTGGTCATCCGTTCTGCTATGGCCGTGGACAGGCTCCCGCTGCGGGAGCGATCCGGCGCGTTTCGTTTTACCCCCGATCCGCCGGGCCTTTCAAGGATGTGCCGGTGACAGAGCGATCACGAAAGCCAGAGGATGGCCCGCAGGGCGAGGATGCGCTCGCGGCGGGCGAGCCGTTCTGGAAGGGCAGGCGGCTCGACGAGCTGAACCCGGCCGAATGGGAAGCCCTGTGCGACGGCTGCGGGCGCTGCTGCCTCAACAAGCTGGAGGACTGGGACACCGGCGAGATCGTCTGGACCTCGCTCGCCTGCACCCTGCTCGACGGCGAAAGCTGCCGCTGCTCGGACTACGACAACCGCTTCGCCACCGTGCCGGACTGCCTGCAGCTCACCGCCGAGCTGGTGCCGACGCTCTCCTGGCTGCCGCCGACCTGTGCCTACCGGCTGGTGGCGGAAGGGCGCGATCTCTACTGGTGGCACCCGCTGGTCTCCGGCGACCCGGAAACGGTGCATGCCGCCGGCATCTCGGTGCGCGGGCAGACCTTTCCCGAAGACGGCATCCCGCTGGAAGACTACGAGAACTTTCTCGCCGACTGGCCAGGCGAGAACCCGATGGACGAGAAAGTGCGGGTGGGGTTTGTTAAGTGAGGGGGCGGTGTAAGGCCGCGTTCGGGAGCGATGGCGAGAGCATATAGGATGTCCATCTTGCCCGATGCGGCCCGGCTGGCTGTCGTTCTTCACGCTCTTTCTGTCGTTCTGGTCTCCGTCTCGATGATCGGGGCGGCGTCGGCGACTTCGTATTTCATGATATTGCTTGCGGTTGTTGTAACCACGTTTGTCTTGTCGCTCTCTTTCGGCTCCTTGGCGCTTTGTGCCGCGAACTTTTCCGTGATCGTGATCTGGTGCGCCCTGGTTCTCGCGTCTCTTGCGGGTCATCTGTCCGGAGGTGGGCTGTTCCTTGCTGTGTTCGTGCTTTTGCCGGCGGGCCTTTCGACGCTCGGCCTGTTTGCGCTCGTGAGCGTGGCCAAGAAAAGGGGCATCTCCTGAAGTATGCCGGCGGGCACGCCTGAGACGGTTCAGGCATGGTCGCATAGGTGCGGCCTGGCTATGGCGGCGGACCGGGAGGTTCGGCCGCCATTTGTGTTTCTGGCGGTTGGTTTGTCGCTTTCTCTGCTCTCCCCCCTCTGCCGGCTTTGCCGACATCTCCCCCTCATCTATTCTTCTTGGGGGGGGGGGAGGGGAGCGTGGGGCTCGGACCGCGTGCCCTCGCTGCCGCTCTGGCAGCCAATAGGCCCCGGATCTCGCGTTGCTCGTCCGGGGTGACGGCCGAGGGGAGGCTAGGTGGTGCGTCTTGCTCCGGCTGTCATCCCGGCCGCTGTCTTCCTAGTTGTTCCGCGGCTTTGTCAACTGGTGCCTCCGCTCCGGATTTTGAAGCAATTAACGCTACCGCGCTATTGCTCTTCGCGCCTCTCATGTCTTTGACCATTTCCGCTACCGTGATTGTAGCTAAACTAAACAGGTGCCCCGCACTTGCCGTGTCAAGTTCGTCACGTGGGTGCATCAACGGATTACGGTCTAAAGATCGCATGCGGTCTAACATCGCCGTGACCTTTTTGGAGGGCTTTGGTCCTGCGCCCGTTGAGTTCGCGACTTCTTCGGCTGCCTTAATGTAATCGTTCCAGCTAATTAGCTTCTTAGTTACGCCAAAAGATTTAAGGTAATCGTCCATAACAAGCTCCGTGCCTCTCAGAGCATGAAATCCGCAAGCAGTTGGCAGATCGAATGCCAGACAGCGTCCAGCGTCATCAAATTCTTTAAGAGATTCAGACGGCATGCCCTTGCGGAACTCCTCAGGGATGGCATGGGAGGCGTTGGCGACTAGGTCGCGCGTTTTGTAGATTGCAATCTGCCCGACTGAGTAAACGTCAACTTCATGACATTCAGCCTCGAAAACACTCCTAAATGTTTCGATTTTGGTTGAAATATGACGGTACTGCCATCCGCTGAATTCCTTCTCAAATTTAGCATTTACTATCTCAGTGATATCATCCCAGATATTTTCTTTTACCCAATTTTCAATTGCGCGCTTTAGTTCGATAGCGCTGTACTTGCACGCGCTAAATCCATTGTTCTCGTCTACAAATGCTGAGAGCTTGTGCGGCAGAGGCATAAGTCCGAAATACAGAGTTCCGCCGTTCAAGGTATCAGCAGCAAGCTTCACCTTCGCACTCACAAGCGACTCCGCTAAGTCAAAATATTCGAAAATGTTGATTCTCTTCACGTCGAAATCTCCTAAAATATCTGGTAGATCGTAGCATATCTGAGGCTCATTAGAAGCCGATCTCTCACTCTCAGGTACCAGGGTGAAGCGTTCCTGGTACGTCAAGTATATAATCAGGAAAAATCCTTGAAACCGTTACGGTGGTCGGGGAGGATTCAGGCATGGTCGCACAGTTGCGGCCTGGCGACGGCGGCGGACCGGTAGGTTCGGCCGCCATTTGTGTTTCTGGCGGGTGCCGCTGCTGCTCACCCCCTCTGTCGGCTGCGCCGATATCTCCCCCTCATCTATTCTTCTGGGGGTGGGAGAGGGGAGCGTGGGGCTCGGACCGCGTGCCCTCGTTATCGCTCAGGCAGCCAATAGGCCCCGGATCTCGCAATGCTCGTCCGGGGTGACGGCCGAGGGGAGGCAAGCGCCCTACGTCCCGCTCCGGTCGGGGCTGCCATTGGCTCCCGGGTCGCGGTTTTGCCTGCGCCCCGGACGACGGCCTGTGAGGCAAGGGAGGAACGGAGCGGGTGCAATGATCCGCGCCATCAGACAACTTTCCGCTGCGTGAATTTAAAAGTGTTCACAAGGCCTTGGCTCCTGTGGGGAGACACGGAACCGTCACACGGCTGAGATGTGTCCCTGAAATGAGACGGGCTCACGCAAGTCCGCGAGAGGTCTCCCCATGACATCCTTCACCCGTCGCTATTTCCTGTCTTCCGCCGCGAGCCTTGGCGCGCTGGCCGCGCTGTCGCCGGTGCTGGTGCGCCGCGCCGATGCCACGCCCGGAGCGGGCGAGCTGCAGATGGTCGCCGTCACGCCCAATCCCGCCGGCGCTGCAGAGCGCGTCTTCCTGCTCAAGGGCGATCCGCTCGCCGGTCCGGTGACCACCATCGTGGCGCAGGACGGCGCTCCGGTGCCCGAGCGCCGGCTCGCCGACGGCGAGCGCCATGTGCTGCGGCTGATGCATTTCAACGATATGCACAACCACATGACCGACATGCACGCGAAGCGCGGCGACACCCACCGCATGGCGCAGATGGTCAAGCGGGTGAGGGAGGCGCGGGCCAGCGCCGCCGCCAACGAAACCGTGCTGCTGCTGTCGGGGGGCGATGACCACACCGGCTCGATCTTCGACGAACTGCTGGGCTGGACCGAGGCGGACTACGTGGTTGACGCGGGCTACCGGGCGGCGTCGGCCGCCGGCGTCGACATCGCCGTGCTCGGCAATCACGAGTTCGACCGGGGGGCGGCCCAGCTCAGGCTCGGCATCGAGCGTGACGCCGCCTTCCCGGTGCTCTCGGCCAACGTGGCGGACTCGGCCCACCTCGCGCGCGACCGCGACTATGTGCCTGCCGCCATCATCGAGGCCAACCGCCTGCGCGTCGGCGTGATCGGGCTCACCACCAATATCGACATCCGCACCGGCACCAAGGCCGATCCGGCCATGCGGGTGGCAAGCCCGGTCGAGGCGGCGACGAACCTCTACAGGGCGGTGGAGGCCGTGTCCGACGTGGTCGTGGTGCTCTCCCATTGCGGCTACGGCAAGGGCATGCACAAGTCCGGCAAGGCCGGCTCCCTGCGCGAGATCGGCGAGGGCGACTTCGCCATCGCCGAGGCGATCGGCCCGCTGGCCACCAAGCCGGTGGTGCTGGTCGGCGGCCACTCGCACACCGAGCTCAACACGGACGGCATCGACCCCAACAACATGGTCTCCGGCGTGCTGCTCACCCAGGCCAAGGCGAACGGCGCCTTCCTCGGCGAGATCGCCATGTCGATCGCCGCCGGCGAGGGGCGTGACAAGTGGTTCTCCAACGTGTCGCTGCACCCGGTGAAAAAGCGCGACGACACGGTGGCGGAAGGGGCGGACGGTTACGCCGCGCTCGAGCGCGAGGGCGACTATGACGCGGGGTTCGAGGCCGAGGTGATGGCGCCGATGATCGCGGCCCTCGACGACAAGCTCGCCGAGGTGATCGGCGCGGTTGCCGCCGATGCGCCGGTCTCGACCAAGGAGACCCAGGCGACCCGCTACACGGGCGAGACCGCACTGGCCAACTTCATGAACGACACGCTGGTGCGCCAGTCGGCGACGTTCCCCGGTGGGGCGGTCGACTTCGCCCTGTTCAACGCGACCGGGCTGGCGACGGGCATCGCCCCGGGCGAGCCGTTGAGCTTCCGCGCCTGGTTCGACGTCATGCCCTATGCGGACCAGGTCGAGATCGCGACCATGACGGGGGCCGAGATCCGCGACATGCTGATCTCCAACGCCAAGCGCCTGCTGCGCCCGGACGAGGTGGCGGCGACGGATCTCTCCACCTTCGTCTCGCGCGGGCTGCTGCATTTCTCCTCCGGCATCCGCTACAAGGTGGAGCTGGGCGCAACGGCGGCCGACGCCCGCGCGGTCGACATCACGCTCGCCGGCAAGCCGGTGGAGGAGGTGCTCGACAAGCCCTTCCGCTTCGCCTTCAACACCTATGTGATGCTCGGCGCCTTCTCGGAGGCCTGGAACGGCAAGCCGATCGGCGGCGGCGTCGCCGGCGGGATCGCGACGCCGGACCTGCGCAGGCTGCCCTTCGAGAACACCGGCCTCGTCTACCGCAACGAGCTCATCGCCGCGATCCGCGAGTTGGGCACGGTCACGCGGGCAAGCGGCGCCGATCTCGACGGCCGGCTGGTGGTCGTCGGCTGACGGCACGGGCCTGACCGGACGCGCGAAAACCCCGCCGGGATCTCCGGCGGGGCACGTCTAGGAAAAAAATCCTTGACACCGTAGCGGTGGTCGGGTAGGGTTCAGGCATGGTCGCACAGTTGCGGCCTGGCGATGGCGGCGGACCGGGAGGTTCGGTCGCCATTTGTGTTTCTGGCGGTTGGTTTGTCGCTCCAACCTCCCCTTTGCGTCTTCCCGGACGGCGCGAAAGCGCCGAGCCGGGACCGGGGAGGCAGGGTGTTCGCCTCTTTTGTCTGAGCGCCGCCGCACCGCCCTCGGCTCTCCGATCCCGGCTTTTCGGCCGGGATGACGAGGGGATGGGTTTGCGGTGTTCCCGCCGCCGCTCTGGCAGCCAATAGGCCCCGGCGCGCGCTTCGCTTGGCCGGGGTGACGGCCGAGGGGATGCGAGATCGCGCTTCTTGCTCAGGCTGTCATCCCGGCCGCAGGCGAAGCCGGAGAGCCGGGACTCATTGGCACCCTCGGCAGGTGTTTGTCGCTCCAGCCTCTCCTCGCGTCTTCCCGGGCAAGCGTGAGCGCGACCCGGGACCGGGGAGGCAGGGCGTTTGCCTCTTTTGTCTGAGCGCCGCCGCACCGCCTCGGCTCTCCGATCCCGGCTCTTCGGCCGGGATGACGAGGGATGGGACCTGCGTGCGGGAGGATGCGGCGACACCAGGGTGTGAGCCGAACCGTATGGGGTTACTGGGTCCCGGTCTTCGGCTTCGCCGAAACCGGGACGACACGCAGGGAGTGGCGCGCGCGTCGGCGTGTTCCCGCTACCGCTCTGGCAGCCAATAGGCCCCGGCGCGCGCTTGCGCTTGGCCGGGGTGACGCGCGGAGGAGAGGCCAAGTGGTGCCTCTTTCTCGGGCCGTCTCCCGATCCTTGCGGAACATGATCCCGACATCAAACAGGGAGGAGCCGATGGCCGGTTCAAAGGCGCCAACGGACGGTGCCGCGCAATCCCCGGAACAGGCCGAAGCCAAGGGCATGCCGGCTGCGGCTGACACCCTGCCGGCCGATCCCGAGGCGCCGAGCGCCAAAACCAAAAAGCCACCCCCGGCGGACGCAGCCGCTCCCGACCGCAAGGCGCCGGTGCATCTGGGCGCGGAGGCCTGGGCGGAGGCGCGGCAGCTCTACGAGAGCGGCGCGCTGGATGTGGACGGGGTGGTGAAGCGGTTCTGCGTCGCCAAGAGCACGGTGCTGCGGCACATCCAGGCCGAGGGCTGGGTGCGCTCGGGCGATGTGCGCGGGCTGATCGCTGCCGGCGACACGCAAGGCCTTGCCTGCCTCGTGGGGCGACTGGCGGAGGCGTTCGAGCGGCAGGTGGAGGCGATCGAGCTGGAAATCGGCCGCGCCCGCGCCTTGAAGCTGGACCGGGCGGAGGCCTCGCAGCTGGCCGAGCGCAACGCCCGCACGCTGGGCAGTCTCGCCCGGACGCTCGACGTCCTGATCGAGCTGCGCGGCGGGGTGAGGGAACTGGACCCGGCGGGGAGGGACGAGGATGCACTCAGGCACGAGCTTGCGCAGCGCCTTGACCGCCTGTGCGGCGAAGGGGCGGTTGCCGGATTTTCTGGCGCGGCTGACGGCGGCGGAGCTGCGCTTCCTGCGCCATGACTGGCCCATCTGGGCGCATGAGCACCAGCTGCCGCCGCGGGGCGACTGGCGGGTGTGGCTGCTGCTCGGCGGGCGTGGTGCCGGCAAGACCCGCGCCGGGGCCGAATGGCTGCGCGCGGCGGTGAACGCGGCGGCGCGCGAGGGGCGGGGCGGCGAGCTGCGCATCGCGCTGGTCGGCGAGACGCAGATGGATGCGCGCGAGGTGATGGTGGAGGGGATCTCCGGCCTGCTCGGCGTGCACCCGGCCTCGGAGCGGCCGCAATGGCTGCCCTCGCGCCGGCGGCTGGAATGGCCGTGCGGGGCGGTGGCGCAGGTGTTTTCCTCCGAGGACCCGGACGCGCTGCGGGGGCCGCAATTCGAGATGGCCTGGTGCGACGAACTGGCCAAGTGGCGGCATGTGCAGGAGACCTGGGACATGCTGCAATTCGGCCTGCGGCTCGGCACCCATCCGCGCCAGCTGGTGACCACGACGCCGCGACCGATCCCACTCCTGAAGCGGCTGATCGGGGACGAGGGCACGGTGGTGACCCGCGCGGCGACGGAAGCCAACGCGGCGCATCTGGCCAAGGGCTTCATCACCGCGATCCGCGCCCGCTATCGCGGTACGCGGCTGGCGCGGCAGGAACTGGACGGCGAGATTGTCGGCGAGCGCGAGGGCGCGATGTGGAGCCGCGACGCGCTGGAGCGCTGCCGCACCGACCGGCGGCCGGAGGAGCTTGCCCGCATCGTTGTCGCGGTCGATCCGCCGGCGGGCTCGTCCCGCCGCTCGGACGCCTGCGGCATCGTTGCCGCCGGCATCGACGCGGCGGGCATCGTCCATGTGCTGGCGGATGCGAGCGTGCGGGCAGCAAAGCCGGCGCGCTGGGCCCGGGCGGCGGTGGAGCTGTGGCGGACGCTCGGGGCCGACTGCCTGGTCGCCGAGGTGAACCAGGGCGGCGAGATGGTGGGCGCGGTGATCAACGGCGTCGATCCCGGCGTGCCCGTCGCCGAGGTGCGGGCGCGGCGGGGCAAGTGGCTGCGCGCCGAGCCGGTCGCCATGCTCTACGAACAGGGCCGGGTGCGCCATGTCGGCGCCTTTCCCGAACTCGAGGACGAGATGGCGGAATTCGCCCCCGACGGGCTGTCGGCCGGCCACTCGCCCGACCGGCTCGACGCGCTGGTCTATGCGCTGCACGAGCTGGCCTTGAAGCCGCTGGCAAACCCGCGCCTGCGCAGCCTGTGAGACCTGCCGCACCGCGTTGAATCACGATGTAAGGCACCTGAATCGATCTGTTTGAATCGATGCTTCAGGACGCGGACTCAGTTTCTCAAGTCGACCGGAAAAAGGATTCTGGATCATGGGGTTGCGCGACCTTCTTGACTCTTTTCGTCGCCCGTCAGCCGAGGCCAAGGCCTCGCGCGCCGGCCCGCTGCTGGCGCTTTCGGGAAGCGGGCGGGCGGTGTGGACGCCGCGCGATTATGCGGCGCTCGCCCGCGAGGGATATGCGCGAAACCCGGTGGTGCACCGAGCCGTGCGCATGGTGGCGGAGGCGGCGGCCAGCGTGCCGCTGGTGCTCTACGAGGGCGCGCGCGAACTCGACACGCATCCGCTGCTGGAGCTGCTGGCGCGCCCCTCGCCGGGCCAGTCGGGACAGGGGCTGCTGGAGGAGGTTCACGGCTACCTGCAGGTCGCCGGCAATGCCTATCTGGAGCGGGTCGACATCGACGGCAACCCTCGCGAACTCCATGCGCTGCGGCCCGACCGGGTGCGCGTGGTGCCGGGGCGCGACGGCTGGCCGGAGGCGTTCGACTACACGGTCGCCGGGCGCACGGTGCGCTTTCCCGCAGACCCGCGCGACGGCCATCCGTCGGTGCTGCATCTGAAGGTGTTCCACCCGCTCAACGACCATTATGGCTTTGCCCCGCTGGAGGCGGCGCAGGTGAGCCTCGACCTGCACAACGCGGCCGGGGCCTGGAACAAGGCGCTGCTCGACAATGCGGCGCGCCCCTCCGGCGCGCTGGTCTATGGCGGGGCGGATGCGGCCAACCTGACCGACGAGCAGTTCGACCGGTTGAAGGGTGAGCTGGAGGCCGGCTACCAGGGACCGGCCAATGCGGGGCGGCCCCTGCTGCTGGAAGGCGGGCTCGACTGGAAGCCGATGGGCTTCACCCCGCGCGACATGGATTTCATCGAGGCGAAGAACCAGGCGGCGCGCGAGATCGCGCTCGCCTTCGGCGTGCCGCCGATGCTGCTGGCGATCCCCGGCGACAACACCTTTGCCAACTACCAGGAGGCCAACCGCGCCTTCTGGCGCCAGACCGTGCTGCCGCTGGCCGCGCGCGTCGGCGAGGCGTTGGCGCGGTGGCTGTCCCCCCGCGAGGGGGCGGACCTGCGGCTGGTACCCGATGCCGATGCCATCGAGGCGCTGTCGGCGGAGCGCGCCGCCCTGTGGGAGCGGGTCGAGCGGGCCTCGTTCCTGACGCGAGCCGAGAAGCGGCAGGCGGTCGGCTACGGCGCGGAAGAGGGCGGCTCCGTGGCTTCGGGGGCGGGCGAGGGCGCATGATGGAGCCGGCGCTGCGCGAGGTGGCGGCTCGCGGGGACCTTGCCCATCTGGTGCTGCTGCTGTGGGCGGGCTCCTCGTCGAGCCTGCTGGTTTGGAGCTTGCGCGAGATGGTGCGCTCCAACCGCCGCTTCGACGATTTCGTCGAGGCCATCGCCCGGCTCAACCGGATGATCGGCGACGAGTAGGGGGGCTTACTGCCTCTCTGTTCGTCATCCCGGCCGCAGGCGCAGCCGGAGAGCCGGGATCGGAGAGGCACGGCGGTTGCGGCCTCTTTCGTGAGCGCTCCTCATACGCCCTCGGCTCCCCGGTCCCGGCTCGGCGCTGAGCGCCGTCCGGGAAGACGACCGTTGGGGCGGAGCCGGGATGATGATCGCGGGGCGGGAGCGCGAGGGGCACCCGGCCATTCGCATTTCGAATTCACCAAAGGGAGATCCAGATCATGACGCACCGTGTTGGGGCGAGCGCGGGCGTGCGCGTGCCCGGTTCTCAGATGTCCGCATCGGAGGCGATCCGCTGCGCGCCGCATGTGAAGCGGGCGCACCGGGCCGTGTTCGCCCGCTTCGTGCTGGTGCTGCGTGCCGCCGTCGAAAGAAGCGCGGTGAGCGCCGGGGCCCGCGCATGAGCCGGGCGCAGACGGAAAGCCCGGCAAAGCGGGACGGTGCCGCGCTGGCGATGCGGGCACTGGCGGCAGGGCGCTTCGGCCGCGATGGCGGCGGGGCGGAGCCGAAGGGCGGTCGGGCTCTCGTCCGGCCGACGCGGATCTCCGGCTATGCCAGCGTCTTCGGCGCGCCGGACGATGCGCTCGACATGGTGATGCGCGGCGCGTTCCGCCGCAGCCTCGCCGAACGCGGCGCGCACGGCATCCGCTTCCTGTGGCAGCACGATCCGGCACGGCCCATCGGCGTGTGGGACAGCGCCAGGGAAGACGCCCACGGGCTCTATCTCAGCGGCCGGCTGGTGACCGACGCGCGCACGGGCCGCGATGCCGCCGCGCTGGTTGCGGCCGGTGCGCTGGACGGGCTCTCCATCGGCTTTCGCACCCGCTCCGCCCGCCGCGATCCGCAGAGCGGGCTGCGGCGGATCTTCGACATCGACCTGTGGGAGGTGTCGCTCGTGACCTTCCCGCTGCACCCGATGGCCCGGCTCGACGCCGGGTCGAACGCCACGGGACGCGCGCCGGGCGCGCTCGACTCGTGAGGCGGCCGCAGGGCCGTCCGACCGGCGCTGGCAGCGCCGGGCCTCTCAACCAGGGCAATGGAGTTTCGCAGATCATGACCAGCAGCAATCCCCGTCCGGCCGAGCAGCCGGCGCTGACGCGCCACGCCCCTGAAACCAAGGGGGTGGAAACCAAGGCGGTGACCGGACGTGGTGCCGCGCCTGCCCCAGGCACCGGACTGGAGCGCGAGCTCGACGAGATGCGCGCCGCCTTCACCGCGTTTCGCGAGGTGAACGACGAGCGCCTGTCGGAGATCGAGCAGCGCGGCAGCACCGACGTGCTGACCGGCGAGAAGCTCGCCCGCATCGAGGCGGAGATCGACCGTCAGCAACAGCGCCTCGACGCGCTGGCTCTGAAGGCGGCGCGCCCGCCGCGCGAGGGCGAAGCGACCGGCACCCGGACCCGCGAGAGCGCGGCGGCCGGCGAGCACCGGGCGGGCTTTCTCGCCTATATGCGCAAGGGTCAGGAGGAGGGCCTGCGCTCCCTCGAGCAGAAGGCGCTGTCGACCGGCTCCGACCCGGACGGCGGTTATCTGGTGCCGGAGGAGACCGAGGCCGGCATCCTGCGCCGGATGACGTCGGTCTCGCCGATCCGCGCCATCGCCGGCTCGCGCCAGGTTTCGTCCAGCGTCTTCAAGAAGCCGTTCTCGATCTCCGGCCCGCAGTCGGGCTGGGTGGCGGAAACGGCGGCGCGGCCCGAGACCGGCTCGCCGACGCTGGCCGAACTCGCCTTCCCGACGATGGAGCTCTACGCCATGCCGGCGGCGACCGCCTCGCTGCTCGACGATGCGGCGGTCGATATCGACGCCTGGATCGCCGAGGAGGTGGAGCAGGCCTTTGCCGAGCAGGAGGGCGCGGCTTTTGTGGCCGGCAACGGCGTCAACCGGCCGCGCGGCTTCCTCGACTATCCGCAGGTGGCAGAAAACGCCTGGAGCTGGGGCAATGTCGGCACGCTGTCGACCGGTGTCGATGCGGCCTTTCCGGCGAGCGAGCCGGGCGATGTGCTGATCGACCTCGTCTATGCGCTGAAGGCCGGCTACCGCCAGAACGCCCGCTTCGTGATGAACCGGCGCACGCAGGGCGTGCTGCGCAAGATGAAGGACGGCGACGGCAACTACCTGTGGCAGCCGCCGGCGAGCCTCGGCGCTCCGGCAACGCTGATGAGCTTCCCGGTCACCGAGGCCGAGGACATGCCGGACATCGCCGCCGGTGCGCCGGCCATCGCCTTCGGCGACTTCCGCCGGGGCTATCTGGTGGTCGACCGGGCCGGGGTGCGCATCCTGCGCGATCCCTATTCGGCCAAGCCCTACGTGCTGTTCTACACGACCAAGCGCGTGGGCGGCGGCATGCAGGACTTCGACGCGATCAAGCTGCTGGTCTTCGCCGCGTAACGGCGGCGGGGAACGCGCCGGGCGGGGACAGCTTCCCGCCCGGCGATGCGGAACGGACAGCGGATGGGGATGCGATGACCGCGATCGTGACGACGCCGCCGGCAGTGGAGCCGGTGACGCTGGAGGAGGCGCGCGCCCAGCTGCGCGTGACAACCAGTGAGGAAGACGCGCTGCTCGGCCGGCTGATCGCCGCCGCGCGCGGGCAGATCGAGCTGGCAACGCGCCGGGCGCTGATCACGCAGGGCTGGCGGCTCTATCTGGACGCCTGGCCGCCCGGCCGGGTGGTGCGGCTGCCGGTCGCCCCGGTCGCCTCGGTCGAGGCGGTCACCGTCTATGACGGCGACGGGCTGCCGGTGGCGCTGGATCCGGGCGACTACCGCCTGGAGGCGGCAACCAGCCCGCCGCGGCTGAAGGTCAAGACGAGCGCACCGGCCGGGATCGCCGGCTTCAACGGCATAGAAATCGACTTCACCGCCGGATACGGGGCGGAGACGGGCGCCGTGCCGGGGCCGCTGCGACAGGCAGTGCTGCTGCTGGTCGCCCACTGGTTCGAGCACCGCGAGCCGGGGCTGGATCCGGCCGCGCTCGGCCTGCCGCCGGCGGTCGCAAGCCTTGCCGGCAGCTACCGGATGCTGCGGCTGTGAGGGGATTACGTGGAGCGGGCCCGCTCGACCGCGCGATGCGGCTGGAGCGGCCCGAGCGGATCGAGGCGGCGGACGGCGAGGCGCAGACGATCTTCACCGACACCGGCCTCGTCTTCGTGGAACTGGCGCCGGCCAGCCTTGCCGAGCGGCAGGCGGGCGGACGGCACGACGGCATCGCCACCCATGTGGCGCGGCTGCGCACCGGCACGGGCATTTCCGGCGGCTGGCGGCTGAGCGAAGGCACGCGGCGCTTCCGCGTGCTCGCCGTCGACGACACGGCAAGGCGGAGCGGGTTTGTCGCCTGCCTTGTCGAGGAGGAGGGACGATGAGCGCGCAAGCGGCCCTGCGGGCGGCGCTGGTGAAGGCCTTGCGCGCCGATGCCGATCTGACCGCGCTGGCCGGCGGCGAGCGGGTGCATGACGGGACACCGCGCGGGGTAGCGCACCCTTTCATCGAGCTCGGCCCTATCGTCTCGCGGCCGCTGCTTTCCAGCGCGGAGGAAGGCGAGGAGCACGAGGCGGAGATCCTGGTGCATTCGCGCAAAGACGCGCGCGGCGAGGTCGCCGCGCTGATGGCGGCGGCCCGCGAGGCGGTGCTCGCGGGGGCCGGCGGATTTCTCGACGGGCATGTGCTGGTCAATGCCGGGACGCTGGACGAGCGCAGCGAGCGGCTCGCCGACGGACGGACCTGGCGCGGCCGGCTGCGGCTGCGGCTGGTGAGCGAGCCGGCGGACTAGAACGCGGATCAGGGCGATACAGGAACGGAGGCGGAGATGGCCGCACAGGCAGGCAGGAACCTTTTGCTGAAATGCGATGCGACCGGAAGCGGGAGCTTCGTCACCATGGCCGGGCTGAAGGCGCGGCGCATCGCGCTCAATGCCGGCAGCGTCGACGTCACCGACGCGGACAGTTTCGGACGCTGGCGCGAGCTGCTGTCGGGCGCCGGCACCCGCTCGGCCAGCATCTCGGGCGGCGGCATCTTCCGCGACAAGGCGGCGGACGGGACGGTGCGGGCGATGTTCTTCGACGGGACGATCCGTACCTGGCAGGTGGTGGTGCCGGATTTCGGCACGATCAGCGGGCCGTTCCAGGTGAGCGCGCTCGACTATGCCGGCACTCATGACGGCGAGGTGACCTATGAGCTGGCGCTGGAATCGGCCGGCGAAATCAGCTTCACGGCAGCCTGACCATGGCGGAGGGCAAGGGACTGGCGGCGAACCGCCACCGCGGCGAGGTGGCGGCGCGGCTCGGCGGCCGCAATCGCCGGCTGGTGCTGACGCTGGGCGCGCTGGCCGAACTGGAAGCGGTTTACGGGGCTGAGGATATGGCGACGCTGACCGAGCGCTTCGCCGAGGCGCGGCTGTCGGCGCGCGACGTGATCCGCATCCTCGGGGCAGGCCTGCGCGGCGCCGGCGAGGAGATTCGCGACGAGGAGGTGGCGCGGCTGGACCATGCCGATGGCGTGGCCGGGCTCGCGCTGCTGTCGGCGGAGCTGCTGCGCGCGACCTTTGCCGGCAGCGCCGATGCGGCCGGAGGCGAGACGCCGCCGGACCCTTGAGCGCCGCGTCCGCAGGGCGGCAGGCGGGCGCGGGCGAACGACGGCCCTTTCCCTGGAACGAGGCGATGGGCCTGTGCATGGGCCGGCTCGGCTGGCCGCCGGAAAGCTTCTGGCGGGCAACGCCGCGCGAGCTGGCGGCGGTGCTGGCCGGTCTCAAGGGCGGCAGGACACGCGATCTGCGCCCGCTGGCGCGTGCCGGGCTGGAGGCGCTGATGCAGCGCTTCCCCGATGCGGCGGCGGGCAAGGACACGGAACGGCAGGAGGGCGGCGATGAGCGCTGAGGGACTGGAGCTGGACGAGGCGGAGCGGCTGCGTGCCGCCATGGAGGATGTGCGCAGCGCCTCGCGCGACGCGGCCGGCGTGCTGTCGCGCGGGCTGCGCCAGGCGCTGGTCGACGGCCGCTCGCTGGAGCAGGTGCTGCGGTCGGCGGCGCTGTCGTTGTCGAACCGGGCCTTGAGCGCGGCGCTGGCGCCGGTGGAGCAGGGGATCTCCAGCGGGATCTCCGGCCTTGCCGGGCAACTGTTTTCGGGGCTGGCGTCGGGATTTTCGGGCGGGGGCATCCTGCCTTTCGCCAAGGGCGGCGTCGTTGCCGCGCCCGGCTATTTCCCGCTGCCGGGAGGCGGTGCGGATGCGCTGGGGCTGATGGGCGAGGCGGGTGCGGAGGCGGTGCTGCCGCTGTCGCGCGATGCCAGCGGCCGGCTGGGCGTTGCCGCAGGCGGCGGCGGACAGGCCACGCCGCAGATCGTCTTCAATGTGGAGGCGAGGGATGCGGAGAGCTTCGCACGTTCGGAAGCGCAGATCGCAACAATGGTTGCCCGCGCCGTCGGACGGGGACGGCGCGGGCTTTGACGTCGGGCCTGAAGAGGAGGGGCTCAGACACCGGCGTTTCAGTTGGCGGCGAGCATCGCCGCGATTTCGTCCTTCAGGCGAAGGCGCTGCTTCTTAAGCTCTTCCAGGGCCTCGTCGGAGGCCGGGGTCACATCGGTCTCGACCCTGTGAATCTCCCGGTTGACGTCGTGGTAGCTGTCGGCGAGCCGCGCGAAATGGCCGTTGGAAACCTTCAGCTCGTGCAAGACAGCGACCTTGTCCGGGAATTCCTCGTGCAACTCGTGGGGAACATGACTCATGTCCGGTAGACCTCCTGTGACGCGAAGAGACTGCACCGCCGTGGCGGAGCGAACCTTGAGCAAGATCAAACTCGGGGCATTTATTTCAAAAATTCGCAACAGGGAGCCGGTGCGATGACGCCCGGCTTCATCGAGGAACGCTTTCCGCTCGGCGTCGCCTTCGGCGCCAGCGGCGGGCCGCAATGGCGCACGGAAGTGGTGACGCTGGCCTCCGGCGCCGAGATGCGCAACGCGCGCTGGGCCGGGTCGAGACGGCGCTACGATGCCGGTAGCGGCGTGCGCTCGCTCGCCGACCTGCAGGAAGTGGCCGGCTTCTTCGAGCGGATGCGTGGCCGGCTGATCGGCTTCCGCTTCCGCGATCCCTTTGACAACCTGTCGGCGGCGACCGGCAATACGGTCGGTCCGCTCGATTGCCGGCTCGGCACGGGCGACGGGGCGCGGGTAGAGTTTCCGCTCGCCAAGAGCTACGGCGCCGGCGAGGGCGCGGCGCTGCGGCGGATCGAAAAGCCGGTGGCCGGCTCCGTACGGGTCGCCGTCGGCGGCTCTGAGCTCGCCGAGGGGACGGGCTTCACCTGCGATCCGGCGACCGGGCTGGTGACGCTCAGCGAGGCGCCAGCGCCGGGCGTCACGGTGACCGCCGGCTTTCGTTTCGACGTGCCGGTGCGCTTCGACACCGACCGGCTGGAGCTGAGCCTGACCCATTTCGAGGCCGGGCGCGTGCCGACGATCCCGCTCTTGGAGATAACGCCGGGCGGGGGAGAGGCGCCATGAGGACGGTTCCTCCGGGACTGGCCGCGCGCGCGGGCGCGCAGGCAACGACGCTCGCCACCTGCTGGCGGCTGACAAGGGCCGACGGCACCGTGCTCGGCTTTACCGATCACGACAGGGTGCTCGCCTTCGAGGGGACGGAGTTCCGCCCCGAACTCGGCTTCGAGGCCAGCGCCACGGACCTCGCACCCGATTTTGCCACCGGCACCAGCGAGGCGGCCGGCATTCTCGCCTCCGACCGGATCGCCGAAGCGGATCTTGCCGCTGGATTGTGGGACGGCGGGCGCGTCGAGATCTTCCTGGTCGACTGGCAGGCGCCCGAGCACCGGATGCTGCTGCGCCGTGCCGTCATCGGCGAGGTGACACGGGCGGGAAATGCGTTTCGCGCCGAGTTGCGCGGGCTCGCCCATCTGCTCGACATCCCGCAAGGGCGGGTGTTTTCGCATCTGTGCGATGCCGATCTCGGCGACGGGCGCTGCGGTGTGGATCTGGTTGCCGGCGGCTTCCGGCTGGAGGGCACGGTGGCGGCGGGTTCGACCGCCGGGCGCATCAAGGTGGACGGCATTGCCGGGCCGCCGCGCGACTGGTTCGCCGGCGGGCGGCTGGAAGTCGGCGGGCTGGTCGGCGAGGTGGTCTCCGACCGGGTGGAGGAGGGGCTGCGGATCGTCGAGCTGATGACGCCGTTTGCCCGGCAGGTGGCTTCCGGCACGTCTGTGCGGCTGACCGCCGGCTGCGACAAGCGCTTCGCCAGCTGCCGCGAGAAATTCTCCAACGCGCTGAATTTCCAGGGCTTTCCGCACATGCCGGGCTCCGAACGGGTGCTGGCCTATCCGAGCCGCGGCGCGGCGGAGAACGACGGCGGCGCGCTGGTGCGCTGACACTTTCACGAAGACTGCGACACTACGGGAGGCACGTCATGGTGCTGCGAAGCGACATCCTTTGCGAGGCGCGGCGCTGGATCGGCACGCCCTATCGCCATCAGGGCAGCTGCCGGGGCGCGGGCTGCGATTGCCTGGGCCTGGTGCGCGGGGTGTGGCGGGCGATCCACGGCACGGAGCCGGAGGCGCCGCCCCCTTACAGCCGCGACTGGGCCGAGGCGGATGCGCGCGAGACGCTGCTCGCCGCCGCGCGCCGGCACATGGAGGAGCGCAGCCTCGCCGAGGCGCAGCCGGGCGACGTGCTGCTGTTCCGCTGGCGCGACGGGGCGCCGGTGAAGCATGCGGGCTTCCTCTCGACGGACCTCACCGGCACGGCGCCTGCGATGATCCACGCCTATGAGGGCCTGTCGGTCTCCGAAAGTCCGCTGGTGCCGGCCTGGCGGCGGCGGATCGCCGCCGTCTTCGCCTTTCCGGGAGCACGCTGATGGCAACGCTCGTTCTGGCGGCCGCCGGCCAGGCGCTGGGCGCGGCCTTTCTCGGCAGCACCGGCGCGATCCTCGGCCAGGCGGCCGGCGCGCTGGCGGGCCATGCGCTCGACCAGCGGCTGTTCGGCCAGACCCGGACCATCGAGGGGCGGAGGCTGTCGGATCTTTCCGTGCAGTCCTCGGCGGAAGGTGCGCCGCTGCCGCTGGTCTATGGCCGGGTGCGGCTGGCCGGGCAGGTGATCTGGGCGACCCGCTTCGAGGAGGAGGTGCGCGAGGAAACCACCGGCGGCAAGGGCGGCGGCAGCAGCACGCGGGTGCGCAGCTACCGCTATCACGCAAGCTTCGCCGTGGCGCTGTGCCAGGGGCCGATCTCCCACGTTGGGGCGATCTGGGCGGACGGCAAGCCGATGGAGCTGACCGGCGTGACCTGGCGGCTCTACAAGGGCGAGGCGGACCAGCCGCCGGACCCGCTGATCGCGGCGCTGCAGGAGGCGACGCCCGCCTATCGCGGCACCGCCTATGCGGTGTTCGAGCGGCTGCCGCTAGAGGAATTCGGCGACCGGCTGCCGCAGCTGACCTTCGAGGTGGTCCGCGCTGTCGAGCCGCTGGAGGAGATGGTGCGGGCGGTGACGATCATCCCCGGCGCGGGCGAGTTCGTCTACGAACCGGCGGAAGTGACCTGGACGGTGCGGCCGGGCGTCTCCGAACGCGCCAACCGTCACGTCTCCCATGCGCCGAGCAACTGGACTGCCTCCATCGACGAATTGCAGGCGCTGTGCCCGAACCTCGAACAGGTGGCGCTGGTGACCGCATGGTTCGGCGACGACCTGCGCGCCGGCCACTGCACGATCCGACCGAAGGTGGAAACGCGCGGCCGCCAGACGCGCGGCGCCACATGGCGGGTCGCGGGCCTCTCCGGTGCGGTGGCCGAGGAGGTGAGCCGGCACGAGGGGCTGCCCGCCTATGGCGGCACGCCGTCGGATGCGAGCGTCGTGCGGGCGATCCGCGACCTGAAGGCGCGCGGGCTGAAGGTGGCGCTCTATCCCTTCCTGCTGATGGACGTGCCGCCCGGCAACGCTCTCCCCGATCCTTACGGCGGGGGCGAGCAGGCTCCGCATCCCTGGCGCGGGCGCATCACCGGCGCGCTGGCGCCGGGCCTCGACGGGTCGCCGGACGGAACGGCGGCGGCGGGCGCCGAGATCGCGGCCTTTGCCGGCACGGCGCATGCGGGGCAGTTCTCGCCGTCAGGCGACGGGGTGTCGTATCTCGGCCCCAGCGAGTGGAGCTATCGCCGCTTCGTGCTGCATCAGGCCGCGCTCGCCAAGGCGGCCGGCGGGGTCGATGCCTTCCTGATCGGCTCGGAAATGCGCGGCCTGACGCGGCTTTGCGACGCGCCCGGCAGCTTCCCCTTCGTCGAGGAGCTGCGCCAGCTGGCCGGTGAGGTGCGCACGCTGCTGCCCGAAGCTGCGATCACCTATGCGGCGGACTGGAGCGAATATGGCGGCTACCAGCGCGGGAGCGGCGAGCTGCGCTTTCCGCTCGATCCGCTGTGGGCCGATCCGCAGATCGATGCGGTGGGCATCGATGCCTATTTTCCGCTCGCCGACCAGCGCGAGGACGGCGATCCGGACGGCACTGTCGACCCTTACGACATCGCCGCGCTGGCGGGCGCGGTGGCGGGCGGCGAGGATTACGACTGGTACTATGCGAGCGAGGCGGACCGGCGCGCAGGCCTCCGCTCACCTATCAGCGACGGGGCGCACGGCAAGCCGTGGGTGTACCGCGCCAAGGACCTGAAGGGCTGGTGGTCGAACCCGCATGTGGAGCAGGTCGGCGGCGTGGAGATCGGGGGGGCGACGGCCTGGGTGCCGCAGTCCAAGCCGATCTGGCTGACGGAGCTGGGCGTGCCGGCGATCAGCCGCGGCGCCAACCAGCCGAATGTCTTCTTCGACGCGAAATCCTCCGAATCCGCCTGGCCGCGCTTTTCCGACGGCGGGCGCGACGACCTGATCCAGCGCCGGGCGCTGGAGGCGGTGATCGGCCGCTGGTCGGGATGGCATCCGCAGCTCGGCCCCGGCGACAACCCGATCTCGCCGCTCTATGGCGGGCCGATGGTCGATCCTGCGCGCATCCATCTGTGGGCCTGGGACGCGCGGCCGTTTCCCGCCTTCCCGACGGCGACGGACCTGTGGGCCGACGGCAGCAACTGGCGCGCCGGTCATTGGCTGAACGGCCGGCTGGGCGGGCTGTCGCTGGCCGGGCTGGTGCGGGCGATCGCCGCCGATTTCGGCCTGCCGGACGATCTGATCCGGCTCTACGGCCTCTCCGGCACGCTGGATGGGATCGCGCTGGCAGGACCCGTGGCACTGCGCGACGTGCTGGCGCCGCTGATCGAGGCGCATGGCGCGGTTGCCGTCGACCGGGGCGAGGCGCTGGCGCTGCTGCCGGCCTGGTCGCCGGCCATCATCGAGCTGGACGCGGGCGGGATCCTGGCCGGCGATGCCGACCGCCCGGCGCTGTCGCTGCGGCGGAGCGAGACGGCGGACCTGCCGGCGGAGGTGCGGATCGCCGCGCGCGATGCGACCCGCGAGCACCGGCGCTTCGTCGTGTCCTCGCGCCGGATCGAGGGACATGGCGCGCGGGTGGAGGAACTGGATCTCGGCGCGGCGCTCGACCCGGCGCTGGCAGCGGGACTTGCCGACCGGCTGCTGATGCGGCGCTGGAACGAGCGCGAGGAAGCGCAGCTGGCGCTGCCGCCGGGGCGGCTGGAACCGGAGGCCGGCGACGTGGTGCGCCTTGCGGCCGATCCGCTGCTGGGGCGCGAGGAGGCGCTCGACATCCGCATCGACGGTGTGGAGGAGGCGGAAGGGCGCCGGCTGACCGGCAAGGTGGTGCGCCGCCCGCCGCCGAGCGCTGCCCGTGCCATCGGCGGCGAGGCGCGCCCGCGCAGCATCACCGCGACGGCCGGCGGGGTGGAGGCGGTGATCCTCGACCTGCCGCCGCTGCCCGGCGACAGCGCGGCGCAGGCTCCGCGCCTGGCCGTATTCAGCGCGCCCTGGCCGGGGGCAGTCGACGTCTATCGCTGGCGCGACGGCCTGTCGCCGATGCGCCATGCACGGGCCGAGAGCCCGGCGCTGATCGGCACGCTGGTGACCGAGTTGCCGCCGGGGCCGGTGGCGATCTGGGACCGGGGCAGCCGGCCCGTGGTGGAGATTTCCGGCGGCACCCTGTCCTCGGCGAGCGAGGAGGCGGTGCTGTCGGGGGCAAATGCGCTGGCGGTGCTGGGTGGGGCCGGCGGGCTGGAGGTGCTGCAATTCGCCGGCGCCGAACTGGTCGGCCCGCGCCGCTACCGCCTGTCGATGCTGCTGCGCGGCCAGCAGGGCACGGAAGAGGCGGCGCGCATGCCGACGTCGGCCGGCAGCCGGGTGGTGCTGATCGACGACGCGCTGCTGCCGCTGCCGCTGACCCTCGACGAGATCGGCATCGGCTTTTCCTACTCGGCGCTGCCGGCGGGACACGCACTCGACAGTCTCGCCCGCGTCGATCTCGCCCATACGGCGACCGCACGCGGGCTGATGCCTTTCGCGCCGGTGCATGGGCGCGCGAAACGGCTTACCGGCGGCGAGGTGCAATTCACCTGGATCCGCCGCACGCGTATCGGCGGTGACGGCTGGCGCGAGGGCGATGTGCCGCTCAGCGAGGAGCGCGAGGACTATCTCGCCGAACTGCTGGATGAAGCAGGTGTCGCCCGCTGGTCCGCGACGGTGGCGAGCCCCGAGGCGATGATAACGGCAGCGCAGGAAACGGCCGCCTTCGGCGGGCCGCAGGCGCTGTTCCGGCTGCGGGTCCGGCAGGTTTCGGCGAGCCTTGGGCCGGGGCTCGCGGGCCTCTTCGAGCTCTATCCCTGATTTCCCAACAGAAGGGGAAAGACCCATGAAGGTAAGCGCAAGGGGCCTGGCGTTCGTCGCCAGGCACGAAGGCTTTGTCGCGAGCGCCTATCGCGATCCGGTCGGCGTGCTGACCATCGGCTACGGCTTCACGATGGGCAGCCGCATCTTTGCACAGAGCTGGCGCAAGGCGCATGGCCGCCCGCTCGCCCCCGGCGACCGGATTTCGCGCTCCGAGGCGGACCGGTTGTTGCGCCGGCTGATCGAGGAGGAATACGGGCGCGAGGTGACCAAGGTGCTGGGCGAGTTGCCGCAGCACCGGCACGATGCGGCGTGCTCGGTCGCCTTCAACCTCGGCCCGCGCGCGCTGCAGTGGCGCTGGGCGACCGCGCTCAAGGCCGGCGATGTCAAAGGCGCGGCCGATATCCTTGCCGCCAACTACAACACTGCCGGCGGACGCAAGCTCGCCGGGCTGGTGCGCCGGCGCCAGGAAGAGGCGCGGCTGCTGCTGACCGGCGACTACGGAGACGGCGTCGCAACCCCGGTGCCGCCCGACAAGACACCCACCAAGACACCCGGGGCTCCCGGCGGTCTGCTGGCGCGCCTTGCAGACCTGGCGCGGGCCCTGTTCGCCCTGCTGCTGCGGCGCTGATCCCTTTCATCCGACACCTTGCGAGAAGGAGACCGCGATGCGCGGCTGGAGAACCCTTGCCCTCAATCTTGCGACCGGCCTTGCGGTGATCGCCGCCGAGATGGCCGGCTTTCTCGCCGGAGTCGACTGGGCGGCTGCACTCGGCCCGCGCGAGGCGCTGTGGCTGGTGGTTGCGGTCAACCTCGCCAATATCGCGCTGCGCCACCTGACGCGCGGACCGGCCGGCTGGTGCGGCCGGGAGGGCAAGTGCGACGAGCCGGACGTGGAGGGACGGCGATGAGCGGGCTGCTCGCCTTTCTCGCCGGCCCGCTGTTGAGTGCGCTGGTCTCCCTGATGGAGCGGCGCCTGTCGGCGAAGGAGCGGCAGGGGGACCTTGCCGCGGAACTGGCGGCGCAGGAGATCCGCGCCGAAATCGAGGCCCGGGCCGAGGCCCGCAAGGTGCTGATCGCCGAGCAGGGAACCCTGCTGTCGGCCGGGCGGATCGGCCGGCTGGTCTTCGTCCTGCCGCTGGGCGTGTGGTGGACGGCGGTGATTGTCGATTCGATCTTCGGTTTTTCGTGGAACGTCGCAGCGCTGCCGCCGCCGCTGGACGAATGGGCCGGCGGCATCGTGCTGTCGCTGTTCCTGGTCGACGGCGCGAAAGGCATCGCGCGCAATCTGCGGGCAAGCGGGAAGGCGGGCTGAGCGGCGTTTCCCGTGCAGTACCTGCACCTTGCGTTCATGTGCTATTCAGGCGCAGGCAGGTATGGATCGCGCATGGTCAGGCAGCTACACATTCGCAAGACGTCCCGACGCGCCGCACTGGTGCTGACGACGGTGCTTGCTCTCCTCGCTCCGGCGCTGGCGCAGGCTCAATGCCTGAGCCAGTCCCAGGCCCGTCAGGCCGTGCAGGCAGGCGAAGCGCGCCCGCTCGGCAGCATCGCCGGCCGTGCCGGCGGCGAGATCGTGCGCGCCGAACTGTGCATGCAGGGCGGGCAGCTCGTCTACATCCTGTCGGTGCTCGACGGGGGACGGGTGAAGGAGCGCGTCATCGATGCCCGCTCGGGACAGGTGCTGCGCTGAAGACGGCGCTGCGACACGACACTTAAGGAACAGGCCCGACCATGAGACTGCTCGTTGTTGAAGACGACAAGGACCTCAACCGCCAGCTGGCCGAGGCGCTGGGCGAGGCGGGCTATGTGGTCGACACCGCCTTCGACGGCGAGGAAGGCCACTTCCTCGGCGACACGGAACCCTATGACGCGGTGGTGCTGGATCTCGGCCTGCCGGTGCTCGACGGGCTGTCGGTGCTGGAGCGCTGGCGCCGCGACGGGCGCCTCATGCCGGTGCTGATCCTCACCGCCCGCGATCGCTGGTCGGACAAGGTGGCCGGCATCGACGCGGGCGCCGACGACTATGTCGCCAAACCTTTCCACATGGAGGAAGTGGTTGCGCGGCTGCGGGCGCTGCTGCGCCGGGCGGCGGGCCATGCCAGCAACGAGATCAGCGTCGGTCCCTTCCGCCTCGACATCCGCGCCGGCAAGGTGACCAAGGACGGGGCGACGATCAAGCTGACTTCGCACGAGTTCCGTCTGATCTCCTACCTGATGCATCACAAGGGGCGCGTGGTCTCCCGCACCGAGCTGATCGAGCACCTCTACGACCAGGATTTCGACCGGGATTCCAACACGATCGAGGTGTTCGTCGGGCGGCTGCGCAAGAAGCTGGACAGCGACCTGATCGAGACCGTACGCGGTCTCGGCTACCGCATCGGCGAGCCGGATGCCTGAGAACGGGCAAGGCGCCGAGGACGGTGGCGGGCAGGAGGCCGGCGAGACGGCAGCGGCAACGGTCGCCCGTCCTGCACGCCAGCGCTCCATCGCCACACGGCTCATCCTGGTGGCGTCCCTGTGGTCGCTGGTCGCGCTGCTGGTAACCGGCACCGTGCTGGTCGCGCTGTACCGGGAAGCGAGCGAGCGCGAGTTCGACGCCCGCCTCGACGTCTATCTCAAGGCGATCATCGGCGAGATGGCCGCCGGCACTCCCAGCGAACCGGCCGAGCCGGGCAATCTCGGCGACCCGCGCTTCGATCTGCCGGCCTCCGGCTGGTACTGGCTAGTGATGAACGCGGACAGCGGCGAGGTGCTGTTTTCGTCCATGTCGCTGCTCGGCGACCGCTTGCCGCTGGACGAGCCGCAGCCGGGCGTCATCCTGCGCTCGGTGATCTCCGGCCCGCAAGGGGCGGAGCTGCGCGTGCTGCAGCAGACCATCATCTTCGGCGAGGCGGCGGCCTACCGGATTGCGGTTGCCGGCGAGACGGCGGAGCTGCGCGAACGCGAATACGATTTCGCGGGCCAGGTGGCGCTGACGCTGCTGGTGCTGGGCCTTGGCCTCATCGGCGCGATCTTCCTGCAGGTGCGTGTCGGCCTGCGTCCGCTGGTGGCGCTCAGCGCCTCGCTGGCGGCGGTGCGACGGGGCGATGCCCAGACGGTGGACGAGAACCTGCCGCCGGAACTGAAGCCGGTGGCGGTGGAGCTCAACGCGCTGGTGCGGTCCAACCGCGAGGTGGTGGAGCGCGCGCGTACCCATGTCGGCAATCTCGCCCATGCGCTGAAGACGCCGCTCAGCGTCATCCTCAACGAGGTGCGCGGCCAGGACGCTCCCTTCGCCCCGAAGGTGGCGGAACAGGCGGAGGTGATGCGCTCGCAGGTGCATCACTATCTCGAGCGCGCACGCATGGCGGCGCAGCGACGGGTGATCGGCGTCTCCTGCGACGTGGAACCGGCCCTCTCGCGCCTGATCCGGGCAATGACGCGCATCCATCGCGACCGCGGCATCGAGATCTCCCTCGACATGAAGACGCGCCTGCGCTTTCGCGGCGAGGAGCAGGACCTGGAGGAGATGACCGGCAACCTCATCGACAACGCCTGCAAGTGGGCCGCCTCGCGCGTGCGCGTCAGCGTGGCGGCGGTGGGCGCAGGCGAGGGGGGCGAGCGGATCGTCATCACAATTGTGGACGACGGGCCGGGGCTGGGCGAGAGCGAAATGGCCGAGGCGCTGAAGCGCGGCCGGCGCCTCGACGAGACGGTTCCCGGTACGGGCCTCGGCCTGTCCATCGTCGTCGATCTGGCGGGGCTGTATGGCGGCGACCTGGCGCTGGCGCGCGATCGCGGGCCGGGCGGCGGCGGACTGGCGGCGCGCCTGACGCTGCCGGCGATCTGAGGACGCGCGAAGGCGGTGGAAGCCCCTTGCACCGACGCAGTTCGGCCACAAATGCGTGTAACGTCTGGCGCTTGAATTCGGGCCGACCCTTCCTCCCGGTTGGCGAACCCAGCCCGGACGTTTAGGCTTATGGCGGTGCTTGTGCGCCGCCGCTTCGACTCCTGTGCCTTGCACGGGAACCGGACCCAGAGGGATGACACGAGGGCAAGAGCGGATGAACGCCTTGAAACTCGCCATTGCTGTGACCCTGGCCGCCGTGGCTGGCGCCTGCAACACCGGCGGCAGCGTCGGTGCGGGGCCCGTCGTCGTCGGCGGCAGCCTGTTCGGCAGCGCTTTTAGCGCGCCGACCGTCCAGCAATCGGAAGCCGATGTCGTCCTTGCAGACCTGCTGCGCTCGGAAGCCGGACAGGGCCTGGAAAGCTCCGACCGCAGGGCCGCGGCGACCGCGCTGCGCGGCGCGCTGGGCACCAACCGCACCGGCGAGACCGTGCAGTGGCAGAACCGCAGCTCGGGCACCAGCGGCCGGGTCGTGACCGGTCCGAGCTACCAGGTGAACAACATCCTGTGCCGCGACTACACCCATGTGGTGACGGTGGAAGGCGTCGAGCGCTCCATGCGCGGTGCGGCGTGCCGCAGCGGCGATGGCGGCTGGCTGCCGATCACCTGACCGGGGTTTCGGGCAGAACGGCTGAAACCGCCCGCAAACGCTGGGTTTTTCGCCGTTTCCCGGGCGATCCGCAAAGCCGGGTATGGACCATCGCCAAGATTCAATTAATCATTTTCTGAAAACATCCGTCAACGATCCCAGAACTCGTTCGAGCGCGGACTGATGCCTAACCGGCACCTTTTGACGGAAAAGATCCGATCCTATCTGCAGGCCCTGTCGCCCCGCGCAGTGCAGACCCTTTTGCGCGGCCTGGAAGGAGCGCGTGCGCGCGGATCCGACGACCCTCATCTCGACCTGATTCTCGACGCCTGCCTGAGCGCGGTGCGTCCCGAGACCGGCATCGTGCTCAATGCCGAACCGCGCGAGAACTGGCTGCAGCGCCTGTTCTTCGCACCGGTGGAGGACATGCTGGTGACCGAGATGCTGCCGAGCAAGGAGCGCGGCCGGATCACCCGCTCGAGCCTGCCGCAGATCTGGACCTGGATCGCCCGCGACATCGCGCCCGACCGGGTGAGCGTGGCGCTCGAAATCAGCCGCCGCCTGGAGACCGAGCCCGACGAGGTGATCGAGCAGGCCGTCTCGCTTCGCCGCAACGTGCTGGCACCGATGGAAAAGGCGCTGGCCGAGGCGCATGCGGACGACCGCTTGCACCAGAAGATCAGCATGCTGGTGGGGGGCGAGCGGGCGCTGCGCGACGTGGAGGACCTCGTCGCCGCCTTCCGGGAAGGGGCCTGGCTGGAAGCCTTGCGCGAAAGCCTTCCCCAGCGGTTGACGGAATGGGACTTCAAGCCGGGCAGCCCGTCGCTGACCCGCATCAAGGCCGTGACCGACCGGCACAACGAGGAGCGTGCGCTGATCGCCGCCATCGTGCTGAGCCGGGTGGAGGCCCCCGAATCGATGCTGTCGCTGGCAGCGGCGCTCTCCGGCTCGATGTCGATCCGCAAGATCGCCGAGAGCAGCTATTCGGTCTTCGCGGAAATGGCCTTGTCGGAAGTCGAGCGCTATGCCGGCATCGCCTGCGGCGAGTGCACCAATCTCAAGCTGTCCGGCGCCATCGACGCCTATACCCGCATCGTCAAGGTGCTGGACCGCCAGTTCGACCTGATGGAAAAGCCGGCCTGGCACAAGCGGGTGGCCGAGACGCGGCGCGTCATGTCGGCGCTGGTCGCCCGGGAACTGGAAGTAGCGACAGGCAGCATCCGCCGGTTGCTGGTGGTGCCGAAAACCGCGCCCGGCACGGAGCCGGAGGTCGACGTGGTGCTGCTGGAAGAGGCGCATCGCGGCATCATGCTGGTCAACAAGATGCGCGATGCAGCGGAAAACCTGGCGGTCAACGAGATCACCGCCCGCACCCGCCACGCGCTGGATCAGTCGCTCGACATCAAGACACGCTCGCTGTTGGCCGCGCTCGCTGCCTCGCGCGAGGAGGATCGCCCGGCGCATCTGTTGGCCGTCGACATCGCCATCGACCTGTGCGAGGCGTTTTACGGCAAGGATTATGCCGACCAGCTGCGGCGTAGCCGCAAGGCGGCGCTGACGCCCAAGCCCAAGCAGGAAGCCCGGCAGGCCGCGTCCTGACGAAATTACCGAGGCCGGCGCGGATCTGACCTTTTCGTGAAGGGGAAAGGGGCGGCGCGACCGCCTGTCACAGGCCGCTAATACTTGCGGAAACGCGCAAGGCGCGGTCTATATCCCCCTCATGACGCTCTGGATCGCCTTCTCCCTGCTCACCGTGCTGGCGGCGCTGGCCGTGCTTGTACCGCTCGCCCGCGCCGGACGCGGTGTCGCGACGGCTGCCGCCCTGCATGACGCCGAGGTCTACAAGTCGCAGCTTGCCGAGGTGGAGCGCGATCTCGACCGCGGCCTGATCTCGCAGGAAGCGGCGCAGGCCGCGCGCACCGAAATCGCCCGCCGGCTGATCGCCGCCGATCGGGAAGCGCAGCGCGGCGGCGGGACGGAGCCTGCAGCCACGGACGGAAGGGCGGGGGGCGCCACGCGCCTGCGCATGGTGCAGGTCGCCGCGTTGCTTCTCGTGCCGCTCGCAGCCGTGGCCGCCTATGTCGCCTTCGGCTCGCCCGACATTCCCGATCAGCCGCTGTCCGCCCGCATCGAGGCTCCGGCCCAGGGCCGCTCGTTGCCCGACCTGGTGGCGCGCGTCGAGCGGCATCTGGCCGACAATCCCGAGGACGGCCGGGGCTGGGACGTGCTGGCGCCGGTCTACATGCGCATGGGCCGGCCGCAGGACGCGGCCTCCGCCTATGCCAGGGCCATCCGTCTGCTGGGATCCGACGTGCGGCGCGAGACCGACCGCGGCGAGGCACTGGTCGTCGCCAACAACGGTATCGTCAGCGCCGATGCGCGCGCGGCCTTCGAACGGGCCGTCGCAATGGACGCGCAGGCGGTAAAGCCGCGCTTCTTCCTGGCGCTGGCGATGACCCAGGAAAACCGCAAGGACGAGGCGATCGCCGCCTGGCAGTCGCTGCTGGCCGATGCCGAGGGCGGCGAGGCCTGGGCCGAGGCTGTGCGCATGGAACTGGCCAAGCTCGGCGTCGAGGCGCCCGCCGTGGCGGGTCCTTCCCGCGAACAGATCGAGGCGGCCGGGAGCCTGAGCAACGACGAACGCCAGCAGATGATCCGGTCGATGGTCGACGGGCTGGACTCGCGTCTTGCCGCAGACGGCGGCAGCGCCGAGGAATGGATGCAGCTGATGCGCGCGCTGAACGTGCTGGGCGACCGCGAGCGTTTGCGCCAGGTCATAGCGCGCGCCGGCGAGGCGCTGAAGGATGATCCGGCGGCACTCGCGGGCATCCGGCAACTGGCCCGTGAACTGGGCGAGGGCTCGTGAGCCACCGGGAACAGACGAGCTACGGAAACGGACGACGCAAGATGACCCGCAAGCAAAGACGCATGACGATGATCGCAGCCGCCGGCGGCGTGCTCGCCGTCGCGATCGGGCTGATCCTGGTGGCGCTGAACGACCAGATCGTCTTCTTCCAGAGCCCCAGCGACATCGTCGGAAAGCAGCTGCCGGACGGCCAGCGCATCCGCCTTGGCGGTCTCGTCGAGGAGGGCAGCGTCGAGCGCGGCGCCAATGCCGAGGTGCGTTTTGCCGTGACCGACACGGTGGAAAGCGTCAAGGTCGTCTATGTCGGCCTGCTGCCGGACCTGTTTCGCGAGGGGCAGGGCGTGGTCACCGAAGGCGTGATGAAGGGCGATGGCTGGTTCCACGCCGACAACGTGCTGGCCAAGCACGACGAGAACTACATGCCCAAGGAAGTCGCCGAAGCCCTCAAGGGCAAGGGCGTCTGGAAGGGCGAGGAATAGCCGGGAAGACCCCGGCCGCGTGCGGGCCATCCGGCTTGCCGATTTGAGGGAGACGATCCGGTATGATCATCGAGATCGGCCATTTCGCACTGATCCTGGCCTTCATCCTGTCGGTGCTGCAGAGCGTCGTGCCGGTCTGGGGCGCGGTCAAGGGCGACCGCCGGCTGATGGCGGTGGCACCGCCCGTCGCCGGCATGCAGTTCCTGCTCGTCGGCATCGCCTTCGCGGCCCTGATGCAGGCGTACATGGTCTCGGACTTCTCGGTGCTGAACGTCGTCGAGAATTCCCATTCGGCCAAGCCGGACCTCTACAAGATCACCGGCGTGTGGGGCAATCACGAGGGCTCGCTGCTCCTGTGGGTGCTCATCCTGGTGCTGTTCGGGGCGCTGGTCGCTGCCTTCGGCCGCAACATTCCCGTTGAGCTCAAGGCCGCGACGCTGGGCGTGCAGGGCTGGGTGACCGCCGCCTTCCTGCTGTTCATGCTGTCGACCTCGAACCCGTTCGTGCGCGTGTCTCCGGCGCCGATGGAGGGAGCCGACCTCAACCCGATCCTGCAGGATGTCGGCCTCGCGGTTCATCCGCCGCTTCTGTATGTCGGCTATGTCGGCTTCTCCATCGTCTTCTCCTTCGCCATCGCCGCGCTGATCCTCGGCCGTGTCGATGCGGCCTGGGCGCGCTGGGTGCGGCCGTGGACGCTGCTTGCCTGGATGTTCCTGACGCTCGGCATCGCCATGGGCTCCTATTGGGCCTATTACGAGCTCGGCTGGGGCGGCTACTGGTTCTGGGATCCGGTCGAGAACGCCTCCTTCATGCCCTGGCTCGCCGGTACGGCGCTGCTGCACTCCGCCATCGTCATGGAAAAGCGCGGGGCGCTGAAGGTCTGGACGGTGCTGCTCGCCATCCTGACCTTCTCGCTGTCGCTGCTGGGCACGTTCCTGGTGCGCTCCGGCGTGCTGACCAGCGTGCATGCCTTCGCCACCGACCCGGCGCGCGGTATGTTCATCCTCGCCATCCTCGTGCTGTTCATCGGCGGTTCGCTGGCGCTCTACGCCTGGCGCGCGCCGATGCTCAAGCAGGGCGGCCTGTTCGCTCCGGTCAGCCGGGAAGGCGCCTTGGTGCTGAACAACCTGCTGCTGACGGTGGCGACCGCCTCCGTGCTGGTCGGCACGCTCTATCCGCTGGTGCTGGAAGTGCTGACGCAGGAGAAGATCTCCGTCGGTCCGCCCTTCTTCAACCTGACCTTCGGGCCGCTGATGATTCCGCTGCTTATGGCGATCCCCTTCGGTCCTTTCCTGGCCTGGAAGCGCGGCGACCTTGCCGCCGTCGGCCAGCGGCTCTACGCGGTCGCCGGCCTTGCCCTGGTCGCGATCCTGGTCAGCGCCTGGTGGCACGGCACGCAGCAGATCCTGGCCGCGCTCGGCGTCGGCCTTGCCGTGTGGGTGCTTTGCGGCGCGGCGGCGGAGATCCTGTCGCGCGCCCGGTTCCGCGATGTCGGCCTGTCGACCGGCCTTGCCCGCCTTGCCGGTCTGCCCGGATCGGCCTGGGGCACGGCCTTCGGCCATGCCGGCATCGGTCTGACGCTGCTCGGCATCGTCGCCGTCTCCGCCTTCCAGCAAGAGAAGGTGCTGACCATCCGGCCGGGCGAGAGCGTGGAGATCGCCGACTACACGCTGAAATTCGCCGGGCTGGCCCGTCGCACCGGTCCCAACTATGTCGACGATGTCGGCCATTTTGATATCTACCAGACAGGGCAGCAGGTCGCCGTGGCCGATCCGGCCAAGCGGCTCTACACCGCGCGGCAGATGCCGACCACCGAGGCGGGTATCGTCACCTTCGGCCTGTCGCAGGTCTATGTCTCCATCGGCGAGGTGCATGCCGATGGCGGCGCCGACATCCGCCTCTACCACAAGCCGCTGGTGACCCTGATCTGGATCGGCTGCCTGGTGATGAGCTTCGGCGCCGTGCTGTCGCTGTTCGACCGCAGGCTGCGGGTCGGAGCGCCGAAGCCGGCTCGCCGCAAGATGGCGGCCGCTGGGCAGGGGGGCGATTGATGCGTCTCCTGCGACAGCTGCTCCTGGCTCTGGCGATGCTGGTTGCCGCACTGCCGGCAGCCCATGCGGTCGCCCCGGACGAGGTGCTGGACGATCCGGTGCTGGAAAGCCGTGCCCGCGAACTTTCCGCCGAGCTGCGCTGCATGGTCTGCCAGAACCAGTCCATCGACGACAGCGACGCACCGCTGGCCAAGGACCTGCGCATCCTGGTGCGCGAGCGGCTGGTGGCCGGCGACACGAACGAGCAGGTCGTCGACTTCCTCGTCGCGCGCTACGGCGAGTTCGTGCTGCTGAAGCCGCGCCTGTCGGTGCAGACCATTGTGCTGTGGGGGCTGGCGCCGCTTGCGCTGCTCATCGGCATCGTGGTGCTGTATCGCGGTGCCCGGAGGCGGCGCGGGGCAGCGCCGGTCGCCGCCAGTGGCGCGACCCGGCTGAGCGAGGACGAACAGGCCGAGCTCGACCGGATCCTGACCCGCGACAAGGAGGCGTGATCGGCTCCCGGTTTCGTGTTCTCCTGTCCGCTGGCGCAAGCCTTGCTCGCTTCCTACGTTGCTGCGGGACGACAGACACGACCGAAAAACGGAGAGCCCGATGCCCGCACAGCCTGTCCGCCTGACCTTCGAGGGCCATAACGGCGCGGAGCTTGCCGCCCGGCTGGACCTGCCCGACGGACCGGCGCGCGCCTATGCGCTGTTCGCGCATTGCTTCACCTGTTCCAAGGACGGGGCTGCCGGCCGGCGTATCGCCGAGGCGCTGACCCGCGAGGGCATCGCTGTCCTGCGGTTCGATTTTACCGGGCTCGGCGGTTCGGGCGGCGACTTCTCCTCCACCAATTTCTCCTCCAACGTGGCCGACCTCCTGAAAGCGGCGGCGTTCCTGCGCGAGGCGCACGAGGCGCCGAAACTGCTGATCGGCCATTCGCTCGGCGGCGCCGCTATGCTGGCGGCCGCGCATGAAATCCCCGAGGCCGTGGCGGTCGCGACCATCGCAGCGCCCGCCGATGCCGAACACGTGCTGCACAATTTCCACGCCGACCTGGAGCGCATCCGCTCCCAGGGGCGCGCCGAGGTCGAGCTGGCCGGTCGGCGGTTCACCATCGAAAAGCAGTTCCTCGACGACATCGCCGAGCAGAATGTGCGCGAGCGGGTCTCCCACCTGCACAAGGCGTTGCTGGTGCTGCACGCGCCGCTCGACGACACGGTCGGCATCGACAACGCCACGCGCATCTTCGTGGCGGCGAAGCATCCCAAGAGCTTCGTCTCGCTGGACAGTGCCGACCATCTGCTGAACGACCCGGCGGATGCGGCCTATGCGGCCGGCGTCATCGCCGCCTGGGCGGTGCGCTATATCGGCAAGGCAGCCGAGATGGCGTCGGCGCCGGAGCCGGACGAGACTGACGGCGTCAGGGTGAGCGAGACCGGCAACGGCAAGTTCCAGGTGAGCGTGGAGAGCGGACGGCATCGCCTCATTGCGGATGAGCCGGAAGCGGTCGGCGGCCTCGACAGCGGTCCCTCTCCTTACGATTTCCTATCGGCAGCGCTCGGCGCCTGCACGGTGATGACGCTGCGCATGTATGCAGAGCGCAAGGGGCTGGCGGTCGAGCGCATCTCCGCCACGGTGATCCACGGCAAGGTTCATGCGGCGGACTGCCTGGACTGCACGGAAGAACTGCGCACGAGGGAGGGGCGCATCGACCGGTTCGAGCGGCGGATTGCCATCGAGGGTGATCTGGACGCGGAAACCCGCGTGCGGCTTCTGGAAATCGCCGACCGGTGCCCGGTGCATCGCACCCTGGAGGCCGGCGCGGCCATCGTCACCCGCGAGGTCTGAGCGGGGACGCGGCATCTTTTCCCGCAACATTACGAAAGCTTAATCCCGCCGACAGGCGGCTGTAAGGCGACGTGTTCCATATCAGTCAGGACAGCCGGTGACCGCTTCCCCGCGAATGGCCCGCCGGCTCGAGATTTCCTGATTATCCGGACAGGTGTCCGGGTCCTGACGTGGAGAGCAAGACATGTCGAACAAGTACATCCCCTCGGCCCTTCGTCGCCTGCCGCGCGGCCGCACCAGCCTGGCTGCCGGTGCGCTTGCGCTTGGCCTTGCTGGCGCGATGAGCCTGCAGACGGTGGTGCCGGGCCAGTTCGCCTTCGCCGATCCGGTGCGGGTCGAGAGCGCCGCGCCGCAGAACTTCGCGAGCGTCGTCTCCGCGGTCAAGCCGGCGGTGGTCAGCGTGCGTGTGCGCACCGACGAGACGCCGAAGATGATGTCGAACCGCCAGGGCGTTCCGGGCTTCGAGGACCTGCCGCAGGATCACCCGCTGCAGCGCTTCTTCCGCCGGTTCGGCGGTGAGCAGTTCGGCGGCGACCAGCGCCGCGAGCGGCAGCCGCGCCGTCATGGCATGAGCCAGGGCTCCGGCTTCTTCATCACCGGCGATGGCTACCTGGTCACCAACGAGCACGTCGTGTCGAACGGCAGCGAGTTCACCGTCATCATGGACGATGGCCAGGAATACGAGGCGAAGCTGATCGGCGCCGACAAGCGCACCGACCTCGCCCTGCTGAAGGTTGACGGCGAGGGCCGCGAGTTCACCTATGTGGAATTCGCCCCTGAGGCGCCGCAGGTCGGCGAGTGGGTCGTGGCCGTGGGCAATCCGTTCGGCCTCGGCGGCTCGGTGACCGCCGGCATCGTCTCGGCGCGCGGCCGCGACATCGGCGCAGGCCCCTATGACGACTTCATCCAGATCGACGCGCCCGTGAACCGCGGCAATTCCGGTGGCCCGGCCTTCAACGTCAAGGGGCAGGTGATCGGCGTCAATGCCGCGATCTTCTCTCCCTCGGGCGGCAATGTCGGCATCGCCTTCGCCATCCCCGCTTCTACCGCGACGGCTATCGTCAAGGACCTGAGGGACGATGGTACGGTGGTCCGCGGCTGGCTGGGCGTGCAGATCCAGCCGGTGTCCAAGGACATCGCCGAAAGCGTCGGCCTGAAGGACGCCAAGGGCGCAATCGTGGCCGATGCCCAGGGCGACAGCCCCGCCCGCAAGGCCGGCATCCGCTCGGGCGACACGATCCTCAGTGTCGACGGGCAGACGATCGACGGTCCGCGCGATCTTGCCCGGATGATCGCTGCCTATCCGCCGGAGACCGAGGTGACCCTCGATGTGTGGCGCGATGGCCGCGAGGAGGAAGTGAAGGTCATTCTCGGCCGGCTGCAGGACGACGGACCGGTGACGGCCGCGGTCGAGCCGACCGGCAAGGACACGGCCTTCGTCGACAGCCTCGGCGTGGAGCTGGCTGCGGCCAGCGTGGTCGGGGCCGGCGAGCGCGGCGTGGTCATCACGGAAGTGCCGAGCGACAGTGCGGCGGCCGAGAAGGGCCTGCAGCGCGGCGATGTCATCCTCGAGGTGGCCGGCCAGGCCGTGAACAACCCCGGCGAGGTCGCCAATGCGGTGCAGGGCGCCAGCGAGAACGGCCGCAAGTCGGTTCTGCTGCGGGTCGAGCGCAACGATGCCTCGCGCTTCGTCGCGGTGCCGGTCGAGCAGAACAAGGGCTGATCGCCACCATCTAGCGATCCCGCGCCGGCCAAGGCCGGCGCGGGGCGATGATTGCGACGGCGCCCCGCAATGAGCGCCTGTTGCAAGCCGAACCGGATGGGGCCATCCGACGACAAGCCCCCGGACGGGAGGTCTGTCATCCGGAAGGTCACCGGCATGCGTGGGGCAGGTCCGCAACCGCCACGAGGCGCATGCCAAGGGGCCGGAGCCCCGGACCGTCCTGCGGTCCGGGGTTTTTTCGTCGCGTTCGACGGGAGCTCTTGCCGATGCTAAACCCAGCAAACAGAACCAGCCTGATACCCGAGACCGGAGACACGGAAGAGGTCATGCGGATCCTGATTGTCGAGGACGACAAGGAAGCGGCGAGCTATCTGGCCAAGGCCTTTCGCGAAGCCGGCCATGTGGTCGACCATGCGGCCGATGGCGAGGAAGGCTACGACCTGGCGACCAGCGCACCGTATGACGTGCTTGTGGTCGACAGGATGCTGCCCCGGCGCGACGGCCTGTCGCTGATCTCCGGACTGCGCTCGCAAGGCTTTCACACGCCGGTGCTGGTGCTCTCCGCGCTCGGCCAGGTCGACGACCGGGTAACGGGCCTGCGTGCCGGCGGCGACGACTATCTGCCCAAGCCCTACGCCTTTTCCGAGCTTCTGGCTCGGGTGGAGGCACTCGGCCGGCGGCCGCGCCAGCAGGAAGTCGAGACCAGCTACACCGTCGGCGACCTGACGCTCGACCGGCTCAGCCACACGGTGACGCGTTCGGGACAGGAGATTCCCCTGCAGCCGCGCGAATTCCGCCTGCTGGAATACCTGATGCAGCATGCCGGCCAGGTGGTGACCCGCACCATGCTGCTGGAGCATGTGTGGGAGTATCATTTCGACCCGCAGACCAACGTCATCGACGTCCATATCTCACGGCTGCGCGCCAAGATCGACAAGGACTTCGACCGGCCCCTGCTGCATACGGTGCGCGGCGCCGGCTATACGATCCGCGACGCCGGCCGCGCATGAGCGACACGACCGCGACCGTCCGGCTGTTTCGAACGACAGCGATCAAGCTCGCGCTGATCTATCTGGCGGCGCTGACGCTCGCTTCCGGCGCGGTGCTGGTCTACCTGTCGCAGAACACCGCCACGGTGCTGCGCGAGCAGGTGGTGGACACGGTCGATGCGGAGATTTCGGGTCTTGCCGACCAGTACCGCATCGGCGGCATCCGGGCGCTCGTCGCCACCGTAGATGCACGTTCGCGCCGGCCCGGCGCCAGCCTCTATCTCGTCACCGACTTTGCCGCGAACCAACTGGTAGGCAATATCGAGCAGCTCGACGACCGGGTGCTGGCCGGCGAGAGCGGCGAGCTGCAGCGCGTGATCTACACGCCCATCGGCGGTGGCCCCCGCCGCGAGGCGCTGGCCCGCGTGTTCCAGCTTTCCGGCGGTTTCCGCCTGCTGGTCGGCCGCGACCTGCAGGAGCAGCAGTATTTCCGCTCGCTCCTGGCCGAGGCCATGCGCTTCTGGCTGTTCGTGCTGGCCGCGCTCGGGCTCATCACCTGGGTGTTCGTCAGCCGCCGGGTGCTCAAGCGCATCGATGCGATGACTGCGACGAGCCGGCGGATCATGTCGGGCGATCTCAGCGAGCGATTGCCGGTCGAGGGAAGCGGCGACGAGTTCGACCGCCTTGCGATCGGTCTCAACGCGATGCTGACCCGCATTGAGGCCCTGATGCAGGGCCTCAAGGACGTCTCCGACAACATTGCGCATGACCTGAAGACGCCGCTGACGCGCATGCGCAACCGGCTGGAGGAGGCGCTGCGCAGCGATCTGTCCGGCGACAGCAAGGCGCGGGAGGTGCTGGAGACCACCATCGAGGACTGCGACGTGCTGATCCGCACGTTCAACGCCCTCTTGCGGATCGCACGGGTCGAGGCGGGTTCTTCCGACGCGAGTTTCGACGAGATCGACGTCTCGGAATTGGTGCGCGAAGTCGCCGAACTCTATGCCCCGGTCGCGGAGGACGAAGGCGGCGGCATGGAGCTGCGCGTGACCGATGGACTGCGGGTGTCGGGAAATCGCGAGCTGCTGGTCCAGGCGCTGATAAACCTTGTCGAAAACGCACTGAAATACGCTCGGCAGGAAGAGGGCGAGGGCGCTAGGGTGGAACTGGACGCGCGCGCCGAGAGCGGCGAGGTGCTGCTGGGCGTGCGCGATCATGGACCGGGCATTGCCGATGCCGACAAGGAGCGGGTGCTGCACCGGTTCGTGCGGCTGGAAGCCAGCCGCAGCGCGCCGGGCTCCGGTCTCGGCCTCAGCCTGGTTTCGGCGGTGGCGCGGCTGCATCATGGACGGCTGGAGCTTGCCGATGCGCAGCCCGGCCTGATGGCGCGGTTGCGGCTGCCGGAGGCCGGCAATGCGGACGCTGCCGCGACGGCCGGCGGAGATTGAATCATACAGCCTCTTGCAAGAGGCGGATCGGGAGGTCGGATTGAACGAGAGTGTCGCAGCGAAGGGCGCCGCAAACCATGGTGGCCGACATGGAGACGACAAGGGGGCAGGCCCTAGCGAAGCGTCCCTGATGGCCGGGATTTCGCTCCTTCCGGCCCCCGAAAGCGAGGCTGCGGCCGAGGCGCTGTTGCAGGACCTTGCCGATGTCGTCGGTGGACTGGATGCGGATGCCGAGCAGCGCGACCGCGTCGGAGCCTTCCTTTCGGGCGCACTGACAAATGCACCCTATCTGCGCGACCTCGCCCTTGCCGACCACGACCGCCTTTCCGCGCTGCTTCAGGAGAGCCCGCAGGCGCGGGTCGACCGGCTTGTTGCCGAGGCGCGGGAACTGACCGGTGAGGAAGAGGGCGCGGTAATGGCCGGCCTGCGCCGGCTCAAGCAGGACCTCGCGCTGACGCTGGCGCTTGCCGACATTGCCTGCGCGCTGGATCTCGATGCGGTGACCGGCGGGCTCAGCCGGTTCGCAGATGCGGCCCTGACGGCGGCGATCCGCTTTTGCCTGCGCGACCTTGCCCGGCGCGGCAAGTTCGAAATCCGCAATGAGGCAGCCCCGGAGAAGGGCTGCGGCTTCGTCGTCCTCGCCATGGGCAAGTATGGCGCGCTGGAGCTGAACTACTCCTCCGACATCGACCTCATCGTGATGTACGAGCCGGAGCTGGCGCCGGTGACGGGCGGGGCGGAGGCACCGGTCGAGTTCGTGCGCATGACCAAGCGGCTGGTCAAGATGATGGGCGACCGCACGGCGGACGGCTATGTCTTCCGGACCGACCTGCGGCTGCGCCCGGATCCCGGCGCAACGCCCCTTGCCATGTCGATCCCGGCCGCGCTGGTCTATTACGAGAGCCTCGGCCAGAACTGGGAGCGCGCGGCATTGATCAAGGCGCGCGCCTGTGCGGGCGACGTGGCGTGCGGGGAGAGCTTTCTCAAGGAGATCGCCCCCTTCATCTGGCGCAAGTATCTCGACTATGCGGCGATTGCGGATGTGCACTCGATCAAGCGCCAGATCCATGTCCACAAGGGCCATGGCCGGATCGCGGTGGCGGGCCACAACGTCAAGCTCGGACGCGGCGGCATCCGCGAGGTGGAGTTTTTCGCGCAGACCCAGCAGCTGATCGCCGGCGGGCGCATCACCGAGCTGCGGGGGCGGAGGACCCTCGACACGCTGGCAACGCTCGCCGAGCTCGACTGGATCGCGGCAGACGCGCGCGACGAGCTGACCGAGGCCTACCGTTTCCTGCGGGCCGTGGAGCACCGCATCCAGATGGTCAACGACGAGCAGACGCATATCCTGCCGGCGGAACCCGAGGCACGGGCGCGGGTCTCCCGGCTGATGGGCTTTGCCGAACTGGAGCCCTTCGAGGAAGAGCTGCGCACGCGGCTGAAGCGGGTGCAGAAGCACTATTCAGCCCTGTTCGAGAACGAGCCGGAACTGGCCTCCGACCTCGGCAATCTGGTCTTCACCGGCGACGACGACGACCCGGAGACGCTGGAGACCCTGACACGGCTCGGCTACAAGCGGCCGAAAGAGGCTGGCAAGATCATCCGTGCCTGGCATTTCGGCCGGTATCCGGCGGTGCGCTCCTCAAAGGCGCGAGAGCGGCTGACCGAGCTGCACCCGGTGCTGATCTCGGCGCTGGCCAGCACCGACAATGCCGATCAGGCCCTGATCGCCTTCGACGGCTTCCTGTCGAAGCTTCCCGCCGGCGTGCAGTTGTTCTCGCTGCTGCGCTCCAATCCGCAGCTTCTGAAGCTCCTGGCGACCGTGATGGGGGCAGCTCCCCGGATGGGCGAGGTGGTGTCCAAGCGGGTGCATGTGCTCGATGCGGTGATGGACCCGGCCTTCTTCGGTGCCATGCCGACATCCGCCGAGTTCCGCGCCGGCCTTGCCCGCACGCTCGACCTTGCCCGCTTCTACGAGGATGCGCTCGACAGGGCGCGCATCTTTGCGCAGGAGCAGCAGTTTCTGATCGGCCTGCGGCTGCTTTCCGACACGCTGAACGCCCATCAGGTGGGAGAGGCGCTGGCGCGTCTGGCCGAGACCGTTGTCGCCGGCCTGATGCCTTTCGTGATCGACCAGGTGGCGGAAAACCATGGGCGGCTGCCCGGCGCCGACTGGGCGGTTGTCGCCATGGGCAAGCTCGGCGGGCGCGAAATGACAGCGGCCTCCGATCTCGACCTGATCCTGCTTTACGATCATCCGGAGGACGAGGCGGAAACCGACGGCAAGCGGCCGCTCGCGGCCAGCCAGTATTTCATCCGCCTGACCCAGCGGCTCGTTGCGGCGCTATCGGCACCGACGGCGGAGGGGCGTCTCTACGAGGTGGACTTCCGCCTGCGTCCGTCCGGCAATGCCGGGCCGCTGGCAACACGCCTGACTGCCTTCGAGGCCTATCAGGTCAAGGAGGCCTGGACCTGGGAACATATGGCACTGACCCGTGCGCGGGTGATAGCCCGGTCCTCCGACGCCTTTGCCGAGCGCATCGATGCCGATATCCGCGAGACGCTGGCGCGGCCTCGCGAGGCGGACAAGATCGCTACCGAAGTCGCCTCGATGCGCGGCCGGATCGAGGCGGAAAAGGGGACCTCGGATATCTGGGACCTGAAACAGGTCGCGGGCGGTATGGTCGATGTCGAGTTCGTCGCCCAGTACCTGCAGCTCGTCAACGCGCAGGCGCATCCCGAAATCCTGTCGCAGACGACCGAGACCGTGCTGGAACGGGCGCGCGACGCTGGTTTGCTGTCCGCCGGAGACGCCGAGGTCTTGTTGCCCGCGATACGCCTGTACCACGCGCTGACGCAGGTGCAGCGTCTTACGCTGGAGGGGACCTTCAAGGCCGAGGCCGTGCCCAAGGGCGTGCGCGAACTGCTTGTTCATGCCGGCGAGGCGCCGGACTTTTCCCATCTCGAGGCGATGCTCGCCGACCGGCAGAAGCAGGTGCGCGAGACGTTCGAGAAGCTGGTGGGCAAGGTTACCGCCAAGGTCGAGTGAGCGGCGCAACGGCCGACAAGACGGGGCGACGCGCCTGGGCGCGCCGCCGCTGCCGGGCAGTGGGCAGGGTCTATCGCGACTTCAACAGCTCAAGCGCATAGGCGTCTAGCTGTTCCGATACCGTGCCCCAGCCATCGTGGAAGCCCATGTCCTCGTGGGTCTTGCGGGCGTCGGTCGAGCGGTGTCGGGCGATTGCGGTGTAGGTCGTGCCGCCATTGCCATCATCCTCCAGCAGCAGGATGGCCGTCATGAACGGATCCGGGGCGGGCTTCCAGTCCTCTGTGTAGGCATCGGTGAAGACCAGCTTTTCCTCCGGGACCACCTCGAGGAACACGCCCTCGTTCGCCATCTCGTTGCCTTCCACCGCGAAGGTGGTGTTGAAGCGGCCGCCGACCCGCAGGTCGATCTCGCAGGCAGTGACCTTGTGGGGCCGTGGCACGAAGAAGTGCTTGATGTGCTCGGGTGTCGTCCAGCATTCCCACAGGATCGAACGCGGCGCCTTGAGCGTGCGCTTCAGGATGAGATCGGTTTCCGGATCAAGTTTCATCGTTTCTCTCTTTCACGATCTTGGCGACATAGGCGTCGAACTGGTCCATGCGGGACGTCCAGAGCGACTGCTGTTCCGCCAGCCAATGAGTGACGGGCGCTATCCCGTCCGCCGCAAGCCGGCAGTATCTCACGCGTCCCTTCTTCGTCGTCTCGATCAGCCCGGCCGCTTCCAGCCTGGACAGGTGACCCATGAACGAAGGCAGGGCCATGGCGTGAGCCGAGGCCAGTTCACTCACCGATGCAGGACCTCGTGCGAGGCGGGAGACCACCGCCCTGCGGGTTTCGTCGCCAAGAGCGGCGAACTTGAGGTTCAGGTCCGGATCATGCTTAGCCATTCGCCTAACTATCCATTCGTCGTGAAGAGGTCAATTGAAATTTAGGTCATTGCCTAAGTTTCAAAAAGGTGCGAACTCGGCGGCGTGATGTCGCAGGGGGCAGCCGCGCAAAAAGAGAAAGGGCCCGCGATGCGGACCCTTCGTGTCGGATGGGAGTGGATAGAGCGGGAGAGGGAGGGGAGTGCCTCCGCCTCGTCACGCTGCCTTGATGGCCGGGCGCGCTTCCACCGGCAGGGTGACGGTCACCGTGGTTCCCTTGCCGACGCTGGAACGAATTTCCATCGTGCCGCCATGCATCTTCACCAGCGACTGGGCAATGGCGAGGCCCAAGCCCGATCCCTTGTGCGTCTTGGTGAACTGGTTCTCCACCTGGACGAAGGGCTTGGCCAAGCGGGCGATGTCGCTTTCCCGAATGCCGATGCCAGTGTCGGAGATGGCGATGACCACGGCGTCGGCGGCATCCATCCGGCCATGGGTCGCGGCCAGCGTCACCGAACCGTTGTCGGGCGTGAACTTGACCGCATTGGCGAGCAGGTTGAGCAGCACCTGCTTGACGGCGCGCCGGTCGGCGGAGAGCGTCAGGCCTTCTTCGGTCTCGCTGGTGACGGTGATGGCCTTTTCGGCGGCGGCGGCGGAGATGATGCGCGTGACGTCGGTGACGATCGCGCCGAGGTTGACCGCCTCGCGCTTCAGCTCCATGCGTCCGGCTTCGATCTTCGACATGTCGAGAATGTCGTTGATGACGTTCAGCAGGTAGCGGCCGCTGTCGTGGATGTCCGTGCAGTATTCGCGGTACTTGTCGGAGCCGAGCGGGCCGAACATGCCCTGGTCCATGATCTCCGAGAAGCCGATGATCGCGTTGAGCGGCGTGCGCAGCTCGTGGGAGATGTTGGCCAGGAACTCGGACTTGGCCTGGTTGGCCTCTTCCGCCTTGGTCTTCTCTTCTGAGTACTTCTCGGCGAGTTCCACCAGCTGCTGGGCCTGCACTTCCAGCTTCTGGCGTGACTGGCGCAGGTCGGCGACCGTGGCCATCAGCCGGCGCTCGCTCTCCATCAGCTTTTCCTCGTGGCGCTTCAGCGCCGTGATGTCCGTGCCGACGGAGACGAAGCCGCCATCCTTGGTCCGGCGCTCGGAAATCTGCAACCAGCGGCCGTCGGCCAACTGCGCCTCATAAGACGAGGAGGGGTCGGACGCGTCACTGCCGATGGTCGGGCTCGCCGACACAACGGTCTGGCGGGCTGCGGCCATGACCTGTGCATAGGGCGTGCCGGCCTTGATCGCGGAATTCGGCAGGTTGTGCAGCGTCTGGTAGTTCGAGTTGCACATCACCAGGCGGTTCTCGGTGTCCCACAGGACGAAGGCTTCCGAGATCGTCTCGATGGCATCGCGTAGGCGCAGGTCCGCGGTGCGGCTCTGCTCGGCAAGCTGCTTCTGCTCGGTGACGTCGATGCAGATGCCGATCAGGTGCGGCTCGGCGATGCCCGGCTCGCTCTGGACTTCGGCGCGTGCGCGCAGCCACACCCAGTCGCCATTGGCATGGCGCATGCGGAACATGCGGTCGACTGTGGTCTCGCCGGTCTCGAGCAGCGACTCCGCCAGCTCATAGAGATCGATGTCGTCCGGATGGGCGAGGGCGGAAATCTCCGCGAAGCCGAGAATGTCGTCGCGCGGCTGCAGGCCCAGCATCTCGTAGAGCGAGGCGGACCAGAAGATGCGGCCTCGGGAAAGATCCCAGTCGAACAGGCCGCAGCGGCCGCGATTGAGCGCCAGGTCGATCCGTGCACGGGTGGCGGCATAGATCTGGTCGGCCTGCTCGGCGCGCGTTGCCTGGGCGAAGAAGGCGTAGATGAGGACCAGAAGAACCGACGCGGTGCCGACGAACAGCGTGACGTTGGCCGAAACACTGGCTCGCCAATCGGCGAAGATCATGTCCTTCGACTGGATGAGGGCGACCATGCCGAGGCGGCCATCGAGGTGATGGACAGTGGCGTAGGATTCATCCGGCTCTCCAGCGGAGACGGTCAGAACGCCGGCGCGGGCCCCGAAGACGGTCAGCGGCTGTCCGGCGCCGAGCAGGTCGGCGAGCGGACGGCCCTCGAGATCGGAGCGGATCGGCGCGGTCGCCATGATCACGCCGTCCGGGTCGGCGACGAGGATGCGGCGGCCGTCGCCGGTGGCGCGCGGCGGGAGGCTGTCGGCGAGGGCGGCCTGAAGAGCCGTGCTGAAGCCCTGCTGCGGCAGTGCTGCCTCGGCGGTCGACAGGCGCGCGGCCAGCGTGGTTGCGATCATCGTCAGGTCGTCGCGGGCCCGCAGATCGGTTTCCTCATGCTCATATGAGAGCGTGAGGGCGCGATAGGTGGCAAGGGTCGCGATGAAGACGACGCAAAGGATGGGAATGGCGCGACGGAAGAACGGTTCCGCAGTCAGCAGGCGCTGATAGGCGGGCTGCGCCAGCAGGCGGATGTGCCCGGTCAGCGACTGCGAGTCACGCTGTCTTTTCAACATGTCCGCGAATCGACGCGCGGACGCAGCCCCTGCAAAGGCACGCGCCATCGTAATGGCCCCCGATGTGTCGATTTTGCCGCAAACAGAACGCAACCGGCGCTCGAATCATTTTCATTTGAATCGCATTCGCCGGTTTTGTCCAGAGTCCCCCAAGAAAAATATAGTTAATGGAAGCTTAACGCGATTTGCAGAGTGCACAACTCTTGCGAGTCCCGCGCGGCCAACATGAAACAGGCCGCCGGGGCGGTCTGGGATGACTGCCCGGGCGGCCCGAAAGCCTGATTCGAACGGGTATTGCGCCTTACTGCAGGCAGCGCTCGACGATGTCGCGCATGTCGACGGAAAGATCCGTTTCCGCCGCAAGACCCCGAAGGGCGGCCTCGGCCTGGGCACGTCGTCCGGGCTCCAGCGCCCGCCAGGAGCGGAAGGCCGACATCATCCGCGCAGCTGCTTGCGGGTTGCGCCGGTCGAGATCGCGAGCGAAGTCCGCCACGAAGGCAAAGCCGGCACCGTCCGGGCGGTTGAACTGGCTCTGGTTGCCGCTGGCGAAGGCGCCGACCAGTGCGCGGACGCGGTTCGGGTTGCCGGGCGAGAAGGCCGGATGCCCGGTGAGGTCGCGAACCCGGTCGAGGGTCGAGGCATTGGGCGCGGTTGCCTGCACCATGAACCACTTGTCCATGGCAAGCGGTACCGCGCGGTAGCGCTCCTCATAGGCGGCAAGCGCCGCGTCCCGGCCCGGCAGAGCGGCATGGGTAAGCACCGACAGCGCGGCGAAGCGGTCCGTCATGTTGTCGCTTGCCTCGAAATGGGTCTGCACGAGGGCGCTGCCGACCGGATCCGAGCCGTGGCCCAGGTAGTCGAGCAGCGTGTTGCGCAGGGCCCGGCGACCGGCCGAGCGGGCATCGGGGGAGAACTCCGCCTCGTCCCGCATCGCCTCGTAGGTGGCCCGGATCGTCGGAGCGATGCCGTCGGCGATGGCGCGGCGGAAGGCGGCACGCGCCGCATGAATGGCATCGGGATCCACGTCGTGACCGATCTCGCGCGCAATGTCGGCCTCGCCCGGAAGTTGCAGACACAGGGCCCGGAAGGCCGGCTCGAGGCTGTCGTCGGCGACATTGGCGGCGAAGGCTTCGATCAGCGCCGGGCTGACCGCCACGGCTTCCTGCCGGGCGGTGCCGGCCGTTGCTGCGATCAGGGCCGTCATCACGACGCTTTGCAGGGCCTCCCAGCGATTGAAGGGATCCTTGTCGTTTGCCGCAAGGAACAGGAGATCGCTCTCGCCGAGATCGCTCTTGAGCGAGACCGGCGCCGAGAAACCGCGCAGCAGCGAGGGAATGGGGCGCTCGGTGAGACCGGTGAAGACCACGGTCTGCACCGGGTTGCGGATGTGCAGCACATCTCCTGTCTGGTCCGCGCCGGTGATTGCTGCCGGCACGAGTTCCTCGCCGTCCGATCCCATAAGGCCGACGCGCACGGGAATGTGCATCGGCTTCTTGTCAGGCTGCTTGGGCGAGGGGGGGAGCTGTTGCCTGAAAGTGAGCGTGAGGCGTCCGGCTTCGGTCTCGTATGTGCTGTCGACCTTGAGCACAGGCGTTCCGGCCTGTTCGTACCACAGGGAGAACTGGTCGAGATCGAGCCCGCTTGCCTCCTGGAAACAGGCAAGGAACGCCTCGATCGTGGTCGCCTCGCCATCATGGCGGCGGAAGTAGAGGTCCATGCCCGCCCGAAATGCCTCGTCGCCGATGAGGCATTTCAGCATGCGGACGACTTCCGCGCCCTTCTCGTAGACGGTGGCCGTGTAGAAGTTGTTGATCTCGTGATAGAGGCGCGGGCGCACCGGATGGGCGAGGGGGCCGGCATCTTCCGGGAATTGGTGCGACTTCAGCAGGCGGACGTCGGCGATGCGCTTGACCGCGCGCGAGCGCATGTCGGCCGAAAACTCCTGGTCGCGGAAGACGGTCAGGCCTTCCTTCAGGCAGAGCTGGAACCAGTCACGGCAGGTGATGCGATTGCCCGTCCAGTTGTGGAAGTATTCGTGGGCGATGACGGTCTCGATGCCGGCATAATCCTGGTCGGTTGCCGTCTCCGGGCGGGCCAGCACGTATTTGTCGTTGAAGATGTTGAGGCCCTTGTTCTCCATCGCGCCCATGTTGAAGTCCGACACGGCGACGATGTTGAACACGTCGAGATCATAGGCCCGGCCGAAGACCTCCTCGTCCCAGCGCATGGAGCGCTTCAGGCTGTCCATCGCCCAGTCGCAGGCGCCCTCGTTGCCGTGCTCGACATAGATGTTGAGCGCAACGTCGCGGCCCTCGCAGGTCCGGAAGCTGTCGCTGACGCAGGCAAGGTCTCCCGCGACCATGGCAAAGAGGTAGGCGGGCTTGGGGTGCGGGTCGTGCCAGATCGCATAATGGCGGTCGGTCCCCGGCACGGTGCCGCTTTCCACGGGATTGCCGTTGCCCAGCAGCACCGGCGCCTCGCCGAGCCGCGCCTCGATCCTGGTGGTGTAGACGGCCAGGCAGTCGGGCCGATCAAGGAAATAGGTGATCCGCCGGAAGCCTTCCGCCTCGCACTGGGTGCAATAGGTGCCGTTCGAGCGATAAAGACCCATCAGCTTGGTGTTGGCATCGGGATCAAGCGTCGTCTCGATCTCCAGCGTGAAAGGCCCTGAGGGGGGTGATGTGATTTCCAGCCGGTTCGGAGTGACGGCGAAGTCGGCATCCGCCAGAACCCGGCCATCAAGCGATAGGGCGGTCAGACGGAGCTCGTCGCCATCGAGAACCAGCGGCGTTCCTGCCGCCGCGTCGTCCGCCCGCTCCACCGCCAGCCGAGCCCGCACCTTCGCCGAGCGAGGTGCCAGGCGAATGTCGAGATGAACAGTGGAAATGCGATAGGCCGGTGCCCGGTAGTCTTCCAGGCGGACGGGAGCGGGGGATTCGGGGCGCATGAAGGCTCCTTCCTGCGGCGCTGTGGTCTACGGCCGCCGAGATTGCGGGAGGGCCGGACCGGGCGCATTGACAAGGGTCATCGGGCGGCCGGCGTCGCGACAACCGACGCGGCCCAGGGGGTCAGCAGATCGACCGCGCCATCTCGGCGAGACGCAGGGTCAGGTCGCTGTCCGGCTCGGCCAGCGGTGCAATGACGGTGAAATGGTTGTCCTGGCCTCGGATGTCGAGCTCGGTAGCCACGCCGCCGCGCTGCCAGATGTCCGCGATCACCCGCGACTGGCGAATGAATTCGGACGATTCGCCCCCGCCAACGGCCGCGACAAGGCGCGTGCCCGGCTGGGCGGCGAATGCGATCGGCGAAACATCGATCGCTTCCTTACGGTCGAGGCGCAGCTTTTCGTTCAGCGACGTGCCGATCAGCGGCTGGAGATCGAAGACGCCGGAAATGGCCAGCCCGGCCGGAACGAGGCCGCGCGGCAATCCGCGGCTGCCCCAGTCGGTGGCAAGCAGCGCTGCGGTCAGCTGACCGCCCGCGGAGTGGCCATAGGCCAGCACAGGACGGCGATACCTCTCCCAAAGATGAGCGACGAGCCGCCGGATCTCCTCCACGATGTCGCCGACGCGCACCTGCGGGCAGAGCGAATAGCTGGGAACGGCGACGGGAATGCCGTGGGCATTGAGGCCCTTGGCCATGTGGGAGAAGAACGTCCGGTCGAGGCCCTGCCAATAACCGCCGTGGATGAACAGACCTAGCGGCCCGCGCTCCGGCATGCCGGTCTCGGGAAGAAAGAGGTCGTAGACCGTCCGCTCTCCCAGCTCATAGGCCGTGGCGAGCGTGCAATTGGCCTCGCTGCGATAGTGCGCGGCATCGCGCGCCCAGCCCTCGATGATCGCGGGATGCTCGGGCACCAGTGCCCGGTTGTTGTATTCGGCCTCGTAGTCGATCACGCGTTCGCTCCCGTTTGTAGAGAAGTCTCTTAGCGGCTGTGCCGTGCCGAGTACAGAGACGGCGGGGCACGCGCCACGGGGGCGAGGGGAATATCCGCTCGGTTGTTGGCGACCATGAGATCGGTCGTGCAGGGTCGCGTTTCGGTCGCAATCCGCGCTATTGTGCCGGGAAAGGTAACGACCGGCGTATGACGCGAATGCGGGCGGGATATCTGGCGGGCACAGTGCAGGGACGGCGCAGCTACGCATGGACGATCAGCGAGTTGAGCAGGTGGCGCGCAAACGTCGTGTCTATTCGATTACCTGGGTGGTGGGTACGGCTTTCGGTCTGTTGATCGGCGTCTCGATGCTTCTGGTGCTCGGTCTTGCCGTCTCCGCCAACATGCGGAACACCTTTTCCCTTCTGAACGACAAGGCGGTGCTGACGACCAACTCGCTTGAGCGTCGGCTGCGCGATCATCTCGACCTTGCTTCCCAGGCTGTCGTCCAGCTCAAGACCGTATTCGATGAACGCGAACTCGGCGAAAGGCTGGAGGACTTGCGCAGCGAACTGATCGCCGCCGTGCATGCCAATCCTTCGCTCGATGCCCTGGTCGTCAACGATGTCGCCGGAGATGGCTTCGGTATTTATCGCTCGCCAACGGGCAAGCTCTGGCCGTTTCGCCGTCAGCAGATTCCTGAAGACGCCAGGCTCTACGCGCTTCCCGAGATGACCGCAAACTCGCCTGCGACCTGGGGGCCGTTGGTGACCTCTAGCGGCATGCTCTACGCCAATGTGACCGTCCCGCTGGTCCGTGGCGGAGCCCTCATCGGCTATCTGACTGCGGCCGTCTCCATCGACGAACTGGGCCGTACCGTGCGCCAGCTTGACGAAGGAGAGCACTCCACCGTCTTCATCATCGCCAACGGCAACGAGGTGATTGCCCACTCCGACATCGAGGACTTTGCCGCGCCGGGCGGCGAGGTGCCGCGCCTTCCGATTACCGTCGAGCAGCTCGGCGACAGGGCGCTGGCCAGCCTCGCGACATCCAAGCCGATGGACAACTTTCAGCAGGCGAGCGCCGCAGGTGTCGAGGTCCGGGATCTGGAGAATGACGCAGGTGGCCCCGATTACCTGTCGATGACCAAGGTGATCGCCGGCTATGGGCCAGGCGTCTGGACCGTCGGCCAATACTACGTTGCGTCCACGATCTCGCGGGAAGTACGGCGGCTGTTCGGCTCTGCCATGGTCGGATTGCTGTCGATCGTGGTTGCGATCGGCCTGTCGGTTCTCCTTGTGCGACGCGCGACCCGCCCGCTGGCCGAGATCTCGCGGCAGGCGCGGTTCGTGGGAGAGCTGGATTTCGACAAGGTGCAGCAACTGCCGCGCAACATGGTCCGTGAGATCGACCAGGTCTTTCAGGCGTTCAATGCCATGGTGACGGGCCTGCGGGCGATGAACACCTATGTTCCGCGTTCCTTGTTCCGCAAACTGATGCGGCTCGGGGTCGACCAGGCGGCGGTGGCGAGCGAGCGCGACCTGACCTTCATCTTCACCGACATCGTCGGGTTTACCTCCATGTCGGAGAACCTGACGGCGGCGCAGACCGCGGATATCCTCAACGAGCATTTCGCCCTGCTGGTCGCGGCTGTTGAGCGGGAGGGCGGAACGGTCGACAAGTTCATCGGCGACGGCATGCTGGCTTTCTGGGGCGCGCCGGACGAACGGGCGGACCATGCGCTTGCAGCCGCTCGTGCCTGTCTCGGCATTGCTGCCGCGCTGCGGGAGGACAATGCACGGGCGAATGCCAATGGCGGCAAGGTGGTGCGCATGCGCATCGGCTTGCACACCGGCCGTGTCGTCGTCGGCAACGTAGGAGCGCTGGATCGCTGGAACTACACGGTTGTTGGCGATGCGGTGAATCTGTGCGAGAGGCTCCAGTCCTTTGGTCGGGATGTGGGCCCGCAGGACGAGATGGTGATCCTGGCCAGCGATACCGCCGTCAGTCGCATCCAGGCCCAGTCGGGAGGAATGATCGCGGCGGGGGCGGCGCGGAAGGTGGGAACGCACCGACTGCGCGGTCGTAGCGAGGCGATTTCGGTCTGGCGGCTGGATGACACGGTCGAGCCGGATGGACTGTGCATACCCGGGACCGGCATCGATCTGGCCGGCTAATGAGCCTTCTTTGGATTTTCACTACAGTTTTTCAAGGTGACGTCATTAATTTGTGATGCCGGTCACACGAGCCTGCGCTAGCACTGTTAAGAGCGACAAGGGGGCAAGGGGCAACACGCACTTTCGTGCTGGCACTCGTCTCCTATAATGGCGCGACAACGGAAAACACCGAGGGCGCCTGGAGGAGGATAAGCCGCGTGGATGTGTTGACGATCGACGGGCTCAGTGTCGATTTCCTGACCGGCGAGGGCCGCATACGGGCCGTCGACGATGTGTCCTTCTCCGTGCCCCGCAACCGGACCGTTGCCCTTGTGGGAGAGTCCGGCTCCGGCAAGACCGTCATTTCCCAGACCATCATGGGGTTGCTGCCGGAAAAGGCACAGGTCTCCGGCGGCCGTGTGCTGTTCCGGGAGAACGAGACCGCCGCACCGGTCGACATCGCAGCCCTCGACCGCAAGGGCGCAGCGATGCGCGCCATCCGCGGCAACCGCATCGCGATCATCTTTCAGGAGCCGATGACCTCGCTGTCGCCGCTCCACACGATCGGCGACCAGATCGGCGAGGCAGCCGAGCTGCACCGGGGCGTGAGCGCGCAGGAAGCCCGCGAGCTGACGCAGGAGATGCTGCGGCTGGTGCGCTTTCCCGACCCGGCGCGGGCGCTCGATTCCTATGCCTTCGAGCTGTCCGGCGGCCTGCGCCAGCGTGCGATGATCGCCATGGCGATGATCTGCCATCCCGCTTTGCTGATCGCCGATGAGCCTACCACGGCGCTCGACGTCACCATCCAGGCCGAGATCCTCAAGCTTATCAAGGATGTCCAGGCCGAGCTGCATATGTCGACGCTGCTGATCACCCATGATTTCGGCGTCGTTGCGAACATGGCGGACGAGGTGGTGGTGATCTATCACGGCCGGATCATGGAGCGTGGCAGTGCGGCCTCGCTCTTTGCAAATCCTCGCCACGACTATCTCAAGGCGCTGCTCAACGCGGTGCCGCGCTTCGGGATGGAAGAGGGCGAAAGACTGGTGCCGATCCGCCCGATCGAGCCGCATGCGGAGGGCTTCCTCAAGAAGCGTCAGTCCGAGCGGGCCTGCGCCGTCGGACAGCCGCTGATGAGCATGACCGATGTCACCAAACGCTTCACGACCCGCAAGGGCGGGTTCCTGGGCGGCGGAACACGAACGGTGCTTGCACTCGACAACATCAACCTGACGGTCAGGCGCGGCGAGTGTCTCGGCCTGGTCGGCGAGAGCGGTTCCGGCAAGACGACGGCCGCCAAGGCGATCCTGCGCGCCCTCGAGATCAACGAGGGCGCAATCCGCTACGACTGTGGCGACGGCCCCGTCGATGTTGCCAGCCTGCGGGGAGCGGACCTGCTGGAATACCGCCGCCGGGTCCAGCTGATCTTCCAGGACCCGTTCTCATCGCTCAACCCGCGCATGACCGTGAACGAGCTGCTGATGGAGCCGCTCGTGATCCACAAGGTTGGAACGCCGGAGGAGAGGGCGGAGCGGGTGCGCGAACTGATGCGTCTCGTCGGCCTCGATCCGCGCTTCCTGCGCCGCTATCCGCATTCGTTCTCCGGCGGGCAGCGCCAGCGCATCGGCATAGCGCGGGCACTCGCGCTCAATCCGGAGTTTATCCTGTGCGACGAGCCGACGTCGGCGCTCGACGTCTCGGTGCAGGCGCAGATCCTCAACCTCTTGCGGGATCTGAAAAAGGAACTCGGGCTCACCTACCTTTTCGTCAGCCACAATCTTGCGGTCGTGGACTACATCGCCGAAAGGCTGGCCGTGATGTGCCGCGGCCGGGTCGTCGAAGTCGGCAGTACCCGCTCCGTTATCGGAAACCCGCTGCATCCCTATACGCGAGCCCTGCTGGCCTCCGTTCCCGAGCCTGATCTGAACGCGCCGCTGGACTTTGCGGCGCTGGAAGCAGGGCGAGCGTCTGAACCCGATCTCTGGCCAGAGCCCTACCGTATCGTCGATGGCGTCCGTCCGGTGCTGGTGGAAATGGAGAAGGATCACTTCGTCTGCGCGCCGGGTCTCGCCGGTGACGGGGCGTCTGCCTCCATGGAGGCCGCACAATGACATCCCGCACAGTGCTTCCTGCCGTCGTCCTGTTCTGTGCATCCGCTTTCATGGCATTGCCCGCATTGGCGTTTGTGCTGAAGGAGACACCGTCGCTGGCGCCGCGCGTCGGCACAGACCTGCCTCCGGTCACGGAGCGGGTGCCTGACGAGCCGCTGATCGTCGATCTGGAGGCGCGCGGCCGCCAGATCGGTACGCCGGGCGGCAAGGTCGACACGCTGATCGGCCGCTCGCGCGATGTGCGCCTCATCAATGTCTGGGGCTATGCCCGTCTCGTTGCCTATAACGAGAAACTCGAACTGGTGCCGGACATCCTCAAGGACTTCGTTGAGGAAGACGGGCGGCGCTTCACTCTTGTGCTGCGCAAGGGGCACAAGTGGTCGGACGGCCACCCGTTCACTTCCGAAGACATCCGTTTTTGGTACGAGGATGTAGCCTCGAACGCCGAGCTCCAGCCCTCCGGCCTGCCGCAGTTCATGCTGGCAGGCGGGAAGCCGCCGGTCTTCGAGGTGATCGACGAGACGACGGTGCGCTTCACCTGGGATGCGCCCAATCCGTTGTTCAAGCCGGAGCTGGCCAAGTCGCGCCCGCCCTTCATCTATCGCCCGGCCCACTATCTCAAGCAGTTCCATCACCGCTACGGCGATGCGCAGAAGATCGAGAAGCTCGCGGAACAGCGCAAGCTGCGCAGCTGGGCCGCGCTCTTCAACAAGATGGATGACATGTATGACGCCCGGAACCCGGAGCTGCCGAGCCTGCAGCCCTGGGTGAGGCTGGCCGATGATAGCGAGCGGCGCTTCGTGCTGCACCGGAACCCCTACTATCACCGGGTCGACAAGGCGGGGCAGCAGCTGCCCTATCTCGACAGCGTCGTCATGACGGTGGCCGATGGCAAGATCATCGCTGCCAAGACCCAGGCGGGCGAAGCCGACCTGCAGGCGCGTAATATCGGCTTCTCCGACATCACGATCCTCAAGCAGGGAGAGAAGCTCGGCCGGTTCGAGACTTATCTCTGGCCGATCAGCAAGGGCTCGCAGATTTCCTTGCAGCCCAACCTGACGGTCGCCGATCCGGTTTGGCGCAAGCTGATGCTGGACACGCGCTTCCGCCGTGCGTTGTCCCTCGGCATCGACCGCGAGATGATCAACAAGGTCCTCTATCTCGGGCTTGCAACGCCCGGGAACGACACGGTGCTCGAACAGAGCCCGCTGTATCGGCAGGAGTACCGAGATCTTTACGCGGGGTTCGATCCCGAAGAGGCCAACCGTCTGCTGGACGAGATCGGCCTGACGGAACGCCGGGGCGACGGGGTGCGGCTGATGCCGGACGGCCGTCCGCTCGAGATCATCGTCGAGGCGACCGGCGAGAGCCAGGAAGAGCTCGACGCCCTGGAACTGGTGGGCGAGACTTGGCGCGAGATCGGCGTGAAGCTGTTCGCCAAGCCGAGCCAGCGCGACATCATTCGCGAGCGGGCATTGTCGGGCTTGCTGGTCATGTCGGTCTGGGCTGGATTCGAGAACGGGATCCCGACCTCGGAAATGCCACCGGAGGACTTCGCGCCGGTGCGCAGCGATTTCCTGTCCTGGTCGCGGTGGGGCAACTGGTATGAAACCGACGGCCAGACCGGCGAGAAGCCGGATTGGGAGCCGGCGATCCGCCTGACGAAGCTCTACGACGACTGGCTGCAATCCAGCTCCGCGGAAGAACGCACAGAGATCTGGCACGAGATCCTGCAGATTCATGCCGAGGAGACCATCCATATCGGTTTGGTGTCGGAAGTCCGCCAGCCGGTGGTGGTGAAGGGCCTCGGCAACGTGCCGAAGGACGGCATCTACGGCTGGGATCCCGGGGCCCAGTTCGGCATTCACCGGATGGACGAATTCTACCGGAAGTGACGTGAGAATGGCGCTGCGGGGCGCTGGGGGAACCGCTTGATGCTCTACTATATCGTGCGCCGGGTGTTGACGATGATCCCGACGCTGTTCGTGATCAGCCTGCTGACATTCGTCATCATCGAGCTTCCGGCCGGTGACTACATTTCCAACCAGATTGCAGCGCTGCGGGCGACCGGCGAGAGCGCGTCTATCGCCAAGCTCGAGTTCCTGCGGGCGGAGTTTGCACTCGATCGGCCGTTCCTGGAGCGCTATCTGATCTGGATCGGCCTGTGGCCGGGCGTCCACGGCTTCGACGGTCTGCTGCAAGGCAATTGGGGCTGGTCCTTCGAATACGAGAAACCGGTTTCGGAGGTGGTCGGGCCGACCCTCCCGCTGACCATCGTGCTGAACACTGCGACGATCCTGTTCGTCTACGTCGTCTCCTTCCCGATCGGTATCTACTCGGCGACCCGCCAGTATTCGTGGGGCGACTACGGTTTCACGTTCATCGGCTATATCGGGCTGGCGACGCCGAACTTCCTGCTCGGCCTGATCATGCTGTACTTCGCCAATCTCTGGTTCGGCCTGTCGGTCGGCGGCCTCATGGCGCCGGAGTATATCGGCCAGCCATGGAGCATGGGGAAGGCGCTGTCGGTGCTGGCGCACCTGATCGTGCCGACGGTGGTGATCGGAACGGCTGGTACGGCGGCGATGATCCGCCGGCTGCGCGCCAACCTGCTGGATGAGCTGCACAAGCAATACGTGACGACGGCGCGCGCCAAGGGCCTGCGCGAATCCCACCTGCTGGTGAAGTATCCGCTGCGGATGGCGCTCAACCCGTTCATTGCCGATATCGGCAACCTGATCCCCTCGCTCGTCTCCGGCTCCGTCATCGTGTCGGTCGTGCTCAACCTGCCGACCGTCGGGCCTGTGCTGCTGAATGCCCTGCAGTCGCAGGACCAGTTCCTGGCCGGCTTTATTCTGCTTTTCGTCGCGGTCCTGACACTGATCGGCATGCTGGTGTCCGATCTGCTTCTGGCGGTGCTGGATCCGCGCATCCGGCTTGGGGGGAAGGCGTGATGAACATGCGCAACGAGCCCGAGCACTACGTCAATCCGGATGCGTTCAACCCGTCTCACGCCGAAACGCTGACCCCGGAGCAGGAACGCTACTACCAGGCCTCGCAGTGGCAGATCATGTGGTGGAAGTTCCGCCGCCACCGCGTTGCTGTGTGGTCGGGCGTGATCCTCATCCTGTTCTATCTGTGTGTGCCGTTCGCGGAGGTCATCGCTCCCTACTCGCCGAACCAGCGCTCCAACGATCACCTCTATGCGCCGCCGCAGACGTTGCGCCTCTTCCACGAGGGCTCGTTCGTCGGACCGTTCGTCTATGGGCTGAAGGCGGAAGTCGATCTGGAGACGGTGCGCTGGGTCTACACCGAAGACCGGGGGGACGTGCAGCCGCTGCGCTTTTTCTGCTTCGGGCCGCAATACAAGTTCTGGGGCTTGTTCGACGCTAGCTTCCACCTGGTGTGCCCTGCGAAGGATGGGACGCTCTACCTGCTCGGCACCGACCGGTTGGGGCGTGATGTGCTGTCCGGTCTCGTATACGGAGCACGCTTGTCGCTGACCGTCGGCTTGATCGGCGTGACCATCTCCATCGTGCTGGGACTGTTCTTCGGCGGGCTTGCCGGCTTTTTCGGCGGAATAATCGACAGCGCGATCCAGCGTGTCATCGAGATCCTGCGGTCCCTGCCGGAGCTGCCTCTTTGGATGGCCCTGTCGGCGGCCCTGCCGGTCACCTGGTCGCCCGTGTGGATCTATCTGGGCATCACGGTGATCCTCGGTCTTCTCGACTGGCCGGGTCTGGCGCGTGCCGTGCGCTCCAAGCTGCTGGCCCTGCGCGAGGAGGAATATGCCAAGGCCGCACTGCTGATGGGCGCGAAACCGTCGCGTGTCATCCGCAAGCATCTGCTGCCGGGCTTCACGAGCCACATCATCGCATCGGCCTCGCTGTCGATCCCGGCGATGATTCTCGGCGAAACGGCCCTGTCCTATCTGAATCTCGGTCTGCGCCGTCCTGCGGTGTCCTGGGGCGTTCTGCTCAACGAGGCACAGGATATCTCCGTTGTGGTCATCTATCCCTGGCTGATGGCGCCGGTTGTTCCCATCATCATCGTGGTGCTTGCGTTCAATTTCCTGGGCGACGGTTTGCGCGACGCGGCCGACCCGTATAAGTGATGTCCGGCTGCGGGCGGGCAGATGTCGCGGCATCTGCCTGACAGGGGCGTTGAAAGACCGGCCGCCACGCCGGCGAACAGGAAGACAAGGCATGTCCAAGAACGCATCGACCGCCGACGGCTGGGACGAGGAATATCGGCGCGGGCGCTGGGCCTTCCTTCGCGATCTGCCCGAAAGCGGTCGTTACGGCATCATCGGTATGTGGCTCGCACTGAACGGGTCGCTTGACCGGGTGCTGGACATCGGTTGCGGCGAAGGCCTGCTGTACGAGCGTCTGCAGCCTATGGGCATCGGCCGGTATGTCGGTGTCGATCTGGCGCCTGCAGCGCTCGGCATCGCCAATGTGGACCCGGAGATCGCGTCGCTGCGCGCCGGCGACCTGCACACTTTCGCACCCGAGAAGGGCGAGACTTTCTCCGCCATCGTCTTCAACGAGGTGCTGCATTTTTCCGATGATCCGGCCGCGGCCGTGGCGCGTTATGTGCCGTTCCTGGCGCCGGGCGGTGTGATCGCCGTTTCGATGTATTCGCCCAAGCGTCTGGAATCGGGCGCCAACCGCCTGATCGCCCGGCTGTGGGAAGCGACCGACGGGCCGGATTGGGAAGTTCTCGACGACTACCGCCTGACCTCCGACAAGAAGAACGTCACCTGGCGGCTGCGGCTGATCAGGCCGTCGGCTGGCTGAGCGGAGGCAGGCCGTGCGCCGCGCGCTCGGCTTCCAGAAGCTCCAGGATGCGGGCAAAGCGGGCGCCGGGATGCGCCCGCAAGATGTCGAACGTCCTCTCCAGGAACTCGAAGCAGGCATCGTTCTGCGCGAGGTGATGGGAGAGGACGCCGAGCGGTTCTGCCGGGTTCGTGCGTCGTCGCGCCATATGGTAGTCGAAGCGCATGCCGGCAGAATGCCAGCCGATGAAGCGTCGCTCCTTCTTCCACTTGATCATGTCCACATGCGTCTGCACCTGCACAAGTGCGCGCGGATGGAACTGCGTGAAGGTCGACAGGCCTGAAAGCCCGGCCTCCGCGAGGCGGGCGGAGATACGCGGCGCGATACGGTTCCACGGCGGCACCATGACCGGAACGAAGCGCGTGCCGAACAGGTCCGCCAGGCGTTTGTGGCCGCGGGCGAGCAGCGCAACCGCTTCGTCGGGATCGCGCCGGCGGCCGAACTCGGCCGCTTTTTCTCCTCGCGACTTGTCCTGAAAGTTGCGGTGCTCGTATCCATGCTGAAGGACAGAGGCAAAGCGCTCGCCGGACAGACGGTCGGCGAGGGCCTCAGCCGCATTCGCGGGGATCACGGCCAGCGCAACTTCGACTTCATAAGTGTTCGCGATCCGAAGCAGCCGCTCGAGCGCCGGGGTCGGCTCGATTGCGTCGTCATCGCGCCACCAGATCGGAACGGCGAGGTCGCGTTCGGCGAACCAATCGAGATGCCGGATGAGACCGTCCCGATAGGCGCGAAACTCTGCCTCGCTCATCGGCGGGCCCCCAGCGCGTCCAGCAGGATTTCGGCGGCCGTTTCCGCTCCACCGAAGCGGACCGGGATATCGCGGCGCGGAAGGACCAATGCGTCGTCGGCAGCCTTTGCCAAAGCCTCTGGCGTTAGCCCCTTTTCCGGAACAGTGACGGCGCGCCCATGGCGCACCAGGGCATCGGCGCGCTGCTGCTGCTCCGTTTCCTTGATCTGGGCAAAGGGCACGAGCACGCTGGGAACGCCGGCATGCAGGATATCAAGCACGGTGTTGTATCCCGCCTGGCTGATCGAAAGGCGTGCCCGTGCTAGCAGCGAGGGAAAGTCGCGCCGCGCCCTCTCGACGACGATGGTGTCCCCACCTTGTGCCGCAAGCGCGGAAAAACTGTCCTCGTCGATGTCATGGCCGGCAAGGAGGCGCCAGCGACAGTCGCCGGCAAGACGGGAGAGGGCAGGGGCCTCGAGAGCCGCTCTGAGCAGCCCGATGCCGACGGCGCCGCCGCCGCAGGAAACGATGACCTCGTCGCGGCCGTCATCGCCGGGTGCGTCTCTACCGCTCGTGCCGGTCTCGGCAAAGCCTGTATAGCGCAGCAGATGCGACACGCGGTCGGCGAAAGGAAAACTGTCCTCCAGCCGGATGAATGACGGGTCGGAATGAACGAGGACAAGATCGTAGGCGGCCAGCGCCCGCTCGGCCATTTCCTCTTCCTTCCAGATCTCCTGCTTTCGTACCAAGATGTCGCGGATGGAGGAGGCGATGAGCGGCGGACGAGACAAAGCCTTGGCGGCGTCGACCAGGTTTTGCATCTCGAACGCGAATGGGCGTCGCCCGAACGGCCAGGTCTCGGTGAGCAACAGGTCGTAAGGTCGTGCCTGAAAGGCGTTCAGCGTTTCCCTGGTACGGGCAGCCTTCCACGCTTCGTCGATCTCGCGTCCTTCCGGTGTCAGGAAGGTCTTGAACCGAGCGTCCTGCGCCCTGACGGGCGGCAGCTCGATGACATCGAGGCCGGAGGTGTCGAGCAGCGGTGGCAGGCTGTTCCCGGTCGCCAGGGTCACCGAAACGCCGCGCGCTGCGAGCGCGCGGCCGATGGCGGCGGCACGCAGGGCGTGGCCGGTGCCGAGCAGATGCTGGACATGGATGAAGGCGGATCGTGTCATTGCGGCGAAGCGGTAGCGCGCAGGGCGAAGTTGCGCAAGGCTTGCCCCAGCAGCCCGTCGAGACTGGCAGCGCCGCTCGACAGCGTGTGCCGCCCGCGGATGTGGTCGCGCGCAGCAATCCCCATGTCCGCCGCGCGAGCAGGATCCGACACAAGCGCCGCGAGGTTTTGCGCGAAAGCTGCGGCGTCGCCCTCACTCGACAGAAGCCCGGTCGTGCCATGGGCGACGATGTCGGGCACGCCGAACGTGTCGCTGCCCACAATGGCAAGGCCGGCGGCCTGAGCCTCCAGGAAGACCAGGCCGAATGCCTCGCGGATCGCCGGCCAGACGAATAGGTCGTGCGAGGCGCAAAGGGCCGGGATCTCTTCTCCCGCGACAGCGCCCATGAACGTGACCGGATGACGGGCCAGCAGCGCCTCGACCTCTGCCCTGCAAGGCCCGTCGCCAGCAACGGTGAGGGTGAAGCGGGGCGAGGCGGGAAGTTGGTCCAGCGCGTCGGCAAGCAGGCGGTAGGAGGCGAGTTTCGCTCCCTCGCGCATCATGCCGATGGCGAGCAGCCGGACGGGCTCACCGTCTCGGCGCGGGATGCGCGGCGCCTGCAGGAACCGGCTTGCATCGAGAAACGGGGCAAGGACGGCAAGGCGTTCCGCTGGAACGACCGCTGCAAGGCACTCCCTGTCAGCTCTGTGCATGGCGGCAACCAGATCGGCGCGGTCGAGAGCTGCGTCGGCCGCAGCAAAGCCATAGGCCCAGTCTCCAGTCCTGCGCTTCGGGGCGCGGCTTGCCTCGACAACGACATAGGGTATGCCCAGCCGTGAAGCGATCGCTGGGCCGATCCAGTCGGGAGCCTTGTGGTAGAGGTGATAGGTCAGGAAGACAGCAGGGCGGTAGCCCGACGCCTCCCATGAGGACAGGACACGGCTCGCCTCTGCAAGTGCTGCCTGCTCGAGCTCTTGCTGCGCATCGTTGCCGCCAGTCGCCCTCCACGAGCGAAATCGCGTGGCGACCGTCACTTCGTGCCCGGCAGTTTCCAGCGCCTGGACAATCAGCCGTCCCATGGTCCGGTCCCCGGATGGCACCGGATCGTCCAGCGGCTTCATGGGGGCTGTGAAGGCAACACGCATGCCGGTGTCCTGGAGACCTTTAAGAGGCTTTTGCCTGTTCCTTCAGAAGGGAAGCGAACCGGACCGCCAGCCGGTCAAGGCCCGGATCCGTCGAAAAGCGCTGGCGAACATCCTTGGAGGCAGCCCGGCCAAGCCGCTCGCGCATCGCCGGATCGGCTATGAGCGAGGCAAGCGCGTCACGCAGGCGCGTGCGGTCTCCAGGCGGAACCAGCAGCCCGGTCTCTCCGCTGCGAATGAGCTCGGGGATTGCCGAGACGTCGGTGGCCAGGCAGCACAGGCCCATCGTCTGGGCCTCCATCAAGACGTTGGGTAAGCCATCGCGATCGCCGGACTTCGCCACCTTCGAGGCGAGGACAAAGAGATCGGCACGCTGTGTGGCTTCGATCACGTCCTCGCGCGGGCGTGCCCCGTGCCAGGTGATGCGGTCGGAGATGCCGAGGGAGCCGGCGAGATCCGCCAGGCGGGTCGCCTGCTCTCCGCCGCCGATATGCTCGAAGTGCCAGTCCAGTCCTTCTGGTAAGGCTGCCAGAGCCGCCAGAAGGTCGTCGTAGCCCTTCTTTTCCACGGCCCTGCCCACCGACATGATCCGGACCGGGCCTGCCTGTCCGCCGTCGCCTTTGCCGTAATTCTGACGGCCTGGGAAGGGGGAGAAGTCGAGCCCGTGATAGACCAGCTCCAGCTTGTCCGGCTGGGCGCAGAGCGAGCGGAGATGGTCGAGGTTGACCCGGGTGCAGGTGACACCCCAGGCGGCATCGTCGAGCTTCACCCGCAGATCCCATTCCTCGCTGGTCCAGATGTCCTTGGCATGGGCAGAAAACGACCACCCGCGGCCCGAAAGGTGAGCCGCATACCGCGCGACCGAACAGGGCGTGTGCAGGTAATGGGTATGGATCCAGGCGATATCGCTGGGCAGTTCATGTGCGAAGACGCAGGCCTGAGCCCAGCGTCGCTGGCGATTGGCATTCGATTCCTTCGCTAAATCGGCCATGAACAGAGCATGGGCATCGCGATAAGTCGGTTGACGTTCGGCCCAGCGTTTTGCCCGGGCGACGCGCGCTGGGTCGTCCTTCACATATTCCGGAAGATAGAGCACGTCGGCCGATATCTGCCGGTGCACTTCGTGGATAAAGGGGTCGTAAGGCTGGCGCAGGGCGACGATCAGCTGCCCGATCCCCCGGCGCTCAAGGCCTAGGATTTCCTGCGCGATGAAGGTCTCCGACAGGCGCGGATACCCTTTTACGACGACGGCAATGCGGGACATGCGATGCGAAGGTCCTGAAATCGTGAAGGTCGGTTCCGACCGGTGCGGATGAACGCGGATCGCTCAGGCGCGCACGGACGCGAGTTCCCTGACAGCGCCGCTCCGCTGCGCAAGGATGCGCTCCACCCGGTCGCCGATCACGTCCAGGCCGCCGAGCAGGTTGTCTATGCCGGCGGTGGAGGGGGGCGCGAGCCACGGTAGTTCCGCCAGTGCGTCGATCATCTTGTCGACATCGGGGTAATCATCGATCGGCAGCACCTTCAGCAGACCGATGGTCTCGGCGCGCGTTGCGCGGATCGACTGTTCGCGGCGGGGAACGACACGCGGCACGAGAAGCGTCGGCTTGTCGAAGGACAGAATCTCGCAGAACGTGTTGTAGCCGCCCATTCCCACGATCGCCTTGGCACCGGCCATATAGGGCTCGATGGTCGGAAGGAACCGCAGGATGTGCACGTCGCGAAGCGATTCTGCCCGTGCTTGGAACTCTACCGCGGCCTGTGCCGGCATGAACGGGCCGAGTACGATCAGAGCGGGAAAGAGCGGTTGCGCGCGCGATTCGTAAGCGCGCATCACCCAGTCGACCATCTCCACACCGTCGCCACCGCCACCCGGCGTGACCAGAATGTACGGTTCGTCGTCGAAGGGCAGGGGCTCGGTGATCCGCGCATCGGCCGGTACGTCACGGCGCAGATAGCCTGTGTTCACTGCCTTCGCGTGAACATTTGCGGACAGGCCCATGCCCGCCAGCGGGTCGTGCAGGTCGGGTGGGCCGTAGACCCAGATCTCGTCGTAGAGGCTCTCCAGGGCCGGGTCGACGTTCTTGCGCGTCCACTCTTCACGCAGCACCGTCGGGTCGTCCATCACGTCGCGCAGGCCCAGGATCAGGCGGGTGTTGCCACGCTCCTTGAGCATCTCCAGCGTGCCGAGGATCTCGCCGCGCAGGCCGAGAGGTTCCTTGTCGACGATCAGGATGTCCGGGTCGAAGACCTTGGCCGTGTGCTCGATGATCGAGGTGCGGATGGCAAGGATGTGCTCGATGTTGAGCGACAGCGACAGCGGCGTGTACTCGCCGTTGCGCAGCTTGATCACACCGGGAATGCGGACGAAGTCGACGCGCGAGCGAAACTCGAAGCTGCCGATGATCGGCGATCCCGACAGGATCAGTACGGACATGTCCGAAAAACGACGGGTCAGCGCATGCGCGATGGTACGGCACCGTCGCAGATGACCGAGCCCGAAGGAATCATGGCTGTAGATCAGCACTTTCGGGGCGCTATTGGTCATGCCTACCCATTCGGTCAGCGCGTCGGTACTGCCGCACGACCACGCGTCCCCATTGTCAGTCTTTCTCTATCTTCCGATTGCCGCCGATGCAAGGGCGAGGGTTATTGTTACTTGTAGCGATTTCGCTGGGCTGCGCTATGATGCGCGTGAGACCTGCCGGATGGTGAACAGGCCCGCGACCCGATAACGCGACCGACGATGGAAAAAAGCCTTTTCAAGTTCATCTGGCGATACAGCGCCCGTCAGCAACTGACGATCCTGCTCATCACGGTGATCGCCTATCCGGTCACCTATGTGCTGCTGGAACTGCCCAAGCTCATCGTCAACGACGCAATTCAGGGCGAGAACTTCCCGCGCGAGGTCTATGGGCTCGAGTTCGACCAGGTGTCCTACCTCGTCGTGCTCTGTCTCGCCTTTCTCGGCCTCGTGATCCTGTCCAACGGCATCAAGCTCGCCCTGAATGTTTACAAGGGGCGGCTGGGCGAGCGCATGTTGCGCCGCCTGCGATTCGAGCTGTTCCAACGCGTCCTGCGTTTCCGACTGCCGCATTTCAAGAAGGTCAGCTCCGGCGAGATCATCCCGATGATCACATCGGAGGTGGAAGACGTCGGTGGCTTCATCGGCGAGGCCGTGGCGCTTCCCGCCTATCAGGGCGGCATGCTGGCCGTGCAGATCGGCTTCATCTTCATGCAGGACCCCTTGCTCGGGCTGGCGGCCATTTCGTCCTACCCGATGCAGGCCTATGTCATCCCAAAGCTGCAGAAGCGGGTCGTTCTGCTGTCGCGCCAACGGGTGCGCAACGTGCGCGTGATCGCCGACAAGATCGGCGAGAGCATCGGCGGCGTGTCGGAAATTCACGCCAACGATGCGTCCGCTTGGCACTCCGCGGACATCTCCGAGCGCCTCTACACGAATTACCAGATCCGCTTCAAGATCTTCAACTGGAAGTATTTCATCAAGTTTTTGAACAACTTCATGAACCAGTTGACGCCGTTTCTGTTCTATCTGATCGGCGGTTGGCTGGTGATCGAAGGTGATCTTTCGATCGGTGCGCTGCTTGCCGTCATCGCTGCCTACAAGGATCTTGCCGGCCCCTGGAAGGAGCTGCTGGCTTACTATCAGATGGTTGCGGACGTCGAGGTGAAGTACCAGACCGTGGTCGAGAACTTCGATCCTGCCGACATCTATCCGGTCACGCGGCTGACGGACGACAACGCGGACGTAGATCTGTCCGGCGATCTGGTGATGCGCAGCGTCAGCTTCTCCGGCGGCGCTGCGGGGCAGGAAGTCTTCGATGTCTCGTTGACGGTACCAGCCGGGGCTCAGGCGGCTGTCGCCGGGCCGGACGGATCCGGTCGATCCGAAGTCCTGCAACTAGCAGCCGGCCTGCTGGGCGCGACGAGCGGACGGGTCGAGATCGGCGGGCACAATCTCGACAATCTGGGCGAGGCGGTGCTGGGCCGTCAGATAGCCTATGTCGGCCCTTCGGTGCATGTGTGGACCGGTACGGTACGAGACAACATTTTCTATGGCCTGCGCCATCGCCCGTTGCGCGTCCCGGAGCGGGAAGGCGAGGACAAGGCCAGATACGCTCGCTGGCTGGCCGAGGCGCGTGCAACGGAGAACCCGGATTACGACATCCAGGCCGAATGGGAGGACTTCCAGGCCGCCGGTGTCGATACGATTGACGACCTGGACTCGCGCGCGCTCGAGCTCATCGAAATGACCGGCCTTGCTGCGGATGTTTTCCGAATGGGATTGCAGTCGCCCATCGACCCGGCGCGCCATCCGGAGTTCGCCGACCGCGTGCTTGCCGTGCGCAGGGCGCTGGCCGACAGGGTCGCCGGAGACGGCCGTCTCGCTGCGATGGTCGAGTTGTGGGATGTCGAGCGGTTCAACAACTCTGCCAGCCTTGCCGAAAACCTGCTCTTCGCAATGCCGGTTGATCCGACGGTCGGCATCTACACCCTGGCATCGGACCCGGATGTTGCTGCTGCGCTCGACGAGACGGGCTTGCGGAGCCGGCTGGTCGAGATCGGCCTGAAGATCGCCGGCACGATGGTCGAGCTGTTTGCAAATGTCAGCGACGATTCCGGCCTGCTCGGGGATTACTCCTTCATCACGCTAGACGAACTGCCGGAGTTCGACAGGATCGTGCGCACCTCTCGCCTTGAATCGTCGAAGGGGCAGCTGCGCGATCCCGACAAGGAGCGGCTGATTGGGCTGGCCTTCAAGCTGATTCCCGCCCGTCACCGCCTCGGCGTTCTGGACGATGCCATGCGTGAGGAGATCGTTGCGGCGCGCGCGGCCTTCCACAAGCGGTTGAACGGCGACCAGAGCCGCTTCGTTGTCTTCGACCGCGACAGTTTCATCGCGCCGATGTCCATCGAGGACAATCTGCTGTTCGGGCGCCCACGCGTCGACCGGCGCGATGCGCGCGAGAAGATCGACGGTCTCATCCGGTCCATCGTCGACGAAATGGAACTGCGCCGTCCGATCGTGCGTGCGGGTCTCGACTTCCATGTCGGTGTCGCGGGATCGCGTCTGTCCACGGGGCAGCGGCGGCGCGTTGCGCTGGTGCGGGCGCTGATGAAGAACGCTCCGATCACCATCCTTGACGATACCGCGGGCAGCGGCAGCGACGACGACAAGGCCTTGCGCGCCTCGATCCGCAAGGCGCTCAAGGGCCGCATGTTGCTTTTCGGCGCGCCCAATTTGATCGTGGCGGGCGAATTCGACCATAGTATCGTTATGAACCAGGGACGTGTTGTGGATGAGGAAGGTGCCGGATGAAGCATCTGCTCGCCCCCGTTGACGCCCCTTACCTGACTGCGGACGAGGCCGGTACCGTTCCGGCCGCACTCCCGAAGGAGGACATGTGACCCTTGACGCGGAAGTCGATGCACTGCGGCGCGTACCGCTTTTCCGAGGCATCGACGCCACCAAGCTGAGGCTCCTGGCCTTCATTTCCGACCGGACGAGTTTCACGCCGGGCGAGCACCTTTGCGATCAGGGGGACGAGGGCGATTCCGCGTTCATCATCCTTGCCGGTGAGGCCGAGGTGCGCGTGAGCACGCCGGACGGCGAACGCGCAGTGGCGCGGCTGGGCGAGAATTCGATAGTTGGCGAGATCGCGATCCTGTGCGACGTTCCCCGGACGGCCACTGTCGTAGCTACCAAGGAGATGGACGTCCTCACCGTTTCGAAGGACGATTTCCTCCGTCTCCTCAAGGAGTTCCCGGATATGTCGCTAGAGGTGATGCGTACGCTCGCCAAACGCCTGGATCGTACCACCCAGGATCTCGTCGCACTCCAGTCCTCGGGCGGCAGGGCGTGAAGACGGGGATGGCCTTTCTGTGACCCTTTCGCTGAAGCTGTGGGGCGTGCGCGGATCGACGCCGACGCCCGGTCCATCGACACTGCGCTACGGCGGAGAAACGACGTGTTTCGAAATTCACGCCGGCGATGACATCTTCATGATCGACTGCGGATCGGGGGCGCGCAGTCTCGGTATGGAACTGCACGCCCGCCCGCCGGCGGAATACGATCTCTTCTTCACCCACACCCATCTCGATCATATCTGCGGGTTGCCGTTCTTCACCCCTGCCTATGACGATAGGTTTTCCATCAATGCCTGGGCCGGGCATTTTGCCGACAGTTCCGGGCTGATGGATATCATCTGTCGCATCATGTCTCCGCCGATCTTTCCCGTGGCGGCCAACACGCTGCGCGCCGTGACTTTCCGCAATTTCCGCGCAGGCGGCGAGGTCGAGCGAAAGGGCGCTGCACGCCTGACGACGATTGCGCTCAATCATCCGGGCGGCGCGACGGGCTACCGGATCGCGCACGAGGGCAAATCGATCTGCGTGATCACGGATCACGAGCACGGCGATGCCGAAGTGGATCGGGCTGTCCGGCGCTTCGTGGAAGGCGCCGACGTGATGATCTACGATGCCATGTACACGGACCAGGAATACGCCCGCTACGCCGGTTGGGGGCACTCCACCTGGCAGAAGGGTGTGGAATTGGCGCTGGAAGCCGGCGTTTCGCAGATCGTCCTGCATCACCATGACCCTAAGAGGTCCGACGATGCGCTCGACGCCATCGGCGAGGAAGCTGCGCGCCGGCACCCCGGCGCCGTCGTCGGGCGTGAGGGGATGGTTGTCGTTCCCTGACCCGCGGGGCGATGTATCCTTTTGCAAGGGCGTGACGGCGAGGGGAGGGGCGTTGGCACAAGCCGATAACAGGGGCGACCCCGCAGGCGGCGTTCCGGCACGGGTGCGATCGGAAATCGCTCAGCGTGAAAGCGAGGCAGAGCGCCTGATCGGCTGGATCCAGCTGGCGATGGTGCTGTTCTTTGCAGTGCTTTACACGCTCGCGCCCCGGGCGGAAGGCGGCGGCGGATTCAACTTCGTCCCCCTTGCTCTTGGCGCCTACTTCCTCTTCACGATCCTGCGCCTGGTCCTGTCGTACCGGATGGTCCTGCCGTTCTGGTATCTGGTGATTTCGATCATCGTCGACGTGGCGCTGTTGTGCGGGCTGATCTTCTCTTTCCACATCCAGTACGCCCAGCCGGCAACCTTCTATCTGAAGGCGCCGACGCTGATGTATCTGTTCCTCTTCATCTCGTTGCGGGCGCTGCGCTTCGAACCGCGCTTCGTGCTGATCACCGGTCTTGTCGGAGCGCTCGGCTGGGGAGCGCTCGTGCTGTACGCCATCGTCCAGGGCATGGGGACCATGTCCATCACCCGCAACTACGTTGAGTACCTGACCTCCAATGCGATCCTTATCGGCGCGGAACTGGACAAGGTAATCGTCGTGCTCGGTGTCACGATGTGCCTCTCTGTCGCGCTTTACCGCGGTCGCAGGATGTTCTTCGAGGCGGTGCGCGATCATACGGCGGCCGAGGACCTGCGACGGTTCTTCGCGCCAGAGGTCGCCCGGTCGATCACCGGCGCCGAGGAGGAACTGGTGGCCGGGCAGGGCAGCCTGCGCGATGTCGCGGTCATGATGATCGATATCCGCGGCTTTACCCGTATTGCGGCGAGCCTGCCTCCCGAGACCGTGATGGTGGTCCTCTCCCGATACCAGGAATCTGTGCTCGAGGTGATTGCGCGCCACGGCGGCGAGGTCGACAAGTTTCTCGGCGACGGAGTTCTTGCAACCTTCGGGGCTGCGCGGCCGAGCTCGACGGCGGTTGCGGACGCCCTGCGCGCTGGCATTGAACTGCCGGAGACGTTTGCCGCCCTGGCGCCGGAACTTTCGGCTCTCGGCTGGCCGGAGCCATTGCGAGCAGGCGCGGCGATTGCGTCCGGCCCGGTCACGGTCGGGGTCGTCGGTGCGGCCGGCCGGCTGGAGTTCACCGTTATCGGAGACGCGGTGAACCGGGCGGCAAAGCTGGAAGATGCCAACAAAGGGCAGGGCTCCATCGTGCTTACGGACCGCGCGACGTATGAGGCTGCTCTCAAGCAGGGAACCCCGGATTTCGGGCCGGAAATTCGACCTTGTCAGGTCGTTCCCGGACTGTCCGAACCGCTCGATCTCGTTGTTCTCGCATGACGTTAGGTCATGGATGGCAGGTGCTTGACCGGCCGGTCGCTTCCTGCCACCTCTTGCTCACCGATACGGTCCAAGGGAGTGCGCTGCACTTCGATACAATCAGGGAGTGAACATGAAGCTTGGGGAAGGGATTGCCGCTGTCGTAACGGGCGGTGCGTCGGGCCTTGGTGCTGCTACGGCTCGCCGTCTTGCCGCCGCCGGCGTCAAGGTCACGCTTTTCGACATGAACGTGGAGCAGGGCGAGGCGATTGCCAAGGAAATCGGCGGCGCCTTCGTTGCGGTCGACGTGACCAGCAATGACAGCGTGAAGGCCGGCTTTGCCGCCGCTCGCGAGCATTTCGGCGTCGAGCGTATTCTCGTCAACTGCGCGGGCATCGCGCCGGTCGCCAAGACCACCTCGCGCGGCGAGCCGCATCCGCTGGACATGTTCGAGAAGGTCATTGCGGTCAACCTGATCGGTACCTTCCGCTGCATCGCGCATTCGTCGACGGCGATGGTGGAACTCGAGCCCATCACGGCGGATGGCGAGCGCGGCGTGATCGTCTCCACCGCCTCTGTCGCGGCTTTCGACGGCCAGATCGGACAGGTCGCCTATGCCGCCTCTAAGGGCGGTGTTGCAGCCTCGACGCTGCCGATCGCTCGTGACCTGTCGAAGTCCGGCATTCGCGTCATGACCATCGCGCCGGGCATCTTCGAGACGCCGATGCTGCTGGGACTTTCTCAGGAAGTGCAGGATTCGCTCGGTCAGCAGGTGCCGTTTCCCTCGCGTCTCGGCCGTCCGGCGGAATATGCGGACCTCGTCGCGGCAATCTGCGAGAACCCGATGCTCAATGGCGAGACGATCCGTCTGGATGGTGCGATCCGCATGGCACCGCGCTGATGCGCTGGTGCCTGTAGGGGCGAGCACCGGCCGATACGCTGGTGCTCACCTTTCAGGGCAGCCGCCGCAGTCTTGAGTCTTGAGTTCGAAATGAAAACGGCCGCCCAATGGGCGGCCGTTCTTTTGTTCTGCTGGTGCTCGCTCAGTCGACGCGGCGCACAGCACCTTCTGCGGCCGAGGTCGCAAGCAGCGCATAGGCCTTCAGGGCCGTGGAGATCTTGCGCGTGCGCTTCTCACCCGGCTTCCAGGCGTCCGCGCCCTTGGCTTCCATCTCCGCGCGGCGACGTGCCATTTCCTCGTCAGAGACGACGAGATGGATCGTGCGGTTCGGGATGTCGATCTCGAGCGTGTCGCCCTCCATCGCAAGGCCGATCTCGCCGCCTTCCGCCGCTTCCGGCGAAACGTGGCCGATGGACAGGCCCGAGGTGCCGCCGGAGAAGCGCCCGTCGGTGACGAGGGCGCACTTCTTGCCGAGGCCCTTCGACTTCAGATAGCTCGTCGGGTAGAGCATTTCCTGCATGCCGGGGCCGCCACGCGGACCTTCGTAGCGGATCAGCACCACATCACCTGCTTCGATCTTGCCGGTCAGGATGCCGCTGACGGCGCTGTCCTGGCTTTCGAAGATGCGGACGCGGCCGGTGAACTTGAGGATGGACTCGTCGACACCCGCCGTCTTCACGATGCAGCCATCGCGGGCGATGTTGCCGTAGAGAACCGCAAGCCCGCCGTCCTGGGAGTAGGCATGCTCCTTGGCGCGGATCACCCCCTTCTCTCGGTCGGTATCGACGCTGTCATAGCGGCAATCCTGGGAGAATGCGGTCTGGCTGGGGATGCCTGCCGGACCGGCGCGGAAGAAGTCGTGAACGCTCTGGCTGGTTGTACGCTTGACGTCCCAGCGATCCAGCGCATCGGCAACGCTCGGCGAATGGACCATCGGCAGCGACGTGTCCAGCAGACCGGCACGGTCGAGTTCGCCGAGAATGCCCATGATGCCGCCGGCCCGGTGCACATCTTCCATGTGAACATGCGAGACCGACGGAGCGACCTTGCAGAGCACCGGCACCTTGCGCGACAGCTTGTCGATGTCTGCCATCGTGAAGTCGATCTCGCCTTCGCGCGCCGCGGCCAGCAGGTGCAGGACGGTGTTGGTCGAGCCGCCCATGGCAATGTCGAGCGACATGGCGTTGTGGAAGGCTTGGCGGTTGGCAATCGAGCGCGGCAGCACGCTCTCGTCGTCCTGCTCATAGTAGCGGCGGGTGACGTCGACGATCAGGTGGCCGGCCTCGACGAACAGTCGCTTGCGGTCCGCGTGGGTGGCGAGCGTCGAGCCATTGCCCGGCAGCGACAGGCCGAGAGCCTCGGTGAGGCAGTTCATCGAGTTGGCGGTGAACATGCCGGAGCAGGAGCCGCAGGTGGGGCAGGCGGACCGCTCGATGGCCTGAACGTCCTCGTCCGACATGCTGTCGTCGGCAGCGGCGACCATTGCATCGACCAGGTCGAGGTGGCGCTCCTTGCCGTCCGCCAGCTTCACCTTGCCGGCTTCCATCGGACCGCCCGAGACGAACACGACCGGGATATTGAGGCGCATCGCGGCCATCAGCATGCCGGGGGTGATCTTGTCGCAGTTGGAGATGCAGACCATGGCGTCGGCGCAATGCGCGTTGACCATGTACTCGACGCTGTCGGCGATGATCTCGCGCGAGGGCAGCGAGTAAAGCATGCCGTCATGGCCCATCGCGATGCCGTCGTCGACGGCGATCGTGTTGAACTCCTTGGCGACGCCGCCGGCAGCCTCGATCTCGCGAGCGACCAGCTGGCCGAGGTCCTTGAGGTGCACGTGGCCCGGCACGAACTGGGTGAAGGAATTGACCACGGCGATGATCGGCTTGCCGAAGTCTCCGTCCTTCATGCCTGTGGCACGCCACAGGCCGCGCGCGCCCGCCATGTTGCGTCCGTGGGTGGTGGTTCTGGACCGGTAAGTCGGCATGCTCGCCTCGATCAGTTCGTATGACTATTAGTTTGGAAGGATGGGGTACGAGATCGGAACCGCAGACGCAAGGAAATTGCGGGACGGGCTCGCAATACGGCCATGCATTGCGCGCAAGGGTGCCGGATCGGGGACGCCGATCTCTCGCAATGGCTGAAATGAGCGGTTTTTACACGCTGAGATAGCGCTCGCGGATCGTCGGGTCGGCCTTCAACTCGGCGCTGGTTCCGCTCCAGGCGACTTGCCCCTTCTCGACCACCACATGCCGGTCGGCCAGAACCTCCAGCGCCTCGACATTCTTGTCGACCACGAGGATCGACTGGCCGTCGCCCTTGAGCCTTTCGAGGCAGGCCCAGATCTCCGCGCGGATCAGCGGAGCCAAGCCTTCGGTCGCCTCGTCGAGGATGAGGAGTTTCGGGTTGGTCATCAGCGCCCGGCCGATGGCGAGCATCTGCTGCTCGCCGCCGGAAAGCTGGTTGCCCATGTTGGAGCGGCGCTCTTTGAGCCGCGGAAAGAACTCGTAGACCCGCGACAGCGACCAGCCAGGCGTTGCACCGAACCGGTTCGCGGAGGTGGCGACGAGGTTCTCTTCCACCGATAGGGTCGGAAACACCTGACGGCCCTCCGGCACCAGGCCGATCCCGCATTGTGCGATCCGATAGGAGGGCGCGCCCGTCAGATCCGCTCCTTCGAAGCGGATCCGGCCATTGCTGGCCGTCATCATTCCCATCAGCGTTCGGATGGTCGTGGTCTTGCCCATGCCGTTGCGGCCCATCAGCGTCACGACTTCGCCGGTGCCGACGGTGAAGCTCATGCCGAACAGCACCTGCGCCGCGCCATAGGCGGCCTCGATGCCGTCCAGTTCCAGCAGATGGCTCATCAGGCGGCCTCCTCGCCAAGATAGGCTTCCCGCACCTTGGTGCTGGCGCGGATCTGGTCCGGCGTGCCGGTCTCGATGATCTGTCCGTAGACGAGCACCGAGATCCGGTCGGCGAGCGCGAAAACCGCACTCATGTCGTGTTCGACCAGAAGCATCGCGTAGCGCCCCTTCAATTGGCCGAGGACCTCGACCAGACGGTCGGTCTCCTCGCGGCCAGTACCGGCCATCGGCTCGTCGAGAAGCAGCAGCTTGGGCTCGCAAGCCATGGCGATGGCAAGCTCCAGCGCGCGCTTTTCCCCATGCGACAGGATGCCGGCCGGCAGGTCAGCGCGATGCGAAAGGCCGAGTTCTGCGAGGCAGGCGAGCGCGCGGTCATTGAGGTCGCGGTCGCGCGAGACGTTGCGCAGAAAGCGGAACGAATGGCCCTGTTTCGCCTGCAGCGCCAGAGCGACGTTCTCGCGGGCGGTGAAGGCAGGCAGGATCTCGGTGATCTGGAACGAGCGCGCAAGCCCGGCACGCGCCCTTGCATGCATCGGCAGATGGGTCACGTCCTCGCCGGCGAAGCGGATGCTGCCGCCGTCCGGCCGCAGCGAACCGGATATCTGGCCGATCAGCGTGGTCTTGCCGGCGCCGTTCGGACCGATGATCGCGTGGATTTCGCCGGGCAGTACGTCGAGAGAGACGTGGTCGGTGACCTTGAGCGCGCCATAGGCCTTGGTGAGGTCCTGAAGCTGCAGGATGGGATCAGCCATTTTTGCGTCCTCCGCCGAGCATTGCGGTCAGGCCGCCCTTGCCGAACAGCACGACCAGCACGAGAAGCGGGCCGAAGATCAGCCGCCAGTGTTCGGTGAAAAGCGCCAGCACCTCTTCCAGGATGAGGAAGCTTGCGGCCCCGACAATGGAGCCTGCGAGCGAGCCGAGACCGCCCAGCACCACCATGACGATGAGTTCGCCCGACCGGTGCCAGGACATGTAGGCCGGCGACACGAAGTTTGTGGCATTGGCCAGCAGCGCACCGGCAACACCGGCCATCATTCCCGCGATCACATAGGCGACCAGCCGGTACCAGTAGGGATCGATGCCGACGGCCCGCAGCCGCATCTCGCTCTGCTTGGCGCCCTGCAGAACCCGGCCGAAACGGGAGGCGACGATGACCCGGGCGATGACATAGCTCAGCATCAGCATGCCAAGGACGACATAGTAGAACGTTGTCCGGTCGCCGAGGACGGACGCGCCGAAGATCTCGGTGCGGCCCCAGATGGTCAGCCCGTCGTCTCCGCCATAGGCCGACAGGGAGGTCGCCGTGTAATAGGCCATCTGACCGAAGGCGAGGGTGATCATGATGAAGTAGACGCCGCGCGTCTTCAGGCTGATCGCGCCGGTAATCGCGGCGAACAGGCCGCAGACGAGCAGGGTGATGGGGAGCGAGATGGTCACGTCCCAGTAGCCGTGCTCGGCCAGGATGCCCACGCTATAGGCGCCGAGACCCAGATAGGCCGCATGGCCGAAGCTGACGAGAGCGCCGAAGCCGAGGATCAGCGACAGGCTGACGGCGGCGATGGCAAAGATCATCACGCGGATGGCGAAGAAGACGAAGAACGTATCTTCCATCACCATGGCCACCGGCGGCAGCAGGGCAAACAGGAGAAACGCGACGCCAGCGATCAGCGTCTCGCGAGACCGCCGCGGGGCCGGGGGAGCTGAGCTCGTTGCAGGCTCTGTCGTGGAGATGGGACTTGCGGTCATCGGCTCAGCCTCCACGTGCCGGGAAGAGGCCGGTCGGCCGGAAGAACAGGACCGCAGCCATCAGGAGATAGATCAGCATCGAGGCGATGGCCGGGCCGACGCTGTTTGCGGCGGACGGCGACATCACCAGCTTGGCAATGTCGGTGGCAAAGCCTCGGCCGAGCGTGTCGACGAGCCCGACGATCAGCGCAGCGATGAAGGCGCCGCGGATCGAGCCGATGCCGCCGATCACGATGACAACGAAGGCCAGGATCAGGAGGTTGTCGCCCATGCCCGGCTCGACGACCAGGATCGGCGCGGCGAGAATGCCGGCAAAGCCCGCGAGCATCGTACCGAAGCCGAAGACCAGCATGAAGAGGCGGCGGATGTCGACGCCCAGTGCCGCGACCATCGGTGCGTTGGTGGCGCCGGCGCGCACCAGCATGCCGGCGCGGGTGCGGGTGACGAGGATGTAGAGCACGGCCGCAACGACCAGGCCGGCAACGATCAGCGCGATGCGGTAGACCGGATAGAGCAGGCCGTCCATCAGCTCGAAGGAACCGCTCAGCAGGTCCGGCATCGGCAGGGTCAGCGGGGTCGAGCCCCAGACCGTGCGGACCGCCTCGTTGAGAAACAGAATGATGCCGAAGGTCGCCAGCACCTGATCCAGGTGGTCTCGATCGTAGAGGTGTCGGAAGACCAGCAGCTCAAGCACAAGACCAACGACCAGTGCGCCGAGCATGCCGAACAGCAGGGCGCCCCAGAAGGTGCCGGTAAGGCTGTATCCGGTGACGGCGAGATAGGCGCCGAGCATGTACTGGACGCCGTGCGCCAGGTTGATGAAGTCCATGACGCCGAAGACCAGCGTCAGTCCAGCGGCGATCAGGAACAGCAGGATGCCGAGTTGCAGGCCGTTCAGCGTCTGGACGGCAAGAAGGGTGGCGCTCAACGGACCGGCCTCGTCGGTTGCGCAAGCTTTGCGGTGGGATGGGGTCGGGCGAAAGTCCCGCCGGGGCGTGCACATGCCCCGGCGGGGAACTGCATCAGTTCATTCCGCACTCGCCGACATAGGCGTCGATCTTGTCGTCGAACACCATCTCGACGGTCTCTGTGGCATACTTGCCGTCGTCGCGCTTCACGGCCTTCACCACATACACGTCCTGGATCGGGAAGTGGTTGGTGTTGAACTTGAACTCGCCGCGCACGCTTTCGAACGGAGCTTCCTTCATCGCGGCCATCAGCTTGGCCTTGTCGGCCTTGCCGCCGGCCTTCTTCACGGCGCCGTCGATCAGGCGTGCCGCGTCGTAGCCCTGCGAGGCGTAGATGGACGGCACGTAGCCGTATTCAGCTTCGAAGGCGGCGACGAAGGCCTTGTTGGCCTCGTTGTCGAGGTTCGGCGCCCACTGTGCGCCGGACAGCAGGCCGAGTGCGGTGTCCTGGGTTGCCGGCAGTGTCGTCTCGTCGACGGTGAAGGCCGACAGGAACGGTACCTGACCGGACAGGCCGGCCTGGGCATACTGCTTGACGAGGTTGACGCCCATGCCGCCCGGCATGAACACGAACACGGCGTCCGGCTTGGCCGCGGCGATCTTGGTTAGCTCCGAGGAGAAGTCGAGCTGGCCGAGCTGCGTGTACATCTCGTCGACGATTTCGCCCTTGAAGTAGCGCTTGAAGCCGGCGAGCGAGTCCTTACCAGCCTGGTAGTTCGGCGCCATGATGACCATGCGCTTGTAGCCGGCGTCCTCGGCATACTTGCCCATCGCCTCATGGTTCTGGTCGTTCTGGTAGGACGTGGTGAAGAAGTAGGGCGAGCAGGCCTTGCCGGCGATCGGCGAAGGACCGGCATTGCCGCCGACGAAGATCGTCTCGGCATCGATGATCGGCTTGTAGACGGCCATCATCACGTTGGAGAAGACGATGCCGGCCAGCATGTCGACCTGGTCGCGCTCGATCAGGCCGCGCACCTTGGTCAGGGCCGCATCCGGCTTCAACTCGTCGTCGACCACCAGAACCTCGGTGTCGAGACCGCCGAGCTTGCCGCCTGCCTGCTTCACGCCGAGCAGGAAGCCATCGCGCATGTGCTCGCCAAGTGCGGCCGGCGGGCCGGACAAGGTGGCGAGGAATCCGATCTTCAGGCTTTCGGCCTGAGCGGCCATGCCGGTCAGGCCAAGCGCCGCTGCGGCTACTGCCGCCGTGAACATACGCTTCATTCTAGTCTCCCCTCAGGACCGCCCGCATCGAGGCCCCCTGGCCTCTGCGTGCATCTGGATGGCATATGGTCGTTATCGCGGCTGTTTGGCCGCACCCGCTCTCTCGGCGGTCTGGAAATATTTTAAGCCTAAAATATTTCCTCTGTGAAGCCCCGTCATGCACAGACCAGCAAGTTAAGCATGCGGAAAGCGGAAACCGAATAGGCTCCAAGGGGTTTCAGGCGTGCATCGTGCGAGAGCATCTGGGGCAAACGGCCGAAAGGGTGGCAATGAGGGTGGCTTGGCACGGGAAGGGGAGAGCATCTGCGAGTGCTGCGGCACTTGCCGGCGCGCTCGCATGTGTGCTGGCGATGCCGCCGGCCGCACATGCTGATTCCGGCCCGGAGCCGGTTGATCCGGCCATGTCGCAAGCCTGCGCCGACATGGCCGCGGACTTTGCCGACCAGGACACACCGCGAGGCCCGGATGCGGGCGATGTTGCAGCTGCCGGCATCGATGGAGCAATTATCGGAGGCTTGGCCGGGCGCGACCGTTTCGGGACGGGCTGGAGTCCGGGAGGTGCTGCGCGCGGCGCACGTACCGGCGGCGGAATTGCCGCGCTCGAGGGGCTTGGCCGGGTGGACGAGCAGGCTTGGCAGGCCGCCTTCGACAGGGCTTATGCCGCCTGCATGGCGGGCAAGCCGCGCCCGCTGACCCGCCGGGAGCGCTGCCGGTCGACGGGTGTCGTTGTGGGAAGCGGGCAGCAGGGCGGCGTCGGCGTTTCCTCGCGCCGGGATTGCGACTGACGGCCGGCCCGCCTCAGGCTTTCCGGTCGCCGTCCATGGACGCCTGCGGTCCTTGCTGCACCAGCCAGCGCAGAAGCCATTCCAGCGGTCCTTGGCGCCCTGTGCGCTGCCAGGCGAGGGCGAAGAGGATCTGGGCGACGTTGATTGCGAACGCCGCCAACAGAAGCTGATGGTGCTCCATCGATCCGAACAGCCCGAAACCGAAGCCGTAGAACACGACGCCGCAGATCACCGTCTGGCCGATATAGACGGTAAGGGGGATCTTGCCGACCGCTACGAACGGCGCGAGCAGGATCCGCCCTGCGCTCCCGCGCGCCAGGAGGTTGGCCAGACCGATCAGGCCCAGACCGATCAACAGTCGGCGAAGATTGTAGAAATAGGCATCCCATGACCCGAGCGACCAGCTCTCGAAGCCCGGGATCGCGTTGGTGCCGTGCACCAGGAAACCGAGGAAGATACCGCCAGACAGTCCGACGAGCGCCATCGCGGCATATTGTCCGGTGCTCCAGCCGCCCGAAAAGGCTCCCAGGCGATAGAGGGCCATGCCGAAGAACATCATCGCGCCGACATCGAGGATGTGGTCCGTGAAGAACAGCGTTGTCTGCTCCTGGAAGGTTTCGGGAGCAAGGTTTCGCACCACATCGGTATAGCCGGCGAGGCGTTCGTCCATCTCCGCCAGAGCCATGCGCTCCAGCTCCTCGAACATGGCGGCCTCGTCGTCGCTTTCCTGTTGTTCGGTATCTGGCTGCGTGCTGTCGTTCTGCGGCTGGGCGAGGGGAGGCTGAGCGGCCTCCGCCGGCTGCGTGTCGATCCCTTCGCCCGGTTGTACTTGCTCGCTCTGGGCGGCCTCGAATGCGTCGCTGGAGATTTGGTCCAGCGACAGGCCGGTTCCGTCCTTGAACGAGGAGATGGCGAAGATCACCAGTCCGATCGCCAGCAGCTTGCGGCCCGACAGGTTGCGGAAGACGAACAGGAACATGCCGAGGAGGCCGTAGACGTAGAGCACGTCATGCGGCCACAGCAGCAGGTATCCGTGGACGATGCCGAACACGATCAACCACATCAGCCGGCGGAAGTAGAGGTCCGCCGCAGCCAGGCCGCCCGGGTTTCGGGCGTGCCGTTCCATCAGCAGGATCGCGGTCGCGCCGAAGATCAGCGAGAACAGCCCGCGCATCGTGCCATCCACGAAGATGACCACGAACAGCCAGGAGGCGACGTTCGAGACGACGGCCTCGCCCCATTCCTCAGGGAGGGAGAACGCGACCGCCGGCATGCCGAAGACGAAGATGTTGCGCCATAGGATGCCGAGGGCCGCAAGGCCGCGCAGGGCGTCCAGCACGACCAGGCGGCTCGACCCGTTCGCGCTGGCGAGCGAGTCGGCGCTGGTCCGACGGATGCTTTGATCCACGTTCTGATGTCCGGAAAAGGTGAAAACTCGCGCGAATGCTTACTCTCGAGCGCCGAGTCGCACAAGCGCGATTGCAAAGGGCGCGGCCTGCCGCCGCAGGTCGCACCCCTTGCCGTTTCGCCGGGTTTCCGGGTCTATTCCGCGGCTTCGCGGTAGGCCGGGTTGTGCGTCTTCGGCTTGGCCTTGAGCTTCAGCTCCTTCAATTCCTCGCGAGCGCGCTCGGCATTGCGCAGCAGTTGGAACTTGCCCGGCTGGTACTGCTTCGGCGCGAAAATATCGCCGGCGCCGTAGTCGCCGGCCGCGCGGAGCGTGAAGGCCGGATCCGCCAGGTGCGGGCGTCCCAGCGCGATCAGGTCGGCGCGTCCGGCCGCCAGGATCGTGTTGGCCTGGTCCGCCGAGGTGATGGCACCGACCGCCATCGTGGCGATATCGGCCTCGTTGCGGATCTGGTCGGCGAAGGATGTCTGGAACATGCGGCCGTAGACCGGCGAACTGGCCGGGCTGGTCTGGCCGGTGGAGACGTCGATGAGGTCTGCCCCGGCCTGCGCGAAGGCGCGGGCGATCACCACGCTGTCGTCGCCGGTGATGCCGCCCTCGATCCAGTCCGTCGCCGAAACGCGGACCGACATCGGCTTGTCCTTCGGCCAAGCCGCCCGCGTCGCCTCGAACACCTCCATCGGATAGCGCAGGCGGTTCTCGATGGAGCCGCCATACTCGTCGTCACGCTGGTTGGTGACCGGCGACAGGAAGCTGGCCAGCAGGTAGCCGTGGGCGCAGTGCAGCTCGATCATGTCGAAGCCGCAGGCGATCGCCCGCTCGACGGCGGCGACGAAATCCGCCTTCACCGCATCCATGTCCGCCCGGTCCATCGCCTTCGGCGTCTGGCTCTCCGGATAGTAGGGCAGGGCAGACGCCGACAGGATCGGCCATGCCTCGGCTTCTGGAAGCGGACGGTCCATGCCCTCCCACATCAGCTTCGAGGCGCCCTTGCGTCCGGCATGCCCGAGCTGCAGACAGATCTTCGCCTCGGACTGTCCGTGGACGAAATCGACGATGCGCGTCCAGGCTGCCTGCTGCTCGTCGGTCCATAGGCCTGCGCAGCCCGGGGTGATGCGGGCGGTCGGCGAAACGCAGGTCATCTCCGTGAAGACGAGACCGGCGCCGCCCATGGCGCGCGAGCCATAGTGGACAAGGTGGAAGTCCTGCGGCATGCCGTCGACGGCGGAATACATGCACATCGGCGAAACGACGAAGCGGTTCGCGACCTGCATCTCGCGCAGGCGCAGCGGCTGGAAGGCGGGCACCGTGGGGGCCTGCGTGTCGACGTCGAGACCGGACGCCTTGACCTTCTCGGCAAAGGCGCGGGTCGCGGCCGCCACGAAGTCGGGCGCGCGCAGCTCCAGATTGTCGTAGGTGATCGCCTTGGAACGGGTCATCACGCCGAAGGCGAAGGTGACCGGATCCATGTGCCAGTAGCGCTTCACGTGCTCGAACCACACCAGTGACACGTCCGCCGCGTGCTGGGTCTTCTCCACCTCTTCGCGGCGCGTTTCCTCGAAATCGGCAAGAGCGTCGGCAATGCTCGGCTTGCGCATGACGCTCTCGTAGAGCGCGATGGCGTCCTCCATGGCCAGCTTGGTGCCGGACCCGATGGAGAAGTGGGCCGTCGACTTGGCGTCGCCCAGCAGCACCACATTGCCCATCGTCGTGCGGGCGTTGCGGATCATCGGGAAGTTGCGCCACATCGAGCGATTGATGAGCAGCTTGTGGCCGTCGAGCTCTTCGGCGAACACACCTTCCAAGAAGTCGGCGGATTCCTGCTCGGACATCGCGCCGATACCGGCCTTCTCGAAGGTCTCCGGATCGGTCTCCAGGACCCAGGTCGAGCGGCCCGGCTCGTACTGGTAGGTGTGGGCGATGAAGATGCCGTGCTCGGTTTCCTTGAAGTAGAAGGTGAAGGCATCGAGCGGCTTGGTGGAGCCCATCCAGGTGAACTTGTTGGGCCGCATGTCGACCGAGGGGCGGAAGTGGTCCCGATGCGCCTCGCGCACCGCCGAATTGATGCCGTCGGCGGCCACGATCAAGTCGGCGTCGGGGAACTGTTCGATACCCGGCACCTCGGTCTGGAACTGCAACTCTACGCCTAGCTCGCGAGCGCGCTCCTGCAGGAGCAGCAGAAGCGTGCGACGGGAGCACCCGCAAAAGCCGTTGCCGCCGATCCGGAAGCTCGCGTCCTTGTAGTGGATCGCGATGTCGTCCCAGTAGGCGAAGTTCTCGGTGATCGCGCGATAGCTCTCGCGGTCGTACTTCTCGAAGGTTTCCAGCGTCTGGTCGGAAAACACCACGCCGAAGCCGAACGTGTCGTCCGCCCGGTTGCGCTCGTGCACGGTGATGCGGGCCGACGGGCGCGCCTTCTTCATGAGGATCGCGAAATAGAGCCCTGCCGGGCCGCCGCCGATGACCTCGATACGCATGACCAGATCCTTCCCTGTCCGTTCTCGGTTTGCGGGACATCGCCGCCGGCTGGATCTCCGCTGGCCTCCCGTCGGGCCAGCGTGCTGCCGGTATCGGGTCGCCGCATGGATGCGCTTGCGTCCCCCTCGCAGATATTTTAAGCTTAAAATAATTCGGGACGCAACGTCGTTCTGGTGGTGCGGCAACGACCGGAAAATTTCGGGGAGAGGCATGGCGAAAGAGGCTCCGTTTCACGGCCGTCACGCCCTGGTAACCGGGGGAACGCGCGGTATCGGGCTTGCCATCGCCCGCCGGCTGATCGCTGGCGGAGCGACCGTCACCATCCTCGGTCGGAACGCCGAGCGGGCGGAGGAGACCGCGCGCGAGATCGGGGCGGTGGGCTTTGCTGCCGCAAATGTCACCGACCGCGACGCCCTGACCGAGGCGCTCCGCAAGGCTGCCGCCAAGCACGGCCGGATTGCCATCCTCGTCAACAATGCCGGCCAGGCCGAGAGCGCGCCGTTTCTCAAGACTTCGCCCGAGCGCTTCGAACGGATGTTCTCCGTCAACCTGATGAGCATCGTGAACGCCTGCCATGCCGTGCTGCCGGACATGATCGAGGCTGGCAAAGGGCGCATCGTCAACGTCGCTTCCACCGCGGGGCTCAAGGGCTACCGCTATGTTTCGGCCTATGTGGCCGCCAAGCATGCGGTGATCGGCCTGACGCGCTCTCTGGCACTCGAAACAGCCGAGACCGGCGTGACCGTCAATGCGGTCTGTCCCGGGTTCGCTGATACCGATCTGGTGCGTGAGAGCGTTGCGAAGATCCGCGAGAAGACGGGTCGCGACGAGGCGGACATCATCGCGGACATGGTGCGCGATAACCCGCAGAAGCGGCTGATCGATCCCGATGAGGTGGCAGATACGGTCGCCTGGCTTGCGGGAGACGCCGCCCGCTCGGTGACGGGGCAGGCGATTGCGGTCGCCGGCGGCGAGGTGATGTGAGGGCGGGTCGATGGATGAGACCGGAAATGGCGGCATGACGGACGTTGAAGCGAACACTGCCGCGATCCTGCTCGACGCGGAAACTCGCGTGCATGGCGACGATCATCGCGCGGAGCTGCGCCTCTGGCTGCGCCTGCTGACCCTGACGAACCTGATCGAAAGCGAGATCCGCTCGCGGTTGCGCGGCGAGTTCGATGTGACGCTGCCGCGTTTCGACCTGATGGCGCAGCTGGAAAAGGCGCCCGGCGGGCTGACCCTCGGCGACCTGTCCCGGCGCATGATGGTCTCGGCCGGCAATGTCACCGGCCTTGTCGAGCGTCTCGTCCAGGATGGGCTTGTTGAGCGGCGCCCCGCGCCGGGCGACCGACGCTCGGCCCTCGTCAGTCTTACGCCGGAAGGGCGCTCCGGCTTCGAGGCGATGGCGCATGCCCATGGCGACTGGATCGGCGATCTGTTCGCGGACCTTTCTGATGCCGACATCGACGACCTGATGCGCCTGTTGGGACGGGCGAAGACATCGGCACGCACCGCTGCCGACCCGACACGCACAACGACTTCCACCGACAAGGAGCCGTCCAATGGCTGATGCCGCCGTTTCCGCCCCGCCCGCCGGCGCGCAGGAGACCTATTCGATCACGCTACCCGTGCGGGAGTATCGGCCGACCCATTTCCGTCTGGACGTGGACGGCAAGACGGCGGTGATCACGCTGAACCGGCCGGAGCGCAAGAACCCGCTCACCTTCCATTCCTATGCGGAGCTGCGCGACCTGTTCCGCGCTCTGCAGTTCGACGAGGAAGTGAAGACGGTGGTCGTGACCGGCGCCGGCGGCAATTTCTGCTCGGGCGGCGACGTCTTCGAGATCATCGAGCCGCTCCTGTCGCGCGACATGCCGGGGCTGCTGCAGTTCACCCGCATGACCGGTGAACTGGTCAAGGCGATGCGTGCGTGCCCGCAGCCGATCGTTGCGGCCATCGACGGCATCTGTGTCGGCGCTGGGGCCATCGTTGCCATGGCATCGGATCTGCGCGTTGGCACGGCGGGTGCGAAGGTCGCGTTCCTGTTCAACCGGGTGGGCCTCGCCGGCTGCGACATGGGCGCCTGCGCCATCCTGCCGAGGATCATCGGGCAGGGACGTGCCTCGGAGCTTCTTTACACCGGTCGCGTCATGAGCGGCGAAGAGGCCGAACGCTGGGGCTTCTTCAACCGACTGGCGGTGCCCGAAGCCGTGCTCGAGGAGGCAAAGACGCTGGCCGACAGCCTGTCCGCCGGCCCGACGTTCGCCAACGCCATGACCAAGCGCATGCTTCACATGGAGTGGGACATGTCGGTCGACCAGGCCATCGAGGCCGAGGCGCTGGCGCAGGCGGTCTGCATGAAGACCGAGGACTACCGCCGCGCCTTCGAGGCCTTTGCCGCGAAGCAGAAGCCTGTCTTCGAGGGTAATTGACGCGCCGTCGTTGAGGAGGAGGATCCGATGACCGACCTGAGCTTTCTCGACTGGCCGTTTTTCGACGATGGGCATCGGGCCTTCGCCGCACGTGTGGAGGCCTTTGCCGCGGCTGAGGTTGCCGGCCTTGCCGATCATCACGACGTCGACGGATCCTGCCGCCGGCTGGTCGCCGCGCTCGGAAGAGCCGGTCTGCTGCGCGCCGCGGTGCCAGCGTCCCATGGCGGCCTGCATGAGCGGCTGGACGTCCGCAGCCTGTGCATCGCCCGGGAAACGCTGGCCCGCTACAACGGCCTCGCCGATTTCGCCTTCGCCATGCAGGGGCTCGGTACGGGTTCGATCACGCTTGCCGGCTCCGACGAGTTGAAGGACCGCTACCTGCCGCCGGTCATGCGCGGCGAGAAGATCGCGGCCTTTGCCCTGTCCGAACCCGAGGCCGGGTCGGATGTGGCAGCCCTCGCCACCGTCGCGGAGGCCGACGGGCCGGATCATGTCCGCATCACCGGCGAGAAGACGTGGATCTCGAACGGCGGCATCGCCGACCACTATGTGGTTTTCGCCCGCACCGGCGAGGCGCCGGGCGCCCGTGGACTGTCGGCCTTCGTGGTGGATGCCGATGCGGCCGGGTTCTCGGTCAAGGAGCGCATCGACACCGTGGCGCCGCATCCGCTGGCCACCCTGGCCTTCGACGGCGTTCGCGTGCCGGTTTCGGCACGTCTCGGCCGGCCGGGCGAGGGCTTCAAGGTCGCGATGGCCACGCTCGACATCTTCCGCTCGACCGTTGGCGCAGCCGCGCTCGGCTTTGCGCGACGGGCACTGGCCGACACGCTGGAGCACACCACCAGCCGTCAGCTCTTCGGGGCGCCGCTGGCCGATCTGCAGCTGACCCAAGGCGCGCTCGCCGACATGGTCGCCGACGTCGATGCCGCCGCGCTGCTGGTCTATCGCGCTGCCTGGACCAAGGATATGGGCGCGCCGCGTGTGACCCGCGAAGCGGCGCTGGCCAAGATGGTGGCGACCGAGAATGCCCAGAAGGTGGTGGACCGCGCGGTCCAGCTCCATGGCGGCCACGGCGTGCGCGTCGGCTGCAAGATGGAGGAACTCTACCGCGATGTCCGCGCCCTGCGCATCTACGAGGGTGCAACCGAAATCCAGAAGATCGTGATCGCGCGTCAGGCGATCGCCGACCATGCCGCTCGCCGCTCCTCCGCGGCAGCGGCCGAATGACGACCATAAAACGCGCCGGAAACCGGCCGCCCCAACCTTCCACAGGAGTGCCGAATGGCCCGCTCAGCCCACACCGACACCTTCGCGGCGGACAATCTGCCACCGCGTGAGCTCTGGCCCGATTTCATCAATCTGGAGAAGCTCGGCTATCCCGAGCGGATGAACTGTGCAGTCGAGCTGATCGACAAGAACGTGGCGGAAGGCCGCGGCGACAAGCTGGCGCTTGTTTCCCCGACCGAGCGCTGGACCTACGGCGAACTCGCCGAAAAGGTGAACCGGATCGCCAATGTGCTGGTGGCCGATTTCGGCCTGCAGCCGGGCAACCGCGTGCTCCTGCGCTTTCCCAATACGCCGATGATGACGGCGGTCTACTTCGCGATCCTGAAGACTGGCGGCATTGTCGTCGCCACCATGCCGCTGCTGCGTGCCAAGGAACTTGCGGTCATCGTGGACAAGGCCGAGCTGTCGTTCGCCGTCTGCGACCATCGCCTTGCCGAAGAGATGGAGCTGACCCGCGGCCGCACCGACCGGCTGACGACGATCCTTTATGCCGGCAGCGGCGACGAAGGCTCGCTGGAGCGCCGCATGGAAGCCGCCTCGCCGGACTTCACGGCCTGCGACACTGCCTCGGATGATGTCTGCCTGCTCGGCTTCACCTCCGGCACGACGGGCGTCCCGAAGGCGACGATGCACTTCCACCGCGACATGCTGGCGATCTGCGACTGCTACTCGCGCGAAGTGCTGCGGCCTCAGGAAAGCGACGTGTTCATCGGCTCGCCGCCGCTCGCCTTTACCTTCGGCCTCGGCGGCCTAGTCCTGTTTCCCTTCCGCGTTGGCGCGACGGCCATCCTGCTGGAGCGGGCCGGCCCCGACGATCTGCTGAAGGCGATCCCGGAGATGCGCCCGACGGTGATGTTCACCGCACCGACCGCCTATCGCGCGATCCTTGCCAAGAAGGGCGATGCGGATCTTTCCTCCTTGCGCAAATGCGTGTCGGCCGGAGAGGCGCTCCCCAAGGCGACCTGGGACGACTGGCAGGCGGCGACCGGCATCCGCATTCTCGATGGCATCGGCGCGACTGAGATGCTGCACATCTTCATTGCCGCGCGCGAGGACGAGGTGCGCCCAGGAGCAACCGGCAAGCCCGTGCCCGGCTATGAGGCGAAGGTCATCGGCTCCGACGGCAAGGAGGTGTCGGACGGAATGCCCGGGCGGCTCGCCGTGCGCGGGCCTACCGGTTGCCGCTATCTCGCCGACGACCGCCAGACCGCTTATGTGATCGACGGCTGGAACGTGACGGGCGACACCTACATCCGCGATGCCGACGGCTACTTCTGGTACCAGGCCCGCTCCGACGACATGATCGTATCGGCAGGCTACAACATCGCCGGCCCGGAGGTGGAAGGCACGATGCTCGCCCACCCGGCAGTTGCCGAATGCGGTGTCGTGGGCGCCCCGGACCCGGATCGTGGCCGTATCGTCAAGGCCTATGTGGTGCTGAAGCCGGGCGTCACCGGTGATGCAGCCCTGGTCAAGACGCTGCAGGACTACATCAAGGCGGAGCTCGCTCCGTACAAGTATCCGCGCGCCATCGAATTCGTCACTGCGCTGCCGCGGACCGAAACCGGCAAGCTGCAGCGTTTCGCGCTGCGCGAGCTGGCGGCTGGAGAGGGCGAACCGCCGGCCGCAAGATCCGCCGCGTCGTGAACGCGAACAATTGAAGATCGGGACCTGGAAGACCCAATGAGCAAGACAGCCGACACCGCCGCCGCGATGCCTGCGCGTGCCTCCGTTCCTTCGCCGCTCGCGGCCCTGCAGCCGGAAGGTTGGCCGACCCCGAGAGGCTATGCCAACGGCATGGCCGGCGAGGGGCGGATGGTGCTGACCGGCGGCCAGATTGGCTGGACACCGGATGGCGTCTTCCCACCCGACTTCCTCGGCCAGATCCGCCAGACGCTTGAAAACGTCGTAGCGGTCGTGGGCGCGGCGGGCGGTGGTCCGGAGCACATCGCCCGGCTGACCTGGTACGTCACGGACATCGATGCCTACCGGGAATGCCTGAAGGAACTCGGCCCGGTCTACCGCGCGGTCATGGGTCGCAACTATCCGGCCATGGCCGTGGTGCAGGTGGTCGCGCTGGTAGAGCCGGAGGCGAAGGTCGAGATCGAGGGAACGGCGATCGTACCGGTGTGAGCGGCCCCGCCGTTCCGCAAGACCTCTTGATTGCATCGTACGGCAAGGGCAGGGTGGCCCTCCTTCGCCACCCTGCCGCCGGACGCACCTTGCGATGAATGTTCTCGACGCGCTCGACAGCCGCTATTCCTGCCGTGCCTTCCGCCCCGATCCGGTGCCGGAGGGTACCGTTCGGGAGATCCTTGTTGCCGCCGGACGCGCGCCGTCGGGCGGCAATCTTCAGCCCTGGCATATCCATGCGCTGACCGGTGCTCCCCTGGCCGAGCTTCTGGCCGACGTCGAGGCGACGATGCAGGAGATGCCGCGCGGCGAGACGCCGGAGTATCGCATCTATCCGGCGGACCTGAAGGAACCCTACGCTTCCCGCAGGTTCGGTGCAGGGGAAGCGCTCTATGCGGCGCTCGGCGTGTCCCGCGAGGACAAGGCGGGCCGCGGCCGCCAGTTCCGCCAGAATTTCCGCCTCTTCGGTGCACCTGTCGGTCTTTTCGTCTATCTCGACCGCTCGATGGGCCCGCCGCAATGGGCCGACTGCGGCATGTTCCTGCAGTCGGTGATGCTGGCCGCTCGCGCGCACGGGCTGCATACCTGTGCCCAGGAAGCCTGGGCACAGTGGCACGGGCTGTTGGCGCGCCATCTGCGGCCCGACCCGGAACACATGTTGTTCTGCGCTATCGCGCTTGGGCATGCGGATGCGGATGCGCCGGTCAACCGTTGGAGGAGCGAGCGCGTTCCGCTCTATGACATCGCAAGCTTCAGGGGATTCTGAGCGCGTGCTTGTGCTGTCTTGCTCCATGTGAAATAGACAGCCGGACCAACGAACGGGACGCGTCCGCCGCCGTGACACCTGCTGCCTACCGACCGGATATTGATGGCCTTCGCGCCGTGGCCGTCCTGTCGGTGGTGGTGTTCCACCTCAATGCGGACTGGCTGCCCGGCGGCTTTGCCGGCGTCGATATCTTCTTCGTCATCTCGGGTTACCTGATCACCGGCATCGTCTGGTCGGAACTTGCTGCCGGACGTTTCACGCTCAAGACCTTCTACCAGCGACGTATTCTGCGCATCGTGCCGGCCTATTATCTGGTGCTTGCCGCAAGCTTTCTCGTTGGGGCTGTCGTGCTGATGCCGGTGGAGTTCGACGCCTTCTCCATGTCGGCGCGGGCATCCGTGCTCTTTGCAGCTAACTTCTGGTTCGCTCAGCGGATCGACTATTTCGACCAGGCCTCTGAGCAGGATCACCTGCTGCATCTCTGGTCGCTGGCGGTCGAGGAACAGTTTTACGTCGTCTTCCCGCTGCTTCTGATGCTGCTCGTGCGCTTTGCCGGTGCGTCCGCACGCAAGGCTCTGTTGCTGGTTCTGGTGCTGGGCGCCGTTTCGCTCGCCGCCAGCATCGCCATGGCCGTACTGGCGCCGCGGGCGGGCTTCTTCATGCCTCACACGCGCGCCTTCGAGTTGATGATCGGCGCGCTGCTCGCGGTATCGGGGGCAGGTGCCGGGCTTTCACCCGCCGCTCGAGAAGTCGCCGGAGGCCTTGGGCTTGCGCTGATCGCTGCCTCCTTCGTTCTTCTGTCGGACGGATTGGCGTATCCCGGCGGCTGGGCGCTGCTGCCGTGTGTTGGGGCCGGGCTGGTCATCCTGTCCGGCACCGGAGCCCAGCCACGTATCACCTCCGTCCTGCGCTGGCCGGTCTGTATTGGCATCGGCCTTGTCTCCTATTCCCTCTACCTCTGGCACTGGCCGGTGATCGCCTTCGCCCGCACTCTGGGCTTTGACCCCGCTGCGCCGGCGACAACGGTCTCCCTCGTCCTGTTGATGGCGGCTCTTTCGGCAGCGACCTGGCGCTTTGTCGAACAGCCTGTCCGGGGCTGGCGGCACAAGGGGGCGCTACGCGCCTTCGGTCTTTTCGCCGGGCTCTCGCTGGCAACGCTGGCGATCACAGCGGTGGTGGAGGCGACCGACGGTTTGCCGCAGCGAATCCCGCCGCATGTGGCCGGGCTGATGGCGGTGAACGAGGAATGGCGCGCCAGCGACCGCCTCGCCTGCATGAGCCGCTGGCGCGAGGAGGACTTTACTCTTGCCGAGCGCGGCCAGCCGGACAGCGTCTGCCGACTGGGGGCAAGCGAGGGGAGTGCAAGGGTGGTGCTTTGGGGCGATTCCCACGCCGCCGCCCTGGCGCCGGGTGTTGATGCCGCACTGACAGAACTCGGCACAGGCGGACTTCTGGTCGCCAAGGCGGGATGCCCGCCGCTGGTGGATCCTCGTATCGTGGGCTCCGAGCCGGACGGGACATGCCAGCAATTCACGGCACGGGTACTGGACGAGATCGTGACCGCCCGTCCCGATGCCGTGATCCTTGCCGCTCGCTGGACGCTCATCGCCGAGGGCGGTACGGGCGTGGACCTTCGCTTTGCACCGCCCCTTTCGGCATCACAGCGCCTTGCGCGTTTGAACGCGCTTGAGGAAGCGGCCGAGGCTCTCGCAGCTCGGTTCGCTCAGGCAGGAATTCCGGTGATCCTGGTTCACACGGTGCCCGAGCCGGGCATCAATGTGCCCTCGGCAATCGCCGTGTCGGATCGTTTCGGCTTTGCAGAGCCTGTCGGGCCTAAGCGTGGCTCTGCACTGGTCCGCCAGCAGTCTACGCGTGACGCGCTGGAGCGAGCTGCAGCGCGCCACAACTGGCGTGTGGTCGATCCGCTCGCCCCGCTATGCGCCGGCGCCGGCGAGGTTTGCCGGATCGCCGCCGAGGGCGAGCCGCTCTACTTCGATTCCAATCATCTGACGGTGCGCGGCGCCGAAACGCTTTCGCCGGCCCTGGTCGAGGCGCTGGCACCGCTGCTCGGCCGCAACTAGCGGCGTGAGCTGCCGTTACTGCTCCGCGGCAGCCTTCTTGCTGGCGCGGAAGACATCCGTCTGCACGCCGGCGATCCCCCAATTCTCCAGCTCGACCTCGTCAATCACGACGAAGGTGGTCGCAGGATCCTTGTCGAGCACCTCGACGAGAAGGTCGGTGACGCCGGCGATCAACCGGGCTTTCTGCTCGCGGGTAACACCTTCGCGAGTCACCTTGATGTTCACGTAGGGCATGGGAACCTCGTTGGTGTCAGGCCGCCGCGTCGCGCGGCCGGGTGGTGTAGTCGAACACCTTGGCGGCGATCAGCCAGCGGCCATCGATCTTCACCAGCGACAGGAAGTCGGTGAAAAAGCGCTCGCCGATGGAGCTGCGCACTTGAGCCAGTGCCGCATGGCGGCCGGCGAAGGTGACCGATACGACTTCCCCGTCCGCAGGCTCGCCGCGCGAGGCGGGTGAGGGGCGGTCGGCAACGATCGGCAGATAGTGGTCCATGGTCCAGAAGCGGATATCGCCGTCGGTCGTCGCCGCATAGAGGGCATTGTCGTGGAACAGGCTACCCAGCAGCTCCGCATCGCTGCGATGCAGGGCATCGTGATAGTGCCCGCATAGATCTAGGATTGCGGCGAAGTCCGCCGTTTCGCTGGATGTCATTTGAAGGCTCCGGTTGCGACCTTGCCGGAAGCGGCGGACGGACTGCCCGCCCGCCGATCCCGTTTCTCACGCAGGAAGCAGCTTCTTCAGGCGGCTTTGAGCAGGCCTTCGCGCTCCAGCGCGTGGCGCGTGGCCGCGCGGGCTCCGGCACGGGCATGGAAGGCCTTCACGTTCGGGAATTCGTCCAGCGAGATGCCGACGAAGCCGGTCCAGTTCAGCACGGTGAAGAGATAGGCGTCAGCCACAGAGAACGTCTCGCCCATGAGGTAGGAGCGACCATCAGCAAAGATCGGCTCGAAATGTGCAATCCGTTTGAGCGCCTTCTCGACCGCCGCCTCGCGCGCGGCACCTTCCGCTCCCTGGAACAGCGGTCCGAAGGACTTGTGCAACTCGGCGGAGATGAAGTTCAGATGCTGGTGCAACTGCGTGCGCTCCCAGGAACCGGGTGCCGGCGCCAGCTCGGATGCCGGGTGCTGGTCCGCCAGGTACTGCAGGATCGCAGCGCCTTCGGTCAGCACGTTGCCATTGTCCAGCTCCAGCGCGGGCACATAGCCGTCCGGGTTGATCTCGAGGAAGTCGCGCCCGCCGGCGGTCTTCTTTGCAGCCGTGTCGACGCTCTCGACGTCGAACGATAGGCCCAGCTCGTTGAGGACGATATGCGTGGCGAGCGAGCAGGCGCCCGGCTTGTAGTAGAGCTTCATACTGTCAGTGCTCCCGTATGTCCGACCGTCCGGTTGCATCCGGATCGGGACGAGTTGTTGCGGTCGTTTTCCGCGTCACCGGCATCTAGGAAGCTTTGGTTACCTTTGTAAACCTGCAAACCTTGTGTTACGGGAAAATGAGATTTCCGACCGGTAACCCGTTTGGTCCGCACTCCGGTGTGCCGAGGGCGAGGGAAGGTCGGAACTTATTTATCCGGGAAGGCAGACATGGCCCTTAAGATCCGAAAGAACCAAAGCCCGCCGCCGCCGGAAGGGTGCCCGCTCAGTCATTGCATGGAGATCCTGAAGGGCGCCTGGACACCGAACGTCATCTGGTGCCTGGCCGCAGGGCCGCGCCGGTTCTCCGAGCTGCGGCTGGACATTCCGGCCGTCTCGGCAAAGGTTTTGACCGTCCGTCTCAGGGATCTGGAGAAGAAAGGCGTGGTCGCGCGCACCGTCCGTCCGACATCGCCGCCTTCGGTGGAATATTCGCTGACCGATCTGGGGGCGGAGCTTCTGCCTGCGATCCGGGCCATTGTCGAGGTGTCGCACAAGCTGAAAGTGCGCAACCGGCAGACCTGTCTCGGCAAGCAGACGGAGGTCGAGGCCGCCGAATAAAGGCGACGGGCGCGGTGATGCCGCGCCCGCTTGAAGGTTTCTACCGCCGATCAGCTGGCGGCAGCCATCGCCTGCGGCGTCTGCCGGGCGAGGCGGGTCACAACGTTCTGGATGATGCGGTGGCCGGCATCCTGATCGAGCGACATGATCGACTCGGGATGGAACTGCACCGCCGCGACCGGCTCGCTCTCATGCTCGATGGCCATGATCACCCCGTCCTCGGTCTCCGATGTGATCCGGAAGCCGGCCGGCAACACGTCTCGCTGCGCGTGCAGCGAGTGATAGCGCCCAACCGTAACCGGGGAGGCCAGCCCGTCGAACAGCATCGAACCTTCGGTGAAGGAGACCGGCGACGGCTTGCCGTGCATTGGGATGGCGAGCTGGGCGAGTTCGCCGCCATAGGCCTCCGTCAGCGCCTGCAGGCCGAGGCAGACGCCGAAGATCGGTAGCCCGCGTGCTCGCGCCCGGCCGATGGTTGCCGCGCAGTCGAAGTCCTTCGGGCTGCCGGGGCCGGGCGACAGCACCACCAGGTCCGGGGCGACATCGTGAAACACGCTGTCGGCCACGGGAGAACGGTAGGTCGCGACCTCCGCGCCTGTCTGGCGGAAGTAGTTGGCGAGCGTGTGGACGAAGCTGTCCTCGTGGTCGACGAGCAGGATCTTCAGTCCCTTGCCAGGTTGGGCGGCCATCGGATCGAGCTTGCGCTCGCGGGCAAGCCCGGCCTCGCGCACGGCGGCGCGCATCGCCTCCGCCTTCAGCTCCGTCTCGGCCTCTTCCTCCTCCGGCACGCTGTCGTAGAGCAGCGTCGCACCGGCACGGATCTGCGCGACGCCGTCCTTGATCCGCACGGTGCGCAGCGTCAGGCCGGTGTTCATGTCGCCGTTGAACAGGATCGCGCCGATGGCGCCGCCGTACCAGGCGCGCGGGCTTTTCTCGTGACGCTCGATGAACTCCATCGCCCACCGCTTCGGCGCGCCGGTCACCGTCACCGCCCATGTGTGCGACAGGAATGCGTCGAGTGCGTCCAGATCGTCGCGCAGGATGCCCTCGATATGGTCGACCGTATGGATCAGGCGGGAATACATCTCGATCTGGCGCCGTCCGATCACCCGGACGGAGCCCGGCACGCAGATGCGGCTCTTGTCGTTGCGGTCGACATCCGAGCACATGGTCAGTTCGGCCTCGTCCTTGGCCGAGTTCAGTAGCTTGCGGATCTGTGCCTCGTCCTCGATGGCATTGCGGCCGCGCCGGATGGTGCCGGAGATCGGGCATGTCTCCACGCGCCGTCCGCCGGACACGCGCACATACATCTCCGGGCTTGCGCCGACGAGATACTCGGCATTGCCCAGGTTGATGAAGAAGCCGTACGGGGACGGGTTGATCTCCGTCAGCCGTCGGCTGACGGCGGAGGGAGCCGCCGGGCAGGCCTCGTAGAACACCTGGCCGGGAACCGTCTCGAACAGGTCGCCGCGCCGGAAGTAGTCCTTGGCGGCATCCACCAGCTTTGCATATTCGCCGGGAACATGGTCGCCGCGTCCGGGATCCTCGTTGGCCGGGCGATAGGCCTCCTTCTTGCCGCCGCGCGGCAGGCCGGCGGTGCTGACCCCATCCACCTCGAAGTCGTAGCAGCGCACATGCGCCTTGCGGCCGTAGTGGTCGACCAAGAGGATTTCGTCGGGCAGATAAAGCACCACGTCGCGCTGGTCGTCGGGGCGGTCGAGCACCAGTTCGATGGGCTCGAACTGAAAGGCGAGGTCGTAGCCGAAGGCGCCATAGAGGCCGAGATGGCCGTCGTCGCAGGCAAACAACGCGTTGATCGCCCGGATCACCGAAAACACGGAGGGTTGGCGCGAGCGCTCTTCCTCGGAAAATGCACGGGTTGCAGGGCGTACCCTCAAGGTGAGCATCCCGCCGTCGCGGGTGAGCCCCTCTACGTCCTCGTGCGCGGCAAGGCTGCGCTCGATGGCCGGCAGCAGCAGCTGCCCGCGCTCGTTCAGCGCTTCGATACGCACGTCGGACCCGCGCGATTCCAGCACCAGCGGCGGGTTGACCAGCGCCATGTCCCAGCGGGTATAGCGGCCGGGATATTCGTAGGAAGACGAGAAGACCGCACCGCGCTCGGCGTCCAGCCGGTCGATCCAGGGCGAGGTGCCCTGCTCGTAGTCGGCGGCCCGCGTCACGACGCTGATGCCGATGCCTCCCTTCGTCACGAAGGTCTCTTCGCGTCCTGTCTGCATGTCCGTCTTCCCTGCCTCCGCTGGCCGCGATCCTCCCGGCCGGACATGACAAAGCCGCCGGCGGGACCCCGCGGCGGCTTTGTGAAACTCCTCGAGTGACGTTACGTCACGCGCTGTCGTCCGCCGCCTGTTACCAGGAGCGCCACCACCAGCCGTTGATCGTCGTCGTCATCGTCATGCTCTTGTCAGTAGCGCATGCGCGGTTCCGCCGCAACGGCGAAAGTCACCTGGCCGGCTCCTCACGCGCCGGCAACGAAGCGACCCAGCCGAACGGCTGTCTGGCCCTTCACCGGTCGCCGGTTCGGCATGATCAACACCGTGCGGTCTTCCGGCACGGTCACGGGCGTATCGCCGTCATGGGCAATCACCGTACCGGCCTTCTCGATCACCTCCTGACCGACATAGTCCTCCACGAAGCGGAAGGCGTCGGTCATGATCGTCACCGGCTCGATGATCTCGATGAAGCTCTGGGGCGCGGGGGCGGGGAAGCGCGCAAGTTCGTCGGCAAAGGCGTTTTCGGCCACTGCACCGGTCACCTGCAGGAAGCGGAGGGTGGTCTCCAGTGCCACATCGGCGCTGGCGGCCTCCCAGTGCTGGCCGCACTCCACCAGCAGCGCGTTCTTGTCGCTGGCCGGATCTCCGAAGCCGGCATAGTCGCGCATCCGCTTTCCGGCCGCGTGGCCCTCGTCGCTGACCACCAGTGCCGGCGTTCCGACGGCACGGGCAAGCGCGCGCCCCTTGGCCAGCGGGCCGGCGATGTAGAGCGGCGCGGTGGCACTCTGCATCGAGTGGATGTCGAGCAAGAGGTCGACATCGTCGATGAAGGGGCGCAGTTCCTTGGCACGCTTGCGCTCCAGGGTCTCGCCTCCGCCCAGCGTTTCCGGCTGCCACAGGCGGTTCATGTCCTCGTCCGCCCAGCGCGAGGAGAAGGGATCGGCCGGGTCGAAGCGGTCGTAGGCATCCAGGTTGATGAAGGCGAGGGACAGCTTGCCCCGCACGGGGCGGACATCCTTGCGGAACAACCAGTCCAGCGCGATCGGACCGCACAGTTCGTTGCCATGCACCACGGCCGTCACGGCCACATGCGGGCCGGCGACGCCGCTGTCGAAGGTGGTGACGCCCTCGATGCCGGTGTTCCCAACACGGTAGGGGGTGATGTCGGTTTTCGACAGTTCGACGGGCGGAGTTGTTGCGGTCATGGCGTTTCTCTCAGGGAAGGTGGAGACAGAAGACTGCGGTTCAGCGAGCGGCTTCTTCGATCAGCCGGTCAAGGAAGGCCTCGCACTTGACGAGTTCCGAGACGGCGATGAACTCGTCCGCCTTGTGGGCCTGTTCGATGGAGCCGGGACCGATCACCACGGTCGGGATCGCGGCGATCTCTACGAACCGGCCGCCTTCGGTGCCGTAGGCCACCTTGGCGTGGTCGTTTCGCTCGGCCAGCCGCTTGGCGAGGCGGGTTACGTCCGCATCGGCTGCGGTGTCGAGACCGGGGAAGCTGGAGATCTGTTCGAAGGCGATCCCGGTTTCGGGCGCACGCGCCTTCATCTCGGGCTCGATCTCCTCGCGGGCAAAGCGCATCACCTCGTCGACCAGCGCGTCGGCATCCTCGCCGGGCAGGACCCGGAATTCGAAGGCGAATTCGCAATGGTCCGGCACGATGTTGAGCGCCGTGCCACCCGAAACCGTGCCGGTGTGGGCCGTCGTCACCGGCACGTCGTAGAGCGGATCGCTCGGCCCATCCGCAAGCTCCATGCCCATCTCTCGGACCTTGAGGATCAGCCGCGCGGCGTGATCGATGGCGTTGACGCCCTGCGGGGCCAGCGAGGAGTGGCAGGTGCGACCCGTCACGATGGCCCGGTACGAGCGCTTGGCCTTGTGGCCGATGATCACCTGCATTTCCGTCGGCTCGCCGACGAAGCAGGCCTCCGGCAGGGCGACGGTCTCGACAAGCCGCTCGATGAGGCTCGGCACGCCCTTGCAGCCCACTTCCTCGTCATAGGAGAAGGCGAAGTGGATCGGCTTGGCGAGATCGCGGGCCAGCATGTCGTCGACCTTGGCCAGGCAGCAGGCAAGAAAGCCCTTCATGTCGCAGGAGCCGCGCCCGTAGAGCAGGCCGTCGCGTTCGGTCAGCGTGAAGGCGTCGCTGGTCCAGTTCTGGCCGTCGACCGGCACGACGTCCGTGTGACCGGACAACACGTAGCCCGGAACATCCTTCGGTCCGATGGTGGCGATCAGGTTCGCCTTCTCGCCGGTCTCGTCCAGCACGCGCGTCGTGGCGATCCCGCGTGCGGCAAAGAACGCCTCCACATGGGCAATCAGCGCGAGGTTGGAGTTACGGCTCGTCGTGTCGAAGCCGACGAGGTCCTTCAGGATGCCGGCCGAACGCGGGGCAGCAAGCTGGAGCATGCGGTGTCCTTTCCTTGCGGCCTGGTCAGGCCGGATGCGAGTAGGCGTCGACCGGGACGGTGCGGCGCGCGTGTTCGATGAAACGCTGGGCGATCGGCGAGACGCGCCCGGCAGGGACGAAAAACTGGGTGAGGTAGTCGACCCGCGGCGAGAAGCGGCGGAAGACGACGCCTTCCAGGGGGCGCAGGCTGACCGGGAACGGGTTCACCAGCCCGATCCCCATTCCCTCGCGCACCAGTTCGCAAATGGCGATGCTGGTTGCCGTTTCCGCCCGGATCTTCCGCTCGATGCCTCGCTCGGCGAAGATCCGGTCGTAGACGTTGCGCTGGTGAAAGCGGCGGGTCAGCGCGATGAAGGATTCGCCGGCCAGATCCTCGGGGACAATTTCGTCCTTGCCCGCAAGCCGGTGATCGGCCGGGATCGCCGCATGGGCGATCGCCTGCCGGAACGGATACATCCTCAGCCCGTCGTGCCGCACCCGCCCGTCGCTGATGCCCAGATCGGCGTTCTCGTCGGCGACGGCCGCCGTCACATAGGTTGACATGCCGATTTCCAGATGGACGGAGGCTTCAGGGTTCTCCGCCAGGAAGCCCGGAAGCAGTTTGGTGATCAGCCTGTGGGCATGGGTCGGCGGCGCCGCGATGCGCAGCCGCTTGGCATTGAGATCTTCCGTTTCCGCCGCATCGAGACGCGCGAGCGTGGCGAAGATCGGCTCGATCTGCTCGTTGAACGCGAGCCCTTCCGAGGTCGGCAGGATCTTGTTGCCGTTGCGGTGGAAGAACTGACGGTTGAGCCGCGCCTCCAGCTGGGCGATGGCGCGGCTGACCGCCGGCTGGGAGATCCCGAGCCGATGCGCCGCCGCCGTCGTCTTGCCTTCGGAGATGACCGCCCGCAGCACTTCCAGCTCCCGAAGCGTCAGGCCGCTGCGGTTGAGGCCGTTTGCGGCTTGTCGGGCAGGGGGCTCGTCCGTAACCTCTGTATTTGTCATGGGAATAGAATTATGCGTCTAGGTTATCGTTTTTCGATTGTCGATCATATAAACGCATAATAGCCTTTCCCACAAGCCAGCGGGACGTTCGATCCCGACACAAGGCAGCAGACGGGGACCAGTCGATCCCGCCCCGTCCGTAAAAATCCAGAGGGGATCCAGAGGGGAGTTACCTGATGAAACCTGCAAGGACGCCGCTCGCGCGCGCGCTCATGGGGGCGGCATGTGCCGTTGTCGCCTTCTCCGCGCCCGCGGCCGCCGAGGATCTCGTGATCGGGCTCGATTCCGAGGCGACCTCGATCGATCCGCATTTCCACAATCTGGGACCGAACAACCAGCTCGGCTTCATGATGTTCGACCGCCTGGCCAATCCGGACGAGCGGCAGAACTTCAAGCCGGGTCTTGCCGTTTCGTGGAAGCCGATCGACAGCACGACCTGGGAGTTCAAGCTGCGTGAGGGTGTGAAGTTCCATGACGGATCGGACTTCAATGCCGATGACGTCATCTGCACCTTCGAGCGCGCGCCCAACGTGCCGAACTCGCCGGCCGGCTTCGACACCTACACCAAGGGAAAGACCTTCGAGAAGATCGACGACTTCACGGTGCACGTGAAGACGGAAGCTCCCTATCCGGTCATGGTCAACGATCTCGGCAACGTCGCCATCGTCTCCAACGAGACCGGTTGCAAGGGTACGACCGAAGCCTTCAACTCGGGCGAGGCGGCCGCCGGCACCGGTCCTTACAAGTTTGCCGAATACGTACCGGGCGACCGGATCGTGCTGGAAGCCAATCCGGACTACTGGGGCGAAAAGCCGATTTGGGACAAGGTCACGCTGAAGCCGATCAAGTCCGGCCCCTCGCGCGTCGCCGCCCTGCTGGCCGGCGATGTCGACATCATCAACGGCGTGCCGACCACGGACATCGAGACGCTGAAGGGCCGCGACAGTGTGGTTCTCTCGCAGGGCGTTTCCAACCGCGTCATCTATCTCCATCTCGACCACTTCCGCGAGAATTCGCCCTTCGTGAAGGCGAATGGAGGCGGCGAGATCAAGAATCCGCTCCAGGACCTGCGCGTCCGTAAGGCGATCTCCAAGGCGATCTCGCGCGAGTTGATCCGCGACCGTGTCATGGAAGGGCTCGCCATTCCCGCCGGCCAGCTGCTGCCGGAAGGCTTCTTCGGCGTTTCGGAGAACCTGAAGGCCGAAGCCTACGACGTGGAGGGTGCGAAGGCGCTTCTCGCCGAGGCAGGATTGCCGGATGGCTTCGAACTGACCATCCACGGGCCGAACGACCGCTATCTGAACGATGCCAAGATCGCCGAGGCCATCGCGCAGATGCTGACGCGGGCCGGCATCAAGACGGCAGTCGAGACGATGCCTCGGTCGGTCTACTTCACCCGTGCCTCCACGGGTGCGGACGGCCTGCCCGAGTTCTCGCTTATCCTTGTCGGCTGGGGCGCCGGTTCCGGCGAGGCCTCTTCGCCGCTGCGCGCTCTCATCGCCACGTTCGACAATGACAAGGGTATGGGTACGGCCAACCGTGGCCGCTACTCCAACCCGGAAGTCGACAAGCTGATCGAGGATGCGCTGTCCGAGGTGGACGACGAGAAGCGTGCAGGCTTGCTGGCCAAGGCGACGGAAGTGGCCATCGGTGATCTCGCGATCATTCCGATCCACTACCAGGTCAACACCTGGGCGAGCCGCAAGGGCCTCAAGTACATCCCGCGCACGGACGAGTACACGGTCGCCTATGGCGTGCTGAAGGACTGACCGGGCCATGCTCCTGTTTCCGGCCTCGTGCCGGGGGCAGGGGCTCCCTCGGTTTTCCGTCGCGATGAACTGGCCGGCAATGGCGGTGTCCCGCCATTGCCGGTCATTGACATCGCTTTTCCAGTTCATGCCGCAACGCCGGGAGACCGCTTGATGAGCGTCTTCATTCTTCGCCGCCTCCTGCAGAGCGCGCTGGTCATGGTCGCCATGGCCATGATCGTTTTCTTCGGCGTCCATCTCGTCGGCGATCCCGTCTACATGTTCGTCACGCCGGACATGGACCAGCAGGACATCGAGAACGTCACACGGGCGCTCGGTCTCGACAGGCCGATCTGGGAACAGTTCTGGCTGTTCATCGTCAACGCCCTCAGCGGCAATCTCGGCCAGTCCTTCATCTTTGGTGAGCCGGCTCTCGGCCTCATCATCCAGCGCATGCCCGCGACGCTGGAGCTCGCCTTCGCCGCCCTGCTGCTGGCGGTGGTGATCGGCATTCCGCTCGGCCTTTACGCCGGGCTCTATCCCGACAGTTTCTCCTCACGGGCCATCATGGCCGGCTCGATCGTCGGCTTCTCGCTGCCCACCTTCTGGGTCGGGATCATGATGATCATGGTCTTCGCCGTGATGCTCGGCTGGCTTCCCTCGACCGGGCGGGGCGATACCGTGCAGGTCTTCGGCATCCACCTGTCGTTCCTCACCCTGGACGGATTGCGGCATCTGGCGCTTCCAGCGCTCAATCTTGCGCTGCTGAAGATCTCGCTGGTGATCCGCCTGACCCGGGCCGGCACGCGCGAGGCGATGCTGCAGGACTACATCAAGTTCGCCCGCGCCAAGGGCCTTTCGCGCTCGCGCATCGTCGGCGTGCACCTGCTGAAGAACATCATGATCCCGGTCGTCACCGTTCTCGGCCTGGAGTTCGGCTCGCTGATCGCCTTCTCGGTGGTGACGGAGACGATCTTCGCATGGCCAGGCATGGGCAAGCTGCTGATCGAGTCGATCCAGCAACTCGACCGGCCGATCATCGTCGCCTACCTGATGATGATCGTCTTCCTGTTCGTCGTCATCAACCTGGTGGTCGACATCCTCTATTCGGTCCTCGATCCGCGGGTGCGGCTCGGCGACCGCGGCCAGTGAAGGCGGACCCCATGGCATCCACGCACACTCCGGCCGGCGGCGCGCCTCCCGCCCGACGCGCGGCCGATACGCCGTTCCGCCGCTTCCTGTCGGACTTCACCGACAGCCGGCTTGCGGTTCTCGCGGCGGTCCTGCTCGTAATCATCATTTTTCTCGCGGTCTTCGCACCCTGGATCGCACCGCAGGACCCCTATGATCTCGCCGTCGTCTCGATCTTCGACGCCCGTCTGCCGCCGGGCTCGCAGAGCATGGACGGCGTCACCTTCTGGCTGGGCACGGACGGGGCCGGCCGCGACCTGCTCTCCGCCATCATCTACGGGTTGCGCATCTCGCTGTCGGTCGGCGTCGCCTCGGCCATCATCGCGCTCACGGTCGGCATGATCGTCGGTCTGCTTGCGGCCTATGCCGGTGGCCGGACCGAGGGGCTGATCATGCGCATCGTCGACATTCAGCTGTCGCTGCCGGCCGTGCTGATCGCGCTGATCCTTCTCGCCATCCTCGGCAAGGGCATCGACAAGATCATCATCGCGCTCGTGATCGCGCAGTGGGCCTATTACGCGCGCACCGTGCGGGCCTCGGCGCTGGTCGAGCGTCGGCGCGAATATGTCGAGGCGGCAGCCTGTCTCGGCCTGTCCCATGCGCGCATCGTCTTCCGGCATATCCTGCCGAACTGCATCGCTCCGCTGATCGTCGTCGGCACCGTGCAGACCGCCCATGCCATCGCGCTGGAGGCGACGCTCTCCTTCCTCGGCGTCGGCCTGCCGCAGACCGAGCCTTCCCTTGGTCTGCTGATCTCCAACGGCTTCGAATACATGCTGTCCGGCAAGTACTGGATCGCCGTTTTCCCGGGCGTTGCACTTCTGATCACCATCGTCACCATCAACATTGTCGGCGACCAGCTCCGCGACGTGCTGAACCCGCGGCTGCAGAAGTGAGGGCCGCATGACCCGTGAAACCATTCTCGAGGTCCAGGATCTGCGGACCCATTTCTTCACCAAGGCAGGCGTCGCTCGCGCCGTCGATGGCGTCTCGTTCTCGCTTGCCCGCGGCGAGGTGCTCGGCCTAGTCGGCGAAAGCGGCTCGGGCAAGACCGTCACCGGCTTCTCGCTGATGGGCCTTGTCGATCCCCCGGGACGCCTGGTCTCGGGCTCGATCCGCCTGGGCGGAGAGGAACTGGCCGGCCTGCCGGAGGAGGGGTGGCGACGGCTCCGGGGCCGGCGCATCGCCATGATCTTCCAGGACCCGATGATGACGCTCAATCCGGTCCTGCGCATCGATACGCAGATGATCGAGGCGATCCGCGCCCATGCCGGCGTGTCGCACGAGGCGGCCCGCGAGCGGGCCCGCGAGGCGCTTGCCCGTGTCGGCATTCCCTCACCGGACGAGCGGCTCGCCGCCTATCCGCACCAGTTCTCCGGCGGCATGCGCCAGCGCGTCGCCATCGCCATTGCCCTCCTCAACGAACCGGAGGTGATCGTTGCCGACGAGCCGACCACGGCGCTCGACGTCACCATCCAGGCGCAGATCCTCTATGAGGTGCAGAAGCTGTGCGCCGACACGGGGCTTGCGATGATCTGGATCACCCATGATCTCGCCGTCGTCGGCGGGCTCGCGGACCGGGTGGCGGTGATGTATGCCGGCCGGATCGTCGAGCAGGGGCCGGTCGATGCCGTTCTCGATGCGCCCTTCCATCCCTATACGCACGGGCTGATCGGGTCCGTGCCCAGCCAGAACCGGCGCGGCGCGCGCCTGACCCAGATCCCCGGCATGGCGCCGTCGCTGTTGTCCCTGCCTGAGGGCTGCAGCTTTGCCGCCCGCTGTCCGCGCGCCGATGCCGCCTGCACGGTCATGCCGGATCTGGCCGAGCTGGAGGCAGGCCGCTTCTCGCGCTGCCACCATCCGCACCGAACTCTCGAAACCGCCAGGGGAGGTGCCGCATGAGCGCCGCGCCGCTTCTTGCCCTCGATGCCGTGTCGAAGCGCTTCGTGCGCCGTCTCGACGCCGCCGAGAAGATCGTCAACCTGTTCGGCGGCAACCGGCAGGAGGAGGTCGTCCACGCCGTCGACAATGTCTCCCTGCAGATCGCCGAAGGCGAGGTGGTCGGCCTTGTCGGCGAGAGCGGTTGCGGCAAGTCCACGCTCGGGCGCGTGGTTGCCGGGGTTCATGCCCCTAGTGCCGGCCGAGTCCTGTGGCGCGGGCAGGATATCGAAAGCCTGTCCGGGGCCGAGCGCCGCGATGCGGCGCTGAAAATCCAGATGATCTTCCAGGACCCCATGTCCTCGCTCAATCCGCGCATGCGCGTGCGCGACATCGTCGGCGAGGCGCCGAGGGTGCATGGTCTGGTGTCGGGCGGCGAGGTCGCCGATTATGTCGACCGCATGTTGCTGCGGGTGGGCCTCGACCCCAGCTACAAGAGCCGCTATCCGCACCAGTTTTCCGGCGGTCAGCGCCAGCGGATCGGCATCGCCCGGGCGCTTGCCGTGCAGCCCGACTTCCTGGTCTGCGATGAAAGCATCGCCGCGCTCGACGTCTCGATCCAGGCGCAGGTGCTCAATCTCTTCATGGACCTGCGCGAGGATCTGGGGCTCACCTACCTTTTCATCTCCCACGATCTCGGCGTGGTCGAGCATCTCGCCGACCGGGTGGTGATCATGTATCTCGGCCGGGTGGTGGAAAGCGCGCCGGCGGCGGAGCTCTTCGCCGACCCCAATCATCCCTACGCCAGGGCGCTGCTGGAAGAGGTGCCGCGGATCGATACGCGCAAGCGGGTGTTCCAGCCGGTGAAGGGCGAGATCCCGTCGCCGCTCGCCCCGCCGACCGGTTGCCATTTCCACCCGCGATGCCCGCATGCAAAGCCGCGCTGCCGCGAGGAAGCGCCGGCCCTGCGCGAGATTGCGCCGGGTCGCATCTCCGCCTGTCACCTCAACGAGGCATAGGGCATGAGCGCGGTGCCGAAGGGCGGGGAGGGGGAGGTGTTCGACATCCTGCGACCTGCCGGCTCGGCGGTGCCGCTCGTCCTCGACAGCCCGCACTCCGGCACGCTCTATCCGCCGGACTTTAGGCCGGCCCAGCCGCCCGAGCGTTATCGCCGGGCGGAGGACATGTATGTCGACGAGCTCTTTTCCTCCGCTCCCACCCTGGGCCTGCAGCTTCTGACGGCACGGTTCGGGCGTATTTACTGCGACGTCAATCGGGCCTTCGACGATCTCGATCCGGCTTCGCTGGATGATGCCGAGGGTCTGGAGCTTGCCCCTTCGGCCAAGGCGCGCCTCGGCAAGGGCGTCGTGTGGACGGCAACGCCGCCCGACGGAGCGCCGCTTCTCGCCGGCCCGGTACGCCGGGCAGAATATCTCGACCGGCTGGAGCGCTGCTGGCGTCCCTATCATGCGGCGCTTGGCGAACTGCTGGAGAGTGCTCGCGCGGTGCATGGCCGCGTCTTCCATCTCGACCTGCACTCCATGCAGCCGGTGGCGAATGCCATGCACGAGGACGCAACCGGATCGTTGCGGCCCGATATCGTGCTGTCCGATCGCGAGGGCACGAGTGCCGGTGCCGGCTATCTGGAGGCCGCGCGCGCCCTGTTGATCGAACTCGGCTTCTCGGTGACGGTCAACGATCCTTTCAAGGGAGCAGAGATTCTGCGTCGCCACGGCAATCCGGCACGAGGCGTCCACTCCCTGCAGATCGAGGTCAATCGCGCGCTCTACATGGATGTTGAGACCTATGGCAAAATCGCGCGCTTTCGCGACACGCGAGCGCGGTTTTCCGCCTTCCTGGCCTCGCTGCGTGACTGGGCTGCAAAAAGCGGCGGTTGAATTTTTACGGCAGACAGGGCACCAGAGCGCAGCGGCGGCAATCGCCGCCCCTCCCTTGCACCGCATACGGAACGCCGTTTCATGAAGACCGGTCTGTCGCGCCCGAAGCACCAAATCCGCTGGCTCCTGCTGGAAGGCATCAGCCCGACCGCCCCCGTCCTGCTGGAGCAGGCGGGCTACACCAATGTCACCCAGCTCAAGACGGCGCTTGACCGCGATGCGCTGATCGAGGCGCTGCAGGGCGTCCACATCGTCGGCATCCGCTCGCGCACGCAGATCGACGAGGAGATCCTGAAGGCCGCCGGCACCCTTGTAGCGATCGGCTGTTTCTCCGTCGGCACCAACCAGGTCGATCTCGTCGGCTCGAACCGGCGCGGCGTCCCGGTCTTCAACGCGCCGTTCTCCAACACCCGCAGCGTCGCCGAGCTGACCATCGCCGAAATCGTCATGCTGATGCGCGGCGCCTTCACCAAGTCGATGGCCGCCCATGAGGGGCGCTGGCTGAAGACGGCCGCGGGCAGCAACGAGGTTCGCGGCAAGACGCTCGGCATCGTCGGTTACGGCAATATCGGCTCCCAGCTCGCGGTGCTCGCCGAAGCGATGGGCATGCGGGTGGTCTATTTCGATCACACCGACAAGCTCCGCCACGGCAATGTCGAGCCGGTTTCCTCGCTCGGTGAACTTCTCGCCGTTGCCGATGTCGTCTCGTTGCACCTGCCGCAGACGCCGGAGACCCGCGGCATGATCGGCGCTGCCGAAATCGCGTCGATGAAGAAGGGCGCCTACCTGATCAATAACGCGCGCGGCACGGTGCTCGACATCGATGCCCTGGCCCAGGCGCTTCGCTCCGGTCACCTTGCCGGTGCCGCCGTCGACGTCTTCCCCAGCGAGCCGAAGTCCAACGACGAGGAATTCGTCTCGGCCCTGCGCGGGCTCGAGAACGTCATTCTGACCCCGCATGTCGGCGGTTCGACGGAAGAGGCCCAGGAGCGGATCGGCGAGGAAGTCGCCCGCCGCCTGATCGAGTATTCGGACGTCGGCTCCACCATCGGTGCGGTGAATTTCCCCCAGGTGCAGCTCCCCAAGGGCACCAACAACACCCGCTTCATCCAGGTCCAGCGCAACCTGCCGGGCGAGCTCGGCAAGCTCAACGACCTCTTCGCCCGCTACAAGATCAACATCGCGGCGCAGCATTACCAGACCGATGGCGAGATCGGTTATGTCGTTCTCGACGCCGATGGGCCGGTGGCGAATGCGGTGGAGATCCTGGAGGAGATCCGCCTCCTGTCGGGCACAATCCGGGCTCGCCTGCTGAACCGGGTCTGATCGGGCAACGTCGCCCGATCCGGTCGGGGGCGGTTGTTCTTGAACGGGAATTTGTTAGGCTTCGCGTCAGGTGCCGGCTGCTTCGTGCGGCCGGCCTTTCGCCGCCGCCTGCCTCAATTCCGACGCAGGCCCGCAAGATAGGTTGGGCGAAGGCCTCACAGCCCCGCCCTCCTGCGATTGCAGGCACTCCCGTTCGCCAGCCAAACGGCCCGCATGACCCAGATACTTCCCATCGCTGCCCTTCTCGTCGGTTCCGCGTTGCTGTTGCTCGCGGGCGGTCTTCAGGGGCTGCTGCTGCCGCTCAGGGGCTCGTTCGAGGGCTTTTCCGACGGCTCCCTTGGTCTTCTGGGTACCGGCTGGGCCATCGGCTATATCGGCGGCTGCCTGCTGACGCCGGTGATCGTGAGTCGCGTCGGCCACATCCGCTCCTTCGGCGTGTTCTGCTCGCTCGCCTCCATCGTCGTGCTGCTGAATCTCGTCTTCATGACGCCCTGGGCCTGGATCCCGCTGCGTGCGCTCTCCGGCTTCTGCTTCGCCGGTGCGGCCATGGTGGTGGAGAGCTGGCTCAACGAGCGGGCCAATCCGGAAACGCGCGGCCGCATCTTCGGCATCTACACGATGATCAATCTCGGTGCGACGACCGCCGGGCAGATGCTGCTCACCTTGGGGGATCCCGCCGGCTTCCTGTTTTTCGTGGTCGGTGCGATGGTCTATTCCTGCGCGCTGCTTCCCACCGCCTTGTCGACCGCCGCAGCTCCCCAGCCGCTGTCCCAGGTGCGTCTGGATATCCGCTCGCTCTGGCGCAATTCTCCGGTTGCCGTGATCGGTGTCTTTCTCGTGGGCATCTCCAACAGCGCCTTCGGCACGCTCGGGGCCGTCTATGGCCGCCAGGTGGGGCTATCCGTCTCGTCTATCGCCACCATGATGTCGGTGGCGCTGCTGGCCGGCGCCCTGATCCAGATCCCGATCGGCGTCCTGTCCGACCGCATCGACCGGCGCATGGTGCTGATCGGCATCGCGGTGGTCGGCTGTCTGCTCGGGGCCGGGCTGACGTTCGGCGGCGCCTTGTCGCCCATCGCCATCATTGCGTTGGTCGGGGCCTTCGGCGGCATGATCTATTCGATGTATCCGGTCATCGTCGCCCACGCGAACGACCACTCGCCGCCGGGCGAATTCCTAAAGACCAGCGGCGGTCTGCTGCTGCTGTTCGGTGTCGGTTCAGTGGTCGGCCCGCTGCTTGCGGCCGTGATGATGACGATGACGCGCCCGCAAGGGCTGTTCGCTGTCACTTCCGCCGCTCACGCCTTCATCATCGCCTTCGCGATTTGGCGGATGACCCAGCGTGCACCGGTCGCGCAGGGCGAGAAGGAGGACTTCGTCGCCATGGCCTCGGGGGTTCGCTTCTCCACGCCGGAGACCCTCGCGCTCGACCCGCGCGCCGAGGAAGAAGAAGAGACGTCGCGCGACGCTGCCTGACCCTGGCAAGGGGCGGGCGGTCTTGCCGCTTGCGCCTTGCCACTTGTACCGGGCCACTTGCACTGGCGCGTGCCCCGTGGCATAGATCGCTCGTCATCAAGAGAAGGGCTGGCGCCCTCGCCAACCTGCCCGACCGGGCAAGGTGGTCTCCCTGACACAAAGGACCGGGTCAACCGGTTTGCGTTTTGGGGATGTGGCCGCAGAATAGCGGCAACGAAACGGTCGTTTGATCCGCGCCAGTCCTCCTCGGGAAACCGATGGAGGATTTTTTATGTCCAGAGCCGCGTTCGCCGCGCCGACGAGCCTTGACCCCGCAGCCGCGCCCCTCGAAGCGCGCTGTGCCTTTGCAGCCTCAGCACCGCTGCGTCTTTCCGAAATTCGTGTTCTGGCTGCCGGCCTGCGGATGCGTGCCACCTGTATCGGCCTTGGCCGGGGCGGGGAGCAGGCTGTTCTCGACGATGCCGAGCGCGCGCGGCGCCTTGCCGATCTCGAGCGCCTGTGGACCGGCGGGTGCCGCAGGGCGGTCGACGAAGTGCTGTTTCGCGACATCGCCGCCCGCCATCCGCAGCTCGCCGTGGCGCTGCGTGCCCGCCTGCGTCGGCGTCAGTCCTCGTCTTCCGCCGGCACCGGGATCGGGCGCCCCTGATCGTCGACCGCGACGAAGGTGAAGGTCGCATCGGTCACCTTCTCGCGCTGGCCGTGCCGATGGCGCAGGGCCCAGGCCTCGATGCCGATCTTCATCGAGGTCCGGCCGACGCCCGTCACCCGGCAATAGACGCAAAGCACATCGCCCACATGCACGGGGCGGATGAAGGTCATCCGCTCGACGGAGATCGTCACCACGCGCCGGCGCGCCCGCTGGCCTGCCGCGATGCCGCCGGCAAGGTCCATCTGCGACAGCACCCAGCCGCCGAAGATGTCTCCGGCCGCGTTGGTGTCGGCGGGCATGGCCATCGTCCGCAGCGTCAGTTCGCCGTTCGGGGTTTCGATGGTCTCCTGGTCGCTCACGGGCGATATCTCCTGTCTCGTTGCGGAATCGCGAGGTTACAGATTCAAACCTAGCCCCGCTTTGCCGCAACGCGAAAGAAAAAGCCCCCGGTTCGTGGCGCGAACCGGGGGCAATTTTTTGCGCAAAGGGAGCGTGCTCCCTGTCTTGGGCCGGACGCTGCGATGTCAGGCCGCCGCGACGTCCTTCAGGAACCGGTCGATTTCACCGCGCAGGGCGTCGGTGTTGCGGCTCATGGCGCCGGAGGCGTCGAGGACGTTGTCGGCGGCTGCCGACGTGCTGTCGACGGTGTGGGCCAGCATCTCCATGTTGCGCGTCACCGAGCCGGTGCCTTCGGCTGCCTGCTGCACCGAGCGGGAGATGTCGTTGGTGGCGGCACCCTGCTGCTCGACGGCGGAGGCGATGGAGGCGGTGTAGCCGTTCACTTCCTGCATGATCTGGGCGATCTCGCCGATGGCGGCGACCGCCTCGCCGGTCGAGCCCTGGATCGCGGCGATCTGGGCGCCGATCTCCTCGGTCGCCTTGGAGGTCTGGTTGGCCAGCTCCTTGACCTCGGCGGCGACGACGGCAAAGCCCTTGCCGGCCTCGCCGGCACGGGCCGCCTCGATGGTGGCGTTCAGCGCGAGAAGGTTGGTCTGCTCGGCGATGGCCTGGATCAGCGAGACGACCTCGCCGATCTTGTGGGCGGCGGCGGCAAGGCCCGCGACCTTCTCGTTGGTGGAGTGGGTGCCCTGGGTGGCCTGGTTGACGACCTGGGTGGTCTGGCCGACCTGGCGGGAGATCTCGGCGATGGAGGCGGAGAGCTCCTCGGCGGCGCTGGCCACGGTCTGGACGTTGCCGGTGGCGGCGGAGCTGGCCTGCGAGGTCTCGCTGGCGCGCTCGGCGCTTTCCTGGGCGGAGGCGGACAGGGCGCGGGCGGTTTCGTCCAGCCCGCTGGCCGTTTCGCTCACCGTGCCGATCAGCGACTGCACCTTGTCCCGGAAATCCGCGATGAGCTGTTCGGTGCGGGCCTGGCGGGCGGCGCGGGCATGCGCGTCCTCCGACTGCGCTTCTTCCAGCCGCTGGCGCTCGATGGCGTTTTCGCGGAAGGTTTCGACCGCACGGGCCATGTCGCCGATCTCGTCGCGGCGCTCGTCCATGCCGGCATCGACAGAGGTGTCGCCGGCGGCCAGTCGGCCCATCACATCGGTGAGGCGTGCGACCGGGCGGGCGAGCGCGCCTGCGCCGAACCAGACAAGTACCAGCACGGCTCCCAGCAGGCCGAGACCGATGGCCAGCATCGTGTTGCGCGCGGTCACGGCACCGGCGATCATCGCCGAATGGGGCACGTCCAGCACGACGTACCACCGCTCCTGAACGTCCGGGAATGTCACGGGCTGAATGGCGACGTACCGCTCACCGAAGAGGGAGGCGGCGGCTTCCGTTCCCACTTTCTGAAGCACTTCAAGGACGTTCCCATCCTCGACGGTCTTGCCGAGGGTGGCGGTATCGGATGTTGCGACCCAAAGGTTGTCGCCGCCGATCAGCTTAACTTCGCCAGCGCCGAACGGGTGATTGGCGGCCATGCGGTCGGCGATGCCCGAAAGGGCGAGGTCGGACGTGGCGATGCCGATCGGCTTGTTGTCCTTGCGCACGACCCAGCTGATGGTGGTCAGCAGCACGTCCTTGCCGTCGATCGGATAGGCGTAAGGCGGGGTGAGCAGAGACCGGTTTTCGCGCACCGGCATGTCGTACCAGCCTTCGGTGCCGGCCTCCTTGGTCATCACGAGCTGTTCGACGGCGACCTTCTTGTCCTCGCCGAAATAGAAATAGGGGACGAAGCGGCCGTTGGCGTCCGAATACTTGTGATCCTTGAAATCGGCATCGCGGCCGTCCAGCCCGTTCGGCTCGAAGGCCAGCGTCATGCCGACAAGGTGCGGATTGTTCTCCACTGTCTTGATCATCAGGTCGCCGAGCCGGTCGCGATCGGTCATGCCGTTGGCGATCAGCCCTTCCGCGGCAGCGGCAACGCTCTTGGCGACGGTCAGCGAACGCGTGAGGCTGCCGGACACCTCGTTGGCATAGGATGTCAGAAGCGCCTTGGCTTCCCGTTCGGCGGCGCTCTCCGCTGCCGAGGACATGACCATCGAGCCGACAAGGCTTACGCCGATGATGGAAACGGAAAACAGTGCGCCGGCACTGACCAGCAGTTTGTTTCTGATCGACAGATCGGAAAAACGCATTTCGAACCCCCTGAAGGCCAGCCGCGAATATCTCCGTCTAAGTGCCTATAGGGGGCGCGTTACCATCGACTTAATCATCGGGATCTTTGCCGATTTCTTATGGGATCCGATCAGTCGCTGTCGTTTCTCGATGATTGTGATCCGCCATGGCAATTTCCTAAAGTTGTTGCCGGTCGTTGTTGGGGCGCGGGGGAGGTGCCTCTATGGCAGCGGCTATTGCCGGATCGCTTCCAGGTCGATGCGGATGGAGACCTCGTCGCCGACCAGCCCATCCGCCACGGCATAGGTCATGCCGAAATCGGAGCGTTTCAGCACGGTGCTGGCGCTGATGCCGATCACATAGGTTCCGCCGAACGGGTAGGGGCCGATCTTGTTGAGCGTGACATCAAGCGTTACCGGCCGCGTCACGCCGCGCAGCGTCAGGTCGCCGGTCACGGTCCCGCTCGTGTCCGTTTGCGGGCGTGCATCCGTCATCTGGAAGGTTGTGCGAGGATGTGCTTCCGCACTCAGGAAGTCGCCCGAGCGCAGGTGTCCGTCGCGACGCTCGTCGTTGGAAAAGACGCTCCCGGCCTCGATTGCGACGGAGAGATCGGAGAGTTCACGCGTTTCCTCGTCATAGGTGAAGCTGCCTTCGCCCTTCAGGAACAGGCCCCAAGTGGGGGCGTAGCCGATATGCATGGCGTTGAAGACGACGGAAAAGTGGCTGGGATCGATCCGGTAAGCACGCGGCTCGGCCTGCGCGGGCAGGGCAGCGGCCGTGAGCACCGCAACAAGAGCGCTGCAGGCGGCGATACGGACAGGCTTGAGTGAAACCATGTGAGACCCTCCTCCCTGGTGATCCTCAAGAACCATATAGGCAGGCTGACCGATACTGGGAGGGGGCGAACCGGCGTGTGCAGTTGCGACGAGCTGCCCGGCTCAGTCGTTCCACAGCCAGGCGGCGCCCCGCACGCCGGAACTGTCGCCGTGCACCGCCTTGCGGATCGGCACGTCATACTGGTCCGAGAAGACATGCCGGCCGATTTCCCGGGGCAGCAGGTCGTAGAGCTCCGCGATGTTCGACATTCCGCCGCCCAGCACGAAGACATCCGGGTCGAGGATGTTGGCAACCATTGCCATGGCGCGTGCCAGTCGGGAGACGTAGCGCTCCAGATTGGCGAGCGCGTCCGCCTCTCCCGTGCGGGCACGCTCCATGATCTCGTGACCCGAGAGCGCGCGTCCCGTCGCCTGCTTGTAGTCCCACTGGAAGCCCGTGCCCGAACACCAGCGGTCGATGGTGCCGCGCTTGCCCGTCCAGCAGTCGGGCCCGGGAAACTCCTCGTCGGTCATCCACGGCACGGAAATGTTGCCCCATTCGCCGCCAATGCCGTTGCGGCCGCGATGCGCCCGTCCGTCGATTGCGATCCCTGAACCGCAGCCCGTGCCGATGATGATCGCATGCACCACATGCGCGCCCTTGCCGGCACCGTCCGTCGCCTCCGAGACCGCAAGGCAGTTGGCGTCGTTCTCGATGCGGACCGGCCGCGCAAGCGCGGCCTCCAGGTCGCGGTCGAGCGGCATGCCGTTCATCCAGGTGGAATTGGCGTTCTTGACGAGGCCGGTTGCCGGCGACAGCGAACCGGGGATGCCGAAGCCCACGGTGCCGCGCTGGCCGGTCGCGCTCTCGGCAGCCTCCACGAGACCGACAACAGCGCGGATGCAGCCCTGATAATCGTCGCGCGGCGTCGGCACCCGCAGGCGAAATCGCTCCGTACCGTCGCGCTCCAGCGCGATGATCTCCATCTTCGTGCCGCCCCAGTCGATGCCGAGGCGCAGCGGGTCGCTTGCTGTCGTGCTCATCTCAGTTCGTGCTCGCCTCCTCGATCTGGCGCCGGGCCGCCAGCGCCGTGTCGAGGCGCGGTGCGGCGGCGACCAAGAGCCGCGTGTAGGGGTGTCGGGGATGGTCGAACACCCTGGCCGTGCGCCCGCGTTCGACGATCTGGCCGCCGTTCATCACCATCACCTCGTCGGTGATGGCACGCACCACGCTGAGGTCGTGCGAGATGAACAGATAGGCAAGGCCGTGCCGGGCCCGGAGATCGGCGAAGAGGTCGAGGATCTGCGCGCGGATCGACACGTCGAGCGCGGACACCGGCTCGTCGGCGATGATCAGCTTCGGCCGCGTGACCAGCGCCCTGGCGATGGCGATGCGCTGGCGCTGCCCGCCGGAGAACTCGTGCGGATATTTCGCCATGTCGGCTTCCGACAGGCCGACCTCAGTCAGGGCGCCGGCAACCCGCTCCTTTGCCTCGCGCCCGTCGATCTCGCCGCGCAGCAGATAGAGCGGTTCGGCCACCACGCGTCCGATGCGGTGGCGCGGGTTGAAGCTGCCGTAAGGGTCCTGAAACACCACCTGCACGGCCCGGTGCACTGCCTCGCGCGTTGCTCCGCGCGCCGAATGCGGATCCTGGCCCAGCACGGAGATGGCTCCCCCGTCCGGCGCCTCCAGCCCCAGCAGGGCGCGGGCAAGGGTCGATTTTCCGCAGCCCGATTCCCCGACAAGGCCGACGCTCTGACCGGGGCGGATGTCGAAACTGACGCGATTGACGGCGACCACCGGCGGGCTTTTCCGGAACAGGCCCGCGCGCGACTGCGGATAGGCGCGCACCAGCTCCCGGACCGAGAGGATCGGCTGCATGCCGTGATTGGCCGGGCTATGCGCGGGGCCCTTGCTGCGCTTCGGCACATGGTTCGAGGCCGCCATCAGCGCCTTCGAATAGGGATGGCGCAGGTTTGCGAACAGCGCGGCCGTGCGCCCGCTCTCGACGATCTCGCCGTCCTTCATGATCGCCACCCGATCGGCCATCTCCGCCACTACGGCAAGGTCGTGGCTGATCAGCAGGCAGCCCATCTTCTCCGCCTCGACGATCTCGCGCACCAGGGCGAGGATCTGCGCCTGGATGGTGACGTCGAGCGCGGTCGTCGGCTCGTCGGCGATCAGCAGGTCCGGTTGGCAGGCGATCGCCATGGCGATCACGACCCGCTGCCGCTGCCCGCCGGACAGCTGATGGGGAAAGCGCTCGGGCGTCACCCGGGCGCGCGCCAGACCCACCCGGTCGAGCAACACCCGGACCCGCTCCATCGCCGTAGCCCGCGTCATCCGCATGTGCAGGACCAGCCCTTCGGCGATCTGCTCGCCGATGGTCTTCACCGGATTGAGCGCGGTCATCGGCTCCTGGAACACCATGCCGATCCGCCGTCCGCGCAGCCGGCACATCGCCGCCTCGCTCACCGACAGCACGTCCGCCCCGTCCAGCAGGATGCGCCCGCGCGCCTCTGCCCCGTGCGGCAGCAGCTGCATGGCGGCCAGTGCGGTCATCGACTTGCCGGAACCGGATTCGCCCACCAGGCCGAAGGTCTCGCCGCGGCCGATCTCCAGCGAGACACCCTTGAGGATCCGCTTGCCGTGAATGTCGACGTCCAGCCCCTCGACCGCGAAGAAGCCGCTCATGTCGTGCGCCTCTTCAGTCGCGGGTCGAGCAGGTCGCGCAATCCATCGCCCAGAAGGTTGAGACCGAGCACGGTGACGACAATGGCAAGACCCGGATAGAGGGCAAGGCTCGGCGCCAGCGCCATCATCGTCTGCGCCTCGTTCAGCATGCGTCCCCAGGAGGCGAGCGGCGGCTGCGCGCCGAGGCCGACATAGGACAGGCCCGCTTCGGCCAGGATGCCGAGCGAGAACTGGATCGTGCCCTGAACGATCAGCAGGTTGGCGATGTTCGGCAGCACATGCTCGGCGATGATCCGTACCTCGCCTTTGCCGGAGACGCGGGCGGCGAGCACGAATTCGCGCGATTTCAGCGACAGCGCACCGCCGCGCGCCACCCGTGCGAAGACGGGAATGTTGAAGATGCCGATGGCCAGGATCGCGTTGATCGCGCCCGGTCCCAGGATCGCGGTGATCATCACAGCAGACAGAAGCGCGGGGAAGGCGAAGACGAGATCGTTCGCCCGCATCAAGGTCTCGTCCAGCCAGCCGCCGCGGGCTGCCGCCAGCAGCCCCAGCGGCACGCCAACGAGAATGCCGATCCCCACCGCCACCAGGGCCACGGCGATGGATGTGCGCGCGCCCACCATCAGCATCGACACCATGTCGCGGCCGAACTGGTCGGTGCCCAGGAGATGCGTCAGCGAGGGGCCCTTGAGCCGGTTGGCGACCGACAGAACGTCGATCGGATAGGGCGTCCAGACCAGCGAGATCAGCGCCGCTGCCAGGACGAACGCGACGATGGCCGCGCCAGTGATCAGCGTCTTGTGCTGCGCGGCCATGCGCAGTGCCCCTGATCCTGCCATCGCTCAGCGCCTCCTCAGCCGGGGGTCGACCAGCGCATAGGCGAGGTCGACGAGGAAAGTCACCAGGATCACGCAGGCGACCAGCAGCACGACGACGCTCTTCACCACGATCAGGTCGCGCTGGGTGATCGCCTGGAAGATCAGCCGCCCGAGACCGGGCAGGTAGAACACGTTCTCGATGATGATCGTGCCGGCGATGAGGAACGAGAACTGCAGGCCGAGGATCGTCAGAACCGGGATCAAGGCGTTGCGCACTGCGTGCTTCCACAGCACGGCGCGCCGCGTCAGGCCCTTGGCGCGCGCCGTGCGGACATAGTCCTCGTGCAGCGCGTCGATGAGAGAGGAGCGCATGACACGGGCAAGGATCGCCGCCTGCGGCAGCGCCAGCGCGATGGCCGGCAGCAGCAGTGCCTTCAGCGCGGGCCACAGCCCGGCCTCCCATCCGGGAAAGCCGCCGGAGGGTACCAGCCGCAGCGTCACCGCGAAGATGAAGACCAGCAGCATCGCGAACCAGAAGTTCGGAACGGCGATGCCGACCTGCGTCAGGGCCATGATACCGCCGTCCTGCCAGCGGCCGCGCTTGGAGGCGGCATAGACGCCGACGGGGATCGCTATCACCGTGGACAGCGCCAGCGCCAGCAGTGCCAGCGGCAGCGAGACGGTAATGCGCGCGGCGACCAGATCGGCCACTGGTACGGAATAGGTGTAGCTGGTGCCGAGATCGCCGGTGGCAAAGCCCGCGACCCAGCTCACGTAGCGCTCCCACGCCGGGCGGTCGAGGCCGAGCTGGCCGCGCAGCGCGGCGAGTGTGTCGTCCTGCGCGTTGATGCCCAGCATCACCTGCGCAGGGTCGCCCGGCACCACCTCCAGCACCAGGAACACGACCACGGTCGCGACGATCAACGTCGCGAACAGTCCGGCAAAGCGTTTAGCGGCGTGGACCAGCATCGGGCGAAGCGGCTCCGGGCGAGAATCTGTCGACGCGCCAACGCTATAGGGGATGGGCCCGGCGGAAAAGGGGGACGCGGTTGGGCAATGCACTGTGCAGCCATCCCAACCCTCGTCATTTTCCGCGATTTCAGGGGTGCATGGCGCGCGCGCGCGGACTAATCTCGGCCTCCCGAACCGCTTGCCGGCCCGGTCGTCCTGCTTGCGGGCGGCCCGCCCGAGAACAATGCAACGAACGATCCCCTGGGAGGATACATGACGATCTGGAGCAAACTCGCCATCGCCGGCCTCGCCGCGCTCGTGCCGCTGTCCGCATCCGCCGAGACGCGCGTGACCTACAAGTCGGCCTCCGCCGGCACGTCCTACTACCAGATGGGCGTTCAGATCGCCGAGGCGATCAAGGCCGGCACCGACGGCGGCATCATCGTCACGCTGGAAGAGAGCCAGGGCTCGGTTCAGAACGTGATGGAAGCGGCCGTCCGCCCCGGCAACTACGTCTTCACCACGCCTCCCGGCCTTGTCGGCCTGGCGCAGGGCGCCAAGGGCCCGTTCGACGGCAAGGGCAATCCGAAGTTCGACGAGATCCGCGCGCTCTTCCCGATTCCCTCGCTGACGATGCACTTTGTCATGTCGACGGAGAGCGGCGTGACCGATTTCGCCGGCATGGAAGGCAAGAACATCCTGATCGGCAAGGGCTCCTTCGGTGCGACGGAAGGCGCCAAGTATCTCGATCTCTTCGGGCTGAAGGACAAGGTCAACCTCGCCGACGTCGAGCTGTCCAATGCGGGCGCTGCGCTCAAGAATGGCCAGATCGACGGCTTCGTGACCGCCGGCTCCTGGCCGGCGCCGAACGTCATCGAGGCGGCCGCCGGCACCGGCGTGACGCTGCTCTCGCTTTCCGATGAGCAGGTCGCGGCGACCAAGCGCACCCGCACGGTGATCCCGGCCGGCACCTATGCCGGTCAGGACAAGGACGTCGTCACCACCTCGCTGGACGTGGTCGCCTTCGCCACCACCGCGATGGATGACGAGACTGCGTATCAGATGACCAAGACCTTCTGGGAGCAGAAGGAAAAGATGAGCGCCGATGCGCCGTGGTGGAAGGGCGTGACGACCGACATGCTCGCCAGCATTTCCGGCAAGATCCATCCGGGTGCGCAGCGCTACTATTCGGAAAAGGGCGTTGCCCTGACCGACGCGCAGAAGTAAGCGCACAACAGCCAGTGTCTGGGGTCGGCCTCCAAGCGGCCGTCTGCCAGACTTACGCGGTTCCGGCCCGGGCATCTGTCCGGGCCGATGCCTTTTCCCTTGCAGCTTTCGTTTCCGGCTCGGTGCCGGCGGTTCACCAGGACGGCGTTCATGTCTCTTTCGGCCCGGCTCTTCTGGGCAGCGCTCGGCGCGCTGTCCATCGGCTTTCACCTCTGGCTGGTCTTCACCGGCCTGGTGCCCAACCTGGTAAGCCGGCCGTTGCACATGGCACTTGCAGTTCCTTTCGTCTTCGTGCTGATGGCGCGTACTCCGTTCCAGCGCTGGACCGGCTTGCCGCTGGCCGCCGTCGGCATCGCCGCGTGCCTGTGGGTCGCCTGGAACCACGACATGCTGGGCGACCAGTACGGCTTCCTGGTGGATGACGGACAGCTCGCCATCGCCCTTGCCCTGCTTTTCGTCACGCTGGAGATGGCGCGCCGGGCCATCGGCTGGCCGCTGCCGCTTGTCGCCGCGATTGCGCTCGCCTATGCGGTCTGGGGCGAGGCGATCCCCGGCGAGTTCGGCCATCCCGGCCTGCCGATGGCTAGCCTCTTCGGCACGCTGACGATTGCCGAGGGTGCCCTGTGGGGCAAGCTGACCGGCGTCTCGGTCTCGGTCGTCGCCATCTTCGTCATCTTCGGCGCGGTGCTGAATGCCGGTGAGGCGGGGCAGGGGTTCATGAATGTCGCGGCCGCCGCCGCAGGCCGCCTGCGCGGCGGTGCGGCCAAGGTCTCGGTGATCTCCTCCGCGCTGTTCGGCTCGATCTCGGGCTCGGCCTCGGCCAATGTCGCTTCCACCGGCGCCATCACCCTGCCGGCGATGACCCGGCTCGGCTATCCACGCTCGCTCGCCGGCGCGGTCGAGGCGGTCGCCTCCTCGGGCGGTCAGATCATGCCGCCGCTGATGGGGGCAGGCGCCTTCGTGATGGTGGAGCTGACCGGCACGCCCTATTCGGACATCATGATGGCCGCGCTCCTGCCGGCCTTTCTCTATTTCCTTGCCGTGTGGGTGGGCATTGATGCCTTCTCCTTCCGCCATGTGCTGAAAGGCATCGCGCCGGAGGACCGGCCGGCCCTGCGTGCGGTCGTCATCACCTCCGCCTTCTTCCTCGTGCCGTTCTCGATCCTGCTGTGGGGCATGTTCGGCCTCAAGGTGACGCCGCAATACGCCGCCTCGCTGGCGATCCTCGTTGGTGCCTTGCTCCTGGTCCTCGATGCTCGCCTGAGTTTCGACTGGCGCCGCACCCTGTTGCGGCTGGAGGAGGCGGCGGTGAATTCCGGCCGGCAGATCGCCACCATCGCGGCGATCATCCTGTGCGCCTCCATCATCATCGGCGTGCTCGGGCTGACCGGTCTTGGGGTCAAGATCACCTCGCTGATCCTGTCCGGCTCGGGCGGGCTGCTGTGGCCGGCGCTGCTGCTCACCGCGCTCGCCTGCCTCATCCTCGGCATGGAGGTGCCGACGACGGCCGCCTATGTGATCTGCGTCTCCGTCGCGGGCCCTGCGCTCACCGCGCTCGGCGTGCCGGTGCTGCAGGCGCATCTCTTCGTGTTCTGGTACGCGCTGCTGTCGACCATCACGCCGCCGGTCTGCGGCGCGGTCTTCATCGCCGCTGGCATGGTCGGGGAGAACTGGCTGAAGGTCGCGGCCTCGGCCATGGCGCTCGGCCTCGGGCTCTATCTCGTGCCGCTCGGCATGATCGCCAATCCGGACCTGATCACGCTCGCTGCTGACCCGGCCATGGCACTGCTCGCCGCTCTGAAAGTCGGCGCGGCCCTCTCGGCCATCTCCTTCGGCGTCATCGCCCCGATCAATCCGCTGCTGCGCGCCGGGCTCGTTGCCGGCGGCGGCGTGCTGCTCTTCGTCTGACGACAACCGGCATTTGAACAAGGAAAAGGGGCGGGGCCTTCCGGCCGCCGCCCCTCGTCGTGTCTGCCTGCCGTCCGGCCGGAATTACTCCCAGTGGACGCCGGTCAGGTCGTTCGCCTGGATCGGCGAGTTGACCCACATGCCCTTCAGGTTTGCGCTCCACACGCCGGCCTTGGCCAGCTGGAACAGGAACACGTTGACCGCGTCCTCGGCGATGATCCGCTGGGCATCGCCCAGCAGCTTGTAGCGCGCCTGTTCTTCGGTCGTCGTCTCCAGCTCGGCCATCACCTTGTCGAAGGCCTCGCTGTCATACTGGAAATAGTAGTCCTTGCGGCCGTAGATGTTGATGTCCATCGGCTCGGTATGGGAGATGATGGTGAAGTCGAAGTCCTTGCCCTTGAAGACTTCAGACAGCCACTGCGCCCATTCCAGCGGCACTATCTCCATCTCGACGCCGATCTTCTTCAGGTCCGAGGCGATCAGCTCGCCGCCGCGGCGGGCATAGGTCGGCGGCGGCAGCTTCAAGGTCGCCTTGAACCCGTCCGGATAGCCGGCCTCGGCAAGCAGCGCCTTCGCCTTGTCGAGATCGAGCGGATAGGTGCCCGTCAGGTCCACATAGGCCGGGTGATGCGGAGCAAAATGGCTGCCGATCGGCGTGCCGTTGCCGAACATCGCGCCGTCGATCACCGCCTGACGGTCGACCGCATGAGAGATCGCCCGGCGCACCCGCACATCGGAAAGCGGCCCCTTCTTGTTGTTCATGGCGAGGATGGTCTCGCCCTCGGTCGAGCCGACGGCCACGGTAAAGCGCGGGTCGGCCGCCAGCATCGGCAGGTTCTCGGTCGCCTGGAAGTTCGGGAAGGCGTCGATATCGCCGGCCATCAGCGCGGCGAGCTCCGCCGCCGGATCGGCGATGATGCGGAAGGTCGCCCGGTCGAGCTGCGCCGGCTCGCCCCAGTATTCGGCGTTCTTGGCCAGCTCGATACGGTCACCCTGCACCCACTGAACCAGCTTGAACGGTCCGGTGCCGATGGGCTTGGAGGTGTTGGAGGAGGCGGTCTCCTCCGCCACCATCGCGGCATCGCCCCAGCCCAGATTGAACAGGAACGCGCCGTTCGGCTTCTTCAGCGTGACCTTGAGCGTCAGCGGATCGACGACCTCGACCTCCTCGATGCCCTCGAACAGCGGCTTCTGCGCATTGGTGCTGAACTCGCCGCGTGCCCGGTCAAGCGAGAACTTGGCGTCGTTGGCGTCGAAGTCGGTGCCGTCGTGATACTTCACGTCCGCCTGCAGGTGGAACGTGTAGGTCAGCCCGTCTTCGGAAATCTCCCAGCTCTTCGCGAGCCAGGGCTTCACAGCTCCCTCCGCGTCGATGCGCGTCAGACCCTCGAAGATGTTGGCATAGGTGATCTCGTCGATGGCCGCTGCCGCGCCCGCAGTCGGGTCGAGATGCGGCGGCTCGAGCCGGACGCCGATATTGACGTCGGTGCGGATCGTCTGCGCGCCCGCCGAGGTGATGGGGGCGGTCGCCGCCAGCATCGCCGTGAGGGCGGTGGCGAGCACGCCGCGCCGGGTGAAACGTCCAGTCATGCCTGAGGCCTCCCGTTCTTTTGCACGTCCTTCGCCCGTCCGGCCACCGGAGGGGCGGGTTCTCTTCCCGCGTGTGCGGTGCACACTACCGCGCCATTCCCAGCAGCGCCATGGTCGCCTGGGCCATCACCTTCGCGCTGTCGACCATGTCGTCGATGCCCACGAACTCGTCCGGCCGGTGGGCCATGTCGAGAATGCCGGGGCCATAGGCGATGCAGTCGTGCAGGTGGCCGATACGCGCGATGTGCTTCTGGTCGTAGGAGCCGGGCGAGATCACATAGTCGGGGCTCTTGGCCAGCACCTCGCGGATGCCGTCCGCCACCGCCCGCACCACCGGCGCGTCGCGATCCGTCATGGTCGGGATCACTTCCATCAGGTCGCGGATGCGATAGTCGAAGTTCTGGCGCGTGCGCGTCAGGTCGTCGAGGATCGACATCACCTCGTCCTTGACCTCGTCCAGGCTCTCCTCGATCAGGTAGCGCCGGTCGATGACCATGCGGCAGCTGTCGGGCACGCAAGGGGAGGGCAATCCGTCGAAGCCTTCGGGCTGGCCGCCATGGACCGAGTTGATGTTCAGCGTCGAGGAGCGCGCCCCTTCCGGCACCACCGGCATATCGGTGTGCTTGGCGGCAAGCTTGGGGAACAGCTCGGTCTCGAACCGGTCGAGCACCGCCCCCATGTGGCGCACGGCGCAGTCGCCCAGGAACGGCATCGATCCGTGGGCGATGGAACCCTTCGTCTCGATCTCCGCCCACCACACGCCGCGATGGCCGAGGCAGATGCGGTCCTTGTTCAGCGGCTCGGGGATGATCACGTGGTCGACGCGCGGCTTGGAGAACATGCCGAGCCGGGCGAGATAGGCAACCCCGCCGAAGCCGCCGGACTCCTCATCCACCGTGCCCGAGATCTCGATGGCGCCGGGAAAGTCCGGCACCGCTTCCAGCAAGGCCTCCACCGCGATGATCGAGGCGGCGAGGCCGCCTTTCATGTCGCAGGCGCCGCGTCCGTAGACCTTGCCGTCCTTCACCTCGCCGCCGAACGGATCGAAGGTCCATCCCTGGCCGGCCTCGACCACGTCGATATGCGAGTTGAAATGCACGCAAGGTCCGGGCCGGCGACCCTCGATGCGGGCGACCACATTGGTCCGCGGATAGCGGGCACTGTCGCCCGGCGTATCTTCTGCGCGGATGTAGCGAACCTGAAACCCGCGCCGCGCCAGCCGGTTGCCGATCAGCTCGGCGCAAGGGGTATAGGCCTCGCCCGGCGGGTTGATGGTCGGAATACGGATGAGGTCCTGCGTCAGCGCGACGACGTCGTCCCGCTTGTCCTCGACGCGTCTAAAAAGCGCCTCCAGCATGTGGTCTCCCGTGATAGGACTTGAACTGCGCAACCGGTGGTGTCGGGACGGCATCGTGCCTCAGGCCGGAACCGGTTTCCAGCGCATCCGCAAGGCAGACCTTGCGGGATTTTCGGGCACGACGCCCGTCGGGAGCGGTAATGGCGAAAGACGCTGCGTCACGCGGTGGAGGGCGGCCGGAAAAATCGATCCTGCCTCCGCTCTTGCGCGGGGTGGCGGGACCGGGCGCGTCCGCGCTCGCCGCGTTGAACCGTCGCCGGATTTTCGCCAGGACCCTGATTCTGCTGGCGATCGGCAGCGGCGTGGCCGCCGGGGCGCTGCTGTTCCTGCGTCCGCCGGTCGAACCGCCGGTCCCTGTGGAGGTCGCGCCGCCCGACCCCTTCGCCGGTTTGCCGCCGCGCCTGCGGGCACGGCTTCTCGACGAGGCGCCAGATACCGCGCTCGAGCGTCCCGCCGCCTTCAAGCGGGTCTTCGGCGGCGATCCGCGCGACCTGTGCAAGGCGATCTCCGAGCTCGGCGTGCCCATGTCGGAATGGCGGCTCGATCCCTTCGTCGCCGGCTTCTGGTACTGCGTCAGCGATCTCGCGGTGATCGGCCGCGCCACGCCGGACGGGGCGCGCTCGTCCTTGTTCGTCAACCTGCGCGGCCAGTCGGAACAGACGCTCAACACGGTGCGGATCAAGCTGAACGGCGACAACCCGCAGACGGCGCCGGCGGCCCGCGCCGCGCTCTTGCGTGTGCTGGATGCGGTCGGCGAGCGCTACGGCTGGCCCTGGCCGGCGGAGTTCCGGGCGGCCATCGAGCAGGGCGGAGAGGTGGAGCTGGAGCAGTTCGGCATGCGCCTGCGCGTGCTGCCGGAAGACGCGCAACTGACGGGCGACGAGGCGTCCGTCGTCCGTCTCAACGTCATCCTCGATTTTCCGGTCGTCGACCTTGTTGCTCCGGCGGAGCTGTTCGCGCCCTTTGCCTGGGAGGAGGAGGCGAGCGGGCGCCGCCGCAACCGCCCGGTCGGCGGAGCGACGCTGCGCACGCCGCCCTCCGGCGACATCATCTTCAGCGCGCCGGAGGAGGAGACGGAGGGCGAACGCCCGCCGCTCAGCGGCCGGGAAGCGGAATGAACTCTTCCGCGTCGCCCGGCACGGTGTCGAAGCGCATCTGCTTCCAGTCTTCCTTGGCCTGGTCGATCCGCTCCTTCGAGGAAGAGACGAAGTTCCACCAGATGTAGCGCGGCCCGTCCATCGGCTCGCCGCCCAGCAGCAGGAAGCGCGCGGGCAGGCTGCCGGTCGCCCGCACCGTGATGTTGTCGCCGGGCTTGAACACCAGCAACTGGCCTTCCTCGAAGCTCTCGCCGGCGATCTCGATGGTGCCGCCGACCGTATAGATGGCGCGCTCCTCGTGGGTTGCGTCGACCGGCATGGTGCGGCCCGGCTCCAGCGTCACGTCCGCATAGATCGTCTCCGAAGCGGTCTTGACCGGCGAGCGGGCGCCGAACATGTCGCCCGCGATCACCCGCACATTGACGCCGTGGTCCTCCAGAACCGGCAGGCCGTCGCGGCCGACATGCTCGAAGGCCGGCGCGCTTTCCTCCGCATGCTTGGGCAGCGCCACCCAGCTCTGGATGCCGAAGAGCTTGCGCCGGTGGCCCTTCACTTGCGGGTCCTCGCGCTCGGAATGGACGATGCCGCTGCCGGCGGTCATCCAGTTCAGCTCGCCCGGACGGATAGCCAGGTCCGACCCTAGGCTGTCGCGGTGGTGGATCTCGCCCTCGAACAGGTAGGTCACGGTCGCAAGGCCGATATGCGGGTGCGGCCGCACGTCGATGCCGCCGGTCTCGAGGAATTCGGCCGGTCCCATCTGGTCGAAGAAGATGAAGGGGCCGACCATCTGCCGCTTCGGCGAGGGCAGGGCACGTCGCACCTCGAAGCCGCCGAGGTCGCGGGCACGCGGCACGATCACCGTGTCGATCAGGTCGCAGGCGCCGGCATCGCCGGGCGTGGGGTCGAGGTCGGGCATCCAGGTCATCGGCAGGTCTCCCTCTGGCGGCCTTGTCCGCGTCGGGACAAGCGGCTGGTCATGAGACGGGCCGCCGGGTTCGGCGACCGTCCCTCAGGGTCTCGCCATTCCGCGCGGAAGGCAAGGCAATGACAGGGAGATAACCCTTGCAGGATCTCGCGCTAGATGCGGCCGGCGCGACACAGCGTTCCCGTTTGCGGAACCAGCCGCCACCATCCCGCCGGCCGGTTTGCGGGTCGACCCGCGGCCACGGGCTCCGCCGGCGATTATTTCTTCGAAGATTGCGACCGCAATGCGCGTTTGTGTTGGAAAGCAAAAGGGTTTTTCCTAAGCTTCGGGTCCCGTCACCGCGCTGCAATGCTCCGCTGCTAACCAGCCGAAAACTTGGTCTTGAAGGTCTGGCGATGTCTCTCAACGTGCTTCTCATCACCGCCGACCAGTGGCGCGGCGACTGTCTCGGGATTGCCGGCCACCCGGTCGTGCGCACGCCCAATATCGACGCCCTGGCACGGGAAGCGGTGTATTTCTCCCGCCATTACTGCCAGGCCGCGCCCTGCGCGCCTGCACGTGCCTGCCTCTATACCGGTCTCTACCAGATGACCAACCGGGTGGTGCGCAACGGTACGCCGCTCGATGCGCGGCACGACACCATCGCGCTTGCCGCCCGCCGATCCGGCTACGACCCGACGCTGTTCGGCTATACGGACCAGTCCGTCGACCCGCGCACGGTCACTGGCGACGATCCCTGGCTGCGCACCTATGAGGGCATTCTGCCGGGCATGAGCGTGCGTGTGCGCGTGCCGGAGGATCACGGCCCCTGGCTCTCCTGGCTGGCATCGCGCGGGCACGAGCTGCCCGATCCGCCGCAGGACATGTGGCTGCCTGTGGACGGTCCCGCCGATCCGCCGACGGGCCGTCCGGCGCGCTATTCGGCCGAGGAGACCGAGACTGCGTTCCTGGTCGACGAGTTCCTGCGCTGGCTCGGAGAGGTGGAGAGCGCTCCGCCCGCGCGCGCCAAGGCCGGCGGGCGCCCCTGGTTTGCGCATCTGAGCTTCATCCGCCCCCACCCGCCGTTCATCGTGCCGGAGCCCTATGCCTCCATGTACGATCCGGCCGATGGGCCCGGCTTCCTCGGCGCGGCAACGCCCGAGGCAGCGGCGCGCCTGCATCCCTTCCTCGGCTATGCGGTCGAGCAGCAGGACAAGTCGCATTTCGTCTGGGGCGCGACGGGCAAGGTGCGCGACTGGGACGAGAGCGTGCGCCGGCAGATGCGCGCCACCTACTGGGGCATGGTCTCCGAGGTCGATGCGCAGATCGGCCGCATCGTCGCCGAGCTGAAGGCGCGCGGGGAATGGGACAACACCCTGGTCGTGCTCACCGCCGACCATGGCGAGATGATGGGCGACCATCAGCTCTTCTCCAAGCTCGGCTTCTACGATCAGGCCTATCACATCCCGCTGATCGTCCGCGATCCACGCAAGGGGGAGGGGCATGGCCGGACGGTCGAGGCCTTCACTGAGTCCGTCGACATCATGCCGACGGTGCTGGAAGCGATCGGTGCGACCTGTCCGCCATGGCTCGACGGAGCGCCTCTGACCGCCTTCCTAGAAGGGGGCGTTCCGGCCGAATGGCGCGATGCGGCGCACTGGGAATACGACTTCCGCGAGGTCGCGACCGGCGAGGCGCAGACCGCGCTCGGTCTGTCGCTCGATGCCTGCTCCATGAGCGTGATCCGCGATGCGGACGTGAAATACGTCCATTTCGCCGGCCTGCCGCCGCTGCTCTTCGACCTTGCCGCCGATCCTCACGAGACGCGCAATGTCGCGGACGACCCGGCTTATGCCTCGCTGCGGCTGCACTATGCGGAAAAGATGCTGTCCTGGCGCGCGCGCCATCTCGACCGACGGTTGACCGGCATCGAACTCACCGAAGACGGCCCGGTCGACGCCAGAGGCGCCTGACCGGCAGGGCTTCAGGCGGACGCGGGAACGCGCTCGGTTTCGGCCGGGTGCTCCTGCGCTGCCGCCTCGGCGGCCATCTCGCCGGCGGGAGCGGGATTGGGGCGGCACATGCCGGCCAGCGTCTGGCAGACCGGCCAGCGGTCGGTGTCGCTGAGCGTCGTGACCTCACGCACCACGTCGGCCACGGTCTCGCGCAGCCAGCGATGGGCCGGCTCGGCATCGTCGCGCCCGTGCCAGATCAGCGACACGGTGAAGTCGTCCAGCTCCACCGGCGGTTCGAAGATTTCCAGGTCCAGCATTTCCGCCTTGGCCAGCGCGATACGCGCCGGCAGGCAGGAGACCAGGTCGGCCTTGGCGACCGCATAGGGCGCCATGATGAACTGCGGCAGCGTCAGGAACACCCGGCGCGTCAGGCCGCGATTGGCAAGCTCCCGGTCCAGTGAGCCGCCGGTGGCGTGGCGCGGCGTCACCACCACGTGCTCGGCCGCCACGAACTGTTCCAGCGTCGGCCCCTGCGGGCCGAACCGCCCGCGCCGGGCGATTCCCACCAGCCGGTCCGAATAGAGCGGCATCGCCCGGTGGCGCGCCTCCAGCTCGCCGGCAACGCCGATGGCCATGTCGATCTCGCCGTCGTCCAGCATCGGTGTCATGCCAGCGGCGCGGGAGTTCTTGATGTGCAGGTCGAGCTTGGGCGCTGCATTGCGGAACCGCAGGATCAGGGCCTCCAGCAGCACCGCCATCGAATTGTCGGTCATCGCGATGCGCACCGACCGGTCGAGGTTGCACGGGTCGAAGGTGAGCGCCGGCGCGATGGCCTCTTCGATCCGCCGCAGCGCCTCCGACACCGGCATGGCCAGCGACTGTGCCCGCGCGGTCGGCTCCATGCCCCGCCCCGAGCGCACGAACAGCTCGTCGTCGAGGAGCGCGCGCAGCCGCGACAGTGCGTTCGACATCGCCGGTTGCGACAGGCCGATGCGCCGCGCGGCGCGCGTCACGTTGCGCTCGCTCATGAGCGCGTCGAACGCCACCAGCAGGTTGAGGTCGACCGAGGATATATTCATTTCGTCAATGTTCCCGGATATCCAAAATCAATTGGACGATGGATGGATCGTGACCCACTTAAGGTCGCGTAGCAATCGCGCAAGTCCCGTCTGCCGGCTTTTTGCGCTTCTTCGGGCGGAAGAAGGCAGGGAGAGGCGACTTGTGCGATCCAGTCAATACCGTTCATCAGGAGGGACGGATGATCCGATTGAACATCAATGGCCAGGATCGCGAGATCGATGTCGATCCCGATACGCCGCTGCTCTGGGTCCTGCGTGACGAGCTCGGCATGACCGGCACCAAATACGGCTGCGGCATCGCCGCTTGCGGGGCTTGTACCGTCCATCTCGACGGCATGGCCGTGCGCTCCTGCCAGACCATGGCGAGCGATGCGGAAGGCATGTCCATCGTCACCATCGAGGGTGTCGACGGCAAGGCGGCCAAGGCCGTCCAGGACGCCTGGCGCGAACTCGAAGTGCCGCAATGCGGCTACTGCCAGTCCGGCCAGATCCTGGCCGCCACTGCGCTTTTGGCCGAGACGCCGAAGCCGTCCGACGAGGACATCGACATGGCGATGAGCGGCAATGTCTGTCGCTGTGCCACCTACACCCGTATCCGCGCGGCGATCCATCGCGCTGCCGAGACGATGGAGGGCTGAGCTCATGTTTCATGTCATGAAGCGAATGCAGGATGCCGCCGCGCGTCCCACCCGCCGCAACTTCCTGAAGATGTCGGCGGTCGCCGCCGGCGGTCTCGTCGTCGGCTCGCGGCTCGCACTGCCCGGCGCGGCACTGGCCGAAGGGGCTGCGGCGGAAGATGCGTTCACGCCCTTCATCCGGATCTCGCCGGACGGCCTCGTCACGGTGCTGAACAAGCATCTCGACATGGGGCAGGGCAACGCCACCGGCCTTGCGACGCTCGTTGCCGAGGAACTTGACGCGGCCCCCGAGCAGATGCGGGCCGAGTTCGCTCCGGCCGATGTCGAGCGCTACAAGAACCTTGCCTTCGGCATGCAGGGCACGGGCGGCTCCACCGCCATCGCCAACTCTTTCGAGCAGTACCGCAAGGCCGGCGCCACGGCCCGCGCCATGCTGGTTGCGGCGGCGGCAAAGGCCTGGGGCGTTCCGGCCGGCGAGATCACCGTCTCGGGCGGCACGCTGTCGCACAGTTCGGGCAAATCCGGCACGTTCGGCGAATTCGCCGAGGCGGCGGCGAAGATGGAGGCTCCGGCCGAGGTGACGCTGAAGTCCCCCGACCAGTGGGTCTATATCGGCAAGTCCTTCCCGCGGCTCGATGTGCCGAACAAGACGGTCGGTGCGCCGAACACCTACGGCATGGACGTCCAGCGCGAGAACATGCTGGTCGCCGTGCTCACCCGTCCGCTGGCTTTCGGGGCGAAGGTGAAGTCCTTCAACGCCGATGCCGCCAAGGCGGTAAAGGGTGTCGTCGATGTCATGGAGGTGCCGGGTCACGGCGTCGCGGTGCTCGCGACCTCCACCTGGCCGGCGATCAAGGGCCGCGAAGCGCTGGAGATCGAGTGGGACGAGGCTGGCGCCGAGACCCGTTCGAGCGATGCCCTGTTCGCGGAGTATCGTGAACTGGCCGAAACGGCGGGGCCCGTGTTCCGCAACGACGGCGATGCGGAGGCTGCGATTGCGGGCGCTGCGACGGTGGTCGAGCAGGTCTTTGAGTTCCCGTATCTCGCCCATGGCATGATGGAGCCGATGGTGCTTACCATCCATGTCGAGGGCGACCGGGCAACGCTCTGGTATCCCTCGCAGTTCCAGACGGTCGACCAGCAGACGGCGGCGACGGTGCTCGGCATCCCGGTGCAGAACGTGACGATCAACACGCTCTACGGCGGCGGCTCGTTCGGCCGGCGCACATCGCCCGATGCCCGCCACATCCTCGAGGCGGCGAGCATCGCCAAGATCTGGGGCAAGTCGCAGCCGATCAAGCTGGTCTACACCCGAGAGGACGACACCCGCGCCGGCTACTATCGGCCGATGGGCGTCCACAAGGTGCGTGCGGGGCTCGATGCCGACGGCAATCTCGTCGGCTGGCATCACCGCATCGTCCAGCAGTCGCTGATGTCCGGCACGTTCATGGAGCAGTTCATGGTCCATGACGGCATCGACGAGACCTCGGTCGAGGGCGTCAAGGATGCCAGCTACGCGATCCCGGCCTTCCATGCCGAGCTGCATTCGCCGAAGGTCGGCGTGCCGGTGCTGTGGTGGCGCTCGGTCGGCCACACCCAGACGGGCTATGTGGTGGAAGCGATGATGGACAAGGCGGCGCGCGCTGCCGGCGTCGATCCGCTCGAGTTCCGCCGCCGTCACCTGTCCCAGCCTTCCGGCATTGCCGAGCGCGACAAGGACAATGCCCGCAAGCTCGGCGTCCTGGAAAAGGTCGCGCAGATGTCCGGCTGGTCTGGTTCGCAGAATGGCGAGCGGTTCCGCGGCATCGCCGTGCACAAGTCGTTCAACACCTATGTGGCCGAGGTCGCGGAGGTCAGCCGCCGCGAGGACGGAACCTTCAGGATCGAGAACGTGTGGTGTGCCGTCGACTGCGGCGTTGCGGTCAACCCGGACAACGTCAAGGCCCAGATGGAAGGCGGCATCGGCTACGGCCTTGCGGCGGTGCTGTTCAGCGAGATCACCCTGACCGACGGCCACGTGGATCAGCTGAACTTCGACACCTACCGTCCGCTGCGCATCGAGGAGATGCCGAAGGTCGAGGTCGAGGTTCTGGCCTCCGCCGAGGCCCCGTCGGGCGCCGGCGAGCCGGGCACCCCGCCGGTCGGTCCTGCTGTGGCGAACGCGATCCTTGCCGCCACCGGCGAACTGCCGGCGGTCCTGCCGCTGACCAAGGCCGGTCTCGCGTAAGGTCCGTTGCTTCGGATCCAATATGAACGAACGGGCCGGCGCGCTTTCGCACGCCGGCCCGTTTTCTTGCGGTCTGCGCGTTCTCAGTAGACGCGGATGCGCGCCGGGATCGGATTGCCCTTGAACCGGACCGCGCCGATATACTCGCCCGCATCGGTCAAGGTCAGCGTGCCGACAAGATCGCCGACGTTGAACAGCATCGTATCGCCCTTGAGCGTCAGCGACTTGCCTTCATAGCAGGCGCCTCTGTTGTAGAAATCGATACAGCCCTGTTGCCGGCTGCGGTAGCGCACCTCGTAGGAGAACACCGTGCCGTTGTCCTTGAGAAACCTCTGAACCTTCTCGTTGGCTCCGTTCGGCGCCAGCTCCAGGTCGATCCGCGGCAGCGCCATCAGCGCGTCGAAGGCGATCTGCTGGCGCAGGATCGGGTCGCGGGCACTCGCCAGTCCCGCGCGCGTTGCGTAGGCGCGCATCACCGGCTGGTCGGAGCAGGCCAGCCCCTGATAGGCGAAGAAGCGGTCGATCGGGTCCGCATTCGCGTCCGACAGCACGTCGCGATACTGCTTCAGTTCGTCCTGCGACATCGTCTTGTATTCGTCGCAGGCCCATCCGGACGTCGTCATGGCCAGCAAGGCCGGAATGGCGAGTGCCAGGAGTTTTTTCATCTGCCCTATTGCCCCGTCTGGTTCGGTTGTTCGGTGATCGCGACGTATTGCACGCCGTGCGAAGTCTGCACATTGAAGGTGGCGACGCAGCCGGGAAACACCTGTGTCGGCGCGGCCGAGGTCACGCGGTAGGTCCACGGCGCCAGCGTTCCCTGCCGCCTGAAGGGGAAGGTGCGATCCTGGTTTTCCAGCAGGATGCCGAGCGCGCTCGGCCTTGCCTGGAATGCGCCATGGCCGCACAGGCTGAACGTCTCCGATGCCAGCACGTTGATGCTGCGCGGCGTCGCCGGCGCGGCCGCCTGCACCTCGCTCTGTGGTGTCCGGTGCATCGGTACGGCAACGCCCGGGTCGCTGCGGGAGGCGAGCTCGATGTCCTGAGGGGCGTCCTGTTCGTCGGTCTTCAGGGCCGGCGTCTCCAGCGGCCGCAGCGGCATGTCGTGGGCCGGCTCACGCGCGGCCGCTTTCGGTTGGGGCAGTGGCTCCGGGGTGGCGGCCAGCGGAGGTTCTGCCTGCCGGGTATCGGCCTTTGCGGCCCCCGCCTGCGGTGGCTCGGCTGGGCTCTGCGTGGTCTTGACGGCGGCGGGAGGGGCTGTCTGTGCGACCTGCGCCGGCGCGGTCGTGCTCGGCGGCTGCTCAGCCGGAGGTGCTGTGAGCGGTGCGGCCTTCGTTTCCGGCGGCGGCGCTGCTGCCGGCGTTGCCACATGTGTTGCTGCGGGCGGGGCGGGCTGTTGCTGGGTGGCGACATAGGTGTAAATGGCAATACCGACGCCCGCGACCGTACCCAGCGCGCCGATGGGAGCCCAGATCGGGTGCTTGGAGAACCGTTCGAGCGCGCCGGCCTGCCGCTGGTCGGAGTGAGCGTCGTCCATCTCGTCGAAAAAGCCCCGTTCGCGGCGTCGCCGCTCAAGTCACGTCACGAACCGATGTCGCCGCCCGCTGGCATCCAAGTGGAGAACCGGCGGGCTGGAATATCTGCGTTTCCACTTTAGGCGTGCCGAGGAGGTGGTGTCGAGGCCCTGACGGCCATTCCGGCCCCCGACATAATGTCATTGGCCGATGGTTTTTTTGCATTTCCGTGCAAGGGCATTGCGGCCCTAGCATTTTCTCCTTCGTCCGGTTTCCGTCGCGGCCCATGCGGGCAGCGTCCGGGCCGGCTTTGTACCCTTTGCAGGGAGGGGAGATGCAGCCTTTCACCACCAATCAGGTGCCGCGCATCGTTGCGGGCCCGGGGCGCAGCAGCGAGATCGGCGCCATCGTCACCGAGCTTGCCGGGGCGGGGGCCTGCGTGCTGCTGGTCGCCGACAACGGCCTGACCGGCATCGGGCTGACGCAGCGCATCGCCGACGTGCTCAAGGATGGCGGCCACCGCGTCGTCACCCATGACGCCATCTTCAGCGATCCGAAGGAGCCGGCCGTGGCTGAGGCGGTGCGCGTCGCCCGCCAGGAGGGCGTCGGCGCCGTCGTCTGCCTTGGCGGCGGCTCGGCCCTCGATGCGGGCAAGCTTGTCGCCGCGATGATCGGCGCGTGCGGAAAGCTCGAGGACTACCGCCTTGCCGTCGCCGCGCTGCCCGTGGCGCGGGTGCCGTTGGTCTGCGTGCCGACCACCGCCGGCACCGGCTCCGAGGCGACCGCCGTCTCGGTCATTTCCGATGCCGGCGGCACCAAATACTGGTACTGGGCGCCGGCGCTGAAGCCCGATGTCGCCCTGCTCGATGCGCGGCTGACCACCGGCCTGCCGCCCCAGCTCACGGCGGCCTGCGGCGTCGACGCCATCGTCCATGCCATGGAGGCGGCGACGGGCCGGGCCGCCTTTGCCGAGAACTCTCGCATCTGCCATGAGGCGATCCGCCTCGCCACCTCCCATATCGACCGCGCCGTCGCGGAGCCGAACGACCTGGAAGCGCGCGGCGCCATGCTGCTTGCCGCCACCTGGGCCGGCATCGGCATCGACAATGCCGGAACGGGCATGGCCCACAACATCGCCCATGCGCTGGCAAGCCTCGTGCCGATCCATCACGGCCGCGCCGTCGCCATCGGCATGGCCGCCTCGCTCGGCTGGTCGATGGAAGGGGAGGAGGAGGCCTATACGGAGGTCGCCCGCGCCTTCGGCTGCGCCCATTACGGCGAGTTGCCGATGGCGTTTTCCGGTCTCGTCCGCCGTCTCGGCATCCGCCTGTCGCTCGCAGCCGACATCAACCGGCTGAGCCCGGAACGCCTTGCCGCGCGCATGGCCGCGCCGGAGAACGCCCCGATGCGCGCCGCCAGCCGCCGCCTCGTCACCGACGAGGACCTGCTGCTGCTGGCCGAGCGCGCGCTCGGCTTCGGTTGAAGACAGGGAAAGGGCTGCCGATGAACCCTTTGCAGCCGGACGCTGCCGTCGTAGCCTTCACCGAGCGGCGGGAGGATACGCGCCGCCCGGAACCCGTGAGCATGACCGCAAGCCCGATCGACCGCCGCCGTCTGCCGCTCAACTCGCTGCGCGCCTTCGAGGCCGCCGCGCGGCAGATGAGCTTCACCCGCGCGGCCGAGAGCCTCGGTGTCACCCAGAGCGCCGTCAGCCGCCATGTGCTCAACCTCGAGGAGGTGATCGGCGCCCAGCTGTTCGAGCGGCGCGGCTCCTCGCTGGCTCTTACCGCCGCCGGGCAGGACCTCATCGGCAACGTGACCCCGGCGCTCGACCGGCTGCAGGCCGGGCTCAACGCCATCTGCGAGATCGACCGCGGCGGCACGCTGCGCCTTGCCCTGCCGCCGTCCTTCGCCATCCGCATGGCCGCGCCGATCATCGAGACCTGCCGGGCGCAAGGCGGCGTCGCCATCGAGATCGACACGCCCTACGTGCTGGAAAGCCTCGACAGCACGGTGCACGACGCGGCCGTCGTCTTCTCCCGTCCGCGTGTCACCGACCAGGTGATGGACCTGTTGTGGATGGAGGAGCTGACCCTTTTGTGCCGGCCGGACATGGCGCCGCGCGTGCGGGAGGAGGGGATCGCCGCAGCGCTTGCCCGCGAGACCGTCATCCACATCCGCAACGAGGCGGGCCGCCACACCGCCTGGGTGGAATTGTTGCGCGCCGCCGGCGTTACCGCCACCTTGCCGCAGGGCATCGTCTTCGACACCGCGCATATGGCGCTGGACTTCGCCGCCCGCGAGGGCGGGCTGGTCGTCGCCGACCGCCGGCTTGCCGCGCGCGACATCGCCGAAGGGCGTCTTGCCGCTCCGCTTTCCGTCACTGCCGCCTCCGGCTTCGGCTATTTCATGCTGTTCCGCCCGGACGACCTGCAGCGCGAGGCGGTGCAGATCTTCCGCCGCCGCATGCTGACCGAGTTCGCGCCCTCGCTGGAGCGCCTGCCGGCGGGCAGCGAGCGGGCGCAAGGGGCTGCTTGAACGCCGGTTGTCGTGCGGGTCGCATATGCGACAGCGGCGGGACGGATATCGGCCATTGGGCCTTTCTTGTCGGCGGGGTAGGCTGGCTCCGCCCTCCGTTTTTTTAACCGGGCCTGCCCATCAGGAAGGACGTCTTGCCCTTGCAGAAATATTCGGCCCTCTCGCTGCTGCGCAACGCCCTGTCCGGACACCGCGACTGGCAGCCCGCCTGGCGCAAGCCCGATCCCAAACCCGCCTACGATGCGATCATCGTCGGCGGCGGCGGCCATGGTCTTTCGACCGCCTATTACCTCGCCAAGGAGCACGGCCTCACCAATATCGCCGTGCTGGAAAAGGGTTGGCTCGGCTCCGGCAATATCGGCCGCAACACGACGATCGTGCGCTCCAACTACATGCTGCCGGGCAACAACCGCTTCTACGAGTGGTCGATGAAGCTGTGGGAGGGCCTGTCGCTCGACCTCAACTACAATGTGATGTTCTCCCAGCGCGGCGTCCTCAACCTGGCGCACACGCCGTCCCAGCTGGACGACTACGCCCGGCGCGGAAACTCCATGCGGCTGGAGGGCATCGACGCGGAACTGCTCGGCCGGGAGGAGGTCGCGCGCATGGTGCCGGGCCTCGACATGTCGCCGAGCGCGCGCTTCCCGGTGCTCGGCGGCTTGCTGCAGCCGCGCGCCGGCACCGCCCGCCACGACGCGGTCGCCTGGGGCTACGCACGCGCTGCCGATGCGCGCGGCGTCGATATCATCGAGAACTGCGAGGTCACGGGCTTCCTGCGCGAGGGCGGGCGTATCGTCGGCGTCGAGACGACGCGCGGCGAGATCCGCGCGCCCAAGGTCGGCGTTGCCGTGGCCGGCAGCACCTCGCAGGTGCTGCGCCTCGCCGGCATCGAGCGCCTGCCGATCGAAAGCCACGTCCTGCAGGCCTTCGTCTCCGAGCCGGTCAAACCGATCCTCGACTGCGTCGTCACCTTCGGCGCCGGCCATCTCTACATCTCTCAGTCCGACAAGGGCGGGCTGGTCTTCGGCGGCGACATCGACAAGTACAATTCCTACGCCCAGCGGGGCAATCTGCCGGTAGTCGAGCATGTCATGTCGGAGGTGAGCGTGATGCTGCCCTTCGTCTCGCGCCTGCGGCTGCTGCGCAACTGGGGCGGCATCATGGACATGAGCATGGACGGCAGCCCGATCATCACCACCGGCCCGCTGCCCGGCCTCTACCTCAATGCCGGCTGGTGCTATGGCGGCTTCAAGGCGACACCGGCCTCCGGCTGGTGCTTCGCCTGGACCATGGCCAGGGACGAGCCGCACCCGCTCAACGCCCCCTTCACGCTCGACCGGTTCCAGCGCGGCTACGTTCTCGACGAGCGCGGCGCCGGCCCCTATCCGAAGATGCACTGAGAGGACGCCCGCCCATGCGCATCCATTGTCCCTGCTGCGGGCCGCGCGGCGTCGCCGAGTTCTCCTATGGCGGCGACGGCACCATTCGTCGGCCGGATCTTGCCGATACCGACACCGACGCCCATGCCGCCTATGTCTATGAGCGGGAAAACCCGCGAGGGCCCCATGTCGAGCTCTGGCACCATATCGGCGGCTGCCGCCACTGGCTGCGGGTGACGCGGGATACGCTGACCCACGAGATCAGCAGCGTCGAGATGGCCGGGCGCTTTGCCGGCGAGGCTGCTGCGCGCATCTCGGGAGCGGGCGCATGAGCGGCTACCGGCTTCCCCATGGCGGCAGCCATCTCGACCGCTCGCGGCCGCTCGCCTTCCGCTTCGACGGCGAGCCGATGCAGGGCTTTGCCGGCGACACGCTGGCCTCGGCGCTGCTCGCCTCCGGCCGGGTGCTGGTCGGCCGCAGCTTCAAGTACCATCGCCCGCGCGGGGTGATGGGCGCCGGCCCCGAAGAGGCCAACGCACTGGTGGAGCTGCGCGACGGCGCCCGTCAGGAGCCCAACACCCGCGCCACGATGACGGAGCTGTACGGCGGGCTGGAAGCGGCGAGCCAGAACCGCTGGCCGTCGCTTTCCTTCGACATGATGGCGGTCAACGACCTGCTTTCGCCGCTGTTTTCCGCCGGTTTCTACTACAAGACCTTCATGGGAACGGGCCAGGCGACTTGGCATTTCTGCGAGCGCTTCATCCGCAAGGCGGCGGGCCTCGGCCGCGGCACCCATCTTGCCGATCCCGATCGCTATGAGAAGACCAACGCCTTCTGTGACGTGCTCGTGGTAGGTGCCGGTCCGGCCGGACTGATGGCGGCGCGCGCGGCGGTTGCCGCCGGCCTGCGCGTCATTCTGGCGGACGAGAATGCAAGGCCCGGCGGGCGCCTCTTCGATGACGGCGTGCATCTCGACGGGCTTGCGCCGGCCGATTGGGTCTACGGCGCCTTGCGCGAGATCGAGGCAGGCGGCGGCCGCATCCTGCCGCGCACCAGCGTCTACGGCTATTTCGACGGCAACGTGCTCGGCGCGGTCGAGCGGGTCGCCGACCATAAGCGCAAGCCGGCCTCGTTCGAGCCGCGCCAGCGTCACTGGACCATCCACGCCCGCCATGTGGTGCTGGCAACCGGCGCCATCGAGCGGCCGCTGGTCTTCTCCGGCAACGATGCGCCTGGCGTCATGCTGGCCTCCGCCGGGCTTGCCCATGCGACGCGCTACGGTGTTGCCGTCGGCTCCTCTGTCGTCGTCTTCGCCAACAATGACGGCGGCGCACGCACGGCGATCCGCCTTGCTGACCTCGGCATGTCGATCAAGGCGGTGGTCGACCCGCGCCGCGAGATCGCTCCCGCTCTTGCCGCAGCGCTCGGTGAGCGGGGCATCCGCCTCGAAACCGGAGCGGTCGTCGCTGCCACCAGAGGGCGCAAGGCCTTGGCCGGCGTCGACATTCGCGGCTTCGACCCTGTTTCCGGCGTGCTCGGCGCCAATGTGATGCAGCCCGGATGCGACGCGCTTCTCGTCTCCGGCGGCTGGACGCCGAGCGTGCATCTGGCGAGCCAGGCGGGCAGCGCGCCGGTCTTCGACGAGGCGCTGCACTCCTTCGTGCCGGGCACCGCCCGCGAGGCCTGGACGGCGGCAGGTGCCTGCGCGGGTACGCTGGACCTTGTCGGCTGCCTTGCCGCTGGCCTTGAGGCCGGACAGAAGGCAGCCGAGGCTTGCGGAAAAACGGCGGAAAACGGCGGAATTCCGCTGCCCGACCTGTCGGGGACGCTGGCGGGTACCGACCTGCCGTTCCCGCTCTTCGATGTTCCGGCGACCGGCCGGGGCAAGCGCTTCGTCGACTTCCAGCACGACGTCACGGCGGATGACGTGGAGCTTGCCAATCGCGAGGGCTTCCGCTCGGTCGAGCACCTGAAGCGCTACACGACGCTCGGCATGGCCGCCGACCAGGGCAAGACCTCCAACGTCAATGCGATCTCGCTGATGGCCCGGGCACGCGGCCTGAGCGCGCCGCAGGTCGGAACGACCCGCTTCCGCATGCCGTGGACGGCGGTGACCATCGGCGCGCTGGCCGGCCGCGAGACCGGCCACCACTTCGCGCCGGTGCGGCGCACGCCGATGCATGACTGGCATGTGGCCAAGGGCGCCGAGATGATGGCGGCGGGCCTGTGGATGCGCCCGCGCGCCTATATCGGGCCAGGCGAGACCCTGCGAGATGCCTATATCCGCGAGGCGACGGCCGTGCGCCACCGCGTTGGCATTGTTGACGTTTCGACGCTGGGCAAGATCGACGTGCAGGGCCCGGACGCCGCCGAATTCCTCAACCGGCTTTACACCGGCGGCTTTGCCAAACTGCCGGTCGGCAAGGCGCGCTACGGCGTCATGCTGCGCGAGGACGGCATCATGTTCGACGATGGGACGGCCTGGCGGCTGGCGCCGAACCGCTTCCTCGTCACCACCACGACGGCGAATGCGGGCGCGGTGCTGGCCCATATGGAGCACTATCTGGAGGTGGTCTGGCCCGACCTGAACGTCCACGTCACCTCGGTGACCGACCGTTACGCCGGCATGGCGGTGGCGGGACCGCAGGCGCGCAAGGTGCTGCAGGCCGCGCTCGATGAGGGTGACGTGTCGGCCGAGGCGTGCCCGCATATGGGAATCGTGCGCGGACGCATCGCCGGGGCGGCGGTGATGATCGCGCGGCTTTCCTTCTCGGGCGAGCTGGCCTACGAGGTCTATTGCGACTGGCCGGCCGGCCTTGCCGTCTGGCAAGCGCTGATCGAGGCTGAAAAACCCAATGGAATCATGCCTTACGGCATGGAGGCGCTCGGCACGCTGCGCATCGAGAAGGGACATATAACGGGTGCTGAAATGGACGGTCGGACCACGCTGGCCGATGTCGGGCTTGGCGGCATGGCGTCGCGGAAGAAGCCGTATGTCGGCTCGACGATGACGCAGCGTCCCGCTTTCGTCGATCCGGAAAGGCCGGTTCTGGTGGGGCTGATATCGCGGGACGGGCAGGCGATCCGCTCCGGCAGCCACTTGACCCTGCCCGGTGGAGGGGCGAGTCTGGGGCATGTCACCGCCGTGACGTGGTCGCCGGCCCTCGGCGCCAACATAGCGCTCGCCTTCCTGTCCGGTGGCCGTGACCGACACGGCGAGCCGCTGGAGGCGGCCTTCCCGCTGAAGGACGAGCGGGTGGCGGTGACGGTCACCGATCCCTGCTTCTATGACCCCGACGGGAGCCGAATGCATGTCTGACGCCAGCAACGCACCGCCCACCACCGCCGAAAGGACTGCCGGCACGACGCCGGAAACCGCCGTTGCCCGGCCGGTGGTCGGCCGGCTGGTGCCCGGCGAGGCGGCGGGCGCCGAAGACCCGTCGCTGACCTTGAGCGAGCTGTCCGCCGGCGCTCTTCTGGAAGTCGGCGCCTGGCCCAACCGATTGGAAACTGTTGCGAATCGCCTCGGCGAGCTCGCCGGTGTGACGCTGCCGGGCCGCCCGGGCCGCTTCACCGAAAGCGCCTCCGCGCTGGTCTGCTGGATCGCTTTCGGGCGGTTCATCTATGTGGGTGCGGCAGCCGAGGACACGGCCCGCGTCGACACCGCACTCGACACGGAGGACGCCGCCGTCGTCGATCTCGCCGGTGCGCGCCGGATCGTGCGGATCGAGGGCGGGGCGGCGCCGGCGCTGCTCAACAAGGCGGTCGCCATCGACTTCGACCCGGCCGCGTTTCCGGCCGGAGCGCTGGCCCAGTCGGTGATCCACCAGATCCCGGTGGTGATCCTGCGCCGGAGCGAAATGGCCTTCGACGTGCTGGCACCGTCGAGCCTTGCCGATGCGCTGATCGACTGGATCACGGATGCGGCGCTGGAATTCGGCTACCGGGTCGGGGAGCCCGGCACGATCCTGTAAGCACACCGAAAACGACCGTAAATACACGAAAAACCCCGCAACCTTTTGAAGCTGCGGGGTTTTTCGTTTCGAGACGGATTTTGCGAAATTCCGTCTCAATTCGCCTGATTTTCGAGAGCGCCGTCTCGAAATCGCGTCAGGAGGGCGTCAGCCCGCGCAATCGCTCCGAACGCCGCCGCAAGAGCTCCAGAACGGTCAGCAGGGCGATGGAGATCGCGACCATCAGGGAGGCGACGGCGAGGATGGTCGGCGAGATCTGTTCGCGCAGGCCGGTGAACATCTGCCAGGGCAGGGTCTTCTGGCCGGCCGAGCCGAGGAACAGGACCACGACCACCTCGTCGAAGGAGGTGATGAAGGCGAAGAGCGCGCCGGAGACGACGCCGGGCACGATCAGCGGCATCTGCACCTTGAAAAAAGTTGTCACCGGATTTGCGCCAAGGCTCGCCGCCGCGCGCACGAGGCTGCGGTCGAAGCCGACCAGCGTCGCCGTCACCGTGATAATGACGAACGGCGTGCCGAGGGCGGCATGGGCGAGCACGACGCCGAGATAGGTGCCCTGCAGGCCGATGCGCGAGTAGAAGAAGTACATGCCGGCGGCCGAGATGATCAGCGGCACGATCATCGGCGAGATCAGCACCGCCATGATCGCCGAGCGCCAGGGCACATGGCTCTGGGACAGGCCGATGGCGGCGAGCGTACCGAGCACGGTGGCGAGCAGCGTCGCCACCGGCGCGATGGCGAAGGAATTGCGCAACGCCTGCTGCCAGTCCGGGTTGGTGAAGAAGTCTTCGTAGTGCTTCAGAGAATAGCCGGCCGGATCCAGCGCCAGCATCTGCGGCGTGAAGGTGAAGAAGTTCTCCGCATTGAACGACAGCGGCACGATGATCAGGATCGGGAAGATCAGGAAGAAGAAGATCATCCCGCAGATCGCGCGAAAGCCGTAGTACCAGGCGCGCTGGCCGGCGGAAGCATAGGAGGGAAGGGCGCTCATGTGTGGTCTTCTCCTTATCCGAGCTTCACGTTGTCGATGCCGACGATCTTGTCGTAGACGTAGAAGAGCAGCATCACCGCGGCGAGCAGGAGCACGCCGAGCGCGGCCGCCAGACCCCAGTTGAGCGACGACGAGATGTGATAGGCGATGCGGTTGGAGATGAAGATGCCGCTGGTACCGCCGACCAGCTCCGGCGTGATGTAGTAGCCGATCGACAGGATGAAGACGAGGATCGACCCGGCGCCGATGCCAGGCACGGTCTGCGGGAAGTAGACCCGCCAGAACGCGGTCCAGTCCGTCGCCCCAAGGCTCTTGGCCGCCCGCACATAGGTGGGCGAGATGGTCTTCATCACCGAATAGAGCGGCAGGATCATGAAGGGCAGCAGGATGTGCGTCATCGCGATGATGGTGCCCGTCTGGTTGTTGATCATGACGAGGCGGCCGGCATCGCTGACAAGGCCGGTCCACACCAGGAAGTCGTTGATGACGCCCTGCTGCTGCAGCAGCACCTTCCAGGCGGAGGTGCGCACCAGCAGCGAGGTCCAGAACGGCAGCAGAACCAGGATCATCAAGAGGTTCGACGTGCGCGCCGGCAGTGCCGCCAGCAGATAGGCGATCGGATAGCCGAGCAGCAGGCAGCAGGCCATGATGGTCAGCGACAGGAACAGCGTGCGGGCGAACAGGAACAGGTAGATCCGCTCGTTCTCGGGCTTCAGCTCGACGCCGTCGGTCGTCATCTGCATGTCGACCGCATTGAGGAAGTAGCCGGAGGTCAGCTCGGGCGAGAAGCGCTTGAGCACCCGCCAGGTGGCGACATCGCCCCAGTCCTTGTCGATGTCGATGAACTGGGCCTTGTAAGGCTCGGCATCGTCCATCCGGTCGGCGCGCCGGCCGGTCTTGCGGAACAGGCTCGACATGCCGGAGGATTCGTAGTTGAGCCGCGAGCCGAGCCGCGTGTGGGTCTTTTCCTCAGTGGCGATCAGGAGGTCCGCATGAAGGGCCGCGAAGACCGGCTCGCCGGGCGCCTCGCCGGAGGTCTCGTCCCAGTCGGCCAGCGCCTCGACGGTCCTCGGCAGCGTGTCGGCGACGATGCCGTTCTCGACCGAGCGGAACAGCATGTCGGCGATCGGCGCGGCGAAGGTCAGCACGATGAACAGCAGGAGCGGCGCGATCAGCAGCAGCGCCCGCATCTTCTCTCGCCGCAGGGCTCGCATCAGGCTGACCTTGAGCGGGGTGCCGTCGCGGGTGGTGAGCACCTGCGGCTGCGGCGGCGGGTCGGCCGGCGGGGCGGCCCTGGAGACTGTGTCGGTTGTCGTCATGCTCGCTGTCCGTTCGGGACGTGTCGTCCGTGTTGGGTCATCCGGCAATGGAGGGGCCTCGGCCCTGCGGCCGGCCGAAAGCGGCCGGGCAGCAGGCGGGCGGCCCAGGGGCCGGGACAGAGCCGCAAGAAGCGGCCGCGAAGGCGCCTTCCGTGGTCACCGGAAGAAGCGGCCTGTATCCGGACAAGCACGCGAGGGAGCACGCCGGAGCGCGTCTGCAGGCTTGTCGGGAGGCAGGCAGGGCGGCGGATCGCCCCATCGGCGCCGCGGCGGAACATCCGCCGCGGCAATCGCGTCGGCGGGCGGCAGCTGCACCGCCACCCGCCTCAAGCCGCCTTAGCTGGCGAGCCAGGCCTGGAACTTGGCGTCCAGGTCATCGCGGTAATCGGCCCACCACTCGTAGTTGAACAGGAAGGTGTTCTTGGAGTTGGCCGGGTCGGTCGGCATGTGCGGAGCCATCTCGATGCCGAGCTCGGCATGCTTGCCGACGAGCGGCGCCGAGGAGTCGCGGGCCGGGCCGTAGGAGATGTACTTGGCCTGGTCGGCGAGACGCTGGGTGTCGGTGGCGAAGCGCAGATACTCCATCACCGCGTCGAGGCGCTCCTTCGGCAGGCCGGCCGGCACGATCCAGCCGTCGAGGTCGAAGACCTGCGCATCCCAGAGCATCTTGACCGGCTGGTCCTGCTCCTCGATCAGCGAGAACAGGCGGCCATTGTAGGTGGAGCCGATCACCACTTCGCCGTCGGCGAGCAGCTGCGGCGTCTCGGCGCCGGCCGACCACCACACGGTCTGGTCCTTGATCGTGTCCAGCTTGGCGAGGGCGCGGTTCACGCCTTCCTCGGTCTCCAGCATCTCATAGACGTCTTCCTTGGCGACACCGTCGCACAGAAGGGCCCATTCCATGTTGTTGATCGGGCGCTTTTCCAGCGCGCGCTTGCCCGGGAAGGTCTCCAGGTCGAAGACGTCGCAGATGTCGTCCGGCTCCTTGCCGTTCCACGCCTCGACGTCGGTGCGGTAGCCGAAGGTCGTGGAATAGACGATCTGCGGGATGAAGCAGTCGGCGACGATCAGGTCGCCGAAGTCCTTGGAAGCCGGCGTGCCGTCGGGCGCCGGGGCCAGCACCTCGTCGTGGTTGACCTCCATGGCGAGGCCCTCGTCGCACAGACGGATGGCATCGGAGGCGAGCACGTCGACGAGGTCCCAGGTCAGGTTGCCGGCCTCGTTCATGGCGCGCAGCTTGGCGACCGCCTCGTTCGAGCTCTCGTCGTTGATGATCGTCACGTCCGGATTTTCGGCCATGTAGGGCTTGTGATAGGCCTCGTTCTGCGAGTTGGAATAGGCCCCGCCCCAGGAGACGATGGTGAGGTCGATGGCGCTGGCGCCGGTCGTCATCATCGCCGTTGCAGCGCTTGCTAGAAGAAGCGTCTTGAAGGTCATGTAGTTCCCCTTGTTTTGAGTTGGGTGCGGGACATGGGGTCCCGGCTTTGGTCGCGGCGGCCCTGACGGGCGCCACAGCTGGTCGATCGGGCTGCGTCAGCCGACGGCGTCGAGCGCCTTGCAGTCGGACGCTGCCCAGCCGATCTCCACTGTCTGGCCGGTTCGCAGGTCGCGCCTCTGGCCGCGGTTGCGAACCTTGACAATGAATTCCGTGTTGCCGGCGACGTTCATCCGCACGCGGATGTGGTCGCCGAGATAGATCATTTCCTCAATGCGGCCCTTCACGAGGTTGTCCATCGACTGGTCGGTGTCGAATTCGACGCGCTCGGGGCGCAGAGAGATGGTGGTGCGTGAGCCTACGCCTTCGATATTGACCGCCTCGGCGGCCAGTTCGGTCCCGTCGTCCAGCCGCACCTTGCAATCGGAGCCGGAAACCTCGGTCACGGTGCCCGAGAGCTTGTTGTTCTCGCCGATAAACTGCGCCACGAAGGAATTCTGCGGGTTCTCGTAGAGCTCATCCGGCGTCGAAAGCTGCTGGATCACCCCGTCGTTGAACACGGCGACCCGGTCCGACATGGTCAGCGCCTCGGTCTGGTCGTGCGTCACGTAGACGATGGAGACGCCGATATTCTCGTGGATGTGCTTGATCTCGTACTGCATCTGCTCGCGCAGCTGCTTGTCGAGCGCACCCAGCGGCTCGTCCATCAGCACCAGCTCCGGCTCGAAGACGAGGGCGCGGGCCACGGCAACGCGCTGCTGCTGGCCACCGGACAACTGTGCCGGGCGCCGCGAGCCGAAGTCGCCGAGCTCGACCATGTCGAGCGCGCGCTTCACCTTCTCTTCCTGCTCCGCCTTGCCGATGCCGCGCACCTGCAGGGGGAAGGCGAGGTTCTCCGCAACGCTCATATGCGGGAACAGCGCATAGTTCTGGAACACCATGCCGATGCCGCGCTTGTGGGGCGGCACGTTGTTGATCGGGTTGTCGTTCAGGAAGATCTCGCCATGGGTGGCAGGTTCGAACCCCGCCAGCATCATCAGGCAGGTGGTCTTTCCCGAGCCCGACGGGCCCAGCATGGTCAGGAACTCGCCAGGCGGAATATCTAGATTGAGATTTTTTACGACGAGCGTCTCGCCATCATAGCTCTTTTGAACATTTTCGTAGCGGACGGCAGCGCCCCTTGATTCTGTCATTGTTGCCCCTAAGCAAAATGCAGGCAAGGGGAATGCATTCGCGCCGAGTTAACGGCGCGTTCGCTCCTTTTCCCCTCTCGCGAACTCTTTTGGTCCGCTGTTTTGCCCTGTTGGTGACCGTACATAAGCAAAAAATGACAGGGATGGGAAGGGCATCTGTGGAAAAAATATTAAAATCTGAGTGAAAAAACAAAGCGCTCTTGCAGCGCAGCGAAGAATGCCGTGCCGAAGAGCGCCCGAGAAAGTCAGAGATTTGCTCTATTTTCGAGGGGTCTGGCGGAAATAGCCAGACCCCGTTTCGTATTCGCAAGATAGACTGTGATTAGACGTTGCTGTCCGGGAATTCAGCTTTTCGATTAGCCATGAAGCTGATCAGAGATTCGTCGATAGACGGATCGAGCGGCGGAGCCTCGTAGGATGCGAGCATCTGCTTCCACTTCCGGTTCGCCCGCCAGGCGGCGTCGAGCCCGCCATCGGCGCTCCACTGTTCGTAGGAGTTGTTGTCGGCGATCTCCGAACGGTAGAAGGCGGTCTCGAAATTGCGCTGCGTGTGCATGGCGCCGAGGAAGTGGCCGCCGGGGCCGACCTCGGCCAGCGCGTCCATCGCCTGGGCTTCCTCCGACAGGTCGATGCCCTTGGCCAGCACGTGCATCATGCCGAGCTGGTCGGCATCCATGACGAACTTCTCGTAGGAGGAGCACAGGCCTCCCTCCAGCCAGCCGGCCGCATGCAGGCAGAAGTTCACCCCCGACACCAGCGTTGCCAGGATGGTCTGCGCGGACTCCTGCGCCGACTGGGCGTCCGGGGTCTTCGACGAGGTGAACGAGCCGCCGGAGCGGAAGGGCAGGCCGGCGCGGCGCGCAAGCTTCGCCGCGCCGTTGAGCAGGAGGCTGCCCTCCGGCGAGCCGAAGGTGGGGGCGCCGGACTGCATCGAGATCGATGAGACGAAGGCGCCGAAGACGACGGGCGCGCCCGGGCGCACGAGCTGGGTCAGCGCACAGCCGGCCAGCGCCTCGGCCAGCACCTGCGCCAGGGTGCCGGCGACCGTGACCGGGCTCATGGCGCCGGCCAGGATGAACGGCGAGACGATGCAGGCCTGGTTGGCCGCCGCATAGACCTTCAACGCGCCGAGCATGGTCGCGTCGTAGACCAGCGGCGAGTTGGCGTTGATCAGCTGGATCATCACGCAGTTCTGGTCGACGAACTCCTTGCCGAAGACCAGCTCCGCCATGGCGACGGAATCGCGCGCCCGCTCCGGCGCGGTGACCGAGCCCATGAACGGCTTGTCCGAGTATTTCAGGTGCGCGTAGACCATGTCGAAATGCCGCTTGTTGACCGGCAGGTCGACAGGCTCGCACACCGTGCCGCCCGAATGGTGCAGCCAGGGCGAGGCGTAGGACAGCTTCACGAAATTGCGGAAGTCCTCGATCGTACCGTAGCGCCGGCCGCTGTCGAGATCGGTGACGAAGGGCGGGCCGTAGACCGGCGCGAACACGGTATTGTTGCCGCCGATGACGACGTTGCGCTCCGGGTTGCGCGCATGCTGGACGAATTGCGAGGGCGCGGTCTTGATCAGCTCGCGCAGCATTCCCTTGGGAAAGCGCACACGCTCGCCGGCAACGTCGGCGCCGGCCGCCTTCCAGATCGCGATGGTCTCGGGATCGTCGCGGAACTCAAGGCCGATCTCGGCCAGCAGCCGGTCGGCATTGGCCTCGATCAGCTCGGCGCCCTCGTCGCTGAGGATGTCGTAGACCGGCAGGTTGCGGGAAATGTAGGGCAGGGCGCCGGCCGCCTGCGATCCGCGCCGCTTTTCCGTTCTCGCCGCCCGGCCGCGCCGTCCGGCGCGCGCTTCCTGGTCACTCATGCGCTGCAAGCCCTTTGTGCATAACTGCCGTTGGCCGTTTTCCGACTGCCACTGTGCGACGGGGGGCGGCGCGTCTGCGGCGCGAAAGCGTCGTCGGTTTCTCTAAAAGCGTCATGCAACCGGGGAGGGGGAAGTCGCCTCATCTTTGCGCCCGCGTGTCGTCGCGGGGATGGTGGCATGACGCAATCAGGCCATCGGGGGCCGCAAATCGTGGCGATACTGCCCGCAAATGGCGCGCCGGCGGGCCGCCGGCTTGCGGATTCGATTGCGAAAAGGGTGGACAATGTCGGCGTTCCCGGACAAGGCACAAATCGTCATCGTCGGCCTCGGCGGCATCGTCGGTGCGTCGGTGGCGCATCATCTGCTGGAGCGCGGCTGGAGCGATGTCGTGGGCATCGACAAGTCCGGCATCCCGACCGATATCGGCTCGACGGCCCATGCCTCCGACTTCTGCTACACGACCAGCCACGACTACCTGTCGGTCTGGACGACGCAGTATTCCATCGATTTCTTCGAGAAGATGGGCCACTACGCGCGCATTGGCGGGCTGGAAGTGGCGCGCACCGGCGACGACACCTGGATGGAGGAAATCCGGCGCAAGGCGAGCTCCGCCAAGGCCTTCGGCACCCGCGCCCATCTGGTGACGCCGGCCGAGATCAAGCAGAAGTTCCCCCTGATCGAGGAGGACATGGTCCAGGGCGGGCTGTTCGACCCGGATGCGGGCCTTGTCGTGCCGCGCTCGCAGACGGTCGCCGGCAAGCTGGTCGACGAGGGCGAGAAGACCGGCCGGCTGAAGGCCTTCGCCAACACGCCGGCGCAATCGCTGATCGTTGAGGACGGGCGGATCGCCGGCGTCGTCACCCATCGCGGCACGATCCGCGCCGACCACGTCATCGTCTGCGCGGGCCTGTGGGGGCGTCTGATCGCCGAGATGGTCGGCGAGGACCTTCCCGTCATGCCGGTCGATCATCCGCTGACCTTCTTCGGGCCCTATACCGAGTTCGAGGGCACCGGCAAGGAGATCGGCTACCCGCTGCTGCGCGACCAGGGCAACTCCGCCTATATGCGCGACACGGGCGACCCGAAGACCACCGAAGGCGGCCAGATCGAGTGGGGCTATTACGAGACCGACGAGCCGCGCCTGTGCCACCCGCGCGAGCTGCTGGAAAAGCACGAGGCGCGCCTGTCGCCCTCGCAGCGCGACCTGGAGATGGAGCAGGTGATCGGCCCGCTGGAACGGGCGATGGAGCTGACGCCGATCCTCGGCGAGCTCGGCTACAACGAGAGCCACTCGTTCAACGGGCTGCTGCAGGTCTCCGCCGCCGGCGGGCCGTCCTGCGGCGAGAGCCAGAAGGTGCGCGGCCTGTGGTACTGCGTCGCGATCTGGGTGAAGGACGGGCCGGGCTACGGCAAGCTGCTCGCCGACTGGATCACCGACGGGCGCACCGGCATCGACCATGCCTCCATCGACTATTCCCGCTTCTATGCGCACCAGCTGACCGAGGATTTCATCGAGGGGCGCTGCCGCGAGGCGGCGCAGAAGATCTACTTCCCCGCGATCCATCCGCGCGAGCCCTACGCGACCGGACGAAACGTCAAACGCTCGCCGTTCTACGAGCGCGAAGTGGAGCTCGGCGGCCACTTCATGGAGCTCGGCGGCTGGGAGCGCGCCCATGGCTACGCGGCCAACGAGCACTTGCTTGAAAAATACGGCGACCGCGTGCCCGAGCGGAAAAACGAGTGGGACAACAGGCACTTCTGGCGCGTGTCGAATGCCGAGCACCTCGCCATGAGCGAGGACTGCGCGCTCATCAACCTCTCGCATTTCTACATGTTCGAGGTCGAGGGCCCGGACCATGTGGAGCTGCTGGAATGGCTGTGCGCGGCGAAGATCGGTGGCGACGGCAATATCGGCAAGGGCATCTACACCCACTTCCTCGACGACGAGGGCATGGTGCGGGCGGACCTCACCGTGATCCGCCTGGCCGACCGTTGCCGCATCATCGACGGCGCCGATGCCGGCCCGCGCGACCTCCACTATGTCCGAAGGACGGCGCAGGACCGCGGGCTCGACGTGACGGTGACCGATGTCAGCGAGCGCTACACCACCATCGGCATCTGGGGCCCGAATGCGCGCGAGAAGCTGAAGCAGGCAGTCGCTGATCCGGCAGGCCTCGAGCCGGAAAACTTCCCCTTCGCGGCGATCCGCGAGATCGATATCGCCGGGCGCAAGGTGACAGCGCTGCGGCTCTCCTATGTCGGCGAGCAGGGCTGGGAGCTGCACATGCCTTACGAGGACGGGCTGGCCGTCTGGGACGCGCTGCGGGCGCTCGGCGTCATGGCGGCGGGCGTGGAGACCTACGCCAATTCGCGGCGGATGGAGAAGTCGCTGCGCCTGCAGAACGCCGACCTGCTGACCCAGTACAACCTCTACGAGGCGGATCTTGCCCGTCCCAAGGTCAAGGAGGCCGACTTCCGCGGCAAGGCGAAGCACCTGGAATACCGGGCGCGGGAGCATCAGCCGGCGATGCTGTGCACGCTGGTGATGACCGACAATGTGGATGCGAGCGGCACGCCGCGCTATCCGGTCGGCTCGCTGCCGGTGATCGACCCGGCGACCGGCAAGACCCTAGTCGATGCGCTGGGCCGGCTCTCCTACACGACCTCGATCGCCTTTGGCCCGACAGTGGGCAAGAACATCGCGCTCGCCTACCTGCCGCACGACTATGCCAGGCTAGGTCAGAAGCTCAGCGTGGAGTATTTTTCGCAAGAGTTTCCGGTCGAGGTCGCAGGCGTCGGTTACGCGCCGCTCTACGACCCGCAGAACCTCAAGCCGCGGAGTTGAGGCGCGCGGGTCCGCGCTCCGGCCTCTCGGGCGTCATCCCGGCCGCAGAGCCGGGATCGGGGAGTCGGGAGCGTATGGGGTGCGCTCCGGGAGGTCCCCACGACCATGGTGCCTCTCCGGTCCCGGGTCGCGGCTCCGCCTTGCCCGGGATGACGAAAACAGTCGCCGGGGCGCGCCGCAGAGGTACGTTGATGCGAGGCCGAAAACAGACGCAGCGCGGTACACTTTGCGCAACAGCAACACGCCATGACGGCAACAGGGCAGAACCATGAGCAAGCTTGACGAACTCCTCGCGAAAAAGGGCACGCTGCTTGCCGACGGCGCGACGGGCACCAACCTCTTCGACATGGGGCTGACCTCCGGCGATCCGCCGGAGGAGTGGAACGTCACCCAGCCGGAGAAGATCCGCACCCTGCACCGCAAGTTCGTGGAAGCCGGCGCCGATATCATCCTGACCAACACGTTCGGCGCCAACCGCCACCGGCTGAAGCTGCACAAGCTGGAAGGGCGTGTGCACGAGCTGAACAAGGCGGCGGCGGAGCTGGCCCGCGAGGTGGCGACGGAGGCCGGGCGCGAGGTGATCGTCGGCGGTTCCATCGGCCCGACGGGCGAGCTCTTCGCCCCGCTCGGCGCGCTCACCTATGAGGAGGCGGTCGAGGCCTTCGCCGAGCAGGCGGAAGGGCTGAAGGCGGGCGGCGCCGATGTCGCCTGGATCGAGACCATGTCGGCGCCGGAGGAAATGCGCGCGGCCGCGGAAGCCGCCGCCAAGGTCGGCATGCCCTTCGTGGTGACGGCAAGCTTCGATACGGCGGGGCGCACGATGATGGGCCTGCCGCCGAGCGGCCTGGGCGATCTTGCCGGCCAGTTTTCCTGCGCGCCCGTCGCCTATGGCTCGAATTGCGGCGTCGGCGCCTCCGACCTTCTCGCCGCCGTGCTGGAGATCACCCGCGATCATCCGGACGCCATCGTCATCGCCAAGGCGAATTGCGGCATCCCGGTCATTCGCGGCGACGAGGTGGTCTATACCGGCACGCCCGAGCTGATGGCCGACTATGCGCGGCTGGCGGTCGATGCCGGCGCCCGCATCATCGGCGGCTGCTGCGGCACGTCCTACGCCCATCTGGCGGCGATGCGCCAGGCGCTCGACGGGTATGAGAAGGGCACGCGCCCGAGTGTCGAGGAGGTCGTCGCCCGCATCGGCCCGCTGGTCTCCCCGCCGGCCTCTGCTCCCGCGGAGGGCGGTGACGGCGAGGGCGGCAGGCGGCGGCGCAGAAGGGGGTAAGCGGCAGGCGGGCAGGCTGCTCGGGACTGGACTTGTGCCGGATGGCCGGTCTCCGCCAATATGGCCGGCGAGGGGAGATCTGGCCGGGGAGGGGCACGGTGACACCAGCACATCGCTTTGCGGCGGCCATTCTCGGCGGTGCGGCGCTGGCCGCCGTTGCAGGTTCCGCGCTTGCCCAGGACACCTTGCCGCCGCAGTTCCTGGGGCTATGGCAAATCGTCAAGCCGGGCGAGAGGCCCTCCTGTTCGCCCGCCGACGCCGATATCAGGATGCGGGTGTTCCGCGACCGGACCGAGTTCCATGAAGGCAAGTGCGATTTCGTCTCGGTAAGAGCGAATGCCGACAGGACGAAAGCCGAGATCGAGCTGTCCTGCCGGGGAGAAGGCGAGGAATGGCGGGACCGTCAGGCCTGGACCTGGCGAAAGACGGAGAGCGGTGCGGTCCTGTCGCTCGATTGGCTGGACCGGGATCTTTCGAGGGTTCATTACGCCCCGTGCCGGGGCGATGCGTCGGCCGCCGCCGCGCCGGCCGTACCCGCCGGGGCCTGTTACGACGACGGCAACTCGTCGCTGACGATCAGGATGGTTTCGCCTTCGCAGGCGGAGATCGTGGTGAGCTCGGTGCAGAGCCGGGGCGCGCATATGTGCAATCTCAGCGGCATGGCGGAAGTGATGTCCGGCGGGTGGCGCTACACCGAAAGGATCGACGGTGTCGGGGAGTGCCAGCTGGATATCCTGATCGGTGAGGACCGCAGCGTCCGCATGGTCGACCGCGACTGGACCTGCAAGGCCTATCACTGCGGCGCCCGCGCCGCCTTCGACCATATCGAGTTCGCACCTTCCTCCGAACGCGGGTGTTGAGGCTCAGTTCTCACCCCTCAAGCTGCCCCACAACGCTCTCCACCAGCTCCTCGACACTCCGGCTGCCGTCGAGGCGCAGGACGGGGGCGGTTTGGGCGCTAAGCCAGTCCTCGTGGCGGGCGCGGTTGCGGCCCGAAAAGCCGGGCGTGTCGTAGCCGGCGGCCCATGCGGCAAAAGCGGTGTGGATCTCGTGCATGTCGCCGCCCGGATCGATGCGGGTGCCGTAGCGCTGGCGCTCGCGCGCCATCAGCCGCTCCAGCCGCAGGGGCGTCGGCGTCGCCACGAAGACGATGAGGTCGACCTCCTCGATCAGGGCATCGCCCCAGCCGTCGAACGAGCCGGTCAGCACCCAGCCGCGGCCCTTTGCCTGCTCGACTTCCGCCATGTCGGCGGCGATCAGGCGCACGCGGTCCTGCGGCGGGCGTTTCTGCGTGAAGGGCGGATCGGTCGGCAGCCAGTAATAGTCGTCGACATCGAACTGGGAGACGCCGAGACGGGCGGCGAGTGCCGCACCGAGCGTGGTGACGCCGGCGCAGGAGGCGCCGGTGATGTAGATGCGAGCTGAACGGGTCATGCGGCGATCCTAGGACTGTGCTGCACGGGGTGCCAGTGCAACCTGCAAGGGCAGCCGCATCGGCAGTGGACGACTGGGGACGGCACCGCAAAAGCCCGGCAAGCCTTGCTGCGGCAGGCGAGAATGCCGGTCTGCCTGTTCCCGCGATCACGCGACTGTGCGCTGGCGTTGCCGCGATCTTCCGTTAGGCTTTTGCAATGAGGTGGAGAGCAGGCGCCGTTGTCCGATCGATACCTGCCGCGGCGCTGCTGCTGGCCGCGGGGCTGGCGCTCGCCGCTGCCCAGCCGGCACGGGCACAGCCGGCGACGGCGACCGGCGAGCCTGTCGATGTCGCGCTGGTGCTGGCCATCGACGTGTCCCGATCCATGTCCCGCGAGGAACTGGCCATCCAGCGCAGGGGCTATGCCGAAGCGATCGCCAGCCGCGAGGTGCTGCGGGCGATCTCGCAAGGCCCGCACGGGCGCATCGGCATCGCGATCTTCGAATGGGCCGGGGACTTTCACGGACGCGAGGTCGTGTCCTGGACGATCATCGAGAGCGAGGCGGACGCGCAGGGCGTTGCCGCGCGGCTGCTGGAACAGGAGAGCATCGCCGAGCGGCGCACCTCGATTTCCGGCGCGCTGATGCGCGGCATGGCGATGCTGCAGGCGGTGCCCTACAGCGCCGAGCGGCTGGTGATCGATGTGTCCGGCGACGGGCCGAACAACCAGGGCCCGCCGGTGACCGAGTTGCGCGATGCGGCGGTGAGCCGGGGCATCACCATCAACGGCCTGCCGATGATGACGACCGACGGGTTCGCCCACATCTTCGGCATCCCCGATCTCGACGAATACTATCGGCGCTGCGTGATCGGCGGGCCGGGCGCCTTCGTGGTGCCGGTCAACGGCTGGGATCAGTTCCCCGAGGCGGTGCGCCGCAAGCTGGTGCTGGAGATCGGCGGACTGGCGCCGCCCGATGATCCCTGGCTCGATCTCTGGCAGCACCCGCTGCAGGACGCCCGCCCGCCGGTGGTGCCGGCGCAGTTTGCCGCGCCCGCGCCCTATGACTGCCTGATCGGCGAGAAGATCTGGCAGAACCGCCGGAACCTGTTCGACGACGGCTACCGCTAGTTCGGCGAACTGGAACGCCGCCGCTGCCGGCGGCGCTCGATGCGTGGTTTAGCCGCGCCGCCGGCGCCGCCTGCGCCCGCCATCACCGTCTTCCTCCGAGCCTTCGCCGGCCGCGCGCGGCTCGGGCAAGGTCACCGCCTCGCGCAGCTTGACGAAGGGATCCACCTTGTTGGGGATCGCCATCGCGTTGACGAAATGCTCCTGGAAGCGCGGCTCCAGCGCGGTCTCGATCTTCTCGATCTCGCGCACGACGCGCTCGACCGTGCGCCGCTCGCCGCGATTGACCAGCGCCATGCGCGCGCCCGTGCCGGCGGCATTGCCGACGCTGGAGACATGGGCAAGGTCGCAATCGGGGATCAGCCCGAGGATCATCGCGTATTTGGTGTCGATATAGCTGCCGAAGGCGCCGGCAAGGCGAATGCGCTCTATTGGAGGATTGCCGAGCTTGTCGGAGAGCAGCTGGATGCCGGCATAGAGCGCGGCCTTGGCCAGCTGGATGGCGCGGATGTCGGTCTGGGTGATGGTGAGCTCGATGCCCTCGCTCGCCACCACATAGGCGAAGGTCCGCCCCTTTTGCACCACGCGCGACGACCGCTCGGCGAGCGCGCCGTCGATCAGCCCGTCCACGGTGATGACGCCGGCAAGATAGAGCTCGGCAACCGCCTCGATGATGCCGGAGCCGCAAATGCCGGTGACGCCGACCTGGTCCTTCTTTTCCGCGAACTCCGGATCGTCCGACCATTCGTCGAGGCCGATCACCTTGAAGCGCGGCTCGAGCGTGACCGGATCGATGCGGATGCGCTCGATGGCGCCGGGCGCCGCGCGCTGGCCGCAGGAAATCTCCGCGCCCTCGAAGGCCGGACCCGTGGGGGAACTGGCCGCAAGCAGCCGGTCGCGGTTGCCGAGCACGATCTCGGCATTGGTGCCGATGTCGACGACGAGGGTCAGGGCTTCGGCCTCGAACGGGCGGGTGGAGAGCGCGGCGGCGGCGGCATCCGCGCCGACATGGCCTGCGATGCAGGGCAGGATATAGGCGCGCGCGCCGGGATTGAGCTCCAGCCCGAGCTCGGAGGCGGGGACATGCACGGCGCCCGACACGGCAAGGGCGAAGGGCGCGCCGCCCAGCTCCGTCGGATCGATGCCGAGGAAGAGGTGATGCATGATCGGGTTGCCGACGAAGACGGCGTCCATGACGTCCTCGCGGGTCGCGCCGACATCATTGACCAGCTTGGCGACCAGCGCATCGACGGCGGCGCGCACCGCCGAGACGAGATCGGGCAGGCGCGCCGGGTTCATCTGCACATAGGAGACGCGCGACATCAGGTCTTCGCCGAAGCGGATCTGCGGGTTCGAGGTGCCGGCCGAGGTGACCGTGCGCCCGTTGGCGAGATCGCAGAGATGCGCGGCAATGGTGGTGGAGCCGATATCGACGGCAAGGCCGTAGACGGTCGTCTTCTCGCCCGGCCACAGGGCGGTAACGCGCGGCGGAAAGCCGTCGTCCTGCCAGATGGCGGCGGTAACGCGCCAGTGGCCGGCGCGCAGCACCTTCTGAACCTTCGGCAAGAGCGGCGGGTCGAGGCTGAGGCCGGAAAGTCCGGACGCTTCGGCAACGGCGGCGAGCAGCCGGTCGCCGTCGCCCAGCGGCTGCTCCATGTCCGGCTCGCTGACCTCGACGGTCACAAGGCGGATGGCGCTGTCGGGGGCGACGGTGACATTCTCGGCGCGCTTGCGCACCACCTGACGGTTGGTCTGCGCCTCCATCGGCACGTCGACCACCATGTCGCCGAGGATCGCGGCCTGGCAGGATAGGCGCCGGCCTTCCGGCAGGCTGCGCAGGGAGACGTAACGCGCTTCCGCGTCGGTCACCGGGCCGAGATGGTCCGCCGTGCTGACGATCTGTTCCTTGGCGAAGGCGCCTTCGGAGACGGAGACCTGGCAGCGGCCGCATATGCCGCGCCCGCCGCACACGGATTCCACATAGACGCCGAGCGCGCGCGCGGCATCCAGCAGCGGCGTGCCGAGCGGGAACGTGCCCCGCCGGCCGCTCGGCTGGAAAACAACCTTCGCCGTTTCGGGCGTCTCGCTCATGGCCTCGCCCGTCCTCGCTGTCGCTCGTTGGTTCAAGCGCTGGCCCGCCGTCGTCCCTCGCGTCCGCCGCGCCGTCCCGAGCTGCCCGAGGCGGCGGGGGCGGCGGCCGGGCCACCTTCCGCGCCCGGCTTGTAGTCGCGATAGGTCATGATCCAGTCGGAACAGTTGGGGTCGTTGCCGGTCAGGACGTTGGCGGCGCGCACCGCCTCCATCTCCTGCGGGCGGCAGGGGTTCATGATGGCGCTGGTCATGCCGGCGCCGATCACCATCGGGATGAAGCCGGCATTGATGCCGTGCCGGTGGGGCAGGCCGAACGAGATGTTGGAGAGGCCGCAGGTCGTGTTGACCTTCAGCTCCTCGCGCAACCGGCGGAGCAGGCGGAAGACCTGCTGGCCGGCGCTGCCCATGGCGCCGATCGGCATGACCAGCGGATCGACGACGATGTCATGGGCGGGAATGCCGTAGTCGGCGGCGCGCTCGACGATCTTCTTCGCCACCGCGAAGCGCACGTCCGGGTCTTCGGAAATGCCGGTCTCGTCGTTGGAAATGGCGACGACGGGGACGTTGTATTTCTTGACGAGCGGCAGGATCGCCTCGAGCTTTTCCTCCTCGCCGGTGACAGAGTTCACCAGGGGGCGGCCCTTGGCGACCTTGAGCCCCGCCTCGATGGCGGCGGTCACCGAACTGTCGATGGACAGCGGCACGTCGACGAGGCTCTGGACGATCTCCAGCGTCCTGACCAGCAGCGGCGGCTCGGTCTCATTGGGATTGACGGCGGTGACGCCGGCATTGACGTCGAGCATGGTGGCGCCGGCGGCGACCTGCGCGAGCGCATCCTTCTCGACGGTGGAGAAGTCGCCGGCAATCATCTCGGCGGCGAGCTTCTTGCGGCCCGTCGGGTTGATCCGCTCGCCGATCACGCAGAACGGCTGGTCGAAGCCGATGACGATCTCGCGGGTGGCCGAGGCAACGATGGTACGGGTCATTGAGCTACCTCTGCGGGGTAAGTCGCGGTGCCAGCGGCGGGAAACGTCCAGCTCCCGCGGGCGCCCAGCCAGTCGGCCGTCTTGGTCAGGCCGCCGAAGGGAAAGACATGGATCTGCTGCAGCCGGGTCTCGGGCTGGGTCTGGATGCGCAACTCCAGCGGGCCGACCATGGTCTCCGGATCGTAGCCCGACAGCATGGAGACGACGGCGCCGCCCCGCTTCTTCAGGAAGGAGAGCGAGTTCTCCACCCCGGCAAAGGCGGCGTATTTCAGCAGCGTGGTCATCTTGGCCGGGCCGGCGACGCCGATATGCACGGGGAAGCGGTTGCCCCAGGCGGCGATCTCGTCGAGCCAGAGGCTGACCTTCTGCGGATCGAAGCCGAACTGGGTGACGATGTGGAATTCGGCGTCGCTCTTAGCCGCGAGCTCGTGCTTGCGCAGCAGGAAGGCACGGATGGTCTCGCGCGAGATCTCCGGCGCGCCCTCCGGATGGCCGGCGACCGCGATGCGGGTAATGCCGAGCCGGTCGAACAACCCGGTTTCGATCATCGCGACGGAGGAGGTGAGGGGACCGGGCGTCGGCGCCTCGCCGGCAATGGCCAGCACCTCCCGCACGCCGGCTTCGGCGACGAGGCGGGTCAGCCGGTACTCGAAGGCGACGAGCGAGGGATAGCGGCGCGCGGCCATGTGCGGCACCGGGACGAGACCGGCATCGGTGACCGTGCGGGCGGCGCGGACGATGTCGTCCTCCCCGACATTGCCGAGATCGGTGAGGTAAAGGCGCGTGCCGGCGGGGACAAGACGGAGCAGCTCCGGCTTCTCCACCACCTGGCGGGGCGACATTTCCGTGGAGGCGGCAAGGCGCCCGAAATCGTTGAGGCGGTGGTCGGTCATGTCGCCGGTCCCGTGCTGGCGTGGTCGGGAGAGGGGGAGGCGGCTGCATCAAAGCCTTCGGCTGCGACGAGCGCCGCAAGCCGCTCCGGCGGATAGGCCTCGACAAGCGCGGCAAGCGCCGCCTCCGCTTCGGCCTCGAGATCGTCGCCGACCGCGACGGGATCGCCCCGCCGCCACTCGGCCAGATAGGCATCGCTGTCCTTGGCGCCGACGCGCATGGCGCAGCGGTCGACAGCCTGGATGAAACGTTCGGGCAGCTCTCGGCGGGCGCTGGCGCGGCCGGCCCGGACCAGCACCTGGGCCGGGATGTCACGCCAGTAGACGATGGTTTTTTGCGCCACGGAAAAGCCCTGCAAACCGGGTCGGGAACGCCTCTCGTTCCCGCGCTTTCAAGCATCATGATGCCTTCGGCCGGCCATCTCATCGGTGCACAGACGACACCGGAAAGTCAGAAAGCGACAGCGGCGGGACGCGCGGAAACACGGGCTTTCGGCGGGCACGAGGAAAGCGGCAGACGGGCGCTCGAAAGCGACACGCCCGCCGGGGGCTTTCGCTCCCGGCGGGCGTGCCTGTCGGTGTGCAGGGCATGCGCGATGCGCGGAGACTCAGGCCTTGGCTGTGCCGTCCGGGTCCGCCTTCCACCGGGCATGCAGGGCGGCGATGTCGCCCGAGCACAGGGTGCGCATCTCGCGGCCGATCCGCTCGATCGGCCAGTCCCACCACGCCATCTCGAGCAGCATGGCGATCTCCTCGTCGGAGAAGCGCTTGCGGATCTCGCGCGCCGGGTTGCCGGCGACGATGGTGTAGGGGGCGACATCCTTGGTGACGACGGCTCGGCTGCCGATCATCGCGCCGTGGCCGATGCGGATGCCGGGCATGATCATCGCTTCCGCCCCGATCCACACGTCATTGCCGACGACCGTGTCGCCGGACGGACGGTAGCCGGTCTCCGCATCCGCGAAGGCTGGCTCCTCGGACATGAAGAAGAACGGGAAGGTGGAGATCCAGTCCATCCGATGGCCCTGGTTGCCCGCCATCATGAAGCAGGCGCCGGTGCCGATGGAGCAGAAGCTGCCGATGACCAGCCGGTCGACATCGTCGCGGTCGGGCATCAGGTAGCGGGCGCAGTCGTCGAAGGAATGGCCGTGGTAATAGCCGGAGTAGTAGCTGTAGCGGCCGACCGAAATGTTGGGGTTGGTCACCTGCTCGCTCAGCAGCTTGCCCTTGAAGGGGCTTTCGAAAAAATTGCTCACGGGAGGTCGTCCTCTGTCGCGAGGCTGGGCCCTTTCCGGCCCGTTGGATGAGATGAGGGGACCGGTCCTGCGGCTCATGCCACGCAGACCCGTCCGTGCCGCCGGGACAGCGCTTCTAGCACGCGCTGGCTAGCGCGCAATGACACGGATGCAACAGATGCGTGCAAAGCGGCGACGGGTGCGCGGGATCAGGTGCCAATCGTGGTGAGGCGGGTTTCCAGCAGGCCGTAGCCGGTGACCCGCTTGGCATAGGCAAGGCCGAGCCGCTCGGCTGCCGCGCGGGCGCGCGCCTCGATTTCCGGATCCGCCGCCTGTTCCAGATAGAGCAGGCGGGTGTAGTGGCCGAAATAGGCGTCGCGCAGCTCGGGATAGGTGTCGAGCCCGAGCGGGCGGATCACCAGCGTCTCGAAATGGCGGGCGAGGAAATCGGTGAGGTAGAAGGTGCCGGGCTCGGCCTCGGCTTCCGCGTCGAAGACATCGAGGCCGGCGAAGAAGGCGTAGCAATGGGCGCCCTCGATCCGCTCCACCCCTTCCTCGGCCAGAACCTTGTCGAGCAGGCCGCCGGTGCCGCAATCGCCATAGCCGACGAGAATGCGGGTGTGGTCGCGCTTCGCCTTGCGGATCTCGGCGCGCACGGCGGCGGGGATCTTCTCCGGGCGGTTGTGCAGCTGCGCCGGCAGGCATTGCAGCTCCACATGGGCAAGGCCGTTGGCATCAATGATGGCGAGGATTTCCCTCGCGAGCGCGCCGCAGGCGATGACCAGCACCTTTTCGCGGGCGATGCCGGGCGCATCAGGAAGGAGCGGGGCGGCTGCTGCCGTCCCGGTTCCGCCCGCGCCCGGAAGCACCGCCTGCATGGCTCAGCCCGCCCGCGCCGCCAGCTGGTTGTGCTTGCGCGCGATCAGGTCCTTGGCGAGTTCCACGGTGACGGCGGCATCGCGCCCGTAGGCATCGGCGCCGATGGCCTGGCTGAACTCCTCGTTCAGCGGCGCACCGCCGACCATGACGATGTAGTCGTCGCGGATGCCCTTCTCGACCATCGTGTCGATGACCACCTTCATGTAGGGCATGGTGGTGGTCAGGAGGGCCGACATGCCAAGAATGTCCGGCTTGTGCTCCTCGATGGCCGCCAGGTAGTTCTCGACCGGGTTGTTGATGCCGATGTCGATCACCTCGAAGCCGGCGCCCTCCATCATCATCGAGACGAGGTTCTTGCCGATGTCGTGGATGTCGCCCTTGACGGTGCCGATGACCATCTTGCCGACCTTCGGTGCGCCGGTCTCGGCCAGCAGCGGGCGCAGCAGCCCCATGCCCGCCTTCATGGCATTGGCCGACATCAGCACTTCCGGCACGAAGAGAATACCGTCGCGGAAATCGACGCCGACGATCCGCATGCCTTCGACCAGAGCCTCGGTGAGGATCGCGTAGGGCGTCCAGCCGCGCTCCAGCAGGATCTCCACGCCCTCGACGATTTCGTCCTTGAGGCCGTCATAGAGATCGTCATGCATCTGCTCGACGAGTTCCTCGTCGGACAGCGACCTGAGATCGAGATCGTCTTCCTGGGACATCGCGGGCGCTCCGTTTGCGCGTTCGGGGGACAGGGCTCGCTTACGGGCCTGCTCCCAGTACACTGGTTCGCGCCGCCTCCCGTCGATATCTTCAAAGCGACATGCGGAGTCGCGGGAGCGACAGCACCGGCGCCCGGCGGGCGCCGGCCGCAGACTTCAAGGGGACAGGTGCGTCGATGGCCTTCGATTTCATCTTCATGCTGACGGAGGACGACAGCACCGTCCCCGATGCCCGCCGCCGGCTGGACGAGGTGCTGGCGGGCGGCGCAAGGCATATCGGGTTCAAGGATGTGGGCCTGCCTTTCGAGGAGCTGCAGGGGCTCGCCCGCGACATTCGCGCCGCCGGCGGGCGGGTCTATCTGGAGGTGGTGAGCCTCGATGCGCAGAGCGAGCTGCGTTCGGCGCGCGCGGCCATCGGCCTCGAAGTCGACTGCCTGCTCGGCGGCACCCGGCCGGCCGAGGTGGCCCCGCTCCTGAAGGCGCATCCGATCCGCTACTACCCGTTTCCCGGCGAGATCGTCGGCCATCCGAGCGTGCTGGCCGGAACCATCGAGAGCATAACGGCAAGCGCCCGGGCGCTGGCCGAGCTGGAGAGCGTGCACGGGCTGGACTTGCTCGCCTACCGTTTCGCCGGCGACGTGCCGGCCTTGATGCGCAGCGTGTGCGCCGCCTGCGACAAGCCGGTGATCATGGCCGGCAGCATTGACCGGGCGGCGCGCATCGTCGAGGTGGCGGAGGCGGGCGCCGCCGGCTTCACCGTCGGCACGGCGGCGCTGAAGGGCCAGTTCGCGGCCCCCGAAGGCGACCTGGCCGCGCAGGTGCGGGCGATCCTGTCGCTGACGCTGGAGGCGCGCCGCCGCTCCACCGCGCCGCGCCGTATCGCGCTGGTCGCCCACAATGCCCGCAAGGCGCATCTGCGCGCCTGGGTGGGGCGGCATGCGGAGGTGCTGCGCCGGCAGAAGCTGGTGGCGACCGGCGGCACCGGCGCCATGCTGCTGGACGCCGTGCCCGGCCTTGCCATCCAGCGGCTGCAGCGCGGCTCGCATGGCGGCGACCAGCAGCTCGGTGCGCTGATCGCCACCGGCGAGCTGGACGCGGTGATCTTCTTCGCCGATCCGCACGGCCACCACACCAGCGATGTCGACCTGATGGCGCTGACCCGGCTGGCGATCCTGCACGACACGCCCATCGCCTGCTCTCCGGCGGCCGCGGACCTGGTGGTCGCCGCAAGCCTCGGCGGGTAGGGGGAGAAGCCTCGTCAGCCGCGCGCCGCGTGCTCAGTGCGCAGCGGCTGGCCGGCCGCGTCCCAGTCCTGCCAGCCGGGAAAGGGGAGCGCGGGGAGGGTTTCCGCGCTTGCGACATGTGCTCCCCAGGCCTCAAGAACCGAGCCTAGGCGCTGTTTCTGGGTGCTCTCGTCCTCGTAGGAATAGCCGTGCCCCTGCACCCCGCAGGCGGTGAAGGGCGGCAGGACCGTGAAGCCGAGATAGTGCAGCGAGTAGTGCAGCGGCCAGAGCATCGTGGCGAAGTTGCCGCCGCGTGCGCCCGGCCCGAAAGCGCTCTCCGGCGCGCCGGTTGTGACGCTGAGCAGGGCGCGGCGGCCACGGAAATAGCCGGCGTCGTAGCGCATGCGGCTGGTGTAGAGGCCACCGCTCAGGAACACCCGGTCGAACCAGCCCTTCAGCATTGCCGGCGGGCCGTGCCACCACAGCGGAAACTGGAGCACGAGCAGGTCGGCGCGCTCCAGCTCGGCAATCTCGGTGAGGACGTCCGCCGGGACGCTGCCGCTCTGCCAGGCGTGGCGCTGCTCGGCGAGCGGGACGAACGCGGCTGCATTATGCCTGTTGGTGTAATGCGCGCCCTTTTCGACCGGATCGAAGCCGGAGGCGTAGAGGTCCTGAAGGCTGACCGTGTGGCCGTCGCGGCTCAGCGCCTGTGTGGCCGCGCGGGACAGGGCGCCGTTGAAGGATCCCGGATCGGGATGGGCCTGGATGATGCGAACATGCATGTGGGCTTCCTCTGACAATGGACGGTCGCTTCAGCTTACCTTGCGAAAATGATAGGGTTACGGTCGATATCGCAGACAGAGTTTGCAGTTTTGCAAGATCGGCTCGACTGGAGCGACTATCGCCTGGTGCTGGAGATCGCCCGCGCCGGGTCGCTGACGCTGGCCGGCCGCCAGTCCGGGCGCAGCCATGCGACGCTGTTCCGCCGGCTCAACGCGATAGAGGAACGGCTGGGAACGCGGCTGTTCGACCGGCACCGCAACGGATATGCGCTGACCAAGGCCGGGGAGGCGGTCGTGGCCGCGGCAAAGGCCTTCGAGGAGCTGGCCGTCACGACCGAGCGCGAGCTTGCTGATCTCGACCGCCGGGCGGAGGGACTGGTCACCCTGACAACGACCGATGCGTTGTTTTCCGGGCTGATCGCGGGTGCGCTTACCCGGTTTCGCCAGGAGACCCCGGCCATCTCGCTGGAGGTCAGGCTGTCGAACGACCTGCACGATCTGGCAAGGCGCGAGGCGGATATCGCCGTGCGTCCGACCACCGCTCCGGAGCCGCACCTGTTCGGGCGCAATCTCGGCACGATCCGGCAGGCGGTGTATGCGCCCGCGCATATCGAGGACGATGCCGGGCTGCCGTGGATCGGCCCGGCCGCCTCCATGAACTACGCCCAGTACGAGCGCTGGCTGCGCCGGCAGGGCGCCAGGGAGGCAGCAATGGAGGTCGAGGGGACGCTCGGCATCCACGCGGCGGTGCGAGCCGGCGCGGGGCGGGCGGTGCTGCCCTGCTATCTCGGCGATGCCGACGAGGGCCTGCGCCGCTGCGGGCCGGTGGTCGAGGAGCTGGGAATCCCGCTCTGGATCCTGATCCATCCGGACCTGAAGGACGTGGCACGGGTGCGCAAGGTCCTGGAGTTCCTCGGCGAGGACGGGCAGCTCAGGCAAAGGCTCTGAGCCTGCCACGCTGTCGGGCGGCGCCGGCCGCCGGCGGTTCCTGCCGGCAGGCCTGATCACCTGCGGTGATCAAGACGATGAAAATTCCCTCACTTCAACGCATCCCCGATAGGTGCGATCCCGGTCACGTCTGACGCAAGGGGCGCTAAGCGCTGCCGCCCTGGCCGCCAGTCGCGCACCGCGCGCACCCACGTCCGGCGCTTCACGGGGCGCGGCCGGTTCACCGGAGGGCCGCTCAAAAAAATATGCTTGCGCATGCATATATATTGACAGTGAGGATGCTTCCAGTTTAATGCATGTACATGCAAGCAAATGGAGGGGTGTGAAGTGAACACCGTAACCGTCTATTCCGACTATGTTTGTCCGTTCTGCCTGCTGGCGGAACAGGTGCTGTCGAAGGCCATCAAGGGCAGGGACGTCCCTGCCTCCTGGCGCATCTCCTGGCGGGCCTTCGAGCTGCGGCCCGAGCCGGTGCCGACCTTGCGGCCGGAGGATCCCTATCTGCCGGCGATCTGGAAGGCCGCGGTCTATCCGCAGGCCGAAAGGCTCGGGGTGCCGATCCGGCTGCCGACGATCTCGCCGCAGCCGCGGACGGGCAAGGCCTTCGAGCTGCTGGCGCTGGCCCAGGACCGCGGGGCGGATCACGCCTATTCGATGGAGGTCCTGCGGGCCTTCTTCCAGGACAACCGCGACATCGGCGATCCCGACGTGCTGGTCGAGCTGGCCGGGCAGGCGGGGCTGGATCCCGCCGAGGCGCGCCGGGCGCTCGACAGCGGCGCCTATGCGGAGCGTCACCGCGAGGCGCTGCGCCATGCCCGCGAGGACATGGAGATCACCTCCGTCCCCACCATCGTCGTCGGCGACCGGGTGTTCCGGGGAACGCCGCCCATGGACGAGCTGGTTCAGGCACTGGACGAGCTCGAACGCGGTGCCGGCACCCCGGACCGCTCCAGCCAGGCGGAGCTGCCGCTCTGACCGGGTTTTGCCCTCCCCAACCCACCAAACACCATTCCTCACTCATCAAAGGATGCATGAAATGAGCTGGCTTTATCTTGGAATCGCCGTCGTCTTCGAGATCGCGGTCGCAATCAGCGCCGGCAACGCGAAGGGCTTCACCCGCCTGTGGTGGACCATCGCGACGCTGGTCAGCGGCGCCATCGCCACCTTCTTCCTGAGCCTTGCGCTGCTCACCTTCGACGTGGGCGTCGGATACGCCATCTGGACGTCGGTTTCCGGGGTCGGGATCGTCATCCTCGGAGCGATGTTCTTCGGCCAGACGCTGAACGCAAAGAAGGCGCTGGGCATGATCCTCGTCATCGGCGGCGTCGTCGGCCTGCGCCTCAGCGGCGCGGCATAAGGCGCGGCACGTCCTCCCGAACAGTTTCTCCCGATCAAAGGAACCGAACACCATGGATACGAACAAGAACACCCAGAGCGTCGGCGCGGCATGGGGCATGCTCCTGCTGGCCAGCATCTTCGAGATCGGCTACGCGCTCAGCGTCGGCGGCAGCCAGGCCTTCACCGTACTGAGCTGGTCGGTGGCGGCCGTCGTCTTCTTCCTGCTGACGCTGTATTTCCTCAGCGCCGCCCTGCGGACCATCGACGTCGGCATCGGCTATGCGGTCTGGGCCGGCATCGGCTCGGTCGGCGCGGCGGGCTTCGGCAGCGCACTGCTCGACCAGCCGCTGACGCTGATCCAGACCTTCTGGCTGGCGGTGATCATCGTCGGCGTCGTCTGGTTGAAGCTCGCCGACAGCGCCAAGCTGCAGGGCGAGGCGGCATGACCCCCGCACGCCTCACCGAGCTCATGGAGGAGGCGGTCGCCTTCTCCGTGCAGCATGTCCACGACGGCGGCATTCCCTTCACGGCCCTTGTCGTCGACCGGGACGGCGTGGTTCTCGGACGCGGTGTCAACCGCGTCCGGGAGCATCACGACCCGACCGCCCATGCCGAGGTGGAGGCGATCCGCGACGCCTGCCGCCGGCATGGCACGACTCACCTGCACGGGACGACGCTGCTGGCCTCCGGAGAGCCTTGCGCGCTGTGCTACATGAGCGCCCACTATTCCGGCATCGCGCAGGTGCTCTTTGCCGCCGACCGCGAGGAGGCGGCAGCCCACGGCTTCGACTATCGCGGGACCTATCGGCTGTTCGCCCAGGACCCGCTGACCTGGCGCGTGCCGGCGGCGAGCAAGCTCACTGTCGGCGACAGCCTGTTGCCCTTCGCAAGCTTCGGCAACCGGCCGCACAAGAGCTAGGTTGAGGCAGGGGGCCGAGGCCTGGGCGGGGGGCATGGATGGGAACGAAGCTTGAAAGCGTTGTTGCATGAGCATACATGCTTCAGATCCGTCACCCTTCGTCCGGGAGAATTGCGCATGTCCGCAAGAGGCGATCTCTGGCTCCGGCTGGTCCAGTCGGTTGCGACTGTCGAGGCCGAGCTGGGCAGGATCCTGCAAGACCAGTACGGCATCGGCCTGTCGGACTATCGCGCGCTGGAGGCGCTCGAAAGGGCGCCGAAAAGCGAGCTGCGCATGCAGGAGCTGGCGGCCCATCTGCAGCTCAACCAGAGCTCGGTTTCGCGGATGGTCGAGCGGCTGGAACGCAGCGGCCTCACCATTCGGGACCTGTGCCCGGACGACAAGCGCGGCGTCTACACGGTGCTGACCGACAAGGGCCGCGCGCATCTGACGGCGGCCCGGCCCGATTACGAAAAGGCGCTGGAGGCGGCCATCGCCAAACATGGCGGGGGCGATGTTCTCGCTACGGCCTTCGCCAGTGCGGAGCAGCTGGCCTAGGCCGTTTGCCGCAGGTCTGGCCGCAGGCACGCCGGACCGGGTTGCCGTGCGGCCCGTTAGGTGCTGTTATTCCGCTCAGGAATCACGCCAGAGAGGGGAAGTCGATGCCTTACGATCACTTCCATCACAACAAACGCGGACCTGTCTCCGCCCCGCGCTTCTTCCCGCGGGGCTGACAAAGGACCGCATCGCCGTCTCATCGTCAGCCTTTTCGGCACCCTAGCGTGTGCCTGCCTGATCCGATGAGACTGCCATGTCCCTTATCTCTGCCAAAGACCTTTCCCTGACCCGCAGCGAGACCCTTTTTGCCGGGCTCGATCTCTCCATTTCCAAGGGCGACCGCCTCGGCCTTGTCGCCGCGAACGGGCGCGGCAAGTCCTCGCTCCTGCGCATTCTGGCTGGCGAGGAGGACGCGACCTCGGGAACCGTTGTCCGTGCCCGCGGACTGGTCGCCGCCCTGGCGCCGCAGGATCCGCCGGAGCACCTGCTGCCGCTGAGCTTCTACGACGCGGTGCGCGATGCGCTTGCCGCGGAGGTCGCGGAAACCGAGAGCTGGCGGGTCGATATCCTGCTCGATGATCTCAGCGTTCCGGAGGAGCTGCGCGGGCGCGCCGTCGGCGAGCTGTCCGGCGGCTGGCAGCGCACCATGCTGCTCGCCAGGGCCGCGGTGATCGAGCCCGACCTGCTGCTGCTGGACGAGCCGACGAACCATCTCGACATCGGGCGGATCGGTACGCTGGAGCGGTTTCTTGCCAGCCTGCCGCGCGATTGCGCAGTGATCGCGGCGAGCCATGATCGCGCCTTCCTGGACGATACGAGCACCCGCACGCTGTTTCTGCGACCGGCCGAGAGCGAGGATTTCTCCTTGCCCTATTCCCGCGCCCTGGAGGCCCTGGAGGAGCGCGATGCGGCGCGCGACAGGCAGTTCAGGAACGACATGCGCAAGGTCAAGGCGCTGCGCCAGCAGGCGGCCAAGCTCAAGAACATCGGCATCAACTCCGGCTCCGACCTGCTGGTCGTCAAGACGAAGCAGCTGTCCGAGCGGGCCGACAAGCTGGAGGAAAGCGCGCGCCCGGCGCATCACGAGGGGACGTCGGGGGCGATCCGGCTGACCAACAGCGGAACCCATGCCAAGGCGCTGGTGGCGATCGGCGATACCGCGATCACGGCGCCGGACGGCCGGCTGCTGTTCCGCACGGGAAAGCTGTGGATCGGCAATGGCGACCGGATCGCGCTGCTCGGCGCCAACGGCACCGGCAAGACGCGCATGGTCGACAGGGTGCGGTCGGCCCTGGCGGGCGAGGACCCGGACATCCGGGGAGCGGCGAGCCTGAAGCTCGGCTACAGCGATCAGGCACTGTCCCAGCTCACTGCGTTTGCAACGCCCTGGGATGCGGTCAAGCGGAGCGACAAGCTGACCGACCACCAGGCGCGGGCGCAGCTTGCCGGGGCCGGGATCGACATCGACGCGCAGAACGCGCCCCTTGCCCGGCTTTCGGGCGGCCAGCGGGCGCGGCTCGCCATGCTGCTCCTGCGCTTGTCGCGGCCGAATTTCTATCTGCTGGACGAGCCGACCAATCATCTCGACATCGACGGACAGACCATGCTGGAGGGCGAACTGATCGAGCACGGCGCCGCCTGCCTTCTGGTCAGCCACGACCGGACCTTCGTCAGCTCGGTGGCGACGCGGGTCTGGGTGATTTCGGGCAGACGGCTGATTGAGGTCGACGACCCGGCGCCGGTGTTCGAGCGACTGATCGCAGAGTGACGGCAGGCGGGCCGCAAGGCCGGGGCAGGCGGCCCCGGCCTGTGCCCGGTGCCGGCCTCAGGCGCTGCCGGTGTCCAGTTCGATGAGAAGATCGGCAAGGCGGCGGGCCGCCGGGCCCATCGCCTCGTCCAGCCGGTGGGCGACATAGGCCTCCGACGCGGTTTCGCCGCCGCGCCCCAGCGCGCCGATGTTGAGCCGCGCCAGCCGGCCCTGCTCGATGTCCCGCTCCACCAGCCAGAACGGCAGGCGCCCCCATCCCGCGCCGCCGAGGATCAGGCTGTGCTTGGCGTCCTGGGTGTTGACCCGGCAGGTCTGCGGCGAGAGCACGCCGAAGTCGCGCCCTTCCGAAATGGCGGAAGGGTCCGACAGCACGATCTGGAGATGGTCGGCAAGATCCAGCACCTCCAGGGGGCGGCCGGGCTCTCCGTCCGCGAGCGGATGCGTCGCGGCGACGACGGCAACCTGGGTGATGGACGAGAGCGCGTCGAAGCGGATGCGGGGATCGCGGAAATCCTCGCCGACCATGACGGACAGGGCGCAGCGTTTCTGCCTCAGCGCGTCGAGCGGGCCGCCGAGAGGCTCGACCCGCACCCGCACGGACACGGACGGGAAGTCCTGGCGCATCCGCGAGATCGCCCGGCCGACCTGCTGCAGCGGATAAAGCGTGTCGACCGCGACCGCGAGCTCGGTTTCCACCCCGTCCGCATAGCCGCGCGCCTTCGCCCGCAAGGCATCGACGCGCACGATGATGTCCCGCGCATTGCCGAGCAGCGCCCGGCCCTGGGCCGTCAGGACGGGTCGGTGCCCCGAACGGTCGAACAGCTCGACGCCGAGCTGGGCCTCGAGGTTGGCGATGGCAACGCTCACCCCCGACTGCACGCGCGAGAGCTTTCTGGCGGCGGCACGGAAGCTGCCGCTTTCGGCGATCGTCACGAAGGTGCGCATCTGGTCGAGGGTCAGGGCATCGAGCATGATCAATCCAGATGATCGGGTTGATAGATTTTATATCACTTAAACCGTTCGAGATTTGGGGGCAACTTCGACCTCATTCGCAATCAGACGTGAGGTTGAAACGATGGCCAAGGTTCTCGTGCTCTACTACTCCTCCTACGGTCACATCGAGACGATGGCCGAAGCGGTGGCCGACGGCGTCCGCCAGGCCGGCGCGTCCGTCGCCATTCGCCGGGTGCCCGAGCTGGTGCCCGAGGCGGTCGCCGAGAAGTCCGGCTACAAGGTCGACCAGGGGGCGCCGGTCGCCACCGTCGCGGAGCTGGCCGACTACGATGCGATCATCGTTGGAACGCCGACGCGGTTCGGCAACATGGCCTCGCAGATGAAGAACTTCCTCGACCAGACCGGCGGTCTCTGGTTCGAGGACAAGCTGGTCGGCAAGGTCGGCAGCGTCTTCACCTCGACCGGCAGTCAGCACGGGGGGCAGGAGACGACCATCCAGTCCACCCAGACAGTGCTGTTCCACCTCGGAATGATCATCGTGGGCCTGCCCTACAGCTTCAAGGGGCAGATGCGGATGGACGAGATCACCGGCGGCTCGCCCTATGGCGCCTCGACGCTGGCGGATGACGGCAACGGCGGGCATCGCGACCCGAGCGAAAACGAACTCGACGGCGCGCGCTTCCAGGGACGGCATGTCGCGGAGATCGCACTGGCTCTTGCCGCCGGGCGGCAGGGCAGGGCGGCGTGACGACCGCCGCAGCAAGGCCGGAGCCGTCCGTCACCAGATGGGCGGCCGTCGGCCTGATCGTCGGGGCCGGGATCGTCGCGGCGCTGCAGGTGGGCAAGGCGCCCATCGCAGCGCCCTTGCTGGAAGGCGATCTCGGCATAAGCCTTGCGGCGCTGGGCTGGCTGACCGGCGTCTTCGCCCTGATCGGGCTGGTCGGGGGCATCCCGACCGGGGCGCTGGTCGGCAGTCTCGGCGCGCGCCGGGTCCTGGTCGCAGGGCTGCTGGTCACGGCGGCGGGCGCGGCAGCCGGGGCGCTGTCCGCAGGTCTTGCGATGCTCATGGTCTCGCGGATCGTCGAAGGTGCGGGGTTCCTGCTGATCATCGTCGCCGCACCGTCGCTGCTCGGGCGCGTCTCCCGGCCCGGCGACCGGGATCTCGCCTTCGCGCTGTGGAGCTGTTTCATGCCGCTCGGCTTGGCGGCGGCGATGCTGGTCGGGCCGATGTTCGACGACTGGCGCGCGATGTGGTGGGCGAGCGGCGGGCTGGCCCTGGCGCTCTGCCTGCTGGTGCCGCTCGTTGTGCCGGTCTCCCGCGAGCGCCACGCCTGGTCATGGCGGCACCTGCGGGACGAGACGGCGGCGGTCTTCGGCAATGCCGGGGCGGTCGGGCTCGCCGTCTCCCTCGCGCTCTACAGCCTGATGTTCTTCGCGCTGTTCAGCTTCCTGCCGGTGCTGCTGATGGAGCAGATGGGCGTGTCCCACCGCACCGCCGGGCTGCTCGGCGCGCTGGCCTCCGCCGTCAACGTGATCGGCAACCTGGCGGCGGGCGTGATGCTGTCGCGGGGCGTCAGCCGGCCGGCGCTGCTGATCGGGGCCTGCCTGGTCATGGGAGCGGCAAGCCTCGGCATCTTCCTGCCCCTGCTGCCGGCAACTGCGACGTTTCTCCTGTGCGTGCTGTTCTCGGCCGTCGGCGGCCTGATCCCGGCAACCATCCTGTCGTCCGCTCCGATCGTCGCCTCCTCGGCCGCCCTGGTGCCCGTGGTGATCGGCCTGATCGTTCAGGGCAACAATCTGGGACAGATCCTCGGCCCCGTTGCCGTCGGCAGCGCCATCGAGCGGTTCGGCTGGAGTTCGGCGGCGGTCATCGTTGCCGGCGCGGCCCTGATGGGAACAGCCGTGGTGGTCGCCTATGCGCATCGGCTCGCGGTGCCGAATTCCGAAAGAAAGGGAGGCTCCCGATGAGCATCAACCTCGACCACACGATCCTGCCGGCGAAGGACGCAAAGGCCTCGGCCCTGTTCCTGGCAAAGATCCTGTCGCTGCCGGAACCGAGGGAATGGGGGCCGTTCTGGGTGGTCACCACCGACAACGGCGTCAACCTCGACTACATGGAACAGAAGGGGGAACAGGCGGGAGACGTCGCCGCGCGGCACTACGCCTTTCTGGTGGACGAGGCGAGCTTCGACGCGATCCTGGCGCGGATCGAAACGGCCGGCCTGCCGTACTGGGCGGACCCGGCCAGAACCAAGCCGGGACTGAACCGGCACGACGGCGGGCGCGGGCTCTATTTCGACGATCTCAACGGGCACCTGCTCGAGGTGATCACGCGGCCCTATGGCAGCGGCGGCTGGCAGCCCTGAGGCTCCGGCCCCAAGGGGCGCCGAAGCCGGTCACTCGACCTGGTCCGGCGAGGACGCGGCAAGGGCGTTCAGCACGTCGAGACTGTCGGCCAGAACGCCCAGGGGCGGCGAGGCGAGGGCGAGGCGAACGGCGTTTGGCGCATGGCCCGGCGAGACGGCGAAGGCGCTGCCGGGAACGACGGCGATGCCCCGCCGGGCCGCGAACATCGCGAATGTGTCCGCGCGCCAATGGTCGGGCAGGGTGGCCCAGACGTGATAGGCGCGCGGATCGCCGTCGATCCTCAGGTTGCCGAGATGCCGGCGGGCGAGGGTGTTGCGGGACATGGCGTCCTCGCGCTTCAGCTCGCCGATCCGGTGTGCGCTGCCATCGGACATCATCTGCAGGCCGAGGGCGAGGGGAAAGCCCGACGGCCCCCAGCAGCCGCTGCGCACGCTCGAGATGATCTGCCCGCGCATGTGAAGCGGGGCTGCGATGAAGCCCGCGGTGGTGCCGGGGGCAATCCGCTTGGAGAGACTGTCGACCAGCACGGCATGCGCCGGCGCGTAATGGGCGAGCGGTTCTTCGTCGGTCAGAAAACCGTAGATGCCGTCCTCGATGGCGACGAGGCGCGTGGTCTCGAGAACCGCCGCGATCTCCCGGCGGCGTGCCGCATCCATCGTCGTGCCAACCGGGTTCTGCAGGCTCGGCTGCACATAGAGGCCGCTGAGCGGGGCGGCCGCGTGCGTGCGCAGGATCGCATCCGGCAGCATGCCCTGCCTGTCGCAGGCAATCGGCACCAGGATGATCCCGAGGCGGGCGGCCAGCCCCTTGAAGACCGGGTAGGTCAGCGCCTCCACCCCGAAGCGGCTGCCCGGTGGTGCGAGGGCGGAGAGGGTTGCGGCGATGGCCTGCCGGCCGTTGCCGGCGAAGACGATGGCCTCCGGATCCGCCCGCCAGGCGACCCGGCGCAGATGATCGGCAACGATGGCGCGCGCCGCCGGCGTGCCCGTCGCCCCGATCGGCCGCGACACGTCCTCCATCGCGCTGCCCTGCAGCAAGGCGGCAACGGCGCGTCCCGTCATCGCCGCTTGCTCGTCGACGATGGGGAAGTTGAGCTCCAGGTCTATCGCGGCCGTTGCCGGCTCGGTGAGCGCAGGGGCCTGTCGCGAGGTCGGCAGGCGGACGAAGGTGCCGCGGCCGGTCTCGCCGGTCACCAGCCCGCGCCGTGCAAGCTCGGAATAGACGCGTGCCGCGGTCGATGCCGCAATGCCGCGCCGATAGGCGAATTCGCGTTGCGGCGGCAGCCGCTCTCCCGGCTTCAGCTCGCCCGACATGATCTGGGCGCTGAGCGCGTCGGCGATTTCCCTGAAGCCGTGCATCTATATTGCTCCGAGTGCAATGTTGAAATTGCACCGAGATTGTGAATGAACGAGGCTGCCTTCGCAACAGGCCGGAGGCATATCGTGGCCACGAGCACCAATCTTGCAGCGTTCGCTCTCGTCTCGTTCGGGATGGTGATCACCCCCGGACCCAACATGATCTACCTGATCAGCCGCTCGATCCTGCAGGGCAGCGTCGCGGGCTTCATCTCGCTGTTCGGCGTGATCGCGGGCTTCGTCTTCTACATGCTGTGCGCGGCCTTCGGCGTGACGGCCATCGTGCTGGCGGTGCCCTTCGCCTTCAAGGCGATCCAGTTCGCCGGCGCTGCCTACCTGCTGTATCTCGCCTGGCGCGCGGTCAAGCCCGGTGCGGGCTCGGTCTTCCAGCCGCGCACCGACCTTCCCGTCGATCCGCCGCTGCGCCTGTTCACCATGGGCTTCGTCACCAATCTGCTCAATCCGAAGATCGCGCTGCTCTACATGTCGCTGCTGCCGCAGTTCCTCGACCTGGAGAAGGGCAACCTGCTGGCCCAGAGCGTGCTGCTGGGGAGCGTGCAGATCATGGTGAGCTTTGCGGTGAACGCGGCAATCGTGCTCGCCGCCGGCTGGGTGGCGCGCTGGTTTGCCACCCGTCCGGGCTGGATGCGGGTGCAGCGCTGGGCGATGGCGTCGGTGCTGACGGCGCTCGCCCTGAGCGTCGTCACCGCCCGCTAGCAGCGCATGGGCACGCCTTGCCGGAGATTTTCCGGCGGGCACGTCACAAACCGGCCGGCTCAATCGTCAAGCGGGTATGCCCAAGCCAATGGAGCTTACGATGACGACCAAGCCGGTAAATCACTACAAGAACGTTCCCGATGTCTTCGGGGCGCTGGAGAATGTCCACGGGGCCATCGATGTGCACGGCCTCGACCGGATGCTGCACCATCTGGTGCAGCTGCGGGCCTCGCAGCTCAACGCCTGCGCCTATTGCGTCAAGATGCATACCAAGGAAGCGCGCGACGACGGCGAGACCAACGAGCGGCTGGACCGACTGACCGTGTGGGAGCATGTCGGCGACTTCACCGCCAAGGAGCGCGCCGCGCTCGCCTGGACCGAGGCGCTGACCCAGCTCGACCGCAAGACCGACTACGGTGTGTTGCGTGCCCAGCTGCGCGAGCACTTCAGCGACACGGAGATCAGCGCATTGACCGCGACGGTCGCGATGATCAACCTTTGGAACCGCATCCAGGTCTCGACGCACTGACATGCAGCCCTCCGACACAGCCTTGTTCGAAGAACGGCGACCGTTCCTGACAGGTCTGGCCTATCGCATCCTCGGCTCGCGCGCCGAAGCCGAGGATGCGGTTCAGGACACCTACCTGAAATGGCAGACAAGCGAGCGCGCGACCATCTCCAACCCTGCCGGCTGGCTCACCGCCGCCTGCACGCGCCGGTGCATCGACATGCTGAGGTCCGCCCGCCGCGCGCGGGTGGACTATGTGGGTGCGTGGCTGCCGGAGCCGATCCAGACGATGACCGAAGATGGCCCGGAAGAGGCGGCAGACCTGTCGTCGACGCTCTCGCTCGCCTTCATGCTGGTGCTGGAACGGCTCGCCCCGAAGGAACGGGCCGCCTATCTCCTGCGCGAGATCTTCGACCAGCCCTACGAGGACGTGGCGGTCGCGCTGAACGTGAGCGAGGCGGCCTGTCGCAAGCTGGTGTCCCGCGCGCGCAGCCGCATCGGCCGGGAAGAGCCCGGCGCCGCCGTGCCGAAAGCCCGCCAGGACGCGCTGCTTGCCGCCTTCCAGGCTGCCATCATGACCGGAAGCACGGCGCAGCTCGCCAGTTTGATGCGCGAAGACATCGAGCTGAAGACGGACGGCGGCGGCAAGGTACAGGCCCTGCTGCAGCCGCTTTCGGGCAAGGCCGACGTGCTGGCCTTCGTCGGCGGAACGCTCGGCGAATACTGGTCCCGCTACGAGTGGCGGCACATCGACATCAACGGCGCGCGCGGGGCGCTGGTCCTCGACGGGCCGGAGATCGTCGCGTCGGTGAGCCTTGCCTGCGATGCCGAGGGGCGCCTGACCGGCATCTACATCATGCGCAATCCGGACAAGCTGGCGCGCCTCGGCGATGCCGAAAGGACGATCCAATGACCGATGCGCGTGTCGTCACAGCCTCGCCCGGCTGGGCGGACTTGCTGTCCGGTGGCAATCTTGTCCGCTCGCTCGCCCTGAGCGGCGGCGTCGCCCTGCATGCCGTCAATCTCTACATTTCGACGACGATCCTGCCGACCGTGGTGCGCGAGATCGGCGGGCTGGATTTCTATGCCTGGAACACGACGCTGTTCGTGATCGCCTCGATCCTCGGTGCGGCGCTGTCCTCTCCGGTTTTGGCGCAGACCGGCCCGCGCGGCGGCTATGTCGTGGCGGCGGCGGTCTTCATCGTCGGGACGCTGGCCTGCGCCGCGGCCGGATCGATGCCGGCGATGCTCGCCGGCCGCTTCGTGCAGGGCCTGGGCGGCGGCATCCTGCTGGCGCTGGCCTATGCGATGGTCCGGCGGGTCTATCCCGAGCCGCTCTGGCCGCGCGCGCTGGCGCTGCTGTCCAGCATGTGGGGCATTGCCACCCTGCTCGGGCCGGCGGTGGGCGGCATCTTCGCCGAACTCGACCTGTGGCGCGGGGCCTTTCTCATCCTGGTCCCCTTCGCAGCCCTGATCGCTTGTGCCGCGTTTCTGGTCCTGCCGCGGCGTGCGGCGGACGAAAAGGGCGCCGAGCCGTTGCCTCTCGTCCAGCTCGCGCTGCTGACGATTGCCGTCTTCGCCGCCTCGTGGGGTGGGATCGGCGAGACTATCGTGTCGACCGTCACGGGAATGCTGGCCGCCCTGGTGCTGGTGGTGCTGTTCGTCGTGGTGGAGCGCAGATCGGCGAGAAAGCTGCTGCCGGCAGAGACATTCAGGCTGCCCGGCGCGCTCGGGAGCCTCTATGCGACCTCGGCGCTACTGGCCATGACCGTCACCTGTACGGAGATCTTCCTGCCGCTGTTCCTGCAGGAGCTGCATGGCCGCTCGCCGCTGGAGGCCGGCTATATCGCGGCGGTGATGTCGGCGGGCTGGACGGCTGCCGCGATCTTCGCCTCCGGGTTTCAGGGCGCGCGCCGCACCCTTGCGGTGCGGGCCGGGCCGGTCCTGTCGCTCGCCGCGATGATCGCCCTGGCGCTCGTTCTGCCTGTAGCCGGTCCTGTCTCCGGTCCGGCGGGCGACTGGCTGCGGCTCGCCCTGATCTGTGCCGCGCTGATTGCCGGCGGGGCGGGCGTCGGGCTCGCCTATCCGCATCTGTCGGCGATGGTCCTGCAGGTGGCGCCGCCCGAGGAGGCGGACAACGCGGCCTCGTCGATCATGACGGTGCAGCTCTGCGCCACCGCCTTCGGTGCGGCCATCGCCGGGCTTGCGGTCAATCTGGCCGGCGCGGGCGCGCCATCCGGTGGTATGGATGTGGCCAATGCGGCACGCTGGCTGTTTGTGACCGTGGCGCTCGCCCCGCTGCTCTGCATCCTCGCGATGCGCAGCGCATCGTTCCGGCAGGCGTCCCTGCGATCCCGGTAAGGGACCGCAGGGGGGCCTTTCCGACCGCAGACTTGAAGGGAATTGCAATGTCTGTCGCATTCGTCGAGCCGTATCCTGGATTGCTCGAGCGCCTGCTGCCGGTCGCACGGCAGATCTTCACCGACACGTTCGCTGAGCGCTACGACACGGCTGCATTCGAGGTGTATTGCGACGAGGTCTATCGGCCCGGCGGGGCCATGTCGCAGGACTTCGAGGCACCTGACATACGCTGGCTGGTGGCGGTGAGCGCGGGGCAGCCGATCGGCTATGCCAAGCTGAGGCCGCTTCGCGCGCCAGCGCTCGACGCCGAGCCGGGCGCGCTGGAGCTGCAGCAGCTCTACGTCCTGCGCGACTGGCAGGGCAGGGGCGTCGCCGACCGGCTGATGACATGGGCGCTGGAGACCGCCGCCGCAGAGGGGACGGGAGAGGTCTACCTGACCGTCTTCGATCACAACGAGCGGGCGAAACGCTTCTACACCCGCTACGGGTTCAGGGAAGTCGGGCGCTGCACGTTCCAGCTCGGCGAGCGGATCGACGACGACCGGATCTGGCGCGTGCGCCTGCCGGCCCGCCGTTGAGGCGGCCACCTTCTCCGCTGTCATGCCTGCGAAGGCAGGCATCCAGTATCCGCTGGCGGCCGTGGTGACGCGAAAGGGTCGGGGGCTTCTTCGCGGTGTTTACGGCTTGAGCGGAAACGTCCGGGGTTACTGGGTCCCGGTCTTCGGCTGCGCCGAAACCGGGACGACAGGCGGAGGGCGGGGTGCTGCCTGCCTGTCTTTATGGTCGGCTACGGAAGGCCGTGAAAGAGGTCGCGCCAGTCGGGGTTATGTTCTTCGATGAGCCTTATCTTCCAGGCTCGTTTCCAGCGCTTGATCTGCTTTTCGCGCCGAATGGCGGCTTTGACATCGGTATGATGTTCGAAATAGACAAGGTGGGTGACGTCGTGGCGGGAGGTGAAGGAGCGCGCGATCTTGTCGCGATGCTCCGAAACCCGGCGTGCAACGTCGTTGGTAACCCCCGTGTAGAGGGTCCCGCCGACGCCGCTGGCCAGGATGTAGACATAGTAGTTGTGATCGCGCATTCGCCCCACCCCGTTGGCGTTGCCCGATCACCCCTCGGCCGCCCCGCCGGGGCGGCGCCTAGAACAGGCCTTCGATCTGGCCGTCCGCATCCAGGCGGATGTGGTTGGCGGAGGGGACCTTCGGCAGGCCGGGCATGGTCATGATCTCGCCGCAGATCGCCACGACGAAGCCGGCACCGGCCGAAAGGCGTACCTCGCGCACCGGCACGATGTGGCCGGTCGGCGCACCGCGCAAGGTCGGGTCGGCGGAGAAGGAATACTGCGTCTTGGCCATGCAGACCGGCAGATGGCCGAAGCCGTCCGCCTCCCAGCGCTCCAGCTGGTCGACGACCGACTTGTCGGCGGCAACGCCGTCGGCGCGGTAGATCTTGCGGGCGATGGTCTCGATCTTCGCCAGGAGCGGCATGTCATCGGGATAGATCGGCGCGAAGTTGGACGACCCGCCCTCGACCATCTCGACCACCTTGCGGGCGAGCGCCTCGGTTCCCTTCGAGCCGTCCGCCCAGTGGCGGCACAGCACCGCCTCGACGCCCTGCTCGGCGGCATAGGCCTGGAGCGCGGCAACCTCCGCATCCGTGTCGCTGACGAAGTGGTTGATGGCGACGACCACCGGCAGGCCGAAGCTCTTCACGTTCTCGATGTGGCGGCCGAGATTGACGCAGCCGCGCACAAGCGCCTCGACATTCTCCTCACCCAGCGCCTCGCGGCCGACGCCGCCGTTCATCTTCAGCGCCCGGACGGTCGCGACGATGACCGCCGCGTCGGGCTTGAGGCCCGCCTTGCGGCACTTGATGTCGAAGAACTTTTCCGCGCCGAGATCGGCGCCGAAGCCGGCCTCGGTGACCACATAGTCGGCGAGTTTCAGCGCGGTTCTGGTGGCAATCACCGAGTTGCAGCCATGGGCGATGTTGGCGAAGGGGCCGCCATGCACGAAGGCCGGGTTGTTCTCCAGCGTCTGCACGAGGTTCGGCTGCATCGCCTCCTTGAGCAGGACGGTCATGGCGCCGTCCGCCTCCAGGTCGCGCGCGGTGACCGCGCTGCGGTCGCGGCGATAGCCGACGATGATGTCGCCGAGGCGCTTCTGCAGGTCGGCGAGATCGCTGGCGAGGCAGAGGATCGCCATGATCTCGGAGGCGACGGTGATGTCGAAGCCGGCCTCGCGCGGGAAGCCGTTGGCGACGCCGCCGAGCGAGGAGACGATCTGGCGCAGCGCCCGGTCGTTCATGTCCATCACCCGCCGCCAGGTAACGCGCCGAGTGTCGATCTGCAGCGCGTTGCCCCAGTAGATGTGGTTGTCGATCAGCGCCGAGAGCAGGTTGTGGGCGGAGGTGATGGCGTGGAAGTCGCCGGTGAAGTGGAGGTTGATGTCCTCCATCGGCACCACCTGGGCGTGGCCGCCGCCGGCAGCTCCCCCCTTCATGCCGAAGCAGGGGCCGAGCGAGGGTTCGCGCAGGCAGATCGCCGCGCGCTTGCCGATGCGGTTGAGCCCGTCGCCGAGGCCCACCGTGGTCGTGGTCTTGCCCTCGCCGGCGGGCGTCGGGTTGATGGCGGTGACCAGCACCAGCTTGCCGTCCGGCCGGCCGGACAGACCCTTGATGAAGTCGGAGCGGACCTTTGCCTTGGTCGATCCGTAGCTTTCCAGCGCGTCCGCCGGAATGTCGAGCCTGGCGCCGATCTCGGTGATCGGCTTCAGACTGGCTGCGCGGGCAATCTCGATGTCACTGGCCATGGCAAACTGTCCTCTCCCCGGGCGGTCGTTTCATCTGCCGCCGTCTATCGTTCGATTTGGAAAGCCAATCCTAAAGGCTGAGGGCAGGGCCGACTGTTTGCGAACCGACATGGCGGCATCGCGCAATCGTCGTCCTGCGGGTGAAAAGCTGCGATCAGTCGTCGCCGGTGGCGAGCGGCATGTCCTCGCGTCCGCCCCATTCCGTCCAGGACCCGTCATAGACGGCGGAGCGGTCGTGACCGGTGATGGCGAGCGCCAGCGACAGGATCGCGGCGGTAACGCCGGAGCCGCAGCTGGTGATGACGGGGCGCGAGCGGTCGATGCCGGCCGCGTCGAAGGCGGCGGCAAGATCCTCGGCCGGCTTCAGGCGGCCGTCTTCCATCAGCTCGGTGAAGGGCAGGTTCAGCGCGCCGGGCATGTGGCCGCTGCGAAGCCCTGCGCGTGGCTCCGGATCGCGGCCGGCGAAACGACCGCGCGAGCGCGCGTCGAGGACCTGCTGGCCGCCCTGCAGCGCCTTGGCCACCTTGTCGAGATCGGCGACGAGACCGTTGTTGAGCCGGGCGGTGAAGTGGCGCTCGCCGCGCGGGGCGGGCGCGCCATCCTCGATCGGGCGGCCTTCCGCCTTCCACTTGGGCAGGCCGCCGTCGAGCACGAAGACCTGGCTGACGCCCATGGCGCGGAACATCCACCATACGCGGGCGGCCGAATAGAGCCCGACGCCGTCATAGACGACGATGGTTTGGCCGTCGCCGATGCCCATGCTCCGCATCATCGAGGAGAAGACATGCGCAGGCGGCAGCATGTGCGGCAGGTCGCTGGTCTTGTCGGCGACCGCGTTGACGTCGAAGAACACCGCGCCGGGAATATGGCCTTGCGGATATTCAGGCGGCACGTCCGGCTGGCCCACCGGCGGCAGCCAGGCATTGACGACGACGACATCCGGCGAGGCCATCTTGTCGGCCAGCCACTGGGTCGAGACGAGCGGGGAAAGCGCCATTCTTGAAAGCCTCGCTTGAGCGATGGAACGGGAGAGCGTCAGTCGACGAGCTGGATGCGCACGCGCCGGTTCTGACGGCCCTTCTTCTCGATCTTGGTGACGGCGAGCGGGCCGATCTCCGAGGTGCGGCTGACATGGGTGCCGCCGCAGGGCTGCAGGTCGACATCGCCGATGCGGACCAGCCGCACGCGCCCGCTGCCCATCGGCGGCTTGACGCTCATGGTCTTGACCATCTCGGGCTTGGCCAGCAGCTCTTCGTCGGTGATCCAGTCGGTGGTGACCGCATGGTCGGCGGCGGCGATCTCGTTGACCTTCGCCGCGACCTCGTCCTTGTCCGGGCTGCCCTCGGGCAGGTCGAAGTCGAGACGGCCTTCGCCCTCGCCGATCTGGCCGCCGGTGACGGGGAAGGGCAGGACGACGGAGAGCAGGTGCAGCGCGGTGTGCACGCGCATCATGCGGTAGCGGCGGTCCCAGTCGAGATGCAGCACGATCTCGTCGCCGACGGCAGGGAGCGTCTCCCCTTCGGCCGGAACATGGACGATCTGGCTGCGGTCCTCGCCATAGACGGTGGTGGCGATGGCGATCTGGCGGCCGTCGGCAAGCTCGATGCGGCCGCTGTCGCCGGGCTGGCCGCCGCCGGTCGCATAGAAGACGGTCCGGTCGAGTACGATGCCGCCGCGATCGGTGATGGCGGTCACCCGCGCATCGCAGCTGCGCAGATAGGCATCGTCTCGAAAAAGCAGTTCCGTCATGAGAAGTCCCCGGTCGGTCAGCCGTGATTCAGGCAGGAGCGCCAGCCTATCCGATCGGCACCGGCAATCAACCATCCGCGGCGGTAAGGCGCGGCGCGGTCAAAGGATCGGCGAGAACAGCCGCGCGGCCTGGGCAATGAGGCGGAAGGCGAAGGAGCGCACCTCCAGATCCTCCGGCGTCGTCGGGCGGGAATTGGCGAAATCGCGCTCCAGCATCCGCTCCACCTTGTTCACGGAACGCTCGTGGGTGAACCACAGCGTCACCTCGAAATTGATGTGGAAGGAGCGGGAATCGAAGTTCACCGTGCCGATGCCGGCGAGCGCGTCGTCGACCAGGATCACCTTCTGGTGCAGGAAGCCGGAGGAGTAGCGATAGACCTTGATGCCGTAGTCGACCATGTCGTCGGCATGGGCATAGCTCGCCAGCCAGACCAGCCGGTGGTCGGCCTTTTCGGGGAGCAGGATGCGCACGTCGACGCCGCGCATGGACGCGGCCATCAGCGCGGTCTGCATCGCCTCTTCCGGCACGAAATAGGGACTGACGATCCACAGCCGCTCGCGCGCCCTGGCGATGGCCTCGGAAAAGGCGATGGCGCAGTCGTCGAAGCGGTCCGCAGGACCCGTCGGCATCACCAGCACCGGCTCGTCGCCCGGCTGGGGGATCGGCACCGGCAGATAGGGACGGATCGGCGTGCCGGTGGCCCAGTGCCAGTCCTCGCAGAAGGAGAGGGCGCAGGCGATGGCCGCCGGGCCCACCACCTTCACATGGGTGTCGCGCCAGTGGCCGAATTCCTTCGACAGGCCGACATATTCATCGCCCACATTGTGCCCGCCGACCCAGGCGGCCTCGCCGTCGACCACGACGATCTTGCGGTGGTTGCGGTAGTTGAGCCGCATCGGCCCGGTGAAGCGCAGCCACTTGTGGCGCTGGTTGAAGCCGGCGATCTGGACGCCGGCCTCGCGCAGCCGGCGGCGGTAGCTGCGCGGCAGGCTCTTGGAGCCGACATCATCGTAGAGGACATGGACCCGCACGCCCGCCCTGGCACGCTCGGTCAGCACCTCGGCAAGGCGCTGGCCGAGGCCGTCGTCGCGGATGATGAAGAACTGGACCAGTACCTCGTGGCGGGCCTTGGCAATGCCGGCGAAGATGGACTCGAACGTGTCCGGCCCGTCGACCAGCAGCTCCACCGAGTTGCCGGCCAGGAACGGCACCTGGGCGATGCGGGTGAGCACCGGCCAGCTGGTGCTGGTGGTGGCATCGGCAAGGCGCAACTCGCCGGCGCGCGCGGCGCGGGTGGTGCGGCCGGCATAGGTGCGGACCTCGCCGTAATCCTCGAAGCGCTTCCAGCCGAAGACGAGGTAGAGGAAGGCGGTGGGGAAGGGCAGGAACAGCAGCGACAGGAGCCACGCGATCGAGCCCTGCGAGGTGCGCGAATGCAGCACCTCGCGCACGGCGCACACGGCGGCAAGCGTGTAGAGCGCGAAGGTGAGCGCGGCGATGATCGGAAGGTTGGCGACGAGCGCCTCGGCGAGATCGAAGTCGCGGATCATCTCAACTCGGAGGTGAAAAGGGTCGGGGGAAGACGGTAGGCAGGAACCTGCCCGAATACAAGGCAGGCCTACCCCTTATGATCCGCTTCCCGCCCCCTTGCGCCGCCTTCCGCAGCGTCCCGCTCAGGTCACCTTCTCAGGCGACCTGCTCGAACGGGGCGGCGATGGTGCTCGGCTTTTCCAGCCAGCCCGGGACCGGCAGGTCCTTGGAGCGCAGGAAGTCCGGGTTGAACAGCTTCGACTGGTAGCGGTTGCCGTAGTCGCACAGGATGGTGACGATGGTGTGCCCGGGGCCCATCTCACGCGCCATGCGGATGGCGCCAGCGACATTGATGCCGGAGGAGCCGCCAAGGCACAGGCCCTCGTGCTCCAGCAGGTCGAAGACGACCTGAACCGCCTCCGCATCCGGGATCTGGAACGGCATGTCGACCGGCGCATCCTCCAGATTGGCGGTGATGCGGCCCTGGCCGATGCCCTCGGTGATCGAGGAACCTTCCGCCTTCAGCTCGCCATGGGCGTAATAGTTGTAGAGCGCCGCGCCCATCGGATCGGCAAGGCCGATGCGGATCTTCGGATTGAACTGCTTCAGCGCCATGCCGACGCCGGCCAGCGTGCCGCCCGAGCCAACGGCGCAGACGAAGCCGTCGACCTTGCCGTCCGTCTGGCGCCAGATCTCCGGCCCTGTCGTCTCGATATGGGCCTGCCGGTTGGCGACATTGTCGAACTGGTTGGCCCAGATCGCGCCGCTGGATTCCGTCTTGGCCAGCTGCTCGGCAAGGCGGCCGGACAGCTTCACGTAGTTGTTGGGATTGCGGTAGGGCACCGCCGGCACCTCGACCAGCTCCGCACCGGCGAGCCGCAGCATGTCCTTCTTTTCCTGGCTCTGGGTCTCGGGGATGACGATCACCGAGCGGTAGCCGAGCGCATTGCCGACCAGTGCCAGGCCGATGCCGGTGTTGCCGGCCGTGCCCTCGACGATGACGCCGCCGGGCCGCAGGGCGCCGCGCGCCTCCGCATCGCGGACGATGTAGAGGGCGGCACGGTCCTTGACCGACTGGCCGGGGTTCATGAACTCGGCCTTGCCGTAGATCTCGCAGCCGGTCAGCTCGGAAGCCCGGTTCAGGCGGATCAGCGGCGTGTTGCCGATTGCGTCGATCACGGAGGTCTTGATGTCCATCGCTCGTTCCGTCCGTTCCAGGGGGCGGCACTCCCTGCAGAAGGAGCGGGCCGCGTATCAAGTGGGCCGGCAGGGTAGGCCGGAGGGGGCCGGGCCTTCAAGCGAACCCGTGCCATTTGTCTGGCCTTCGTTGATAATCCTTTCGGCCCTGTTCTACAAAGTTGGTCGATAAATCATCACAGTCCACGTAAGCTTGGAATCGTATGCTTGCGATGATCCGCTGCGGGACTGGCGTCGTATCACTGGCAAAGGATCTCCGGACACGACCGCACCGTCATTCGGGATGTATTGGCGCGGAGCCGTTCGTGGAGTATGAGCGATGAGACGCGGCCTTGGGGGTGCCGCGACAGGGATTGGATTGGAATGGACGCATCACGCGAACAGTTCGACGCGCTGCTGGCCGGATATGTGGCCGGCACGCTGGCCGAACCTGCAAGACTGCTTGTGCGGAGCCATCTCGACCTGTCGCCGGTCAATCGCGGTTTCGTCCGCGATCTTGAGGCTGCAGGCGGAGCGATGCTGGAAGATATCGCGCCGGTAGGGATCGACAACCGCGACGCCATGCTGGCGGCGATTTTCGCATCCCCTGCCGAGGAGCCGATCTCGGTGCCGCAGATGGTCACCAGAACGAGGCTGCCGCAGCCGCTCTTCGACTTCATCGGCAAGGATGTGGCGGAGATCCCCTGGAGGACCAAGATTCCGGGGCTGAAGGAGTACAAGGTCGCGGAGATGGACGGCTGCAGCGCCAGCCTGCTGTGGATCCGCGCCGGCATGGCGATGCCCTCGCACACCCATCACGGCACCGAGCTTACCCTGGTGCTGGAAGGCGGGTTCTCCGATCTCCACGGACACTACATCCGCGGCGATGTCGCCTATGCGGACGATGATATCGATCATCGCCCGGTGGCCGACGACGACGAGGACTGCATCTGCTTCGCCGTCACGGAAGGCAGCCTGCGCCTGACCGGCCCGATCGGCCGGCTGTTCGCACCGTTCATGCGCGGCTGAGCCGCCGCAAATCCGGGCGACCCCGTCCCGGCCGGACCCAGACGGGATCCGGCCGGAAAAATCTCCTTTGTCTTTCCGAACCTTCGAGGCGATCCGTCGGCGTCCGCCTGCCGTAAACCCTGAACAACAGGATGGAGGCAGACGATGAGCGCGAGAGCGATCGGGGCCGTTGCTCCGCAGGACGGCGTGGCCTGGGTGACCGGCGCAAGCTCCGGCATCGGGGCGGAACTGGCGCTCGAGCTGCAGCGGCACGGCTGGACCGTGGCGGTGACGGCGCGCTCGGCCGATGCGCTGCACGACCTTGCCGCACGCGCGCTGCCGGGTGCCATTCTGCCGATGCCGGGCGACGTGACGGATGCAGCCCGCATGGCCGAGATCGTTGCGGAGCTGGAAGAGCGCCATGGCGGCATCGCGCTCGCGGTGCTGAACGCCGGTGTCTACCTGCCGGTCGACGGGACCGATCCGGACCTTTCCGCCTTCCACACCTCCTTCGACGTCAATCTCAAGGGCACGGCCAACGCCCTGGTGCCGCTGGTGAACGCGATGAAGCCGCGCCGACGCGGCCAGATCGCCATCGTCGCCTCGGTGGCGGGCTATAGCGGGTTGCCGACCTCGGCGGCCTATGGGGCGACCAAGGCGGGCCTGATCAATCTGGCGGAGTCGATGAAGTTCGACCTCGACCGGCTCGGCATCTGCCTGCAGGTGATCTCGCCGGGCTTTGTCGATACGCCGGCGACGAAGGACAATCCCTTTCCCATGCCGCACTTGATGAGCGTGGAGGCGGCCGTCGCCGAGCTGATCAAGGGGCTGGAGGACCCGGCCGACTTCGAGATCTCGTTCCCCAAGCGCTTTACCCGGCAGCTGAAGCTGCTGCGCATGCTGCCCTACCGGCTGTATTTCCCCCTGATCGCCCGCAGCACCGGCTGGTCGCGCAAGGGAGATCCGGCGGCAGAGCCGACGGACAAGGCGTAGGGCCGGCGGTCGTCGCGCCGGCAGGTCATGCCGGCGGGTTTGGCACGGCCTCCCGCGCGGCGAGGGAGCGGGCAAGATCCGCATGCGCGCCCGCATCGAGCGGGAAGTTCCACATCAAGGCGATGGCGACGAGCTTGAGGGCGACAGGTACGAGCGCATAGAGCGCGACCAGCATGCCGAGACCGCTGTCTCCGGTGCCTTCCGCGACAAAGCCGGCAAGGTCGAGCAGCGGAAAGGCAAGGCCCACGGCAAGCGCCAGCGACAGTTTGGTCGCAAGCCCCCACAGCGCGAAATAAAGCCCGGATCGCCGGCTGCCGGTCGCAAGGCGGTCGACATCGATCACGTCCGCCTGGATCGCGGAAGGGAGGGCGAGATCGGCGCCGAGGGCAAGGCCGGTGAGGACGCAGATCGCCGCGAAACCGAGAAGGTCGCCCGGGCCGAGCAGCGGCACCAGGGCGAAGATCGCGCAAGCGCCCAGCATGGCGAACGACCAGCTGCGATGCTTGCCGAGCCGCCTCGAGACGGCGATCCACAGCGGCACCCCGGCAATGCCGCAGAAGAAGTAGAGGAACAGGAACGGCCCCTGCATCTGCGGGGCTTCCAGCACCCGCGCCACGAAGAACAGGAAGAGGGTGGCCGGCAAGCCATTGGCAAAGCCGTTGACGACGAAGGCAATGAGCAGGCGCACGAAGGGCCGGTTGGCAGCCAGATGGGCAAGGCCCTGACGCAGGCCGGGCAGGGCACGGGTCGCCTCCGCCGGCTCCGGCAGGGCGCGGATCGCCACAACGACCGCAAGGGGAAGCGACAGCGCGACGAGCCAGGCCAGCACGGCAAGCGCATCGCCCTGGCTGCCGGCCCCGCTCGCCTCCACCAGCGCCGGCACCGAGATCGCGACCAGTGTGCCGACCAGCACCATCCCCTCGCGCGCGCCGGCGACACGGCTGCGGCCGTGATAGTCGTCGGCAAGCTCCGCCCCCCAGGCGGTGTAGGGGATGATCGCCGCCGTATAGCCGAGCGAGAGCGCAAGGCCCCAGCCCAGCAGATAGGCCCAGCCGGCGTCGGCCGGCGGCGTCAGGATCATGAAGGCCGCGAGCGCGGCGGGAAGGGCGGCGAGCGCCAGCCAGCCGCGCCGCCGGCCGAGCGGCGGGTGGAAGCGGTCAGCGGCAAGCCCCACGAGAGGATCGGAGATCGCATCCGCGAGCCGCACGATCAGCAGGATGAAACCGACCTGCGCCAAGGGCATGCCGATGGCACCGGCATAGTAGCTGGGCAGGATGACGTAGAGCGGCAGGGTGAGCGCTGCCAGCGGCAGCGCCGGTCCCGCATAGGCCGCAAGTTGCCCCCATGACGGGCCCGGCGCTGGCGCCATGTGTCAGCGCGCCTTTTCGTAGATCATCTGGCGCACGTCGATATTGCCCGAGCGGAAGCCGGCCTCGCAGTAGTGGAAGTAGAACTCCCACAGCCGCTTGAACCGGTCGTCGAAGCCGAGCGGGCGGATGCGCGGCCAGGCGTCCCAGAAGCGCTGGCGCCACTCCTCCAGCGTGCGGGCATAGTCGTGGCCGAAGATACGCTGGGCGGCGAGCTTCAGCCCGCTGCGGTCGCCGAGCGCTTCCAGCTCGCCCGGCGGCGGCAGCATGCCGCCCGGAAAGACGTGGCGCTGGATGAAGTCCGGCGTGCGGCGGTAGTCGTGGAACAACTTGTCCTGGATGGTGATGATCTGCAGGCCGGCGCGCCCGCCGGGCTTGAGGCAGTTCGACACGGTCTGGAAGTAGGTGCTCCAGTATTCTTCGCCGACCGCCTCGAACATCTCGATGGAGGCGACGCGGTCGTACTGCTGGCGCTCGTCGCGATAGTCCTGCAGCTTGAGCGTCACCCGGTCGGCAAGGCCTGCATCCTGAATGCGCTTGGAGGCGAAGTCGAACTGCTCGCGCGAGATGGTGAGGCCGGTGACCTTGGCGCCGATCTCGCTCGCGACGAATTCGGCAAAGCCGCCCCAGCCGCAGCCGATCTCCAGCACATGGTGATCGGGCGTGATGCCGCTTTCCTCCGCCAGCGCCCGGTACTTGCGCTTTTGCGCCTGTTCCAGGTCGTTGACGCCGCCGTCGTAGAGCGCCGAGGAATAGGTCATCGTGGGATCGAGCCACTCCCGGTAGAAGGCATTGCCGAGATCGTAGTGGGCCGAGATGTTCCGCCGCGAGCCGGAGCGAGTGTTGCGGTTCAGCCAATGGCGGAAACGCACCATCATGCGGAAGATCGGGCTGCCGCGCAGCATATCGGCGGTGGCATCGCGGTTGCGGCAGAACAGCTCCAGGAACGTGGTGACGTCGGAACTGGTCCACTCGCCGACCATGTAGCTTTCGCCGACGCCGATATCCGACCCGCTGAGCAGGCGGCGGATGAAGCGCCAGGAATGGATGCGTACCTCGGCCTCCGGTCCGGGCAACTCGCCGCGGATCAGGAAGCGCTTGCCCTCGGGGGTCTCAATGCTCAGGGATCCGGCCTTGAGGTTGAGGGCGATGCGAAGGCCCAGGCGTGCGAGCCGGGGAAGTCCGGCCAGGGCCTGGCGGGCATTTTCAGGTGTGAGAACGATCGCAGTCGACATGGTCGGTCGCTCCTCGTCGGACAGCCGGGACATTTCAGCTACCCGTATATGCGTTGTGGCGTCGAATGGTTCCCGGACGTTGAGACGGCGAATGAAAAGGCGCGCCCTTCAGCCACAAACGGAGCGCCTCCCAGTGGATTCCGCCCACCACTTTGAGTGTCATGAACGGGATTTTCAAGCAGAGCGAGAGAAGCGCCCCGCTGCTCGCCGGTACCGCCGTGCCCGCGAAGGCGGCGGACAGAAGAGGTCCCGTTGCGTCACTTTCCAGGATGCGGATGCGCACCGCCTTGCCCGGCGGCAGCACGCGGAACGCATAGGTCTGTGCCATGTCGATGAAGGGAGAAACGTAGAAGGCCTTGGCGCGGGACTGGCGGATGCCCTCCGGCCCCCGCTGGCTCTCGCGCACCGGCTCGACATAGGTGTGAATGTCGCCGAACGTGTTGCGCACCTCGTAGACGAGGGCGAGAAGCTCGCCGGCTGCGTCATAGGCGAAATAGACCGACAGCGGATTGAACACGTAGCCGAGGATGCGCGGATAGCACAAAAGCAGGATCCGCGCCGGCGGCTCGTCGATCCCGCGCGCGGCCAGCAGCGTCTCGACATGGGCGCGCAAAGGGGTGCCGTCGCGCGGGCCGTGATCGGCCTCGTGGAAAGAGGCGAGGTTGAAGCGGCCGACAGAGAACAGGCGCGACTGCCGGTCCGCCTCGTCCAGCCGGTCGAGATCGACGAGCAGCGAGAAGACCGAATAGTCGAAGCGGTGGCCGAAGGGCTTCAGCCGGGCATGCATGACCTTGCCCGGATAGAGCACGGCGGCAGCCTCCGGCGGCGGGCCGTTGGCGTCCTGGGTCGTCGCCATGGGGCGCGTGGTCATTCGGCGGCCTCCGCAGTGCGCGCAACGCCGTCCGCGCCGACGCGCCAGGGGATCTCGCAGCCGATCGCCTCGGCGACCGAGAGGCCGGCGGCAAGGCCGTCCTCGTGGAAGCCGTATCCGCACCAGGCGCCGCAGAACCAGGTGTTGCGGTTGCCCTGGATCTGGCCGAGTGCCTTCTGCGCGGCGATGGCGGCCGCGTCGAACTGCGGATGATCGTACTCGAACCGGCCGAAAGTAAGGTCTTCGCTCGGCGGCTCCACCGGATTGAGGCTGACGAAGACCGGCTTGTCGCCGGGCAGGTTCTGCAGCCGGTTCATCCAGTAGGTGACCGAGGCATCGCGGTAGGGCGCGCCCGGATCGCTGGAGGCGATGTAGTTCCACGACGCCCAGACCCGGCGCCGTTGCGGCATCAGGGCGCGGTCGCGGTGCAAATAGACCTGGTTGGGCCGGTAGCGCACCGCGCCGAGGATGTTGCGCTCCTCCGGCGAGGCATCTGCCAGCATCGCCAGCGTCTGGTCGGTGTGGGAGGCGAGCACCACATGGTCGAAGACATCCTCGTGGCCGGACGTGTCGCGCACATGGACGCGGCCGCCGCGGCGGGTGACCTCGGCGACGGGCGTTGCCAGCCGCACCCGGCCCTGCAGCGGCGACAGTAGCCGCTCGACATAGCTGCGGCTGCCGCCCGAGACCGTGCGCCAGACCGGGCGGTCGCGGTTGACCAGCCGGTGGTTCTCGAAGAAGGCGATGAAGTTCTCCGCTGGGAAGGCGAGCATGTGGGCCGGCGGCGTCGACCAGATCGCGGCGCCCATCGGCAGCAGGTAGTCGCTGGCAAAGCACGGCGAGAACTTGCGCCGCTCCAGGTAGTCGGCAAGCGACAGGCCAGCGAGATAGCCGGAGGCGCGGTCGGCGACGCTCATGCGGTTGAAGCGCAGGATCTCGCGCAGCATCCACATGAAGCGCAGCGAGACGATGTTGCGCCGCTGGCCGAAGATGGTGCCGAGATTGCAGCCCGACCATTCCCGAACGCCGCCATCGAGCGAGAAGGAGAAGCTCATGTCGCTCGCCTCGGTGGCGACGCCGAGATGCTCGAACAGCGCGGTCAGGTTGGGATAGTTCAGCTCGTTGTAGACGATGAAGCCGGTGTCCACAGCCATCGGCGTGCCGTCATAGTCGATGTCCACCGTGGCGCTGTGGCCGCCGGGGCGCGCCCGCTTTTCGTAAAGCGTGACGTCGTGCCTCTCGCTCAGGGCCCAGGCGGCGCTGTTGCCGGCGATGCCGGAACCGATGACGGCGATGCGCATTGCGTATCCTTCTTCTTCAGGAAGCGTTTTTTATGGTCTGGAAGGCATCGAGGGCACGCTGGCGCGCCTTGGCATGCTCGACCATCGGTCGGGGATAGGTGTCGCCGAGGCGGATGCCGGCGCGCTCCAGCATCTCGCGCGGGGCCTCATGGGGCTTGTAGATGTGGGAGGCGGGCAGGCGGGCGAGCTCCGGCACCCAGCGCTTCACATAGATGCCGTCCGGGTCGAACTTCTCGCCCTGGCTGGTGGGGTTGAAGATGCGAAAGTAAGGGGCTGCATCGGCGCCGGAGCCTGCGACCCACTGCCAGCTGGCGGTGTTGTTGGCAGGGTCCGCGTCGACCAGCGTGTCCCAGAACCAGGCCTCGCCCTCGCGCCAGTCGATCATCAGGTGCTTGATCAGGAACGACGCGACGACCATCCGCACCCGGTTGTGCATGTAGCCGGTGTGCCAGAGCTCGCGCATGCCGGCATCGACCAGCGGATAGCCGGTCTGCCCCTTGGTCCAAAGGCGGAACTGCTCCGCATCCGACCGCCAGGGAAAGGCGTCGAAGCGCGGCTGGAAATTGGCGTGGCCGATGTCGGGGAAGTGGAACAGCAGATGGTAGGAAAACTCCCGCCAGCCGAGCTCTGCGCGGAACTTGTCCAGCTGCTTGTCGCTGATCTCCTCGCGCGCGGCGGCGCGGTCGCCGGCCGCATGCCAGATGCGCCGGGGCGAGATCTCGCCGAAGCGCAGATGCGGCGACAGCAGGGACGTCGCGTCCTCGCCCGGCATGTCGCGCTCGTCGGCATAGCGGCGCAGCCGGTTGTCGAGAAACGCCTCCAGCCGCTTGCGCGCACCGGCCTCGCCCGGCGTCCAGGTCTCGCGCAGGCCGCCAGCCCAGTCCGGACGCGAGGGCAGGGGAAGCAGCACATCGACCTCCTCGCCCTCAAGCGCGGGAGGCTGCGGCAGGGGCGTGGAGGGGGCCTTGAACTCCGTCGGCTGGGCCGGGGCGCCGCGCGCGTTCATCGCCCGGAAGAACGGGGAGAACACGCGGTAAGGCTGGCCCTCGCCGGTCTGAACGTCCCACGGCTCGGCCAAGAGCGCGCCGTTGAAGCTCTCGGCGACGAGACCGTCGTCGCGCAAGGCGGACTTCAGCTCCGTGTCGATGGCAATGCCGGGCGCGTCGTAACGCCGGTTCCAGACGATGCGCCCGGCACTGGCCTCGGACACCACCTGGCGCACGGTCTTGGGGGTGGGTCCCTTGCGCAGGACCAGGGGCACGCCGACCTTAGCAAGGTCCTCGGCCAGCGCCTTCAGCGACAGGTTCAGCCACCAGCGCGATGCGCCTCCCGGCGCGCGCGGCGCGTCCTTGCCTTGGTCGAGCACGTAAAGGGCAATGACGGGGCGCCCCTCTCCAACGGCTGCGGCAAGCGCAGGATTGTCGTCGAGGCGCAGGTCATCGCGGAACCAGACGACAATCGGGGAGGGACTGTCCTTTGAGGGCATATGGCGAATGTTCCGTCTTCAGCGGGTCTGTGCTCCTGGTTACGCCTTTCAGGGCCTGATGGATCAGCACTTTTTGCTGGGCCGGCAGGAAATGCGAGCAGGCCGGCGGCCAGAAACGAAAAACGGCTGCGCCGGGGGACGCAGCCGTTTTTCGGGTCGTGGCAGTCATGGTCCGGAGCCGGACACGCGGGGAAGCGGATTGCTCTGGCTCGGGCCGGTCAGTCGGTCGGTCGTGATGCGGTTCCCTCAGGCGCGGAACGGCTCGGTGATCCAGTTCCAGGCGACGGCGACACTGTCGGCAGCCGCGCCGAGGCTGGCGATGAGGGCGGTCCACACGGCATTACCGAACGCGGCGATGCGCATCATCGCGGTTGGTTCCGAGCGGGGCGTCTCCTCGATGAACTCGATCGTGGTCTGCAGGTTCGGGTCGTCGACGACGCGGCGGGTCACCACCAGGCGGGCGTCGGGTGCAACGCGGGACTGGTCGGTCTTGGCGACGCGCGTCTCCCCGTCCTGCGGGTCCGTCATGGCGCGCACGACGACGGCGCGGCCATCGGGCAAGAGGTGCGTCTCGTTCTGCGCGACTTCGCTGTCGTAGATGACTTCGCCGTGCTCGTCGATCAGCTCGACCCAGGCGGTCTTGCGGCCGTTGCGCTCGACCTCGCCGACCCAGATCGCGTAGGAGCTCTCGCCGTCGGTGCCCTGGGGCGTGCCGAGCGTGACCGCCAGGCGGTCCTCGGGAATGAGGAAAGTCTCGCGGTCGCTCTTCTGGAGGACCGTCTCCGCGGATTCAGCGCGCAGTTCGGATGCGGTCACCGCCGCAGCGATACCGATCACCGCCGCAATGGCCAGTCCAACATGCGCAGCACCGTGCCGCGAAGTCACACTGCGTGACTTTCCCGCAACGATATTCTTTGCAAGTTCAAACATTCGTCGCCTCCCAAGGCTGGGCGGTCCCGAGTTCTTTGGTCGGTAACCGCCTGAATGTTGCTAAGCTTGAGATTTGGTACTCATCGCCCAAATATTCTAGGCCAAGCGTAGCCAAACGTCTCTCAAACATCCTGACAAAACAGTAACGCGCATCACACCTGTGCGGTTCCCGCGGAAACGTTTTTTTCATACTTTCACAGGACGCGAGGGCAACGCGCTGGAATCGCACGGGTTTCAAACCGGGCGCAAATGCGGCAGGTGCCGGGCGAAAAGATGGCGAGGTTAATCTCACGTTTCCGTGAGTTCAGGCTCGGCGAAGCCTGGGCGGTCTTTCACGTCTGCTGAACAGGCGGATCACGCGCCGGGGCGCGCCTGCGGGCCGGCAAGGCTCGGCAGGCAGACAGTGCGCCCGGAGGCGGTGCGCTCCACCGTGACCTCGACGCCGTAGACCGTGGACAGCGCCTGCGGGGTCAGCGTTTCCTGCGGAGCCCCCTCCGCCAGGACGTTGCCTTCGTGCAACAGCGCCACCCGCGTTCCCACCGCAAAGGCGTGGTCGGGATCGTGGGTCGACAGGATCACCGTCAGTCCGCCGCCGGCGAGCCCGGCGATCTCGGCGAGCACCTTCGCCTGGTTGCCGAAGTCGAGGCTGGCGGTCGGCTCGTCCATGACCAGCAGCGGTGTTTCCTGGGCAAGGGCACGGGCGATCAGCACGAGCTGGCGCTGGCCGCCGGACAGGCGCGTGTAATCCTGCGGGGCGAGGTCGGCGATGCCCAGACGGGCGAGCGCGGCCTGTGCGGCCTCACGGTCGCGAGGCCCCGGCTGGGCGAAGGTGCCGAGCCGGGCGGTACGGCCCATCAGCACCACCTCCTCCGCCGGGAAGGCGAAGGGGATCGCATGCGCCTGCGGCACATAGGCGATCTTGCGGGCGATCTCCGCGCGCGGCAGCCGGCCAAGCGATGTGCCGTCGAGCAGCACCTCGCCGCCCTGTGAGGGGATGAGGCCGAGCAGCGTCTTGAACAAGGTCGTCTTGCCCGAGCCGTTGGGGCCGAGCAGACACAGGACCTCGCCGGGGCCGGCGGCAAGCGTGATGTCGCGCCCGACGGAGCGGCCGCGATAGCCGGTGGCGAGCGCGCGGGTCGCCAGCCTCATGCCCAGGCCCTCCGCCCGCGCGCCAGCAGCCACAGGAAGAACGGCGCCCCGACGACGGCGGTGAGAATGCCGAGCGGCACTTCCGCGCCCGAGACGGTGCGCGCCAGCGTGTCGACGACCAGCATGTAGGCCGCGCCGAGGAGGGCTGCGACCGGCAGCAGCGTGCCGAAACCGGGGCCGACCAGCATGCGCGCCACATGCGGGATGACCAGGCCGACCCAGCCGACGACGCCGGCAATGGCAACCGCGCTCGCGGTCACCAGCGTGGCGCAGCAGATCACGGCAAGGCGCAGGCGCCCCGCCTCGATGCCGAGCGAGCGGGCCTCTTCGTCGCCGAGCGACAAAACGTTGATGCGCCAACGCAGCAGCGCCAGGGGCACCAGCCCCAGCAGCACGACGGGCGCGGCCGGCAGGACGTCTTCGGCCTTGATGTCGGCCAGCGAGCCGAGCAGCCAGAAGGTGATGGCCGGCAGCTGGTCGTAAGGATCGGCCAGCACCTTGAGCAGCGAGGTCGCCGCACCGGTCAGCGCGCCGACGACGACGCCGGCCAGCACAAGCACCAGCGTCCGGTCGCCCGTGCGCACGGCCGCGGCGACGAAACCGACAAGGGCGACGGCGGCAAGCCCGCCGGCAAAGCCCATCAGCTGGATCGCTGCGACGGGCAGCGACAGGAAGATGCCGAGCACCGCGCCGAGCCCGGCGCCGGCCGAGACGCCGAGAATGTCTGGCGAGACCAGCGGATTGCGGAACAGGGTCTGGTAGCAGGCACCGGCCGCGGCAAGGGCGGCACCGACGAGAAGCGCGGCAGCAACGCGCGGCAGGCGGATCGACAGGAGGACGGTCGCGGCCCGGTCGCCCTCGGCAAGCGTGCCGGTCGCGCCGCGCCACAGCACGGCGAGCGCTTCGCCGGGCGACAGCGGGAAGGGGCCGATCAGCAGGGCCGCAAGCGCCAGCAGCGGCAGCGCGGCGACCAGCAGGGCAACGGCAAGCCCGGACCGGGGCCTCAAGGCGCGCGCCCGTTCGCCCATTCCAGCAGCGTGTCGAGTTCGGCGTCCGACAGCTCGACATGATACCAGAGCCGATAGAAGGCGCGGGTTTCCTCGCGCAGGTTCCCGGCCCACCGCTCGGGGTAGAAGAGGCCGGCGAGCCATTTCAGGCCCATCATCCGGTTGAGGGAGGGCGGCCGGTCGATCCAGCCGAAGGGCGCGGTCGGCGACAGATAGACCCGTCCCTCGCGCACCGCCGTGATGCCGGACCACACCGGGCTCGACCACACGGCCTCGAAGAAGGTGCGGTCCCAGGTGATGATCGTGTCGGGGTCGGCGAGGATCACCTGTTCGGGCGAGGCCTGCACCAGCCCGTACTGGCCCGGCGCCTCGGCGACGTTGCGCCCGCCGACCCGCTCGATGATCTCGGTGTTGATCGAGCCCTTCATGCCGGTCTCGAGCCCGTCGGGACCGCGTGCGAGGTAAACGCGCGGACGCTCCGCCTCGGGCACCGCGCCGAGCGCGGCATCGAGCGCAGCGAAGGTCTTCTCCGCGTCGCGCGCCAGAGCCTCGCCGCGCTCCGGCACGCCGAGCGCCTCACCGACGAGGCGCAGGGAGTTCGCGGTCTCGTCGAACCGGCCGTTGATCAGGATGTAGGGAATGCCGGTCTGCACCTGCACCCGGTCGGCAAGGTCGGCATAGGTGTCGCGGACGGAGCCGAAGTCGATGATCAGGTCGGGTTTCAGCGCCAGAACCCGTTCAAGGTTCGCCTCGCCGCCGCGCCCGGTCAGCCGGCCGGTCTCCGGCAGGTCGCGATAGGCCTCGGCGATATAGGGCCGCTCCTCGCGGCGCAGCGCCCGCGGCCAGCCGAGCAGCGCCTCGGGCTTCAGCGCATAGACGAGGATGGAGGCGGGCGGGCCGGCGGCGAAGACCCGCGAAACCGTGTCGGGCACCTCGACGGTGCGGCCGGCGGAATCGACGACGGTTCTTGCCGAGGCAGGAGCGTCCGCGATCAGGACGGCCAGCAGCGCCGCCATCAGAGCCAGGACAGGGGTAAGGGCGGAGGCAAAGACAAAGACAGGGAAGCGGGCAGGCTGCGTCATTTCGGGCTCCCCTCTCGTTCGCCCCTGGTCATGCGCCCTCCATCGGGCGATGGCCGCCCGCCCGGTGTCAGTCGAGCGTGCCCGGCGCGTCGAAACCGTAGTCGGCCAGAATCTGCTGACCGGCCGGCGACAGTATATAGAGCGCAAGTTTCCAGGCGTCGCCAGAGGCCCCGTCCATCACCGTCAGGCCGTAATCCGCGCCGACCGCCAGCGTCGACGGCAGCTGCACGATCTTCAGCGCTTCCACTTCGTTGCGGGCGAGCAGCGCGTTGGTGCAATAGGTGAGGAAGATGTCGGCCTTGCCGCTTTCCATCACCCAGCCATAGGGATTGCGCCCTTCGGGGGCCGGCTCGCTGTCCTTGCCGCCGGTCAGCTGCAGGGCCTTGGCCTTGAGCGTTTCGGTGGCACCCGCCGTAACGGCCTCGGCCTTGTCGAAGGCCTGGAAGGCGTAGTCGCCGGAGGGATCGGCCTTGGGCGTGGAGGTGCCGACGCGGATGTCCTCGCGCAGCATGGTGGCGAGCAGCCCGTCGCGGTCGGTCTCGACGTCGGGCTGGACGAGGGCGCACAGCCGGTTGCGGGCGAATAGGACCACTGGGGCGGCCTTGCCCGCCTCGGCGAGGCGCCGGGGATGGGCCATGTTGGCCGAGGCGAAGACCTCTGCCTTCTCGCCGCCCTCGATCCGCTCGCGCAGCAGGCCCGAGGGACCGAATGCCCGTTCGACTTCGGTGCCGGATGCCTTGGCGAAGGCATCGGCAATGTCGGTCATGGCCGACTTCAGGCTGCCGGCCGCATGCAGATGGACGGGAGCGGTGTCTGCCATGGAGGGCGTGCCGGAAGCGAGGGTGGCGGAAACGGCGAGAACCGTGGCGGCGAGGGTGCGGCGCATAAGCAAAGCCTCAAGGCCGGGCCCTGACCGCAAGGGCGGGCCGAGGGAAACGAAACCGGCGCGGGACGGACCCCGCGCCGGGGATGGGGCGTTGTGCGGGATCCGCCTCAGCTGCCGGGCTTGGCGTTCGCGAAGAACAGCTGCTGGCCGTCGATCTTGTAGTCGGCGATGACCTGCTGGCCCTCGTCGGAGATCACCCAGTCGACGAACTGCTGGCCGAGATCGGCCTTCACGTTCGGGTGCTTCTCCTTGTTCACAAGGATGATGCCGTACTGGTTGAACATCTTCTCGTCGCCCTCGACGGCGATCTTGTACTCGCCCTTGTTGCCGAAGGAGATCCAGGTGGCGCGGTCGGTCATGATGTAGGCGCCCATGCCGGTGCCGGTGTTGAGCGTCGCGCCCATGCCCGAGCCGGTCTCGCGATACCAGCCGCCCGACGCCGCCTTGACGTCGACATCGGCCGCCTTCCACAGGCGCAGCTCGGCCTTGTGGGTGCCGCTGTCGTCGCCGCGCGAGGCGAACGGAGCCTTGGCCTCGGCGATCTTCTTCAGCGCCTCGGTGACATTGCTGGAGCCGGCGACGCCGGCCGGATCGGACGGCGGGCCGACGATGACGAAGTCGTTGTACATGACGTCGAAGCGCTTCACGCCGTCGCCGTCGGCAACGAACTTCTCTTCCGCCGGCTTGGCATGGACGAACAGCACGTCGCCGTCGCCATTGGCCGCGTTCTTGATCGCCTGGCCGGTGCCCACGGCCACGACGCGGACCTCGATGCCGGTCTTCTCCTGGAACTTCGGCAGCATGAACTCGAACAGGCCCGAGTTCTGGGTGGAGGTCGTGGACTGCACCACGATGAACTTCTCTTCCGCATGCAGCGGGGCGGCAAGGCTCGTGGCCAGAAGGCCGGCTGCCGCGAGTGTCAGAAACTGACGACGAAGCATGTTGAAACTCCCTGTATTGTTGGTCAGCTTTGCGCGCCCTGTCCGTCGAGGAAAAGGCGCCCTTCCAGCCACGCTCGGGCGGCTTCGGAACGGGGGGTGGAGAGCACCCGCGAGGCCGGGCCGCTCTCCGCGACCTGGCCGGCATGCAGGAAGACGATGTCGTCTGCCAGCCGCCGGGCCTGGCCTAGGTCATGGGTCACCATCACGACTGTGACGCCGCGCCGGCTGGCGTCGGCGATCAGGCTTTCGATGGCCTGGGTCGAGGCCGGGTCGAGGCTCGCCGTCGGCTCGTCGAGAAACAGAAGCTCGGGATCGCAGGCGAGCGCTCGGGCAAGGGCGAGGCGCTGCTGCTCGCCGCCGGACAGGACGCGCGCCGGGCTGCGGGCGAGGTCGGAAAGCCGTGCCTTGTCCAGCGCCTCGTCGATGCGCGCCTGGCGCGCCGCCCCGCGCAGGCCCCGCACCTTGAGCGCGAAGGCGAGATTAGCCAGCACCGACCGGCGCAGCATGACCGGGCGCTGGAACACCATCGCCTGAGCGCGCCGGGCGCTCTTGTCGAGCGGGCCGCCGCGCCAGGTCATCTGGCCGGCAGAGGGTGCGATCAGCCCGTGCAGAAGCCGCAGCAACAGGCTCTTGCCGGCGCCGTTGGCGCCCATGATCATGGTTTTGCGGCCCTGGCCGATGCGGATGTCGATACCGTCGATCAGCCGCTTTCCGCCGACCTCCAGCCGCAGGCCGCGCGCGTCCAGCAGGGCGGGCGCCGGGGGCGCTTCGTGCAGGTCCGGGCCGGCTACGCCGTCCGCGCGTGCCAATGCTCCCGCCTCACGCATAGGCAGCCCTCGCGGCGGAGGCCCGCAGGCCCATGACGGCGGCATTCACCAGCACGGCGATCACCAGCAGCACCACGCCGAGCGCCAGCGCCAGCTCCAGGTTGCCCTTGGAGGTTTCCAGCGCGATCGTCGTGGTCATCACCCGGGTGACGTGGTTGATGTTGCCGCCGACGATGATCACCGCGCCGACCTCCGCAACCGCCCGGCCGAAGCCGGCCAGCGCCACGGTGAGCAGGCTGTAGCGCGCGTCCCACAGCAGCGCACTGACACGGGTGAAGGGGCCGACGCCGAGCGAGCGGAACTGCTCGGAATATTCGCGGTCGAGATCCTCGATCACCTGGCGGGTGAGGGCGGCGACGATCGGCGTCACCAGGATGGTCTGGGCGATCACCATCGCCGTAGGCGTGTAGAGCAGCCCGAGCGGGCCGAGCGGACCGGAGGCGGACAGCGCCAGATAGACGATGAGGCCGACCACGACCGGCGGCAGGCCCATCAGCGAATTGAGCAGGACGGTTGCGAGAATGCGCCCGGGAAAGCGGAACGCGCCGACGACGGCGCCGAGCGGCAGGCCGATCACGCAGGCGACGATCACCGCGGTGATCGTGACGCGCAAGGACAGTGCGATGATTTCCATCAGGTCCGCGTCGCCCGACAGGATCAGGGCAACCGCGTCGCCCAAAACGGACGCGAAGTTCTGCATGCCTGTGATTTCTCCCTCTCATGGGAAGAAATACACAAAAAGATCGAAAAATCCACTGGCGAGCGACGCCCTATGGCAAATCTCATGATCAAAAATGCGGAGAACGTTGCATTCCCGCGGAATCTTCGGGATGCTGTTGGCCAGTTGCTGTGAGATCGCGCAAGAAAAAAGAAAATAATGCACGAAAATGCACAAAAAAGCGCAGTTGAGGTGGGTGTGGCGCCGATGGCGCCGCAGCGAGGTCGCGTGCGCGAGGGGCTGGCGCATGTGCTGGCCGAGGCCTCGGGCGCCTGCGGCGACCTCGGCACGTTCCTTCCCTATGTGGTTCTGGTGCTGGTCGCGGGCCTCGCTGCGCCGGCGCCGGTCTTCGCCGGATTCGCCATCGCCTATCTGATGGTGGCGCTGGTTTATCGCCTGCCCATCGCGGTGCAGCCGATGAAGGCATTCGGCGTGGCGATCCTGACGGGAACTGTCGCCGGCGTCGAGATCGCCTGGGGCGGGGCGCTGCTCGGCGCGCTGCTGGTCGGTTTCGCCTGCACGCCGCATCTGGTGCGGGCGGCGCGCGCCATCCCGCAGTCGGTTGTGACGGGATTGCAGGCCGGCCTCGGCCTGCTGCTGGGGGCGCTGGCCTTGCGGATGATCGGCGGGCAGTGGTTGCTGGGGGCGGCGGCCGTCGCCGTGCTGGCGCTGAGCTTCGTGCTGCCGCGCGGGCCCTGGGCCCTCATGCTTGTGGTCGCCGCCATTGCGTTCGGCCCGCTGCTGGGCGATGGGCTTGCCGCGCCCGGCCTGACGCTGCTTGCCGCCGGCGGATCGGCGGACGGGGCCGGGCAGACGTCGTCGCTGTTGGATGCGGTGACGTTCGGCGTGCTGCCGCAACTGCCGCTGACGCTGCTCAACGCGGTCGTCGTGGCCGCAGCCGTTGCGCGTTCGCTGCATGGCGATGCGGCACGGCATGTGAGCGAGCGCCGGCTCGCGGCAACCTCGGGCCTCGTTAATCTGGTGATGGCGCCGCTCGGCGCCTTGCCCATGTGCCACGGTGCGGGTGGCATTTCCGGCCATCACCGCTTCGGCGCGCGCGGCATGCTCGCTCCGCTGCTGCTGTCGGCGCTGTGTGCGGCCGCCGCGCTGTCGGGCGATGCGGTGGTGGAGCTGCTGGCCCGCATCCCCGCGCCGGTCGCCGGCGCGCTGCTGCTCTACGCTGCCTGGGATCTTGCGTTCAGCCGCCGTCTGTTCGATGCCCGGCCCGATTGTCGCCCGGTGATCGCCGCCACGGCTCTCGGTACGTTCGGCCTCGGCGTGCTCCCCGGCTTTGCCGCGGGCCTTGCGGCCGAGGCGGTGCGGGCGCGCCTGTCCGCGCGGCGGCGCGCCAGCAGCAGGTAAACCGCGCCTGTTCAGCCGTCGCGGCGGGCCTTCACCAAGGCGCCGTCGCTGCCTTCCAGCAGCAGGGCGCCGGTCTCGTCGATGCGCCAGCCGGTGAGCTTCGGCAGGGTGTCCAGGAACTTGCGCTCCTGGTTCATCAGGGCCGGGGCGCAGCCCATCATCGTCGAGATCGCGCGCGGGTCGATGGCGATCCGGTCGCCATTGGTGGCAAAGCGGGTGCCGTAGCTGTTGCAGGTGGCGCGCCCGCTGAGCTGGCCGTCGGCGGCGAAGATCAGCGTCGCGCGCGAATTGTCGATGATGCCGCTGCTCGAAATGTCCTCCACCACCCATTCGCCGCCCGGCAGGGTATCCATGCCCGAGGCGATCTCGGGCGCCTCGATCTCCAGCGTGCAGGGCGGCTGCTCCTGTCCGCGCAAGGTGAAGCTCGCCTCCGGCCCCTTGGTCCACAGCACGGTGGTGGCGTCGTCCGCCGCTTCGTAACGCACGCCGCTGGCGGCCGGCGTCTGCCTGAGAGCCAGCGTCTGGCCGCCGAAGTCCAGAACGGCGATCTCGCCCTTGTGCTGCAGGCGGCCCGTCTCGTCGCCGCAGGCAAGGCGTGCCGTGGCCTGGACGGGCAGGCTGCGCACGAGCAGCACGTCGCCGGCCTCGATCTCGACCTTGCCGGTGGCCGCTTGCGGGATCTCGACCGCGATCGGCGCCGACACCCAGCCCGGGCCATCGCCATTGGTGAGTTGCAGGCGCAGGGCATAGCTGGTGCCGGGGACGAGGCTGGCGCCTTCTGCCTTCAGATAGAAGGGGAGCGGCACCTGCCGGCCTTCCAGCTTTTGACGGTTTTCCGCAAGCAGGCGCACGGAGCCGGAATCGACAGCCGGGTCGAGCGCGCCCATCTCGCGCAGTTCGACCACCAGCTCCGCATCGCTGCCGATGGCGATCCGCTCGCGGTAGGCGGCGCTGCCGATGACCTTCGCCGACCAGGTCTCGTCCTGCGCAAGGGCCGGCGTCAGCGCGGTACCGGCAAGGCTCCAGGCGAGAAGGACTGCTGCGGTTGTTCTTGTGGTTCGTGCCATGCCTGTCCTGCCTTTCCTGCCAGGTCGTTCGCGCATCCTTGTCGCGGTGCGCGCTCGGTTGGATCCTTTCCCGGATTAGCGGCGAAAACGGGGCCGGCACAACCCTTGTCTGCGCATGTCCCTTCAGCGGCGCGAAGACGTATTTCGCCGTCCCTGGACCTGCGTTTCTGTGAAGAGATTCGAAGGCTGTCGCGGCTATTCGATAAATCTTCCCGTCAAATCAGTCCTCTTTTTTCTGTATCAGCAAATTTACCTAGCGTTCATGTCGGCCCGCCAATATCGCCGCAAGGTCACGTCCGCATCTGGAGGAGCGCAATGCGCAGCCGAACGTTCAGCCTCAGCGTCGCTCACAAGATCGGTGCCACGATGGCCCTGTTGATCGGGGTCGCGGTCATCAGCAGTCTTGTCTCCTTCAACGCCACCCAGCGGGTCGGCGAGAACGGCGTCGACCTGGGCGAGGCCGAGGCGCCGCTCGCCGATGCGGCGATGGAGATCAAGCTCTCCGCCACCCATGCCCATCTCCTGTTCGAGGAGATCATGTCCGGCGACCAGGGCGAGAGCGTCGAGGAGGTCTGGCGGCTGATCGACGAAGCCCGGTTCTATGCCCGGGCCATCCTGGAAGGCGGCAGCAACGACGAGGGGACTTTCATCGCGACCACCGATCCGGCGGTCCGCGAGATCGTCGAGGATGTCGCCACCAAGATCGACACGTTCGAGGAGGTCGCACGAGAACGCCATGCCGGCCTTGCCTCCGGGGTTGCGGGGGCGGCCGGGTCGAAGGCCGACGAGATCTTCGACGAAACGTTCGAGAGCTTCATCGCCCGCGCGGACGAGGCCGAGGAGCTGATCCACGATTCGATGGATGTGAGCCTTGCGAAGCTGCGTTCGGAAGCCGAGTGGGCGCGCACCGTCAGTCTCGGCGGTGTCGCCGCGATGATCCTCGTGTTTCTCGCCGGCACCGTCTTCGTGCATCGGGCCGTTGCGATGCGTCTGCGCGATCTCGACCGGCTGGCGCGCGCCTATGCCGATGGGGATACCGAGGCTCCTGCACCGACGTGGCGATCGGGCGACGAACTCGGGCGCCTGTCCGAGGCTCTGGCCCGGTTCCGCGAGGGCGTGATCCACCAGCGACGCCTGGCCGAGGAGGCTGCCGAGCAGGAGCAGCGCCGCGCCGGCGAGCAGCGCGAGCTGGAGCGCCGCACCGCGCAGTCCTTCCACGAGACGACCCGCGCGTTCTTCGATTCCCTGGAAGGGGCGGCCGGCGATCTGATGAAGGCCGTCGACACGCTGGAGACCATGAGCGTGCGCTCGGGCGAGCTTTCGGAGCGCACGACCGCCGCGTCGCGTCACGCTTCGGACAATGTGCAGACCGTGGCGGCCGCCGCGGAGGAGCTGTCCTCCTCGATTTCCGAAATCGCCCGGCAGGTGACCTCCACCACCGAGGTCGTGTCGCGGGCGAGCGACCACGCCAAGCGCACCAACGAGACGGTGTCGCGGCTTGCCGCCGGTGCCAGCAAGATCGGCGAGGTCGTCTCGCTGATCCAGGCGATTGCCGAACAGACCAACCTGCTGGCCCTCAACGCGACCATCGAGGCTGCGCGCGCCGGCGAGGCCGGCAAGGGCTTCGCGGTCGTTGCGGCAGAGGTGAAGGAACTGGCCACGCAGACCTCCAAGGCGACCGAAGAGATCGGGGCGCAGATCGCCGCGATCCAGGGATCGACCGAGGAGGCGGTGGCCGCCATCGGCGAGATCACCCGCACCATGCACGACGTGGACGGCTTCACCGGCTCGATCGCCGAGGCCGTCGACCAGCAGGGGCAGGCCACCGGTGATATCAGCCAGCACGCGCAGCAGGCCTCGACCCGGACCAGCGAGGTTGCGGACACGATGGGCGAGATGTCCTCGGCCATCGGCGAGACCAGCAAGGAGGCGGCGATGGTGCGCGAGCTGTCGCGCACGGTGCATCGCGAGGCCGGCAATCTGAGAAGCTCGGTGCGCGACTTCCTCGCCCGCTTCGACGCGGCATAAGCCGCAGCAGCGGAATTGGGGGGGGGGGCGACTGTTTCCGATACGTGAACGATACTGTAAGGAAACGGCGGATTGTAATTGCGCGATGTGAAGCGCACATTCCAGGTCACAGACTGCGGGCCCATAGCCCGCCTTGAGACCTGGAGACAGTCATGTCCGCCACCACCCTCGACATCCGGGCCGGCGCGCAAGCCGACCGTTTCGACATGGCCGCAGCGCCCCTGCGCGTCGGCCTCGTCACGCTGGCCGTACGCGACAGCGCGCGCGTTGCCGCCTTCTATCGCGACATCCTGGGTCTGGAAGACCTCGGCACGGACGGTGCGGAGATGCTGCTGGGCGCTGGCGGCGTGCCGCTGTTGCGCCTGCGCGGCGATGCGGGGCTCGAGATTGCGCCGCGCTCCGAGGCGGGCCTGTTCCACACCGCATTCCTGCTGCCGACGCGCGCAGACCTTGGCCGCTGGCTCGCCTTTGCTGCCGCGCGCGGCCTGCGCCTGCAGGGCGCGTCCGACCACAAGGTGAGCGAGGCGATCTATCTCGCCGATCCGGAAGGCAACGGCATCGAGATCTACGCCGACCGCGCCCCGTCCAGATGGACGGATGCGTCGGGCGCCATCGTCATGTCGACGGATCCGCTGGATGCGCCTTCGCTGCTCGACGCCGCCGAAGGGACGCAGTGGCAGGGTGCGCCGGCCGGCACCATCGTCGGCCATGTGCACCTGCAGGTCGGGGCGACCGACAAGGCCGATGGCTTCTATGCCGGGCTGCTCGGCTTCGACATCGCCGCGCGCTATCCCGGCGCGAGCTTCTACGGTTCGGGCGGTTATCACCATCAGCTGGCCGGCAACATCTGGAACAGCCGGGGCGCGGGACCGCGAAAGGACGGATGCACCGGGTTGGCCGAGCTGGAGATCGTCCTGCGCGACGCCGGCAGGATCGGTGCGATCTCCGATGCGGCCCGCAAGGCCGGGCTGGAACTTGCCGGGGAGGGGAGCGAGGGCCTCGTTATTGCCGATCCCTGGGCAACGCGCCTGCGCCTGACCGCGGCTTGAGGGCAGGGCGCCGGTCAGGGTCGCTCAGGCCTTGGCTTCCGCGGCCTCCAGCTCTTCCAGAAGCGCGCGCAATAACCCGGCCAGAGCCTCGCGCTCGGCCGGGGCGAGGCTTGTGAGAAACCGCGCCTCGTTCGCCATGTCCGCCCGGAACGCCTCTTCCGCGAGCGAGATGCCGGCCGGTGTCAGCACGACCTCGACACTTCGCCCGTCGCTCGCCGATTTCTCGCGCGCGACCAGCCCCGCCTTCTCCAGCCTTCCGAGCCGATGCGTCAGCCCGCCGGAGGAGATCATCAGCGTCGAATAAAGGTCCGTCGGCGTGAGCCGGTAGGGAGGCCCTGACCGGCGCAGGGTGGAGATCACGTCGAACTCGCCCCGGTCGAGGCCGAAGCCTGAGAAGGTTTTCTCGATGCTGGCACCGGCCAGCAGCGTCAGCCGCCGCGCGCGGCCGAGGATCGCCATCGGCTCGGTGTCGAGATCCGGCAGTTCCCGCGCCCACTGCGCCCTCAGCCTGTCGACATGATCCGCCATGGCAGTCTCCGCTCCAGTTCCCGGTCCCTGCCGCTGCTCGAAGGCAGCTTCGAGTTCGGTCTCTCGATATCAAGATATTTATCTTGACGCAAAGACAAATCTCCAGAAGTATCTTCGCGTCAAGATAAATGCAGGAGGGATTGCCATGACAGCCAGTGCTCACGCCTCGGCCAAAGAGGCCGGGCGGCCCGATATCTCCGTCCGCCGCCACCGCCCGCCGGCTCCGGGCGAAAGCCCGACGGTCCGGTTCGAGGGCAAGGACTACGGCGCGCCGGTGTCCATGTTCGCCACCGACAGTGCGCCGGGAACCGGATCGCAGTTGCATGTCCACCCCTATCGCGAGACCTGGGTGGTGCGGAAAGGCGAGGCGGAGTTCCTGGTCGGCGACGAGCGGCTGCGCGCCTCTGCCGGGGATATCGTCGTTGCGCCGGCCGATGTGCCGCATCGCTATCTCAACGTGGGTACGGATCAGCTGGAGCTGGTCTGCATTCACCCGTCCGACACGATCCGCCAGCGGGATCTTTAGGCAAGGAAGCCAGCTATGTCGTTGTCCGGAAAAACGCCGCCGGTGAAGGGGCCGGCCTCCTACTTCCCCTCCATCGAGAAGACCTACGGCCGGCCCATCGCCGAATGGAAGGCCCTGATCCGTTCGCAGTCCGGTCTCAAGCACATGGAACTGGTGGCCTGGCTGAAGCAAACCCACGGGCTCGGCCATGGTCATGCCAACGCGCTGGTTGCCCATACGCTCGCCGAGGATAAATGAGGGGGAACTTGGCCAGCCCGCGATGCGTTGGCTTGGCAAGAGGGGCTCGCCCCCGAGCACAATGGTTCGTGAACGTTCGAGGCAAAGCTGATGGATTCGTCGACCCTGCCGGCTCTTCTGGGGTTTCTGGCAGCCTGTTTTCTCGCCGCCCTGACCGGGGCGCTGTTCCGCCCCGGCGAATGGTACGAACGCCTTAAGAAGCCGTCCTGGCGCCCGCCCAACAAGCTGTTCGCCCCGGTGTGGACGATGCTCTACGTGATGATCGCGGTGTCCGGCTGGCTGGTCTGGCGCGAGGCGGGCTTTGCAGGCGCGGCCCTGCCGCTCACCGTCTACGGCATTCAGCTGGCGCTCAACGGCGTGTGGACGCCGCTGTTCTTCGGCCTGCACCGCCCGGACCTCGGCATGATCGACATCGTGCTGGTGTGGCTGTCGATTCTCGCGACGATTCTACTGTTCTGGCCGGTGCACATGTTCGCGGCGCTGCTGCTCGTGCCGTATCTCGCCTGGGTCACCTTCGCCGCCGCGCTGAACTTCTCGATCTGGCAGCTGAACCGCGAGGGGTGAGGCAAACGCAAATTGCCGCGCGGCGCGTTGCGTCGTGCGGTGGCGGCAAGATCGGATATTTTTGAGGGAACTAAAAAGAGTGGCTCCCCGGGCCGGATTCGAACCAGCGACCAAGCGGTTAACAGCCGCTTGCTCTACCACTGAGCTACCGGGGATCACCAATCACGCGGGGCAGATGCACCGCGTCGGTGGCAGGCGTATAGCAAACTGCGCCGCCGCTTGCCAAGCCCTTTGTCGCAAAACTTTTCCACAGTCGGGGCGGGGCGCGGCTATCGGGGCTTTTTCGCGTGCGCCGGCAAATACTCCGCAAGGGAAGGCGTGCAAGGCCTTTCCGCCTCGCTGCTGGACGCGGGGCCCTTCGGCAGGCTATGAGTCGTCATCCTCCGGTCCTTTCTGACGGACGAAGTCCGATGAAAGGGGAAAGTCGGAATGCGGTGGGGGAGGACCCAAGTCGGGCTCCCGAATCCGCAGCTGCCCCCGCAACTGTGAGCGGCGAGTCTTCCTGCATGAACCACTGGGCCTTTTGGTCCGGGAAGGGCAGGACAAGGCGACGACCCGCGAGCCAGGAGACGAGCCGGATCATCCGGGCCCCCACGGGGCCCGGCCCGAAACGTCACGCGCCGTCGGGTGGACGGCAGGAGGCCAGAATGTTCCCGTTGAAGGGCGCCCGCCGCTTCAGCTCTCCCGGCATATCCAGCCGCGGGGAGACCTGCGCGTGAGCCATGCTCCCGCATCCGATCCCCTGCCTGCCCCGGCCCCTGTTGCGGCCCGCACCGTGCTGGTGACGGGCGGCGCACGCTCGGGCAAGAGCCTTTATGCCGAAGGGCTGGTGAGCGCAGCGCAGCGCGAGCGCATCTATGTCGCCACCTGCACACCCTTCGATGACGAGATGCGCCAGCGCGTCGACCGCCACCGCGACCAGCGGGGCGGCGGCTGGCGCACCATCGAGGAGCCGCGCGACCTTGCCGGCGTCATCGCCGCCGAAAGCACGGCGCAAAGCGCCATCCTCGTCGATTGCCTGACGCTGTGGCTCAGCAACCTGATTTTCGCCGAGGCCGATCCGGAAGCGGAAACGGCCCGGCTTGCCGAGGCGCTGCGCGCAGCGCCCGGTCCCGTCGTTCTCGTCACCAACGAGGTCGGATCGGGCATCGTTCCCGACAATGCGCTCGCCCGCCGCTTTCGCGACGAGCAGGGGCGCCTCAATCGCCGCATCGCGGAAGTCGCCGATGTCGCGGTGCTCGTCGCCGCCGGCCTGCCGCTCGTTCTCAAGCCGTCCCACCTTCAGCCGGAGATTCGCCTATGACCGCATCCACGCCCCGCACCGCCGGCAAGATCCCGGCCACCATCGTCACCGGCTTCCTGGGGGCCGGAAAGACGACGCTGCTCTCCAACCTCCTGCGCGAGGCGAAGGGCAAGCGCATCGCGCTCATCGTCAACGAATTCGGCGACATGGGCTTCGACGGCTCGCTGGTCGACGGCTGCGCCGATCCGGACTGCGCGGCGGAAGAGGTGGTGGAGCTGACCAACGGCTGCATCTGCTGCACCGTCGCCGACGACTTTCTCCCCACCATGGAAATGCTGATCGCCCGCGACGAGGCGCCGGACCACATCGTCATCGAGACATCGGGCCTTGCCCTGCCGCAGCCGCTGGTGCGCGCCTTCTCCTGGCCGAGCGTCAAGACCCGTGTGACGGTCGATGCGGTGGTGACGGTGGTGGACGTGGCGGCCGTCGCCGAAGGGCGCGTGACGGGCGATGAGGTGGCGCTGGCCGCGCAGCGCGCCGCCGACGAGGCGCTGGACCATGACAGCCCGGTGGAGGAACTGTTCGAGGACCAGCTCGTCTGCGCCGATCTCGTGGTGCTGAACAAGGCCGATCTCGTCGACGCGGCGACGCTGGAGCGCGTGCGCGCCGAAGTCGCCGGCCGCGTCCGCGCGGCGGTGGAGATCGTCGCGGCGGAAAAGGGCATGCTTGCCGCAGACGTGCTGCTCGGCCGTGCCAGCGCCGCGGAAGAGGACATGCACGGCCGCGAGAGCCATCACGAGCATCACCACCACGACGACCATGACCATGATCACGACGATCACGATCACGATCACGACCATGACCACGATCACCACCACCACCACCACCATCATCACGACCACGACGACTTCGTCAGCCATGTGGTCGAGCTCGCCCCGCTCGCCTCGCTGAAGGACCTGGAAGCGCGCGTTGCCGCCGCCATGGCGGTGCCGGGCGTCCTGCGCATCAAGGGAGCGGTCGGCATCGAGGGCAAGGCGGCACCTGCCATGGTGCAGGCGGTCGGCCCGCGCGTCGAAGCGTGGTTCGCGCGCGATGCACGCGGTCCCGGCCGCGTCGTGGTGATCGGCCTTGCCGGCTTCGACCTTGCCCGTGTCGAGGGCCTGCTCGCCAGCGCGCTCGCGGCCTGATCCGGACGACAGGCTAGGCGCAGGGCAGGAGACGGCATGCATATTCTCGCAGGACGCAGCGGACGCATCGACCAGGGCGACGAGGCGGTCGATCTCGGCCAGTCGCCGGCCGATGTCGTCGTGCTGTCGGCAGCCGATACGGAACTCGCCTCGCTCGCTGCCGTGGCGGCGGGCGGCGGGGCGGAGCAGCCGAGCCTGCGTCTTGCCAACCTGATGGCCCTGTCGCACCCCTATTCGGTCGACATGTATGCCGAGCAGACGGTGGCGGGCTCGCGGCTCGTCGTGCTGCGTCTGCTCGGCGGGGCGGAATACTGGCCCTATGGCGTCGAGCGGCTGACCGAGGCGGCGCGCGGCCACGGCCTGCACCTGGCGGTGATGCCGGGCGACGACCGCTGGGACGCGGACCTTGCCGCCCGCTCCACGCTGCCGGTCGACGAGGTGAGGCACCTGTGGCGCTACCTCGCCGAGGGCGGGGCGGAGAATCTCGGCAACTTCCTGCGCTACGCCGCGCATCTGCTGGATGGGGCGGAGGAGCCCGATCCCCCGCGCCCGCTGCCGCGCGCCGGCCTGCTGCTGCCCGGCCGGGCACGCCCGACGCTGGCCGAGCTGCGGGCGACCTGGGCCGATCCTGCCGCCCCCGTTGCGGCAATCGTCTTCTACAAGGCCTTGATGCAGAGCGCGGCGACCGCGCCGGTCGAGGCCCTGTGCGAGGCGCTGGCGGGCGAGGGCATCAACCCGCTGCCGATCTTCGTTTCCTCACTGAAGGAGGCCGAATCCGCCTCTGTCCTGGCCGCGCTCTTTGCCGACGCGCCGCCCGCCGTGGTGCTCAACGCCACCGCCTTCGCTGTGTCGAAGGCCGGCGAGGTGCACAGCGGAACGCCGCTCGACGCACCTGGCGTGCCCGTGCTGCAGGTGGTGTTCTCTTCGTCCTCGGAAGAGGGCTGGCGCGACGCCGACCAGGGCCTGTCGATCCGCGATCTCGCCATGCATGTGGTGATGCCGGAGGTGGACGGGCGCATTCTGACGCGCGCCGTGTCGTTCAAGGAGCAGGCGCCGCACGATCCGCTCACCCAGTCCGCGACCATGCGCTTCGTGCCGAAACCCGACCGGGTGGCCTTCGTCGCCGCCCAGGCCGCGCGGATCGCCCGTCTCGCCGCGACCCCGGCGGCGGAGCGTAAGGTGGCGCTGATCCTTGCCAACTATCCCAACAAGGACGGACGCCTTGCCAACGGCGTCGGCCTCGACACGCCGGCTTCCTGCGCCCGCCTGTTGCAGGCACTTGCCGCCGAGGGCTACCGCATCGACGGCGCGCCGCAGGGCTCTGCCGAGCTGATGGCGCGGATCAGCGACGGCCCGACCAACGACATCGCCGCCCGCCGCGTGCGCCTTGGCGGCGCTGAGCTGCCGCTCGCCGACTATGTCGCCGCCTTCGCCCGGCTGCCGCGGGCGGTGCGCGAGGCGGTCACCGCGCGCTGGGGGGAGCCGCAAGACGATCCGCATGTGGAGGAGGGGGCATTCCGCCTCGCCGTGACGCGCTTCGGCAATGCGGTTGTCGGCATTCAGCCGGCGCGCGGCTACAACATCGATCCCAAGGCGACCTATCACGACCCGGACCTGGTGCCGCCGCACCACTATTTCGCGTTCTACATCTGGCTGCGCGGGACATTCGGTGTCCACGCCGTGGTACACTTGGGCAAGCACGGAAATCTCGAATGGCTGCCGGGCAAGGCGCTGGCGCTGTCGGAAGACTGTTTCCCCGAAGCCGTGCTGGGGCCGCTGCCCAACATCTATCCCTTCATCGTCAACGATCCGGGCGAGGGGGCGCAGGCCAAGCGCCGCACCTCCGCCGTCATCGTCGATCATCTGACGCCGCCGCTGGCGCGGGCCGAAAGTCATGGCGTCGCCGCCGAGCTGGAAGTGCTGCTCGACGAGTATTACCTGGCGCAGGGCGTCGACCCGCGCCGGCTGAAGGTGCTGACCCGCGACATTCTCGAGGCGGCGGAGCGGCACGGCCTCGACCGCGACATCGGCCTGACCAGCGAGATGGACGAGGAGACGCGGCTTGCGCGGCTCGACGCGCATCTGTGCGACCTGAAAGAGCTGCAGATCCGCGACGGGCTGCATGTGCTGGGTGCCGCGCCGGAGGGCGATCTGCTGACCGCGCTTCTGGTGGCGCTGGTGCGGGTGCCGCGCGGCGAGGGGCCGGCGAATGAGGGCATCACCCGGGCGCTTGCCCGCGATCTCGGGCTGGAGGACTTCGACCCGCTCGCCTGCGCCTACGAACTGCCCTTCGACGGCCCGCGCCCGGTGCTGCTCGAAGAGGTGGCAAGCAGCCCCTGGCGCAGCTGCGGCGACACCGTGGAGCGGCTGGAACTGCTGGCAGCCCGGCTGGTGGAGACGGGGTCCGCACCGGACGGCTTTGACGCGACCGCCGCCGTGCTGGAGGAGATCGAGACCCGCATCCGCCCGGCCGTCACCGCCTCGGGCGAGGCGGAAACCGCCGGCGTTCTTGCCGGTCTTGCCGGGCGCTTCGTACCGCCGGGCCCGTCCGGCGCGCCAACGCGCGGGCGCCCCGACGTGCTGCCGACGGGCCGCAACTTCTACTCCGTCGATGTGCGCGCGGTGCCGACCGAAACCTCCTGGCGCATCGGCGCGGCCAGCGCCGAGCGGTTGGTCGAGCGGCATTTCCAGGACGAGGGCGAGTATCCGGCCGCTGTCGTGCTGACCTGCTGGGGCACGGCCAACATGCGCACCGGCGGCGACGACATCGCCCAGGCGCTGGCGCTGATCGGCGCCCGGCCGAAATGGGAGGCGGGCTCGGGCCGCGTCACCGGTTTCGACATCCTGTCGCTGGCCGAGCTCGGCCGGCCGCGCGTCGACGTCACGCTGCGCATTTCCGGCTTCTTCCGCGATGCCTTCCCGCATCAGGTCGACCTGTTCCAGTCGGCGGTTGCTGCTATCGCCAAGCTGGAGGAGCCGGAGGACGCCAATCCGCTCGCCGCGCGCGCCCGCAAGGAAGCCGCCCGGCTGGAGGCGGACGGCCTTGCCCCGGAAAAGGCCCGCCGGCAGGCGCTCTACCGGGTCTTCGGCTCGAAGCCCGGAGCCTATGGCGCCGGCCTGCAGGCGCTGATCGACGAGCGGATCTGGGATGCCCGCGCGGACTTTGCCGACGCGTTCCTCGCCTGGGGCTCCTACGCCTATGGTGGCGGGGCGAAGGGCGAGGGCGCCCGCGCCAGCCTGACCGCGCGCCTGTCGCAGGTCGACGCGGTGCTGCACAACCAGGACAACCGCGAGCACGACCTGCTCGACAGCGACGACTACTACCAGTTCGAGGGCGGGCTCGCCGCCACGGTGGAAACGCTGAAGGGCGCGGCGCCGAAGATCTATCACAACGACCATTCGCGCCCCGAGCGCCCGGTGATCCGCACCCTGTCGGAGGAGATCGGCCGGGTGGTGCGGGCGCGCGCCGCCAATCCGAAGTGGATCGCCGGCGTCATGCGCCACGGCTACAAGGGCGCCTTCGAGATCGCCGCGACGGTGGACTATCTCTTCGCCTTTTCCGCGACCACCAATGCGGTGGGCGACCATCACTTCGACCAGCTCTATGATGCCTATCTGGACGACGGCGAAGTCCGCGCCTTTCTGGAGACGGCCAATCCGAAGGCGCTGGAGGAAATCGAGGCGCGCTTCCGCGAGGCGGTCGAGCGCGATCTGTGGCGGCCGCGGCGCAATTCGGTGCGCGCTGCCTTGAACATCGAAAGCCCGCTGGGGGAAACCCGGCCGGGGCAGGAAAGGGAGACGACCTCGTGAGCGACAAGAAGGCCGAGATGAGCGAAGAGGAGCTCAACGCCCGCCATGCCGAGAAGATGCGCAAGAAGAAGGCCGCGCGCGACAAGATCATGGCGACCAAGACCATCGAGAAGGGGCTCCTGATCGTCCATACCGGCAAGGGCAAGGGCAAGTCGACGGCCGGCTTCGGCATGGTGTTCCGCTCGCTCGGCCATGGCCACAAGGTCGCCGTCGTGCAGTTCGTCAAGGGCCGCATCGAGACCGGCGAGCGCATGGCGCTGGAACGCTTCTCCGACCTCGTCACCATCAAGCGCATGGGCGAGGGCTTCACCTGGGAGACCCAGGACCGCCAGCGCGACATCGATGCCGCCCGAGCCGCCTGGGAAGCGGCCAAGGACCTGATCCGCTCGCGCGAGCATCGCCTCGTCCTGTGCGACGAGCTGAACATCGTGCTGCGCTACGACTACCTGCCGATCGAGGAAGTCGTCACCTTCCTGCGCGACGAGAAGCCGGAGGATGTGCATGTCGTCGTCACCGGCCGCAACGCCAAGGACGAACTGATCGAGATCGCCGACCTCGTCACCGAGATGGAGCAGGTCAAGCACCCGTTCCGCTCCGGCGTGAAGCCGCAGGAGGGGATCGAGTTCTGATGGCGGCAGCCCGCCGCATCCCCGCAGTGATGATCCAGGGCACCGGCTCGAATGTCGGCAAGAGTCTCGTCGTGGCGGGGCTCTGCCGGCTGTTCGCCGACCGGGGGCTGAAGGTGCGGCCGTTCAAGCCGCAGAACATGTCGAACAACGCGGCCGTGACCAGTGACGGCGGCGAGATCGGCCGAGCGCAGGCGCTGCAGGCGATGGCCGCGCGCGTGCCGCTGTCGGTGCACATGAATCCGGTGCTCCTGAAGCCCGAGACGGATGTGGGGGCGCAGATCATCGTGCAGGGCAGGCGTGCGGGAACGATGCGCGCGCGCGAATACGGCAGCCGCAAGGCCGAGCTCCTGCCGAAGGTGCTGGAGAGTTTCGAGCGGCTCAGCGAGGGCGCGGACCTTGTTCTGGTGGAAGGGGCGGGCAGCCCGGCGGAGATCAACCTGCGCGCCGGCGACATCGCCAACATGGGGTTTGCCGAAGCTGTCGATATTCCGGTCGCCCTGTGCGGCGACATCGACCGCGGCGGGGTGATCGCCAGCCTTGTCGGCACTCACGCGATCCTGCCCGAGGCGGAGCGCGCCCGCATCAAGGCCTTTCTCGTCAACCGCTTCCGGGGGGATGTGTCCCTGTTCGACGAAGGTGTGCGGGAGATCGCCGCACGCACCGGCTGGCGCCCGCTCGGCGTGGTGCCGTGGTTTGCCGATGCGCACCGCCTGCCGGCGGAAGATGCGTTGGCGCTGGAGGAAAGCGACGGCGACGGCTCGGTGAAGATCGCCGTGCCGGTGATCAGCCGCATCGCCAATTTCGACGATCTCGATCCGCTGCGGCTGGAGCCGGGCGTGACGCTGGAGCTGGTCGGCCCGGGCCGGCCGCTGCCGGGGGATGCGGATCTGGTGCTGTTGCCCGGGTCCAAGTCGACGGTCGGGGATCTCGCCTTCTTCCGCGCGCAGGGCTGGGACATCGACCTTAGCGCCCATGTGCGGCGCGGCGGGCGCGTCATGGGCGTGTGCGGCGGCTACCAGATGCTGGGGCGGACGATCAGCGATCCCGACGGCATCGAGGGAACGCCCGGCACTGTCGACGGGCTTGGCCTGCTCGACGTCGATACGGTGCTGACGGCGGACAAGCGCCTTGTCGAGGTGACCGGCCGCCATGCGGCGAGCGGGGCGGCGCTCTCCGGCTACGAGATCCATATCGGCCGCACGCAAGGAGCCGACACCGCGCGACCTTTCGCGCTGCTGGGCGAGGGCGGCGAGCCGGACGGTGCGGTCTCGGCAAACGGGCGCATCGCCGGCACCTATGTGCACGGGCTGTTCGCGTCGGACACGTTCCGCGCCGGCCTGTTGAGGGAGCTGGGCAGCGGCTCCACCCGTGCTTACGAAGGCGAGATCGACCGGACACTCGACGCGCTGGCCGAGCATCTTGAAGCCTCGCTCGATATCGAGGCGCTGCTGGAGATCGCCCGCGCGCGGTGACCTTACCCGCCGGTGCGCCGCCATATCAGCAACTGGTTGTTCGCTGGCATCGCAATGTCCTCCAGCAGAACCAGGCCCTGAGCTTGCGCAAGCGCATCGAGCGTCTCGAAATCCCGAATGCCGCTCTGCGGGTCTCGCGCCCGTAACTGCCTGTCGAATTCGGCGTTGCTCTCGGTGGTGAAGGCGCCGCCATATTTCATCGGCCCGTAGACGCAGCACAGACCGCCCGGCGCCAGCACCTCGCCGACGCGGGCGAAGAACTGCCCGACATGGGCGAAGGACATGATGTGCAGCGTATTGGCCGTGAAGATCGCGTCGAAGGCATCGGGTGCGCCGGCTGTCGGCAGCGGCCAGGGTGGGGCGGCGACATCGAGGGCGAGCGGCGGCGGTGTCCGAGCGGTTCCCTCGGCCTCCAGTCGCGCCGCAACCCCCTCGACGGTGCCGGGCAACTCGCTGCACTGCCAGACAAGCTGCGGCAGGGCCTGCGTCATGTGCACCGCATGCTGGCCGGTGCCGCTGCCGATCTCCAGGACGCGCCGGCAATGCGCGAGGCGGGGATGGAGCGCTGCGAGGATCGCGTCCTTGTTGCGCTCGGCCGATGGGGCGAAGGGAATCATTGCGGACCTCACAGGAACAGGGCGACGAGTGCGATGGCCGCGACCGCAACGCCCTGCAGCACCATCGCCTGGCGGAACACCTTCAGCGCCCTGGAAATGTCTCCGGCGGTTGCCTCGCGCCGGCCGCCTTCGTTCATGAACGGATCATCGACCGTGTAGCCGGGATAGGCGCGCGGGCCGGCGAGCGCCAGTCCCAGGACCGAGGCCATTGCCGCTTCCGGCCAGCCGGCATTGGGCGAGCGGTGCTTCCGCGCGTCCCGCCGCATCACGGCAAGGCTTTGCTTGATGCTGCCGCCGTTCAGCGGCGCGGTGAGAGCCATGGCGAACCCGCACAGGCGCGCGGCCGGCCAGTTCACCAGATCGTCGAAGCGGGCCGAGGCCCAGCCGAAGGCCTCGTGTCGCTCTGTCCGGTGGCCGATCATCGAATCCGCCGTGTTCACCGCCTTGTAGGCGATCAGCCCCGGCAGGCCGAGCAGCAGGAACCAGAAGGCCGGCGCGGTCACCCCGTCGGCGGCGTTCTCGGCGCAGGATTCGATGGCCGCGCGGGAAACGCCGGCCTCGTCGAGCTGCTGCGGATCGCGGCCGACGATCATCGCGACGGCCCGGCGGCCGCCGGCAAGCCCGTCCTCCAGCAGCCCGTCGCGGACCGCGGCCACATGCTCATAAAGGCTCTTCTGGGCGATGAAGATCGCCGCGATCACGGCGATGCCGATCTCGCCGAAGGGAAGGGCGCGCAGGATCGCCTCCAGCAGCGCGCCGATCAGCAGCGAGCAGGCAACGAGGCTGGCGAGAAACATGGCGCCGTAGATCTTGCGCGCGCGGGGCGAGGCGGCGGGGTCGTTGAAGTCCTGGTCGGCGATCTCGATCACCTTGCCGAACAGCACCACCGGATGCGGCACAGTGCTCCACAGCCAGCGCGGGTCGCCGACCAGTGCATCCAGCACCAGGGCCAGCAGCAGCAGGAAGGCGGTGTCGGCAAACAGCAGCATGGCCCTAGCGTCCCGAGGCTGTGCCGCTGTCGGCCATGGCGTTCTGCAGCGCGGCCTCCAGCCGGGCCAGTCCTTCGCGTCCACCGGGAAGGCCGATGCGCAGCCAGGTCGGGGCGTAGTCGAAGATGCGCGTCCAGATCCGCTGCCGGGCGAGCGCTTCATGCAGGCCGGCGGCGTTGCGCGTGCCGGCCAGCACGAAAAGTGGCGTGCCGCCGAACACGGAAAGCCCGTGCATCTGCAGGGACAGCGTCAGGTCTGCGGCCTCGTCCGCCAGTTGCGCCATCATCGCCTTGCGCCAGGCATCATTGGCGAGCGCCTCAGCCCCGGTCTCGATGGCCGGGCCGGAGACAGCCCAGCTCTCCAGCCGCTCGCGGAGGACGGCGAGAATGTTCTCGGGGCCTGCGGCAAAGCCGAGGCGCAGCCCGGCAAGGCCGTAGAACTTGCCGAAGGAGCGCAGCACCACCGCCGGGCGCCCGGCCAGATGCGGCAGCACGCTGGCGCCCGGCACGCAGTCGGCAAAGGCTTCGTCGATGACGAGCATGCCGCCGCGCTCCGCCATCTGCCCGGCCATGTGGCACAGGCTCGACGGGTCGACCAGTCGGCCGTCGGGATTGTTCGGGTTGACGATCACCAGCACCTTCACCTCGGGCGCCAGCTCCGCATGCGGCGAGGTGATCTCGCAGACCCGCCGTCCGGCGCGGCGCCAGGCATCGCCGTGGCTGCCATAGGTCGGCCCGGCAATGGCGACGTCGCCCTGCGGCAGCACATGCGGCAGCAGGGCGATCAGCACCTGCGTGCCCGGCGCGGCGACGAGCTTCAGGTGGGCGGGCACCTCATAGGCCTTGCGCGCGGCGGCGAGCAGCCGGTCGAGCGCGCCTTGCGAGGGCAGGTCCTGCCAGCAGCGGGAGGGCAGGGAGGGCACGGGATAGGCATGCGGATTGATGCCGGTCGAGAGGTCCAGCCAGTCCTCGGCAAGTCCGCCATACCGGGCCATTGCGCCGCCCAGATCGCCGCCATGCTTCATGCGCTCGCCTCCGTTCCTTCCGTTCGGAACGGACCCTAGAACACGAGGCGCGAGGCAGGAAACGCTTTTCCGCGTGCGCAGCATGGGCGTCGCGTTTTGCCGCTTCGCATGTCGCTCAGGCTGTCGGTTGCAATGAGGCGTGCGGGCCGGGGCGTCCGAGCAGGTACCCCTGGGCCCGCCCGCATCCGGCCTTGTGCACAAGGTCCAACTGCGCCTGCGTTTCCACGCCTTCCGCCGTGCAGTGCATGCCGATGCTGCGCGCCAGCCCGGCGATGGCGGAGACGATCGCCGCAGAGGTCTCGTCCTCCTCCATGCGCTGGATGAAGGTGCGGTCGATCTTCAGTCCGTTGAACCGATAGCGGTGAAGGCGGTTCAGCGAAGAGTAGCCCATGCCGAAATCGTCAAGCACGAGACCGACGCCGAGCGCCGCCAGGGCATCGAGGTCCTCGAACACTTCCGGGCCGCTGTTGATCAGCAGGTTTTCGGTGATTTCCAGCTCGATTCGGGTCGCAGGTGTGCCGTACCGCTCCAGTGCGGCGGCAACGGCCGGCACCAGGAGGCCCTTGCCGAACTGGCGCGGGGAGGTGTTCAGAGACAGGCGGGTGCCTTTCGGCCAGTCGCGCATGGCTTCCAGGCCGCGCTCGAGCGCGAGAAGGCCGATCTGCTCGACTAGCCCTGTCTCCTCGGCGACTGGAATGAATTCGTCCGGTGGGATGAAGCTGCCGTCCGGCTGTCGCCAGCGGGCAAGAGCTTCATAAGTGCAGATCTGGTCACCGCTCAAATCCACGATCGGTTGGAACCAGATCTCCAGTTGCTTGTTCTCCACCGCTGCAGCAAGTCCGGTCTCGATCCGGCGGCGCGCAAAAACCGCCTTCCGGATGTCCTCGTCGAAGATGCGGTACCCGGGATCTGCGCTGGATTTTGCTCTGTAGAGTGCCGCATCCGCGTAGCTGTGCAGGGTTTGCGGGTCGGTCGCCGTCTCGTCGATGGCGACGATACCGATGCTGACGCCGGGATGGACGACTGCCCCCTCCAGGGTATGGGGCTGCGATATCTGCTCGACCAGCCGTTCCGCGACGGCTCGCGCGTTCGTGAGCGTTCCCAGCTTCAATATGATCGCGAACTCGTCGCCGCCAAGCCTGGCACTGACGTCGTTCGGAGCCGTCGCCTGTTTCAGGATCTGTCCGACCTGGACCAGCAGTTCGTCGCCCTTGAGATGCCCGAACTTGTCGTTGACCGCCTTGAAGCGGTCGAGGTCGATAAGCAACAGCGCCGACTTGGCGATCCCTTGCCGCGCAGCCGCGACGCAGGCCTCCAACTCCCGGGAGAAGACCGCGCGATTGGATAGCCCGGTAAGGGGGTCAGTTTCGGCGGCAATGCGAATGCGTTCGCTTGCCTCTTCGAGATCGGTGATATCCTCGTGCGTCTCGATCCAGCCGTCACCGGGGATGGGTGAAAGGGTGGTGGCAATGATTGAGCCGTCCTTCTTGCGCGACTTCAGACGGTAGATCTGGCCGTCGCGCAGTCTCTTGCGAACGGTCCGCGGGTTGGGGAGGGTCGAGGCCAGTCGGCCGTCGGCAGCGGCCTGCGCTTCGGCCACGGCCTCGTGCGGCATGCCGGTACGCAAGGTATTGTCATTGAGGTCGAAGAGCTGCACCGCCTGTGCATTCCAGATCTGGAGCCGGTCGTCCGCATCGAACAGCATCACGCCCTGGCGCATCGAGGCGAGCAGGCTCTCCAGTTCCCGGGTCCGCTCCCGCGCTTCGGTTTCCTTGGCGCGCAGATTGTACTCAAGAAGCTTGTGCTCGCTGACGTCCCAGTTGAGACCGATGGCTTCTGCCGGGGAGCCGGTCGCGTCGAAGCTGCACTGGGCATAGGCCTGGAGCCACCGCTCGCTGCCGTCCCGGCAACGGATACGGAAGCGCGAGGTGAAGCGTCCTCCCGCGTCCCGGGCGTTTTGGAACTCCGCGACAGCGCCGGACAGGTCGTCCGGATGGACGCAGGCAGTCCAGTCGGCGAAACGCCCGCTGAACCGCTCGGGATCGACGTCGTAGAGAGGAAACATGGCGGCGTCCCACTCCAGCCTGTCTGTCGGAAAGTCGTAGCGCCACATGGCGATCCGCGCCGAGTGGCGCGCAAGGTCGAGCATCGCCAGGCTGCGGTCGGTTTCCTCATGCGACAGAAGCGAGCGGCGGACGCTTTCCGATAAAAGCCCGAGGATCACCACTCCGGCGACATTGCCGAGGAGCAGCAGGTGCCAGGCGCTGGAGAGGATCGTCAGCCCGGTGGCAAATCCCCGGTCCACGAAGAAGCACGGCAGGACGAAGAATGTGCCCGCAAGCGCAAGGGCAACGAAATCGGGCAGGCCCGGCTTGCGACGCAGCTGACCGAACACGATCAGGCCGGCAACGACGCCGACGGAGGCGTAGACAAGCGGACTGAGCGTTCCGCCGATGACCGCCGGCCCTCCGACCCAGTAGCGCGCCGCGGCGGCAATTACACCGCAGGTCACCCCTGCGACGGGGCCACCGAAAAAGCCGGCGAGCATCGCAGGCGCCGCGCGCGTGTCGAAGGTTGCGCCGAGCGGAATGGTGACGGGGAAATTGACGACCAGGACGGCCAGTAGGCCGAAGGAGATGCCGATCAGCAGCTCCTGCAATCTGTTGGGCAGCTTGAGGCCGAAATGTTCCCGGGAAAAGAACATTGCGAGCGCGCCAAGGCTCAGCAGGCCGATGTTGGCGATGCCGCTCAGCAGCATTGGGACCTCATGTGACCAAAGTATCGTTGTCGTGGATGGCTTTTGCGCATCCTTGAGGCTCTGTATAGCCAGTTTTCGGATGTGGTACAGTCCGGTTCACACCGGATCGTCTGCAATTGCACCAATTGATAGGGAGCGGAATTCGAAAAACGGGAATTTATTGATTGAAATGCAAGTAAACGTTGAGATTATTGGTGTATTGCAGTCAGGTTTGATGGAGTTTCGTGCGCACGGCAAGCCATCGCCTCTCGATAGGGCGTGCACAGTTTTCCGCGTGGGATGAGGCTTGTTCCGGCTGCGTTAGATGCCGCTGTAGACGCAGCGACCTCGATAGGCGCCGCTGCTGGCAGCGCGGCTACCTGTCAAGACATCTGCCGTCAGAACATAGGATTGTCTGGAGAGGGTGCTGGAGGCCTCGCCCGGAATCGAACCGGGGTGCACGGATTTGCAATCCGCTGCGTCACCACTCCGCCACGAGGCCAGCGGGCAGACTTATCAATCACATGCGAGGCAAGGTCAAGCGGTGTTCGCCGTTTCCCCCGCACGTCCGGCGAAAATCGTCGGGTAGCCCGCGACAAGGCTGCGCCGGCGCTGTCTTGTCCACAGGGGAAGGGCAGGCGCGTCCGGCAAGATATGCCGTCCGGCAGATCATTTTATGCAAGGCATTTACGTGTGCACAACCTGAGGTCGATTACGTTGTGCAGGGCTGTTCGAATGGCGAGGCACGAGACGTGTTCGGAAAGAGGCGCGGACCGCCGGCAGATATGAAGCCGGTGAACGATGACGAGATGATCAAGACACTCCCGATCCGCAGGCGGATATGGGATCTTGCCCAGCCGGGCATCCAGACTCGGTTGAGGTCTGCAGACAAGGGCTATCTTGACTTCTTCGAGATCGACCAGAGCCTCGTGGACTTCGTCAACATCCTGTGCAATCGGGCGAGAATTCCGATGGGCCGGGTCTATCCGAAATTCAGGCAAGCCTACTACTTCAGTTATTACATGGCGCAGGTGAACAACGGCGGCCATCGTCAGTTCATCGTCAATTCCAGCCCGAGGCGGGTTTGGTATCTGGAGGAAGCCTTGATGGCGGCTCACGCGATGGGGGCGCAGGAATACGCCGAGGTTCTGGTCGACTATCTGGGTTGGCTGCGCCAGAATCCGGAGAAGATCGATCAACTGTCGGACTGGTCCGACAAGGCGGTGGCCGCACCTCTTTATGCGCTCGACGACCGCTTTTTCGCGCACCAGAAAGGGCCTGAGCCCGTCCACTATCTGGTGGAGTGGATCGCAACCTGGCCGGAGGTCGCCGTTCTCGAAGACGATGCCTACGACGCGGAGATCGAGCGCATCTTGAGGTTGGTGCCGTCGCCGACCGTTCAAGTGTAAAGGCTTTCGATGCGCTGGGCGGGATGGTGTTGTTGCCTCCCGTCCGGCGAAGCCCACCCCGGTCAGGACGCGCAGGCGTCCTTTCGGTACGCGTTGAGCGCCTCGGCAAGGCTTTGCGCCTGTTCGGTGGAGGAGGCCTTGAACTGCAGCAGTTGGGGAACCATTACCGCGCCGGAGATCAGGTCCTCTCGTTTTTCACCGGCCTTATTGAACTGCAGCGATATTCCCGCCAGCTGAGGGGTGGGGAGGGCGGCAACCTGCTGTGCGAAATCGTAGAACTGCGGCGCGTCCTTATGCGGCTGGATCGGGCCGTCGCCCACGCCGACGGATGTCAGGCGGAAGACAAGCGTCCCGTTCGGCGACTTCAGGATCTGCTCCAGCCGGTCGCGCCCAATGCTTTCGTTGTTCTGCAGCGCGACGGGCAGAAGCTTCGCGATCCGTTCGGCCTGATCGAGAAGTCTGTCGTCGACTGGCTTTCTGTCGAAGCTCAGTGTGACGCTGTTCTGGCTGTTCGGTGTTATTCCGGCGCGGCCCGTGTCGAACATGGAAAGATCAGCCCGCAGGATGTGCTGGATGTTCCAGCCCATCGCATTCGCGCCCGTCATCGTCACTTTCAGCTCGCAGCCGTCAAAGACGAGGGCATCTTGCGAAAGATCCGGGCTGCTTTCGGCGAGAATCTTTCTGACCGCAGCTTCCGGGTCCTCGCCCTGGCAGCCGGTTGCAAGCAGCAAGACGCCGAGCAAGGCTGCTGCCTTGGCCGTGATGCACATGGGTGAAACCTTGGATTTGCTTCGGGGGCAAGAAATCTCAGTGCGCGCAATAGTCGTGAGTGACATCGATCTTTGTTTTCCGAAATCAGGTTGTGTCTGTCGAGCTCGGTAAAACGAGCGAAGGCCTCTCTGCCGTCGGGCAATGGGTGCGACCGCAACCGGCCTGCACTGCAATGTTCCCCCGCGTTGTAACCGGTCTTTTCGCGGATTCCCGCCTCAATCACGACGAGGATCCGATCTGTTGTGCACTGTTGCGTGCGTGCCAGACCGCGGGGGCGGCCAATTCGGCGGACACAAGGCAGCTTGCTGCCGGCGACCCTGAACACGCAAAAACCGGGCGGATCGCTCCGCCCGGTCCTGCGTCGGCTGGCCCTGGCTCAGCCCTTGTGGTGCACCTGTTGCAACCCGTAGACCGGCGTCGGGATGCCTTCCATCCGCGCTTTCAGCTGAAGCGACAGGAACTGCGAATAGTGGCGCGACTGGTGCAGGTTGCCGCCGTGGAACCACAGCGCTTCCTGCTGCGTCGGCTTCCACATGTTGCGCTGCTCGCCCTCCCAGGGGCCGGGGTCCTTGGGCGTGTCGGAGCCGAGGCCCCAGACCTTGCCGACCTTGTCGGCGGTCTCCTGGTCGATCAGGTCGGCGACCCAGCCGTTCATCGAGCCGTAGCCGGTGGCATAGACGATCACGTCGGCCGGGATTTCCACGCCGGTGTCGAGCTTGACGGAATTCTCGGTGATCTCCTCCACCTGGCCGGCGGCCAGCTTGATCTTGCCGTCGATGATCAGCTGCGAGGCGCCGATGTCGATGTAGTAGCCCGAGCCGCGCCGCAGGTACTTCATGAAGAGCCCCGAGCCGTCGGCGCCGAAGTCCAGCCGGAAGCCGGCCTTCTCGAGCGCTGCATAGAAGTCGGCGTCGATCTCGCGGATCTTGTCGTAGATCGGCTTCTGGAACGTGTGCATGATCCGGTAGGGGAGCGAGGCGAAGATGAGATCCGCCTTCGCCGTGGTCATGCCGCCGGCCACCGCTTGCTCGGAATAGAGCGCGCCCAGCCCGTGCTCCATCAAGGGTTCGGAGCGCACGATATGGGTGGTCGAGCGCTGCACCATGGTCACGTCGACGCCGGCCTCGTAAAGCGCGGCGCAGATGTCATGGGCCGAGTTGTTCGAGCCGATGACGACGACCTTCTTGCCCTTGTACCCGTCGGGGCCGGGATGCTTCGAGGAATGGTGCTGCTCGCCGGCAAAGCGGTCTGCGCCCTTGAACTGCGGGATGTTGGCCTTGCCCGACATGCCGGTCGCGAAGACCAGCTGCTTGGGCCGCAGCACCACTTCCTCGCCGTCCCGGTCCACCGTGACGACCCATTCCTTGTTGGCCTCGTCCCATTTCGCCGAGCGCGCGGTGGAGCGGGTCCAGTAGTTCAGCTCCATCACCTTGGTGTACATTTCCAGCCAGTCGCCGATCTTGTCCTTCGGCGCGAAGACAGGCCAGTTCTTCGGGAAATCGATATAGGGCAGGTGGTCGTACCAGACCGGATCGTGCAGGCAGAGCGACTTGTAGCGCTTGCGCCAGGAATCGCCCGGCCGGTCGTTGCGCTCCACGATGATCGTCGGCACGCCGAGTTGGCGCAGCCGCGCGCCGAGCGCGATGCCGCCCTGGCCGCCGCCGATGATCACCACATAGGGCTGCTTGGTATAGCCGAGCGTCGCGGCCTCTTCCTCGCGCTCCTCCTTCCAGGTCTTGCCGCCGGGATTGACCCCGTGCTTGGCGCCAAGCGGCCGGCTGAAGCCGGACTTCTCCTCGTGGCCCTTCAGCTCGACCATGGTGGTCAGCAGCGTCCAGATCAGCCCGTCCTTGAGGCGGATCAGGCCGTAGCCCCGCGCCACCGCCGTCTCGAAGGTGATCCAGGCCTGGGTCACGCCGTCGGCCTCGCTGGCCTCCTCGCCCTCGGCCACCTGCCAGGCGGTCGGCTTGGTCAGAGCGAGCTGCGCTTCCAGCATGTCGCGGACTTCGCCGCGTCCCTCGGCGGTCTTGAGGTTCCAGGTGAAGGTCACGAGATCGCGCCAGTAGCACTCCTCGGCGAACATGTTGACGGCCTCGTCGATCCGGCCCGCCTCCAGCGCCCCGCCGAACCGGTCGAGAAAGGCCTGCACGCGGGCCGTCGGTGTCTTGTCGAGCATATCGTCTCCTCCCGTTGCTCATGTATCCGGGGACGGATCTGCGCCCGCCCGGTACGGGTCAGTTGGCAAGCCGCGTGCCAGTCTCGAAAAGGCTGGGAGCTCTTTTTCTTCAAGGGCTTGCGTATGTGTGTTGCAGGACTTGTTGCAGCGTTGCGCAACAGGGCTGCAACACCTGTCGCAGGCGACGCGACAGGCCGGAGCAGGTCAGCCGGTGCGCGGGGTGCCGCGTTTCAGCCAGCGATACACGGTCGAGCGGTTGACGCCGAGCCGGCGCGCCAGCGCCGAGACATTGCCGCCGCAGGCCGCAAGCTCTTGCAGGAGGTCGCCTTCGCCTGCCGCATCCGTGCCGCCGGGCGGTGTTGCCGGCGGCATCGGGGCGAGAGCAGGGCGCAGCGGCTGCCTGGCGCCCGGCCGGCCGATCTGCTCGGGCAGGGCCTCGGCATCGATCCTGTCCCCGTCCGCCAGCGCTGCAGCGACCTTCAGGGCGTTGTGCAGTTCCCGCAGATTCCCCGGCCAGTGATGGGCACGCAGCGCCATGCGCGCGCCGGGGGACAGGCGTGGACTGCCGCCCGTCTCGGCGGCGATGCGGGCCAGCATCCGCTCGGCAAGGGCATCGAAGTCCAGCCGCTCGCGCAAGGGCGGCAGGGTGAAGGTGGCCGCGTTTAGCCGGTAGTACAGATCCTCGCGGAACCGGCCCTCCGCCACCAGCCGGCCGAGATCCCGGTGCGAGGCGGAGATGAGCTTCAGCCGCACGGGCCGTGTCTTCAGCGCGCCGACGGGCTGCACCTCGCCCTCCGACAGGACGCGCAGGAGACGACTTTGCAGAGAGAGCGGCATGTCGCCGATCTCGTCGAGAAACAGCGTGCCGCCGGCCGCGGCCTCGATCAGGCCGGTCTTGCCCCGCGGGGCCGCGCCGGTGAAGGCGCCGGGAGCGTAGCCGAACAGCTCGGACTCGATCAGGTGCTCCGGGATCGCCGCGCAATTCACGGCGACGAAGGGGCCGGGGCGCTCGCGGCTTTCGTGGATGGCGCGGGCGAGATACTCCTTGCCCGTCCCGGTCTCGCCGTGGATCAGGATCGGGATGTCGAGCCCGGCAAGCCGCGACACCCGCGCCAGCATCGCCTCCATGCGCGGATCGCCGAAACTCAAGGTGGAGAGCGCGCCCGGCAGGCGCGGACGGGCGGTTGCCGGCCCGCGCGGCGCCACGACCGGCGCGATGGAGCTGGCGAAGAAGGCCGAGCCGTCGCGCGCCCGCAGCACCCGTTCCCGGTCGGCACCGCCGCGCATGTAGCGCGGCAGGTCGTTGATATCGATCTCGAAAAACCGGTCGATCCGCTCGCCGATCAGTTCGCGCGCGGTGAAGGCGGTCAGGTTCATCGCCCGCGCCAGCGCGTTGAAGCCGCCATGGGTGATGCCGGTGACGCGGCCCGTTCCGTCGAGCGACAGCGCCGCATCAGGGTCGACGTCGAGAAAGTCCGGCAGGCGCGACAGCCGCAGCACCCAGTCGTTGCGGGTGCGCGAGATCAGGTTGGCAAGCTCGATCCGCCGCGCGGTCGCCGCAACCAGATGCAGCGCCAGCTGCTGGCTGGCCTTGGCGGTGGGCGAGCGCAGCTGCGAGATGTCGAGAACGGCGGTGAGGTCGCCGAGCGTGTCGTAGATCGGTGCGGCGGTGCAAGTCAGGCCGATATGGCTGCTGTCGAAATGGTCGTCCTGGTGGATCACCACCGGTTTGCCGGAGACGATGCAGGCGCCGACCGCGCAGGTGCCGGCGCGGTTTTCCGACCATTCGGAGCCGAGATAGAGCCCGGCTTTGCGCAGCTGGTTGTCGAAGGTGGGGTCGCCCATGAACTCGACGGTGACGCCGCGCGCATCCGACAGCAGCAGCACGTATTTCTGTTCGGCGACCTGGTTGAACAGCGTTTCCAGCCCGCTGCGGCCGATGCGAATAAGTTCCTCCGCCTGCTCGCGATGTTCGCGCAGCGTCGTCTGGGGAACGATATAGGCTTCCTGCGCCTGGGCCGGGTCGAGCCGGTAGTCGTTGACGCAGCGCAGCCACGACTGGACGACGGGCATATCCCGTACGCTCGCCCCGCCCATGGCGACGCGCTCGATCTCCCTGATGTGCGACAGCGCCGACACCATGGCTATTTCCTCCCGCCGCGATGCTCGCATGGCAGGGCGCCCCTCACAAGGCGGTATCGGGGACTTGTGCCAAAGGAGGAGGACGCGGGCGCGGGGATATCCGCTGCGCTCAAGGCGCGTCGGGCGCATCCTTGCCGGCGATCCGGCGGGCGAGCGCCGGGGAGAGGCCGGTGCTGTCTTTCGCCGGCGGGCGGGCATAGCTGCCCTTGTCGGCGCCGGACGGGCGCAGGCGGTGAAGCGAAACCGCCTGCAGGACGGCGGCTTTCACCGGATCGAGAAGCACCGCCGGCACCTCGTCGGCGATATACCCGGCCAGCCCGGCGATCGGCGCGCCGCCGAGTATCAGGATATCCGCATGCGCTGCTGCGCGGCGGCAGGTCTCCACCAGCGGCGCGCGCATCTCCTCCGCCACTGCCGCGATGGAGCCGAAAGCGGCATCCGGCGTGAACGTGCCGGCAAAGCGCATGCCGAGCCCCGCGCGCGTTACCTGCTCCTCGTACCAGGGCGTGAGGCGGGGCGAGAAGGTGACGAAGGCGAAGCGCTCCCCCAGTGCCAATGCGGAGAGCATCGCCGCCTCGGAAAGCCCGGTCACCGGCAGGTCGAAGAGCTCGCGCGCGGCCGAAAGCCCGGGATCGCCGAAGGCGGCGATGACCGCGGCATCGAAGCGTCCCTCGTGCTGCGCCAGCAGGTCGAGCACGGCGGCGCCGGCAATCTGGGCCTCCGCGCGCGAGGAGATGTAGGGAAAGCCTTGGCGCGCGGTCAGGGGCAGCAGTTCGACATCGCCCGGCAGCACCGTTGCCGCGCTGCGCGCGAGGCGGTCGGTCAGCGCCTCGGTGGTATTGGGGTTGAGCAGCAGCAGGCGCATCAGTAGCCGAGCCTTTCGGGCAACCAGGTGACGATGCCGGGAAAGATCATGCAAGCCAGCAGCACGGCATACATCGCCGCGATGAAGGGCCAGCTCTCGCGCACCAGCTCGCCCATCCTGACGCCGGTAATGCCGCAGACGACGAACAGCACGACGCCGACCGGCGGGGTCAGCATGCCGATCACCAGGTTGAAGACGAAGAGAAAGCCGAAATGCAGCGGGTCGATCCCGTATTGCAGGGCGATTGGGTGGAACAGCGGCACCAGCATGATGTAGGCGGCGTTGGATTCCAGGAACATGCCGACCACGAGCAGCATCGCCGCGATCAGGCAGAGGAACAGGAACGGGCTGTCGGTGACGCCCTGTATCAGGCCGGCGAGCTTCATCGGCAGCAGGTCGATGGTGAAGAGGAAGGTCACCGTCGAGGCGAAGGCGATCATCGCGCCGACCAGTGCGGAGGTCTTGGCGGCGGTAAGCAACACGTCCGGCAGGTCGGACAGCTTCAGCTTGCGCGTCACGAAGAAGCCGAGGACCAGCGCGTAGCAGACGCCGACGGCGGCCCCTTCCGTCGGGGTGAAGGCACCGCCGACGATGCCGCCGATGACCAGAACCGGCATCAGGAAGATGACGAGGCTACGCCTCAGCTCGCGCAGGATGTTGGAGAGCGTGACCGGCGTGCCGGCCAGCGGGTAGTTCCGCTTCCAGGCGATCAGCCAGCACAGGGCCATGAACAGGGCGAACAGGATCAGTCCGGGAATGACGCCGGACATGAACATGCCGCCGACCGAAACGCTGGAGCCGGCCATGAACGCGTAGACGATCATCGCGCCGGAGGGCGGGATGATCGGGCCGAGATTGGCGGCCGCCGCCACGATGCCGGTGGAGAAGCCGAGGCCGTATTGCTTCCGGAGCGAGGGCACCAGCGTGGAGGAGAGGGCCGAGGCGTCGGCGACGGCTGCGCCCGAAACGGAGGCGAGGCCTGCCCCGGCGACGATGGTCACCTGGGCGAGGCCGCCGCGCACCCGGCCGATGAAGGCGTTGGCGAAGTCGACCAGCCTGTCCATGATCCCGCCCTTGAGCATCAGCTCGCCGGCGATCATGAACAGCGGGATCGACATCAGCGGGAACGAGTTGACCGCGTTCATCAGGCGCGGCGCCAGCACCGCGACGTCGATGCCCGACAGCCACAGACCGGCCAGTGCCGCAACGCCGAGCGAGAAGGCGAGCGGCATGCCGAGAAGGGCCAGCACGAGAAAGGTTGCGATGACGAAGAGGCTCATGCCCGGGGCTCCATCGGGACCAGCGCGAGATGGACGAGATGCAGGGCCGAGTGCAGCGCGCCGAGAATGACGGGGAAGAAGAATACGCTCGAGGTGATGTTCAGCGCGCCCAGCCGCTCGGACCATGTGGCCAGCGCGACGCCGATGGTGGTCCAGAACACGACGCCCATCAGCGCCGCGCCGAGGGCGCTGGTCGCCCGCGCGACGAGGCGCTGCACGCCGGCGGGCAGGCGCTCGACCAGCAGCGTGATCCCCACATGGGTCCAGTCGCGGATGCCGAGCGGGATCGCGAGGAAGATCGTCCATACGAAGGCGATGCGGCTGACCTCGTCGGCCCAGTCGAGCGAGCCGTTGAAGACATAGCGCATCACCACCTGGGCCGAGACCACGGCGACCATGGCGGCCGCACCCAGGATGACGAGGAGGCGCGCGCCGGTATCGGCGCGCGCAAGGACGAAGGTCAGGAGGCGATCGAGCGCCATCGGGTCACATGCCGAGCTTGGCGGTCTCGGCATCCAGCAGCTTCACCAGCTCCGGATCGAGGCGGGCCTTGGTCTCGGTGGCGACACCGGCGGTCTTTTCGCGCAGGGCGGCGGCCAGTTCCGGCGAAACCTCGGTGAAGGTCATGCCCTTGGCCGTGAGCTGCGCTAGACCCGCTGCATCCTGCTCGGCGGCCAGCTCGCGCTGATAGGCAACGGCGGTCGCCATGGCCTCGCGGACCATTGCCTGCTTCTCCGGGGCGAGCCCGTCGAACCACTTCTTGTTGCCGACGACCGAGATGAAGTCGAAGAAGTGCCCGGTGTTGGAGACATGCTTCTGCACCTCGGTATAGCCGGCGACATTGATGATCGCGAAGGGGTTTTCCTGGCCGTCGATCACGCCCTGCTCCAGGGCGGAGTAGAGCTCCTTCACGTCCATCGCCACCGGATTGGCGCCGAGGGCACGGAAGGTGGCGAGATGCGTCTCGTTCGGCTGCAGGCGGATCTTCAGGCCCTCGATGTCACCGAGGGCGACCACCGGGCGGACATTGTTGGTCAGGTGACGGAAGCCCAGCTCCATGTAGCCGAGGGAGGTCATGCCCTCCTTGGCCATCATGTCGTCCAGCGCAGTGCCGACCGGTCCGTCGGTGATGGCGAAGGCCGCCTCGCGGCTCGGGAACTGGAACGGAAGGCCGATGACCTCAAGCTCCGGCACGGTACGGGTGAGGTATGCGGTGCCCACCCACATCATCTCGATGGCGCCGATCTTCACGGCCTGTACGTTCTCGGCCGCCCCGCCCAGCTGCTGCGCCGGGAAGACGTTGACGTCGATCTCGCCGCCGGACAGGCGCTCGAGCTCTTCCTCGAACTTCGCGATGGCAAGCGAGGAAGAGTGCTCGGTGGCGAAGTTGCCGGCGATGCGGATCGTGTCCTTGGCATCGGCCATGGCGGTCGACAGCACGAGGGCGGTGGAGGCGACAAGCGGGAGGATGGCTTTCATGGCTGGGTGCTCCAGGGTTGCGGCGAGGGAGGTCCGGGGCGGTTTCGCGCCCGGCCCGAAGGCGCGGGCGGCACGGGAGCGGATCACCGAGGCGATCTCGTCCAGTGTGGCGGCATGCTCTTCCGGCGCGGGCGCGGCAAGGCGGCGCTCGAAAGTGGCAAGAAGGGTCTCAAGGTCCGGCACGCGGTGCAGGGCGATGATGAAGGGATGGGAGAAACGCGCCCGATAGGCGGCATTGAGCGCGCGCAGCCGGACGGCATCGTCCGCCGACAGAGACAACAGGCCGAGCCGGGCCTGTTCGCCGGTCGAGGCGTCGGTCATGCGCCCTTCGGCCGCTTCCTGGCCGGCAAGCTCCGGGTGAGCGGCAAACAGTACCCGCTGGCGCTCGGTGCCGGCTGCAAGGATCGTGTCCGCCAGCGCCGCGGCAAGCGCTGCATCGTCCGCGAAGGGGCGCTGGTCGACGGTCAGCTCCACCACCCAGGGCGAGCGCTCGACCAGGGGCTCCAGCAGCGCTAGCGCTGTTTCGCGGGAAGCCGAATTGAGCGTGTCGAGGGCGGAAGTCATGGCGGGCCTTTGCCGTCCGGTGTCCTTTATGCCCTGAACGCTAGCCGGCCCTCGTCATTGCAATCCATGACATTATCGACAATCCTGCGTTCTAGAAATTAGGATGCCCGGAAATGTCGCTCCACCTCGTTCCCCGCGGGTTGCACTATGTCGAGGCCGTTGCAGAGCACGGCTCGATCCAGGCGGCCTCGCGTGCGATCGGCATTGCCGCCTCGGCGATCGACCGGCAGATCAAGCTGCTGGAGGACCGGCTCGGGGTACAACTGTTCGACCGCATGACCACGGGCATGACCTTGTCCCCGGTCGGCGAAATGTTCGTGGTGCTGGCGCGGCGCTGGCGGGCGGACGAGAACCGCCTGTGGTCCGACGTGAAGCAGATGCAGGGCATCAGCCTCGGCCATATCCGCCTCGTGACAATGGACAGTCTGGTCAACGGCGTGCTGCCGCGCTTCCTGCATCATGTGGCGGAGGTGTATCCGCGGGTACGGATCGATGTGGAGATCGCAACGCCCGACGATGCGATGGCCGTGCTCGACCGGGGCGATGCCGACGTGGCGCTCGCCTTCAACCTGCGCCCGCACCGCGACCTGCATGTGGTGTGGAGCGCCGAGCTGCCGCTGCACTGCGTCGTCGCGCCCGGCCATCCGCTTGCGGAACTGAGCCAAGTGAGCCTTGCCAAGGTGCGCGACCAGGCGACCGTCGTGCAGAGCCCGTCGCTGGCGATCCGCCGGATGCTGGACGCCCGCCACGGTTGGATGTTCTCGGAGAACCGCCCTCCGGTGGTCACCAACTCGCTGCAGCTTCTGAAACAGCTTGTCGTCTCCGGCAGCCATGCCGCGCTCACCTCCGAGCTGGACACGGCGCAGGAACTGCTGGACGGGCGCCTCGTCGCCATCCCCGTGACGGGGCAGAACGTGGTGCCGCAAAGCATCGCGCTCGCCATCAGTTCCCGCCGCGCGCTGCCGCGCATCGCAACCCGCGTCGCCGATCTTCTCGCCGCCGATGTCGCGGCGATGCTCGCCGAGGTGCGGGCGCGCGCAACCAATTGACCTGAAATGCAAAAGGGCCGCCCATGGGCGGCCCTTCGTTCATGCCGGGAGGGGCGGGATCAAAGTCCAAGCCCGCCGACGCAGGCGTATTTGATGTTGAGGTAGTCCTCGACGCCGTATTTCGAGCCCTCGTTGCCGAGCCCTGAATCCTTGACGCCGCCGAAGGGCGCGACCTCGGTGGTGATCAGCCCCTCGTTGACGCCGACCAGCCCGTATTCCAGCGCCTCCAAGACGCGGAAGGCGCGCCCCAAATCCTGGGTGTAGAAGTAGCAGGCAAGGCCGTATTCGGTGTCGTTGGCCATCGCCACGGCCTCGTCTTCCGTGTCGAAGCGGAAGAGGGGGGCGAGCGGCCCGAAGGTTTCCTCGCGCGCCACCTTCATCTCCGGGGTCGCACCGACGACCAGCGTCGGCTCGAAGAAGCTGCCGCCATTGGCGTGGCGCTTGCCGCCCAGCACCACCTTGCCGCCCTTGGCGAGTGCGTCCTGGATGTGCTCCTCCACCTTCTCGACGGCCTTGCCGTCGATCAGCGGACCCTGCGTCACACCCTCTTCGAGGCCGTTGCCGACCTTGAGCGCGGCGACGGCGGCCCCGAGCTTTTCGGCGAAGGCATCATAGACGCCGGCCTGCACGTAGATGCGGTTGGCGCAAACGCAGGTCTGGCCGGAATTGCGGAACTTGGAGGCCATAGCCCCTTCCACCGCCGCGTCGAGATCGGCGTCATCGAAGACGATGAAGGGGGCGTTGCCGCCGAGCTCCATCGAGATCTTCTTCATGTGGGCGGAAGCGTTTGAGGCGAGCTTCTTGCCCACTTCCGTCGAGCCGGTGAAGGTGATCTTGCGCAGATGCGGGTTCTCGCACATTTCGGCTGCGATCTCGGCGGCCGAGCCGGTGATGACGTTCACCACCCCGCGCGGGAAGCCGACTTCCTCGGCAAGCGCTGCAAAGACGAGGGCGGAGAAGGGCGTCTGGCTCGCCGGCTTGATCACCATGGTGCAGCCGGCGGCAAGGGCCGCGCCGAGCTTTCGCGAAATCATCGAGTGGGGGAAGTTCCAGGGGGTGATCGCGCCGGTGACGCCGACCGGCTCCTTGGTCACCAGGATCCGCTTGCCGCGCCAGGGCGAGGGGATGATGTCGCCGTCGATGCGCTTGGCCTGCTCGGCGAAGAAGCGGATGTATTTGACGCCGAGGGCGATCTCGCCCTTCGCCTCGGCCAGCGGCTTGCCCATCTCGGTGGTGAGGATTTCCGCCAGCGCGTCGTGATTGGCCATGATCGCATCGCACAGCTTGTGCATCAGGGCGCCGCGTTCCTCCGCCGTCGTCGCCTTCCAGTCCTGGAAGGCGAGATAGGCGGCCTCGATGGCCCGGGCGGTCTCCGCCCGCCCGCAGCGCGGCACGGTGCCGATGATCTCGCCGGTCGCCGGATTGTCGACCTCGATCACCGATCCGGTGTCGGCATGGGTCCACAATCCGCCGATATGGCAGGACTGCTTGAAGAGCCTGTGGTCGCTGATCATTCTTGCACTCCCGTTGTGTTGTCGTTGCGCGCCGGCAGGAGCCGGCCATCGTCCTGTCGGGGCCGCGCATGCGGCCCGAAACTCAGCGAAGCGTCACGGAATAGACGAGATCCTGCGTGTTGCAGGCACTGACCCGCCATTCGACCGGGGTTCCCTCCAGGTCATAGGCGATGCGGTCGACGGCCAGCAGCGGGAAGCCCGGCGCAACCTCCAGAAGGCCGGCCTGCTCCGCATCGGCCGCAATCGACCGCAATTCCTCATGCACCGCGGTGACCATCACCCGGAATTCGCTCTGGTACATGGCGTAAAGCGCCTGGGGCAGCCGCAGGTTCCCGATGCCGGCGAAACGGTGGCCCGGCAGCACGATGCGCTCGACCAGAACCACCTGTCCTTCGAGGCTGCGCTCGCGGAACATCCGCACCACCGGTGCGCCGGGGTCCAGGTGAAGCCGTGCGGCCTCCGCCTCGTCCGCCGTGCCGTCCTCGACGCTGGTGCGGCGAAGGTCCGGCGTCAGCCGCTCGCCCCCCCCCGGCCGGGCGAGAAAGAAGAACTGGAACATCGGCCGCGCGACCTGAGGCTGGCGCGCGAAGCTGCCCTTGCCCTGCCGCCGCTCGATCAGACCCTCGGCCGCCAGGGTCTCCACCGCCTTGCGCAGCGTGCCCTGGGCAACGCCGAACTCGCCCGCCAGCGCCTGCTCGCTCGGCAGCTTGTGGCCCGGCGGCCAGCTGCCGTCGGTCAGCCGGGTCCGCATGATGTCCTCGACCCTGCGATAGAGCGGACTGTATCCGGCCTTGGCGATCATGAAGGAGCAACCTTATGCGGAGGGAGCTTTGAAAACACGTGCTTCGCATCATTCATCAGACAAATATCATATACAAGAATATGATGGAGGTCTCGCCCCGCAATCGGTCCCGGCGATCGACTTTTGCGGCCCGCCCCGGTGCGGCGAAGGGCGCGGGCGGAGGAGGGCGGCGCACACGCCCCTTTTCGCGCGGCGCGAAGCGGTCTAAACGGCGGTCAGACCCTGCGCCTGATGCGCTGCAGCCCTTCATCCGGCCCTGCCGACCACGAAAGCCTTCGCCATGTCCTCCCCGGTCACACTCACGCTGGACGAGGCCGGCGCCTTTGCCCGCGCCGCTCTCATCGCTGCGAATACCTCCGCCGAAAACGCCGAGTCCGTTGCCCGCGCCCTTGTTGCCGCCGAGGCCGACGGCCAGGCCGGCCACGGCCTGTCGCGCGTCTCCTCCTATGCCGCCCAGTCGAAAAGCGGCAAGGTCGACGGCCATGCGGTACCGGAATTCGCGCGCCCCGCGCCGGCCCTGCTGAGGGTCGATGCGGGCCTCGGCTTCGCCTATCCCGCCTTCGACCTGGTGATCGACGCACTGCCCGGCATCGTCGCGGAGACCGGCATCGGCCTTGCCGCCATCCGCCGCTCCCACCACTTCGGCCAGGCCGGCGCCCATTGCGAGAAGCTGGCGGAAAAGGGCCTCGTCGCCTTCGTGTTCGGCAATGCGCCCAAGGCCATCGCGCCGTGGGGCGGTCGCAAGCCGCTGTTCGGCACCAATCCGATCGCCTTCGCCGCGCCGCTGTCGGAGGGGCGGGCGCCGCTGGTGATCGATCTCGCCGTCTCGCGCGTGGCGCGCGGACGCATCCTGTCGGCGCAAAAGGCCGGCCTGCCGATCCCTGAAGGGTGGGCGCTCGACGTCGACGGCAACCCGACGACCGATGCCGATGCGGGCATGGCGGGCACGATGATCCCCATCGGCGAGGCCAAGGGTGCGGCGCTGGCCCTGATGGTGGAGGTGATGGCCGCCGCTCTGGTCGGAGCGAGCCTTGCCTTCGAGGCATCGAGCTTGTTCACGGGGGAAGGGGCCGCGCCGGACCTTGGCCAGACGGTGATCGCCATCGATCCGGGCATGAGCTCGGCCGGCGCCTATGGCGAGCGGATGGAGACGCTGGTCGCGGCCATCGAGGCGGAGGACGGGGTGCGCCTGCCGGGATCGCGCCGGCTCGAGGCGCGCGCCCGCGCCGCCCGCGAGGGGCTGACTATCCCCGCGGCCGTGCACGCGGAGATCGCAGCGCTGGCCGGCGAGGATTGGCGCGACGCGTAGGGGATTTCTTCGGCGCGCCACACTCTCGCTTGTCATGCCTGCGAAGGCAGGCATCCAGTATCCGCCGGGGTAGCTGGTAGGGACGCTGGCGGATGCGGCTTTGTGCCGGCGCCGAGGCCTGAGCGGCACGACCTGTGGTTACTGGATCCCGGTCTTCGGCTACGCCGAAACCGGGATGACAACCGGGGGTGACCCGTGCCATCGCACAGGCCTCTCCTTGCGTCCTCCCGGACGGCGCGCGGCGCCGAGCCGGGACCGGAGAGTCGAAGGCGCTTGCAGACGCGCTCCGGGACGGAGCCACGACCGCTGTGGCTCGCCGGTTCCGGGTCGCGCTTCGCTTGCCCGGAATGACGATGAGAGAGGGCGGGGCAAGGACGCTGGCGGATGCGGCTTTGTGCCGGCGCCGCGACCTGAGCGGCACGACCTGTGGTTACTGGATCCCGGTCTTCGGCTACACCGAAACCGGGACGACAACGGGGGTGGCCCGTGCAATCGCTCGGGCTGCCTTCCGCTAGTTGCCGAATTCGCGCTCGAAGAAGATGCCGGCCTTGGACTCGCCGTCCGCACCGACCTCGCCGCGCAGCTTCAGCGACTTGGTGACGTCGATGTCGACGGTGACGCGGCTGGAACCGGCTTCCGTGCCCTGTTTCACGCCGAGATAGATGTTGTCGCTCAGGTACTTGCCGACGGCGAGCGAGGGGCCGGAGGTCCCGTCGGTCTCCACGTCGATGGCATCGACGCCGAGCGACTGGCGCAGCGCACCGAGCGGGCCTTCGCCGCTGCCGCCGGTCAGCGCCAGAACGGAGGCGCCGAGCTGGGCGATCTGCGTGGGCGAGAGCTGGCTCATCGACCGGTCGAACAGGAACTGCGCCAGCACCTCGTCCTGCGGCAGCTGCGGCGAGGAGGTGAAGGCGATCTCCGGCTGTGCCGCCGGGCCGGTGACGGTGATGGTGACCGCTGCGCTGCTGGTCTGCGAGGTGGCGGCGAAGTCCAGCCGCGGCATCAGGGAGCCGGTGAAGCTGACATCGCCCCGGTTGAACTGGACGCGCCGGGTCAGCACCTGCAGCAGGCCGCGCCGCATGTTGAACGAGCCGATGGCCTGGATGTCGGCGGTGGTGCCGGCCACCCGCAGCGTGCCGCCCATTTCCGCGTCGAGACCACGACCGCGAACGAAGATGCGTCCGGGGGCGGAGACAGTGACGTCCAGCGCGATCGGCCGGCTGCCGCCGCCGCCGGAACCGCCCTGGTCGCGGGCCAGCGCCGCGTCCTGCTGGCGCACCGCTTCCGGCGCGTTGACATGGGTCACCGCCAGGGGATTGATCGCCCCCGGCAGGCTGCTGGGAATGGTGATGTCGGCACGTGCGACGGTGACGTTACCCTCCAGCCGGGCACCGCGCGCCTGGTCGGCGAGGGGGCCGGTCAGCCGCAGGTCGGCGCCGACCGTTGCCTGCACCACGCGACCGTCGGAATAGCGCCCGTCGCGCACTTGTACCCTGAGGTCCGCCGGCATGCCGGCGCCGAGCCCGACCCGCCCGCCGGCCGACAGGTTACCCCCGGCGGCGATGGCTGCGTTAAGATCGTTGATCGCAACACCGGCATTGTCGATGGCGATGCTGCCGGTGAAGTTCTGCAAGGTGAGCCCGGAGGCGAGCTGCGTCAGCGACAGCTGGCGCGGCTGCAGGGTGATGCTGTAGCGCGGCGCGGCGAAGGGGCCGGTGACCTTGCCCGAGACGGCAAGCCCGCCCTGGCCGGAAAAGCCCGACAGGATCAGCCGCTGTCGTGCCGCACCGACCGGGACGTTGCCGGAGAGCGTGATGTCGAGGGCCCCGGGCGCCGCAATGGCGACGGGCCCGCTGGCGGTGAGCGCCAGTCCGTCCGCGCCGGTGATGTCCGTCGTCTGGGTGATGCGGCCGCCCTGGAAGCGGCCGTTGGAGCGCAGATTGACCGCTGCGATGCCGTTCTCGCGCAAGGGGGCGGCGGAGAGATCGGCGATCGACAGCGACCATTCGGCCTGCGGGTCGGCCGCAGCGCCGCGCACGGTGACCGTGCCCGAGGCGCTGCCGGTCGGGGCGACGCCTGGCGCGAGCGGGGCCAGCGCCGTCAGCGGCAGCGCGGCGATCTTCGCGTCGATGGCGAGGCGGTCGGAAGCGGTGCCGCTGATGTCGATGCGGCCTTCGCCGATCCGCAGCCCCAGGTTCTCGATTGTGGTGGTGCCGTCGGCGATGCCGATCCGCGCCTCGCGCGCCAGGCGCGTGGCAAGACCGCGATAGCGCCCCTGAAGCGAGGACAGCAGCACATCCAGCCCGTTTTCGGTCGGCTGCAGGGCCGCGGTCAGCACCACGCCATCGGCATTGCCGCCCTGCGACAGGCGGGCGTCCACCTCGATATCGGTGCGCGAACCCTGTGTGGTCGCGGTCGCGGTGACCGTCTCGATGGCGGTGCCGCCGGCATTGATGCCGCCAAGTCGCGCCTCGCCCGAAAGCTTGGGAGCCGCAAGGCCGCCGCTGGCGGTGCCCGAGGCGGCAAGCCGGGCGATGCGGTTGCCGGCAACGACCACATCTTCGCCCTGCAGGTCGAGCTGCGCCCGTTGATCGGCGCCGGTTCCCGTCAGCGCCAGCTTGCCCGACAGCGCGCCTTCCAGTTCCGTCAGGGCGAGGGCCGAAAGCTCGGAGAGCTTCGGCGCGGCGATGTCGAGCGTGCCGGTGACCGTGCCGAGCGCATCGGCAAGGTCGCCGACCTCGAAGGCGCCGGTGATCCGGTTTTCCCCCGTTGCCAGCGAGAAGGTCGGGATGGAGAGGCCGGGGCCTTTCGGCTCCGCGTCGATCTCCGCATCCAGCCGGTTGCCGTCGACGGTGCCGCGCGCCTGGATATTCGCGGACAGCGCGTCCGGTGCTGTCGTCGCGGTGACGTCGATCTCAAGATCCGTGACGGGCTTGCCGGCGAGCTGCAACGCCTCGGCCGTGAGCGTCGCGGCGACGTCGGGGCCGGTGAGCGCGCCCTTGGCCGTGCCCTCGACCCGGGCCGCACCCACGACTTGCGGCGCGAAGCGGGCAAGGTCGGCGAGCGTCACCGTGTAGCTGCCGTCGATGGTCTCCGCCGTGACAGCGCCGTCGAACGTCGTCTCGATGCCGTTCAACGTCAGGGTGAGGGCGTCGATCTCCGCGCCCGGGGCGACCGGGTCGACCGTGGCGCGCGCGTCGAGCGTCAGCGGCCCGGCGAGCATCTCGGCGCCGTCGATCAGCGGCTGCAGGTGGCGCGCGGTGAGTTTTGCGGTGAGGGCGAGGGGCGCATTCGCCGCGGTGGTGTCGAGATCCTCGCCCGCAAGCCGCAGGCCGATGCCCTCCAACTGGGCTTCCGTGGTCTGCAGGCGCACGGTGTCGAGCGCCAGCGACCAGTCGAGCGCATCTCGCGGGCCGCTGGCAGTCAGTGACAGGTTGGTCTCGCCGATGGTGATCAGCCGGTCGGGCAATTCGATGCCGATCATCGCGCCGTCGCCGGCCGACAGGCGCACCTTCGCGTCCGCATCGATCCGCCCGTCCTCGGGCAGGTCGGCGCGGAAACTGGAGGAGAGCGTGCCGGTCGCCAGGGTGCCCTGTGCCTGCCGCGGGGCGAAGTCGCGGGTGAGGATAACCTCCGCGTCGAGCACCGTGCGGCCCATGACCAGCGCGGCGGCGACCGGCGGGGCGAGGGCGGACAACTCGCCCTCCAGCCGCGCGTTCAGCTTGCGGGTGTCCCCGGTCTCGGCAAGGCGGGCGGTGCCCGCGATCTCGGTGCGCCCGTCCAGCGCCAGCGACAGCTGCGCCTGCCAGTCGTCCAGCGGGCCATCGCCCTTCAGCGCGATGTCGAGCGCCGGCAGACCCTCGATCTGCAACAGCCTTGCGGCAAGGCCGCCGCGCGGCTCCTTCACCGTGACGTCGAAGAACAGCTCTTCGGCCTGCGGCATGAAGCGGACGGTCGCGGCGATATCGCCCGGCGTGCCGTCGATACGGCTGATGGTGAGTTCGGCATTGGCCGCCTGTGGGGCGTCGGACAGGCTCGCCTGCGCCTGCGCGGTCAGGCGAACCGGGATGCCGACGACGGGCGCGCCGATGTCGATCTCCGCGATCCGCGCCTGGCCGAGGCGGAAGGGCAGCAGCGGCACGGAGCCGCCGGAAGTGTCCTCGCTCTGCGAGGGAACGGGCAGGCGCGCAAGGGAAACGCGGGCGACGTCGACGGCTTCGACATCGATGGTGCCGGACAGGAGCGCCAGCGGAGCCCAGGCAAGCCGGGCCTGCTCGACCGTCAGATAGGTGCCTTGCGCGTCGGAGACCTCGACCCGCTCGACCCCGGCATCGAGGCCCCAGCCGACCGTGAGGCCGGAGAGCTTCACGCCGCCGTCCGGGCCGCCGGCGATCCCGTTGACCAGCGACACGACCGCGTTGCGCCCCGCATCCGTCTGCAGTGCGCCGAGCAGGCCGAGCGCCAGCAAGGGCACGATCACCACGATGGCGACGAGCACGCGCAGCAGCAGCCGGGCGGTGGCACGCAGGAAGGAACGGGGACGGCGGCGGGCTGGCGAGGCGGTCACGTCATGCACCCCGACGAGCTGAAAAACGAGTCGTCATGAAAAGACTTATCCCGCACTCTTGAAGCGAAATCATGGCGTCCCGGGCGGCCGACCTGAATCGGCCTCTCAAGACGTTGAATCGGAATCGAAACCTTATCGTCCCAGGCCATGTGACTGGAATGATTCGCAGAATCGGATTTGAGACGGATTTTGCAAAATTTCGAGAAATTTTGCGTTCCTGCCGGCGATTCCGTCTCGATTTCTCGAAATCAGAATGCCTGGCTGAGGCCGACGTAAACGGCGAAGCTCGGGTCGTCCTTCTCCGGGTTGAGCGGCACGCCGACATCCAGCCGGAGAGGCCCGACTGGAGTGAAGTAGCGGATGCCGGCGCCGACGCCGACCTTGAGCCCTTCCGAGAAATCCGGATAGACGGTGCTGAAGCTGTTGCCGGCATCGATGAAGCCGACGAGGCCGATCGTCTCGGTGACCTTCATCCGCACTTCTGCCGAGGCCTCCACATAGGAGCGCCCGCCGGTGACCTCGCCCGCGATCCGCGGGCCGACATTGCGATAGGCGTAGCCGCGGATCGAGCCGCCGCCGCCGGAGAAGAAGCGCCGGGCAGCCGGCACCGCCCGAATGGACGGGGCGATGATGCTGCCGGCGCCGAGGCGCCCGGCGAGCACGAAGCGGCGGGACACGTCCAGCGCCTGGTAGGCGGAGACCTGCGCCTTGGTGAAGAGCATGAAGTTGCCGCCCTTGGCGTCATAGGCGGGTTCGGCGAAGGCGACCGCGTTGATGCCCTTCGTCGGGTTCAGCTTGTCGTCGCGGGTGTCGTAGGCAACCTCGCCGATGATGCCGGTGAGCAGGTAGGTGCGGTCGCCGAAGACGTCCTGCTCGTCGGCGAACTGCACCTCGGCGCCGACCCGCGCCGACAGCTGGTCGCTGAACTCGCGCCGGACGAAGGCGTCGAGCGTGACGTTGCGGCTGCGATAGGCGTCCGGAATTTCCTGCTTGGCGCTGAGGCTGGTCGTGAAGGTGGTCAGCGGCCCGAAAGCGCCGGGCTTCTCGAAGGCGATGCGGCCGGCATATTCCAGGTCCGACAGGCTGTTGTCGCCGATGCGGCCGACCGAGCCCTCGATGCTGAGCAATTCGCCGCGGCCGAACAGGTTGCGCCGCCGCCAGTAGGCCTCGACGCCGAAGCCTTCCGAGCTCGACCAGTTGGCGCCGACGCCGATGACGTTGCGCTTGCGCTCGGAGACCTCGATGGTCATCGGCAGGCGCCCGTCGGGGCCGACCTGCTCGCCCGGCACGATACGCACGGAGGAGAAGATGCCGAGATCGGACAGCCGCTTGGTGGCGCGCTCGATCGCCTCAGGCGAATACTGCTCGCCCTCCGGCAGCATGGCCTGGGTGACGACGAAATCCGGATCGGTCGCCTCGGTGCCGCTGACGCTGACCTCGCCGAAGCGCGCGGCCCGTCCCGGCGCGGCGACGAGGCGCACGTCCAGCCGGTTGGTCGCGTGGTCGGCGACGATCTCGCGCCGTTCGATCTTGGCGAAGGGATATCCGGCCGCCTTCAACTGGGCGACGATCTGCTGCTCGGCGCGCAGCACCTTCTCGGAATTGGCGGTCTCGCCGGGGACAAGTCCGTAGCTCTCCGGCGTGCCAACCAGGGCGTCCTGCGAGGTGCTCTCGACCGAGAGCTTGCCGAAGGAAAACAGCGCGCCCGGCGAGACGCGGATCGTCACCGGCACGGGGCGCGGGCCGGGCAGGGAGGGCATGCGCAGCGCCGCCTCCAGCGTCAGCCCGGCAAGGCGGATGTCGACGGTGCCGGCATAGTAGCCCTCGACATAGAGCCGGCCGACAAGGCGCTCGAAGTCGGAATTGGCGCGGGCGATGAGACCGGCCTCGCCCGAGGGCGGGCGGTCCGCATCGCTGACGAGTTCGGAGGTGCTCTCGAGCCTCTCCTTGAGCTCATCGTTGGAGCCGGACAGCGACAGGGTGACGGTATAGGGGAAGGGATCGACGACGGCGGTTTCCGTCTCGCTCTCCGACTTGCCGAAAGGCAGCCAGCCGAGCAGGTCGAGCGCGGCGGCCGGAGAGGACGGAAGGCTGAAAAGGGACCCGGCCATCAGCGCAGCAAAAAGGGCGCGCCGGCGAGTGCCTCGCCGCGCCGTCCTCGCATTCCCCGTCAAAAACGCCGACGAGTCTGCCGCCCGGATCTCGTTGATACGCACGAGACATCCTGTTCCGGTTGAGCCCGAAAGGTCCTTCATCGACCCATCTTGTAAGCCTCAGGCTAGGCCCGAATGGTTGACCGGTTCTGAACCGATGGCCCCATCCGGACCAATTCGCTCACCATATGGCATGTTTCATGCGCTTTGACGAATCTCGCCCCGCGGCGGATTCGGCAAGGCAGGGCGCGCGGTTGCGGGTGCCGGCCGCAATTGCCGTCAGGGTAGAAACGCTGCCCGCTCCTGTCGCTCCCCTCGAACGGCGGCCCACAAATGCCTGAAAACGGGGACAGTTTTGTCAGATTCATTTTCTGTTTGATTAACCAATGAGGTAAACAATGTTGCCGATGGACAACAGGTGCCGGGCTTGCGGCGGCGCGTGTCCATCCAGCTTGGACACCCGCCCGAGAGGGTGCTAACAGAAGCGGGCGTGACACGTCCGGAATGTCACTACCGAGGCCTTGATGCGTTTCTTGATCCCTGTTTTCCTTGCGTTTTCGCTCGCGGGCTGTGCTGGCCTGCCTGGGCAGGGACCGGCTGCGATCACCATCACGTCCGAGGAAATCGAGGGTGACGCGGTCAGCTCGGACTACGTACTCCTGTCGCTCGACCGCCAGACGATCTCGGCGGTGCACGACTATCGCCCGGCGCTGTTCTCCCGCCACTTCGCCTCGGTGCCCGGTGCCGGCCGTTCGACGCGCCTTGGCATCGGCGACCGCCTGGTCGTGACGATCTGGGAAGCGGCACCGGAAGGCCTGTTCTCCACCACCGACGGCAAGAACGTCTCCGTTCCCGTGGTGGTCGACGAGGCCGGCTATATTTTCATTCCCTATGCCGGCCGCATCCAGGCGAATGGCCTGTCGGTCGAGGGCCTGCGCTCCTCGATCCAGGAGCGGCTGAAGGGCAAGGCCATCGAGCCGCAGGTTCTGGTCCTGGTGGAAGGCAACGAGAGTAGCGGCGTCGTCGTGGTCGGCGACGTGATGAAGCCCGGCCAGTACACCATGTCGGTGCGCGGCATGCGCCTGCTGGAAGCGGTGGCGCGGGCCGGTGGCTCGCGCGAGGCGACCTACGAAACAGTGGTGACGGTCAAGCGCGGCTCGCGCTCCGGCGAGGCGCGCCTCGTCGACCTGATCGAATATCCGGAAAACAACATCTGGCTGACACCGGGCGACAACGTGCTGGTGACGCACAAGCCGCGCACCTTCTCCGCCTTCGGCGCGGTGCAGGCGACGCAGCTCGTGCCGTTCAAGACCGAATCGGTGACCCTGGCCGAGGGCCTTGCCCAGGTCGGCGGCCTGAAGGACTTCTTCGCCGATGCCGGCGGCATCTTCCTGTTCCGCTTCGAGGACCGGGAACTGGTGCGCCGGATTCGCGGCGACGAGGTCGCGCAGAAGTTCTCCAAGACCCGCGTGCCGGTCGTCTACAAGCTGAACATGCGTCAGGCCGAGGCCTTCTTCCTCGCCCGTTCGTTCGAGATGCGCGACAAGGACATCATCTACGTCGCCAACCATCCGACGGCGGAGTTCGGCAAGTTCCTGCAGATCATCGGCCCGCTGCTGTCGAGTGCGAGAACGGTCGACGCGCTGGCCACCAATTGATGGCGGGCCGCGCCCCGGAAAGGGGGCGCACGCCCGCGACGCCGCGAGCGGCAGGCTTCCGCCAACCGGCCGGCGTCGCAACGGACGCCTGACATGCCGCAAGAGACGCAAACGCGCACGGTGCTGTTTCTGCAGGGTCCGCCCTCGGACTTTCCGCGCGTCGTCGCCAACGAGCTGGAAGCGCTCGGCCATCGCACCCTGCGCATCAACCTGAGCCTGTCCGACTGGCTGCTGTGGCACGATGCCCGCTGCACCAGCTATCGCGGCAGCCTGACGGCGTGGCCGGATTTTCTCGAGGCCTATGTCCGCAAGCACGGCGTCACCGACATCGTCTTCTATCAGGACCGCTTCCCCTACCACTCGGCGGCCATCGAGGTCGCCGGGCGACTGGGCCTGCGCACGGTCGCCTACGAGAACGGCTACCTGCGCCCCGACTGGATCACCGCGGAACTCGACGGCATGTCCGCGCGCTCGCTGTTTCCCGACGACGTGAGCGCGATCCGCGAGGCGGCCTCGGTGCTGGCGCCCATCGACCTGACCGTGCGCTATCGCCATCCGTTCTGGCTGGAGGCGGTGCACGAGGTGACCTTCCACCTCGTCAATGCGTTCCTCTTCCTGTTCTGGCCGCGCTTCACCCAGGACAAGTTCTACCATCCGATCTTCGAGTTCACGGCGATGGTTCCGCGGCTGCTCTTCGCCAGCCGGCGCGACCGCAACGCCAATATCCTGATCGCCGACCTGATCGAGTCGCGCTGTCCGTATTTCGTCTTTCCGCTGCAGCTCCAGAGCGACTACCAGCTGCGCTACAATGCGCAGTATGGGCATCTGGCCGATGCGCTGGACGAGGTGTTCGCTTCTTTCGCCGCCAATGCGCACCTGGCGGCGCAGCTGGTGATCAAGATCCATCCGATGGACCAGGGCATCGAGCCATGGGGGCGGATCGTGCGCCAGCTGGCGCGCAAGCATCGGGTCAAGCACCGGGTCCATCTGGTCGACGGCGGCCATCTGGTGACGCTGCTGGAGCATGCTTCCGGCGCGCTGATGGTCAACTCCACGACGGGCCTGCATGCGGTGCGGCTCGGCTGTCCGGTGAAGATCCTCGGCGTTGCCGTCTACGATCTGCCGGGGCTGACCTGCCAGCTGCCGCTCGACCGGTTCTGGCGTACGCCGCAGGCCCCCGATGCCGGCGTCTACGACGCGGTGCAGCGGCTGATGGGCCATGCGATCCAGATCCAGGGCAACTTCTATACGGCCGAGGGCAAGCAGGCGGCCGCGCGCGAGCTTGCCCGCCGGCTGACGCAGAACGGCGTCAACGAGCCCGGCGCCTGCGTGCGCCCGGCACCGCGCGGGGAAAAGGCGCGGCGGCTCGGCATTCCCATGACCTTCACGCAGGAGATGCAGGTTCGCGGCCGCATCGGGCGGTGGTGGCGTGCCTGGCGCGGCTGAGACGCGCGCAGGCCGCGCCCGGCATTTCCTGTTCCTGCAAGGGCCGCTGTCGCCGCTCTACCGGATGATCGGCGCAAGGCTGGCGAAGGCCGGCCACCGGGTGACCCGGGTGAATTTCTGCAGCGGCGACTGGCTGCACTGGCACGGGCGCGAGTGCCGGTTCTGGCGCGGCAAGCTCGCCGACTGGCCGGCCGAGGCGGCGCGGCTGATGGAGGAGGGCGGCGTCACCGACCTCGTGCTGCATGGCGACACGCGGCCCTATCACCGCCCGGCGGTGCTGGCGGCGGAGCAGCGCGGGATCGCCGTCCATGTCACCGAACTGGGGCTGGTGCGGCCGGGCTACATGACGCTGGCCCGCGGCGGGCTCGGCGTGCTGAGCCGGCTGCCGGACGACCCGGCGATCATCCGCCGCGCAGCGGCGCGTCTGACTGATCCGGACCTGTCGCCCCGTTATCCCGGCTCCTTCGCGCTGGAGGCCTGGCAGGACGTGTCCTATCACCTGCCGAATGTCGCGGGCTTTGCCTTCCATCCCTCCTATCGCCGCCACACGCCGAGCCATCCGCTCGTCGATTACCTGTCCTGGATACGCCGGCTCGCCGGTGAGCGGCGACGGAAGGCCGTGGCTTCGCGCATCGAGGCGGAGCTCCTGGGGGGACAAGAGCCGCTGTTCCTGCTGCCGCTGCAGGTGGAGGGGGATTACCAGATCCTGGCGCATTCCCATTTCGGCACCATGCGCGCAGCGCTCGGCCACGTGATTGCGGCGTTTCGCGAAGGTGCGCCGAAAGAGGCCCGGCTGGTGGTGAAGGCGCATCCGCTGGACAATGGCGAGGTGGACTGGCGGGCAGAGATCGCGCGCCATGCCGGCGAGGACGGAGGGCGAATCGTCTTCCTCGACGGCGGGTCGCTGGGCGCGCTGTTCCAGCGTCTTTCCGGGTTGGTGACGGTGAACTCGACCGCCGGGCTCGACGCGCTGAGGGCCGGGGTGCCGGTCGCAGTGCTGACGCCGGCGCTCTACGACATGGAGGGGCTGACCCATCGCGGTCCGCTCGAAAGCTTCTGGCAGGCGCCGCAGCCGCCCGATCCGGCGCTGCTTGCCGATTTGCTGAAAGTCGTGGTGGCAAGCTCGCAGCTGCGCGGCTCGATCCACAATCGTGAGGGGCTGCATGTCGCCGTGGCGACGATGACGGCGCGGCTGCTGGACGACACGGCACCGGATCCGGACTGGCAGGCGGAGTTGCCGCCGCGCCTTGCCCGCGCCCGCGCGATGGGGGTGCCGCTGTGAGCGCGTGGCCGACCTGCCGGCGCTGGCTCGTGGTGGACAAGGAGCTTGCGCCGTGTGCCCGTGCGCTTGCCACGATCCTCGGGACGCCGGTAGTTGCTGCGACCCGCGCGCCGCAGACGGGCGAAGGGCTGGTGTGCCCTGCCGGAAGCGCCGAGGTGGCGGAGCGGGCGCGGCAGGCGGCAGGGGGCGGCGTTCCGATGCTGCTGGCCGGCATGGCGTCTCCCGATGCGCCGCCGGCCCCGCTGGCGAAGGGCACGCTGGTGGTGGCGCTCTTGCCGGTTGATCCGGCAGTGGTTCTGCGCGAAGGCGAGGCAGCGGCGAGCGCCGCGGCGGTCGCGGCGCTGAAAGCTGTGGCGCTTGAGGATGCGGCGGGCTGGGGTTCTGCGCTGTGTCGGCGTTTCGGGCTCGATGAGGGCCTGGCCGAAGAGTGGGCCGGGATGCTGCTGGCGCAAGCGCACATCTATCCTTCGCCCTATGAGGCGGGACAGGCGCTGCCGGCGGCGCTGGCGCTGCAAGGGGTGGCGGCGGCGGCGCGGCGGGCGGAGGTCTCGGAAAAGCCGCTGTTCTGCTTCGGCGCCAAGTCCTGGAACCACGCGACGATCCGTGCGGCGCTGGCGGGACCGGGCCGGGAGTTCGCCTTTTGCGCCAGCGCGGACGAGGCGATCGCCCGCGCGGCGCGCGAGGGCGGACGGGCGCTCGGCTGGGCGGCGGGCGTGAGTGCCGAGGCCGAGGCGGCGGCTGCGCGGGCGGGCGTCGACCTGTGGCGGATCGAGGACGGCTTCCTGCGCTCGGTCGGGCTCGGTGCGGGCCTTGCGCGCGGCGCTTCGGTCGGCTTCGACAATGAGGGCATCTATTTCGACGCGCTGCGGTCGAGCCGGATGGAGCGGCTGCTGGGGGAGCGGGAACTGACCCCGGTGGAGCGGGCCCGCGCGGACGGGCTCATCGCCCGCATCCGCAAGGCGCGGGTCACCAAGTACAATGTCGGCGGCAAGGGCACGCTGCCGAGCGTGCCGGAGGATCGCACGGTGATCCTGGTGCCGGGACAGGTGGCAGACGATGCCGGCGTGCGCCGCTCGCTGTCGGCGACCATCGACTGCGCGGCTTGCCAGAACGTCAATCTGGAGCTGCTGCGCCAGGTGCGCGCCCGCAACCCGCACGCCCATATCCTGTTCAAGCCGCATCCGGATGTGGCCGCGCGCCTGCGTGCCGGGCGGCTGGAGCCGCACGAGACCGAAGGCCTCGCCGATCAGGTGGTGGAGGGCTGCGATATCCTCGACCTCGTCGACCTCGCCGACCGGGTCGAGACCTTCTCCTCGCTGAGCGGCTTCGAGGCTCTGTTGCGCGGCAAACCCGTGACGGTCTACGGCATGCCGTTCTATGCGGGATGGGGGCTGACGCAGGACCTGACCGAGTGCGCAAGGCGCGGGCGGCGGCTGGATCTGGCAACGCTCGCCCATGTCGCCTTCATCGACTATCCGCTGACGGTCGATCCGGTGAGCCTCGTCCCTTGCGGGCCGGAATTCCTGATCGCGCGGCTGGAGAGCCAGAGGGCGAGCACCCGCCACCGGATCGTGACGCGGATCCGGCAGGAGCTGTCCTGGCTGGGGCGCAAGCTGGGGCTCTAGCTCGCCGTCTTAACTGGTTTGGCGGACGCTTTTGACCAGCGACGAGAAGCCGACATTCTCTTCCCGCATTGTCTTCAGCTCCTGGGCGGTGGCATCGACCGCGCGGTCGATCTGATCACTGCTGTGCTCGCTGGTGATGAAGAAGCGGATGCGGGCGGATTTTTCCGCGACCGCCGGGAAGACGATGGGCAGCGCGTTGATTCCGCGTGCCAGCAAGCGGTTGGAAAGCGTTGCCGCGCCGATGGAATCGCCGACGATGACCGGAATGACGCTGAGGCCGGCGCTGGGGCCGGTGTCGAGGCCGGCGGCCCTTGCGCGCTCCAGGAAGCGCCGGCCGTTGGCCGCAAGCCGCTGCACGCGCTCGGGCTCGCGCTCCAGGAGGTCGGCAGAGGCGATGGCCGCCCCGGCAAGCGCGGGCGACAGGCCGACGGAGAAGACGAAGCCGGGCGCGGTGGCGCGCAGGTAGTCGCACAGGGCCTTGGAGCCGGCGATGTAGCCGCCGCAGGCCGAGAAGGTCTTGGAGAGCGTGCCCATCCACATCTCGACGCTGCGCGGATCGACGGAATACTGCTCCGCGAGCCCGCGCCCGGTGGCGCCCAGCACGCCGACGGAATGGGCCTCGTCGACCAGCAGCCAGCAGTCGAAATTCTGTTTCAGGCGGATCAGGCGGGCAAGGTCGGGATAGTCCCCGTCCATGCTGTAGATGCCCTCGACGACGATCAGCACATGGTCGAACTTGTGCCGGTTCTGCGAGAGGATCTGCTCCAGCGCGTCGAGATCGCCATGGGGGAAGTTCATCCGCGCCGCGCCCGACAGGCGCGCGCCCTCGGTGACCGAATTGTGCACCAGGGAATCGGTGAGGATGAGGTCGTCGCCCTGCATCAGGTGGCCGATGACGGTGACGTTGGTGGCGTGGCCGCTGACCATCACCACCGCATCCTCGACGCCGTGCAGGCGGGCGAGGCGCTCCTCCAGCTCGCGGTGGATCGGCCGCTCGCCGGCCACCACGCGGCTGGCCGAGGCGCTGGTGCCGTAGGTGGCGATGGCGCGGGTGGCGGCCTCGTTCACCTCCGGATGGCCGTTCAGGCCGAGATAGTTGTAGGAGGCGAAATTGTCGTAGGTCTTGCCGTCGATCACCGTGGTGGCGCCGGCAACGCCCGCATGCGGGCGGAAGAACGGGTTGTCGAGACCGATGAGATCGGCAGCGGCCCGGTGCATGCGCAACTGGCGCAGCTGCGGCAGTTCGGAGAAGTCGAAGGCGGCGGGACCGGGCGGCGGCGGGGCCTGCACGGCCGGGCGCGCGGGCTGGCGCTGACGCGCCGCCTTGTGGCCGGCGCGAAGGTTCGCCATCAGCTCGCGTCGCTCGTCCGACTTGCTGCCGTGCTGGTCCAAGTTGTCGTCTCCTCGAGAGCTGGGCGTTGCGCCCGCATCGCCCACTATAGCAGCGAGCGGACGTTGCGGGTGCGTTCCTCGACCTCGGCGGCCACATCGGCCAGCGCCTCCGCGTCGCCGTCGAACACGTCGTCGCCGAGATGCTGCATGGCGTTGGTGCGGGCTTCGCTGGACAGATCCGAGCCAACGCCGGCGACGCCCGACAGGGCCTGGTCGGCGATGCGGGTGGCCATGTCGCTGAGCGTTGCGCCGTTGGCGAGCGACATCAGCGGGATGTCGATGCCGAACTGGCGCTCCGCCGCCATGCGCAGCTCCAGCGCCATCAGCGAATCCATGCCGACTTCCGTCAGCGGACGCGCCGGGTCGATATCGTCCTCGCCGATGCGCAGGATGCGGCCGATTTCCACGGCCAGCAACTTGCAGATCTTGGCGATGGCGCTGGCGCGGTCGAGACCCTTGACCAGTGCGGCAAGATCGATGGTGCCGCCTTCGCCGGCCCCGTCATTGCCGGCCGCGATCCCCAGCCGCTCGGCGAAGGGCGTGGCGAGGAGGGCGAGATCGCGCCGCGCCGCCGCCCAGTCGATGCGGGCATAGCCGGGCGCGGCCGCGGCCGCGTCGTCCTGCGGCAGGGCCATGAGCGTTGCCAGCCCGTCCAGCGCCTCGCGCGCGGTGAGCGCGTGGCGGCCGAGCTTGCGCGCCAGCAGGTCGCCGACATCGGCGTTGCGGGCAAGGTAACCGGCATCGGAAATCGCGCCCCAGGCAACCGCGAGGCCGGGCAGGCCTTCGGCGCGCCGGCGGGCAGCAAGGCCCTCCAGATAGCCGTTGGCGGCCACATAGTTGGCCTGTCCCGGATTGCCGACGAGCGTGGTGGCGGAGGAGAACAGCACGAACTGGCGCAAGGAATCGCCCCGGGTCAGCCGGTCCAGAAGCTGCGCGCCGCGCACCTTCGGCGCCAGCACAGCGTCGAGCTGCTCGCGGGTGAGGTTGGAAAGCAGGGTGTCGTGCAGGACCATCGCCGTGTGGAAGGCGGCCTGGATCGCACCGGCATCCTTGCGGATCGCCGCAAGCGCGGCCGTGACGGCGCTTTCGCTGGTGGCATCGCACGCATGACCGACGACCGTAACGCCGCGGCGGCCCATCTCCTCGATCAGGGCGGCGGCCTCCGGCGTGGTGGCGCCGCGCCGCGACAGGACGTCGATGCGTGTCGCGCCCATGTCGGCGAGCCGGCCGATCAGCGCCGCGCCGAAGCCGCCGAAGCCGCCGACGACAACGAGGCTTCCCGCCTCGCTCTCGAAGCGGAAGGGCGCGGGCGCAGCCTGCGGGGCGGCGGGCTGCTGCGGCGGGCGGATGACGATCTTGCCGATATGGCCGGCCTGCTGCATCAGGCGGAAGGCGGCGACCGCCTCGTCGGCCTCGAAGGCGCGGTAGGGCAGCGGCGAGAGCGCGCCGCCGGCGAAGAGCTGCATCAGCTCGTCGAGCAGGCGTTCGGCCAGGGCCGGCTGATGGATCAGCAACTGGTCGGCATCGATGCCGAAATAGCTGAGATTGCGGCGGAATGGCCGCAGGCCCAGATGGGTGTTCTCGTAATAGTCGCGCTTGCCGAGCTCGAGGAAGCGGCCGAAGGGGGCCAGAACCTCGATGCTGCGCTCCATCGCCTCGCCGGACAGCGAGTTGAGCACCACCTCGATGCCCTTGCCGCCGGTCAGCCGCATCACGTCGTCGGCGAAGGTCAGCGAGCGGGAATCGAGCACGTGGTCGACGCCGAGCTGGCGCAGAAGGCTGCGCTTTTCCGGGCTGCCGGCAGTGGCGATGATCGTCGCGCCGATATGGCGGGCGACCTGGATCGCGGCAAGGCCGACGCCGCCGGCACCGCCATGGATCAGCACGGTCTCGTGCGCTTCCAGCCGGGCGAGCCGGTGCAGCGCGTAATAGCTGGTGAGGAAGGCGACGGGGATGGTCGCCGCCGCTTCCGGAGCGAGCCCCTGCGGCGTGCGGGCGCAGCCCTTTTCCGAGACCGTGACGCGGCTGGCGAAACAGGCCGGCGCAAAGGCGATGACCTTGTCGCCGGGGCGCAGGCGGCGCGCTTGCGGGCCGGTGGCAACGACCGTACCGGCGCACTCCATGCCGAGCGTCGGGCCGGCGAAGCCGTCCTCCAGCGCCTCTTCCGGCAACAGGCCGAGCGCCCACATCACATCGCGGAAGTTGAGGCCGCTCGCCTCCACCGCGATCTCGACCTCGTCGTCGACAAGGGCACGGGCGGGAAGGCGCGACCACGACAGGCGGTCGAGCGAGCCCTGCTGGGCGATGTCGAGGCGCAGGATGCCGGTACCCTCGTCCGCCGCGCCGGTGCCGGGCTGCGGCAGCTCCGGACCGCGCTCCAGGCGCAGGCCGAGACGGGTGTCGCCGTCGATGACCAGCTCGCGCTCGTCGGTGCGGTCCAGCCCGACGATCTCGGCGGCAAGGCGCAGGGCGGCAGCGCTCGCGTCGAGATCCTTGCGGATATCGACGAGCCGCAGGCCGGCGGAGGGGAACTCGTTCATGGCGACGCGGCCGAAGGCCCACACGCCCGCCTGCAGCGGATCGGGGGACGTGCCGCAGGCCGGGGCGCGCGCGCCTTCCGGCGCGACGACAATGATCGGGCCGGCCGCGCTGCCGCGTCCCTTGAGCATCTGCGCCAGCTGCCAGGTGCGGGCGGAGAGAGCGGCGCTGGCATCCTCACCGGAACCGGTGCGGGCATAGGCGCCGGCGAGATGGACGATGCCGTCGCGCGCGGCGGCGGCAAGCGGCGTGGCCTCGTCCCAGACGGCGGGATCGTCGAGATCGGCGACCATCATTTCGTCATTGGCCGCCGGGGCGCCGCCGGCCACCAGCACCGCGTCGATGCGGTGCGGCTTCAGACATTGGCGCAGCGCCGAGGCGACGGCGCGCGAGGGACCGTCCACGTCGCAGACGATGGCCATGCGCCGCAGCTCCGCCTCGCTCTCCGCAGCGCCGTTGCTGTTGGCAGCGGAGCGGCCGGAGGGGAGGGTGGGCGCACGGGCGATCAGAATGCTGGCATCGACCTCGCCGCCGGCAAGCGGCAGGGCCTCGACCTCGCCGAAGCCGAATGCGGCAAGGCGGGCGGTCCATCCCTCGCCGCCGAGCAGCGGGGTGGCAGGACGCGGCGAGCCGGGAACGGGCGTCCACCAGTCGGCGCCGGTGCCCAGGATCAGTTCGGCATCGCTGGACGGCGTGCGCTCAAGAGCCAGCAGCTGACCGCCGGGCGACAGCATCGCGGCAAGGTCCTTGAGCACCGCATCGCCTGCGCCGCTCAGCGTGTCGCAGCAGACGGCGAAATCGTAGGGGCCGCCCTCGGCAAGGGCGCCGTCCTCCAGCGAGAGGAAGCGCGTCTGGGCGCTGCCCTGCCAGTTGCGGCGCAGTCGCTCGGCAGCGCCCGGCGAGGGATCGCCGACGGTGAGCGTGGCGTTATAGGGCGACAGCAGCGTGTCGAGATGGCGGGCGACGGGGAACGAGCGCTCGCCGAGCACCAGAACGGAGAGCGGCTTGTCCTGCGGCCAGTCGGCAACGGCCCGTCCGGCGATGTCGAGACAGGCGCGGCGCAGGGCCTGTGCGGCCGGATCGGCATTGCGCCAGCCGGCCAGCAGGGCCGAGGCGAAGACATCGCCGGCGCTGGCGGGCAGGCCCTGCCGCAGAAGGTCCGGCAGGTCGTCGGCAAGGCGTGCGAGCAGGGTCGCCTGCGAGCCATGGGCACCGGCCTCGAAGACCAGCGTCTGCACCAGCGAGGCCGGGTCGAGCCCGTCGGCGGGATCGGCGATCCGCCACTTGCCGTCTTCCTCCTCGGCCAGATCGTGATGGGCGAGAAGCTCGAGGAAATGGGCGGCGAAGGGCGCGGCGCTTTCGTGCAGGGCACCGTCGCGAACCTTGGCGGAAAGAACAAGGGGCGCGCCGCCGAGCACGTCATGGAGCGCCCGATGGGCGATCGTGCGGGCAAGCGCGTCGGCCAGCAGGGCGGCGTCCGAGGGATCGTAGTCCTCGCTCGCCACAAGGCCGAGGTCGCCGGCAATCGCGGCAAGCGGCAGGACATGCGCCTCGCCCGCATCGGCCGGCGTCAGCAGGCGCGAGACGACGCGGTAGGTGAGGCCATGGTCGCGCTCAGTCATGTGGAACTGCACCGCCTTGAAGCGGGCACCCGTCAGGCGCGCGACGAGGCCGCCCTCGGCGTCGAGATAGTCGAAGCCGGCGACCAGAGAGCGGGCGCTGCCCTTCTCGACCTGGATGCGCACGGCAACGGGAACGGAAGCGGGGGCATGCAGCTCGATGCCGGAAAAGCGGATCGGCAGGAAGCCGCCCTCGGCCGGCTCGGCCCGCTGCCCCAGCAGGGCGAAGAGGCCATGGAAGCCGGCATCGGCGACCGCCGGGTGCAGGGCGAAGGTGCCCGGCTCGGGCGTGGCGGCCGGGGCGAGCAGGCCGAGGCGCGCCTCGCGCTCGCCCGACAGGACGGCGGTATCGGCAAGGCGGAAGGCCGGGCCGTAGTCGAGGCCATGCGCCAGCGTCAGCCGGTAGATCTCGTCATGGGAGACCTTGGTGCCGGCTGTGTCCGCTTGCGGCGCGGGCGCGTCCGCTGCACCGGCCAGCGTGCGGAAGCCGGCCTTGGCGTAGAGCGACCAGTCGGCGCCGGAAAGGCGCGGGCGGGCATGGACCTCGATCACCCGGTCGTCCGGCGACAGGCGCACCATGGTCTCGAAGGTCTTGCCCTCGTCGAGCACGAGCGGGCGCAGGATTTCCAGGTCGCGCACTTCGATGCGCGCCTCGCCGGTCCACTGCAGGGCGGCGCGCAGGGTCATCTCGATGAAGCCGGCAGCCGGGAAGACGGCGGTCTGCTCCACCTTGTGATCGGCGAGGAACGGCAGCAGGTCGAGGTCGATGACGTTGAACCACTCCGCCGTTTCCGGGCGCAGGCGCTTGCCGGCCAGCGGCCAGCCGCGCTCGCCATGGGCGGTGATGCGCTCGTCCGTCTCCGGCGCCAGGAAGGGGGTGAGCTGCCAGGGATAGTCCGGCAGGACCGGAAGGTTGCGCCCTTGCGGTCCGACATACAGGTCGAGATCAGGCGCAGCGCCATGGGCGACGATGCGCGCGGCGATGGTGTCGATATCGGCGAGAGGCGCGCCTTCGCTGCGAGGCGCCTCGAGGCTGGCGAGCACCGGCGTCTGGTTGCCGATGCTGCGCAGCGCATCGCGCACATAGGTGGTGAGAACCGCCTTGGGGCCGATTTCGACGACGAGGTCGACCGGCTGCTCGGCAAGGCGCGCGACCGCATCGGTGAAACGCACCGGGCGGCGGACATTCTCCCACCAGTAGGAGGCATCCGGCGTGATCTCGTCCTGCTCCGGCGTGACGGAGGAGAGGAACGGGATCGCCGGGGCGTTGCAGGTCAACGTGCCGAGCGCCTCGCGCAGCGGCGTCTCGATGGGATCGACCAGCGCGCTGTGGAACGGATAGGCGATGTTGAGCTTGCGCAGGGCCCACCGCTTCTTGCGGGCAAGGCGTGCGAAGGCGTCGATGCTCTCCGACGGGCCGGAGATGGTGACGCTGCGCGGGGAGTTGATGGCCGAGAGCTCGATGCCCGGCAGGCCGGCTTCCGCGATGGCCGCACGCGCGTCCTCCGCCGGCAGCAGGAGCGCCGCCATGCTGCCGAGATGGCGCACCACCTCCTGCTGCGTCGAGCGGGCATGGATGATGCGCGTGGCGGTGGCCAGATCCAGCATTCCCGAGCACCAGGCAGCGGCGACCTCGCCGACGCTGTGGCCGAGCACGGCGGAAGGTTCGATGCCGCGCGCCTTCAGCGCGGTGACGAGGGCCACCTGGACGGCAAACAGCAGCGGCTGGGCGATCTCGGTCCGCTCGATCTCCGTCTCCAGGTCCTTGGAGAACAGCATGGTGACGAGCGACCAGCCCGAAACGGCCATGAAATGCCGGTCGACGGTCTCCAGCGCCTCGCGGAAGGCCTTGTCGCCGGAATAGGCGTCCTGGCCCATGCCGGCCCATTGCGAGCCGTTGCCGGAGAAGGCGAAGGCAACGCCGCGGGTGCGCGGGGCGGTCTTGCCCTCGATGGCGCCGGCCGCATCCTCGCCGCCGGCAAAGGCGGTCAGGGCGGACAGCTTTGCGGTGCTGTCGCCGAGCACGACGAGGCGATGGTCGTGCAGGTCGCGGCGGCGGGCGGCGGCGTCGATCACCGCGCCGGCCTTGTCGCCGTGATCCTCGACAAGCGCGGCATAGCGGCCGGCCAGCTCGCGCAGTGCGGCCTGCGAGCGCGCCGAGATCACCAGCGGCGCGGTGTCCGGCACGCGGCTGTCCTCGGCACCCTGCGGCGCGACGTCGCCGATGACGGTGTGGGCATTGGTGCCGCCGAAGCCGAAGGAGTTGATGCCGGCAAGGCGCGGACGCGCGCCCCGCGCCAGCTCGACCTGCTCGGCGGCAACGGCAAGGTTGAGGCCCGCAAAGTCGATGTTCGGGTTCGGCTCGTTGAAATGCAGCGACTTCGGCAGCCGGTCATGGCGCAGCGCCAGCACCGACTTGAGGATGCCGACGAGGCCGGAGACCGGCTCCAGGTGGCCGACATTGGTCTTGACCGAGCCGATGGGGAGCGGGGCGCCGCGCTTGCGGCCGATGGCGGTGCCGAGCGCGTTGGCCTCGGCCGGGTCGCCGACCTGGGTGCCGGTGCCGTGCGCCTCGACGAAGGCGAGATCGTCCGGCGAAATGCCGAGCTCGTCGCTGTAGATGCTCTCCAGCAGGGTCTTCTGCGCCGGCGAGGAGGGCAGCGACAGGCCGGCGGTGCGTCCGTCCGCATTGATGCCGGTGGCAAGGATGCGGGCACGCGGTTCGCGCGCGGTCGTGTCGCGCTGCAGGATCATCGCCACCGCGCCCTCGGAACGGACATAGCCGTCGCCCGAGGCGTCGAAGGCGCGACACAGGCCCTGCGGCGACAGCATCGAGGCGCGGGCGAAGCCGATGAAGGGGAAGGGGCTGAGCAGCAAGTTGACGCCGGCGACGATGGCCGTGTCGATCTGCCCGCTCTCGATGGCGCTCACCGCCTGGTGCAGCGCCACCAGCGAGGACGAACAGGCGGTGTCGAGCGTGAAACTCGGCCCGCGCAGGTCGAAGATGTAGGAGATGCGGTTGGAGATGATCGACAGGGTGTTGCCGGTCATCGTCTGCATGTCGACGGACGGCAGGTCGAACAGCAGCCGCTGGTGATAGTCGAGGCCCGAGGCGCCGACATAGACGCCGGTCTGGGTGCCGGCGAGATCGGACGGGCGCAGGCCGGCATTCTCGATGGCTTCCCACACGACCTGCAGCAGCAGCCGCTGCTGCGGATCGATCTGCACCGCTTCGCGCGGGGAAATGCCGAAGAAGCCGGCGTCGAAGCCCCAGACGTTGTCGATCTGGCCGGCGGCGAAGGTGAAGCTGCGGCCCGAGGTGCCGGGGCGCGGATGGTGGAAGCCGCGCGTGTCGAAGCGGTCGGGGCGTATCTCGCTGACGGAGCACAGCCCGTCGTCGAGCAATGTCCAGAAGGCCTCCACTGTCCCGGCACCGGGAAGGCGTGCCGAATAGCCGGTGATGACAGTGTTATTCGCGCGCAAGGACATCCAGAACTCTTCCGTAGCGGCTCTTGCGAGCCAATGCTGCCAAGCGGCGGCGACCCGCGAGGATGCCACCGGATGTTGTCGTCGGGTTGCATGTCCCCTGCACCCGCCGTGCCGGGCCCTGCCGGCCCGAAACCGGATCCGCCCCCGGATCCGTTTCATGGATCCGACCCGCCGGATCCAGTCCATCGCCCAGCCTTCGACCAGGGACGGTTCCTGCCGCCGTCCCCCGCCGGGCATCTTGCCCCCCAGCCTCGAAGCAGGTTCGCGAAGCGGTATCGGGGGGAACTTCAATATATCAAGACGAGGCGGTCTTCAAAGCGTCGATAATAAGGCAATATTGCATCGCAGCATGGATTTCTCCAGATATTTGTGCCCTTACGGAATCTTTGAGCCCGCTATCTGAAATGTCTCATCTTTCAAGATGATGACACTCAGCTCTCGCTGCGTTGCAAAAGCTTGCGCTCCCAGGCAAGGGCATGTCCTGCGATCATGTCGATGTCGTCATGGGCAGGTGTCCAGTCGAGCCTTGCGAGAATCTGCCGGTTGTCGGCGATGACGCTGGCGATGTCGCCGGGCCGGCGCGGGCCGGTGCGCACGGCAAAGTCCTTGCCGGACGCGCGCTTCACCGCGGAAATCGTCTCCAGGACGGTGTATCCGCGCCCATAGCCGCAATTGAGGGTGAAGCCGGCATCGCCCGCCCGCAGCTTCTGCAGGGCAAGGTAATGCGCCTCCACAAGGTCGGCGATGTGGATGAAGTCGCGCTCGGCGGTGCCGTCGCGCGTGGGGTAGTCGATGCCGTGGATGGTCAGCCCGTCGCGCAGGCCGAGCGCGGCCTCGCAGGCGACCTTGAGCAGATGCCCCGCGCCCCGCGTCGAATGGCCGGTGCGCCCCTGCGGATCGGCGCCGGCGACGTTGAAATAGCGCAGCACGCCGCAGCGCAGCCCGTGGGCGCCGGCGATGTCGGACAGCATCCGCTCGCTCATCAGCTTGGACATGCCATAGGGCGAGGCGGGCTGCGTCGGCGCCTTTTCGTTCACCGGGCGGCCGCCGACCTCGCCATAGACGGCGGCGGTGGAGGAGAAGATGAAATTGGAGATGCCGGCCGCGCGGCATCCCTCGACCAGCGCCAGCGTCGCGCAGGTGTTGTTGCGATAGTATCTCTCGGGATGTTCGACGGATTCGGGCACGGAGACCGATCCGGCGAAATGCAGCACCGCGTCGACCGGCTCGCCGGCGAGATCCAGCGCATGGGCAAGGGCTTGGCCATCGGCGACATCGCCGCGGTGGAAAAGGGCAGCCGGGGGCACCGACCATTCGTGCCCGCCCTGAAGGCTGTCGAGAATGACGACGCGCTCGCCCGCGTCCAGCAGGCGCCAAGCCATGTGGCTGCCAATGTAACCGGCGCCGCCGGTCACAAGAACTGCCATGTTCCCCTCCTGCCGATGATCGCCGCCAATTGATCGCGGCGGCGCGCACAACGCCCGTCCGCGCGTGCCCGCCTCAGCCGTGTTAGCGGGTTGACAAACCGGTGGCAAGCGAACAGGAACGCAGCGGACCGGCATGCCTTGACGCTGGGACCGTGCGCGCAGCGCACGAGACCCGAAGGGACGCCAGGACCCGGGACGCCTGTCGGGGTTCCGCCTGCAGATCGTGACGTGAACAGCACCGGTACGGCCCCGCGGCGCCGCCTCCCGCCCGACCGCAAGGCCCCTCTCTTTCCAGGAAAGTCCAGGAGCACGCATGCGTATCGCAATGATTGGCACCGGCTATGTCGGCCTGGTTTCGGGTGTCTGCTTTTCCGAGTTCGGCTTCGACGTCACCTGCGTCGACATCGACGCCAGCAAGATCGAGCGGCTCAATGCGGGCGAGGTGCCCATCTACGAGCCCGGCCTCGACGGGCTGATCGAGCGGAACCTCTCCGCCGGGCGCCTGTCCTTCACCACGGATTTCGACACGGCCGTGGCCAGGGCCGATGTGGTCTTCGTCGCGGTCGGCACGCCCTCGCGCCGCGGCGATGGCGAGGCGGATCTCACCTACGTCTATGCCGCCGCGCGCCAGATCGCCAAGGCGATGCGGCCGGGCACGGTGGTCGTGATCAAGTCGACCGTGGTGGTCGGCACCTGCCGGAAGGTGGCCGAGATCATCCGCGAGGAGCGGCCGGGCGTCGACTTCTCCGTCGCCTCCAACCCGGAATTCCTGCGCGAAGGCTCGGCCATCGAGGACTTCATGCGTCCCGACCGCGTGGTGGTCGGCGCCGAGGACGAGCGTGCGGAAACCGCGCTGCGCCGCCTCTACCGGCCGCTCTACCTGCGCGAGACGCCGATCCTCGTCACCTCGTTGGAAAATGCCGAGCTGACCAAATACGCGGCCAACGCCTTCCTGGCGGTGAAGATCACCTTCATCAACGAGATCGCCAACCTGTGCGAGAAGGTCGGCGGCGACGTGCAGAAGGTGGCGAGCGGCATCGGCCTCGACAACCGCATCGGCTCCAAGTTCCTGCATGCCGGTCCCGGCTTCGGCGGCTCGTGCTTCCCCAAGGACACGACCGCGCTGGCCGCCACCGGCCTGAAGCACGGCGCGCCGCAGCGGCTGGTGGAAACCACGATCGCCGTCAACGAGGAGCGCAAGCGGCAGATGGCCGAACGGGTGCTGGCGGCGCTCGGGCCCGACACTGCCGGCAAGCGTGTCGGCATTCTCGGCATCGCCTTCAAGCCCAATACCGACGACGTGCGCGACGCCCCCTCGCTGGTGATCGTACCGGCGCTGCAGGCGGCCGGCGTCACCGTGGTCGCCCACGATCCGGAGGCGCGCGGCCAGGCCGAGCCGCTGCTGCCGGGCCTGGAGTGGCGGGCCAACCCCTATGACGTCGCCGACGAGGTGGACGTCCTTGCGGTGATCACCGAGTGGAACACCTATCGCGGCCTCGACCTTGCCGAGATCGCCCGGCGCATGCGCGGGCGCGCGGTGGTCGACATGCGCAACATCTGGCAGGGCTCGGATGTGATCGCCGCCGGCCTCGATTATCAGGGCATCGGCAAGACGCCGCTTTCCATCGGCTGACGCGCCCGACAGATCACCTCTCGCGCAACACATGACCGGAGACAGGCCATGCGGATGACGGACGACATGCAGGCGCTCAGGGCGCTCTGCCTCGAGGCGGGCGCGGTGCTGCTCGACTTTTTCCACGGCGGCGTCGCGGTAGAGAGCAAGGCCGACGACAGCCCGGTGACCGAAGCCGACCGCCGGGCCGAGGCGATCATCCTTGCCGGACTTGCCAAGGCGTTTCCGGGCGTGCCGGTGGTCGCGGAGGAAGAAGTCTCCGCCGGCCGGCTGCCCGAGGCTGTCGGCGAGCGGTTCTTCCTCGTCGATCCGCTGGACGGCACGCGCGAGTTCATCTCCGGCCGCGGCGACTTCACGGTGAACATCGCACTGGTGGAAAAGGGCGTGCCCGTCATGGGCGCGGTCTACGCGCCGCATCGCGGTGCGCTCTATCTCGGGCGGCTGGGCGAGGGTGCGGTGGAGGAGACGGTCGCGGTGGACAGCGCCGGCGCCGGCGGCGAGGTCGTGCCGCTGCGCGTGCGGGCCGAGCCGAAGGTGCCGCCGGTTGCGGTGGCCAGCCGCTCGCACCGGGACGCGGAGACCGACGCGCTGCTCTCCGCAATGGGTGTGACGGATACGGTCAGCGTCGGCTCGTCGCTGAAGTTCTGCCTGGTGGCGCGCGGGGAGGCGGATCTTTATCCGCGCTTCGGGCGGACGATGGAGTGGGATACGGCCGCAGGCCACGGCGTGCTGCTGGCCGCCGGCGGCAGCGTCTGCCGCCTCGACGGCGAGCCTTTCCTCTATGGCAAGCGCAACCAGCCGCATGACTCGGATTTCGCAAATCCGGGTTTTCTGGCGGCGGGAACGGCCGACCTGGTGCGCGCGGCCGCCGCGAAAGTGGCCGAGGCGTCCGCTGCCGGCTGACGCCAAAGGAACGCTGAGTGCGGGAGGGCTCGAGTGTCCTCGCTCCCGCTCCGGGAACGAATAGGCCCCGGATCTCGCGATGCTCGTCCGGGGTGACGGCAGAGGGGATTCGAGGCCATGCCTCTCTCTCCGAGGTCATCCCGGCCGCAGGCGAAGCCGGAGAGCCGGGACCCATTGGTACCCTCGGCAGGTGTTTGTCGCTCCAACCTCTCCCCAGCGTCTTCCCGGACGAGGCCGAAGACCGAAGATCTGGCATCGGGGAGGCAGGGTGATTCCCTCTTTTTCTGAGCGCACCTCACACTCCCTCGGCTCTCCGGTCCCGGGTCGCGCTTCGCTTGCCCGGGATGACGAACCGAGAGGGCGGTGCGCGAGAGTGAGCGCCGTGCGGGAACGCGTCGCCAGTCTCCACCGCTGTCATCGCGGCCCAAAGGGTCGTCGAAGCGTCCGCAAAAGCTGCGAAATGACAGAGATTTTTTAAGGAGCGCCGCTTGTCGGCAATCCTGTTTCTCGCGCTTGTGCGCGCGGCTCCTTAAGTCGTGGACGATAGCTGCCGGGAGCAGTTGACGGAACGGGGACGCAGGGGCGCTCCCGCCGTCTTCGTGCCTCTCCCGGCCTCGTGCACGAGGAGACGTCCGTGTCCAACCGGGGAAGCCATCTGCGCCGTCTGGAGGCGCAATCCATCGAGATCATCCGAGAGGTCGTCGCCGAGATGTTGCGACCGGTGATGCTCTATTCGATCGGCAAGGATTCGAGCGTCATGCTCCATCTGGCGCGCAAGGCGTTTTACCCTGCGCCGCCGCCGTTTCCGCTGCTCCACATCGACACGACCTGGAAGTTCCGCGAGATGATCGCGTTCCGCGACCGGATGGCGGCGGAAGCGGGCATGGAACTGCTGACCCACAGCAACCAGCAGGGACTGGCCGACGGCATCAACCCGTTCGACCATGGCTCGTCCTACTACACCCAGGTGATGAAGACCGACGCGCTGAAGCAGGCGCTGTCGCACTACGGCTTCGACGCGGCCTTCGGCGGCGCGCGGCGCGACGAGGAGAAGTCGCGCTCCAAGGAGCGGGTGTTCTCCTTCCGCACCTCCTCGCATGGCTGGGACCCCAAGAACCAGCGCCCGGAGCTGTGGTCGATCTTCAACACGCGGGTGCGCCCGGGGGAATCGCTGCGCGTCTTCCCCCTGTCCAACTGGACCGAGCTCGACATCTGGCAGTACATCCGCTCCGAGAACATCCCCATCGTGCCGCTCTACTACGCGGCCGAGCGCCCGGTCGTGGAGCGCGACGGCATGCTGGTGATGGTGGACGACGAGCGGCTGCCGCTGCGCCCCGGCGAGGTGCCGCAGATGCGCCAGGTGCGGTTCCGCACCCTCGGCTGCTACCCGCTGACGGCGGCGATCGAGTCGCCCGCCACCACCCTCGACGAAATCGTCACCGAGATGCTTATCGCCCGCACGTCGGAGCGCTCCGGCCGGCTGATCGACCACGACGAGGCGGCGTCGATGGAAAAGAAGAAGCGCGAAGGCTATTTCTGAGGATTGAACGATGAACCAGGCAATGCCTTCTCTCGCCGGTCAGGCGGTCGACCATCTCGGCGATCATGAACAAAAGGGGCTGCTGCGCTTTCTCACCTGCGGCAGCGTCGACGACGGCAAGTCCACGCTGATCGGACGCCTGCTGCACGACACCAAGCGGGTGTTCGAGGATCAGGTGGCGGCCCTGCAGAAGGACTCGCGCAAATACGGCACGCAGGGCGAGGAACTCGACTTCGCGCTGCTGGTCGATGGCCTGGAGGCCGAGCGCGAGCAGGGCATCACCATCGATGTCGCCTATCGCTTCTTCGCCACCGAGGCGCGCAAGTTCATTGTCGCCGACACGCCCGGCCACGAGCAATACACCCGCAACATGGCGACGGGCGCTTCCAACTCGGATCTGGCGATCATCCTGATCGATGCGCGCAAGGGCGTGCTGCAGCAGACCCGCCGCCACTCCTTCATCGTCTCGCTGCTGGGCATCCGCCACGTGGTGGTGGCCGTCAACAAGATGGATCTGGTCAGCTACGACCGCGAAGTGCTGGAGCGGATCCGCGCGGAGTACGAAGCGTTCTCGCAAGGCTTCGGCTTCGAGACGCTGGAAGTGATCCCGATGTCGGCGCTGACCGGCGAGAACGTCACCCGCCGCAGCGAGGCGATGGACTGGCACGACGGTCCGACCCTGCTGGAGCATCTGGAAGCGGTGGATGTCGCCGGCGAGGATCGCCTGGGCCCGTTCCGCATGCCGGTGCAGTGGGTGAACCGCCCGAATCTCGACTTCCGTGGCTATGCCGGCACCGTCGTCAGCGGCGCGATCCGCCCCGGCGACAAGGTGGCGGTGGCCGCGTCCGGGCGCGTTGCCACGGTGGCCCGCATTGCCACGATGGGCGGCGACCTGGACGAGGCGGTGGCGGGCGATGCGGTGACCATCACCCTGCAGGAAGAGGTCGACATCTCGCGCGGCGACGTGCTGAGCACGCCGGAAAGCCGGCCGGAGGTCTCCGACCGCCTGAGCGCCCACGTGATCTGGATGGGCGACCAGGGGCTGCGCACCGACCGCAACTACGTGATCAAGGCCGGCAAGCGCAGCACCACCGGCGTGGTGGCGCGCATCGAGCACGGCATCGACGTCAATTCGCTGAAGCATCTGCCGGCGAGCACGCTGGCGCTGAACGAGATCGGCTTTTGCGAGATCCACCTGAGCGCGCCCATCGCCTTCGACCCCTACGAGGTCAATCGCGAGATGGGCTCCTTCGTGCTGATCGACCCGCTGACCAACCAGACGGTCGGCGCGGGCCTGATCTGGGCCAGCCTCAGGAAGGCGGACAACATCCACCGCCAGGCCTTCGACATCGACCGGGCGGCCCGCGCAAGGCTGACCGGGCAAACGCCGCGGGTGCTGTGGTTCACCGGCCTGTCGGGCGCCGGCAAGTCGACCATCGCCAACCTGGTCGAGCAGCGGCTGCATGCGCAAGGACGGCTGACCTTCCTGCTGGACGGCGACAATGTGCGCCACGGGCTCAACCGCGACCTCGGCTTCTCCGAGGCCGACCGGGTGGAGAACATCCGGCGGGTGGGCGAGGTCTCGCGCCTGTTCACGGAAGCGGGCGTGATCACGCTGGTGTCGTTCATCTCGCCGTTCCGCTCGGACCGGCAGATGGCGCGCGACCTGTTCGCGCCGGGCGAGTTCGTCGAGATCCATGTCCATGCACCGCTGGAAGTGGCCGAGACGCGCGATCCCAAGGGGCTCTACCGCAAGGCGCGGGCCGGCGAGATCAGCAATTTCACCGGCATCGACAGCCCCTACGAGGCGCCGGAAAGCGCCGAACTGGTGCTCGACACGGTGTCGCGGTCGGCCGAGGACCTGGCCGACGAGGTGATCCGCTATCTCGGGCTCTAGGGCCTGAGGCGAAATGCCGAAAAAACCGGCCGGAAGCGATGCCTCCGGCCGGTTTTGCCGTCTTTTTGGGCGGCCTTGCACGCTAATTGAGCGTGAGCCAAAATTGCTTGATAGATGGGCAATTGCGGGGCAGTCTTGCTGGTGACCCTTCATAAAAACACCAGTGGGGACCCTATGCGCAGACTGTTTGGCATTGCCTTCGCCCTGACGCTGGCCGCTCCGGCCGCGATGGCGGAAACCGAGATCAAGTTTACCCTCGACTGGAAGTTCGAGGCCCCGGCCGCTCCCTTCTTTATCGCCCAGGACAAGGGCTATTTCGCCGAGGAAGGCCTCTCCGTCACCATCGACACGGGCGCGGGCTCGCGCGAATCGATCCCGCGGGTCGCCACCGGCGCCTACCAGATGGGCTTCGGCGACATCAACGCGCTGATCAAGCTGCTGGACGAGCAGCCGGACCTGAAGGTCAAGGCCGTGATGATGGCCTACGAGCGCCCACCCTTCGCGGTGATCGGCCGCAAGAGCCTCGGCGTCACTGAGGATCCGAAGTCCCTGGAAGGCAAGAAGCTCGGCGCCCCGCCGCCGGACGCCGCCTTCGGCCAGTGGCCGGCTTTCGTCGACGTCGCCGGGCTCGATACGTCCGGCATGACCATCGAGAATGTCGGCTTCCCGGTGCGCGAGCCGATGCTGGCCCAGGGCCAGGTCGACGCGATCTTCGGCTTCTCCTTCTCCTCGGTGATCAACCTGAAATCGCAGGGCGTGCCGGTGGACGACATCGCCACCATCCTGATGGCGGAAAACGGCCTCGACCTCTACGGCAACGTGGTGATGGTCAACACCGACTTCGCCGAGAGCAATCCGGAAGCGGTGAAGGGCTTCGTCAAGGCGCTGGTGCGCGGCTTCCTCGACACGATCGCCGACCCGGAGGCCTCCGTGCCCTACGTGCTGAAGCGCAACGAGGTGCTGGACCAGGCGACCGAGACCGACCGCATCCTGATGGCCGTGGACGGCTCCATCGCCACCCCGGCGGTGAAGGCCAACGGTTTCGGCGGCGTCGACATGGCCAAGCTCGCCAAGTCGATGGAATACCTGAAGACCTCCATGGGCGTGAGCGACACTCCGCCGGCACCGGAGCGGGTGTTCGACCCCTCCTACCTGCCGCCGGTCGAGGAGCGCATGATCAAGTAAGGGGCCACGCCCGCGCCGCGTCTTCCCGGCGGCACAGGCGGGGAAGGGGAGGCGCGGGCGTCGTTTCCTCGCTCCCCTGGCGCGCGGCCCCCGCATGGCGCTTCGTGCCGGGCGCATCCGCCCGTCCTGCGGCCCGCGCGGCCGCATCACCCTTTGGAGTTTCGCCCGGCCGTGACAGGTTTCGTCGATCTCAACAACATCCGCCTTGCCTATGGCGGGGGCGATGGCACGCTGGCCCTCGACGGCCTGACCATGGCCGTGCAGAAGGGCGAGTTCGCCGCCGTGGTCGGCCCGTCGGGCTGCGGCAAGTCCACCCTGATGAAGCTCGCCACCGGGCTGATCCGCCCGCAGGCGGGCACGGTCGAGGTGGCCGGCAAGGAAGTGGACGGACCCGTCTCCGTCGCCGGCATGGCCTTCCAGAACCCCTCGATGCTGCCCTGGCGCACGACGCTGAAGAACGTCATGCTGCCGCTGGAGATCGTCCAGCCGCACCGGCGCCGGCTGAAGAGCGAATACGAGAGCTACGTCGCCCGGGCCGAGAACCTGCTGGAGATCGTCGGCCTCAAGGGCTTCGGCGACAAGTTTCCCTGGCAGCTGTCGGGCGGCATGCAGCAGCGCGCAAACCTTTGCCGTGCGCTGATCCACGATCCGGCGCTGCTGATGCTGGACGAGCCGTTCGGCGCGCTCGACGCCTTCACCCGCGAGGAACTGTGGCAGGTGATGCGCGACCTGCATGCGGAAAAGGGCTTCACCGTCATTCTCGTTACCCACGACCTGCGCGAGGCGGTGTTCCTGGCCGACCGCGTCTTCGTGATGAGCGCACGCCCCGGCCGCATCATCGTCGAGCGGCAGGTGGACTTCCCGCGCCCCCGGCCCATCGACCTGACCTATGACGGGGGCTTCAACGACATCGTCCACGATCTGCGCGGACACATTGCCGAGGCGAGGGCCGCCGCATGACCAACGATCGCTGGATCAAGGCCGCCCCCTGGCTGTGGACCATCGGCCTGTTCGTCGTCTGGGAGGCGGCGTGCAAGGGCTTCGACATCGCCGTCTTCATCCTGCCGGCGCCGACCGACATCTGGGCCGCCATCGTCAAGTACTGGTCGCCGATCTGGAAGAACTCGCTGCAGACGCTGTTCACCACGACCGTCGGCTTCCTGCTGGCGGTGGCCGGCGGACTGGCGCTGGGGCTGGCCATCGGCTGGAGCCGGGCGATCTATGCGGGCCTCTATCCCTTGATGATCGGCTTCAACTCCGTCCCCAAGGTCGCCGTCGTGCCGATCCTGGTGATCTGGTTCGGCATCGGCACGGTGCCGGCGGTGCTGACCGCGTTCCTGATCGCCTTCTTCCCCATCGTCGTCAACGTGGCGACGGGGCTTGCCACCATCGAGCCGGAGATGGAGGACGTGCTGCGGGCGCTCGGCGCGAAGAAGATGGACATCATGCTGAAGGTCGGCATCCCGCGCTCCATGCCCTATTTCTTCGGCTCGCTGAAGATCGCCATCACGCTGGCCTTCGTCGGCTCGGTGATCTCCGAGACCGTGGCGGCGAATGCCGGCATCGGCCACATGATGCTGGCGGCGCAGTCGCAGTTCAACGTGCCGCTGGTCTGGGCGGGCCTCGTTGCGCTCGCCGTGCTCGGCATCGTCATGTATGCGGCGATGGCCTGGCTGGAAATGCGCATGACCGGCTGGGCGCACCGTTCGGGCCGGCAGTAATCCCTAGCGCGACGGCGCAACACTCCGGCGGAACCTGCCGCCGGAGTGCCGGCAGGGTGTAGGCAAGCGGCGCGCGAGCCTGTAACACGGTCGGCAACAGCCGCCGGAGACCTGCATGTCGTTCCTTTATGTCCTGAAGCGCCGCATCCAGCGGAACCTGCCCAAGCCGCTCCAGCGCAAGCTTCAGGAGGCGATCTATTTCGCGCTCTACCGGCTGTCGCCGGCCCGCCACCAGAACTTCTTCAACAGCGGATTCTCGCCGGCTGAGGCCCCCTGGACGGAGCTGGCCCCCTTCGACCGCGAGCCGCTGCAGTCGACGCTCTACGACAAGGTGCTGTGGGAGTTCACCCGGGAGCTTGCCGGCAACGGGGGCGGGGAGTGGGGCGACATCCTCGACATCGGCTGCGGCCTCGGCGGCGGCGTGCAGGTGGCCCATCACCGCTTCCCGCAGGCGCGGATCACCGGCGTCGACGTCAATTCCAGCGCCGTGAGCGTCTGCCGCAAGCGCCTGCAGCACATCCCCTCGATCCGCATCCTGCAGGGCAATGCCCGCGACCTGCCGCTGGCCGACGGCTCCTTCGACATGATCTTCAGCGTCGGCGCGGCGAGCTATGTCGGCATGGACGCCTTCATGAAGGAAGCGACGCGCGTGCTGCGCCCCGGCGGCGTCCTGAGCTTCTCGGTCGGCTACACGGACAAGGCCTTCGCCGACCAGCGCAAGATCGTCGACGAGCTCTGCGAGAAGAACGGGCTCGACGTGCACAAGGTGGTCGACATCACCGAGAACGTCTTTGCGGCCATCGCCGAGGACGTGCCGCGCCGCCGCGAGCTGATCGAGCGGGTGCCCTGGCCGTTCCGCGACTATGCGAGCGACTGGGCCGACATGCCCGGCACCATGCGCTACCAGGAATATGTCGACGGCCGCCGCCTCGATTATGCGGTCTGCTGCGTCAAGCGCTGAGGCGCGAGGGACGGGGGCGCTTCAACGCCGCTGCGCGGCCTGCGGCATGCCGGAAGAGGCGGGCGGAGCGGGGGCGGCTGCGCCGAACTCGGTGTCGATGACACCGCGCAGCTCGCGGTAGAGCAGGGCGTCGAATTCCAGATATTCCTGCACCTTCTCGATGCCGTGCAGCCGCTCGGCCAGCTCCATCGTGCCCGGCAGCACGTAAGGTTCGTAGCCGCCGAAGATGTCGCGTCCCGTGACTTCCTCGACGCAGGTGTTGAACGCGTCGATCCGCTCCTCGACGCCGACCGCATCGAACTCGGCCAACCGGTCCAGCGCCATGCTGATATGCCGCTCTTCCGGCTCGTCGCCCTGATCGCAGACCAGCGTGCGTACGAAGGGGTCGGCAATCGCCTGCGCCTGCTGCGGGCGCAGCCGCGTGAAGGCGTCGCGCAGCGATTCCTCGCTCTCCAGGTTGAGGGTCTCGCACAGGCCGAACAGGTTCTCGAGTCCGGAGACGAGGTTCTCCAGCAGCTTGCGGTTCGAGGACCGCGAGATCTGCTTGATCATGATCAAGCGCTCGGCGAGCTCCACGATGGGATCGCGCAGCAGCGCGATGCGCATGTATTCGCGGCTCAGCAGGAACTCGGCGATGCGGTTGTGATTGCTGCGGCCCATTACGAACTGCGAATGGGCGTTGTGGTTGATCAGGATGCTGGAGATGGTCGCGAAGGTGATGCGTTCGCTGTTGGTATAGGTCAGGCTGAACAGGTTGCTCGCCATGTTGCGCATGCGGATCTGCGGCACGACGCAAAGGTTGAAGAACATCACCCGCTTTTCGATGCGGAAAGGTGAGGCCGTGTGCCGGTGCACCATCAGCCCGGTTTCCTGCTCGACGAGCTGGACGTTGTCGGCTTTCTGGATGCCCTTGACGATCTTGTCGTCGATGTGGAAGCCGACGAAGCCCGTCGTGTGAAGCCCCAGGTCCTTGATGTCCTGACGGTTCACGTTCGGGCCGATGACGGCGATTTCCTCGTCGTTGACGATGACCTTCACATGCGGCGTGCCGCCAGGATTGTTGGGCACGATCCAGCCGGAGAGGACGCCGTTGGCCTGTCGGTCGATGTGAAACTGCACTGTGCAGGGTCTCCCGGGGCTGTCCCGTCAGATCGCGTGGTCCTTGACCGATGCGACGATCAGCGAGGCGATCGCCCAAAGGACGAAGGAAATGAAGAAGATCATGAAGATGCCTGCGGCAACGCGCGGATAAAGCGCGGTGTCGGGCACGCTGGGGCGAACGATCTCGACCAGGTAGAGCTGCTGGCGCTCCGTCTCCTGCCGGGCCCTCTCGAAGGACGAGGTGGCGATGGAGTAGCGGTTGGCGGCGAACTCCTCCTCCAGCCGCAGGTTCTCGAAGCTGGCGACCACGTCCGAGACGGTGCCGCCGCTGCGCCCCTGCGAGGCCAGCAGGCCCTCCTGCTCGGCGATCTGGGCCTTGACCTCGGCCAGCTCGCGCTCGATCACCTGGCGCGGTGCGAAATCCCGGTCGATCATCGAGGCCGTCGTCTCAAGCCGGGCCTCGAGCTCGATCCGCTTGATCATCAGCTGGGACAGGACCTGGCCGATGGACTCGGCCGTCATGGTCGGGTCGATGATCTCGCTGGCGTTCCGGTAGCGGCGCAGCGCTTCGCGCGCCTCGGCAAGATCGGTGCGGGCGAGTTCCACATCGGCCATGGCGACGCGCAGCGCTTCCTCGCGGGCGCGCCGGGAAATCTCGTTGACGAGCGTCTCGCTCTTTTCCACCACCTGGCGGGCCAGCCAGTCCGCTTCCTCGGCGGAAAAGGCGGTCGCCTCGACGGTGATGATGCCCGATTGGGTGTCGAGCGAGGCGGTGACCCGGTTCTGCCAGTACTCGACGATATCTTCCCAGGTCGCGTCGCTTTCCAGTGTCGCGAAGAAGTCGCCGCGGTCGCGGTTGTACAGGCGGAAGATGGTCTCCTTGCCGCCGACATCCTCGATGATCGCGCGGCTCTTGACGTAGTTGAGCACGGCGAAGCTGTCGGGACTGGTGCCCGAGACGCCGGCGACCTTGGCGACCATGGCCAGCGTGCCGGTGCCGACCTCCTGCTGGGTGTCGCCGCTGCGCACCATGAAGCGGGTCTCGGAGGCGAAGATGTCGGAGGCCAGAACGAGGAAATAGAGCGCGGCGAGAAGGGTCGGGATCATCACGAAGATGCCGAAGGTGCGCAAGAGCCCGCCGCCGCGCCGGCCGCTCGCATCGGTCTCGCGCAGTTCCTTCAGGTCCTCGCGGACGGTCTTCACCAGGCCGGTGACCTGGGCCCCGGCGCGCGCGAGAGGGCCGCGGCGGCGCGGTGCAAGGGCGTCCGCATCGGTGCCGCCGCCGGTCACGGACACGGCGCGGGCGGCAACGGCCTCGGCCCTTGCCGGCTTGTGTCCCGTCTTCGCGTCTTGCGCCTTGTTGCCCCGATCCTTGGTGCCGGGGCGTCGTGAAAGCAGTCTTTGCATCGTCACGTCCAGCGCCTCGCGGGTTCTGCAGCATGCGGGCATGCGGCCCGCAGCACGTGCTCCAGCCTCGCATTCATGGTCATGCCGCCAGATGGTTGCGGACCAGCACCGCAAGCCCGACAAGCGCGCCCCAGGCAGCGACGCACAGCACCAGGACCACGGTCCAGGACCAGATCCGGCGGGGATACTCGGCATCCTCCGGCAGGGTCGGCTGCATCACGACCGCCGTATAGACCTGCCTCCGGTCAGCGTCCAGCCGCGCGCGCTCGTATTCGAGACTGGCCTGGGTGTACTGCTTGCGGGCGATCTCCTGGTCGAGCAGGTAGCGGTCGAACAGCGCCTTGGTGGTGGAGAGCGTCTCGCCGGTGCTGCCGGGCGAGGCGATCTCGCGGCGCAGGCGCGCGATCTCGCCTTCCAGCGTTTCGATCTGCCGGGTCAGGAACTGCATCTGCGGCGTGTCGGCATTCATCGAGCCGAGCAACGTCTGGCGCCGCACCTTCATATCGGTGAGGCGCACCTCCAGCTCGGTCGCGACCGCCGAGATCGACTTGGCATAGGTCTCGGGATCGAGCAGGCCGGTGGTGTTGCGCAGGTTGGCAAGGTCCTCGCTCAGCTTCTTAAGCCGCTCCTGCGCCTGGTCGAGATCCTCGCGGTTGAACTGCAGGAGATCCGTGCGGGCGCGGGCCGACAGGTCGTTGACCAGTTCGTCGATGGCCTCGAGGATCAGCCGGTTCACCTCCTGCGCGTCTTCGGCCGAGAAGGCCTGCACCGTGATGGTGACGATGCCCGACAGGGACTCCACATGGACGCCGACCCGCTCGCGCCAGTAGTCCATGAAATCCTCGATCGGATCGCCTTGCGGAAACCGCGAGAAATAGTCGATGCCGCCCGAGTTGAACTTTCCGAACAGGTCGGTGCGCTCCTGCAGCCGGTCGACCAGCGCGCGGCTGTGGACGTAGCTTTCCACCACCATGGCCTCCTGCATCAGGTTGCCGGTGGGCAGGCCGGTCAGCGACATGAAGGAGGCGGGGGTCGTGGTCTTGAAGTTGCGCAGGGAGAACTGCATCTCGGACTGGTAGCGGTCCGAGGCGACAAGGCCGAAATAGACGCCGGCGACCAGGGCGGGCAGCAGGACCAGAAGCAGCCAGCTGGCGGCGATGGACAGCAGGAACAGCCGCTCGCCGCGGCGGCGCCTGAAGCCGCCGCCGCCGATGACGCGACGGTTCGAGCGGATGCGCCGGCTGGCCTCCTTGAGGGCCGCCGAGATCGCTTCCGTTCGCTTCTCGCTCTTCGGTGCCTTCTCGACGACGTCGCCGCCGCCGCCGAGCACCACGTCTATGAGCGCGTCCGACATCTTCTCCGCCATTCGCCGCAGGCTGTCCCGCCCGCGGCCGCTACATGTTCAACTGCTTGTACATCTCGACCGCATCCGAGACCGAATCGAAGAAATACATCTTTCCATCGGCCAGCACGATGCCACGGTCGCAATACATCTGCACAAGCTCGATGCTGTGCGAGATCATGATCATATCCGAATATTGCTTGCGCTTGTTGAATTCGTCCCGGCAACGCTGCTGGAAGCGGGAGTCGCCGACCGCCATCACCTCGTCGATCAGGTAGCATTCGAAGTCGATCGCCATCGACAGGCCGAAGGCGAGGCGCTGCTGCATGCCGGAGGAATAGGTGCCGAAGGGCGCGTCGATGAAGGGGCCGAGCTCGGAAAAGTCCTCCACGAAGCGCACCGCCTTGCGGATGTCCTGCCGGTAGACGCGGGCGACGAACTGGATGTTCTCCCGGCCGGTCAGCGCCGGATGCAGGCCGCCGGCGAAGCCGAGCGGCCAGGACACGCGCGACTCGCGCACGATGCGCCCGCTGTTGGGCATCTCCGTGCCGGCGATCAGCCGCATCAAGGTCGACTTGCCCGCGCCGTTGATGCCCATGATCCCGTAGCTGACGCCCTTGTCCAGCCGGAAGCTGATGTGGTCCAGCACGATCTTGAGCGTCTTCTGCGTGCGGTAGAACTTGAAGACGTTCTGGAACCTGATCATTTCATCAAGAGCTTTCCGCGAACGGCCCGCTCCGCCGCAAAGCCCAGCAGCAGGATGAAGAGCGAGACCTGCACCACGTACATGGGTTCCACGGTGCTGCCGCCATATCCGTCGTAATACGCGGTGCGCAGCCAGGAAATGCAGTGATAGAGCGGGTTGTAGACGATGTATTCCAGCACCCAGTGCGGCATCATGCTGGGCAGGTAGAGCGCGCCGGAGGTGATCCACTGGGCGATCATGATCAGGATGAAGATCGCCACCCACATGGGAAACAGCACCAGGATCACGCAGCTGAGCAGGCCGACCGAGATGCCGTAGAGAACCGTGACCGCGATGGCGGCGATGGCGATCTCCGGCCGGTTCGGCAGGAAGTCGACGCCGGCGATGTAGAGGATCGTGCAGAAGGCGAGCAGCACGCACATCGCGGTGATCATCTCCAGCAGCGCGCGCGCCAGGATGATGTCGATCACCTTCACCACCGGGAACAGCAGCATCGGCTTGTTCTGCTGGATGGCGAGCATCATCATCCGGCCCGGATACAGGCACAGGATGTAGGGCATGATGCCGGTGCCGAAGAACACCACATTGTTGGTGCCGAGCGGCACGGCCCGGCCGATCGCGACCCAGATGCCGAGCATCGCCAGAAGGTGGGTGAGCGGCCAGGCGACCGCGATGACGAAACCGATCGCCGTGCGCCCGAACCGGGTGCGCATGTCGCGCAGGATGAGGGCGCCCAGCACGGCCTTCTGATTGGCCAGCGCGGCGACGAAGGACGTCGTCATGTCACTCCCGAAGCTTCTGGTCCCGGCCATGCGTGTTGCATTGCGGGATAATTGACCGGGGAACGCGACGATTCCATGGCATGTCCGGGCCGGCGGGGCAATGCGCCTATTCCCCCAGGCGATCGGCGGCGAGCCCGGCAAGCGCCAGCGCCGAGGTCAGGCCGGGCGACTCGATGCCGTAGAGAGCGACGAGGCCGCGATGGCCGTGCTCGCGAGGTCCGTCGATGCGAAAATCGGCCGCCGGCTCGCCGGGGGCGGAGATCTTCGGCCGGACGCCGCTGTAGTCGGGGCGCAGCGAGCCGTCGGCAAGCTCCGGCCAGTACTTGCGGATCTCGGCATAGAAGCCATCCGCCCGGCGCGGGTCCACCGTGTAGTCGAGGCTGTCGATCCATTCCACGTCGGGACCGAAGCGGGCCTGGCCGCCCATGTCGAGCGTCAGGTGGACGCCGAGCCCGCCTGGCTCGGGCACCGGATAGATCAGCCGCGAGAAGGGCGCGCGGCCGGTGACGGAGAAGTAGCAGCCGCGCGCGAAATAGGCCGTCGGCGGCTGCGTGCCGGACAGGAGGGCGGCAAGCGAGGGCGCGCCGTGCCCGGCGGCGATGACGAGATTGCGGCAGGTGAGGGCAAAGCCCTCGGCGCCGTCCTCGACCGTCAGCCGGTAGCCGTCGCCGAGGGCGGCAAGACCCGTGACCTTTGACCCGCAGACCACCTGGCCGCCGCGCGCCTCCAGCCCGCCCTGCAGGGCCATCATGAAGCCGTGGCTGTCGACGATGCCGGTGGACGGGGAGAGCAGGGCGCCCTCGCAGGCAAGGTGCGGCTCCAAGGCCAAAGCGTCGGCGCGCGACAGGAACGCAAGGTCGTCGACACCGTTCGCCTCGGCCCGGGCGCGAATGTCCGAAAGGGTCTCGACCTGCTCCGGCGAGGTCGCGACGATCAGCTTGCCGAGGCGGCGGTGCGGAACCCCGTGCTCGTCGCAGAAGCGGTAGAGCATCTCGCGCCCGGCAAGACAGGCGCGCGCCTTGAGACTGCCGGCCGGATAATAGATGCCGGCGTGGATCACCTCGCTGTTGCGGGCGCTGGTCTGCGAGCCGATGATCGGATGCTCCTCGAGCACCATCACCTCCTGGCCGCGCAGGGCCAGTTCGCGGGCAATGGCAAGGCCGACCGCGCCGGCGCCGATCACCACCGTCTCGACATCCATCCACCGCTCCTTCCCAAGCTGCCGGCAAAGCGCCGCATTTCCATGTGACTTCGCTGTCGCTTAGGCCATCGGCAAGGTCATCGCAACAGGAGGGAGACACTCCGCCTGCGGCGCGGCCTTGTTCGCCCTGGCAGCGTCTTCTATACAACGCCGGGCCCGTTCCGGTGCCCCGAACTCCAAAGGACAGGCATCCGTTTCCATGTCGCTTGACGTTACCAGCCTCGAAATTCCCGAAGTAAAGATTATTCGGCCGAGGAAATTCGGCGATCATCGCGGGTTCTTTTCGGAAGTCTACAACAAGAAGGCTTTCGCGGACGCCGGTATCGATCTCGATTTCATCCAGGACAATCATTCCTACTCGGCGGAAGCGGGGACCCTGCGCGGCCTGCACTACCAGGGCGGCGAGTTCGCCCAGGACAAGCTGGTGCGGTGCGTGCGCGGCCGGATCCTCGACGTTGCCGTCGACATCCGCAAGTCGTCTCCGACCTTCGGAAAATGGGTGTCGGCGGAGATCTCCGCGGCCGAATGGAACCAGATCCTGGTGCCGGTCGGCTTCGCCCACGCCATCCTTACCCTCGAGCCGGATACCGAGATCATCTACAAGGTGACCGGCTACTACGCGCCCACCCACGATTTCGGCATTCGCTGGAACGATCCGGACCTCGGCATCGATTGGGGGATCGCCGAGGACAAGGTGATCCTGTCCGACAAGGACCGGGTGCAGCCGTTCTTCAAGGATGTAATCCACTGGTTCTGACACGTCAGACGCGAGGCGAGCCGGCGCGCGATGACGATTTCTTGAAGATTCGCCAACCTGCGGGTTGATTGGATCGTCTTGCGCTGCAAAATGCGGCCGTCGGTAAACGACGTCGCGTGATCCTGGGCGAGAGTCGGGCAGGGAAGAAGGCATCCGGGGCAGGGTGCCTTCCTGGAAATGCAAGGGGCTGACAGTTCTGTCGGCCTACAACTCGAAACGCGGTCGGTGTTTGCATGGAAACTGTTCTGGTCACAGGCGCGGGCGGCTATATCGGCACGACCCTGGTGCCGTTGCTGCTGGAAGAAGGCTATGCGGTGCGCGCGGTCGACCGCTTCTTCTTCGGCCGAGACCTGTTGCCCGAGCACGAGCGGCTGGAGATCGTCCGCCAGGATGCCCGGCTGATCGACCCGGCGCTGCTGTCCGGCATCGATCACGTGATCGACCTCGTCGCCATCTCCAACGACCCGTCCGGCGAGGAGTTCAGCCGCGAGACCGACCAGATCAACCACATCTCGCGCGTTCGCACCGCCAGGCTCGCCCGCGAGGCCGGCGTCAAGCGCTACGTGCTGCCGTCCTCCTGCAGCCTCTACGGCTTCCAGGAGCCCGGCGTGATCGCCACCGAGACCACCCCGACCAATCCGCTGACCGCCTATGCGCGCGCCAACGAGATGGCCGAACACGGCGTGCTGCCGCTCGCCTCCGACGATTTCACGGTGGTGGTGCTGCGCCAGGCGACGGTCTACGGCTACAGCCCGCGCATGCGCTTCGATCTCGCGATCAACGGCATGGTGTTCGGCGCCTGGAAGACCGGCAAGCTGCCCCTGATGCGCGACGGCAGCCAGTGGCGCCCGATGGTGCATGTGCGCGACACGGCCCGTGCCCAGATCTTCATGCTGAGCGCCCCGGCCGACAGGATCAACGGCCAGATCTTCAACGTCGGCTCGGACGAGAACAACTACCAGATCGGCCCGCTGGCACAGATCGTCGCCGACACGCTGCCGAACGATGTCGCCATCGAATGGTACGGCGACCCCGACCACCGTTCCTACCGGGTTGGCTTCGACAAGATCGAGGCGCTGGGCTTCAAGGCCGAGCTGACCGCGGTCGACGGCGTGCGCGACGTGCTGGCGGCGCTGGAGGACGGGCGCACCGACAAGACGACCCAGACCATCACGCTCGCCTGGTACAAGGAACTCGTGACCTGGCATGAACGCATCAAGGAGCTCGAGCTCAACGGCGGCATCCTGCGCATCTGAGGTTCCCATGAAGACGATCCTTCTTGGTCCCGGCGGCCAGCTCGGTACGGACATCCGCCGGGCGAACGATGCGGCGGGCGGCGTGCTCGACATTGTTCCCGTCGGCCGCGACCGGCTCGACCTTGCCGATTTCGACCGGGTGCGGGAGCTGCTCTCGACGGCCGACTTCGATGTGCTGGTGAACTGCTCCAGCTACCACAAGACCGACGAGGTCGAGGGCAACGCCCAGCAGGCCTTCACCATCAATGCCCATCTGGTTGCGCTGCTCGGCGAACTGGCGCAGGCGAAGTCGGCGCGCTTCGTCCATGTGTCGACCGACTACGTGTTCGGCGGCCAGGACAAGCGGGAGCCTCTCGACGAGGCCGACCCGCGCGCGCCGGTCAACGTCTACGGCGCCAGCAAGGCGATGGGCGAGGATCTGGCCCGGCTCGCCTGCGACAACACGCTGATCCTGCGCGTCGCCTCGCTGTTCGGCGTGGCCGGCGCCAGCGGCAAGGGCGGCAACTTCGTCGAGACGATGATCCGCTTCGGCCGCGAGCGCGGGCACCTGCGCGTCGTTGCCGACCAGCACATGTCGCCGACCTCGACCAAGGACATCGCCGCCGCGCTGCTGACCATGCTGCGCGACGAGGTGCCGGCCGGCACCTGGCATGTGGTGAATTCCGGCGCGACGACCTGGCACGGCTTTGCCGAGGAGATCATCCGCAGGTCCGGGACCAAGGCGAGCGTCGAGGCGATCCCGTCGTCCGAGTTCCCGACGCCGGCACGCCGGCCGGCCTATTCGGTCCTGTCGAACGACAAGCTCTCCAAGGCGATCGGCGCCCCGCGCCCCTGGCAGGAAGCGCTCGACGCGTATCTGGCCGAGAAGGGGTACCTGGCGTGAGAGGCATCGTGCTCGCCGGCGGATCCGGTACCCGCCTTTATCCGCTGACGCGGGTGACCAGCAAGCAGCTGCTGCCGGTCTACGACAAGCCGATGATCTACTACCCGCTATCGGTTCTGATGCTGGCGGGCATCCGCGAGATCCTGATCATCTCCACGCCGCGCGATCTGCCGAGCTACGAGGCGCTGCTGGGCGACGGCAGCCAGTGGGGCATCCGCCTGTCCTACGTGGTGCAGCAGGAGCCGCGGGGCCTGGCGGAAGCCTTCATCCTGGGCGAGCGCTTCATCGACGGCCGCCCCTGCGCCCTCGTGCTCGGCGACAACATCTTCTACGGCCACGGCCTGTCCGAGCGCTTGGTCAAGGCCTCGGCCCTGACCGCCGGCGGCAAGGTGTTCGCCTATCACGTGCAGGACCCGCAGCGTTACGGCGTCGTCGAGTTCGACGAGGCGGGCCGGGCAGTGTCGCTGGAGGAGAAGCCGACGAGCCCGAAGTCGAACTGGGCTGTCGCAGGGCTCTATTTCTACGATGCCAAGGTGGTGGAACATGCCCATCAGGTGCGCCCATCCGCGCGCGGCGAGCTGGAAATCACCGATATCAACCGCCGCTATCTCGAGGCAGGGCAGCTGACGGTGGAAAAGCTCGGCCGGGGCTTTGCCTGGCTCGACACCGGCACCCATGACAGCCTGATGGAGGCTTCGGAATTCATCCGGGCGATCGAGCACCGGCAGGGGCTGAAGGTCGCCTGCCTGGAAGAGATCGCCATGGTGAACCGCTGGATCACCCCGGAAGATGTCGCCGAACTCGCCAAGCCGCTCGCCAAGACGCTGTATGGCGAGTACCTCCTGCAGATCAGCGGACGAAAATAGGCAGACGGAACATGCTCGGGCAGGTCATCCACCCAGTCATCTTCTTCTTCTACAAGATCATCAACCGGCTCTGGTACCTGTACTGGTACTTTGTCGTCATCATGCCGTACGAGGTCTATGCCCGCTTCGTCTGCCGGCTGGACCCCAAGCTCTATTCGGAAAAGCGCCGCATTCTCGGCGTGAGCGAGGGGCGCCGCTCGCATGAGGGCAAGCGCTTCGCGATCTTCGTGATCTACACGAAAGCGGACATCCAGGTTTTCACCCGGACGGCCATCGACGCGCTCAACGCGCGCGGCATCAACATCGTCTTCGTCACCAACATGCGGGCGAGCGGCGAGGTGCGCGAGGACCTGCTGGACAACTGCCATCTCTTGATCGAGCGCGAGAACCTGGGCCGCGACTTCGGCGCCTACAAGGACGGCTTCAGCCTGCTGCGCAAGCGCGAGCCGGTGATCGACAAGCTGATCCTGATGAACGACAGCGTCTATTACCTGCCGACGGGTCTCGACGAGATCTTCGCCAAGCTGGACGCCAACGAGCCGTTCATCGGCCTGACGGAAGTGTTCGAACACCACTACCACGTCCAGTCGTTCCTGCTGGCCTTCAACCGCGACGTGATCGAGGCGCCGGCCTTCCTGGAATATTGGGACAAGTACCTGCCCATCAGCACTCGCCGCTGGTCGGTGCACAAGGGCGAGGTTGGGCTGACCAAATGCGTGCTGCGCAAGGTCGGCCAGGGCCCGCACATCATCGTCAACCCGGTCGAGGTCTACAACATCCTCGTCGGCATGGATTTTGGCGAACTGCGCTCGACCATCGACCTCGTGCCGTTCCGCAACAGGAACCTGTTGCGCAAGCAGCTCTACAAGCTGATCGAGATGCGCTCCAGCCAGGCGATCTCGGAAGAGGCGCTGGCCCAGGGGCAGTTCATCGAGCGCTTCGCCGATCTCGTCAACACGGCCCGGGCCAAGGGCACTTCCCTTGCCGACGACGACGACGTCACCAAGGCGCTGGACCTGCGCTACGACTTCCAGAGCCGGCGCAACCTCAGCGACTTCAAGATGGCCGAGTTCATCGAGGGATACGTCAAGCTTCTGACCGAGCGCAACCAGATCCATTTCGGCGGATTTCTCTACTACAAGTTCCTCGGCATCCCGATCCTGAAGCGCGATCTGGTCTATCGCGGCGTCTACACGTTCGAGCAGATCAACAAGATCATCGACGAGCTCGACCTGCCGTTCGCCGAGGAAATCCGCGTCGACATCCGCAGCAAGGGGATGGGGCGCTACTACAAGGGCCTCAAGAAGGTCCTGTTCCGCTACGGCTCGATCTGAGAATGAGGGCAGCAACCATGGCAAACAGGCTGCTCGGCCGGCTTATCGGCACGCTTGCAGGGGTGCGGCGCGCGGTGTCGCCGCGAAACGCACGCGGGCATCAGGACGCAGCGCTCGACGAGCGCTACGACATGCGCCCGGCACGCGCGGAAAACGCCGTCGACCTGTTCGAGGGCGAATGGTCGGGGGCCCTGCCGGGCCTGCCGCCCAACGGCAAGCCGGCCTTCTACACCGATCCGCGCGTCGACTTCTTCGAGCGCGCCAGCGGCGGGTATGTGAACAAGCACGTGCTGGAGCTGGGGCCGCTGGAGGGCAGCCACACCTACATGCTGCAGATGAAGGGGGCGGCCTCGATCACCTCCATCGAGGCGAACACCCGCGCCTATCTCAAGTGCCTGATCGTCAAGAACAACTACGGGCTGCACAAGGCCCGGTTCCTGCTCGGGGATTTCCTGAAATATCTCGAGGAGGAGCCGCGCCGCTTCGACGCCATCGTCGCGAGCGGCGTGCTCTACCACATGAGCGATCCGGTGGCGCTGATCGAGGCGATGTGCCGGAGCGCCGATGCCATCGGCATCTGGACCCATTACTACGACCACGACATCCTGTCGCGCCATCCGGTCTATGCCAACCGCTTCGCCGCGCCCGAGACGACCGAACATCGCGGCGTGCCGCTGACCATGAGCCGGCAGACCTATGTCCAGCAGGCGCTCGACTGGAAGGGCTTTTGCGGCGGCGCCGAGCGGGTGACCCGCTGGGTCGAGAAGGACTCGCTGCTACGCCTGTTCGACACGCTCGGTTTCGACGTGGAGATCGGCAAGGACGATCCGGGCCATGTCAACGGGCCGGCGCTGACCTTCGTCGCCAGGAAGCGGAAGAGCGCGTGATGGGCGGGATCGTGCAGCGTATCGTCGGCGCGCTGACGGGCGCCAAGGCGCGCGCGGAAGCGGAGAAGCCGCACTTCCAGCGCGACTACGAGCGCCATGTCCGCAATCTCAAGGAGAGCCACCCGCTGGACGAGGCGATGTCGCTGGCCGTCGGCGGGCACTACGACATTCAGGGCCGGATACATCTGGAGTTGCTGCGCTCGCTGGGCCTCAAGGACGGCGACAGCCTGATCGATCTGGGCTGCGGCAGCGGCCGGACCGCAAGGCAGTTGGCCGAGAGCGGCAGCTACGGCTATCTGGGCATCGATGTGGTCAAGGACCTGATCGACTATGCCCGCGCCCATACGCCGGCCGACTACCGCTTCCATATCTCCACGAACCTGAAGATCCCGGCAGAGGATGCGTCCGCCGACATCGTCTACTCGTTCAGCCTGTTCACGCATCTGCTGCACGAGGAAACCTACCTCTACATGGAGGAGGTGAGCCGGGTGCTGCGGCCGGGCGGGACGTTCCTGTTCTCGTTCCTGGAGTTCGGCAATCGCGGCCATTTCCCGGTCTTCCTCGGCAGTGTCGAGCAGCAGAGAAACGGGACGAAGCCGGTGATGAACATGTTCATCGAACGCAATGTGATCGAGCTTTGGGCGGAAAAGCTCGGCTTTGCCGTCGAGAAATACGTTGAGGGATATCGCGAGATCGTGCCGGATGGGCGCCTCGGGCAGACCGGGGCCGTGTTGCGGCGTCTCGAACGCTAGGGCAGGTAGAGAAAAACGTCGGTTTGGGACGCTGTTCCAACGGCTTGATCGCACCGCACCGAGCAACTAGAAGGAGTGCACGGAATGAGTGTCGAAGCGGTTTTCAGCCGCCGGTCCTTCCGTTCGCCAGGGAGCCCGATCATGCCGCGCAAAGGTGCGGCAGGCGGGGGCGGAACAGGCCATCAGAGCCAGTACGGACAATCCGGCAGCCAGGAAGCGGCTCGCCTTGCGCACCACCGCGACGGTCTCGCTGCAAGCGGGACTGCGATGCGGCGCGAGGTGGCTTGATGCATGAGGAAGGGTCGAACTTGCAAGAAGACGTGATGGCGCCCGGCCGCCTCGACAATCTCAGGACGCTCGAGGCGGAAAGCATCCACATCATCCGGGAGGTGGCGGCCGAGTTCCGCAATCCGGTGATGCTCTATTCGATCGGCAAGGATTCCTCCGTCCTGCTGCATCTGGCGATGAAGGCCTTCGCGCCCTCGCGCCTGCCTTTCCCCCTGATGCATGTCGACACGACGTGGAAGTTCCGCGAGATGATCGCCTTTCGCGACGAGACGGCGAAGCGGATCGGCGCGGATCTCATCGTGCATACGAACGAGGACGGCATCCGGCAGGGCATCGGCCCCTTCAGCCACGGCTCCTCCGTGCACACGCATGTGATGAAGACCGAGGCCCTGAAGCAGGCGCTCGACAAGTACGGCTTCGACGCGGCCTTCGGCGGCGCCCGGCGCGACGAGGAAAAGAGCCGCGCCAAGGAGCGCGTCTTCTCGTTCCGCAGCAAGGCCCATGCCTGGGACCCGAAGAACCAGCGTCCGGAACTGTGGAACCTCTATAACGGACGCATCGCCAAGGGCGAGTCGATCCGCGCGTTCCCGCTGTCCAACTGGACCGAGCTCGACATCTGGCAGTACATCCTGCTGGAGAACATCCCCATCGTGCCGCTCTACTACGCCAAGCGGCGGCCGGTGGTGCGGCGCGACGGCATGCTGATCATGGTCGACGACGAGCGCATGCCGATCGGTCCTGACGACCGGGTGGAGGACCTGTTGGTGCGCTTCCGCACGCTCGGTTGCTATCCGCTGACCGGCGCGATCGAGTCCGATGCGGACACGCTGCCGGCGATCATCCGCGAGATGCTGGTTGCCCGCACCTCCGAACGCTCGGGCCGCCTGATCGACCACGACGACAGCGCCTCGATGGAAAAGAAGAAGCGCGAGGGGTATTTCTGACCATGCGCAATCCGGATCCGACCGCCTCCGACGAGGCCGTGCGCGAGTACATCCTGTCCCAGGTCAACAAGGACCAGCTGCGCTTCCTGACCTGCGGCAGCGTCGACGACGGCAAGTCCACCCTGATCGGGCGCCTGCTCTACGACACCAAGCTGATCTTCGAGGATCAGCTCGCCGCGCTGGAGCGCGACTCCACCCGCCACGGCACGGTCGGCGACGACATCGACCTGGCGCTGCTGGTCGACGGGCTGGAGGCCGAACGCGAGCAGGGCATCACCATCGACGTCGCCTATCGCTTCTTTGCGACCGACCGGCGCAAGTTCATCGTCGCCGACACGCCCGGCCACGAGCAGTACACCCGCAACATGGCGACCGGCGCCTCGACCGCCGATCTTGCCGTGCTGCTAGTCGATGCGCGCAACGGGCTGATGACCCAGACGCGCCGGCACGCCTTCATCGCCTCGCTGCTGGGCATCCACCATGTGGTGCTGGCCATCAACAAGATCGACCTGGTCGGCTATTCGCAGGAGCGGTTCAACCAGATCGAGGCGGAGTTCCGCGCCTTCGCGCAAGGCTTCGACTTCGAGACGCTGGTGGCGATCCCCATGTCGGCGCGCTTCGGCGACAACGTCACCGCAGCCGGCGAGAACATGCCCTGGTACGAGGGGCCGACGTTGCTGGAGCATCTGGAGACGGTCGAGGTCGGCCGCGACGGTGATGCCCGCCCGTTCCGCTTCCCCGTCCAGTGGGTGAACCGCCCGAACCTCGACTTCCGCGGCTTTTCCGGCACGATTGCCGGCGGCCGCGTCAATGTCGGCGACGAGGTGGTGGTCGCGGCCTCGGGCCGGACTTCGACGGTCAAGAGCATCCTGTCCCAGGTGGGCGAGACGCAAAGCGCCGGCTCCGGCGAGGCCGTGACCCTGGTGCTGAACGACGAGATCGACGTCTCGCGCGGCGATGTCATCGCCGCTGCCGCTGCCCGTCCGGATGTTGCCGACCAGTTTGCCGCGCATCTGATCTGGATGTCCGAAGAGGCGCTGCTGCCGGGCCGCTCCTACCTGCTCAAGATCGGCACGCGGACGATCACCGCCTCGGTGACGGAGATCAAGCACAAGATCAACGTCAATACGTTCGAGCGGGCCGCGGCCAAGACGCTGGAGCTGAACGAGATCGCCTTCGCCAATCTGGCGATGACGGTGCCGGTCGCCTTCGATCCGTACGAGGCCAACCGCACCACCGGCTCGTTCATCCTGATCGACCGGCTGACCAATGCGACGGTCGGCGCCGGCATGGTCTGGTTCGCTCTGCGGCGGGCGACCAACATCCACTGGCAGGCGCTGGAAGTGGACCAGGCGGCGCGCGCACAGAGCCTCGGCCAGACGCCGGCGGCGCTGTGGTTCACGGGCCTGTCCGGCTCGGGCAAGTCGACGGTCGCCTCGCTTCTGGAAAAGAAGCTGCATGTCCGCGGCCGTCACACCTACACGCTGGACGGCGACAACGTGCGCCACGGGCTCAACCGCGATCTCGGGTTCACCGATGTCGACCGGGTGGAGAACATCCGAAGAGTGGGCGAGGTGGCGCGGCTGTTCGTCGATGCCGGCCTGCTGACGCTGGTCTCCTTCATCTCGCCGTTCCGCAGTGAGCGTGCCATGGCGCGCGAACTGTTCCCGGAAGGGCGCTTCATCGAGGTCTTCGTCGACACGCCCATCGAGGAATGCCGCCGGCGGGACCCCAAGGGTCTCTACCGGAAGGCGGATGCAGGCGAGCTGCGCAACTTTACCGGCGTCGACAGCCCCTACGAGGCGCCGGAAAATCCGGAAATCCACATCCGCACGATGGGCCGCGACCCGGAGGAGATCGTCGATGAAATCATCGCCTATCTGGAGGCGCAGAACCTGATCTGAGTTCGGTCCCGGCTTCGTGGATCGGACGAAGCCGGGGATCGCCAGCCGCCGGATCGGCAACCGTGTGACCAGCGTCACAATGTTGCTGCGACGGCTGACCATGATGCGCTGCAACATACCGAGAGACGGGAATCGGTGGCATGGCGGAAGAGACTGTTCTGGTGACGGGCGGGGGCGGCTATATCGGCTCCCATTGCTGCAAGGCGCTGCGCCGCGCAGGCTATCTGCCCGTTGCCTTCGACAATTTCGTCACCGGCTGGCGGGAGGCGGTGCGCTTCGGCCCGCTGGAGGAAGGCGATCTTTCCGACCGTGCGCGCCTCGATGAGGTCTTCGCCCGCTGGAAGCCGGTCGCCGTCATGCACTTCGCGGCACTTTCGCAAGTGGGCGAGTCGATCAAGGATCCGGGCCTCTATTGGCGCGGCAACGTCTCGGCGACGCTCAATCTCGTCGAGGCAGCGACCGCAGCCGGCTGCCTCGACTTCGTCTTTTCATCGACCTGCGCGACCTATGGCGAACAGGACGGGGTGGTGCTTGACGAGGACACCTCGCAGGCGCCGATCAACGCCTATGGCGCCTCGAAGCGGGCGATCGAGGACATGCTGCGGGACTTCTCCGTCTCGGCCGGCCTGCGCCACACCATCTTCCGGTATTTCAACGTGGCCGGCGCCGATCCCGACGGGGAGATCGGCGAGTGCCACGTTCCCGAAACCCACCTCATTCCGCTGGTGCTCGACGCGATCAGCGGTCGGCGCGAGGCCATCACCATCTTCGGCACCGACTACCAGACGCCGGACGGGACCTGCATCCGCGACTACGTCCATGTCTGCGATCTCGTCGACGCGCATCTGTCCGGCCTCCAGTGGCTGAGGCAGGGCAACAGCAATCGCGTCTTCTGCCTCGGCACGGGACGGGGGTTCTCCGTGCGCGAGGTGATCGAGGCGGCGAGCCGCGTCACCGGCCAGCCGGTGCCGGTGCTGGAGGGGGCCAGACGCGAGGGCGATGCCACGCAGCTCGTGTGCGGCTCGACCAGGGCGCGGACGGAACTGGGCTGGGATCCGCAGCGGTCCGCTCTCGAGGACATGATTTCCGACGCCTGGCGCTGGCATCAGCGCGGCGCGTACAAGAACTGAATGCAAGACCTGCAGATCGGGACAGCGATGTTGAAAACTGGGACGAACAGGCCTGCGAAGAAGAAGCTTTTGGCCAATCTTGCCTTCTGGCGCGGACCGTCTCCCGACTTCCATGTCGACAAGACGGGGCCGCTGCTGATCGCGGGCTGGGCCTGGTGGCCGGAACGGCCGGACGAGCGCATCAGCATCGAGATCCTGAGCGGTGCGCAGGTGGTCGCCACCGTCGAGGCCAACCAGTTCCGCGAGGATCTGCTGAAGGCCGGAAAGGGCGACGGCGCGCACGGATTCCAGATCACCCTTCCTGAGCCGGGCGTGACCGACCGGCTTGGCCTGCGCTGCAAGGGCGCCCGCCGCCCGTTCTGGCAGTCGCCGCGCGTTGCCGCCGGCAAGGTCGACTTCCACATCGACAGCAAGACCCCGGGGCGCATCACCGGCTGGGCCTGGATGCCCAAGAAGCCGGGCGAGCGCGTGCGCATCGAGGCCGTCGCCGATGGCCGGGTGATCGCCACCGCAACGGCGGATGGGTATCGCGACGACCTCAAGCAAGCCGGCAAGGGCGATGGCGCCCATGCGTTCGACATGCACCTGCCGGAGGACGTGGCCAAGACGCCGCCGGCACGGCTCAGCCTGCGCCTTGCCGGCGCGCGCGTGCCTTTCCACGTCTTCCCGCAAGCGGCCTCGGCCTCGGCGCTGGACTTCAATGTCGACACGGTCAGCGACGAGGGTATCGTCGGCTGGATCTGGGCCCCGGCAACGCCGGAAAAGCGCCTGCCGCTGGAACTGGTCGAGGACGGCGTGGTGCTGGCCGAGACCGTCGCCGACCTTTATCGCCAGGACCTTGCCGATGCCGGCAAGGCGGGCGGTTCCTGCATGTTCCGCTTCGCCATCCCGCCCGTGCTGCGTGACGGCCGTTCGCACGCCATCGAACTGCGCTGCAAGGGGCGTCCGAAGCCGTTCCATGCGGTGGAGGCGCGGACCTTCGCCAAGGTGCGCTGCGAGCTGCCGCTGCTGACGCCGCTGGCTGTCGAGGGAGCGGCCTGGCTGCCGCAAGGCGCCGGCGCTTCGGTGGATATCGAGATCTCGCTGGACGGCAAGGTGGTGCACAGGGGGACGACCAACGCCTTGCACGCCTTTTCCTGGCGCGCCACGCCGGCCGACATCGCCGCGCTGGTGAAGCCGGCCCGCATGGACGGCCCGGCTAAGGTGCGCGTTGCCGTGAGCGCCAATGGCCAGCCGGCCGGCTCGGCGCAGGTGCCGGTGCACATCGCTGCCGACGGATCGCTTGCCGTGTCGGTGGCCGAGGCCTCCGACCGCAGGATCGCGGGGCAGGGGCTGCTGCTGAAGGCGGCGAGCGGGCTGTGCGGCGTGTGGATCGGCGAGCGCCGGGTTGCCGAGCTGTCCGCCGCGCCATTCTTCTCCTTCGACACGCATGTGCCGGCCCTGAAGCTGGAAGACGCAACCCACACGGTGCGCATCGGCACGGCCGGAGGGGATGGCAAGGCGGCCAGTGTAGCCTTCTCGCGGGAGCTGGCCTTTCACCGTTTCGATCTGTCGATGGACATCGCCGACGACCGGATTTCCGGCAAGGTGGTCGACCGTTGGCAGGAGAACCGCGAGACGGCGGTGGAGATCCTGATCGACGACAAGCCCGTGGCGATCGAGGTCGCCCGCGGACTGCCGAACGACGATGCCGGCATCGGCCATTTTGCGGTTTCCATCTCGGCGCGCTGGCGCGATGGGCTGCCGCACCGGGTCGAGGCCCGCATCGTCGGCGACGAGCGCCGCTGGCCGGAACGGCCGTTGATGTTCCGCGCGGGCGAGCCGCGCACCAACGCGCTGACCCGCGTCGAGCATGTCGGCGGCGCCGTGTCGGGTTGGGTCGTGCTGCCCTGGGACGGCGAGGCGGTCGCCGAGGTCTCGCTGATCGTCGACGGCAAGGTGGTGGAGACGCGCCCCGCGCGCGATCCCCATCCGCAGCTTGCCGCAGAAAGCTTCCTGACCGACGCGCATGGCTTCCGCTTCGAGCGCCCCATCCCGGAAAAGGCCGCGGTGCGCGTGCGCGCCACGTTCGACGGGCGGGTGCTGCTGGAGCAGGCGGTGTCCACCGGCGGCGGCGCCCATCGGCTGCAGGATGCCGGTCACAGCCGCACCGGCGCCTGTTTCGTCATGCCCGATCCCCTGGTCAACGCGCAGTCGCGCGAGGAGGCGCGGAGCGTGCTTCTGGCGGCGGTGGCTGCCGCGCGCGCCGGCGTTGCGCCGATCACTGTCGTCTCCTGCGGCCACCGCGCCTCGTTGCGCGGGGCGAGCGGCGATCTCGCCCCCCTGGTGGAAGACCTGGTCGGCCGCGAGAATGCCGGCCTGCTGGCAAGTGCGGCTTTCGTGCCGCTGCCGCAGGCAGTGCTGCCCTCGACCGCCGGCGGAGCGCAGGAGCGGGCCTATGCGCTCGACCTGTGGGCGCGGGCCAATGCCTTCTCGCTGATAGCCGGCACCAGCCGCTCGGGCATTCTCTCCTATTGCGCCACCTCGCGCCGGCAGGGCCTGCTGCCCGCCACGACGCAGGTGGTGATGCTGGCCGACACCTTCGCGGTGCAGGACCTGCTCGACCGTGACCAGCTGCTGGAGCGGCCGGAGCTTCTGGTGGAGGAAGCCCTGGAAAAGGCGGCTCTTGCAGCCTGCACCCGGATCCTGGCACCCTCGGCACAGGTTCTGGAGACCAGCGCCGAGCTGGAGCCTTCGGTCCGCGAGCGCGGTCTCGTCGTTCCGGCCGAGATCGGCACGGCGGCCAGCGCCGCCGGCTTCCCGCAGGAGGGAGGCGAGCGCCGCTGGCTGGTCTTCGCGGCTCCCTTGCGCACCCGCACCGGGCTTGTCCAGCTCTGCGATGCCCTCGACCGCCTGATGCGCCGGCCCGGCATCGACCCGGACACGGTCGGCGTGGTCTTCGCCGGCACCGAGGACTGGGTGCGTGGCCGCCGCGCCAGCGCCTATATCCGCGAGCGCGCCCGCAAGTGGCGCTTCGGTTTGCGCATTCATCTGGACCTGACGCTCGACAGTTTCGCCGGGCTGCTCGGCTCGTTTGCCGCAAACGGCATCGGCGTCCGCCTTCCGGCGGTCGAAGGCACCGCGTGGGACAGCCTCGCCAGTGCTGCCGGGCTTCCCTTGGCCGATCTGTCGTCGGTGCGGGCGGGCAATGCGACCGACCTTGCCGATGCGCTGGATGCCGCGCTTTCCGGTGCTCGTGCGCCTCTGGCCCATGGGACCGCGAGGAGCGCGATGGGCTTGGCCCTTGCGCAGGAGATCGCCGCGGCCGCCCCGCAGTCGGCGAGTGCCGCGAGCGCCGCGCCGCGTCCGCGCGTCAGCGTCTGCATCAGCCATTTCAACCGCACCAGCCTGCTGCGGCAGACGCTCGCCTCCGTGCTGGCCTGCGGCTATCCGGAGCTCGAGATCGTTGTCGTCGACGATGGCAGCGCCGTGCCGGGCATTGCCCGAGAGCTGGCAACGATCGAGGCGGAGCTCGCCGCCGTTAACGGCAAGGTGGTGCGCCAGCCCAATAGCTACCTGGGCGCGGCCCGCAACACGGCGGTGCGCAATTCGACCGGCGAGCTGATCGTCTTCATGGACGACGACAACCTCGCTCATCCGGGCATGATCGATGCCTTCGTCGACGCCCACCTGGCGACCGGGGCGGACATCGTCACCTCGCGATTTGCCATGTTCGACGGGACCGACGCCATCGAGCCGGGCCGCGACATCCCGCGCGAGATCGGCGTGCCGCTGATCCCCGATCTTGCGGTTGGCGTGCTGTCCAACTGCTTCGGCGATGCCAACATGCTGATCACCCGCGCGGCCTTCGAGAAGATCGGCGGGTTTACCGAGGATTTCGGCCGTGGCCACGAGGACTGGGAGCTGTTCGCGCGAGCCGGCACGCTCGGCCTGCGGCACGAGCTGCTGAACCGGGCGCATTTCTGGTACCGGGTGGCGGCGCAGAGCATGCTGCGCGGGCGCGAGAGCGCCCAGGTCGATTTCCAGCGCAACATCCGCGCCTATTCCCACGGGCTGCCGCACGGCATCCACCGCATGCTGATGCTGGCGCAGGGCCTGACCCAGCGCTGGGACCAGCCTCCGGTCGATCCGCACCTGCCGGCCCGCAGCGGCCTGCCGGTCGCCGGCCGCATCGCCTATGGCCGTGTCGCCGTGATCATGCGCACCAAGGACCGGCCGATCCTGCTGCAGCGCGCGCTCGACAGCGTGTTGTCGCAGACTTACACCGACTGGGCGCTGGTCGTTGTCAACGACGGCGGCGATCCCGAGCCGGTGCGCCAGCTGGTGGAGGCGCGCCGCGCCGCCTTCCAGGGCCGGGTACTGGTGATCAACAATCCCGTCTCGACCGGCATGGAGAACGCCTCGAACGCCGGCGTCACCAACTCGGCGAGCGAGTTCCTCGTCGTGCATGACGATGACGACGCCTGGGATCCGAAGTTCCTGGAGCGCTGCATCGGCCATCTCGACACCTCCTCGCCGGATGTCGGCGGCGTGGTCACCCATGCGACCGTGGTGATCGAGGATATCGAGGGCGACAACGTCATCGAGCGTCAGCGGTTCCTGTTCAAGAACATGGAGGCGCTGGAGCTGACGCGGCTTTCGGTCGAGAACCAATTCCCGCCGATCTCCTTCCTGTTCCGCCGCGTGGTGATGGAAACGGTCGGCCTGTTCGACGGCGAGCTACCGGTGCTGGGCGACTGGGACTTCCACCTGCGTGCGGCACAGCGCTTCCGCATCGATGTGCTGCGCGAGCCGCTGGCCTTCTACCATCACCGCTCCGCCGGCACGACGAGCGAGTACGGCAACACGGTCGTGGCACAGAAGGACGTGCACCGGATCCAGCGCGCGCTCTACATCAACCGGCACATGCGCGAGGGGATGGGCCAGGGCAGCAGTGAGGGGCAGATGCTCTACATGGGCGAGATGCACCGGGAGGTCACCGACCAGCTGCACCAGATGCGCCAGCACATGCACTGGCTCGAGAAGATGCTCAACGACCGCGCCGAGCACATGAAATATGTCGAGTCGCTGATCGCCAAACGCCTTTGATCCGACGCTTGCGAAAGCACCGCTCATGACCTTGAACTATCTCGATCTGGACGTGGCACGCCTTCCCGTCGCATCAGCGCGCGGCGAGGCGCGCCGTGCGGTTGCCGCCGGCAAGGGGCTGGACGACATCCTGCGCCGGCTCGCGCCCTTCGACGTGATCTCCTTCGATATTTTCGAGACCCTGCTGCGGCGCGAGGGCGTGTTCCGCCCCATCGACCTGTTCCTGACCATCGGCGAGAAGGCCGGCCCGCTGCTCGGGCTGTCGCCGGGGGAGTTTGCGCGTCTGCGCATGCGCGGCGAGCGCGATGCCCGCTGTGCGCTGGAGGCGCGGCGCGGCCACGAGGTGACGCTGGCCGAAATGTATGGCCGGATGAACGCGCTGCTGCCGACGCAGGGGCGTCCCAGCGTGACGCAGGCCGCGCTCGTCGAGGCGCAGCGGATCGAGCAGGAAGTCGAACTGGAGCACTTGCGCCCGGTTCCGAGCGTCGAGCCGATCTATCACTGGGCGGTGCGTGTCGGAAAGCGCGTCGTCCTGGTCTCGGACTTCTACTCCTCTGCCGCGTTCATCAACGAGGCGCTGCCACGCAACGGTTACACCGACCACGAGCGGTTGTTCGTCTCCTGCGACGTCGACCACACCAAGCATCACGGCGACCTCTATGCGCATGTCTGCGAGGAGATGGGCGTGGTACCCCGGCAGATCGCCCATATCGGCGACAATCCATGGTCGGACGGCTCGCGTGCGCTGCAAGCCGGCATCACGCATCTGCGCGTCGCCAATCCGGCGGGGCGGCTGATCGGCCGCTGGCGCATCGACTGGCGCAATCCGAGCCCGCAGCCATCGAGCGCGGTGTTCGCCAGCGTTGCGGATGAGCTCTTCGGCTCCGGTATCGCCTTGCGCGAGCCGGAGGACATGCCGGTGCTGGAGCGGGTCGGCCGCGAATGCCTCGGGCCGCTGCTGTTCGGCATGGCCGGCTGGCTGCACGAGGCGGTGCAGGCGAATGAGACGCCGGTGCTGCATTTCTGCTCGCGCGACGGCCTGATCATGAAGCGGGCCTTCGATCTGTTCCGCAGGCGTTTCGGCACGAAGACGGACAGCCGCTACCTGATGGTCTCGCGCCAGGCGATCTACCGCGCCCGCGCGGTGAGCGAGCCGGAGGCAGCGGCCGCGCTCTTCGCCCAGAACTGGGCCCGCCTGACGCCGGCAGATGCGCTGGCGCGCTGGGGGCTGGACCCGCAGGAGTTTGCGGCTCAGATCCTCAGTGCCGGCTTTTCGTCACCGCAGGATGTCGTGGCCATCGGCGACAGGGCCGGGGCAGGGCGCTTTGCCAAGCTCTTCGAGGCATGCCGGACGGCCCTGCAGGCCGCCAACCAGGCGCATGCGGACCTTTTTACCGACTATCTGGCGCAGGAAGGGGTGATCGGCGCGGATGCGGTCACGCTGGTCGATATCGGCTGGCACGGCTCGCTGCAGAAGGGGTTGGGCGAGGTGCTGCGCGCGCGCGGCTGGCGCGGCCGGCTGGCAGGCCGCTATCTCGGCCTCTTCCTCGACAGGGCGGCGCTGAGCGGTTTCGACGCGGCCGGCTATCTGTTTTCGCTCGACGGCACGCCGCGGGCGCAGGCGCTGCGACGGAGCCCGAGCCTGGTCGAGCTGCTGCACACCGCCGGCCACGGGTCGACGGCGGGCTATCGACGTGATGGAGACGGGATCGTTGCCGTGTGCGAGGAGCGCCCCGACGAGGAGCGCCAGCACGCCGAGGCCATCGGGCCGATCCAGGAGGCCGCGCTTGCCTTCGTCGAGGAGATGCTCGCCAATCCCCGCCTTGGGCCCGGCGCGCTCGACCCGGCCGACGCCTTCCGCGGGCTAGATCGGCTGCTCGGCCGGCCGTCCGCGGACGAGGTGGAGATCATCGGCCAGCTGCGGATCGCGGCGAACTACGGCGCCACCGCGACCAGCACCGCCTTGACGGACCGTTCCCCGGAAGGTTATCGACTCTGGAACGTAGGTTGACATTACAGGCGCGACGGAAAAGGTAAATTTGATGAATGTTTGTGTGGGTGTTCACGTTCCGAAATGCGCAGGAACGACTATTTTGAAGCGTGTGCAATCATGCCTTCCGGAGCATCAGATCTACCAGAACACGAGCATGCATGAAAACTTCATGTTGGGTCGGCCGGAAATCATGCAGCTGCCGCGGCGTGACCAGCTCAAGTTCGTGTGGGGGCATTCGATCCACGAGGAGATGCTGAAATACTTCAAGTCTCCGGTTTTCCTGTTTACCGGTTTGCGCGAGCCCAAGGCGCGACTTGAAAGCATGTACCTTTACCATCTCCGGATGGCCCGTCAGCTTGGTAACGAGCCGCTCTCGCTCGAGCGATTTCTCGAGTATACGTCTGATCCGATTTGCTATTTTTTTATTCATAGGTTCCCGAGCTTCGCAGGCGCTGACGGATCCCTATTCGAGCGCGCGAAACGAGTGATCGACCTGTTCGATCATGTCTACTTTTCCGAAAATCTCGAGGCCGCGGCAGATATTGTTTTCCGACGCCTAGATATTTCTCCTGAGCAGGTGAATCATAACCAGAGGCCGTCGGAGGAGAAGGGGAAGAGTATCGAGATTCCCGAGGGGAATATTACCCAAGATCTCCAGCTTTATGAGTATGCCCAGGCAAAATTTGGTGGGGCCGTTGATTTTGACGAAGTCTCGCGGCGCTCCCGTGAACTGGATGCAATCCGGAAAGAGCGGCTTCAGGGGTGGCCGCTGGAAGAAAGACTCGCCGAGTTTCTCTATGGCGAGGCGTTCAAGGAGTACCGGGACTGGGGAGATTATCAGAACGTGATCAGTACGCGCATGAACCAGATGCGCGCACTGTCTCTTGAGTTGGCAGTATATGCAAGGTTCGCAGGGCGATAACTGGTTGGCCTAATTCTATTTACTTAAGGCCTATTTGCGTGGCCGCCCAAAGGGCAGCCGCGCAAGTGTCTATGCTGACGCTGTCGCCGTTGTCTTCTCGATATACGCTTTCATCTGTTGATACATCAGGCCATGGCGGTCGCTCGAGGGAAGCTCTGAGCCGCGATATCCTGCAATTGAAGCTGATGTCAGGCATTCCATGGCAGCATCCGAACTGCTTCTTAGGTCTGCGATAAGCTTCGCTTTGGCTAGGGTAAGAGCGAAATGCGCTCGCGGTGTTTGCACCTTGGCAATTGCGCAGTCCATGAGCCTTAGTGCTTCTTCATAGTCTGACAGGCGGTCGAGCGCGATATTGATGTCCGATAGCGAAGGAGTTTTTGAGCAAACAAAAAGAGCCGAGATGTCAATCTCTGCTGTTTTGATAAAATACCTTGCCAGTGCCTCCATCGTCACATGAATCCATGGGGTCCACATGTGAACGTAGTCCTGATGTATGGCGATGGATTTGAATGGCTGCATCTTCGGAAAGAATTCGCGCGCGCAATGGAATGTGAGATCTTTAGATTTGCATAAATCCAATCCGAGGATTTCGATGAAATCATAAGGATATGTATACGCGAGGAAATCCCCGGGAAATATCTCAATATGTGACGTGTTATCTCCTAGTAGTTCGGAGAAAATATTTTGAAAACTGTCTGTTAGCTCGAGTTTCTTTCCGGTATTCTTGAGAATGAAATTTTGATAAGGCGGCTCGCTGACGAGAAATCGATCATATACCGAAATTTTATGCGGCGTCGCGTGAGGATAATTTTTGTTATCTTTCATGCCTTCGATCAGAGCGTTTGTTGTGCCGCCGAGGAAGACGCCAGCATCAACAATTCTTCCTTGGAACTTGTAGAAAGATTGTGCTGCATAGTAATAAAGAGATCGGTCCCCAGGTCCGAGCATTGCTGGGTATCTCGAAACCGACTCCGGTACTGGAGATGCATGCATGAAGACGTCTTCAATCAAGTTTAGCATGGTTCAGATACCTTGATCCAAGTCAGTTCACTCGGAACGCTATGTCCGAATATCCGTAAGGATGGAACGCAAAGTGTGTCACTTGAAGGTTGTTTGCGACAATGGTCTCGGTCACGGCCTTGTGCACGCCGTAGGTGATTGCTTCCAGGGGGCTCCACACAACGAAGTCGTTGCAGATGATGTAACCGCCCTTTTTTACCTTGCGGATCGCTGCCGCCAAGTCCTTTGTGACCATGTCGTAGCCATGGCCAGCGTCGATATAGGCGAAGTCAAAATAGCCGTCGTCGAACTCTTCGAGAAGGTCCCAAGAAGAGCCTTCTTTGGGAACGACAGTTCCAGAATCGATCTCGGTGGCGACCAGATGTCGGCGAAATGGAGTGTAGTCGATATCGAGCAGATAGAGCTTGCTGGGTTTCGTCTTGTCCAGAAGGGTTCTGGCAAACAGACCTGTTTGCGTACCGACTTCTACGCCGATACCGCCTTTGGGAAGGTCGTCGAGAATATGCTCGCGGCGCGGCAGAACCTTGCAACCTTCCAACAGCTCGCGTGGGATTGCGGGAGACGCTCCGTCGATCAGGAAGTCCGGCGACTTGCCCGTTTGCTGCCGGTAGAGGCGCAACGTGTCCTGAAAAACCTTGAGTGCCGAGTACACATTCTTGCGGAGATCGTCTTCGCTCACAGGCAGTCTTCCCTTCCAACCGTCAACCGTTTTCCGCCATGTCGCGCTGTTGCAAGCCTGACGGACATGCCTATCCCTGACGTTTAGAGGATCGATCAGGCCCTGTCATCCGCGGCGGCACCTTATCCTCGCGTTCTCTGGGCGAGTTAGTCTTGAGCGTCAGCAAAGACCAGGGGGCCCCGATGTCCGAGACAACGCTCAATCTCAAGCTGCCGATGCTCGCTGCTGCACAGGCGCAAAAACACGTCACGCACAACGATGCAGTGGCTGCCCTCGATACGCTGGTGCATCTGTCCGTTGCCTCCAGGGGGGAGGTCAGTCCGCCGTTCTCGCCCGCAGAAGGTTCGCGCCATATCGTGCCGGAAGGTGGAACGGGGGCGTGGACCGATAAGGGCGGCTGTGTGGCGTGTTGGCATTCGGGTGACTGGCGCTTTCATGCCCCTCGAGCAGGTTGGTTGGCCTGGGTCGAGGACGAAAGGAAGTTCGTTGCATGGCAGGAGAACGGCTGGGCGGATCTTCCAGGTGCGTTCGACCAACTGGGCATCAACGCCACCGCGGATGAAGATAACCGATTGGCCGTGGGGGGAGCTGCTAGCCTGTTCGACGGGGGCGAAGCGGGGCACAGGCTCAAGCTGAACAAAGGGGCTGCTGGTGAAACCGCATCGGTCATTTTCCAGACAGGGTACTCTGCGCGTGCGGAGCTCGGGTTGCTCGGATCAGAGGATTTTACGATTAAGGTCAGCGGTTCCGGAACCTCATGGCTGACGGCGATATCCGTCAATGCTGTAAACGGCAAGGTCGGGTTGGGGCGGGCGCCCGGCGCGGGCCAACTGGACGTGGAGGGCGGTATCCGATCTTTGTCGGGGTCCTCTGCATTCCTCCAATTGGTCAATACCGGTTCCGGCGGAACACAGGCGTGGATCGGCATCCCCGACTGGAACCACTCGGCTTTTTATATCTACGGGAGCGCTACCGACATCATGACGATGTATGACACGCCCACGCGGTCGCATCGGTTGTATGGCGGCGGCAGCGAGCGGATCCGGATCGCCAGCGGCGGCGACGTCGGTGTTGGAACCGTGACACCGACGGCACGGCTGCACGTGGCAGGGCCGGTACGGACGGGGAGCTATCTCAAGGCCGCGTTGCCGTCGGCGGCAACCGTCGGGGCCGGAACGCTCGCCTATGTCCAGGATGCGGCCGGTGGCGCCCAGTTCGCCTATTCCGACGGGACCCAGTGGCTGAAGATGCGCGACGGGGCTCCTGTCTGAGGTGTGGAAACCCTCTGCTGCGCGCTCTGGAACTGGTAGTTGACTGCCCGCTGGTCTAGGTATGGTTGCCGACAACCTGACGAGCAGGAACTTCATGATGACCATGCAGGGTCAGCTGCCGGACCTCAGCGCGCTCGCGGACAAATACGGTTCGGACAAGGGCTATCGCAATCGCGATGCCCACGGCTACACCGCCGTATATGACCTGCTCCTTGCCCATCGCAGGGCAGAGCCGCTCAATTTTCTGGAGATCGGGCTGCTGGTCGGCGGGCCGGAAGCGGCAGGCGGCAGCGCTCGCCGCGAGACCGTCGATGCCCCATCGATTAGGATGTGGCTGGACTATCTGCCGAACGCCCGGATCTTCGGCTTCGACATCTCCGATTTCTCGGCCGTTTCCCTTGACCGTTTCACGTTCGTGCAGGGCGATATGGGGGAGCCTGCGGACCTTGCCCGACTCCGGGCAGCGTGTCCGGATGGCTTCGATGTCGTGGTGGATGATGGATCGCACGCCTCGTGGCATCAGCAGACCGCGTTCATCGAGCTTTTTCCGGCGCTGGTGCCGGGCGGGACCTACATCATCGAGGACCTGCACTGGCAGCCGGCGCAGATCGAAGAGCTGAAGAGCGTGCCGAAAACGGCCGAGCTGTTCTCGCGGTTCCTGCTGGAGGGCCGGTTCGCGGAAACCGGAGATATCCCCGAAGAGCGCTATCTGGAGGCCGCTTCGCAGATTGCCGGCGTGACGTTCGTCAATGAAGCGGGCCTGCCCACCGGCCCCGCCAAGATGGTGATCATCCGCAAGAAGGCGGGAGAGGATCTGCAGCCCTCGCGCAGCTATCATCGCTCAAGAGTTTTCCAGCGTCTTGGCAAGTCGGAAGAGGCCGCGGAATGGGCGCGCAAGGCCGAGACGGAAGATCCGTCGCATTTCGATGCGGCGCATGAACACGCAAGGCTCACGTTTTCGCTGGAAGGACCAAGCTCCGCGGCCGTGGAGCTGGCCCGCGGGCTCGTTGAGCAGTTTCCGGACAACGACCGCGGGCTGGCGCTCGGCGCCTGGGTTCTCTCACGCCTTCCCGAGTTCCTTGCAGAAGGCGTCGGCCTTCAGCGAAGGGCGGTCGAGCGGGCTCCCGGTGTTGCGGGTTACCGGGTGACGCTGGCCCATCTGCTGCGTCGCTCCGGCGAACACGATCTTGCCCGCTCGGTCCTGGAAGAAACCCTGGAGCTTTTCCCGGACAACGAGCTTGCCCGTCAGCGACTGGCGGAGCTCACGACGAAGGACGGAATGTGATCCTGCGTCCCAACCTGTTGCGCAAGGCGGCGCTTGCCACCGCCTTCGATCATTTCACGGGCAGGCCAAAGACGGCCTATCCGACGCGCTATCACTATGTGGAGATCTGCGGGGCCGAACTGGCGGCGACGGGGCTGCAGCTCGGCCGCATAGGCCAGCACGGATTGACGCTGACCGACGGGCAGGGACGGAGCCTTGCCATCGTCGTGCGCTATGTGACCGCGCGCGACCTGCGTCTGCTGTCGGCGTTCCGCGCAAGGGGCGGGCGCGTCGCCTATCTTCTCGACGACGATCTGTGGGCGATGGCGAGCGATACGCGCCTCGACGCCCGCTACCGAGGGCGGATCGCGCGGTTCCTCTCTGGCCTGTTCCCAAGGCTGCTCGAGCGCGTCGACGTCGCGGTCGCGCCGAACCGGCGCCTGCTGGAGCGGCTGGCGCCGCTACCCGGCGCGTTTCTGCATCCCGCCGACCTTGCCCCCACCGGCGACCTTGCGCATTTCGACCGGGAGGACGGCGAGACGCGGGTGCTGTTCCTGGGAACAGCGACCCATGCGGAGGACTTCGCCGCCGTCGCCCCCGGCCTTGCCGAGGCGCTCGCCGCCGAGCCGGGTCTGCGTGTCGAAACGTTCCTGGGGACAAAGGGCGAGGCCCTGCTGCCCGCCTCGCGGCAGGTCGCGCACATGACGCCGATGGTGCTGGAGGATTTTCAGCGCTGGCTGAACAGGGCGCGGCACCATGTGGCGCTGGCGCCTTATGCGGTCAATCCGGTCAATGACGGCCGCTCGATCATCAAGCTGCACCAGCATGCGGTGGCGGGCGCCGCCGGCATCTACACGCCGACGGCGGTGTTCGCGCCGGTGATCGAGGATTGCCGCAACGGTCTCTTCGCCGCGCATGAGCCGGCAGCGTTCCGAGATGCGGTGCTGAGGCTTGCCCGCGACCGGGCGAAGGCGAAGGAAATCGCGCAAGGAGGAATTGCGCTCAGCCGCCGGCTCGGCGACCGGACTGCAGTCGCGGGTTTCTGGGCGGATCTCGTCGCAGGCAGGCAGCCGGGCGCGTAAGCGTTACGCCATAAGTCGCCGGTAGATCGCAGGCAGGGCACCGGGCAGCCGCTCCGGATCGGCGATGATCGCGTAGGAGCTCTTGCCGAACAGGTAGGGGAAGTAATCGCGCGCCGCCTCGTCGACGGTAACGCCGAAGACGGTCAGCCCCTCCCGCCTGGCCTCGCGGATCGCCTCGCGCGTGTCCTCGATCCCGTAGCGCCCTTCGTAATAGTCGATGTCGTTCGGCTTGCCGTCGGTGAGCAGCAGCAGAAGCCGGTGGCGCTGCGGCCTTGCGGACAGCTGCCGGGCGATATGGCGGATCGCGGTGCCCATGCGTGTGTACTGGCCGGGAGTGAGCGCCGCGATCCGGCGTTCGACGGCGGGGCCGAGCGGCTCGCCGAAGTCCTTCACCGTGTCGACGCGTACGCTTTGCCGCCGGCGCGAGGTGAAGGTGTGGATCGCGTGTTCGTCGCCGCAGGCGGTCAGGCCATGGGTGAGGGCGAGCAGCGCCGCCTTTTCGACGTCGAGCACCCGGTGATTGCCGATCCAGGCGTCGGTCGACAGCGAGACATCCATCAGCACGGCGACGGACAGATCCCGCTCCACGGCACGGCCGCAGGTGAACAGGTTCTCGGTGCCGGCGCTGCCTGCACGCCGATCGGCCTCGGCACGCACGAGAGCGGACAGATCGAGATCGTCGCCGTCGGGTTGTCCGTGCAGGACGATGCGCCTGGGGCGCAGGGCCTCGAACTGGCGGCGAACGGCGCGGATGCGTCGCTGCATCGCCTCGTCCGGCTGCCAGAGATTGCCGCTCTGCGGAGCGCGCGCGGCGACGACGCGGCAATGGTCCGGCCGGTGGGCGCGCCGCTTCCAGTCCCATTCGGGATAGGTCAGCCCGCCGGCAAGGCTTCCCTCCTCGGCCTCGGAAGGGGCGAGGTCGAGATCCATCTTGAGCCGCACGCCGGCCTTCTGCCGGTTGCTGCCGATGGTCAGTTCGCTGATGTCGTCGGCCGCCTGCCGGGCGCCGTCCTCGTCGTCGTCGTCCACCCGGCGGTTGACGTTGACCATCTCGGCCAGGGAGAAGATCGTCTCGAACCGGTGGAAGTAAAGCGGATCGCCCCGGTCGCTCATGTCGGTGTCGCGCCGCTCCGCCTGCCGGCGGCGGCCGTCGACGGCGATGGAGGTTCCGGTCGGATCTTCGGCGTCGTCGGGGCGTGGGGCGCCGGCCTCCTCGCGGATTTCGCCGAACAGCGGGATGGGCAGATAGGTGCGGTAGCCGCGCGGGGCCTTGACGCCGGCAAGGCTGGCGTCCGGGCTCTCGATCAGGGCAAGAAGACTGTCCGCATCCTCGCCGCGTTGGCCTCCGAGCAGGGCCCGGATCGCCTGTTCGACGCGCATCTCCACCGCGGGAAGGGAGCGCTGCGGGCGAACGGCAAGGGCCGCCTCGCGCAGCCGGTGGAACAACGGGCGCAGGCCCGGCCAGGCGCGCAGCGTCGCACGGGTCGTGGCAACGCTCATGCGCAGCCGCTGAAGGTCGTCGACCAGAGGATCGCCGCTCGGCGTCGGCCCCGCACCGGCATGGGCGAACCAGGCGACCAGCCATTCGTACAGCGCGATATTGTCGGAACGGTCGGGAAAGCTGTCGAGGACGGCCGGCAGGCGCAGCGTCGACTTGTCGAGGATGGCGAGGCTCATCTTCTCCGCGCCGAGCCCCATGCGCCGCAGCGGCGACAGGCGGTGCGCGGAAACCGTCGGCGCGCTTTCGACTAGACGTAGCGCGCCGCTGCCGCCCATCGCCCGGAACAGCACGCCGAGCCGCGTGCGCATGTCGGCGAGCGTCACGGCCGCCCCGGGATGATGGGGCAGGGTGGTCAGGCTGCCGACCAGCCTGTGCCAGTGGGACCCGACGAACTCTTCCGGCTCGAACAGCGACATGGCATCACCCGAGGGCAAGATCGGCGACGCGGGCAAGGGCGGCCTGCACGTCCGGATCGTCGCTGAGCGGCTGCAGCAGGGCCGCATCGATGGCCGCCGCCGGCTTCATGCCGGCCTTGATCAAGGTTGCCGCGTAGACGATGAGCCGCGTCGAGGCGCCTTCGTCGAGGTCCTGGCCCTTGAGGTCGCGCAGGGCATTGGCGATGCGCACCAGCGGCACGCAGCGATCGGGCGCAAGGCCGGTCTCGCTGGCGACGATGGCCGCTTCCGTGTCCGGATCGGGATAGCCGAACTCCATCGCCACGAAGCGCTGGCGGGTGGAGGGCTTCAGCGACTTCAGCACGTTCTGGTAGCCGGGATTGTATGAGACGACGAGCATGAACTCGGGCGGGGCGAGCAGCGTCTCGCCGGTCCGCTCCAGGGTCAGCGTGCGCCGGTCGTCGGTGACCGGGTGCAGCACCACGGTCACGTCCTTGCGCGCTTCCACCACCTCGTCGAGATAGAGGATCGCGCCCTCGCGCATTGCGCGGGTCAGCGGCCCGTCGGCCCAGACGGTCTCGCCGCCCTTCAGCAGGTGGCGTCCGGTCAGGTCGGCGGCTGTGAGGTCGTCATGGCAGGCGACGGTGTAGAGCGGCCGGCCGAGGCGCGCAGCCATGTGGGCGACGAAGCGCGTCTTGCCGCAGCCGGTCGGCCCCTTCAGCAGCACCGGCAGCCGGTTGCGCCAAGCCTGCTCGAACAGCATGCATTCGTCGCCGGAGGCCGCGTAGAAGGGCAGGTCCGGAGTTTCGCCGTTTGCGGCGAGGGGAGAGGTGGCGGGGATCATCGCGGATCGCTCCTTGTTGCGCCTGGGGGCGCTTGCGCAAAAGACGGGGCGGAAGAAGAGGGCCGGGCGCCGGCAATGCGGCGCCCGGCTTGTGTCACTCGGCTGCCTGCAGCGAGGCCGCACGACCTTCGCGAGCGACCTTGCGCCGTTCGCGGACGGGACCGAACACCGCCCAAAGGAACATCAGCGCGGCGATGACGACCAGAATGCCGGAGCCGAGGCGCACCCAGTAGAAGGGGGCGATCTCGTCCTGGACCTCCATGTAGGACATGCCCAGCACGCGCTGCAGGTGGACCTGCACGGCGCCGGCGAAGGTCAGCGCGAAGGTCATCACCATCATCGCGCCGCTCATCAGCCAGAAGGAGGTGATGTTCAGCGTCTGGTGATAGGGCGCCTTGCCGCGCAGATACGGCATTGCATAGGAGATCAGCGCCAGGTTCAGCATCACATAGGCGCCGTAGAAGGCCAGGTGCCCATGGGCGGCGGTGAGCTGCGTTCCGTGCGTGTAGTAGTTCACGAAAGACAGGGTGTGGAGGAAGCCCCACACGCCGGCGCCGAAGAAGGCTCCGACCGTGCAGCCGAGCGACCACAGCACCGCGGCCCGGTTCGGATGGTCCTTGCGACCGCGGAAGACCATGGTGAAGGCGAAGACCACCATTGCGAAGAACGGCGCGACCTCGAGTGCAGAGAAGATCGAGCCGACCCACTGCCAGTAGCCGGGCGCGCCGATCCAGTAGTAGTGGTGGCCGGTGCCGAGCAGGCCCGAGAACAGGGCGAGGCCGACGATGGAGTACAGCCACTTCTCGATGACTTCACGGTCGACGCCGGTCAGCTTGATCAGCAGGAAGGCGAGGACCGAAGCCATCACCAGTTCCCACACGCCTTCCACCCACAGGTGGACGATGTACCACCAGTAGACCTTGTCCAGCGACAGGTTGTCCGGCGCGTAGAAGGCGAAGAGCCAGAAGACGGCGATGCCCCACAGGCCCAGCAACAGAACGCTGGTCACGGCGGTGCGCCGGCCCTTCAGCACGGTCATCGACACGTTGTAGAGGAAGATCAGCGCCACCACGACGATGGCGATCTTGATCCAGAGCGGCTGCTCCAGGAACTCGCGTCCGCCATGGATGCCTTGCGTGTAGCCGATGACCGCGGCCAGTGCGCCGACCATCAGCAGCACGAGCTGCACATAGGCGAGGAACGGGCTCTCGATCTCGCGCTCCGCCTCTTCCGGCACCAAGTAGTAGGCGCAGCCGAAGAAGCCCATCAGCAGCCAGACGATGAGCGCATTGGTGTGGATCATGCGGATGATGTTGAACGGCATCAGTTCCGCAAGCGTGTTCGGCAGGACATAGACCGTGCCGGCCAGGCCGCCGGCAAGGATCTGCACGCCGAACAGGACCATGGCACAGACGAAGTACCAGTAGGCCACTCTTTGGGAAGCGTATTTCATCGGGGTTTGCTCCTCAGCCCGCGTCGTTGGGCGGCCAGCCCTGCGTGTCGATCCGGCTCGTCCACTCCAGGAAGTCGACGAGATCGTTCAGCTCCTGGTCGGTCAGGTTGAACTGGGGCATCTGCCGGCGCCCCTCGATGCCGGTGGGCTGGGCCTGCATCCAGGCGATGAGGCCGGCCCTTGCGCCTTCCGGGTCGTCCTTGCCGCCGTAGCGGACCCAGACATTGCCGACCTCGGGCGCGAAATAGGCGCCTTCACCGAGGATCGAGTGGCAGTTGACGCAGGAGTTCTTCTCCCACACGTGCTTGCCGCGGATCACCGCCGCGGTCAGCGTCTCTTCGTCGGTCGAATTGGTGACGATGTGCCAATGGCTTTGCGCGGTCAGGGCGACGAAGACGACGAAGAAGAAGATCGAGCCACCGTAGAAAATGTTTCTGGCGGCCGACTTCGTGAAACGCTCGACCGGCGGTCGATGCGGTTCGCTTGGTCCGGACATGTGTGCTCTCCAGTTGCTGGCGGATGCCGTCAGTGGAGCCAAGAGCTAGGGCCAAGGCGTCGGACGAACGTTGTTCCAGCGCAAACTCGCCCGCACCACCTCGCCGCGAGTTTGAGCCTGCTCAAACTCGGCCGGGCGGGCGCCTGCTAGGGTCGCGCCGACTGGAGGCGCAAGCATGCATGAGGACGTCGCGGGCGAGACGCCCGACGAAGGATGGGGGCCGCTGGACGGACTGCCCGGCAACCCGATGATGTGGATCCTGATTCTCGGCGAGCTCGCCGTGTTCGGTGCGCTGCTTGTCGGATTCTCGGTCGCGAGGGCGCTTGACCCGCTCGCCTTCGCGCAAGGGCAGGCGGCACTGGACGTGCGGCTCGGCGGGCTCAACACGCTGGTTCTGATCGCCAGCGGCTGGTGCGCGGCGCTTGCAGTGGAAGGGCGCAAGACGGGGCGCTCCGGGCGGCCGCAGCTTGCGGCGGCGATGGCGCTCGGGGTTGTGTTCCTCGTGGTGAAGGGCGCCGAATATGCCGCCAAGATCTCACTGGGCTACGGCCCGGACAGCGGCACGTTCTTCGAACTCTACTATCTCGTCACCGGCTTCCACGCCCTGCATGTGCTGGCCGGCATCGTGCTGCTTGCCGTGGTCGCCCGCTACAACAGCCTGGAGAACCTGGAGACCGGCACCGCCTTCTGGCACATGGTCGACCTGGTCTGGCTCCTGGTCTTCCCCGTCGTCTACCTGATCGGGTGATCTCCATGACACGCCTGCATGTCGCCGCCCTTGCCCTGGCTGGGCTCGCCGCCGCTTCGCTCGCGGTGCCGGATGGCGGCGCCCCGATCCTCGTCTGGTCGATCCTTGCCCTTGCGCTCGCCAAGGCCTGGATCGTGCTCACCCAGTTCCTCGGCCTGCGCGAGGCACCGGCCGGCTGGCGCTACGGCCTCATCGCCCTCGTCGCCGCGCTGGGCGGCACCATCGGCGCGGTCTTTACCGCCGCGCATTACTCCCTTGCCGGTTGAAGCCGACTGACCGGCAGCCCCTCCCTTCCTCCCAAGGAACAATCTCATGGCAAGTACACTGGGCAAGCCCGCCCGCATCGGCATTCTCACGGTTTCGGATCGGGCCAGCGCGGGCATCTACGAGGATCGCAGCGGGCCGGCGGCGCTCGACTGGCTGCGGGCGCATCTCGTCGGCGACTGGGAGTTCGTCGGCCGCATCGTGCCGGACGGCGCCGACAGCGTTGCCGGCGCGATGCGCCATCTGTGCGATGTGGAAGGATGCGACCTTTTGCTGGTCACGGGCGGCACGGGGCCGGCTCCGCGCGACGAGACGCCGGAAGCGCTGGCGCAGGTCGCAACGCGGTTCCTGCCCGGTTTCGGCGAGGCGATGCGGCATGCGAATCTCGCCGAAGTGCCGACCGCGATCCTCTCGCGCCAGGAGGCGGCAATTCGCGGGGCAAGCCTCATCATCACTCTGCCGGGCAAGCCGGCGAGCATCGCCACCTCGCTGGTGGCGGTGTTCGCGGCCGTGCCCTATTGCCTCGACCTGATCGGGGCGGCCCGGATCGACACCGATCCGGCGCGGCTCAAGGCGTTCCGGCCGGTTGCCGTCTGACCTGAGCCTGTGAGCCCGACCAGGAGACCCCGGTCGGGCCGTCCAGGAAGCCGTCGCAGAAAGCCCCGCCTGGCGCATGCGGCAGGGCCTTGGCGCAGAACTCTTCCGCATCGATGCGGCCCGCCGTCAGATGCGCGAAGAGCTCGATCACCTCGAAGAAGCCGCTGGTCTGCGGCGACAGGCGCAGGCCTGCAACGCCCGCCTCGCGCAGGGCCGGCAGGTGATGCGCCATGTTCGCGCATTGGCCGGAGAGGGTCTGCAGCCCGTTGATCGCCAGAAATTGCTGGTCGTCGAGCGTGTCGACGGCGAGCCCGTCCGGGTCCTCGGCGCAGACGAACTGGCACTGGTCCTTCGCCCGGTCGTGATAGCGCGCATGGTAGCAGCGCCCGGACATGGCGAGCGGCAGGCGCCCCCAGCCCCAGACCTCGACCGGCATGTCGGTCGCCGCCGCGATGCGGCGGACGGAGGTGGCGGACAGTTCCGGCGGCAGGCAGACGCGCATTGCGCCGCGCCGCGCCAGAACCGCGAGCGTGCTCTCGTTGTAGACGTTCACCAACGGACCGACGGAAAAGTGCGCGTCCGGCGACAGATGCGCCAGCATGGTGAGGTCGTTGACCTCGACCTCCAGGTCCATCACGGCCAGTTCCGCGGCCATGCGACGTTCCCGCTTGAGCGGAGTGACGAGGGCGAGGCTGGTCAGGGCCACATCCTTGCCGCCGGCCAGCAGCTGCGCGATCGCATCGGGCAGGCGGGTCTGGTAGAAGGGGAGCCGCTTCGAGCAGACGAGCTCGCCGATGACGACGCGGGAAATGTCCGGCGTATCGGCCAGCCGCTCGTAAAACGCGCTCCACTGCCCCGGATCCCAGAAGCCCTGGATCGGGCCGACGGTCAGCTGCATCTGCTTATCTCCAGATCTTGTTGTAGGCACCGGCGGTCGCGGCCTGTCCCTCGGTCAGCCGGGCAAGCGTGCCGAGCGGCACCTCGCGCCCTTCGGCGAGCGCTTCCACCGCCTGGCGGAAGTTGCGCACCACCTGCGCGACATAGGCGCGCGAGCGCTGGCGGCCCTCGATCTTCAGCGCCGTGACGCCGGCCCGGGCAAGCGCGGGCAGCAGCTCCGAGGCGTCCAGGCTCGCCGGGTCCTCGAACACGTAGCCGGTGCGCGTGCCGACCTTGAAGCAGCCCTTGCACAAGGTGGGGTAGGGGGCGGGCGCCTGCGCCGGGGTGCGGTGGATGGTGTAGCCGCCGAGGCGGGCGGCCAGCTCGCCGTCTTCTTCGGCGTAGGCGACGTGGCTTGCCGGCGAACACACGCCGTTCATGTTGGGCGACTTGCCGGAAATGTAGGAGGACAGCGAGCACCGGCCCTCGGCCATGACGCAGAGCCCGCCGAAGACGAAGACTTCCGTCTCCACGTCGATGTCGCGGTTGATCGAGGCGATCTCGTCGACGGTGAGCACCCGTGGCAGCACCACCCGCTTCACGCCGAAGGCGCTTGCGTGGAAGTTGATGACGTCCGGGTTTGCCGCCGCCGCCTGCACCGAAAGGTGTCGGCGCAGCGAGGGATGGCGCTCGGCCGCATGCGCGATCAGCCCGAGATCGGCAAGGATCACCGCGTCAGCGCCGAGCGCTTCCGCGTCGCTCACCGCCCGGTGCCAGAGCTCCGTCTCGCCGGCCCGCGGGAACGTGTTGATGGCGACCAGCACCTTGGCGCCGCGCGCATGGGCATAGGCGATGCCGTCCGCCATTTCGGGGCGGGAGAAGTTGAGGCCGGGAAAGTTGCGGGCGTTGGTGTCGTCGGCAAAGCCGCAATAGATGCTGTGGGCGCCGGCATCCACTGCAGCGCGTAGCGAAGCCGGTGTGCCGGCGGGGCAGACGAGCTCCATCATCGCACGCCTCCCGCGCGGGTGAGTGGCACGCCCGTTGCCGCTTCCAGGCGGGCGATTGCGCGTGCGGCCAAACCCGACAGAGGGCCGGTGAGGCCGGCCAGTTCCGCGCCGATGTCGAGTTCCGCGTCATCGATGGCGTTGCGCAGGGCCAGAACGGCGGACGTGTCGCCTTCAACGGTGAGGTCGCGGGAGAAGAAAAGCGCGTCGCCGTCCCACACCCCGTGGACGAGGCCGACCAGGGCGGCGAGGCTGCCGGTGATGCGCGCATCGGCCGCCGGCGGTTCGCGGTGGAGGCTGACTGCCGGCGTGTCGCGGGCAAGGTCGAGCAGGAAGGACAGCGGCACGTCGCTCGCCGTCACCACGAAGCGCGTTCGCCGGTACGGCCCGAGGCGCTCCAGCAGTCCGGCATGCCGCGCGAGAATCCGGCGCGTCACCTGCGTCAGCAGCAGGTCCGCCGGCCCGTGCGGCGCCATTCGCACACCGAAGGCCAGAAGCGCGGGCATTTTCGGAATGGCGCGATGTTCCAGAGGATCTGCAAGGGCTTGCGGCATGGGGCGCTCCGGCAGGAGGGGACGGGTGCCGCGCACCATAGAGGGGCGATCTCCCGCCGTTGTTGATCCGCATCAACTTCGCGGGCGATCCGCTTTGCTAAGGCAGGGCACCCTTTTCAAGGAGCCGCCATGCGCCGCCTGCCAGCCTTTCCCGATCTCCGCAGCTTTCTGCGCTGGTGCGATGCAGCCGGCGAGATGTGCTCCATCGCCCAGCCGGTGCGGCTGCGCGAGGAGGTCACCGCCGTGCACCGCAAGGTGCTGCTGGCGGGCGGGCCAGTCCTGCGCTTCGAGCGTCCGCTCGCCGAAGACGGCTCGGTCTCCTCCATCCCGCTCATCGCCAATCTCTTCGGCACCCGGCGGCGCGTTGCTGCCGGTCTCGGTATCGAGCCTGCCGATATCGCTCAGCTTGGAGAATTTCTCGCCGCGCTGCGCAGCCCCGTGCCCCCGCAAGGCGTCGGTGATGCGCTTTCGCGCTGGCCGCAGATGGCGGCGGCCCTCAGGGCCCGCGTCAAGGTGCTCGGCAGGGGTGTCTCGCAGGAAGAGCGGATGGGAGAACCGGACCTGTCGCGCCTGCCGGTCCAGACCTGCTGGCCGGGAGATGCGGGCCCGCTGATGACCTGGCCGGTGGTGCTGACCCGCGATGCGGGGGCGCAGGCGAGCGATAGCGGACGCTACAATGCCGGGATCTACCGGGCGCAGGTGCTGGGCCCCGACCGGCTGATCCTGCGCTGGCTGCCGCACCGGGGCGCGGCGGCTCATCATCGCGGCTGGGTGCGCAAGGGGGAGCCGATGCCGGTGGCCATCGCGCTCGGCGCCGATCCGGCCTTGCTGCTGGCCGCGGCCCTGCCGCTGCCGGAAACCGTGTCGGAGCTGGCCTTCTCCGGTGTGTTGCGCGGGGCGCGCACTTCGCTGGCGCCCGCCGTCACCGTGCCCATGCTGGTTCCCTCCAGCGCGGAGATCGTGGTGGAGGGCTGGGTGCATCCGCAGGAGACGGCGCCGGAAGGCCCGTTCGGCGACCACACGGGCTATTACAACTCGGTCGAACCTTTCCCGGTGATGCAGGTGAGCGCGATCACCCACCGGCGCGATCCGCTTTACCTGTCCACCTGGACCGGCCGGCCGCCGGACGAGCCCTCCATCATCGGCGAGGTGTTCAACGATCTGGCGCTTCCCGTCATCCGCCAGCAGATCCCGGAAGTGGTGGACCTGTGGCTGCCGCCAGCCGCGTGCTCCTACCGCATCGCGGTGATCGCCATCGACAAGCGCTATCCGGGGCAGGCGCGCCGGGTGATGCTGGCGCTTTGGGGGCTGCTGGCGCAGTTCAGCTACACCAAGATGATCGTGGTGGTGGACGCCGATATCGATCCGCGCAACTGGGACGACATCGCCTGGGCGCTGGCGACGCGCTACGACCCGGCCCGCGACACGATGCTGCTCGATCGCACGCCGATGGATTATCTCGACTTCGCCTCGCCGCTGGAGGGGCTCGCCGGCAAGATCGGGCTCGACGCGACGGTGAAGCTCGGATCGGAAACCGCCCGCGCCTTCGGCGAGGTGATGCGGCTCTCGCCCGAGGCGGAGGGCGCCGCCGAGCGCATCCTGAAAGCGGAGGGGCTGGCATGACCCGCGTTGTTCTCGGCGTCTCGGGCGCTTCCGGGGCGCAGCTGGCGCTCGCCTGTGCCCGTGATCTGGCCCGCCGCGGCGCGCTGCTCGATCTCGTCGTCAGCACCGGGGGAGAGCGGACGCTGGAGCTGGAGGGAGGAGAGGGCGCGCGAAGCGAGCTGTCTGCGCTTGCCGCGCGTGAACACGGCATTGCCGATGTGGGGGCGGAGATCGCCTCGGGCTCCAGCGCGATCGCCGGGATGATCGTCGCCCCGTGCTCCATGCGCACGCTCAGCGCCATCGCCCATGGCCTCGACGACAACCTGCTGACGCGCGCGGCCTCGGTTCAGCTCAAGGAGCGCCGGCCGCTGGTGTTGCTGGTGCGCGAGGCGCCGCTCTCGCTCATCCACCTGCGCAACATGGTGTTGGCGACCGAGGCCGGCGCCATCATCCTGCCGCCGGTGCCGGCCTTCTATCTGCAGCCTGCCTCGCTGTCCGATGCGGTTGCGCAGATCGCCGCGCGGGCGGTGGACCTGTTGCGGCTGGGGCCTGCGCAGGCGCGCGCCTGGTCCGCGCCGGCCTCTCCCGACTGAGCTTCAGGGCGTTTTTCTCTGCTGTTTCACACCTCTGGGATTTCGGGTTAACCTCCTGTCAGTCCGGGATTGGGCAAAAGAGGGTCTGACCTTTCCGCATCCTGCGGCAAACCCCGGCGACGAGAGACCTTGCGTGATCATCCCTTGCATCTTGTCCGGCGGCTCCGGTTCGCGGCTCTGGCCCCTGTCGCGCTCGGCTCGACCCAAGCAGTTTCTTCCGATCTTCGACGGTGAGAGCCTGTTTCAGAAGACGTTGAAGCGCTTTGCCGGCCCCGCCTTCTCGGCGCCCATTGTCATCTCCAATTCCGAGCATCGCTTCCTCGTCGGCGAGCAGATGGCGGAAGTTCGCGCTCCGGCCGAGGATACGGCCATCGTGCTGGAGCCCGTCGGCCGCAACACGGCGGCCCCTGCGGCCATCGCCGCGCTGCTGGCCGAGGCGCGCGATCCGGACGCGCTGGTTCTGCTGGCGCCCTCCGATCACCTGCTGCGCGACACCGACGCCTTTGCCGCTGCCGTCGAGCGGGCGCTGCCGGCCGCAAGGGCCGGGCGTATCGTCACCTTCGGCATCAAGCCGTCCGAACCCAACACGGGCTACGGCTATATCCGTCTGGCGGAAGCCGGCGAGGGACCTTGTGCGGTCGAGGCTTTCGTCGAGAAGCCGGATCTTGAGCGCGCCCGCGCGTTCCTTGCCGCCGGGACCTATGTCTGGAACGCTGGCATCTTCCTGTTCTCCGCCCGCGCCATGCTGGAGGAATTCGCGCGGCATGCGCCGGAGGTCCTCGCCCGCGTGAAGGAGGCCCTGGCCGCTGCGACCCGCGATCTCGACTTCCTGCGCCTCGATGCCGGCCTCTTCTCGCAGGTCCCGAATATCTCCATCGATTATGCGATCATGGAGAAGTCGGAGCGGATTTCCTGCGTGCCGATGGAACCGGGCTGGAGCGATCTGGGTTCCTGGTCTGCGGTGTGGGAGGCTTTCGAGAAATCCGATGAGGGCAACAGCGTTCTGGGAGAGGCGCGTTTCGTGAAGGCGAGGGACAATCTCGTCGTCAGCGATGGTGCGCTGGTCTCGGTGGTCGGCCTCGACCATGTCATGGTGGTCGCCACCAAGGATGCGGTCCTGGTTGCCGACAAGGCCCATGCCCAGGATGTGAAAACCGTGGTCGAGGGGCTGCAGGCGGAAGGCCGCCGCGAGACCCGCGAGCATCGCCGGCTGTACCGCCCCTGGGGCTGGCGCGAGGAGATCGCCGTCGGCGGCCGGTTCCAGGTGCAGGAAATCGAGATCAAGCCGGGCGAGAGCATGTCCCGGCAAAGCCACGTCAACCGGGCCGAGCACTGGGTGGTGGTCTCCGGCACGCTCTCGGTCGAGATCGACGGCGAGACGCGGTTGATGACCGAGAACCAGTCGGCCTACGTTCCGGTGGGAGCGCGCCACCGGCTCGCCAATCCGGGCCGGGTGCCGGCGCGTGTCATAGAAATCCAGTCGGGCGCCTATATAGGCGATGACGACATTATCCGTTACGACGAGGCGGGGGCGCCATTTTCGTCCAAGTAAGTGCGGGCCTGTCTTGCGACCCGCGCGAGCCGAACCGGACCAGATCCTGAGGAAGATACATGCTGCCAGTGCCTGTCGCCGAACTGAAGCCGAACACCTACGCCTATGAATCCCGGCCGATGGTGAAGGCCACCGGGTTCCGCGAGTATGACGCCCGCTGGCTGTTCGAAAAGGAAATTAACCTGATGGGGATGCAGGCCCTCGGCATGGGCATTGCAACCCTCATGCGCGAGCGCGGCGTGCGCCCCGATATCGTCGTCGGGCATGACTTCCGCGGCTACTCCGCCGCCATCAAGATGGCACTGGTCACCGGCCTGATGGCCGGCGGCGTGCGCGTCCACGATATTGGCCTGGCGCTGTCGCCGATGGCCTATTTCGCGCAGTTCGCTCTCGACGTGCCGGCAGTCGCCATGGTTACGGCCTCGCACAACGACAATGGCTGGACCGGCGTCAAGATGGGCATCGAGCGTCCGCTGACCTTCGGTCCCGACGAGATGGGACGCCTGAAGGAGATCGTGCTGACAGCGAGCTTCCGCGAAGGCTCGGGCAGCTACCGTTTTGTCGAGAACTTCCAGGAGCAGTATATCGCGGACCTCACCAATCGGCCGCGCCTGTCGCGTCCGATCAAGGTGGTCGCCGCCTGTGGCAACGGCACGGCGGGCGCCTTCGCGCCGCGCGTGCTGGAGGCCCTGGGCGCCGAGGTTATCCCGCTCGACTGCGAGCTCGACCACACCTTCCCGCGCTACAACCCGAATCCGGAAGACATGAAGATGCTTCATGCGCTCCGCGACCAGGTGCTGGAGAGCGGCGCCGAGGTGGGGCTGGGCTTCGACGGCGACGGCGACCGCTGCGGTGTCGTCGACAACGAGGGCGAGGAGATCTTCGCCGACAAGGTCGGCGTGATGCTGGCCCGCGACCTGTCCGCGCTGCATCCCGGCTGCCGCTTCGTCGTCGACGTCAAGTCGACCGGCCTGTTCGCCACCGATCCGGTGCTGCAGGAGAACGGGGCCGTCACCGACTACTGGAAGACCGGCCACTCCTACATCAAGCGCCGCGTCAACCAGCTGGACGCGCTCGTCGGCTTCGAAAAGTCCGGGCACTACTTCTTCAACGCGCCGATCGGCCGCGGCTATGACGACGGCCTCGTCTCCGCCATCGCCATTCTCGACATGTTGGACCGCAACCCGGGCCGCTCGATGGCGGATCTGCGCCGCGCGCTGCCGCGCACCTGGGGCTCGCCGACCATGTCGCCGCACTGCGCCGACGAGATCAAATACGAGGTCGTCGACCGGGTGGTGGAGCGCTTCACCGCCATGAAGGAGAACGGCGAGACGATTGCCGGGCACGGTATCGCCGATCTCGTCACCGTCAACGGCATCCGCGTCGTTGCCGAGGACGGTACCTGGGGTCTGGTACGTGCCTCGTCCAACAAGCCGGAGCTTGTCGTCGTGGTGGAAAGCCCGGTCTCCGAGGAACGCCTGCACGCCATGTTCCACGCGGTGGATGCGGTCCTGCGGGAAAATCCGGAAGTCGGCGACTATAACCAGACGCTCTGACGCTGCGGCGTCGGTCTTGGGGGAGGAGGCGGTAGTGCGCGCGACAGGGTCCGAGGAGTCCGCCTCCGAACTGATGGTGGTTCGCGAGCGGCTGAAGAACTGGCTCGTGCGAGACGCCTTGCCCCTTTGGGCCGAGGCCGGCTACGACGCGGCGAGCGGGCACTTCGCCGAGAGCCTGGAGTTGGGAACGGCTGAGCCGTCTTCAGCTCCGGCGCGGCCGCGCGTGCCGCCCCGGCAGATCTATTCCTTCGTTGAGGGCGCGCGGCTCGGCTGGCCGGGGGATGCGGCGCGCATCGCGGCCCGTGGGCTTGGCGCCTTCCATGGCCGCTTTCTCCAGAAGGACGGCAGCCTGCGCCCGCCGGCGGCGGATGGCTCGCGTCCCTTCGATCTCTACGACCAGGCCTTTGCACTTTTCGCCTATGCCAGCATCGCCGGCGCCGTGGCGAGCCTGCGCGAGATCGCCGTCGAGGAGGGCAGGCGCCTTCGGGACCTTTTGATGGAGACGCTCGGCCATCCGGACGGCGGCTTCGAGGAGGATGTTCCCCGCCGGCTGCCGCTGCGCGCCAATCCCAACATGCACCTCTTCGAGGCGGCTTTGGCCTGGGAGCGGCTTTCGGGCAGTCCGCGCTGGGGCGACATGGCGCGCGGCATCGCCGAACTCGCCATGAGCCGTTTCATCGATCCCGATCTTGGGGTGCTTCGCGAGTATTTCGAGGGCGACTGGTCGCCGGCGGCGGGCGACGCCGGGCACAGGGTCGATCCCGGCCACCTGTTCGAGTGGTGCTGGCTGCTGACGATCTGGGGGCGCAGGACCGGCCGCGACGATGCCCTTGCCGCGGCGGCCCGGCTCTATTCGGCCGGACTGCAGCATGGCATTTGCCCGGATCGCGGCGTGGTCATGCTGGAGATCGGCGACGACCTGCGCCCGCGCGATCCGGTGGCACGGCTGTGGTCCCAGACCGAATGGCTGAAGGCCTCCCTGGTGATGATGGAAGAGGCCCGCAAGGCCGGCGACGTGCCGCGCGAGCGCGAGGCCGCAGCATCAGCGATTGCGGCCGCCCGTGTCATCGAGACCTATCTGGACGTTGAGCCGCGCGGTCTCTGGCGCGACCGCCTGGCGCCGGATGGCCGGTTCATCGATGAGCCGGCGCCGGCCAGTTCGCTTTATCACCTCGTTTGCGCCATTGCCGAACTCGACCAGGTCTGCGGCTGAGGCGGTCCTGCTATCACGCAAATTTCACGCAACTCGTGGAAAGTGGCGTGGAACGGGGTTATGGTTAATTCCGGTAGGTAATTTAGGCAGTGCGTGATTCTGGCTCAGCACGGCGTCGCGCAATGAAGACCGTTATGAACAGGGTCCGGCATGGCGTGCTTTTTTTGGCTGTTGCCGTTGCGGCAGTGGCAGGTATGCTGACTGGCCCGCGAATGGCCGATGCCGGCGAAAAGGTAACTGATCTGGTGCTTGCACAACGACCTGAGGAGCTTGTCGTCGCCTGCGATTTCGGTGGCGATGATTGGCGCAGGAACGCATGCGAAGGTCTCCTCGCGCGCCTTCGGGAGCGGCTGCCGGACATTGCGGTCCGGACCGGCGGCGACGATGGCGATGCCCGTTCCATGCGGGTGGCCGTGGAGTGGGTGAGGTCTCACGAGACTTTCGTGATGGCGCGCCTTTCCTGGCGTCAGGGCTCGGCCGCTGCGGCTCAGGGGCCCGTTATCGAGTTTTCCGTCAATGACCGACAGGTCAATTTCTCCGACGCACGGCCCTTTGGCCGGATGCTGGCGGACACTTTGCCTGTGGGGGGATGATTATCGACGACCGGCGCCTGCAGCCGGTCATCAGGGCGCCAGGCGTCCGATCAGATTGCGAAAGGGTGTGAGATCATGTGTGACCTTTGTGCGATGACCTACCGGGACCCTGTGGTTCCTGTCGTGGCCGGCTACAGCTGCGACGAGACGTTCACTCCGGGTGCGGATACGGACTTCGCGGTCATCAATGAGGGCGTGGACGCTTCGGCAGGCACGTCCACCTCCTACACGATCAATGTCGGCGACAGCTTCAACGGCACTCTGACGAGCGGCGATCAGGACTGGGTGCGGGTCACGCTCGAGGCAGGTACGACCTACAACATCGCATTGACCGCAAACACGTCGGGCCTCGACACTTATCTTCGCGTCCACAACTCCTCCGGTACTCAGATCGCCTTCAACGACGATGGAGGCGACGGCTTAAATTCGTTCCTCTCCTTCACTGCGACGACCGGCGGCACCTACTATCTGAACGCAGGCTCCTATAACGGTCTATCCACCGGCAACTACACCCTGTCGATCACGGCCCCGCCGCCGCTCCCGGTCTTCGATAACGACCAGATCGCCGCGCAGCTGACCAATGGCTATTGGGAAGCGACCGGACGCTCGCAGCGGTCCTTCAACGTGTCCTCCGGCGGCACGCTGGATGTGAACATCACGGGCCTGACGGCCGAAGGGCAATTTCTTGCCACCCAAGCCCTGGCCGCCTGGACGGCCGTGACCGGGATCAACTTCAACTTCGTGTCGGGCTCCGCCGCCATCATGATCGACGACAACGACAGCGGCGCCTACAACTCGTCGACCACCAGCGGCAACACCATCCTGTCGTCGACCGTGAACGTCTCGACCGCCTGGCTCGCCAATTCCGGCACGACGATCGACAGCTATTCCTTCCAGACCTATCTCCACGAGATCGGCCACGCGCTGGGGCTGGGGCATGCCGGCAACTATAACAGCACGGCGACCTACGGCATCGACAACCACTACAGGAACGACTCCTGGCAGGGCACCGTGATGTCCTACTTCGACCAGGACGAGAATACCTATATCAACGCCACGCGCGCCTACATCATCACTCCGATGGTGGCGGACATCATCGCCATCCAGAACCTGTACGGCGCATCGACGACGACCAATCTCGGCAACACCGTGTACGGATCCACCGGTGCCAACAACACCGGAACCTATGTCGACAACTTCCTGAGCTACGGAAACAACGTTGCGCTGACCATTTATGATAACGGCGGTATCGACCTTCTGGATTTCTCCGGGATCAATGCTGCCCAGCTGATCGACCTGCGTCCCGAGACCTACTCGAACGTTGGCGGGCTGACCGGCAACCTGACGATCGCGCGCGGAACCGTCATCGAGAACGCGACCGGCGGCAATGGCAACGATACGCTCATCGGCAACAGTGCGAACAATCACCTGAACGGCAATGCCGGCGCGGACACGATGATCGGCGGCACCGGTGATGACGTCTACTACATTGACAATGTTGCAGATGTCGTCGTCGAGAATGCCGGGGAAGGCTACGACTCGATCATCAGCTCTATCTCGTTTGCGCTATGGCAGAACGGCCAGAATATCGAGGGGCTGGAGCTTCACGGTGCTGCCGACCTGAATGGAACCGGCAACGCCCTGGACAACGTGATCACCGGCAACTTCGGCAATAACGTTTTGAATGGCGGCGCTGGCGCTGACAACATGCTCGGCGGCGCCGGGAACGATACCTATCATGTCGATAATGTCGGAGATACGATCGTCGAGTTTGCTGGCGAGGGCATCGACACAGTGATCAGCTCGGTCTCGTACGCGCTCTGGCAGCAGGGGCAGCACATCGAGCATCTTCGATTGATCGGGACCGCCAATATCAATGCGACGGGCAATGGCCTCGCCAACACGCTCACCGGCAACTCGGGCAACAACGTGCTCGATGGTGCTCTTGGGGCCGATAGGATGATCGGCGGTGCCGGAAACGACAGCTATTCGGTCGACAATGTCTTCGATGCCGTGGTCGAGCTCGCTGGAGAGGGTATTGATACAGTATACAGCACTGTCTCGTACATCCTCTGGCAGCAGAGCCAGCATATCGAAAACCTGACGCTGATCGGGACCGCGAATATCAACGCAACCGGCAACGGTCAGGCGAACACGTTGATCGGCAACTCGGGCAACAACGTGCTCGATGGTGCTGTGGGTGCCGATACGATGATCGGCGGAGCCGGCAACGATACCTATTCCGTCGACAATGTCGGCGATCGGGTCATCGAATTGGCCGGTGAAGGCATAGACACTGTCTACAGCACCATTTCCTATCAACTCTGGCAGCAGGGCCAGTACATCGAGAATCTGACCATTTTGGGCAGTGGGGACCTGACTGCAGTCGGGAACGCGCTGAACAATGTGATCACCACAAATCTAGGCAACAACGTGCTGAATGGTGGTCTTGGTGCCGATACGATGAGTGGCGGCGCCCACAACGATACGTATTACGTTGACAATGTGGGGGACGTGGTCATCGAGACGGCCGGCAACGGCACGGATACGGTTATCAGTTCCGTCTCGTATGCACTCTGGCAGCAGGGCCAGCATATCGAAAACCTGACGCTGATCGGAGCCGCGAATATCAACGCCACCGGCAACGGTCAGGCGAACACGTTGATCGGCAACTCGGGCAACAACGTGCTCGATGGTGCTGTGGGTGCCGATACGATGATCGGTGGAGCCGGCAACGATGTCTATTCCGTCGATAATCTCGGTGACACAATCGTCGAGCTTGCCGGACAAGGCATTGATACAGTGTTCAGCTCGGTGAATTTTGCGCTTTGGCAGCACGGCCAGCACGTCGAGAACCTGACGCTGATCGGCAGCTCGAACCTGTCAGGTGTCGGCAATGCGCGATCAAACGTGATCCAGGGCAATTCGGGCAGCAACTGGCTCGATGGCAGTGCCGGCAACGACACGCTGACCGGCGGGACAGGGGCCGACACATTCGTGTTTCTGGCTGCCGGCGATACTGACACGATCACGGACTTCCAGGACGGGATCGACACGATCCGGATCGGGGTTGGCGCCAGCAACTTCTCGCAGGTGACGGTGACGGATGTGGGGGCGGACACGCACCTGACCTTCGGCAGCAACACGGTCATCCTGCAGAACTTCGACCACACGCTGATTTCCTCGGGTGACTTTGCATTCGTGTGACCCGGGCCGAGATGTGCTGACGAGATGGATGCCGGCGATTTTGCAGGATTGCCGGTATTCGCCCCGAGCGGGCAATGGGCACCCTTTCGGGCTTTCGCTCAAGGGACTCAAAATCGCCCGAGGCGTTTACAATTTGATTCTTATTGCGATAACTAACAGGGCTGACTGATCGAACCGCGTTTCTCGCTCGCAATTTCCCGCCTGAAGACCTCTCCCCGATAAAGTATTTCGGTTGCGGCGAGGGGCATTGATGCCAGGCTCAATCGTGCCGAGCGGCGCCGTTCAAGGGGATTTGGGCCATTGCCAGGCTCATTGGAGGGGTTGAAATGACGACGTATTCAGGCGGAAACGGTAACGATACATTTTCGATCACCGGGTTCGGTCACGATTATATCGGGAGCGGCGGCAACGATACGATCACGCTTCTTCCTGAAGTCGACCTTTATGTCGATTACCGGGGCTTCTCGGCAGCGTTGACGGTTGTCATCGACGGGGACGCCGGCGGCGGTCAGGTCACCAAGGACGGGATCGGCACGGATACTTTCCTTGCCGGCGGGGAACTGGATCCGGACGTCAGTGCCCTGACATTCGGCCTCGGCTCGGGCAATGACAGCGTCACCATCGACGATCCCGGCGGCATTTTTTACAGCATCCAGTCCAGCGCCGGCAACGACACCATCACGAACCTCGGCGGGTTCGTTCGGGTCGACTATCGCAACGTCGGAACGGGCATCACCTATACCAGCAACAACGGCTCGGGCGTCAGCGGCACCGTGGTCGGGGCCGGCATGGGGACGGATACGCTCTCCAGTGTCTTCGAGATCATGGGCTCGGCCGGCAACGACACGTTCAACGGCGGCAACGGCGACGAGCGTTTCATCCCGCTCGGCGGCAATGACATCGTCAATGGCGGCGCCGGGTTCGACCTGGTCCGGTTCGATCGCGACGGCATGGGATCCGTCATTGTCGATCTTTCCGCCGGAACAGCGGTGGGAACGTTCAACGGCGTTGGATTCTCGCACAACCTGTCCGGGATCGAATATGTCCGCGGGTCGCGTACGGAAAGCACACAGTTTACCGGCTCCAACGCTGACGAGCGGTTCGACGGTTATGCCGGCGACGATGTCTTCAACGGCGGCGGCGGCAACGACACCATCAATGTCGGCACCGGAAGCGACACGGTCTATGGTTCGACCGGCAACGATACGATCAACGTTCTGGCGACTGAAGAGGTCTTCCTGAACTACAGTTCGTTCTCCAGCGCCTTGTCGGTCAATCTTACCGGCACGACGATGACCATCGACAAGGGCGTCGGTGGCACCGATACGGTCAATATCGGCGGACCCTACGACGGCAGCGGCACGATTACCCTTGCTTTGGGCTCCGGCAACGACAATGTCACGATCGATTCGGTCTCTGGCATTTTCGTCCAGGTCCGAGGCGGCGCAGGCGACGATACGATCACCCAACTGGGTTACGGTTTCGTACGGGCGGATTATCGCAACGTTTCGTCCGGCATCACTTACACCAGTAACAACGGCATCAATGTGAGCGGTACGGTGACCGGAACAGGTGTCGGCACCGATACTCTGGTGGGCCTCTCGGAAATCCGCGGCACCGATTACGACGACGTCTTCAATGGCGGGTCCGGCAACGAGCGCTTTATTCTGCGCGGCGGCAACGACACGTTGAACGGCGGCGACGGCTACGACACGGTGCGTTTCGACCAGGACGGCATGGGGGCGGTGACTGTCAATCTTGAGGCAGGTACTGCAACAGGTCTGTTCAACGGCAATGCCTTCAGTCACACCCTGTCCGGCATCGAGGCGGTTCGCGGTTCGCGCACCGGCGACGACAGCCTCACGGGGTCGTCCGGCGATGACACGCTGGAAGGGCGTGGCGGCAATGACACGCTGAACGGCGGGGCCGGCAACGACTACCTCGATGGTGGTGATGGCGACGACATCATCAACACCGGCGAGGGCGAGGACACGGTCATCGGGTCTGCCGGCAACGACACGATCAACGTCCTGCAGCAGCATGACGTTTATGTCGACTACGCCGGGTTCACCACCAACATGGCGATCAGCATGACCGGTACGGTCATGACCATCGACAAGGGAACCGGGGATGTCGACACGCTGAACGTGACGGGGCCCATCGATCCGGAGCTGGGCAGCGTCGCTCTCGCGCTCGGCTCCGGCAACGACACCGTCACGATCAACGCGACTGCGGGTATTTTCGTGCAGGTTCGCGGCGGCGGCGGCGACGACACTATCACGCAGACAGGTGATGGTTCGGTCCGTGCAGACTATCGCAACGCGTCCTCCGGTATCACCTATACCAGCAACAACGGCTCCGGCGTCAGCGGCACCGTGACCGGCGCAGGCATCGGCACCGATACCCTGGTCAATGTGAGCGAGATCCGTGGCTCCGACTCCAACGACGTCTTCAACGGCGGCGATGGCGACGAGCGTTTCATCCTGCGCGGCGGCAACGACACGGTCGATGGCGGCGGTGGGTTCGATACGGTGCGCTTCGATCGCAACGGTATGGGCGCTGTGACGGTCAATCTCGCGGCCGGTACGGCGACGGGTCTGTTCAACGGCAATGCCTTCAGCCATACGCTCGCCAATATCGAGCATGTCCGCGGCTCCAGGACCGGTGACGACGTTCTTATCGGCTCCCTCGGCGACGACCGTCTCGAAGGCATGGGAGGCAATGATATCCTGAACGGCAGCGCCGGTGCGGACACGATGATCGGCGGCACCGGCGACGATATCTACGTCGTCAGCGATGCGGGCGACGTGGTCGTCGAGTATGCTGACGAGGGCACGGATACCGTGCGCAGTTACATCAGCTTCGAACTGTGGGCCCAGAGCCAGCACATCGAAAACCTAGAGCTCCTCGGTACCGGCAATCTGAATGCAGTCGGCAACGCGCTGAACAACGTGATCACCGGCAACTCGGGTAACAACGTGCTGAATGGTGGCGTTGGAGCGGATACGATGATCGGCGGCGCCGGCGACGACACCTATGTCGTGGACAATGTCGGCGATGTGGTCGTTGAGACGGCGGGCAACGGCACGGACACGGTTCAGAGCTATGTGAGCTTCGAGCTTTGGGCCCAGAGCCAGCATATCGAGAACCTGACGCTTCTGGGCGGGGGGAACCTGAACGCGGTCGGCAACGCGCTGAACAACGTGATCACGGGTAACTCTGGCAATAACGTGCTGAATGGCGGCGTTGGAGCGGACACGATGATCGGCGGTGCCGGCAACGACACGTATGTTGTCGACAATGTCGGCGATGTGATCGTTGAGACGGCGGGCAACGGCACGGACACGGTTCAGAGCTATGTGAGCTTCGAGCTTTGGGCCCAGAGCCAGCATATCGAGAACCTGACGCTTCTGGGCGGGGGGAACCTGAATGCGGTCGGCAACGCGCTGAACAACGTGATCACGGGTAACTCTGGCAACAACGTGCTGAATGGCGGCGTTGGAGCGGACACGATGATCGGCGGTGACGGCGATGACACGTATGTTGTCGACAATGTCGGCGATGTGGTCGTGGAGACGGCGGGCAACGGCACGGACACGGTTCAGAGCTATGTGAGCTTCGAGCTTTGGGCCCAGAGCCAGCATATCGAGAACCTGACGCTTCTGGGCGGCGGAAACCTGAATGCGGTCGGCAACGCGCTGAACAACGTGATCACGGGTAACTCTGGCAATAACGTGCTGAATGGCGGCGTTGGAGCGGACACGATGATCGGCGGTGCCGGCAACGACACGTATCACGTGGACAACGTCGGTGACACGATTGTGGAGACTGCGGGCCAAGGCGTCGATACGGTTGTTAGTTCTGTGAATTTCGCGCTGTGGCAGCATGGTCAGCATGTCGAACACCTGACATTGATTGGCACAGGGAACCTTTCCGGCGTCGGCAATGCGCGGGCGAATGCAATTCAGGGCAACTCCGGAAACAACTGGATTGATGGCAGTGCCGGCAACGATTTTCTGACCGGCGGTGCGGGGGCCGACACGTTCGTGTTCCTGTCTGCCGGCGATACTGACACGATCACCGACTTTGAGAACGGGGTCGACACGATCCGGATCGGGGTTGGCGCGAGCAACTTCTCGCAGGTGACGGTGACGGATGTGGGGGCGGACACGCACCTGACCTTCGGCACCAACACCATCGTGCTGCAGAACTTCGACCACACGCTGATTTCGGAGAGCGATTTCAGCTTCGTGTGATCCTGTTCAAGTATGACGTTGACATATATACCGGCGACCCGCTTGGGCCGCCGGTCCTAGCGACGAGCCCATGACTTGGGCAGATCCTGTTGGGGTTACGTTGAAACTGCCGCAGGCGTCTACAATCGCATCTATATGGCGATAGCTAACAGGGCTGACTATTCAAAACGGTGCTCCGCGCACGCATTTTCTGCCTGAAGACTTCTCCCCGATAAAGTATTTCGGTAGTTGGGAGGGCGTTGATGCCAGACTCAACCGCGCCGAGCGATGCCGTTTAGAGGCATTCGAGCCATTGCCAAGCTCACTAAAGGGGTTGAAATGACGACGTATTCAGGCGGAAGCGGAAACGATGTGTTCTCGATCACCGGGCTTGGTCACACTTATATCGGAACTGGTGGAAACGATACGATAACGCTTACTCCTGAGGTCGGCCTTTACGTCGATTACTCGGCGTTCATCGAAGGACTCGCGGCCACCATGGAGCGTGGGCCGGGTGGAGAACACATAGTTGCCATATCCGGGGTCGGCTCAGACACGTTCGTCTTCAGCGGCGATTTTGATCCCGATGTCAGCAGTTTGACGATCGCCCCCGGTTTGGGCGATGACGCAATCGTAATCGATCGTTATTTCGGGATGCCCTGCGAGATTCTGTCGAGTGCAGGCGATGACACCATCACCGGTGGCTACGCTTGGTATGGTACTCCTGCGGCCGGTCAGTACGCCGGTTTCGTCAGCGTCGTCTATGCCGATGTCGCGTCGGGGATCGTCTATACCGGTAACAATGGCGCGAATGTCAGCGGCACTGTGACGGGCGTTGGGATCGGCACTGATACACTGGAAGATGTTGCTGTGATCGTCGGCTCGAACGGCGACGACACGTTCAACGGTGGCTGGGGCGATGAGCAATTTGTCATGCTCGGCGGCAACGATACCGTGAACGGAGGGGATGGCTGGGACTCCGTGAGGTTCGACCGGGTTGGTATGGGCGGCGTGACCGTGGATCTCGGCGCGGGCACGGCGACGGGAAGCTACAACGGCAATGCCTTCAGTCACACGCTGTCGAGCATCGAGGTTGTCCTCGGTTCCTCCGCAGAGGATATTATTACCGGCTCCTCGTCCTTTAACAGACTACAAGGGGGCGGCGGCAACGACACGATTTACGGTGTCGGCGGCATTAACATCATCGACGGTGGCGAAGGTGCCGATACAATGATCGGCGGCACCGGCAATGACTCATATATTGTGGACAATGTCGGCGACATCGTCATCGAGAACTCGAGCCGGGGTGGCCGCGATAGTGTGATGAGTTCGATTAGTTATACACTAACCGATTTTGTTGAAAGTCTGACTTTGGCCGGCTCCGCAAACATCAACGGTTACGGAAACGATCTGAACAATATTATTAACGGCAATTCGGGAAACAACATCCTGGATGGCGGTGCCGGCGCCGATGGAATGATCGGTTGGGATGGCGACGACACATATTATGTCGATAACATCGGTGATTCCATTCTTGAGAGTTATGGAGGAGGTACAGATTCGATTTATAGCTCAATCTCGTTGGGGCTGAGCGTGTTTGCTTACGTCGAAAACTTGTATCTAATCGGGACTGGGAACATCAACGCGTGGGGTAGTTGGCAGGCGAACATCATCGCGGGCAACTCTGGTAACAACAACCTGGACGGCAATCAGGGCGACGACACGCTGTATGGCGGCGGCGGCAACGATACGCTTGATGGCGGCGACGGCGCCGACCACATGGTCGGTGGCTGGGGCAACGACACCTATTATGTCGACAATGTCGGCGACACGATCGTCGAGCTTGAGAACGAGGGTGCGGACAGCGTCTACTCCACGATCACGTTCGGCCTGAGTTCGCAGAGCCAGCATCTGGAGAACCTGTATCTGCAGGGTACAGGGAACATCAACGGCTACGGCAACGGCCAGAACAACAACATTCAAGGCAACAGCGGCAACAACAACCTTGCCGGCGGTGGCGGAAACGACACCTTGGATGGTGGCCTGGGCGCCGATCACATGATTGGCGGTTGGGGCAACGACGTCTTTTATGTCGACGATGTCGGTGACACGGTTGTGGAGACTGCGGGACAGGGCGTCGACACGGTGATCAGCTCGATTTCGTTCGAGCTTTGGGCCCAGAGCCAGCATATCGAGAACCTGACGCTTCTGGGCGGCGGGAACCTGAATGCGGTCGGCAACGCGCTGAACAACGTGATCACGGGCAACTCGGGCAACAACGTGCTGAATGGCGGCGTTGGAGCGGATACGATGATCGGCGGCGCCGGCGACGACACCTATGTCGTGGACAATGTCGGCGATGTGATCGTTGAGACGGCGGGCAACGGCACGGACACGGTTCAGAGCTATGTGAGCTTCGAGCTTTGGGCCCAGAGCCAGCATATCGAGAACCTGACGCTTCTGGGCGGTGGAAACCTGAATGCGGTCGGCAACGCGCTGAACAACGTGATCACCGGTAACTCTGGCAACAACGTGCTGAATGGTGGCGTTGGAGCGGATACGATGATCGGCGGTGCCGGCGATGACACGTATGTTGTCGATAATGTCGGCGATGTGATCGTTGAGACGGCGGGCAACGGCACGGACACGGTTCAGAGCTATGTGAGCTTCGAGCTTTGGGCCCAGAGCCAGCATATCGAGAACCTGACGCTTCTGGGCGGCGGGAACCTGAATGCGGTCGGCAACGCGCTGAACAACGTGATCACGGGCAACTCGGGCAACAACGTGCTGAATGGCGGCGTTGGAGCGGATACGATGATCGGCGGTGCCGGCAACGACACGTATGTTGTCGATAATGTCGGCGATGTGGTCGTGGAGACGGCGGGCAACGGCACGGACACGGTTCAGAGCTATGTGAGCTTCGAGCTTTGGGCCCAGAGCCAGCATATCGAGAACCTGACGCTTCTGGGCGGCGGAAACCTGAATGCGGTCGGCAACGCGCTGAACAACGTGATCACGGGTAACTCTGGCAACAACGTGCTGAATGGTGGCGTTGGAGCGGACACGATGATCGGCGGTGCCGGCAACGACACGTATCACGTGGACAACGTCGGTGACACGATTGTGGAGACTGCGGGCCAAGGCGTCGATACGGTTGTTAGTTCTGTGAATTTCGCGCTGTGGCAGCATGGTCAGCATGTCGAACACCTGACATTGATTGGCACAGGGAACCTTTCCGGCGTCGGCAATGCGCGGGCGAATGCAATTCAGGGCAACTCCGGAAACAACTGGATTGATGGCAGTGCCGGCAACGATTTTCTGACCGGCGGTGCGGGGGCCGACACGTTCGTGTTCCTGTCTGCCGGCGATACCGACACGATCACCGACTTCGAGGACGGAATCGACACGATCCGCGTCGGTTTGGGTGTGAACAACTTCTCGCAGGTGACGGTGACGGATGTGGGGGCGGACACGCACCTGACCTTCGGCACCAACACCATCGTGCTGCAGAACTTCGACCACACGCTGATTTCGGAGAGCGATTTCAGCTTCGTGTGACCGGAGGATAGGGCGAGCGCCCGGCGGGGGAGAACTCTTCGCCGCCGGGACTTGCCGCGCTGCGACGCCTGTGCGACACGAAACGGCATGCGGGTATCCACCGCATGCCGTTTCTCTTTCATCGAACCCTACCAGAGATCCGATCATGGCCGCGGACACTGCCCACTCCGATGCCCTTGCCAGCTTGCGCGCCCGCCTTGCCGACCGCTCCGCCGTCATCGGCGTCATCGGTCTCGGCTATGTCGGCCTGCCGCTTGCCTTGCGCTTTTCGCAGATCGGCCACCCCATCGTCGGCTTCGACGTGGATCCGGCGAAGATCGCACGGCTCAACGCGGATCGCGGTTTTCCCCGCTATGTCGGCAATCGGCGCGAGGAGGTGCGGTTCGCCGGCCCCTTCGAAGCGACGACGGACTTCGCGCGCGCGGCTGACTGCGACGCGCTGATCATCTGCGTGCCGACGCCGCTCGGCCGCTTCCACGATCCGGATATCGGCTACATTCTCGATGCCGCCCGTGCCATCCGCCCCTACCTGCGCTCCGGCCAGGTGGTCGCGCTGGAATCGACCACTTATCCCGGCACCACCGAAGACGACATGCTGCCGGCGATGGCGCGCGAGGACCTGGTGGTGGGCCAGGACCTCTTCGTCGTCTACTCGCCCGAGCGCGAGGATCCGGGCAATGCCAGCTTCGGCATCCGCGAGATCCCCAAGGTGGTGAGCGGCGTCACCCCCGCCTGCCTTGCCGCGGCCGAAGCGCTCTACGGCTCCGCCGTCGACCAGCTGGTGCCGGTGTCCTCGACCCGCGTCGCCGAGATGACCAAGCTGCTGGAGAACATCCACCGGGCGGTCAATATCGGCCTCGTCAACGAGATGAAGACGCTGGCCGACCGCATGGGCATCGACATCTTCGAGGTTATCCGCGCCGCCGCCACCAAGCCCTTCGGCTTCACCGCCTTCTATCCCGGACCCGGCGTCGGCGGTCACTGCATCCCGGTCGACCCGTTCTACCTGACCTGGAAGGCGCGCGAATACGGCCTGCACACCCGCTTCATCGAGCTGGCCGGCGAGATCAACCGCTACATGCCGGACTTCATCGTCGAGAAGCTGATGGACGCGCTCAACGGCCACCGCAAGGCGCTCAACGGCGCGAAGGTGCTGGTGCTCGGAGCCGCCTTCAAGAAGAACATCGACGACATTCGCGAGTCGCCGAGCCTGATGGTGATGGAGCGGATCGTCGCGCGGGGAGGGGAGCTCTCCTATGCCGACCCCTTCGTGCCGCAGCTGGTGCTGGAAAGCGGCCACGCGTTTGCCGCCGTGGAGGCGGATGCCGAGACCATCGCCAGCCAGGACGCCATTGTCATCGCCACCGATCACGATGCCTTCGACTACGCGATGATCCTCGACAAGGCGAAGCTGGTGATCGACACCCGCGGCCGCTATCCGGCGAGCGAGCCGAAAGTGACGCGCGCCTGACCCTGTGCCAAAGGCCGGCATGGCGGACATGCCGGCCGTGACGATTGTATTTTTCCTGCCGGTCGGCTAACCCACGCAACGACATCTTGCGGGCTGCGGGCCGTCTTGACCCGGCAACCAAATCAGAACGGGACATCTGTGATGTACGAAGCCATCGATCCGAATCCCAATTTTCCCAAGCTCGAGGAAGACATCCTCAAGTTCTGGCAGGAAAACCGGATTTTCGAAGCTTCGGTGGAGAACCGCCGCAACCAGGACGGGGCGGGTGAGTACATCTTCTACGACGGCCCTCCCTTCGCCAACGGCTTGCCGCATTACGGGCACCTGGCCACCGGCTTCGTCAAGGACCTGATCCCGCGCTACCGCACCATGCGCGGCGACTGCGTCGAGCGCCGCTTCGGCTGGGACTGCCACGGCCTGCCGGCGGAGCTGACGTCGGAGAAGGAGCTCGGCATCTCGGGCCGCAACGAGATCCTCGAATACGGCATCGGCAAGTTCAACGAGCACTGCTCGGTCTCGGTCATGCGCTTCACCAACGAGTGGCGCTACTATGTCGAGCGCCAGGGCCGCTGGGTCGACTTCGAGAACGACTACAAGACGATGAACCTCTCCTTCATGGAGAGCGTGATCTGGGGCTTCAAGCAGCTCTGGGACAAGGGGCTGGTCTATCGCGGCTACCGCGTCGTGCCCTATTCCTGGGCCGTGCAGACGCCGCTGTCGAACTTCGAGACGCGCCTCGACAACTCCTATCGCGAGCGCCAGGACCCGGCGCTGACCGTCGGCTTCCTTCTGCAGGGCGAGCGCTTCGCCGCCGTGCCGACGCGCCTGCTCGCCTGGACGACGACGCCCTGGACCCTGCCGTCCAACCTTGCGCTGGCCGTTTCGCCGGATCTCGACTACGCGATCCTGGAAAAGGACGGCGTGCGGGTGATCCTCGCCGAAGCGGCGCTGGAGCGCTACGAGCGCGAGTTCGGCGAGTGGCAGAAGGTCGGCGCGCTGACGGGCGCGGAGCTGGCCGGCACCGCCTACGAGCCGCTTTTCCCCTATTTCAAGGGCACCGAGAACGCCTTCGCCGTGCTTGCCGCTGCCTTCGTCGAGGCCGGCGACGGCACGGGCTGCGTGCACATCGCGCCGGGCTTCGGCGAGGACGACTTCGAGCTGGCCCGCGACCGCGGCATCCCCCTTGTGGTGCCGGTGGACGAGGCGGGCAAGTTCACCGCCGAGGTCGCCGACTATGTCGGCCAGAACGTCATCGAGGCGAACAAGGACATCATCCGCGACCTCAAGGCGCGGGGCGACACCGTCTATCGCCACGAGACCTATCTGCACGATTATCCCCACTGCTGGCGCACCGACACGCCGCTGATCTACAAGGCGATCGATGCCTGGTATGTCGCCGTCTCGCAGTTCAAGGACCGGATGGTCGAGCTCAACCAGCAGATCGACTGGATCCCCTCGCACGTGCGCGACGGCCAGTTCGGCAAGTGGCTGGAAAACGCCCGCGACTGGAACATCTCGCGCAACCGCTTCTGGGGCTGCCCGATCCCGGTCTGGGTGAGCGATGACCCGAACCATCCGCGCATGGACGTCTACGGCTCGCTGGAGGAGCTGGAGCGCGACTTCGGCGTGAAGGTGGACAACCTGCACCGTCCGATGATCGACGAGCTGGTCCGCCCGAACCCGGACGATCCGACCGGCAAGGCGATGATGCGCCGCGTGCCGGAAGTGCTCGACGTGTGGTTCGATTCCGGCTCGATGCCCTTCGCCCAGCAGCACTATCCGTTCGAGAACAAGGAGCATTTCGAGCGGAACTTCCCGGCCGACTTCATCGTCGAATATGTCGCCCAAACCCGCGGCTGGTTCTACACGCTGATGGTCCTGTCGACGGCGATCTTCGACCGCGCGCCGTTCCGCAATGCGGTCTGCCACGGCGTGGTGCTGGACGAGAACAAGCAGAAGCTCTCCAAGCGGCTGCAGAACTATCCGGACCCGATCGGCGTCTTCAACACCTACGGCGCCGATGCGCTGCGCTGGTACATGCTGTCCTCGCCGCTGCTGGTCGGCGGCGACCTGGCGGTGGCCAAGGACGGTCGCGGTATCGCCCAGGCGCTGCGCCAGGCGATCATCCCGATCTGGAGCGCCTATTACTTCTTCACGCTCTACGCCAATGCCGACCAGTACAAGGCGCAGGTCCGCTTCGACCAGAAGGGCCTGCTGGACCGCTATATCCTGGCCAAGACCCGCGAGCTGATCGAGCAGATCGAGGGCTCGCTCGACGCCTACGACATCCCGTCCGCCTATTCGCATGTGCCGGGCTATATCGACGCGCTCAACAACTGGTACATCCGCCGTTCGCGCTCGCGCTTCTGGGGCGAGGAGCTCGACGACGACAAGCGCGACGCGCTGGACACGCTCTACACGGTGCTGACGCACCTGATGCGCGTGCTGGCCCCGATGATGCCGTTCGTCACCGAGCGCATCTACAAGGGCCTGACGGGCGAGCTGTCCGTGCATCTGGCCGACTGGCCGGAGGCGGGCAAGATGCCGAGCGATCCGGATCTAGTGCGCCGCATGGACCTCATCCGCGACGTCTGCAACTCGGTGATGTCGCTGCGCGAGGCCAAGCGCTTGCGCGCCCGCCTGCCGCTGAAGACGCTGACTGTCGCCCATGCGGACATCGAGGATCTGCGCCCGTATTCGCAGCTGATCGCCGACGAGGTGAACGTCAAGGAACTGGTGCTGGAGGCCGATCCTCTGTCGGTCGGCGAGCACAGCCTGGTGGTCAAGCCGCAGATCGGCAAGCGCCTGGGACAGAAGATGAAGGAGGTGATGACCGCCTCCAAGACTGGCAAATGGACGCTGCGGCCCGACGGCATCGTCGAGCTGGCCGGCGTCGAGCTGCCGCCCGAAGACTACACCATGCGCGTCATGGCACCGGAAGGGTCGGACACCGGTCTCTTCGATGCCAGCCGCGGCGTGGTGGTGATGGACACGCGGATCTATCCCGAGCTGGAGCGCGAAGGTTATGCCCGCGACGTGGTCCGCCTCATCCAGCAGACCCGCAAGGATGGCGGGCTGCAGGTGACCGACCGCATCCGCCTCAATCTGGTGCTGCCGGAGACGCTGGTCCAGGCGGTGGAGGAGCACCGCTCCCGCATCGCCCAGGACACGCTGGCGCTGGAGCTGACCATCGGCGGCGCGCTGGATGGCGCCTACCGCGCCACGCACGAGGTCGGCGGCAGCGAGATCGCCATCGAGCTCGTCAAGGCCGAGGCCTGATCGCGGGGATTGCACTGACAAGGCCCGCGGGGACAAGTGCCCCGCGGACCAACGCCTGTCGCGGTCCGGCGGCAGTCTGCGAATGCGGGGATAGACGGCAAGGCGAGATTGAGAGAGCTTTCTCGAAATTTCGCGCTGCCGTTTGAGTGTTTGATTTTAAGTATTTGAAATTGTTTTGTTATTTTTGTTGGATTGTTCTCCCGAATTTCGAGACGGATTTTGCAAAAATCGCTCTCGAAATCCGCTGAAATCGAGACAGCGGCGTCTACAGGCCGGACGACTTGAATGATCGGGCGATGAACCTGCCCGCATCGCTTCCCCCTTGCGCAAACCTCCCCCGCGTCTTCCCGGGCAAGGCGAAGCCGCGACCCGGGACCGGAGAGCCACGGCGGTCGTGGCATGGTTCCGGAGCGCACCTCACAGGCCCTCGGCTCTCCGATCCCGCATCTTCGCTTACGCTTCGTGCGGGATGACGCCGGAGAGGTTGGAGCGCAGGAGCATCCGCTGAGGGTGCCAATGGGTCCCGGCTCTCCGGCTTCGCCTACGGCCGGGATGACGGCTGAGGGGCGGGGCGGCGTCGTGGGCCTCCGGTCTCGCCGGGATGACGGCGTGAGAAAGTGGCACGCCCTTACATCCTCTCGGCCGTCACCCCGGGCAAGCGCAGCGAGACCCGGGGCCTATTGGCTGCCAGAGCGGCGGCGGCGCGCGCCGCGCCGTCCCTCCTAGGACACTTCGCAGGACCGCACGAGCAACGACGCTGAGGGGGCCAATGGGTCCCGGCTCTCCGGCTTCGCCTACGGCCGGGATGACCTCTGAGAGGGAGGCGGGGCCGTTCCCTGCGGACGGGAAGGCTGCCGGAAATGCGTTCCGCCAAGTCTACCTGTTGAGCTGTTCGTAGAGGTCGTCCCACTCAGAATTGAACGCGTCGATCGCCTGGATCTTCCACTCCCGCTTCCAGCGTTTCAGGCGCTTTTCCTGCGCGATTGCCTCGTTCACGGACGAATGTTCCTCGTAATAGACGAGGCGGCCGACGCCATGTCGGCGAGTGAAACCCTCGCCTTGCCCTTCGCGATGCTCGAAGACCCTCCGGGCAAGGTCGTTGGTCACCCCGACATACAGCGTGCCATGGTGTCGGCTGGCGAGAATGTAGACGAAGTATGCCATCCCGCGATGGTTGTGGCAGGTTGCAGAAATTGCAAGCGGTGAACCGTGGAGGCTGGAGCGCACCACACCTGCTGAGGGTGCCAATGGGTCCCGGCTCTCCGGCTTCGCCTTCGGCCGGGATGACCTCCGAGAGGGAGCCGACACCAGCCCCCTTACAGCCGGACCGGCTGGCCGCTCTGGGCGGAGAGCGTTGCCGCGTCGGCGAGCCGCTGCGCCATCAGTCCGTCATGGCCGCTCGGTGAGGGCAGGGTGGTGCCGCGCGCGCAGTCGATGAAGGCGGCGAGCTGCAGCCGGTAGGCCTGGGCGTAGCGCTCCAGGAAGAAGTTCTGGACCGGGTCGGCGGTGAAGCCCGAGGCGGTCGCCAGTTCCACCGTCGTCTCGTGCTGGTTGCCGGCGCGCAGCAGGCCGAGCGAGCCGTGCACCTCCACCCGCTGGTCGTAGCCGTAGGTGGCGCGGCGCGAGTTGGAGATCTGGCAGATCTTGCCGCGCGCGGTCTTCAGCAGCACCGCGGCGGTGTCGACATCGCCCGCCTTGCCGATCTCAGGGTCGACGAGGGCGGAGCCGACCGCGTGCACCTCCACCGGCTCGTCGCCGAGCAGGAAGCGCGCCATGTCGAAGTCGTGGATCATCATGTCGCGGAAGAGGCCGCCCGAGCGCTCGATATAGGAGACCGGGGGCGGGGAGGGATCGCGCGACAGGATCGTCACCAGCTCGACCTCGCCGATCCGCCCTTCCGCGATGCGCGCGCGCAAGGAGGCGAAATTCGGGTCGAAGCGGCGGTTGAAGCCGATGAACAGCGGCACGCCGGCCGCCTCGACCACCTCAAGCACGCCCTCGATGCGCTGCGCCGACATGTCGACGGGCTTTTCGCAGAAGATCGCCTTGCCGGCTTTGGCGGCGCGCTCGATGAAATCCGAGTGGGTGTCGGTCGGCGAGGCGATCAGCACCGCGTTCGATCCCTTGCCCTCCAGCGCCTCGTCGAGCGAGATCACCGGCGCGCCGAGGCGCGTTGCAAGGGTTGCGGCGGCCACTTCCACCGCATCGCAGATGCCGGCCAGCCGGACGTCGTTGGTCTCCGCCGCACGCGCGGCCAGATTGGCGGCGTGGATCTGGCCGATCCGGCCCGCACCGATGACAGCTACAGACAGCAAGGTCTTGATCCTTTCGAGGAACGTTTATTCCATATTGACGCAATCATAGAATTTGCGTTTCATCCACGCAAGATCGCATGCACCGGCATGCGGGCCGTTTCCGGACGTTACGCACCGGTTTCGGCCGGGTATCGCGTGCCGGACACTGTCGCAAGGAGACAGCGCCATGACCAGCCCGGACGGGTCCCTCGGTGTCGGCCTGATCGGCACCGGCTACATGGGCAAGTGCCACGCGCTGGCCTGGAATGCGGTGCGCGCCGTCTTCGGCGATGTGGCGCGTCCAAGGCTCGAAATGCTGGCGGAGGTCAACGAGGATCTGGCCCGCCAGCGGGCCTCGGCCTTCGGCTTTGCCCGTGCCACTTCCGACTGGCGGGCGCTGGTGAACGACGCGGGCGTCGATGTGGTGTCGATCACGACGCCGAACGCGTTTCATCCGGAGATGGCGATTGCCGCGCTGCAGGCCGGCAAGCATGTGTGGTGCGAAAAGCCGATGGCGCCGGCCCTTGCCGATGCGCAAGGGATGCTGGCGGCGGCGCGCAGCAGCGGGCGCATCGCGGCGCTCGGCTACAACTACATCCAGAACCCGGCCTTTCGCGAGATCGCCCGCATGATCGCGGATGGTGCCATCGGCGAGCCCATCCAGTTCCGCGCCGAGATGGACGAGGACTTCATGGCCGACCCGGAGCAGGCCTTCTATTGGAAGAGCGAGGCGAGTTCCGGCTACGGCGCGCTCGACGATTTCGCCGTGCACCCGCTGTCGCTGGCGCACCGGCTGTTCGGCAAGGCGGAGCGGGTGTTCTGCGACATGGCGAAGCCCTATGCCACCCGGCCGCTGGCCGAGGGCGGGCGCCGCGCCGTGGAAACCCACGACATGGCCAATGTCCTGCTGCGCTTTTCCGGTGGGCTGCAGGCGAGCCTGCTGGTCAACCGGTCGGCCTGGGGGCGCAAGGGCCGCATCGCGCTGCAGGTCTTCGGCTCGAAGGGCTCGATCCTCTACGACCAGGAGCGGATGAACGAGATCGAGCTGTACAGCGCGACCGGCGATCCCGCCCGCCAGGGCTTTACCCGCATTCTCACGGGACCTGCGCACCCGCCCTATGGCAGCTTCGTGCCGGCGCCGGGCCACGGTCTCGGCTTCAACGATCTCAAGGTGATCGAATGCCGCGAGTTGATCCGCCTCATTCGGGGCGAACCGGCGAGCCTGATCACCTTCGAGGAGGGGATCGAGATCGAGCGCACGGTGCATGCCGCTGCCCGGTCCTTTGCCAGCGGCGGCTGGGAAGAGGTCGGCTGATCAGCTCGCCTGCGAGCGGCGCTCGGCGATCTCGCGGGCCTCGGTCAGCGCTTCGGTCAGCACCGCATCGACCTCCGGCCCGCCCATCTGGCTGACGTTGAAGCGCATGAATCCGGTCTGCGTCTGCGCCGCGCTGAAGGCGTTGCCCGGCGCCAGCACGATGCCCCGCTTCAGCGCGGCACGGGCGACATCGGCCGCATCCAGCCCCTCCGGCAGCCGGCACCACAGGTAGAAGCCGCCGCGCGGCTCCAGCCACGGCGTGATGCCGAGCGCGGCAAGGCGTGACGTTGCCTGCCGCCGCGCCCGCGCAAGACGTCCCTGCAGGGCGGCGACATGCTTGCGATAGCCGCCGTCGGCCAGCACGACGCGCAGCAGCTCCGCCGCCATCGGGCTCGGCCCGCCGAAATTCGTCGCCACCTGCAGGTCGATCAGCGCGGAGATCCAGTCGGGCCGGGCGGCGATGTAGCCGCAGCGGGCCGAGGCCGACAGCGTCTTCGAGAAGCTGCCGATGCGGATCACCCGCTCCAGCCCGTCGAGCGCGGCAAGGCGGGGGGAGGGCTCCGGCTCGAAGGCGGCGAAGATGTCGTCCTCGATGATGGTGAGATCGTGCTGGGCGGCAAGGACCAGCAGGCGATGCGCCACGGGAGCCGAGATGGTCGCGCCGGTCGGATTGTGCAGGGCGGAGTTGGTGAGGTAGAGGCGCGGCCGCGCGCTCGCCAGCACCTGCGCGAACCGCTCCGTATCCGGCCCCTGCGGGGTATAGGGAACACCGACGATCCGCACCTGATGCGCCCGCAGCAGGGCCTGGAAGTTGAAATAGCAGGGGTCGTCGACCAGCACCGTGTCGCCGGGGCGCAGCAGCAGCCGGCAGATCAGGTCCATCGCCTGCGTCCCCGAACCGGCCAGCAGGATGCGGTCGGGCGGCACGTCCAGCCCCTGCTCGGCAAGATCGCGAGCGATCAGGCGGCGCAGCTCGCCCTGGCCTTGCGCGCTGCCGTAGTCGGTGAGCGTTTCCGCCTCCACCCGCGACAGGGCGCGCAGGGCCCGCCGGAGAGCATCGGTCGGCATCCAGTCGGCCGGCAGCCAGCCGCAGCCGGGTTTGGGCAGGGCGGGATCCGCATCCAGCGCCTGCCGCGAGATCCAGAACGGGTCGATGGCCCGGTCGAGCCGAGGCCCGCTTGCCGCGATCTGCAAGGGCTGGGGCGTGTCCAGCACGAAGAAGCCGGAACCGCGCCGGGCCGCGATCAGCCCGTCGGCGGCCAGCCGGTCGTAGGCCTCCACAACGGTGGAGGGCGAGACCTGCATGGAGGCGGCGAGCCCGCGGATCGAGGGAAGGCGCTCGCCCGGCGTCAGCGTCCGCGTCTCGATCCGCCTGCGGATCGCGGCCATCACGGTTTGCGTGCGGGTGCTCCGGGTCATCCTGTTGCCCATCTGTATGGTCGATTGCATCAGTACAGTTTTGATCGATTGTACTGGTCTGTACCTGTCTTAGCCAGCGCTCCTGCGCCACACCTTGCGGATGATGGACAGAAACAGTGGCATGCACTCACCTCTCGCCGCCTGGGGCAACGGTCTCCTCGGCGTTCTGATCTTCAGCGGCTCGCTGCCGGCGACCCGCGTCGCGGTCGGCGGGTTCAGCCCGCTGTTTCTCACCTCGGCGCGCGCGGTGCTGGCGGCGCTGATGGCCGGCGCGATCCTTCTCGTGCTGCGCCAGAAGCGCCCGGCGGCGAACGACGTGGTGCCGCTGGTGCTGGTCGCGCTCGGCGTCGTCGTCGGCTTTCCGCTGCTCACCGCGATGGCGCTGGAGCACGTCACGGCGGCCCATTCCATCGTCTTCATCGGGTTGTTGCCGCTGTCGACGGCGATCTTCGGCGTGTTGCGCGGCGGCGAGCGGCCGCGTCCGCTGTTCTGGGCGTTTTCCGGCGCCGGCGCGCTGGCCGTCGCCCTCTTCGCTGTGCAGGGCAACGGCGGGATCTCGCTGGTCGGCGACCTCCTGATGCTTGCGGCGATCCTCGTCTGCGGCTTCGCCTATGCGGAAGGCGCGCGGCTGGCGCGTCGTCTCGGCGGCTGGCAGGTGATCTGCTGGGCGCTGGTCTTCTCCCTGCCGCCGATGGTCGCGCTGGCTCTGCTGGTCCACCCGCAGACGCTTGCCGGCATCGCCATGCCCGCCTGGGCCGGCCTTGCCTATGTCTCGGTCTTCTCGATGCTGGTCGGCTTCTTCTTCTGGTATCGCGGCCTTGCGCTCGGCGGCATTGCCGGCGTCGGCCAGCTGCAATTGCTGCAGCCCTTCTTCGGCCTGCTGCTGGCCGGCCTGCTGCTCGCCGAGCCGGTCGCCCCGTCGATGATCGCCGTCACCGTCTTCGTGGTGGCCTGTGTCGTGGGCGCGCGCCGCTTCGCCTGAGGTGCGCTCAGGAGAAGATCCCGCGTTCGCTCGCCACCGCCTCGGAGATGAAATCCGCGACCACGCGCACGCGCCCAAGGTCGCGGACGCTCTCATGCAGCACCAGCCAGTAGCCGCGCGAGATCGTGCGCTCGGGCAGCACCTGCACCAGGTCGGGGTCGCTGCGGGCGATGAAGGCATGCAGGATGCCGATGCCGGCGCCGGCGCGCACCGCCTCGGTCTGGCCGAGCGCGGAGGCGATCTCGAAGCGCGGCTGGAAGGCGCGGTCGATCTCCTCGGCATAGGCGAGCGCGCCGGAATAGACGAGATCCTCCACATAGCCGACCAGCGCGTGCGACTTGAGTTCCGCAGCGGTTTTCGGCGTGCCGGCGCGGGCGAGATAGGCGCGCGAGGCGTAGAGGCCGAGCGTGTAGTCGACCAGCTTGCGCGCCACCAGCCGGCCATGGTCCGGCCGCTCCACGGTGATGGCGATGTCCGCCTCGCGCCGCGACAGGGAGACCGCACGGGGAACGGGGACGAGCTGCAGCGTCAGGGCCGGGTGGCGCTCGGTCAAGGTGCCGAGGCGCGGGGCGAGGAAGGCGACGCCGAAACCGTCGGGCGCGCCGATCCGCACCGTGCCGGAGACCGCGACATCCGCATCGCCGATCTCGGCGCGGGCCTCCAGCATCTCCGCCTCGATCCGCTCGGCGGTGGCGAGGAACCGTTCGCCCGCCGTCGTCAGCGCCGAACCGGTGGTGCGCCGGTCGACCAGCTTCACGCCGAGATCCTCCTCCAGCGCGCTGAGGCGGCGCGCCACGGTCGCATGATTGACGCCGAGTGCCCTTGCGGCGGCCAGCAACTGTCCGCTGCGCGCCACGGCGAGGAAAATGCGTGTATCGTCCCAGTTCATGCGCGTTCTCCGGCAGGCCTTAAGGGGGCAACTGAGGATCAGCGCTAGCATGGCTATAAATTTCGCACAACGGATGCGGCTTTCCGCCTATTGTGCGCAACAAAAAACGAAGGCATGACAGTGTCAGCCTCGGACGTGGCATCTGGCCGCGAGAAGCTGCGCGCTCCATCGTGCGGGCTGCGCCACAAGGGAGAGAACGACCCATGAAGACAATCGGACATTTCATCGGCGGCAAGCATGTCGAGGGCACCTCGGGCCGGTTTGCCGACGTCTACAACCCGGCCACCGGTGAGGTTCAGGCCAAGGTGGCGCTCGCCTCGCAGGCAGAGCTGCGCGCCGCGGTCGAGAACGCCGCAGCCGCCCAGCCGGCATGGGCCGCCCAGAACCCGCAGAAGCGCGCCCGCGTGCTGATGAAGTTCGTCGACCTGCTGCATCGCGACATGGACAAGCTCGCCGAGGCGCTGTCGCGCGAGCACGGCAAGACCATTCCGGACGCCAAGGGCGACATCATCCGCGGTCTCGAGGTTGCCGAGTTCTGCATCGGCGCGCCGCACCTGCTGAAGGGCGAGTTCACGGAAGGTGCCGGCCCCGGCATCGACATGTACTCCATGCGCCAGCCGCTGGGCGTCGTTGCCGGCATCACGCCGTTCAACTTCCCGGCGATGATCCCGATGTGGAAGTTCTGCCCGGCGATTGCCGCCGGCAACTCCTTCATCCTGAAGCCGTCGGAGCGTGACCCGTCCGTGCCGATGATGCTGGCCGAGCTGATGATCGAGGCGGGCCTGCCGGCCGGCGTCCTCAACGTCGTCAACGGCGACAAGGAAGCGGTCGACGGCGTCCTGGACGATCCGGACATCATGGCGGTCGGCTTCGTCGGCTCCACCTCCATCGCGGCCTACGTCTATTCGCGTGCCACCGCCAACGGCAAGCGCGCGCAGTGCTTCGGCGGCGCCAAGAACCACATGATCATCATGCCGGATGCCGACATGGACCAGGCGGCCGATGCGCTGATCGGCGCCGGCTATGGTGCTGCCGGCGAGCGCTGCATGGCGATCTCGGTTGCCGTCCCGGTCGGCGAGGAAGCCGCCAACGCGCTGATGAAGCGCCTGATCCCGCGCGTCGAAGCGCTGAAGATCGGGCCTTACACCGCCGGCAACGATGTCGACTTCGGCCCGCTCGTCACCGCCCAGGCGCTGGCTCGCGTCAAGGGCCTGGTCGACCAGGGCGTGAAGGAAGGCGCGACGCTCGCAGTCGACGGCCGCAACTTCACCATGCAGGGCTACGAGAACGGCTACTTCATGGGCGGCTGCCTGTTCGACAACGTCACCAAGGACATGTCGATCTACAAGGAAGAGATCTTCGGCCCGGTGCTCTCCGTCGTGCGCGCCAAGGACTATGACGAGGCGCTCGAGCTGCCGATGAGCCACGAATACGGCAACGGCACCGCGATCTTCACCCGCGATGGCGACACGGCCCGCGACTTCGCCAGCCGCATCAACATCGGCATGGTCGGCATCAACGTGCCGATCCCGGTGCCGCTCGCCTACCACACGTTCGGCGGCTGGAAGAAGTCCGGCTTCGGCGATCTCAACCAGCACGGCCCGGATGCGTTCCGCTTCTACACGCGGACCAAGACGGTGACCTCGCGCTGGCCGTCGGGCTTGAAGGACGGCGCCGAGTTCGTCATTCCGACCATGAAGTGAGCCTTGGTCCGGCCCTTCGGGGCCGGACCGATCGTGCCGGTGGCACGATCGCGAGTGCACGCGGGCGCCAGTCCGCGCCACGACCGCCACCCGGAAATATTGCGAAACCCGCTTCGGCCTGGCCGGGGCGGGTTTTTCCTTGCGCGAGGAGGGGAGCCGGCTGGCATGGCGCGGGAGCTTGAAAACGCTTCCTGATCCACCTGTCCGCCCGGCCTTCGGCGACACGTCCGCCTTGCTAAATATGCCGTGGCTTGTTTACCTGTCGCCCAGGGGCAAACTGGGCTGGCAGCGGGGTCGGGAGGCACTCTCCTCGTCGTCGGCGACTGGACGGAAAATTCACAGGTCGGGCAATACGGAAGCGAGTAGATTTATGTCGAAGCGTGAAGTGGTGTTCCTGTCGGGGGTGCGTACGGCCATCGGGTCGTTCGGCGGTGCCTTGAAATCCGTGCCGCCGACCGAGCTCGGCGCCAAGGTCGCTGCCGAAGCTGTGCGCCGCTCGGGCGTCGAACCCCAAGAAATCGGCCATGTCGTCTTCGGCCATGTCATCAACACCGAGCCGCGCGACATGTATCTGGCGCGGGTTGCGGCGGTGGATGCCGGCATTCCGGTGGAAACCCCGGCGCTGACGCTGAACCGGCTTTGCGGTTCGGGCGCGCAAGCCATCGTCTCGGCGGCGCAGTCGATCCTGCTCGGCGATGCCGACTACGCGCTCGCGGGCGGCGCCGAATCCATGAGCCGTGCCCCGTTCTCCAGCCCCGGCGCCCGCTTCGGCGTGAAGATGGGCGACGCGGTGATGCACGACATGATGCTCGGCGCGCTGAACGATCCGTTCGGCGGCGGCCATATGGGCATCACGGCGGAGAATGTCGCCGCCCGCTACAACATCAGCCGTGAGGCGCAGGATTCGCTCGCGGTGGAGAGCCAGCACCGGGCGGGGCTCGCCATCCGGGACGGGCGCTTCAAGGAGCAGATCCTGCCGATCGAGGTGCAGGCCGGGCGCACCGCCGTCACCTTCGACACCGACGAGCATGTGCGGGCCGACACCTCGCCCTCGACGCTCAGCAGCCTGCGTCCGGTCTTCCGCAAGGACGGCTCGGTGACCGCCGGCAACTCGTCCGGCATCAATGACGGTGCGGCAGCGGTGGTGCTGGCCGACCGGGCGCTGGCGGAAGCGCGCGGGCTGAAGCCGATGGCCCGGCTGGTCGGCTACGCCCATGCCGGCGTCGAGCCGGACGTGATGGGCATCGGCCCGGTCCCGGCGGTGCAGAAGCTGTTCGAAAAGACCGGCCTCACGGCCGCCGATTTCGACCTCATCGAATCGAACGAGGCCTTCGCGGCGCAGGCCTGTGCGGTCATGCGCGAGCTCGGCTTCCCCTCCGACCGGGTCAACCCCAATGGCGGGGCCATCGCGCTCGGCCATCCGGTCGGCGCCACCGGCTGCATCATCACGGTCAAGGCGCTCTACGAGCTGGAGCGCACCGGCGGCCGCTACGGCCTGGTCACCATGTGCATCGGCGGCGGCCAGGGCATTGCGCTGGCCATCGAGAACCTGAACGTCGACTGATCGGGCGCGGGGCCTTTTCCTTTGTTGAAAAGGCCCCATCTGCCTGTCGGTCGCTGCCCGCCGCGGATAGGACGGGTGGGGCGTTGCGTTGCCCGATCATGGAATCCAAGGACATGACCCTGTCGGCCCTGCGGCTTGCCGCCGCCCTTGTGCTCGTCCCGCTCGCGGGCGTTCCTTCCGCGCTCTCTCAAGCCGCTTTTCCTGACGGGGCTCCCTCCGGCGGGTTCTCTCTGTCGGACGGCGCGGACCATCCGCTTGCCGGGCGTGTCTGGTCCGTCGCAAGGTCCGCCTTCGTGCCGCCGGCCGAGGTGGAAACGGCGGTGGCCCGCGCGCGCTTCGTGCTGCTCGGCGAGATCCACGACAACCCGGACCATCACGCGCTGCAGGCGCGGCTGTTGGCGGCGGCGACCGGCGAAGGCGCGCGCAAGCCCGCCGTGGTGCTGGAGATGCTGCCCCGCGACCGGCAGGGCGATGTCGATGCCTATCTCGTCGAGGGCAAGGGCACGGCGGAGGGTTTCGGCGAGGCACTTCGCTGGGCGGAGAGCGGCTGGCCGGATTATGCGATCTACCGGCCGGTGATCGAGGTCGCGGTCGCGCAGGGCTTGCCGGTCGTTGCCGGCGATACGCCGCGCGGCGAGCGCCGCAGGATCGCGGCCGAGGGCATGGCGGCGCTCGGCGCGGACGAGGTGACGGCGCTGCGGCTTTCCGAGCCCTTGGGCGAGGCGGCGGACGGTGTCATGCTCGACACCCTGTTCGACGGTCATTGCGGGATGATGCCGCGCGAGGCGCTGACGCCGCTCGTCGCCGTACAGCGCCTGCGGGATGCAAGGCTTGCCGATGCGATGATTTCAGCGGGCGATGAAGGGGCTGTCCTGATCGCAGGCAGTGGCCATGTCCGCAAGGATCTCGGCGTGCCGCGCTATCTCGAATGGCGGGCGCCGGACGCGGAGGCCGTTGCCGTCGGCTTCGTCGAGGTGAGGGAAGGCGAGAACGAGCCCTCGCTCTATGCGGACGGAACCGCGGACCTTCCGCCCCCTTACGACTATCTCTGGTTCACGCCCCGCAAGGATCGCGGGGATCCTTGCGAGGGACTGAAAGAGCGGTTCGGCGGCAAGAAGTAAGGGCCGCAGGCGAACGGCTCAGGGGGCCGGGGCGGCCGGTTGCGGCTGGGATGCCGGCGCCGCCACGGCGCCCGGACCCAGCAGGGCCAGATCGTAGCACTGCCGGATCTGCACGGCCTGGTCGGGCGTCAACTCCTGCCCCTGTACCGAGAATTCCTCGAACGTCACCTTGTAGTTCGAAGACGTGATGACCGAGTTTTGGGAGACGCGGTACGGCTTCGGCACATTGGCCTGCTCGACGCAATTTGCGTAAGCCATCAATTCCTTGGGGGCTTTTGCTCCGCCGCAGGCGGCAACCAGAGAGGCCGAGGCAAAAACAAGGGCAAGCGTAGTCAATCGGTGCATGCTGAACTTCCATGACATGAAATGAAAGACACTGTGACGGCCGCACCATAGGCGAGCATCGCCACGAGGTCTTCCCCTCATGTCATGTTTTTCGCCCGCCGTCAGGCGGCGGCGGGATCAGCGCGACGGGTCGCTGCCGGCGGCGGCAAGACGCGGCGTCTCGCCGGTCTCGTCGTCCGGGTCCTCGTCCTTGCGTGCGGCCGGGGCGTCGTCCTCGTCGTCGTCCTGGGCGTCGTCCTTCGTTGCCGCGCGCGGCGGAGCGGGCGGCCTCGGCGCCGGGGAACCGGCGGTGTCCGTCTGCGGCGCACCGGACGCCGGGCGCGCGTCCTGCGCGGCGGCTGCAGCCACCGCCGCAGACGGGGCCTCCGCCGCCTCCGGCCGGTCATAGGCGCTCTTGCGCCGTGCCAGCACCTTGGCCCGCGCCCGGTTGCGGCGGATGCGTCCGGCGATCCGGCGGGCGACCTTGTAGATGTCCTCGCGCGAGAAGAAGAAGGGCAGGGTCGGTTCCGCCGGCTCGACATGCTCGACGGCAAGGCCGACGGCGGTGATGACGTGGTCGTCATCGATCGCGCGCACCACCAGGTCGATGTCGCCATAGGCGACGCGGTCGGTCGGCTCCACGTCGTCGCCGAGCTCGCGCATCATGAAGGCGCGCAAGGTCAGGTCCGCATCGCCCTTGTTGACGTGGAAGCCGTAGAGCGCGCCCAGTTCCGCCAGCCGGGTCTCCGGGTCGAGGTCGAAGTCGCCGAACAGCGCCGGGTCGTTCTCTTCCTGCGTCGCGGCGGCGAACAGCGTGTCGAGCACCGGAACCTGGCGCGGGCTGGCGAGGATGTAGAGCCGATCGCCGGGCTGCGGCTTGCCGGCCTTCTGCAGGCGGATGTTGCGGCCCTCGCGCAGGATCAGCACCGGCCGCGCCCAGCGGGGAATCCGCTCGCCCCGGGCGACCGGGCTTGCCGGATGAACGGTGTAGCCGACCAGTTCCAGGTCCTGTCCGCCGGGCAGCTCCAGCTCGATACGGTCGACCGGCCCCATGCGCGCCGGCACGGTCAGCTTCAGCCAGCGTGCCATCGGGCGGATCGTCCAGCCCTGCAGCACCAGCGAGGTCAGCACGATGAGGAACGTGACGTTGAAGATCTCCTGCGCATTCGGCAGGCCGGAAATCAACGGCAGGATGGCGAGCAGGATCGACACGGCTCCGCGCAGGCCGACCCAGGACACGAAGGCGATCTCGCTGCGGGAAAAGCCGAAGGGCATCAGGCAGAGCCAGACCGCAAAGGGGCGGGCGAGGAAGATCAGCACGGCGGCAAGGCCGAAGCCCTGCACCGCCACGTCGCCGAACTGCGAGGGCGCCGCCAGCAGGCCGAGCGTGACGAACATGCCGATCTGGCTGAGCCAGGTCGTGCCGCCCTGGAACTTCTTGAGCGAAGGCTGCTGGCGCATGCGGACATTGCCGCACAGGATGCCGGCGACATAGACCGCCAGGAAGCCGCTGCCGCCGACCAGGGTGGTCACGGTCATCAAGACCAGCGCAAGCGCCAGCACCAGGATGGGATAGAGCGCGGCCTCGAGCTTGATGCGATTGACGATCTGGACGATGGCATAGCCGCCGGCCAGGCCCGCCAGCAGGCCGAGGCCCATCTGCCGGACGAATTCCAGGATCATCTCGGCGCCGGCCGCGGCGTCCGCTTCCATCGAGCCGGCGGTGATCATGCCGATCAGCGTCACCGTCAGGAAGATGGCCATGGGGTCGTTCGAGCCGGATTCGACTTCCAGCGTCGCGGAGATCATCTCGCGCAGGTTCACCCCGCCGACCCGCAGCAGGAAGAACACCGCGGCCGCGTCGGTCGAGCCGACGATGGCGCCGAGCAGCAGCCCGTCGGTCCAGGCCCAGCCGAACAGGTAGTGTGCCGCCGCGCCGACGACGCCCGCCGTCAGCACCACGCCCAGGGTCGCCAGCGCCACGGCGGGCGCTGCGGCCAGGCGGAACGTCGCCAGCCGGGTGCGGAATCCACTGTCGAACAGGATGAAGGTGAGGGCGATGGAACCGATGAAATAGGCGGCCCGGGTGTCGGAGAAGGCGATGCCGCCCGGTCCGTCCTCGCCGGCGGCAAGGCCGACCACGAGGAACACCAGCAGCAACGGGGCGCCGATACGGAAGCTCACCAGCGATGTGAACACCGAAAGGGCGACGAGCCCGGCGGCGATCAGGATCAGCAGGTTGAGCGTCTCGAACATCGGCGGGCATTCTCCGGGCGCGTGCGATCGCGCCGTGTCTGGACCGTGACGACCTCTCGGTTATCGGCAAATCGCGCCCGAAGCGGGGCGTACCACCGGTATTGTATTGATATGAGTTAAAAAAATGGCGGTGCCAGGCACCGCCACGCGTTTTTTGCAAACTTTTCCGCCTCACGCTGCCGCGCGTCGTGCCCCCGCCGGTGCGGCGCCGATCGCGCCGCTGTCCTGGCCATAGGCGCGGCCGAAGCGGTTGGCGAGGAAGGCGTGGAGCGGGATCGCCTCCTGCGTGACGAAGCCGCGTGCCGGCAGCGTGCCGTCGCGCAGCATGTCCAGCGTCGCGCAGATGCCCGACGCGGTGGTGATCTGGATCGCGCTCCAGGTCTCGCCGCCGACATCCTGCGCCGTCACCCGGTAGACCGCTGACATCTGCTCGCGCTGGTCGCCGCGCCGGCCCGAGGCGGTGATGAACACCAGCACCACGTCCTGCCGGGTGATCGGCACCGCCGTCTCCAGCACGTCGCGCATCAGGTCGCGCCGGTCCTTCAGGCCGAGGTCTGTCAGCAGCAGCCGCATGATGTCGCGGTGGCCGGGATAACGCACGGTGAGGTAGCGCAGGTTCCGCACACGGCCCTGCAGCGTCTCGGCCAGCGAGCCGAGCCCGCCGGAGGTGTTGAACGCCTCGTAGTCGACGCCGTCCAGCGAGAAGGTCTCGTAGCCTTCCAGCGGCTGCAGCAGCGTCCGCTCGCCGTCCAGCACCGCCTCGCACGGATTGCAGTATTCGTTGATCAAGCCGTCCGTCGACCAGGTCAGGTTGTATTTCAGCGCGTTGGTCGGGTAGCGGGGCAGGGCGCCGACCCGCAGGGTCAGGTTCTCCAGTGCGTCGAAGCGGCCGGCAAGGTCGTGCGCGGCGATGGAGACGAAGCCCGGCGCCAGGCCGCATTGCGGGGCAAAGGCCGTTTCCGCGTCCTGCGCCAGCTCTCTCACGGCCTTGGTCGAGGCGACGTCCTCGGTCAGGTCGAGATAATGCGCCCCGGCGCGCTTCGCGGCACGCGCGATGGTCTGGGTGAGGAAGAACGGGGCGGCCGACAGCACCGCGCGGTGCCCGGCAAGCGCCTCTACCAGCGCCTCCTCGTCGGCGACATCCACTTGCGCAATGGCCACATCCGGGCGCCGTGCGGCGGCCAGCGCCGCGGCATCCCGGTCGGCGATGGTCACGCGGTAGTCGCCCGTCGCGGCGAGCAGGGCGGCGATGGTGCGGCCGATCTTTCCCGCACCAATGATCAGCACCGGCCAGACAGTCATGACGAAAATCTCCTCTGGGTATTGTTTCCATGAGGATATCTCGGCTCATGTCCGGGCATCAGGGCACAGTGCGTCGATCCCGACGCCGTTTCCGGCAATATGACGGATCTTCCGTCTATATGCCGGTTACCTCCAGCCGGTTGCGGCGGACGAAGTCGGAGGGCGTCATGCCGTATTCGCGCAGGAACAGCTGCGAGAATCGGCTGGGATTGGCATAGCCCACTGCCAGCGCCGTCTCGGTCACCGTCGCCCCGTCGCGTGCCAGCAGCGTGCGCGCCTCCTCCATTCGCGACTTCTGCAGGAAGCTGTAGACCGGCAGGCCGAACTGCTGGCGGAACCCGTCCTTCAGCCGCTTTTCGCTGAGGCCGACGCAGATCGCGAGGTCGTGGATGGTCCAGCTGCGGTCGAGCTGGCGCAACAGCGTGTTCTTCGCCTCGTTGAGCTTGCGCGAGTCGCGCAGGATCTTCGTCTTCTGGCAGAACAGCGGCTCGCGCATCATCGAGATCGCCGCGGTCAGCAGGTCGAGGCAGCGCGCCTCGATCGCCAGGTCCTCGCAGCAGCGGTCGAGCCCGCTGGCCACCAGCCCGGCGGCCAGCGCGTCGATCATCTCCGTCGCCGGGAACCGGCCGACCCAGAACGAGCCGGCGGCGGCGACGGTCAGCGGATGGCCGCCGAGCGCCTGCTCGAACAGGGCCATCGCGTCGAGCCGGCGCAGGAATGCCTCGCTCACGCGGATCTCGATGCCGCGGAAGCGCGTGTCCGCCGGCACGTCGTAGACCCCGCAGATCGGCGTCTTGGAAAAGATCATCAGTGCCGAGCGCGGATCGTAGTCCAGCCGCACCGGATGCGGGTCGCCGTCCAGCGCGCGCAGCATGCTGCTGCCGGTCGCGTGCTGCAGGATGACGATGGTCAGGCCCGGCGCCATGTTGGCCGTGCGGCGGAAGCGGTCCTGCAATTGCAGGTCATAGACGGACAGTTCCAGCCCGAGCCGGATGCCGAAGCGACGGAACTCTCCGTCGACCGCCGTCTCCGTCAGGCCGCTGTGGCTTGGCTGCCGCGCCGCGAGATCGAGCTCGCTGGCAGCCTGGCTCAAAGGGCGCTCTTCGATGTTCAGAGCCATTCGAACCTCTCCCGGGGCTGTGCACCAGAAAAGTGCCTAGGGCGACCGGTGCACGCGAAAATAAGTATCCGATTGGGGCCTTGCCGGCCCGGATCGGGGTAGCGGGCCCGTCCATGATCTCCAATTCTTGACTGAAAAAGTCAACATTTAATCGCGCTCCCCCGAAACCCGCTTTCGCCGCGAATTGCGACATTCGCGTCAGGAAAACAGCGGGTTATCGCACTGCGACAGGTCAGCTGGAGTTTACGCATGTCCGTTGTCTCGCCTGAGGTTCCCGCCGTCGAAACGCTGGTCGATGCCATTGCGCACTGGGCCGGGGAACGGGGGGAGGAGATCGCGCTCGACTTCCGCGCCCGCACTGGCGCCGCGCCGGTGACGCTCACCTATGCGCAGCTTTCGGCCAGCGCCCGGTCGCTCGCCGCGCGGCTTTCGGAAAAGGGGAGCCGGGGCGATCGGGTGCTGATCCTGCTGCCGTCCGGCATCGACTACGTGGTGGCGCTGCTGGGCTGCATGCAGGCCGGCTTCATCGGCGTGCCCGTAAACCTGCCGGGTCCTTCGCGGGTCCGCCGGGTGCTCGGCAAGGTCGGCCCGATAGCGGCAGACTGCCGGCCGGCCTTCATCGTCACCACCGAGGAGATCCGCCGCCAGTCGCAGGCCGACCTGGAGGCCTTCGCGCAGGAGGCCGGCGCCCGCGTCCTCATCCTCGATGCGCCGTGCGAGCGATGCGCGTGGCAGGGCGATCCCCTTCGCGGCACGGACACCGCCTTCCTGCAATACACCTCTGGTTCCACCGGCGAGCCCAAGGGCGTGATCAACGGCCACGCCCCCCTGATGCGCAACCTGCGCTTCATCGCCCGCCTGCTGGCACCGAAAGAACGGCCCGTCGTCGTCAGCTGGCTGCCGCTCTATCACGACATGGGGCTGATCATGGGGGTGCTGGCACCGCTGGTGGCCGGCGGCAAGGCCGTGGTCCTGTCGCCGACCTCCTTCGTCGCCGATCCACTCCACTGGCTGGAGGTGGCGTCGGCGGAAGGGGCGGGCATGATGCCGTGCCCGGCCTTCTCCATGGATGCCTGTGTCGAGGCCTATGACGCGGCACGCTGCGCCGATCTCGATCTCAGCCGGGTGGAGAGCTTCATTCCCGCCGCCGAGCCGGTGCTGCCGCGCCAGGTCGCGGCCTTCCGCGAAACCTTCGCCCCGCATGGGCTGAGGCCGGAGGCGATCCGCCCGGCCTACGGTCTTGCCGAGGCGACGCTGCTGGTGACCACCGGGTTCGAGCCCGCCGGCCCGCGCCATCTCGCCGTCGATACCGCCGCCCTGGAGGAGGGGCGCGTCGTTCCGGTCGCGGAGGCGGCGGCGGCTGCCTCGCGCACCTATGTCTCCAACGGCGCCGAGACCGATGGTCAGGACGTGCGCATCGTCGATACCCAGACGCTCCAGACCCTGCCCGAGGGCCGGGTCGGCGAGATCTGGGTCGGCGGCGAGGAGATCGCCTGGGGCTATTGGGGCAACGAGGCGGCAAGCGCCGCCACCTTCCGCGCCGTTCCCGCCGACGGGCCGGGGGAGGCCGCTCGGGAAGGGCCGTTCCTGCGCACCGGCGACCTCGGCTTCCTGCAGGACGGCCATCTCTATGTGACCGGTCGGCTCAAGGACATGATGATCCTGCGCGGCCAGTGCCACTACCCCAACGACCTGGAGGCAAGTCTCGTCGGTGCGCATCCGGCCATCGTCGGCGGCGCGGCGGCGGCCTTCGCCGTCGAGAACGCACAGGGGCGCGAGGCGGTCGTGCTGGTGCAGGAGGTGCGCCGCGACGGATCCCTCGATGCGGGCGAGGTCGAAAGCACCATCCGCGAGGTGATCGCGCGCGAGCACGGCCTGGCGCTCGCCGATGTCGTGCTCATCCGCAAGGGCACGTTGAAGCGCACCACCAGCGGCAAGGTCCGGCGGGCGGAGATGCGCCGCGCCTATCTTGCCGGCGAGCTGGTCCTTGCGGTGGCGCCCGTCGCCGACGAGCCGGCCTCCCGGCCGGCGCCGGCACCGGACGAATTCCGTGCGCTGGTGGCGGAGATTGCCGCCCGCGCTCTCGGCCTCGGCTCGGCGCGCCGGATCGACCCGCAGGCGAGCCTTTTCGCCCTCGGCTTCGATTCCCTTGCCGCGACGCAGGCGATTGCCGCGCTCGAGGCCCGGCTCGGCCGCCAGCTGCCCGAAGGACTGCTCTTCGACCATCCGACGGTTGCATCGCTTGCCGACTGGCTGGCCCGCGCTGAAGAGGCAGGCAGCGAGCCGGCGCAGACGTCGGCCGCCTCCCGTGCCGATGCCCGAGCCGCATCCGGTTCCGCCCCGCGCGCCGAGCCGCTGGCGATCATCGGCCTGTCCTGCCTCTTTCCCGGAGGCGATGAGGACTTCGACGATCCCGCGCGCTTCTGGTCCTTCCTCATGGAGGGCGGCGATGCGGTGCGTCCGCTCAGCCCCGCGCGCTTTGCCCCGGAACCGGAGATCCCCGGCTTCGGTGCCTGCCTCACCCGCGTCGACGGGTTCGACGCAGCCTTCTTCGGCATGGGCGCGCGCGAGGCGATCAACACCGATCCGCAGCAGCGCCTGCTGATGGAGGCCGCTTGGCATGCGCTGGAGGATGCGGGCATTCCCCCCTCAAGCCTCGCCGGCACGGATACGGGCGTCTTCATCGGCATCGGCACGGGCGATTACGGCCACATTCCCTTCGCCACCGGCGACCGCTCCCATCTCGATCCCTATTACGGCACCGGGACGGCCTTTGCGGCCGCCGCCGGCCGGCTCTCCTTCTTCTTCGACTGGCACGGGCCGAGCCTTGCGGTCGACACGGCCTGCTCCGCCTCCCATGCCGCCGTTCACAGCGCCTGCCAGGCTCTGCGCCTTCGCGAATGCGGGGTGGCGCTGGCCGGCGGCGTCAAGCTGCAGATGCTGACCGAGATCGACGTGGTGCTGGCGCGCGCCGGCATGCTGGCCCCCGACGGGCGCTGCAAGACGTTCGATGCCTCGGCGGACGGCTATGTGCGCGGCGAGGGGCTCGGCATGGTGGTCCTGAAGCGCCTGTCCGACGCGCTGCGCGATGGCGACCCGATCCGGGCCGTCGTGCTGGAAAGCGTGTTGGCGCAGGACGGCGCCAGTGCCGGCCTGTCTGCGCCCAATGCCGCCGCGCAGCGCCGGATGATCGAGACGGCGCTGACGCGCGCCGGCCTGACGCCCGGCGATATCGACTATCTGGAGCTGCATGGCACCGGCACCCGGCTCGGCGATCCCATCGAATATCGCGCGGTGCGCGACGTCTTCGCCGGCCGGCCGCAGGACGATCCGCTCTATCTCGGCTCGGTGAAGACCAATATCGGCCATCTGGAGGCGGGAGCCGGCATCGCCGGCCTGATCAAGGCGGTGCTGGCGGTGGAGGCCGGGCAGATGCCGCCGCATCTCCATCTCAATGAGGTCAATCCGGAGATCGGCCTGGGCGAGATCCCGGCCGTGGTGCCGGACCGGGCGACCGACTGGCCGCGCCGGGGTTCCCTCCGGCGCGCCGGCGTGACGTCCTTCGGCTTTGCCGGCACCATCGGCCACATCCTGCTGGAACAGGCGCCGGAACAGGCCACCGGGCAGGCGGCCGATGGCCCGCAGCCGCCGCTGCTGCTCGCCTTCTCCGCCCGCAGCCGCGAGGCGGCGGACGGCCTGTGCCGCGCCTTCGCCGAACGCCTGTCGCAGCCGGGGGCGGACGCCCGCGCGCTGGTCAACGCGGCCGCCCATCACCGCGACCATGAGGCGGGGCACCGCATCGCCGTCGCCGCCGGCGATGCGCCGGGGCTCGTTGCCGAGCTGGAGCGCGCGGTCTGCGAGGAAAGTCCGGCTGCGCCCGCCCGCGTCGCTTTCCTCTTCACCGGGCAGGGCGCGCAATATCCGGCCATGTGCCGGGGGCTCTACGAGGCCGAACCGGTTTTCCGCGAGGCCTTCGACCGCGCCGACGCTGCCCTGCAGCCGCATCTCGGCCGCTCGATCCGCGATCTCGTCTTCTCCGCCGGCGAGGACGAGCTTCGGCGCACGGAATTCGCCCAGCCGGCGCTCTTCGCGGTCCAGTTCGCCCTAGCGCGGCTGTGGCGTGCCTTCGGCATCGAGCCCGCCGCCGTCATCGGCCACTCCATCGGCGAGTTCGCCGCTTTCGTTCATGCCGGGATGCTGGAGCTCAATGATGCAGCCCGCATCATCGCCCGTCGCGGCCGGCTGATGCAGGAGCTCCCCGAGGCCGGCGCGATGCTCGCCGTGCGCCTGCCGCAGGACGAGGCCGAGGCTCTTGCCGAAGAGCACGGCCTGTCGCTCGCCGCCGTCAACTCCTCCGCCGATGCGGTGCTTGCGGGCAGCGAGGACAAGGTGGATCGGCTCGCCGCCATGCTGGAGGGGCGGGGCGTCAGCGCCCGCCGCCTGCATGTCTCGCACGCGTTCCACTCGGCCTTGATGGAGCCGATGCTGGCGCCCTTTGCCGAGGTCGCCGGGGATATCGTTCTCGGCGATCCGCGCCTTCGGGTCTTCTCCACCGTCACGGGGGCGGAACTGGAGCGCGCGCCCGGCGCCGACTACTGGGGCACCCAGGCGCGCCGCACCGTCCGCTATGCCGAGGCGCTCGCCCGCGCCTTCGAGGCCGGCTTCGACACCTTCGTCGAGATCGGTCCCCGGCCGGTGCTCACCATGCTGTCGCAGCGCGAGGCCCAGCACCACGAGCTGACCGGCGCGCTGTTCCTGGCGAGCGCCGCGCCGGACGATGCGGGCGGCCTGATGCTGCGCCGCAGCCTTGCCGCGCTCTACCGGCGCGGCGTCGATGCCAACCGAGCCGCCGTGTTCCGGGGCGAGCGCGCGCGGCCCTCGCAGTTGCCGCTCTACCCCTTCGCGCACAAGTCCTATTGGCTCGACTACGGCGCCTCGCAGCCGACGCGTGCCGCCCTTCCGGCCCCGGGGCGCGACAGCTCCGGCGTGCTGCCGCTCTACCAGGTGGAGTGGGAGCAGGTCGAGCTGCCCCCGGCGGCCCTGGCATCCGCATCTGTCCCCGCCGCGCCGCTGCTTGCCGTCGGTGGGTCGCCGGACCTTGTCCGCGCCCTTCGCGCGGCCGCGCCGGGGCGGGAGATCGCCGCTTGCGGCAGCGATGAGCAATTCGCCGGAAATCCAGAACAGCCGATCGTCTGGCTCGATGGGTTCGGGGTCGAAGGGGAGGCCGCGGACCCTGCATCCTGCGTCTCGAACTTGTGGAGATTGATACGCCTTTCTCAAACCTTGCAGTCGACTTCGCAAAAATTCCGCATCCTTCTCCCCACCTGCGGAGCGCAGGGCGAAAACGGCACGAATGCGCCATTTCAGGCCGCATTCTGGGGGGCGGCGCGCTCGCTTTCGATCGAATGCCCGGATCTCCAGATCCTGCTTGTCGACATCGATCCGCGATGCGATCCCGCCGGGATATTCACGGAGCTCCTGCCGCGTCTCGATGCCGTTTTCGAAGAGCAGGACATGCTGCAGGCGCGTGCCGACGGCTGGTTCTCGCCGCGCATAACGCCGCTCGAGGCCGAGGCCCCGCAAGAGGCCGGGGAACTGCCGGTCGACGGGGCATATCTCGTGTGCGGCGGGGCCGGCGCGACCGGTGCCCACGTGGTCGAGTGGCTGGCTGCAAGGGGCGTGCGGCACATCGTCGTCACCGCCCGCAGCGCGCCGGGGCCAAGGGTCCGCGCCGCCCATGAGCGTTTGCGGCTTGCCGGCGTCGACATTCGCCATGTCGAGGCCGATGTCGCCGACGAGGCGGCGATGGCCGCCGTTCTTGCCGGCATCGACGGGGAGAACGTGCCGCTGCGCGGCGTCTTCCATTGCGCCGGCATCGGCCTTTTCGACACGCTCGAAGAGCTTGGCGAGGAGAATTTCGCGGCCGTTCTGCGCTCCAAGCTGGAGGGCTCGGCGGTACTTCACCGCCTGACCGAGCACCGCACCGACCTTGCGGCCTTCGTGCTGTTTTCCTCCATCTCCGGCGTGTGGGGATCGCGCCTCCAGATCCACTACGGCGCCGCCAATGCCTACCAGGATGCCCTTGTGCGCTCGCGCCGCGCCCGTGGTCTGCCCGGCTTGTCCATCGCCTGGGGGCCGTGGGGCGGCAAGGGCGGGCTCTCCGACCTGGAGGATAACCTTCTCGACCTGCTGCGGCGGGCCCGCATCCACAAGTTCGAACCGGCACGCGGCATTGCCACGCTGGACCGGCTCCTGATGGGTCCCGGCGGCAATGTCGTCGCCGTCGATGTGGAATGGCCGGCCTTCGCGCCGCTCTATCGCGCCTTCGGGCGCAGCGACTTGCTGGCCCGTGTCGCGCCGGCGCTTGCCGGGCCGGTGGAGGGCGAGCATCCGGACTGGTCGCGCCTGTCGGAAGACGAGCGTCGCCAGACGGTCGGCGCTTTCGTCGATGCGGCGCTGCGCGAGGTGCTGAAGGTCGATGCCGGGGTTCTGACCGACGAGGCGGACCTGATCGGCCTCGGCCTCGATTCCATTCTGGTGATGGACCTTGCCCGGATCGTCACCCGCGATCTTGGTCTTGCCTGCCCCTTGCGGGCGATCTTCGAGAACGCGACGCCTGGCCGGCTGCGCGCCCACCTCGTCGACCTCGCCGGAGAGGCGGAGCCGGCTCCAGGCGGCGGGGACACGTTGCCCGGCAGCGGCGGGCAGGGCCTGATCCTTGCCGATCCCAATGCCCGCCACGAGCCGTTCCCTCTCACCGAATTGCAATACGCCTACTGGGTCGGCCGCGATCCGAGACATGTCCTCGGGGGCATCGCCTGCCATGCCTATCTTGAGACCGAGCCGGATACCCCCTTCGACATCGCGCGGCTGGAGGAGGCCTGGAACCTGCTGATCGCCCGTCACGACGCGCTTCGGCTGGTCGTCGACGACAGCGGCCGCCAGCGCATTCTGGAAGAGGTTCCGCGCTATCGCATCGAGGTGACGGATCTTTCCAACGCGGATCCGGACCGCATCGCCTATCACCTGCTGGAGATGCGCGAGACCCTGTCGCATCAGGTGCTCGATCCCTCGGCCTGGCCGATGTTCGACATCCGCCTGACGCGCATGCCCGGCGGCCGCGACCGCCTGCACATTTCCATCGACATGCTCATCAATGATGCGATGAGCAGCCAGATCCTCTGGCAGGAATGGCAGGCGCTCTACCTTGCGGGCTCGCCCGAGGCCGCCGGCCTGCCGCCCTTCACCATATCCTTCCGCGACTATGTCCTGGCCAAATCGGCCCCGGATGCGGAGCGCAAACGGCGCCAGGAGATCGACCGTGCCTACTGGATGGCGCAGCTCGACGAGCTGCCGCAAGGTCCGCAACTGCCGCTGGCGCGGGCACCGGAGCATATCGGCGTGCCTCGCTTTTCCCGGCTTCAGGCCGGTCTCGACGCGTCCCGCTGGGAAGCGCTGAAGGCGCAGGCCCGTGCGGTCGGGGTGACCCCGGCCGGCCTTCTGGTCGGTGTCTTCGGCGAGGTGCTCGCCGCCTGGAGCGACCAGGCGCGCTTCTCGCTCAACCTGACGATCTTCGACCGTCTCGCCCTGCACGAGGATGTGCCCCGGCTGGTTGGCGACTTCACCTGCCTGACCCTGCTTCCGCTCGACTTCGGTACGGCCATGCCGCTCGGCGAGCGGTTGCGCGAGGTGCAGGGGCGCATGTTCGAGGCGCTGGAACACCGGACCTTCAGCGCGGTCGACGTGCTGCGCGAGTTGAACCGCGGCGGCTCCGGCCGGCAGTTTGCAGCGCCCGTGGTCTTCACCAGCCAGCTCGGCATGCAGGACCCCACCAAGGGCACGTCCGAGGGAGACGTGCTCGGCCGACTTGTCCACGGCATCACGCAGACGCCGCAGGTCTGGCTCGATCATCAGGCGGGCGAGCAGGACGGCGGGCTCGTCTACAACTGGGACGTGGTCGACGGCCTGTTCCCGGCGGGGCTCGTGGAAGGGATGTTCACGGCCTATGGGGCGGTGCTGGAGCGGCTTGCCGACGAGGCGCAGGCATGGGGCGAGCCGGTCGGCGACCTCAGGCCCGAGGACCAGAGACAGGTGCGCCGTGCCGTCAACGAGACAGCACGCGAGTTGCCGCTCGACCTGCTCGATGCCCCGTTCTTCCGCAACGCGCAGGCCAGGCCGCAAGCTCTGGCGCTGATTTCCGGGGGGAGGTCCTACTCCTACGGCGAACTGGCTGGCTGGGTCGGCAAGCTTGCCGGCGGGCTCCGTCAGGCCGGCATCCGTCATGGCGAGCGTGTTGCGGTGCTGATGGAGAAGGGCGCCGAGCAGGCCGCCGCCTGCCTCGCCATCCTGTCGCAGGGCGGCGTGTATGTCCCCGTCGATCCGGCGATCCCCTCGCAGCGCTTTGCCAGCATCGTGGAGACGAGCGGGATCCGGCTCGCACTGACGCAGGCGCGGCTGATCGGGCGGCTGCCGGAATTTTCCGGGAAACTCATCCCCGCCGACGAAGAGGCCTGCAGAGACTTCGAGGAAGCGGGTCCGGCGAGCGGACGCGCGCTCTCCGACGAGGCCTATGTCATCTACACGTCCGGCTCGACCGGAATGCCCAAGGGCGTGCTGATCGACCATCGAGGGGCCTCGAATACGGTCCTCGATATCAACGCCCGCTTCGACGTCGATGAAAACGACCGCATCTTCGGCTTCTCGGCGCTCGGCTTCGACCTGTCGGTCTACGATCTCTTCGGCGGTTTCGCGGCCGGAGCGGCGCTCGTCCTGCCCGATCCGGAGGGAACGCACGATCCCTCGCACTGGGCGGAGCTGATCGCCCGCCACGGCGTCAGCGTGTGGAATTCCGTCCCGGCGGTCTGCGACCTGCTGCTTGGCGAGACGGAGGCAGACCTTTCCAGCCTGCGCCTCGTCCTGCTGTCGGGCGACTGGGTGCCGCTGAAACTGCCGGCGATCCTGCGCGAGCGGGTGCCGGGCGCACGGCTCATCGCCATGGGCGGGGCGACCGAGGCCTCGATCTGGTCCAACTGGTTCGAGGTGGCGGAGGTGCGTCCCGGCTGGACGTCGATCCCGTACGGCACACCGCTGTCCAACCAGAGCTACCGGGTGCTCGATACGCGCCTGCGCGATCGACCCGACTGGGTGATCGGCGACCTGCATATCGGGGGCGTCGGTCTTGCGCTCGGCTATGAGGGGGACAGGGAGCGGACCGAAGCCGCGTTCATCCGGCACCCGGACGGGGAACGGCTCTACCGGACCGGCGACATGGCACGCTACTGGCCGGACGGGGTCATCGAGTTCCTGGGCCGCCGCGATACCCAGGTGAAGATCGCCGGCCATCGCATCGAACTCGGGGACATCGAGGCGGCTCTGGCCGGTCATGCGGGGATAAGGGACGCGGTGGTCGATGTCGTGGGCTCGCAAGAGCGCGGACGCCGGCTGGTCGCATGGCTTCGGCTCGAAGGCACTCACCCGGACTTCCACGAGGACCTGACCGCCGATCCCCTGGAGGCGGAAGCGATTGCCGCGTCCCTTGGGGATACGCTTGCCGGCGGCATGGCAGCCGTCGCCTTGCCGAAGGGCAGCGCCGGTGCTTATGCGGACTGGCAGGCCGGGCTTGCGGCACGGATGCTTGCGGATCTCTTCGCCGGAGCGGGGCTGCTGGGTGAGGGGGACAAGTCCTTCGACAAGCAGGACGCGGAGACCGCACTTGGACTTGCGGCGGAGTTCCGCCCGCTGCTTCCGCGCTGGCTCGCCCATCTGGAGCGGCTCGGCGTGGTGCGATGCGAGGGCGCGCGGTTCGCGCCCGGCGCGCTGCCGCTATCCTGGGGGGACATGGAGCGCCGGGCCGGCGAGGCGGGGCTCGCCCCCGCTCTGCTCTCCCGCGTCAAGGCGCTGGTGCCGGAGCTTGCCGCTGTGCTGCGCGGCGAGACGGATCCGCTGGAACTCTTCTACGCGGATGGGGCCGATCTCAGTCCCGAACGTCTGGCCCGGCTGCATCCTTGCGCGGTCGACGCCCATCGTCGGATCGGCGAAACGCTCGCGGCCATGGCCGAGACCGCCGGTCGGCCCTTGCGCGTTCTCGAGATCGGCGCCCGCGCCGGCGTTGCCACCCGCGACTGGCTGGCGGGGCTGGTAGAGGCGGCGGGGGACCTGCCTGCGCACACGCGTGTCGATCTCGTGCTTGCCGATCCCTCGCCCTTGCTGCTGGCAGACGCCCTGCGCGACCTGCCGGGCGGGCTCCAGGCGGCAACCGTGGTGTTCGATCCCGAAGGCACCATGCCGGCGGAGCTCGAACCCAACAGCTTCGATGTCGTCCTTGCCTTCAACGCCCTGCACCGGGCGCGCGATGTCGGTACCGTGCTGGCTGCCGTCCGCTCGCTGCTGAAACCGGCGGGGCACCTGCTGGCGGTGGAACTGACCGTCAACGGTCCGATGATCGACCTGACGGCCGGCGTGATCGAACGCGGCTTTGCCGGACTGGCGGACGGACGCAAGCAGAGCGGGCTGCCGCTGATGGCCGCTCCGGCCTGGACGCAGAGCCTCGATGAGGCCGGCTTCGACGCGGCCATGGCTCTCGACCCTGCCGATAACGGCGATCTCGCCGTGATGGCCGCCCGCAACGCCGATCCGGCGGTGCGCTTCCGTCCCGAACGGGTGATCCGCCATCTGGAAGGGCTGCTGCCGGCCTATATGGTTCCGCGCCAGGTGGTGCCGCTGGCCGCGCTGCCGCTGTCGGCCAACGGCAAAGTGGACCGCAAGCGGCTGCCGCTGCCGGGCGAGGTCGCGCCGGAGCAACAGACGCTCGCCGCCCCGCGCAGCGAGAGCGAACGCAGGCTTGCCGCGATCTGGAGCGAGCTCCTCGGTCATGCCGTCGGGCGGGATGCCAATTTCTTCGCGGCCGGGGGCGACAGCCTGATCGCCGTGCGGATGGCCGAACGCATCCGCGCCGTCTTCGGACACAAGGTGAAGCTGCGCACCATCTTCGCGATGCAGGACCTTGCCGAACTCGCCGCCCATCTCGACGGGTTCGGCGACAGCGGTCAGGACATGCAGGACGATGCGCCAGTGCCGCTTGCCGTCGATCCGCACGCGCAGTTCGAGCCGTTCCCGCTGACCGACGTGCAGCAGGCCTATTTCATCGGCCGCCAGCCCGTGTTCCCGCTGGGCGGGGTGTCGACCCACATCTTCGCGGAAATCGAGGTGAGCGACCTTTCCGCAGAAGCGCTGGGCTGGGCGTGGAACCGGCTGGTGCAGCGTCACGGCATGTTGCGGGCGGTGATCGACGAGGAGGGCAACCAGCGGATCCTGCCGCAGGTTCCGGTCTTCTCGGCAATGACGTCGGACCTAACGGAAGGCGACGAGGCAGCGCTCGAGCACTGGCTGGAGCGTCAGCGCCGGGAGATGAGCCACCGGGTCTACGACACGGCGCAGTGGCCCCTGTTCGACGTGCGCATGGCCAAGCATGGCGGCGGCGTCAGGTTGCTGGTCAGTCTCGACAATCTCGTCTGCGACGGGCGCAGCATGGTCATGATCCTGTCCGAATGGGCAGCGCTTGCGCGCGACCGCGAGACCGTGTTGCCGCCGCTGGACCTCTCGTTCCGCGATGTGGTGCTGCACTGGGAGCGAGAGGAAAACTCGCCCGCCCATGCGGCGAGCCTGGAACACTGGTTCGCCCGCCTGCCGGACTTGCCGCCGGCACCAAACCTGCCCCTGCAGCGCAAGCCTGAGGACCTGACGCCGCCGCGCTTTGCACGCCTTGCCGGAACGCTCTCCCATGACGAATGGGCAGCCTTCCGCGCCAATGCGGCGGCGGCCGGCCTGTCTCCCAACGCGGCGCTTCTTTCCGCCTATGCGGCGAGCCTGCGCGGCGGCGGTGGCGGCGACCGCTTCAGCCTGAACCTGACGCTGTTCCGCCGCGATCCGATCCACCCGCAGATCGACCTTTTGGTCGGCGACTTCACCTCGCTGTTGCTGGTGCCGTTCGAGGCGCAGGCGGGAGATGGCTTTGCCGCTGCCGCCCGGCGCCTGCAGGACCGTCTGATGGAGGATCTGGAGCATGCCCGCGTTTCGGCGGTGAGGGTGATGCGCGAGGCGGCAAGGCGCGGCACGGATGCGCAGGCCCTCGCCATTCCGGTGGTCTTCACCAGCGGCGTTGGCGTCGACAACACCGCATCGGACGGCAGCACGGCGGACTGGCTGGGGCGCTTCACCGGCGGCATCACCCAGACGCCGCAGGTGTGGATCGACCATCAGGTCGTCGACCGGGACGGCGAGCTCGCCTTCAACTGGGACCATGTCGAAGGCCTGTTCGATGCCGAGTGGATCGAAGGCGTGTTCAACGCCTATTGCCGAATGCTGGCCGATCTCGCCTCCGACCCGGGCGCGTGGCAGGCCCTGTTGCCTGCCGTCGACCCTGTCGCTGCCGGCGCCTTGCCGCACGCAGCCGATAACGAGCCGAAGGCGGAACCGGCCGTTGCAGTTGATGCGCCTGTTGATGGCGAGATTGCCGACCTGATCGCCGATCTCCTGGCGCAGGAACTGGGCATCGGCGCGCCGGACCGGGAGGCGAGCTTCTTCGAGCTGGGGGCAACGTCGCTGACCTTGCTGCGGCTGCACCAGAAGCTGCGCAAGGCATTGGCGCGCAATTTCCCCGTGGTCGCCATGTTCGCCCACCCTTGCGTCCAGGCACTCGCCGGTCACCTCGGGGCGCCGGAGCAGGCCCTTGCCGGCGAGGCCGGGCGTGCCGGCACGCGCCGGGCGGCGGGCAGGGCCAATGCCGAGCGCCGGCGCCGTGTGCGCGAGCTGTGAACCGCCATCTCCCTTCACTTCATTCAGGACGTCCCATGCGCGCTTTCGACATGAGCCTCTTCACCGAGATCTATCAGGACGTGGAACCGGTCGCGATCATCGGGGCGGGATGCCGCTTCATGGGCGCGGCGGATCCCTTCACCTTCTGGCGGCGCCTTGCCGACGGCGAGGAGCTGTCCCGCCGGGTGACGGCGCAGGATCTTGCCGCCGCCGGGCTCGATCCGTCCTTGCTGGAGCGGGAGGACTTCGTTCCCGTCGCCAGCGTCGTCGACGAAGCCGAGCATTTCGATGCGGAGTTGTTCGGCTACTCGCCGGCGGAGGCCGCGACCATCGACCCGCAGCAGCGCCTGTTCCTTGCCTGCTCGCGCGAGGCGCTGGACATGGCGGGGCTGGCCGAGACGGTGGCCGGCATGCGGGTCGGCGTCTTCGGCTCCGCGCGGATGAGCACCTTCTCGATGCCGCAGCCGGAGGACGTGCTGTCGGCCGGCCAGTCGCGGACCTTCCAGCGGCTGATCGGCAACGACAAGGACTATCTGGCAACGCGCACCGCCTACAAGCTGGGCCTGACGGGGCCGGCGCTGACGGTCCAGACGGCGTGCTCCAGCTCGCTGGTGGCGGTGCATGTGGCCTGCGAACAGCTGCGCAGCGGCGAATGCGATCTGGCGCTGGCCGGGGGCGCGGCGCTGACCTTTCCGATGGCCGCCGGCTATTTCCACCAGCCGGGCATGATCTTCTCGCCCGACGGGACCTGCCGGCCCTTCGATGCGGAGGCGTCCGGCACCTTCATCGGCAACGGTGTCGGCGTCGTGCTGCTGAAGCCGCTGCGCCGGGCGCTGGAGGATGGCGACGGCATCCTCGCGGTCATTCGCGGATCCGCGGTCAACAATGACGGCACCGACAAGGCCGGCTTCACCGCGCCTTCGCTGGCCGGGCAGCGGGCGGTGATCGAGGAGGCGATGGCGCTGGCCGGCGTCACCTCCGACAGCATCGGCATGGTCGAGACCCACGGTACGGCAACGCCGCTGGGCGATCCCATCGAACTCAATGCGCTGGCCGAGGCCTTCGGCCGCGATACGGCGCGCAGTCACCCCTGCGCGCTCGGCGCGCTGAAGGCGAATACCGGGCACCTCGACACCGCCGCCGGCATCGGCGCGCTGATCAAGGCGGCGTTCAGCGTCCGCACCGGCCTCATCGCGCCCTGCCTGCATTTCCGAAAGCCCAATCCGGCGCTGGAGATCGACGCAACGCCCTTCATGGTGCCGCAGGCGCTGCAGGCCTGGCCGGACGGGCCGAGGATCGCCGGCGTCAGTTCCTTCGGCATCGGCGGGACCAATTGCCATGTGATCGTGGAGGACCTGCCGGAGCCGCTGAAGCCGGCGCGGCGCAAGGCCGACGGTCCCTTGCAGCTGGCCTTGTCGGCGCCGGACCTGCCGGGGTTGCGGGCGCTGTCGCAGGCCCATGCCGATCTGCTTGTGGAAGGCGCCTACGAGGGCGAGCTGCCGCGCTACTGCGAAACGCTGGCCCGCCAGCACAAAGGCGCCCGGGCCGCGCGGCTGGAGATCGGCGGCGGCAACGGGCTGGAGCTTGCCCGCACACTGTCGCTGTTCGCCCGGACCGGCGGCGAGGACGCAGCTTTCGTGCAGGACAAGGACGCGGCGGCGCCGTGCTGGCGTACCGGCCTGGCGGGGACGGAGGCCGAGCTGCCCGCCGGCCCTGCGGGACCGCGCGTCATCGCCCCCGTTGCTCCGCGCGTCGGTGGGCGCATCGCCCGGCCAGGTGCGCGCGAGGGCAGGGACGACGGCTGGGGTGAACTGGTGGCCAGTCTCCAGGAGGCCTCGCGCCTGCGCGCGGCCGAGCACGACTGGTCGTCGCTGGATGCGGAAGCGGCCGCCGTCGCCCGGCTGCACGCGATCCATGTGGCTCATGCCTTCGACAGGCTAGGCGTCTTTGCGGACGGTGCCTGGCGCACGGTGGAGGAGGCGATGGCGGCCGGCGGCATTCTCCCGCATTACGCCCAGCTCACCGCTCGCTTGCTGCGCGATCTCGTGGACGAGGGGGTGCTCCGTCGCGAGGGAGACAGGTTCGGCGCGCTTCAAGTGCCGCCGATGGCCGAGGCCGCCCCGCTGCTCGCGGACATGGCCGGGCGCGGCTATCGCCGCCTGACGGGCATGGTCGCCCGCGTCGGTCCGCAGCTTGCGCAGATGCTGACCGGGACGGTGGATGCGGTCTCGCTGGTGTTCCCGTCCGCCGCCATGGACGACGTGGAGGACATGTACGAGCGCCAGCGCGACAGCGTCTTCCTCAACGATCTTGCCGCCGATGCGGTCGCGGCCATCGTCGAGGCACTGTCGGCGGGCAAGCCCCTGCGCGTGCTGGAAATCGGCGCGGGCACCGGCGGCACCACATCCGCGCTGCTGCCGATCCTGCCGGCGCGGCGGACCCACTACACCTTCACCGATATCGGGCCACTGTTCCTGCGAAAGGCCCGAGACAAGTTCGCCGCCTTTCCGTTCCTCGACTTCGCGACGCTGGATATCGAGAAGGATCTCGCCGCCCAGGGCTTCGAACCGGGCAGCTACGATCTCGTGGTGGCGGCCAATGTGCTGCACAACGGCCGCGACCTGACGCGAGTGCTCGCCGATGTGCGCCGCCTGCTGGCGCCGGGCGGCGTTCTCCTGATGCGTGAGATTTCGCAGCCAAAGCCCTTGTTCGACTTCATTTTCGGTCCGCTGGTGCCGGTGCTCGACGATATCGAGGCGCGCGGCGGCGAGCTGTTCCCCTCGCTCGCCCGCTGGGGGGCTTTCCTCACCGGAGCCGGGTGGTCCGACTGGTCGTCCTTCCCGCCGGAAGGGCAGAAGGACGGCGCCATCGGCGAGACGATCCTGCTTGCCCGCAACGGGAAGCCGACGGCGCCCGTGGCATCCACGTCCCTCGCAAACCGGTCGGAGACGGTGACGACGACCGATGCCGCGGGCCTGATCGCCGGGCTCGCCGCGCGGGCCGGCGACGGGTTCTGGCGGTTCGAAGGCGTGCGGCTTGTCCCCGCAGCTAAACCGCAGGCCCTGCGTTGGACCAGTGCCGAGACCGAACTTGCCCTTGCAACGGAAACGGGGGCGGAGGTGATCGCGGCAAGGCCCGCCCGCTTTGCCGGGACCACGCTGCCGCCCATGCCCGGCGAGAACGCGGCCGCCGTCGCCGGATCGCTTGCCGAGGCCTTGCGTCCGGCATTGGCCGGGTTCGACGGGCAGGGACCGCTTGTCGCCGATGCGGTGAGCGGCACCGGCACCGATGTCTCGGGCGGCCGGCTGTCCGTCCGTTCGCACGACGCTGGCGGGCTGGACATTGCCGTCTTCGACAAAACGGACTGGCCGGTCCTGTGGATCGACAATCTCCGCAAGGGTCGGCCGGCCGCCGCCGCGACACGCCCCCAGCTCTGCCATTGGCGCTGGGAGGCTGCCAACTCCCGTGTGTCCGCGGGGCGTGTCGCGGCGGTGATCCCGTTCGAAACCGAGCTTTCGCTGCCGGCCGATGCGGGCGACGGCGATACCTGTCTTGTCGATCTCACAAAGGCCGACGAGGGGCGGTCGCTTTCCGCTCTCTCTGCCGCCCTGGCTGCGCTGTTGCCTGCGGCGGCGAAATCCGGCTGCCGGATCGTGCTGCTGACGCGCGGGGCATTGGCTGCCGTGCCCTGGGACCGGCCTTGTGCGCCGCTGATGGCCGGACTTGCCGGTCTCGTGCGGGTGGCGGCCCAGGAATATCCGGGCCTGGCGTTGCGGCTCGTCGACGACGACGGCAGCCATGGCGAGGACGCGCTGCATCGGGCCTGCCTGGTCGAGGACGGCGAGGCGGTCGTCGCCCTGCGCCGGGGGCGGCGTTTCGTGCCGCGCCTCGTGGTGCAGGAGGCAGCTCCTTCCTCGTTCGGAGTGGAGCCGGACGGCCTCCATCTTCTGCTCGGTGGATTGTCGCCGATGGGCCTTGCAACGGCCGAATGGCTGGCCGGAAAGGGTGCGCGCAGCATCCGCATCGCCGCTCGCCGCACCCCGTCGGAGGCAGAGGCGGCCCGGATCGCCGCACTGACTGCTGCCGGGGTCGAGGTGGCCGTCGACAGCAACATCGATCTGGCCGATGCGGCCGCGACGGATCGGCTGCTCTCGGCCATCGAAGGGGGGACGCTCGCCTCGCTCTTCCACTTCGCCGGCCATCTGGAGGACAGGCCGCTCGCCTCCCTGGATGCTGCCGCGCTGGAACGGGTGCTGGCGCCCAAGCTGCGGCCGGCCGAAGCCCTGTGCCGGCATATCGCACGGCTGGCGCCTAGGCGCGTGGTTTTCGCCTCATCGGCCGCGACCGTCTTCGGCCCGGCGGGCCAGGGCGCGCACGCCATTGCCAATGCCGCTCTGGAAGGACTTGCAACCGCGCTGCGCGCGGACGGCATTGCAGCGACCGCGCTTGCCTGGGGCTTCTGGGACGACGGGCGCGCGGAGCGGGTGCGGCTGGCGCAGGACCTTGCCGGCCGGGGCATGCTGACGCTCGCGCCGGACGAGGCGCTGTCGTTGATGGAAGCGGCGCTGGACCTCGGCCACCCGGTGGCAAGCCCGCTGCATGTCGACTGGCAGGCCCTGGCGGGTGCTGCGGGCGGGCGATTGCCGCCGGCCCTGTCGCGAATGACGCCGGCCGCACCGGCCCGCGAAGCGGCACCTGCGCATGGGGATGCTGTCGAACCTGTCGGCATCGAGACCTGGCTTGTCGACCGGCTGGCGAGCCTGCTCGCTCTTCCGCGCGAGCGGATCGACATGCAGGCAAGCCTGCTGTCGCTGGGGGTGGATTCCCTGATGATGCTGGAACTGGCGCAGGCGGTGAAAGGCGAGCTGGGGCTCGAGCTTTCGGCAGCTTTCGCCTTGCAGGACCAGACGCCGGCCTCGCTTGCCCGGCACCTCGCTGAGGCTGGTGGCCAGCTCCCGCCGAAGGCGGCGGGCGGGGACCTTGCAGCCATCGTCATGAACCTGATCGCCGATCTTCTCTCGCTGCCTGCGGATGCGGTGCGCCCCGAGAGCCGGCTGATCGACCTGGGGCTCGACTCCCTGCTGTTTCTCGACCTGTCCGAAAGGCTTGCCGCCGAGACCGGGCTGCAGCTGTCGGGCGAGGCGGCCATGCGCTTCGATACGGTCGGCGCGCTCATCGAGGGGATCCGCTCGCAGGGCGGTTCGCGGGAGGACGCGGAGGCAGGATCGCTGCGGGCGGCGCTCGCGGAACTGTCCGCCAGCCGCCAGGGGCTTCTGCTCGCGAATGGCGATCTCGCGCCGGTGCCGGTACGCCAGGGGATGACCTGGCCGCTGTCGCCGCTCCAGCGGGCATGGTGGCTGGGCCGGCGGAGCGACGCGCCTCTCGGCGGCACCGCCCGGCACATGTATGTGGAATACGACAAGGAGACGGCGAGCTTCGATGTCGATGCGTTCGAGCAGGCCTGGGCGCGGTTTGTTCACCGCCACCCGGCCTTGCGGATGGCGATCGACGACGAGGGCAGGGCGGTGCTGGCCGAGGTCGGGCCGGTTCCTCCGATCGTCCGCGAGGACCTTTCCGACCTGACCGACGCGGAGCGGGAGGAGCGGCTCACGGACACCCGCCGGCGCATGAGCACGCAGGCGTTCGACCTGTCCGCCTGGCCGTTTTTCGAATGGCGCGCGTCGCTGCTGCCGGAAGGGCGCATTCGCCTGCACTTCGACATCGACACGACCTTCCTCGATATCGAGAGCTTCCAGGTGATGTTGCGCGAGCTTGGCCGCCATGTGGGGGCGCCCGGTCAGGAGCTGCCGCCGCTGAGCTTTGCGGCGACCGACTACATGCGCGGCATGGCGCTGGTGGGAAAGACGCAGGCCGCAGAACAGGCACGCGCAGCGGCTCGCAGGCGCCTTGCCGCCCTGCCGCCGGCGCCGGACCTGCCGCTTGCCGCGCTGCCCGAAACACTGCCGCCGCGGTTCGCCATCGAACGCCGGGCGCTCGACCGCGAGTCCTGGCTTTCGGTCCGGGATGCGGCGGCCGGCCGGGGCGTTTCCGGCACGGCGCTGGTGCTTGCGGCCTTCGCCGCCGGCTTGCGCAGGTGGTCGGCGGACACGCAGCGTTTCTCCCTGCAACTCGCCTATCCCGACCGCAAGCCGCTGCATGCGGAAGCCATGAACATCGCCTGCGAGGCGAGTGCGGCAATGGCGGTCCCGTTCGATTTCGCGGGGGCGCCGAGTTTCGGGGATCTCATGGAGCGGACCGAGGCGGCGATCCGCGAGAACCTGTCGCCGCTGCTGTGCGGAGGGCTCGCCGACGACACTGCGGCAGAGGACCTTCCGACGCTGGTGTTCCCGGTGGCGATGACGTCGCTGCTCGGCGTGCGGCAGGCCTATGCGCTGCCGGAAAGCGCCGACCCGCTGCTCGGCATGCCGGCCTATGAATACGCGGCCCAGCCGCAGGTGGCGCTGCATTTCCAGGTGCTGGAGGAGGAGCGCGAGCTGCTGTGCAACATCGACGAGATCGCCGGCCTGTTCCCGCACGGGCTCGCCGCATCCGTCTTCGATACGGTGATGGCGATCCTCTCTAAGGGCGAGGAGGCGTGGTCGCTGCCGCTGGAGGAGTTCGCCGGTACCGGTGCGCCCCGTGAGGGCGCCAGCTCCCTGCGCGCCTGGCTCGGAGGCCTTGGCCATGGCGGGTGAGGTGCTGAACGTCGTCGTCTGCGGCACCTGCTTCGGCGAGCACTACCTTGCCGCCATCGCACGGCTTGGCGGGGATGTCCGCCTGGCCGGCATCCTGGCGCGCGGGGGCGCTCGCTCGCGTGCGCTCGCCGCTCATCTGGACGTGCCGCTCTACCGGGACGTCGCGGACCTGCCGGCCGATATCGACGTGGCCTGCGTCGTGGTCCGCACCACGCTGTTCGGCGGCGACGGCAGCCGCCTTGCCGAGGCACTGCTGAAACGCGGCATTCACGTGCTGCAGGAGCACCCCGTCCATCCGGGAGAGGTCGCCTCGCTGCGCCGGCAGGCGGAAGGCGCAGGCGTGCGCTACCACGTCAACAGCTTTTACCCGCATCTGCCGGCTTTCCGGCATTTCATCGCCTATGCGAGTGCGGCGGGCGAACGGGCCCCGGCGGCCTTTGCCGAAGTCACCACCAGCCCGCAGCTGCTCTATTCGGCGCTCGACAGCCTGGGGCGCAGCCTCGGCTCGCTGGCCGGGCTCGAATGCCTCGGCCCTCTGGTTCCGCCGTCCGAGGCGTTGCCGTTCCATGCCTTCCAGGGGCGGGTCGGCGGCATTCCCTTCTCCTTGATGCTGCAATCCTGGCTCGACCCGTCCGACCCGGATCATCACTCGCTGGTCATGCACCGCATGGCGGTCGGCTGGTCCGAGGGTACGGTCAATCTGGTCAACAGTTTCGGCCCCGTCGTGTGGAGCCATTCGCTCTATGCGCCCGACTATCGGCAGGACGGCGAGGCGAGCTCCTATCTGCTGTCGCCGGAGCGCCATGCCGGCTGTCGCCACTTCACGCAGCCGAGCGCCCATGTGCTGGGCTCGCCCGCCGGCGCGCCGTTCTGGGACGTGGTGCATGGCGAATTTCCCGAGGCGATCGGCCATGCGCTCGCCGAGCTGCGCTGCGCCATCGAGGCGCCGGGCAGCGTGCCCTGGCAGTCGGACGCCTATCTCGCCGACCTCGGCAAGGCCTGGCTGACCGTGCTGCGCCAGGCCGGACCGCCGCGCGAACGCGCCATGCCGGTGCCGCCGCCGCCCCATCCCGATCCCGTTGAATTCGCAAGGACCCTCACCGATGCCGACTGAACCGGTCGCAGAGCGCACCCGCAGCGCCTATTCCGCCCTCGACGAGGCTTTCGTGCAGGCCGGGCTCGACGGGCACGCGCATTTCCTCAACTGGGGTTACGAGCCGATTGCCGGCCTTGCCGACAGTGCCGTGACCGGACTTGTGCAGCCGGGCGCCAACGAGGCGTGCGAGCGTCTCGTCGCCGAACTCGTGGGCCCCGTCTCGCTCGACGGTCTGCGGGTTGCGGACATCGGCTGCGGCCGTGGTGGCGCGCTGGATGTCGTCCTGCGCCGGTTCCGCCCACTGTCGGCCATCGGGCTCGATCTCAGCGCCGACAACATCGCCGGGGCCCGGCGGTTGCTCTCCGGGCGGCGGGTCCGCCTGCAGGTGGCCGATGCCTGTGCGCTGCCGCTGGGGGAGGCCAGCCAGGATGTCGTTCTCAACCTGGAATCCTCCGGGGCCTATCCGGACATGGGCGCCTTCCTGCAGCACGTCCGGCGCGTGCTGGCGCCCGGCGGGTTGTTCCTGCACGGCGACCTCTGGCCGTCCGAGCTGGTCGGCCCGTTCATCGAGACGATGGAGGAGATGGGCTTCGTGCTGGAGAGCCTGCGCGACGTGACGCGGCAGGTGTGCCGCGCGCGCGACCGGATGCCCGCCGGGCTGATGTCGCGCCTTGCCGGCAGCAGGGGCGCGGCAGAGGTGGAGGACTACTTCGCCGCACCCGGCTCGGCCATGTACGACTGCCTCGACCGGGGCGCCATCACCTATCTGCTTTGCCGCTGGCGGCGCGGCGAAGACCCGGGCGGAAGCGCGGGCACGGCGCTGCTGGAAACCCGCGCGGCGCGGATCGAGGCGCTGCTGGGCGAGGCGCGGGCCTCGCTTGCCGAGCGTGCCGACTGGTTCCCGTTCGGCGGGCCGAGACGAGGCGCCGACGTCAACATCCTTGCCTTTCCCCATGCTGTGGCCGGTGCCTCGGCCTTCAAGAACTGGCAGGCCCGGTTCCCGCGCGACTGGCAGGTCTCGCCGGTGCAGCTGCCCGGCCGCGAGGGACGGATCGCCGAGCCGCCGTTCACTTCGCTGTCGGCGGCCGTCGAGGCCTTGCTGCCGAAGGTGAGACCCTACCGGGACACGCCGCTCGTCCTTCTGGGCTGGAGCCTTGGCAGCAAGATCGCGTTCGAGCTGGCGCACCGGCTGGAGCAGGAGGGCGTCTGCCAGCCGCTGCTGGTGGTGGCCGGCGTGTGTCCCGGACCGCATCAGCCGCTGCCGGAACTTCGCAGTTTCTTCGGCGAGGACGGCATGGAAACGCGGCTGCGGCTGCTCGGCGGAACGCCGGAGAACATCCTGTCGAGCGGCGAGATGCTGTCGGCGCTGCAAACGACGATGGAGGGCGATACCGCGATGGCGGCGAGCTATCGCAGCGAGGCGGTGATCCGCGCGCCGATGCTGGCGCTGTCCGCCACCGGCGATGAGCTCGTCTCAAAGGAGGCGGTCGAAAGCTGGCGGCCGCGCACCTGCGGCGGCTTCAGCCATCGCCGGCTGGAGGGCGGGCATTTCATGGCACGCGACGACGCGCCAACCGTCGCCGGCGTGGTGAAGGAGGCGGTCGCAGCGCGCCTGCGTCAAGGCTCCCGACAGGCGGAGGTCGCATGATGAACGCGCCCGTTCGAGCCGTTTCGCCCTGGTTCCCCTTCGGCCTGCCGACGGGGCGGGGAAGGGCCGTGCTCTTCGTCTTCCACCATGCCGGCGGGGCGGCGTCGTTCTTTCACGGCTGGCGGGAGCATCCGCTGCTTGCGGATCTGGATGTATGCCCGGTGGAACTGCCCGGCCGCGGCCGTCGATTTGCCGAGCCGGCCTCCCACACCGTCGGCGAGCTTCTTGCCGGCCTCGTCCCGGCGCTGTGCGGAGCGGTTCCCGCAGGGCGGCCCGTCCTTCTGTTCGGCCACAGTCTCGGAGCGCTGGTCGCGTTCGAGGCCGGGCTGGCATTGCAGGCGCGCGGATTGCCGCCGGCCGGCCTCATCGCTTCGGCCCGGCGCGCACCGCAGCTGCCGACGCCGGCGCCCTGGCGCCATGCAATGGTCGACGAGATGCTGATCGGTGAGCTGCGGCGCCTTGGCGGCACGCGCGACGAGGTGCTGGAGAGCGAAGAGCTGCTGGAACTTTTCCTGCCCGCGATCCGGGCGGACTTCGCCCTGACCGAAACCTATGCGCCGCGCGCGGGCTTGAGGATCGGCTGTCCCGTTCTGGCCCTGCGCGGCGAGGGCGACCTGGAGGTATCGGCGGCCGATGTCGATGCCTGGCAAGAGGTCTGCGGATCGCGGTTCGCGCGGGCGGATCTGCCGGGCGATCACTTCTACCTCTCCGAGCCGTCGGTGCTTGCCGACATTCTCGCGCGCCTGCGCTGCCATGCCGGGCTTGCGTGACATGCGGGCAACGGTTCGCCCCAGGAGGCACGAACAGTCCCGATCAGGGCTGAAGCGGGCCTGATCCGGGTGGCGGGCCTCGCCGGGGGCAATTAAGGCCGGAATGTGGTCGGGGTAAGCACTTCATGACATCGAAATCAGGCGCATCAGGCGTCTTCACTTTCAAGATATTGAGCCTGTTCATCGGGCTCTACGCGGCACAGGCCATTACCGGCAGCCTCGTGCAGACCGGTCTTCCGACCGTGCTGCGCGAAGAGGGGATGGGGCTCGACCGGGTCGGCCTTCTTGCGCTGTTGTTCCTGCCTTGGGCGCTGAAGTTCCTGTGGGCGCCGCTTGTCGACAGGGTCTGCGTCGTCCGCCTCGGCCGGCGGCGGTCCTGGCTGCTTGTGTGCCAGTCGCTCATCGCGGTGAGCTTTGCGGTCCTGTCGCTGCTGTCACCGGCCGGACACTTCGAGCTGATGCTCTGCGTGCTGCTGGGCGTTGCGGTGTTCGCTGCGACCCAGGACATCGCCACCGACGCCCTGGCGGTCGAGGTGGTCGATGAAAGCCGCCGGGCCACCGTCAGCAGCGCCGGGGTCTTCGGCGGTTATGTCGGGTTTCTGCTCGGCGTCGGCGCGTGGTTGCCGGTCTATGCCGCGTTCGGCTGGCAGGCCTCGATGCTGTTCATGGCCGGCGTGGTCGTGGTGCTGACGATCCCGGCCGTCGCGGCGCGCGGACTGGAAGACGGTGTGCCTGTTCCTTTGGACGAAGCGGCGTTTCGCCCGCGTCTTTCGGCGTCTTTCCGCAGGCCCGAATATCGCCGGGGCCTCGGCTTCATGCTCGTCTACCAGTCGGGCCTGCGTCTCGGCATCGCCCTGATCGGCCCGTTCCTGGTCGATGTGGGCCTGACGCTCGCCGATGTCGGCTGGCTCAAGGGGGCGGGCGGTGCGGCCGCCGGTCTTGTCGCCGCGCTTGCCATGCTGGCGCTTCTGCGCCGTCCGTCCGCGCGCGCCCTGATGCTTGCCGCCCTCGCCAACGCCGCCCTGTTCCTGGCGCTGGCAGGCGTGTGGGCCGGCATCGTCTCACGCGATCTGGTCGCCCCGCTGATCCTTGCCCAATCCGCGGCCGCCGCGACATCGATGATCGCGCTCTATGCGGTGATGATCGGCTGGTGCTCGCCGCGTCAGGCCGGCACCGATTTCGCCCTGCTGCAAAGCGCCGATGCGGTGATGGCCATCGCCTTCGGCATCGCCGCCGGCTTCATCGGCCAGGCCTTCGGACATGCGGCTGTCTTCGCCCTTGCCGCTCTTCTGCTTCTTGCCGGTGCGGCTCTCGCCCGGCGCCACTCCATTGCCTCGGACCTGCCCCTCGCCGCTGAGGGGGCACTGGAAATACAAGGAAATCAACAATGAGAAGCCGTGCTCTGCTGGGCGTTTCCCTCCTCGCCATCGCCGCCGTCCTCCGGCCGCTCCCCTCCAAGGCGCAGGACGCTGCCATGGCGGGCGAGCCGACGCTGCTTCCCCGTGTTCTCGTGTCGGCCACCAAGCGTCTGCAGGATGCCTTCGAGGCGATCGGCGAGGTCGCGACCGTCGAAGCGGACGAGCTGGAACAGCGCGGTTTCTCCACCATCGACCGCATCGACCGGGTGTTTCCGGACGTGCTGATCCGCCAGCGCTCCAGCCGGGCCTATTCCGGCATCACCGTGCGCGGACAGTCGTCGGTCGACTTCTACAATCCGGCGACCCAGCTCTATGTCGACGGCCTGCCGCAGGATCAGGCGCTGTTCAGCCAACTCCTGCCGCAGACGCTGGAGCGTGTCGAGCTGCTTTACGGCCCGCAAGGAACGCTCTATGGCCGCAATGCCATCGGCGGCGTGATCAACGTCGTCACCCGCAAGCCGGAGAACGAGTATTTCCTGAACCCGGTGATCGACGTGAACAGCCTCGGCGTTCTGGGCGGCGTCGCCTTCGGCGGAGCGTTGATCGAGGATGTCCTTTATGGCGATGCCTGGTTCAGCGCCGAGCGCGAGGACGGCGAGATGCGCGACATGGTCACTGGCGAACGGACCGGTGACAGCGAGACGCTGGCCGGTCAGGCACGCCTGCGCTATGCGCCGGTGGGTAGCCCGCTCGACATCATGTTCTCCTACGGTCGCAGCGAGCGGACCTCGGACGAGGAACGCTTTGTCATGCAGTCGATGCTGGACAGCCGCATCTCGCTGCCCGTGCCCTCCCACTACGAGTTGACGACCGACAGCTACGGCCTGACCGCCTCCTACGATCTCGGTCCGGCGACGATCACCTCGCTGACCGGCTACCAGGATCGCTCGCTGCTGCGCACGATCTTCGGCTCCTACACGCCCGAATGGCAGGAGACCTTCAATCAGGAACTGCGGATCGCCTCCAATCCGCAGGAAGGGGCGATGTTCGACTATGTCGCCGGCCTCTATTTCCAGGATCTCGACTTCCGCCGCGAAGTGCCCGCCTCGACCCTGGCCTCGCACCAGGAAATCCGCTCCTACGCGGCCTTCGGCGAAGTGACCTGGCATGCGACCGAGCGGATCGACCTGACCGGTGGCCTGCGCTTCGACTATGAGGAGGTGGACGCGGCGACGACCCTTGCCGGCGTGCGCCAGACGAACAGTGCGGATTTCTCCGCGCTCTCGCCGAAGGTGGGGGCCAGCTACAAGGTCACGGACGACGTGCTCGTCTACGCGCTGTTCAGTACGGGCTTCAAGGCCGGTGGCTTCACCCGCGCGGTGACGCCGGCCAATATCGGCTTCTCCTATCAGCCGCAGCACAGCTACAATTATGAAGCCGGCATCAAGGCGAGCCTGTTCGACGACACGCTGGAACTCGGTTCCTCCGTCTACTTCACGATGACGGACGACTATCAGCTGTCGGTCGGTCCGGTGACCGGCCAGTACCTGCAGAATGTCGGCGAGGTGGAGAGCAAGGGCATCAGCCTGACGGCGCGCTGGCAGCCGGTCGATCCCTTCATGCTGTCGGGCGGTATTGCCTTCAACGACAGCTATTTCAGCAGCTACAACAATCCGGCCAATCCGGGCGTCAACCTGACCGGGAACAAGGTGCCCTATGCGCCGGATGTCACGGCCAACCTGACCGCGGCCTACACGTTCGGCCTGCCGGGCGACTTCGGCGACCTGACCGCGCGCGCCGGCGTCACCTATGTCGGAAAGACCTGGTTCGACGAGGCGAACACGGTCGGGCAGGGCGCCTATGCGCTGTTCGACGCGGGACTGTCCTGGAAGCATGGCGAGCATGTCGTCGCGGACTTCTACGTCGACAACATCACCGACGAGACCTACGCGGTCTACGGCTTCGACTCCGCCGGCGCCGGCTTCGGCAACGTCTACCAGCTTGGCCAGGGGCGCACGATCGGCGGCCGCCTCAAGATCACGTTCTGAGGCGGACGGCATGCGCATCCTGATTTCGGGCGCGGGACCTGCCGGTCTTGCGCTCGCAAACTGCCTGCTCGATGCGGGCCTGTCGCCGGTGGTGGTGGAAAAGGCGCCGACGCTGCGCACGGCCGGCTATGCGGTCGGCCTGCATCTCGGCGGCTGGGAGGTCGCTGCGCGGCTCGGCCTGATCGACGCATTGAAGGCGAGGTCGATCTCGATCCAGCGGGCCGACTATCGCGACGCGCGGGATCGCAAGCTGTTCTCCTACAACTATCGGCATCTTTCGGCAGCCTGCGGCGACCGCATGCTGGTGATCATGCGCGATGCGTTGCAGGAGGTTCTGGTCGAGCGGCTGGGCGGACGGGTGCCGATCCGATACGGGACGTCCGTCTCTGCTCTCGTCGACGACGGCAAGGCGGTGCAGGCGGAATTTTCCGACGGGTCGAGCGAGCGCTTCGACCTGGTGGTTGCCGCCGACGGCTATCGCAGCGGCGTGCGGGAACTGCATTTCGGCCCGCATTCCAAGTTTCTGAAGCCGCTCGGCTATCGCAGCGCCGCCTGGCGGATGCCATCCTCGCGAGAGATGGACTGCGATTACGCCGCCTTCATGGATATCGATCTGCAGGCCGGCCTGTACCGGGTGGGGGACGGTACGGTGGCGACCCTGTTCTGCTGGCGCGATGAAGACACGTCCCGCGTGCCGGCGGACAAGCGCACGGCCGAACTCGTCAGCCGGTTTTCGCACTGGCCGGCGCTGATTTCCGACACCTTCCGGGAGGGCGTCGACTGGTCGGGCGCCTTCTTCGACACGATCTGCCAGGTCGAGGTGCCGCAATGGTCGTGCGGACGGGTCGTCCTGTTGGGCGATGCCGCGCATTGCATGACCTTCCTGTCGGGACAGGGTACCTCCACGGCCGTCGTCGGGGCGCATGTGCTGGCGGCCGAGCTCGCGACGCGCCCGCTGGATGAGGCTCTGGCCGCCTACGAGGCGCGGCTTCGACCCGTGGCAGGGAGACTCCAGAAACAGTCGGAGAAGATCGGCGGGCACTATGTTCCGCGCAGCCGCTTCGGCCTTGCGGTCCAGTCCTGGATCATTCCGACCCTGATGCGTCCGCCGCTGGTCCGGCTGATGGCGCGCAAGATGGAGGCCTCATCGCCCTCCATCGCATGAGGGTTTGTTCGCGCTTGACCTTGCCCCTGCTGGAAGGTTCATCATGGCACAAATCCAGATCAACAGGTCGGACGTGCCATGAACATCGGAGAAGCTGCGGCTCTCGCCAGCCTGCCGCCCAAGACAATCCGTTATTACGAGGAAATCGCGTTGATCCGCCCGGCACGTGCCGGCAACGGCTATCGCGACTACTCGGAGATGGACATCCATCGCCTGCAGTTCCTGCAGCGCGCGCGCAGCCTCGGCTTCACCATCGAGGAATGCCGTGTGCTGCTGTCGCTCTACGACGACGAGCACCGGGCGAGCGCCGATGTGCGCGCGGTCGCGATCGAGAAGATCGGCGAGGTGGAGCGCAAGATCGCCGAACTGCGCTCGATGAAGGCGACACTCACCCGGCTGGTGGACTCCTGCCATGGCGATGCGCGGCCGGACTGTCCGATCCTCGAGGATCTCGCCAAGGGCAGCGGGCCCTCCTGCGGCGGTCACTCGTGATTTCGCGAAAGGGACTGCTTCTCGGTGGAGCCGCCGTCGTGATCGTCGCGCTGGCGGTGGTCCTGCGTCCGCAGCCCGAACCCGAGCTGGAGCCCGCGTCTGCCATGGCAGAGGTGAGCGTGCCGGAGCTGTCGGGTCTTGCCGCCGAGGGCAGAACCGCCTTCGATGCCCTTTGCGCGAGCTGCCACGGCGAAAACGCGGCCGGACGGCAGGGGATCGCCCCGCCGCTGGTCCACGTCATCTACGAGCCGGGGCATCATGCCGACGGGGCTTTCTTGCTGGCGGCAACGCGCGGCGTTCGCCAGCACCACTGGACGTTCGGCGACATGCCGCCGGTTCCCGAGGCGAGCCCGCAGGATGTCGCCGCGATCATCGCCTATGTGCGGGAGCTGCAGCGCGCCAACGGCATCTTCTGAGCCAGGTCCTAGCTCAAACGCCGAGATAGGCCTCGCGCACCCGCTCATCGGCCAGGAGCGCTTCGCCCTTGCCCTCCATCGCGATCTCTCCGGTTTCGATGACATAGCCGCGCGTGGCGATGGACAGGGCCGCGAAGGCGTTCTGCTCCACCAGGAAGACGGTGACGCCATCCTCGCGGTTCAGCCGCTGGATGATCTCGAAGACCTGGTCGACGAGCACCGGGGCAAGGCCCATCGACGGTTCGTCGAGCAGCAGCAGCTTCGGCCGGCTCATCAGGGCGCGGCCGATGGCCAGCATCTGCTGCTGGCCGCCGGACAGGCCGCCGGCCGGGTTCCTGCGCCGTTCCTTCAGCACCGGAAAGAGGTCGTAGACGCGCTCCAGGTCGGAGGCGATCTCCGCATCCTTGCGCAGATAGGCGCCGAGCCGCAGGTTGTCCTCGATGGCGAGCGGCGCGAAGATCTGCCGGCCTTCCGGCACCTGGGCGATGCCGGCCGCGACCCGCGCATGCGGGCTGGCGCGCGAGATGTCGCGTCCCTGGAACGACAGGCTGCCGCCGGTCATCGGCTGGACGCCGGAAATGGTGCGCAGCAAGGTGGTCTTGCCGGCGCCGTTGCCGCCGACGAGCGCAACGATCTCGCCGGCTGCGACACTCAGCGAGACGCCGTGCAGGGCCTCGATCCGCCCGTAGGAGGACCGCAGCGTTTCGACGCGCAGAAGCGGATCAGTCGAGTGCAAGGTTGGCCTCCCGCGTGCCGTGGGTTCCAAGATAGGCCTCGATCACCTTCGGGTTCGAACGGATCTCGGTTGCCGAGCCCTCGGCCAGCACCCGGCCCTGATCGAGCACCAGGATGCGGTCGGAGATGCGCATGACGAGCTTCATGTCGTGCTCGACCAGCACCACGGCGACGCCATCGTCGGCGATCTTGCGGATCAGCTTCTCGATTTCCTCGGTCTCGACCGGATTGCACCCGGCGGCCGGCTCGTCGAGCAGCAGCGCCTTCGGCTCGGCCGCGAGCGCACGGGCGATCTCCAGGCGCTTCAACGCGCCATAGGAGAGGTTGGCGGCGGGAATGTCCGCCTGCGCGGCAAGTCCGACGCGCTCCAGCAGGGCATCGGCCACCTCCGCGCTCTCCCGGTTCTGGCGTCCGGTGGAGGGCAGGGCGAGCAGATGCGCCAGCAGTCCGCGCTTTTCGCGCAGGTGCCGGCCGACCATCACGTTTTCCCGCGCGGTCATGCGGAAGAAGACCTGCAGGTTCTGGAAGGTGCGTGACAGACCGCGCTCGGCCAGTCGGTTGGGCTCCAGCGCGGTGACGGGCTCGCCCGAGAGATGAACGCTGCCGGCCTTCGGCGTGTAGACGCCCGAGACTAGGTTGAACAGCGTGGTCTTGCCGGCGCCGTTGGGGCCGATGATCGAGAAGACTTCGCCGGCCCGTGCCGAGAAGCTGACGTTGTCGACGGCGCGCACGCCGCCGAAGGCGATGCCGATCTCGCTCACCGAAAGAAGAGGCGTTGTGGTGCTCACTTGTTCCGCCTCCCCTGGAAGAACGCGGCGATGCTCGGCACGATGCCGGCGCGCAGCACGATCATGATCACCATCATGATGAGGCCGAGGATCATGTGTTCGTAGTCGTGGAAGCCGGTCAGCGCCTGCGGCAGCACCACGAGGATGGCGGCGCCTGCCACCGATCCGAGGATCGAGCCCATGCCGCCGAGCACGACCATGGTCACCAGCTCGATGGAGTGCAGGAAGTTGGCCTTGTCCGGCGTCACGAAGCCGTTGACCAGGGCCAGCGTCGAGCCGGCGACCGAGGCATAGACGGCCGAGATGACGAAGACTGTGAGCTTGGCGCGGGCGACGTCGATGCCGGCGACCCGTGCGGCGACCTCGGAATCGTGCAGCGCTCTCAAGGCCCGGCCCGTCGGGCTGGCGACGAGATTGCAGGCAATCCACGCTCCGATCACCAGCAGGCCGCCGCTGATCCAGTACCAGGTGTCGGCGCCGCGCACCCGCCAGCCGAAGACGGTGAGGCGCTCGACAGGCATGCCGTCGGGTCCGCCGGTCAGCCAGGCCTCGTTGGAGATCGTCATGGCGATCAGGATGCCGAAGCCGAGCGTCGCGACGGCGAGGTAGTGGCCCTTGAGCCGCAGGATCGGCCGGCCGACGAGGAAGGCGATGGCGGCGGTGGCAACGGCTCCGGCCAGCACCGCGACCAGTGGATGCAGGCCGAACTGCGGCGGCAGCACGGCGACGGCATAGGCGCCGATGCCGAAGAAGCCGGCATGGCCGAGGCTCACCTGGCCGGCATAGCCCATCAGCAGGTTGAGCCCGATGACGGCAAGGGCCGAGATCCACACTAGCGCGGCGACGCGGTAGTAGAAGTTGGATGGCATCGCGAAGGACAGCGCGACGACCAGCAGCGCGATCACGACCGGAACGGCGAGCCGATGGGAGAGAAGCTTGCCCATGGTCACACACGCTCCACGCTGGCCTTGCCGAACAGGCCGCCCGGCAGGGCGAAGAGCACGACGAGGATGACGATGAAGGCGATGGCGTCCTTGTAGGTGGACGAGATGTAGCCGGCGCCGAGCGCTTCCAGCAGGCCGACGGCCAGCCCGCCGACCACCGCGCCGAGCGGGTTGCCCATGCCGCCGAGCATGGCCGCGGCGAAGCCCTTGAGCGCCAGCAGCATGCCGACGTCGTAGCTGGTCAGGGTGATCGGGGTGACGAGAATGCCGGCAATGGCGCCGATGGCCGCCGACATGACGAAGGACAGGCCCACCACGAAGGAGGTGTTGATGCCGACGAGGCGGGCGGCCAGCCGGTTCGCTGCCGTTGCCAGCACGGCCTTGCCGATCAGCGTGCGGTTGAAGAAGGCCCACAGCAGCACGACGATCACCGCCGCCCCGCCGAGCACCCAGAAGCTCTGGGGCAGGATCGCGGCGCCGCCGAAGCGGATCGGCGTGTCGCCGGAAAAGGCGGGAAGCGAATGGAACTGCTTGTCGAACACCACCTGGGCAAGGCCGCGCAGGAAGATCGAGGCGCCGATGGTGATGATGATCAAGGTCACGGGCGAGGCGCCGCGCGCCGGCTCGATGGCCAGCCGGTGCAGCAGCAGCCCGACCACCATCGCAACGAGGATGGCGCCGATCACGGCCAGCGGCAGCGGCACGCCGGCGGCGGTGGCGAAGACCGTGGTCATGCCGCCGATCATGACGAACTCGCCTTGCGCGAAGTTCACCACGTCGGAGGCGTTGTAGATGATGGTGAAACCGAGCGCGACCAGCGCGTAGACCGCGCCGACCGTCAGTCCGGAAACACAGAATTGCAGCAACTCGGGCATGGGTCCGCCGTCAGCTTGCCCGCGCCGTCGATGCGGCGGGGCCGGGGGCCTTCGATGTCGTGAGCAGGAGCCCCGCCGCGCGCCGGATCTCGCCGGGCGCGCGGCGGGGGAGGGCTTGCGCCTTACTCGGCCAGCGTCCAGTCGCCGCCGCGGATTTCCAGCATGCGGAACGCGGTCAGGTCGAGGCCCATGTGGTCGTCCGCCGACATGTTCACGACACCGGCGGTGCCCATGAAGCCCGAGGTCTTCTCGATCTCGTCGCGGATAGCCTTGGGATCCTCGGAACCGGCACGCTTCATCGCGTCGACCAGGATCATCAGGCCGTCATAGGCGTGGCCGCCGAAGGTCGACACCGGCAGGCCGGTCTTTTCCTCGTACATCGACTTGTAGCCGGTGACGACGGCCTTCTGCGGGTCGCTGTCTGGCAGCTTGTCGGCCACGAGCAGGGCCGAGGCCGGAAGCCGCACGCCCTCGGCCGCATCGCCGGCCAGGTCGATGAAGGACTTCGAGGCAACGCCGTGGCTCTGGTACAGCGGCACCTCGATGCCGAGCTGCTTGTAGTTGCGCGTCACGATGGCCGGACCCTGGCCGAAGCCGGGGTTGATGACCGCCTGGACGCCGGCAGCGTTCTTGATGTTGGTCAGCTGCGGCGTCATGTCGGAGTCGCTCGGACCGTAGGTCTCGTCTGCGACGATCTCGATGCCGTAGTTGCCGACCACCGAGAGGCACTGCTCGCGCATCGACTTGCCGAAGCCGCCGGTGCCGGAGATCATGCCGATCTTGGCAAGGCCCTTGGCCTGCATGTCCGCGAAGATCTTCTCGCAGGCCATGCGGTCGGTATGCGGGGTCTTGAAGGTGAACTCCTTCACCGGATCGATGATGACCACGGCGCCGGCGAGCGAGATGAAGGGAATGCCCGCATCCTCGAAGACCGGGATCATCGCCATCGTCGTGCCGGTGGTGGAGCCGCCGACCACCGCGACGACCTCGTCGTCTTCCACCAGGCGGGTGGCGAAGGTGCGCGCCTTGTTGGCATCGGCGCTGTCGTCATAGACGATCAGCTCCAGCTGCTTGCCGTTGACGCCGCCTTCGGCGTTCAGCTTCTCGACATACATTTCCAGCGTCTTGGCCTCGGGATCGCCGAGGAAGGACGCAGGGCCCGTGACCGACAGCGAAGCGCCGATCTTGATGGTGTCGGCCGCCGCAGGGGCCGCCCAGACCATGGCGACACCGGCCAGCAGGGCCGCGCCACGGATGCATTTTCCGAAAACTGCCATTCTTGTTTCCTCCCACAGGTCCAGTGCAGTCTGTTTCCGGTCTCCCGTTCGGAAAGCAGGGGCCGGGGGCAAACGTGTCGCCGCCGGCCCGTCCGTTCCTACGCCGCGACCGGGCGGCGCATGGCTGCCACGCGGAAGCGGTTGGCGACGAAGGCGCTGTCGCACAGACAGGCATTGCCGGCCGGGTTCGCTCCGGTGACGTGATAGTCGGAGAAGGCGGCGGACTGGTTCACGAAGATGCCGCCAGTCAGGTTGACTGAAAGCGCGACGCCGGCATCGGCGAAGGCATCTGCCGCCTTGTCGATCAGGCTCTCGTCCGTCGCATAGAGCGCCGCGGTGATCGCGCCGCGCGTCTTGGCGGAGCCGGCCGCACGGGCGATCGCATCCTCCGCGCTGTCGGTGGCGATCACGAAGCTGATCGGCCCGAAGCGCTCCTCCAGATAGGCGGCCTCGTCCTTCGCATCGACCGCCAGAACGAGCGGGGTCGCCGAACGGGCGCCGTCCATGCCCTCGACCGGGGTGCTGTCGCGCAGCACTTTGCCGAGCTTGCGGGCCTCGGCGACACGCTCCAGCGTCGCCTCGCTCTGCACGGCGCCGAGCACGCCGGCCGCCCGCTGGGGATCGCCCAGCAGCTTGTCGACGGCGGTCGCGATGGCGCCGGCCACCTCGTCGAAGCTCTTGTGACCCTCGTCCGTGTCGATGCCGTTGCGCGGCACGAAAATGTTCTGCGGCGCGGTGCACATCTGCCCGGAATAGAGCGAGAGCGAAAAGGCGATGTTGCCGGCCATACCGCGCATCGACGGCGTGCCGGTGATGACGATGGAATTGACGCCGGCTTCCTCGGTATAGACCAGCTTGCCCTTGGCGTTCTCGCGCACCCAGGCGCCGAAGGCCGGCGAGCCGGTGAAGTCGATGATGGCGACGTCCGGATGGGTGACCAGCTCCTTGGTCAGCGGCTTGTCGGCGGTGTCCGCGGCAAGCTGCAGCACGTTCGGGTCGAATCCGGCCTCGGCAAGCACCTCGCGGCCGATCTTGATCGTCAGCGCCAGCGGCAGGATCGCGCCCGGATGCGGCTTGACGATCACCGGGTTGCCGGTTGCAAGGCTGGCGAAGAGGCCCGGATAGCTGTTCCAGGTCGGGAAGGTGGCGCAGCCGATGACCAGCGCCGGCCCGCGCGGCACGATGCGGAACTGCTTGTCCAGCACCAGCGGATCCTTCGGACCCTGCGGCTTTTCCCAGCGCACGGCGCCGGGAATGCGGCTCATCTCGTCATAGGCATAGGCGACGGCCTCGAGACCGCGATCCTGCGCATGCGGGCCGCCGGCCTGGAAGGCCATCATGAAGGCCTGGCCGGACGTGTGCATCACCGCATTGGCGAACAGGAAGCTCAGCCGGTTGATGCGGTGCAGGATCTCCAGGCAGACGCCGGCGCGCGCTTCCGCGCTCGCCTTGCCCCAGCCGTCCATCGCGGCCTTGGCGGCGGCAACGGCCATGTCCGGGGTGGTCTCGGGATAGGTGACCCCAAGGTCGAGGCCGAAGGGGCTGACCTCATGGCCGACATGACCGCCGGTCGTCGGCTGGTCCAGCTCGAACGGCTTGCCCAGCAGGGCCTTGAAGGTGGCCTCGCCGTCGTCCTTCGCGCTCTCGCCGTAGATCTTGCCGGAGGGCATCTCCGGATAGGCGGACCAGTAGCCGCGGCTATGGATGGTCTCCACCGCCTTGTCCAGGGTCGCCTTGTGCGTGTCGAAGAATGCGGCCATGACCGTCTCCCTGCGTGACGCGCTGGCCGGGGACGCACGCCGACAGGGTCCCGTCTTGCGGGAACCGCTGGCGTTTTCCTCCCGGCGGACGCGCCGCCTGATGTCTTGCCCGCCTCTCCGGCCGTGTCCAGGCTGTGCCTGATCGCGGTGCCACGGGGCGGGTCGGTTCGTTGGTTCGGACGCGATTGACAGCGCCCGATTGACGATCATAATAATTGACCGACCGGTTGGTCAGTCAAGTGAAAAATCACGAGGGCGACCGGTACGCATCGCGGCGAGGGAGGGCACCCCGAGGGTGGATCCACGTCGCGGCGGCGGCACCGGCGCAACGGGAGGGCGCATGCAAACCGAGACTTCTGCAGCTCACGGCGGGGCGGAGCCCGCGCCCGTTCTGGTCGAGCGCGAGGGCGGCGTTCTCGTCGTCACGCTGAACCGGCCGGACAAGCTGAACTCCTTCAACGAGGCGATGCATGCCGCGCTGCGCGAGGCGATGGACGTCGCCGAGAGCGATGCGGAAATCCGCTGCGTGCTGCTGACCGGCGCCGGGCGCGGCTTCTGCGCCGGCCAGGATCTCAGCGACCGTGTCACCGCGCCGGGCGATGCCCCGCCGGACCTCACCCGCACCATCGAGGCGAACTACAATCCACTGCTGCGCCGGCTGAAGGCGCTGCCGAAGCCGGTCGTCTGCGCCGTCAACGGCGTTGCGGCAGGCGCCGGCGCGAACATCGCGCTGGCCTGCGATATCGTTCTGGCCGCCGAAAGCGCAAAGTTCATCCAGGCCTTCTCGAAGATCGGCCTCGTGCCCGATTCCGGTGGCACCTGGTCGCTGCCGCGCCTTGTCGGCCTTGCCCGCGCCAAGGCGCTGGCGCTGCTCGCCACCCCGGTTCCCGCCCGCCAGGCGGAGGAATGGGGCATGATCTGGAAGGCATTGCCCGATGGCGAGCTGATGGGCGAGGCGCGCCGCCTTGCCGGCGAGCTGGCCGCCGCGCCGACCTTTGGCCTCGGCCTCGTCAAGCAGGCGCTGGAAGCCTCCTTCGGCAACGATCTCGATACCCAGCTCGACCTGGAACGCGACCTGCAGGGGCTGGCCGGCCGCTCCCCGGACTACGCGGAAGGCGTCGCCGCCTTCATGGCCAAGCGTGCGCCGTCCTTCACCGGCCGCCCGCCGAAGGGCGCGGGCGGGGACGGGGAGGCGTGACCATGACCGACACGCAAGCCGCACGACCAGCCAACAGCATGACTCCGGACGAGTTGGCCCGCGCCTGCGCCGATGCCATGTGGGCCGGCGACAAGGCGAGCCAGGGGCTCGGCATGGAGATCCTCGAGGTCGGTCCGGGCCGCGCGGCGATCGCCATGACCGTCACCGAGGCGATGGTCAACGGCCATGGCATCTGCCACGGCGGCTACATTTTCACGCTGGCGGATTCGGCCTTCGCCTTCGCCTGCAACAGCCACAACCAGAACACGGTGGCGAGCCACTGTGCGGTCAGCTTCCTGCGGCCCGGACGCCTCGGCGAGCGGCTGGTTGCCACGGCCTTCGAGCGCTGGCGCGAAGGGCGCTCGGGCATCACCGACGTGACCGTGACCAATGCGGCCGGCGAGGTCCTCGCCGAGTTCCGCGGCAATTCCCGCACCATCAAGGGCACCCACCTGCCGGTCGAGTGATCGGCAGGAACGACGGATTTCAACAAGAGCGATGACCGCGCGGGGGAAGCACCCGTGACGGCACAGGACAATCCGGGAGGATTAGACGCATGTTCGATCTGGCGCCGAAGCCGGGCGATCTCGACCCCATCGAAACCGCTTCTCGCGACGAGATCGCGGCCCTGCAGCTCGACCGGCTGAAATGGTCGCTGCGTCACGCCTACGAGAACGTTGCCCATTACCGCAAGAGCTTCGACGAGGCCGGCGTCCATCCGGACGACCTGAAGACCCTTGCCGATCTCGGCAAGTTCCCCTTCACCTACAAGCAGACCCTGCGCGACAACTATCCTTTCGGCATGTATGCCGTGCCGCGCGAGCAGGTAGCCCGCGTCCATGCCTCGTCCGGGACGACGGGAAAGCCGACCGTGGTCGGCTACACCCGCAATGACATCAAGACCTGGGCCACCGTCATGGCCCGCTCGCTGCGCGCCGCCGGTGCCCGGCCGGGCATGATCTGCCATGTCGCCTACGGCTATGGCCTGTTCACCGGCGGTCTCGGCGCCCATTACGGGGCCGAGGAACTGGGCATGACCGTCGTGCCGATTTCCGGCGGCATGACCGAGCGCCAGGTGTCCTTGATCGAGGACTTCCGTCCCGACGTCATCATGGTGACGCCGTCCTACATGCTGGCGATCCTCGACGAGTACCGCGCGCGCGGCATCGATCCGCGCGAGTCCTCGCTGAAGGTCGGCGTCTTCGGTGCCGAGCCCTGGACCAACGCCATGCGCCAGGAGATCGAGGCCGCCTTCGACATGCACGCGGTCGACATCTACGGCCTGTCCGAGGTGATGGGGCCGGGTGTCGCCAACGAGTGCGTCGAGACCAAGGACGGTCTGCACATCTGGGAAGACCATTTCTATCCCGAGATCATCGACCCGGTGACGGGCGAAGTGCTGCCGGACGGCGAGATCGGCGAGCTCGTCTTCACCTCGCTGACCAAGGAGGCGATGCCGGTCATCCGCTACCGCACCCGCGACCTGACGCGCCTGTTGCCGGGCACGGCCCGCTCCATGCGGCGGATGGAGAAGGTGACGGGCCGCTCCGACGACATGATGATCCTGCGCGGCGTCAACGTCTTCCCGACGCAGATCGAGGAACAGTTGCTGCGCGTCGAGGGGCTGGCGCCGCACTACCAGGTGGAATTGACACGCTCGGGCCGGATGGACGAAATGACCGTCCACGTCGAGGCGCTTCCCACCCATGCCGACGATGCGCAGCGCGCGGCCTCCGCCGCCGAGCTGAGGACGCATATCAAGAACGTGATCGGGATCAGCACCCGCATCGCCGTTGCCGACCCGGGCGTGATCGAACGTTCGATGGGCAAGGCGAAGCGCGTGATCGACAACCGGCCGAAGGCCTGATAGGCCGGCGCCCGCACACCAGCAGCAACGGCCGCGGGACCTTCCGCGGCCGGACCACTCCGGGGGACTGGACGACATGGCACGCCCGCGCGCCGAAGATTACGACGACAAGCGCAAGGCGATCCTGAAGACCTCGGCCGAACTCTTTGCCGAGCACGGGTTCGACCGCGCCTCCATGAACCAGATCGCCCTCGGCTGCGGCGTCTCCAAGGCGCTGCTCTATCACTACTACGCCAACAAGGATGCGCTGCTCTTCGACATCATCCGCGATCATCTGGACGAGCTGATCGCGGCGGTGGAGGAGGGCGCCACGCCGGAGATGACCGGCGAGGAGATGCTGCACGGCTATGTGCTGGCGCTGCTCGACGCCTATCGCGACGCCAATGCCGAGCACAAGATCCAGATCAACGAGATGAAGCGGCTGCCGGCCGAGCAGCAGGAGGAACTGAAGGCGCGCGAGCGTCGCCTCGTGCAGCTGTTCGCCGGTGCGCTGTCGCGGGCGGTGCCGCAGCTCGCCGAGCCCGGCTCGACGCTGCTGAAGCCGGTGACCATGAGCCTCTTCGGCATGGTCAACTGGCACTATCTGTGGTTCCGCGAAGGCGGCGCCGTCAGCCGTGCCGACTATGCCCGCATCGCGACGCGCCTCATCCTGGACGGCGCGCGCAGCCTCGCCGGCTGAGTCGCCGCCGCAGGCAGGCCTTCCGCTTTGACAACGTGAGTGCCCGGCGCTTGAGCGTCTGGCTCAGCCGCCGGTCGAGCGCTGCGCCGGCCAGTTGCGGTCGCCTTCGGGGATCATGAACACCTGACCGGGATAGATCAGGTCCGGATTGCGGATCTGGTCCTTGTTGGCCTGGTAGATCGTCGTGTAGCGAATGCCGTCGCCGTAGCGGCGCTGCGAGATGGTCCACAGGTTGTCGCCGGTGCGGATGATCACGCTCGGGATCTGGCGCGTGCCGGCATCGCCGCTGGCGCCGGAGCCCGCTCCGGCCTCGCCGGACAGCGCCACAGGACGCAGGATCACGGCCTCGTCGGCAGCCTTTTCGAAGGTCACTTCTGCGCGGGCGGTCACTTCGCCGTCGCCGGTGGTCACCTGGTCGGCGCGCACGGCCACTTCGCCGGGCTTCACCTCGCCTTGCGCTTCCAGCAGCCAGCGGCCCTTGGCATCGGTCTTGGCCTCGCCGACCAGCTGGTTGTCGAGATAGACGCGCACGTCGCTGTTCGGCTCGCCGGATCCCGCGACGAAGACCTTTTCGTTCTCTGTCTCCACCGCCTCGACGGTCACGGTCGGCATTGCCGCATCGGCGGCAGGTGCGGTGTCGGCAGGGGCGTTGCCGCCGGTCGCTGCCGGCTGGCTGCCTGCGGCGGGCGCCGTGCTGGTGTCGCCGGCCTGCGGGGCCGCGGCCACCTGCTGTTCGGTCGTCGTGTTGCTGTCGCCGGCGCTCTGCGGTGCCGCCTGCGGCTCGGCTTGCACCTGAGCCTGTGCGGCTGCATCCGTCTGCTGGCCTGCCGCGGCGGTGTCGCCGCCCGGCTGCGCGGGGGCAGCGGCTGCCGTCTGGGGCGCTGCGGTTTCGCCGGTGCCTGTGGTGCCCTGCGCTCCCGAAGGCGTGTCGGCGGCGGCGCCCGCATCGGCGACCTGCTGCGGCTTCTGCAGGATCTGCGAAGGCGCGCCCGGCTCGTTCAGCATCACCAGGACTTCGCCCTTGGACGGGTCGCCCGGCACGGAGACGGCCATCGACTGCTGCGATTCGTTCAGCACCTTGCCGTCGGCATCGCGCGTTTCCAGCGTCACCGCATGAGCGCCCGGCTTGAGCGGCTGGTCGAGCACGATGGCGAATTCGCCGGCGGCATTGGCGATGCCGCGGCCGATCACCTCGCCGTTGGCGAGCAGCGCGATGATGGCGCCGGCTTCCGAGCGGCCCGCAACCACGGCCGAGCCGTCCGGCTCCACACGCATCAGGTCGAAGGAGGGAACGGCGGCCAGTCGCTCCTCGACGGACTTTCCGCCGATATCGGTGTTTTCGCTGGATGTTTCGCCGGCCTTTGGCTCTTCCGTCTTTGCGGGGTCGTTGCTCGCGGTGGCCTGCGTCGCCACATCGCCGGCCGTCGGGGCCTCGGTCGTTTGCTGTGCAGGACCATCGTCCTTCTGCGACAGGTAGTAGCCGGCGGCTCCCGCGCCGGCGAGGCCGAGCAGGACAAGAACCTGGATGATGAGTTTCTGCGACATGAAAACCCGCGCTCCCCGCGATTCGCGCCGTGCGGTTACCCCTGCGACACAATATGTGTCAGCGCCCCCGAAATTCCACCGAATGACTATACGCTAAACCAGCAGCCGGCAAGCAAGCCGGGTCTCCAGCCGCTTGCGCCGGCGGCGGCATTCGCCCGCTTGACCCGCGGGGGCGCTGGCGTCACATCTAGCCTCATGAAACACGATCACATGTCACCGTGCGGCGAGGATGAAACCCGCCGCCTGAAAACCGTTTGCGTCTATTGCGGCACGGGCGAGGGCGCCGATCCCGCCTATATGGATGCGGCGCGCCAGCTTGGCCGCATGCTCGCCGCCGAAGGCCTTGGCCTCGTCTATGGCGGCGGCTCCCTCGGCCTCATGGGCGCGGTCGCCAACTCCGCGCTGGAGGCTGGCGGCCATGTCACCGGCGTCATTCCAGCGTTCCTGGAGGAGCGCGAAGTGATGATGCAGTCGGTCAGCGAGCTCGTCGTCACCAGCGACATGCACGAGCGCAAGCGCACCATGTTCGAGCGCGCCGACGGCTTCGTCGCGCTGCCGGGCGGCATCGGCACGCTGGAAGAAGTGGTGGAGATGCTGACCTGGGGCCAGCTCGGACAGCATTGCAAGCCGGTGGTGCTCGCCGATATCGGGGGCTTCTGGCGACCGCTGATCGACCTGCTCGCGCACATGCGCGGCGAAGGGTTCATTCGCGCCGGCTTCGAGGTCGACTACCGGGTTGCGAACAGCGTTGCCGAGATTCTTCCCGCCCTTCGCCGGCCGGCCGGAGCGGGCGAGGGAGCCACGGAGGCCGGCGTCGCCGATCTCGAAAAGCTCTGATGTGAAAAACTCTGAGCCAGCGCCTGCAAGGGCCTGATCTTGGACAACAAAAAGGGCCCGCAGGATGTCTCCTGCGGGCCCTTTTCATGTCATTCCGCTGCCTGGGGCAGCGTGCCCGGAGGCACCCTCGGCGGTTCCTTGCGCGGCCCGATCGAGGTGACGGTGGCCGAGCCCGGTGCGCCGAAGGCGGCCGAAGCCGGCGTTGCCGGAGCCTCCGATGCCGCTACGTGCTGCCTCTCCCCGAACGCCGTTTCTGCGGGCGTAGTGCCGTCCGCACCGGTGCCCGCATCCGCCTCGCGGTTGCGCCGGCTGGCGAACAGCCGCATCCACACCGTGGGCAGTGCCAGCATGGTCGGGATGACGATCAGCGTCAGGATCGTCGCGAAGCCGAGGCCGAAGATGATCGCCGTGGAGAGCTGCACCCACCATACCGCGGTGATCGAGCCGAGCGCGATCACCCGGTTGACGAAGTCGAGGTTTAGCTGCGTCATCATCGGCACCAGGCCGGCGATGGTGGTGATGGTGGTCAGCAGCACCGGCCGGATGCGCTGCGCTGAGGTCTTCAGCACCGCCTCCACCGGTTCGATCCCGTCTTCCCGGAAGCGATTGTAGGTGTCGATGAGCACGATGGCGTTGTTCACCACGATGCCGGCCAGCGCCACCACGCCCGTTCCCGTCATGATGATCGAGAACTTCTGCCCCATCACCGCCATGCCGAGCAGCACGCCGAAGACCGACATGATCACCGTCGAGAGCGTCAGGAAGGTCTGGTAGAAGCTGTTGAACTGGGTCACCAGGATGATGAACATCAGGAACAGCGACCCGATCATCGCCTTCATCAGGAACTCGCCGGACTCCTTCTGGTCCTCGTCCGCGCCGCGGAAGCGGAAGGAGACGGTTTCCGGCCATTGCTGGGTGTCGAGCCAGGCCTGCAACTCCGCCACCTTGTCGTTGGCGGTCAGCGGCCGGGTGACGCCGTCGGCAGTGGTGATCGTGTCGGTCATCACCACATTGGCCTTCACGTCCATCGCATAGAGCCCGTCGCGGCGGGTGATGGTCGTGACCTTCTGCTGCGGCGCCCGGTCGATGAAGTTGGACAGCGGCACCTGGCCGAGTTCCGTCTGCAGGCGCAGGGAATCGAACCGGTCCAGTGTGCGTTCGGCTTCCGGCAGGCGCACGCGGATGTCCACCTCGTCCTCGGAGTCGTCCGGGCGGAACTTGCCGATCAGCACGCCGTTGGTGACGAGCTGCACCATCGAGCCGACCGAGCCGATACCAGCCTGAAAGCGGCCCGCCTGTTCGCGGTCGATGGTGATCTGCCACTCGATGCCGGGCAGGGGACGGCTGTCCTCGCGGTCCTGCAGGCTCTCCATGCTGTCTACATGCTCGCGCACCTTGGCGACGGTTTCCGTCAGCTCCTTGTAGCTGGTCGAGGTGACTTGCAGTCGCACGTCCTTGCCGGTCGGCGGGCCGCCCTCGATCTCCCGCGTCTCCACGAAGATGCCCGGCAGGTCGGCCGTGCGTTCGCGGATCTCGGCGGCGATCTGCTTCCAGTTCCGCCGGCAGCAATAGTCGGAGAACTCGAGGTTGATCTGGGCGATCACGTCGGCCGGCTTGTCCTGCACGCCCATCATGCCGCCGCCGCCACTGCTTCCGGTGGATACCGACATCACGGCATTCTTGATGCCCTTGACGTCGATCACCTCGCGCTCGACGTCGAGCGCCAGTTCCAGCGCCTCACGGGCGGAGAAGTTGCCGCGTGCCGAAACCAGCACGATGGCCGAATTCGGCTCCTCCTCCACGAAGAACTCGACGCCTTGCGAGTTGGCCATGAAGTAACTGAGGATGCCGCCCGACAGGGCCACGAGCGCCACCAGCGTGACGACATTGCCGAACGCGGTGCCGGCGCAAAAGCTCAGCAGCCGGACATAGATGCCCGTGACGCCGCGGATCTTCGAGGCATCGAACTGCTCGCCCGCCGACAGGAGCTTTGCAGCCTCCTGCTCTTCCGCCGCCGCACGCTGTGCGCGGCGGCGGGAGGCGGCGACCAGCGGCTTGAGACCGAAATAGGCGAGCACACCCGCAGCCAGAGAGGCGACGGCGGCAATCGTCAGGAACACTTCCTGCGGCAGGGGCAGCAAGCCGGCGACCGCCGGATTGGCGAACAGCGCGGCGACGGCGGCGCCGATCATCAGGGCCACCAGCCATTCGGCGTTGCGCCCGATCCAGGAGATCGCGCCGGACATGGCCGCACCCGTCACCGGCAGGAACACCAGCGCGGTCAGCAGCGAGGCGCTGAGCACGATGATCACCATGATCGGCAGGTAGCTCATGAACTCGCCCGCCACGCCCGGCCACAGCAGCATGGGCAGGAAGGCGGCCAGCGTCGTTGCCGTCGAGGAGGTGATCGGCCAGAACATCAGCTTGGAGGCGCGGATATAGGCCTCCTGCGCGTCCATGCCCTCGGCCACCTTGCGGTCGGCATACTCGACCATGACGATGGCGCCGTCGACCAGCATGCCGACGGTGAGCACGAGGCCGAACATCACCATCGTGTTCACGGTCATGCCGACCGATTGCAGGATCAGGAAGCCGACCATGAAGGACGCGGGGATGGAGATGCCGACCAGCAGCGCGGACTTGAAGCCGAGCGCCCAGACGATCACCACCATCACCAGGAAGATCGCGGTCAGGATCGAGGATTCCAGCGAGCCGAGGATCTCGAAGATGTCCTCCGACTTGTCGAGGATGTAGTCGACGCGGATCGTCTCCGGCCAGTCTTTGGTCGCCGCCTCCACCACATCGCGCACCGCGGCGTTGTTCTCGATGATGTTGGTGCCCTTGCGCTTGACCACGTCGATGGAGATCGCCGGATGGCCGTTGACGCGGGTGTAGCTGGTCGGGTCCTTGAAGGTGCGGCGGATTTCGGCGATGTCGCCGAGCGTCACCACGCCTTCGCCGCTCTGCTTGATCGGCAGGGAATAGACGTCTTCCGCGGTTTCGACGAGGCCGGGAACCTTGACGTTGAAGCGGCCCTGGCCGTTGTCGAGGAAGCCGGCCGGCACGAGCTGGTTGTTGTTCGACAGCGAGGTCAGCAGTTCCTGCTGGGTGACCTGGTAGGACTCCAGCTTCATGCTGTCGATGACGACCTCGAGCAGTTCCTCCCGGTGACCGGAGAGGTCTGCGTTCAGGACTGTCGGAACCGCTTCGATCTCGTCCTTCAACCGCCGTGCATGCCGGTACAGCGTGCGCTCCGGAACGTCGCCGGACAGCGTCACGAAGATCGTCGGCATCAGGGCGAAATTGGTCTCGACGATGGTCGGCTCGTCGGCTTCCGCCGGGATGTCGGCCTTGGCCTGGTCGACCTTGTCGCGGACATCGGCCAGCGCCTTGTCCTTGTCGAAGTCGACGTTGAACTCCAGCACGACGCCGACATGGCCCTCACCGGAGACCGTGGTGATCTCCTTGAGACCGTCGAGGCCGCGCAGGGCGGTCTCCATCGGCCTTGCGATCAGCCGTTCCGCGTCGCCAGGCGAGACGCCCTGCTGGCTGATCGAGACGTAGAAGACCGGAATGTCGATATCGGGGTCGGCCTCTTTCGGCACGCTGATATAGGCCATGATGCCGGCCGCAACCATCACCACCATCAGGGTGAGAACGGTCTTCGGCCGCCGCAGGACCGTCTCGAGCATCGAGATCATTGCGTAGCTCCTGCCATGGTGGCCACGGGCTCGACGGTCTGGCCGTCGGTCACATAGTCCTGACCGGTCACGATCAGCCGAACCGTGTCCGGCAGCCCGCCAACCCAAAGTCCGTCCTCATCGCCGCCCAGAACCGTCACGGGGTGGAAGGCGACGCGGTTCTGTTCGTCCACGGCACGGATGCCGAGCGTGCCGGCATCATTCAGCGTCAGGACGCCGGAACTCAGCTTGTGGGCGCTCTCCTCCTTCAGCGGCACCCGTGCGGTGGTGGTGATGCCGTCGCGGATCGCCCCGTCCTTGTTCTCGATCTCGATCTCGACGCGGAAGGTGCGGGTGGCCGGGTCGGAGGCCGTCCCGATATAACGGATCTTGCCCGTCGCGCTGTCGCCGGTCACCAGCTCCACCTCGGCGTTCTGGCCGATCTCCAGCTTGCTCACGTCGCGCTCCGACACCTGGCCGATCGCCAGCACCGGGTCGGCGTCGATGATGGTGGCGCATACGCCGCCCACCGCCAGCACCGTGCCGGTGCTGACCATCGGGCTCTCGATGATGCCCGGGATCGGCGCCTTGATGATCGTGCGCGACAGTTCCAGCTCCTCTTCCTCGAGCCGGGCGGTTGCCGCATCCATCGCCGCCTTGAGCGCGGCGACGCGGGTCTGGGCGGTGAACCCCTTCTCGTTGAGCTGCGTGGCGGCGGTAAAGTCAAGCTCGGCCTGGGCGAGCTGGGCCCTGGCGTCGAGAACCTTGGCCTCGCGCGCACCCTTGTCGAGCACGCAGAGCACGTCGTCCTTCGCGACCCTGTCGCCTTCCTTGACCCGGCGCTCGGCCACCCGCCCGCTGGTCTCGGCCCGCACCTCGACCTTGGCGTCGGCCTCGGTGCGGCCGCGGATCACCAGGATCGAGCGACGCGGCTGCGCAGTGATCTCGCGAACGGCGACACGGAAGGGCTTTGCCGCGGCTTCCTCCGCGCGCTGCGAGGGGGGAGGTGTCGCGTTTTCCGAGTCGGCCATGCCGCCGGCCACAAAACTGCCCGTCCACATCCAGCCCGCAACGCCGGCGACGATGCCGACTGCGAGAACGTGGGAGAAGCGGATCTTCATTCGGGGGATCTCCGGCTGTGTTCGTTCACTCGGCGGCCAGGGGGAGGGCGGGGTGGCCGAGTGCGATGTCTTCAAGTCTGTGTCGGTTCGCTTCCAGGAAGCGGATGTCCTCGGTCATGCAGTTGCGCCCGTATTCCAGGATGAAGCTCGCGGCCGGGCGCCGGTCGCAGGGTTCGGATCCGATCGCTTCCAGCTTGGCCAGCTCCTCGCGCAGATGCGCCAGGCGCGCGTCGATGGCCTTCGCGATGACCTGCGGCCCGACCATCTCCGCGCACATGGCGACCAGCAGGAACGGCGAACGGTAGGTGTCGGGTGCGGGCGGCCGGCTGAGATCGCGGACGAACTCCTCTCGACCCGCCTCGGTGATGGAATAGACCTTGCGCGACGGCTTGCCGCTCTGGGCCTCCTCGCGCACGGTGACCAGACCTTCGGCCTCCAGGCGGGCGAGCGCCGGGTAGATCGACCCGAAGCTGGCATCGACGAAATAGCTGTACTTGCCTTCGGTCGAGAGCTTGCGGATCTCGTAACCTGTTGCGTCTCCGAAATTGAGGATTGCAAGGCACAGGGTTCTCACGCTCATTCTCGGTTTCCTTCCGCCCTCGCCGGGAGTGTCGGCCCGTCGCCCTGTCGTTGCAGGCGATCTTCTTGTTCGGCCATTGCCGGTCGCGATCCTGTCGATGCGATCCGGTCTCGTTCCTGATGGCATGTCCGTCCCGACCGCGCTTGCGCTTTTGTGCCCTTTAGGGCCTGCTGGCTGCGGACAATGCCGGTTCGATATATTCTTGATTAGTGATATATCGGTTCGATATACTTCCGCCTTATATAGGCTGCACGACCCCGGACACAAGCGATCCGCGAGGGATTTTTCGGCGCCAGCGGTTTTTTCGAGCCTTGGAATGCGGGCGGGGCCGACTGCGGCAGTCGACCACGTGGACATTCTCGCCGCCTGCGCCATCTTGATGAAGAGATGGATCGGGCAGGGCGCGTTGACGCTCTTGCGATCTCGTCTACGCTTCAAGGAAAGGTGCGGATCCATGACCGACCTGAAAGACGTGCACTCCTCCTCTCGGTCCGGCGGCATCCCCCGTCTGCTCGCCCAGCCGTTTTTCCGGCTTCTTGCCATCAACTGGCTGATCGGCGCCTTTGCTGCCGCGCTCGTGCTCGGCGGCTTGATGTGGCTCGATACCGGCGGCCTTCGCAGCCTGATCCTTGCCTCCGACCAACCCTGGCTGCCCGTGGTGGTGCTGCTCGCCGGCCTGATGATCACCCTGTGCTCGGCCGCGATGGGCGCGGCGATCATGGCGCTGCCGTCGGAGCCCGGCGACGACCGGGGGCGTCGCGCGCGTGGCGGGACCCAAGTTGCGCTCGAGCCGGCACTTGTCCCGGTTCCTGTGCGTGTGCGTGAGCGCGGCTGACGCGAAGGCCTTGCATCGGCGCACGGTTTTGGGTTTCCTCCGGGCTTGAGCAGCCCGTCTTGGGCCTGGTCCCCTCGTGCAACGGACGGTCCCCATGAGCGACACCTATCCGCGCGATCTCGTCGGCTACGGACGCGAGACGCCCAATCCGCAGTGGCCGAACGACGCCAATGTCGCCGTCCAGGTCGTCATCAACTACGAGGAAGGCGGCGAGAACTGCATCCTCCATGGCGACAGCCATTCCGAGGCCTTTCTCTCGGAGATCGTCGGTGCCGCGCCCTGGCTTCGCCAGCGCCACATGAGCATGGAATCGATCTACGAATACGGCTCGCGCGCCGGCTTCTGGCGCCTGTGGCGCCTGTTCACCGAGCGCTCCATGCCGGTCACCGTCTACGGCGTCGCCACCGCCCTGCAGCGCAACCCGGATGCGGTCGCGGCCATGAACGAGGCCGGCTGGGAGATCGCCTCGCACGGGCTGAAGTGGATCGACTACAAGGACTTCTCGCGCGAGGACGAGCGGCGCCACATGATCGAGGCGATCCGCATCCACGAGGAAGTCACCGGCTCGCGCCCGCTCGGCTGGTACACCGGCCGTACGTCGGAATTCACCCGCGACCTCGTGATGGAGGAGGGCGGTTTCCTCTATGATTCCGACAGCTATGCCGACGACCTGCCCTACTGGGTCGAGGGGCCGTCGGGTCCGCATCTCGTCATTCCCTATACGCTCGATGCCAACGACATGCGTTTTGCCACCCCGCAGGGCTTCAACTCGGGCGACCAGTTCTTCACCTACCTGAAGGACACGTTCGACACGCTCTATGCGGAAGGAGAGGCCGGCGCGCCGAAGATGATGAACATCGGCCTGCACTGCCGTCTGGTCGGCCGCCCGGGCCGCGCCGCGGCGCTCGCCCGCTTCCTCGACTATGTCGCCTCGCACGAGAAGGTCTGGGTCACCCGGCGCATCGACATCGCCTGGCACTGGCATGCCCACCACGCCGCCGGCTGAGGCCGGCACGGCTCCGGCGGATGTCGAGGCGCTTGCAACGGCCCTGCTGGACCGGCTGCACGAGACCCAGCCGCTGCGCGTCTGGTCGCTGATCGTCACGATCTTCGGCGATCTCGTCGCCCCGCGCGGCGGTGAGGTCTGGGCCGGCACGCTGTCCGATCTGCTCGGCCTCATGCGCATCGATGCAGCTGCCGTGCGCGCGGCGCTCTCGCGTCTTGCCCGCGACGGCTGGGTCGAGCGCGAGCGTCAGGGGCGGCTAAGCTTCTACGCCCTGTCGGCGGCCGGGCGCGCGACCTTCACCCCGGCCTCGCAGCGCATCTATCGCCTTGCGCCGGACGGGGGCGAGACGCGCCCGGTGGAGCTGCGCGTCGTCGTGCTGCCCGAAACGGACGGTCGCAACGGCCTGCGCGAGGCAGCCCGCAAGGCCGGCTACGGGTTGCTGGCCCCCGGCGTGCTGCTCGGCACCCCGGCCAGCCCGCCGCTGGACGGGCCCGACTTTCCGCAAGGGGCGGCGGATGGCGCGGTGACGCTGGCCGCCTCCGTGCTGGCCGGGTCGGATGCCGATCTCGTTGCCCGCGCCTTCGATCTCGCCCCGCTGGCCGGCCGCTACCAGTCCTTTTGCCAGCGGTATGCGCCGCTTGCCGATGCGCTGGAGGCCGGGCAGGGCGGTGCGGAACAAGGGTGCCTGTCGCCGGAGACGGCGATGGTCTGCCGCATCCTGCTCGTTCACGACTATCGCCGGTTGATCCTGCGTGACCCGATGCTGCCGCCTGCGCTGCTTCCAGCCGATTGGCCGGGCCTTGCCGCCAACCGGCTGGCGGCCCGTCTCTACGGCGCGTTGCGGGCGCCGGCCGAGGCCTGGATCGCGTACCATGCGCGCGGCCGCGACGGCCTGCTGCCGCCGCCGGATGCCACGGAAGCCCGCCGCTTTTCTGCTGGCTGAACCTGGGAATTCAGACAAATCAGCGACTTGTGCGAACCGGTTCGCCATGGGCTAATATGTGACAGAAAAAACTTGAAATATAAAAATATCGTCACGTATAATGCGTGGCAGATAAGGCGCGCCCCTTGCGCGTCCCGCATGGCAACCGAGGAGGGGTTGATCGCATGTACACCCAGGCCCTGAACGCCCGTGACGCATCGGACGAGCGCAGCGAGGACGCCGCGCTGCTCGCCGCCTTCCAGGCCCGCATCGACGCGGAAGAGAAGATCGAGCCCAACGACTGGATGCCGGAGGCCTATCGCAAGACCCTCGTGCGCCAGATCTCCCAGCATGCCCATTCCGAGATCGTCGGCATGCTGCCCGAGGGCAACTGGATCACCCGTGCCCCGACCCTGAAGCGCAAGGCGGCTTTGCTCGCCAAGGTGCAGGACGAGGGCGGCCACGGCCTCTACCTTTACTCCGCCGCCGAGACGCTGGGTGTTTCCCGCGAAGAGCTCACCGAGCAGCTTCTGTCCGGCAAGGCGAAATACTCCTCCATCTTCAACTATCCGACCCTGACCTGGGCCGACATCGGCGCCATCGGCTGGCTGGTCGACGGCGCGGCGATCATGAACCAGATCCCGCTCTGCCGGTGCTCCTTCGGTCCCTATTCGCGCGCCATGATCCGCGTGTGCAAGGAAGAGAGCTTCCACCAGCGCCAGGGCTACGAGCTGCTGCTGGAGATGTGCCGCTCGTCGGAAGAGCAGAAGGCGATGGTTCAGGACGCGCTGAACCGCTGGTGGTGGCCGTCGCTGATGATGTTCGGCCCCTCGGACACCGACTCCAAGCACTCCGCCCAGTCGATGGCCTGGAAGATCAAGCGCTTCACCAATGACGAGCTGCGCCAGAAGTTCGTCGATGCGACCGTGCCGCAGGCGCACTATCTCGGCCTCACACTTCCCGACCCGGACCTGAAGCTCAACGAGGAAACCGGCCACTGGGAATATGGCGAGATCGACTGGGAGGAGTTCTCCCGCGTCGTCGCCGGCAACGGCCCGTGCAACCGCGAGCGCCTGGACGCCCGCCGCAAGGCCTGGGACGAGGGCGCCTGGGTGCGCGAGGCGGCCCTGGCCCATGCAGAGAAGCGCCGCAACCGCCGCGAGGCGGCCCGCATCGCCGCCGAGTGAGCGACACCCCGGCGCGGGGCACGCGCCGGGGGCAAGGCACAACGACGTTCCGAAGGAACATGAGGCTTTCGCACCGGCCATGCGCCCGCGAGCCCGAGGGAGAAAACCATGACCGAGAAGAACACGCCGCTTTGGGAAGTCTTCATCCGTTCGCGCACCGGCATGGCGCATCGTCATTGCGGTTCGGTGCATGCGGCCGACGAGGAGATGGCGCTGCAGGCCGCGCGCGACGTCTACACCCGCCGCGGCGAGGGCGTCTCCATCTGGGTGGTGCCGTCCTCGGCGATCGTCGCCTCCGACCCGACCGAGAAGGACGTGATGTTCGAGCCGACCGCCTCGAAGATCTACCGGCATCCGACCTTCTACGAGATCCCCGAAGAAGTCGGCAACATGTGAGCGGGAGCGGCACCATGACCACGACCGACCAGACCGCCGACCTCTTTGCCTACACCCTGCGTCTTGCCGACGATGCGGCCATTCTCGGCCAGCGCCTCGGCGAGTGGTGCGGCCACGCGCCGACGCTGGAGGAGGATATCGGCCTCGCCAACGTCGCGCTCGACCATATCGGCCAGGCGCGCGCGCTCTACACCTATGCCGGCGAGGTGGAAGGCGAGGGGCGCGACGAGGACCAGCTCTGCTTCCTGCGCCACGAGCGCCAGTTCAACAATTGCCTGCTGGTCGAGCAGCCGAACGGCGACTTCGCCCAGACCATCCTGCGCCAGTTGTTCTTCTCCGCCTTCATGCTGCCGCTCTGGCGCGAGCTGAAGGCCTCGAAGGACGCAACGCTCGCCGCCATTGCCGCCAAGGCGGAGAAGGAAGCGGCCTATCACGTGCGCCATTCGGCCGAGTGGACCATTCGCCTCGGCGACGGCACCACGCAGAGCCATGAGCGCGCCCAGGCCGCTGTCGATCAGCTGTGGCCCTATACGGGAGAGCTGTTCGAGATCGACGGCGTGGTCGAGCGGCTGGTCGCCGCTGGTATCGCGGTCGACCCGGCGAGCTTGCGCGACGAGTGGCACGCCACCTTGCGCGAGGTGCTGGACGAGGCGACGCTGCGCCTGCCGCCCGATGGCTGGTTCCAGACCGGCGGCCGTTCGGGCCGTCATTCGGAGAGCTTCGGCCACCTGCTTTCGCAGATGCAGTACATGCAGCGGGCCTGGCCGGGCCACAGGTGGTGACGGAGATGGGCTCGCGCCTGCACGACATCGCGGGGGAGAGCGCCCGCCGGCGCGCCTTCGAGGTCGCCGCGCAGGTGCCGGACCCGGAAGTTCCGGTGCTGACCATCGGCGATCTCGGCGTGCTGCGCGATGTGCGCATCGCCTCCGACGGCACGGTCGAGGTCGACATCACGCCGACCTATACCGGTTGCCCGGCCATGGCCGTCTTCACCATGGACATCGAGACCGCGCTGATGGCGGAGGGTTTCGGCAAGGTGCGGGTCAACACCGTTCTGTCGCCGGCCTGGACCACCGACTGGCTGAGCGAAGAGGCGCGCGAGAAGCTGCGCGCCTACGGCATCGCCCCGCCGGCCGGCAAGGCCTCCCGCCGTGCCCTGTTCGGCGACGACGAGGTCGCCTGTCCGCGCTGCGGCTCGATCGACACCGAGAAGGTGTCGGAGTTCGGCTCCACCGCCTGCAAGGCGCTCTGGCGCTGCCGCTCCTGCGCCGAGCCGTTCGACTATTTCAAGTGCCACTGAGCTGGCGTCTTGTCCGGCAGGCAGCGGATGCCGCCGGAAGCTTTTGAGGGAGAAACCGCATGTCGCCGAGATTCCATGCGCTGAAGGTCCGCGAAGTGAGGCGCGAGACGCCCGAGGCCGTGTCGATTTCCTTCGACGTGCCGGAGAGCCTGCGAGAGGCCTACCGCTTCGCCGCCGGCCAGTATCTCACCCTGCGCACGGTGATCGGCGGGGAGGAAGTGCGCCGGTCCTATTCGATCTGCGCCGGCGAAGATGACGGCGAGCTGCGTGTCGCGGTGAAGAAGATCGACGGCGGCGTCTTTTCCGCCTTCGCCAACGAGAACGTGGCGGCCGGCGACGAGATCGACGTGATGACCCCGTCGGGCCGATTCGTGCTGCCGGCGCATGAGGGCGGCCCGCGCCGTCTCGTGGCGGTGGCCGCCGGCTCCGGCATCACGCCGGTGCTCGCGATGATCCGCACGGTGCTGACCCGCGAGCCCGAGAGCGAGTTCTTCCTGTTCTACGGCAATCGCAGCGCCCAGACGATCATCTTCAAGGAAGAGATCGAGGACCTGAAGGATGTCTTCCCGACCCGCTTCGGCGTCTTCCATGTGCTCTCGCGCGAGACCCAGGACGTGGAGATCCTTTCCGGCCGGCTGGATGCGGAAAAGCTGGAACGCCTGTTCAAGTATGTGATGCCGGTGGCGGAGGCGGACGGAGTGTTCCTCTGCGGTCCCGGCGAGATGATCGAGACCGCGAGCGAAGTCCTGTCGCGCCTCGGCGTGGCGGGCGAGCGCATCCACCGCGAATTCTTTACGCCGGCCGACGGCTCGGCTCCGCATGCGGCCAAGCCCGCGAACAAGGTCTCCGAGACCGCCCACGAGGCGCGCGCCGAGCTGATCATCGACGGAGCCCGCGTCACGGTGCCGGTCGCGGCCGGCGAGACCATCGTCGATGCGGCCATGCGCGCGGGCGTCGAGGTTCCCTATTCCTGCAAGGGCGGCATGTGCTGCACCTGCCGCGCCAAGGTCGAGGCCGGCGAGGTCGATATGGCGGTCAACTATTCGCTCGAGCCCTGGGAGATCGAGGCGGGCTTCGTCCTCACCTGCCAGTCGCGCCCGGTCTCCGACACGGTGGTGCTCGACTACGACGCGATGTAGGCTCGAGGGACGCGGGGCAGGGCGCTTGATGCGCCGCCCCCGTTTCCCCCACAAAGAGAGCCTTTCCATGCATGAGCGTTTCGTGCTCGTCACCGGCTGTTCCGGTGGCGGAAAATCCACATTGATCGAAGAGTTTGCCCGTCTCGGCCACCGAACGGTCGAGGAACCCGGCCGGCGCATCGTCCGCGAGGAACTGGCGGGAGAGGGCAGCGCGTTGCCCTGGGTCGATCTTGCCGCCTTTGCCCGGCGGGCGATCCGCATGGCCGTCGCCGACTGGCGCGGCGCGCATGCCGGAGCGGGTGGCGATGGCTGGACCTTCTTCGACCGAGGCGTGATCGACGCCGCATCCGCTTTCGAGGCCGCGACCGGGCGCGCCGTTCTTGCGCCGCTCGCCCGTCGCTACCGTTACCGGCCGCTGGTTTTTCTTGCCCCGCCCTGGCCGGAGATCCATGCGGGTGATGAAGAGCGCCGGCACGGCTTTGCCGCCGCGGTCGAGGAATACGAGCGGCTTGCGGATATCCTGCCCGCGCTCGGCTACGAGACCCGGCTGCTGCCGAAAGTCCCGGTCGCCGAGCGCGCTGCGTTCATGCTCGCCGCGCTGGAGCGCGGCTGAGCCGTTCGCGTCAGATCTCCATCACCACGCGCCCGTCGATCTTGCCGGCGCGCATCGTGTCGAAGATCGCGTTGACGTTCTCCAGCCGGTCCACCGAGTAATGCGCGGCGACCTTGCCGTCCGCGGCAAAGGCGAGCGCCTCGGCAAGATCGTTGCGCGTGCCGACGATGGAGCCGCGCACGGTCTTGCGGTTCAGCACGGTGTCGAAGATCGGCAGCGGAAAGTCTCCGGGCGGCAGGCCAACGAGGCTCATCGTGCCGCCACGCGCCAGCATGCCGAATCCCTGGCTGAACGACTTGGGCGACACCGCCGTCACCAGCACGCCTTCCGCACCGCCGCCCTTCTGCACCTCGGCGGCAACGTCGCCGCTCCGCGCATCGAGGGTCATGTCGGCGCCGAGCGCGCGGGCCAGGGCCAGCTTCTCATCGGAGATGTCGACGGCGATCACGTGCATCCCCATCGCCTTGGCATATTGCACGGCCATGTGGCCGAGCCCGCCGATGCCGATGATGACGACGGTCTGGCCGGGCTTCGCCTCGGTCTCCTTCAGCCCCTTGTAGACCGTGACGCCGGCGCACAGCACCGGGGCTGCGGGCGCGAAGGCCAGCCCGTCCGGCAGGTGGCCGACATAGTCCGGGTCGGCGAGCACATAGTCGGCAAAGCCGCCATTGACGCTATAGCCGGTGTTCTGCTGGTCGTGGCACAGGGTTTCCCAGCCGCCAACGCAATGCCGGCAATGGCCGCAGGCCGTGTGCAGCCACGGCACGCCCACCCGGTCGCCTTCCTTCACGCTGGTGACGCCGGCCCCGACTGCGGCGACGGTGCCGACACCTTCATGGCCCGGGATGAAGGGCGGCTGCGGCTTCACTGGCCAGTCGCCCTCGGCCGCGTGCAGGTCGGTGTGGCAGACCCCGCTGGCGGCGATCTTCACCAGGATCTTGCCGGGCGCCACCTCCGGCCGCACCACTTCGCAAATGTCGAGCGGTGCGCCGAACGCGCGCACCACGGCGGCTTTCATCGTCTTTCCCATCGGTCTCCCCGTTGCGATTTTCCGTCCAGCCCGGCGCCATTATGGTGCGGCGAGGCGAGTCTCGCCTTGCGCGAGATCAAGGTGCGGGCGCTACCGCAGGTTCTTTCCGGGTCCAATCGTTAATGGCACGGGAACCACATCGGTTAGGTGAACATTCAAGTCTTCGTGCCACGGTGCTGCCCATGCAGCAGATCGGAACAAAATCGATGGGGCACTGGCTGGACGGGCGCAAGCGCAACATGGCGCTGGCGATTTATCTGGTATGTGCCGCCGTTGTCGTCGCCTTCGCGCTTTCCAACACGCATATGCTCGGCAGCGCCGGCGGCATCGCCGACGAGGTACGCGCGCAGGACGAGCGCCATCTGGTGCGAAACGAGGTCGACCGTCAGGTCGAGATCCTTGCCGACGACCAGTCGCGCGTGTCCCACTGGGACGAAGCGGTGAGGGCGCTTGTCGCCCGTATCGACTGGACATTCGTTCGCGAGGAGATCGCCAACTGGCACTGGGAAGACTTCGGCATCCAAACGACCGTCATGGTCGGGCCCGACGATCTGCCGCGCCTGCTGATCTTCGAGGACGATATCCGCTCCAAGACGGAGGCCGAGGCTTACGTCGCCCTGGCCGCCGATCTCGTCGAGGCGGCACGCCAGGCCTATGCCTCCGCCCGGGAGCGGCAGGGAAGCGGCTTCCGGGTGTCCCGCCATCCGGTGCGCTCGTCCAGCCCGCTCTACGTTTCCGACGTGCGGGAGGTGAAGGGCGAGATCAACATGATCGTCGCCCAGGCCATCGTGCCCGACGACGATGCCGTGCTGCCCGACGGGCCGCCCAACATTCTCCTCACCTTCAAGCCGCTGATGCCGTCGATCCTGACGGAAATCGGCCGCAAGCTCGGCCTGAAGGACTTCGCGATCCACCCGGTCGACGCGGTCCCGGCAGACAGCGACGTGATCCCGCTGGGCGACGGCACTCCGCGCTTCGTCGCCACCTGGGTCCGCAGCCATCCCTCCGCCGTGATCTGGCGCGAGGCGCTGCCGCTGCTGATCGGTGTTCTGGTTCTGGCTGCCATCGCGCTCGGCTTCGTTGCCCTGCGCTTTGCCCGCAGCCTCCGTCGCCTGCAGCAGAGCGAGGAGCGCAACCGCTTCCTCGCCAATCACGACGCCCTCACCGGCCTGCCCAACCGGCTGCAGTTCGAACAGGAGATGGAGCGCGTCCTGCAGCGCAGCGAGCAGGACCGCTGCGCGGTCCTGTGCATCGATCTCGACCGCTTCAAGCAGGTCAACGACACCTGGGGCCATCCCATCGGCGATCTGGTGATCCGTACCGTGTCTGCCCGCATTCTGGAATCCGTCGGCGACCGGGGCATGGCCGCGCGTGTCGGCGGCGACGAGTTCATCGTGTTGCTGCGCGAGGGGCTCGACCGCGCCTCGGTGCTGGCCCTGTGCGACCGGATCGTCGACAGCGTCTGTTCGGAAATCGTGTTCGATGGCGGCCGGGCCTCGGTCGGCGCCAGCATCGGCGTCGCCTGGTGGCCGGACGATGCGCTCACCGCCAAGTCGGTGATCCGCAGCGCCGACGACGCGCTCTACCGCGCCAAGCAGGACGGCCGCGGCCGGACATTCCTTGCCACCGGCTACGTCCATCCGCCCGTGCCGCCGTCCACAGCCCGTGCAGAAGACCCGTCGCCCGCCATCTGAGCTGCAGTCGCGCCGGCTTTCGCCCTTACATCGGCAGCGACAATTGCCAGGACAGGCCGAACCTGTCGATCAGCCAGCCGAAGCGCGGGCTGAAGCCGTAATTGTCCAGCGGCATGAGAACCGTGCCGCCGTCCGACAGGCGCGCAAAGGCAGTGTCGAGCGCCTCCGCATCCTCCATCTCGACGAACAGCGACATGGACGGCGTGAAGTCGAAGTCGTGCGGAATCGGGCTGTCGATGACGATCAGGTTCTGGCCGGCGAAGGAGACCTTCGCCATGCGCACCGTTCCGGGGGAGGCCGTGTCGTCGCCGTTCAGCTCCAGCAGGTCGAGGGCGAAATCGGGAAACACCGCCTGATAGGTCTCCAGCGCGGCGCGCGCCTTGCCCTGGAACATCAGGTGGGTGAATGCTCTGGTCATCTGCGGGGCCCTGTCGTTTCGAGTGTCTCGAGGCGTCAAAGCGTTACAATGCAATCCGCGACGACTGCTCGCAAGAGTGGTGCCCACCCCGCATGTCTGGCTCGTGCGGCGATTAAACCCGCCAATCGCCGCATAATATGCGGTGATTAATTGCGGTTGCGGCGAATGAGGGCTATATTCTCCGCAAAGGATGCGGAGAATGGCGACCTATATCCATCAACTCGATGCGTGGCCGAAAGTCCACTTCGACCACGCGGCGGTCTCCGGCCCGCTGGCAGCCGTGCGTCACCGGCAAGGACGGCTGGCCGGGCGCATGGATGCGCTTGGCTTCGAGCTGCGCTCCGAGGCGGTTCTGGAGACGCTGACGGCGGATGTCGTGAAGTCGAGCGAGATCGAGGGCGAGATCCTGGAGCGCAGCCAGGTTCGCTCCTCCATCGCCCGCCGGCTCGGCATGGATATCGGCGGCCTGCCGCCGGTCGACCGCAATGTCGAGGGCGTCGTCGAGATGACGCTGGATGCGGTCGGTGCGTTCGACAAGCCGCTCACGCAGGAGCGCCTGTTTGGCTGGCACGCGGCGCTGTTTCCCACGGGGCGCAGCGGCATGCTGCGCATCGCCGTCGGTCGCTGGCGCGACGAGGAGGCAGGACCCATGCAGGTGGTCTCGGGCCCCTTCGGCCGCGAGAAGGTCCACTTCGAGGCTCCGCCCGCGTCCCGTGTTGCCGGCGAGATGGCCGCTTTCCTGGAGTGGTTCGAGAGCCCGGATACGCTCGACCCGGTCTTGCGGGCCGCGCTCGCGCATCTGTGGTTCGTTACCATTCACCCCTTCGAGGACGGCAATGGCCGTATCGCGCGCGCGGTCGGCGACATGGCGCTGGCCCGTTCCGAGGGCAGCGGCCAGCGCTTCTACAGCCTCTCCTCGCAGATCCGGCAGGACCGCAAAGGCTATTACGAGATCCTCGAGCGCACCCAGAAAGGCGATCTCGACATCACGCCCTGGCTGCTGTGGTTTCTCGCCTGCCTCGACCGCGCGCTGGACGATTCTGCCCGCATTCTCGAGGACGTGCTGCGCAAGGCGGCCTTCTGGCAGGCGCTTGCCGGCGAACCGCTCGGCGAACGCCAGCGCAAGGTGCTGAACCGCCTGCTCGATGGCTTCGACGGCAAGCTCACCTCGTCGAAATGGGCGAAGCTGACCAAGACCTCCCCCGATACGGCGCTGCGCGATATCAACGATCTCGTCGCCCGCGGCATTCTCGCGCGCGATCCCGGCGGCGGGCGCTCCACAAGCTATTCGCTGGTTCTGCCGGACGCCCGTTCCGGCCGTTCGTGATCCCGCCGGCGCGGCGATTGCCGTTTTTCCTCAACCGCCTATGATCGCGCGACCCCGTTTGCAGGGTCGCTTTTGAGGAGACCTTCCATGAAACTCGTCCGTTTCGGACCTGCCGGCAGCGAGCGCCCCGGCCTTGTCGATGCGCAAGGGCGCATCCGCGATCTTTCCGCCCATGTCGACGATATTGCCGGCAAGACCCTTTCCGACGAGGGGCTGGCGCGCATTGCGGCGCTCGATCCTGCCTCGCTGCCGCTGGTGGAAGAGGGCGCGCGCATCGGTCCCTGCGTCGGCCAGGTCGGCAAGTTCGTCTGTATCGGCCTCAACTATTCCGACCATGCGGCCGAATCCGGTCTCGACGTGCCGCCCGAGCCCATCGTCTTCATGAAGGCGACCTCGGCGATCTGCGGTCCCGACGACGGTATCGAGCTGCCGCGCGGCTCGGTCGCGACCGATTGGGAGGTGGAGCTCGCCGTCGTTATCGGCCGTCACGCCAAATACGTGTCGGAGGCCGATGCGCTGTCCCATGTCGCGGGCTACTGCGTTGCCAACGACGTGTCTGAGCGCGACTTCCAGACCAAGCGTGCCGGTCAGTGGACCAAGGGCAAGTCGGCCGACACGTTCGGTCCCCTCGGCCCCTGGCTCGTCACCCGCGACGAGGTGAGCGACCCGCAGGCGCTCGGCCTATGGCTCGACCTCAACGGCAAGCGCATGCAGACCGGTTCCACCGCGACCATGATCTTCGGCGTCGCCAAGGTGATTTCCTACCTGTCGCAGATGATGAGCCTGCATCCGGGCGACGTGATCTCCACCGGCACGCCGCCGGGCGTCGGCATGGGCATCAAGCCGGCTCCGGTCTATCTGAAGCCGGGCGACCGGCTGGCGCTCGGCATCGATGGCCTGGGCACCCAGAACCAGCTGGTGCGCGCCGCCGACTGACGCGGGCAGGGGCGGGGAGCCTCGACCTGAAACGAAAAACGCCGGCGCGGAGGGATCCGCGCCGGCGTTCGTTTTCAAGCGTGTTTCGGCGTTGCCGCGTTACGCGGGCTGGAACGAGCGGACACGGCCGCGCTCGCCGCTGTGATCGCGCGGCTTGGCGCCCTGCGGGCGGCTGTTGCGCTGCTGCTGGCCAGCCGGCTTGTCCTTGCGTGCGCCGCCATTGCCATTGCCGTTGGCACTGCCGCGGAAGCCGCGAGCCTCGCCGCGACCTTCATCGCGTGCGCCGCCTTCGCCGCGCGGGCGGAAGGGCTTGCGCTGCTGCTGCTGGCCACGGCCGCCGCCGCCACGCGCCTGCTTGCGCGGGGCCGGGCCGTCGTCCTCGCGCTCGACCAGCACCTTGCCGATCAGCTTCTCGATGTCGCGCAGGAACGGACGCTCCTCGCGGTCGCAGAAGGAAACGGCGATGCCGCTCTTGCCGGCGCGCGCGGTGCGGCCGATGCGGTGCACATAGGCTTCCGGAACGTTCGGCAGCTCGTAGTTGACGACATGCGACACGCCATCGACGTCGATGCCGCGTGCGGCGATGTCGGTCGCCACCAGCACCGGGGTGCGGCCGGAGCGGAAGTTGTCGAGCGCCTTCTGGCGCTGGCTCTGGCTCTTGTTGCCGTGGATCGCGGCGGCCGACAGGCCGGCCTGCTCCAGCTGCTTGGTCACCTTGTCGGCGCCGTGCTTGGTGCGCGTGAAGACGATGGCGCGATCCATGTCCTCGCTGCGCAGCACGTCGACCAGCGCCTGGCGCTTGGCGTCGCGCTCGATCAGCAGCACCTTCTGCTCGATGCGGTCGATCGGCTTGGAGGCCGGAGCCACCGCGATTTCCTGCGGGTTGTTCAGGAAGTCCTCGGCCAGCGCGCGGATCGGCTTCGGCATGGTCGCCGACAGCAGAACCGTCTGGCGGTCACGCGGCAGGCTCGCCAGGATCTGGCGGATCGCCGGCAGGAAGCCGAGGTCGAGCATGTGGTCGGCCTCGTCCAGAACCACGGTGGTGGTCTTGTCGAGACGGATGGCACCGCCCTGCATGTGGTCGATCAAGCGGCCCGGCGTTGCGACAAGAATGTCGACGCCGCGCGCCATGTTGCGCACCTGCGGGAAGGGACGGACGCCGCCGACCACGACGGTGGCCGAATGGCGCACCTTCTGGCCATAGGCGCGGATGCTGTCTGCGATCTGGGCGGCGAGCTCGCGCGTCGGGGCGAGGATCAGCGCGCCGCAGGTCTTCGGCTCGGGCCGACTGTTCTGCGCGACGATGCGGTTGAGCAGCGGCAGCACGAAGGATGCGGTCTTGCCGGTGCCGGTCTGGGCGAGGCCCAGTACGTCGGCGCCCGACATGATCGCGGGAATGCCCTGCGCCTGAATCGGCGTCGGGGAGGTATAGCCCTCGGCCTCAAGGGCCTTGAGGATCGGCTCGGCGAGGCCGAGGTCGTTGAACGTGGTCAAGCGGACTCCTTGCTCGCGCCGGCACGCCATCATGGGCGAGCGGTCGCGGTCCGTGTCTGTCATGAAGGGAGCTTGCGCAGATCAGCTGCCTTGGGGGCGCGCCGGCACCGAAAACGGACCATGTTGTCCGCCGCTCGGGTAGCAGCGCTTCGTATCGGCAACGATCGGGAGGAAGGTTGCGTCTGGGCGCCGGTCACGAAAGGCTCGTGTCTCCACGCGGACGCCGTTGCGCCGCATAGACCACGTTTGATGTTGCGATGCAACGAAAATCGCTCCCGCGGCACCGTTCGAGAATTTGGAACAAAAATTCCATATGCAGTTTTTGCACGGCTGTGCAAGGCCCCGCTCCCGCATGGCTTCATGGCTGGACGGGGTGGCGTGGGGCGTGTTTGGGTCCGATTGGATCGCTTTGCGCAGCGGTGAAATCGGACGCGGTGCGTGCCCCGTGGTCTGCCCCTGATACCAGATGATCGGCTGTAGCTTGATTCTCTACGGGATTGATAACAGGCGAAAACCCGCCAATCCTAGCGGCATCTCTTGCGTTTTTCGTCGCGCCCGCCGTCGCGGTCCCCGGTCTCGTTTTCCACCACGGGCGGGCGATAAAGCGGTTGCAGTCGACCATAATGGAATTTATGTTCCGTTTTGAGGGGCGAATGGGCCCCTTTGCGGTTCCGGCAGGGCGGGGAGAGGTTGTCATGAGTTCGCAGCAAGGCCGGGACGCGCGGCCGCTCGATGTCATCACCATCGGCCGCGCTTCGGTCGATCTCTACGGCTCCCAGGTCGGCGGCCGGCTGGAGGACATGCGCGGCTTCGCCAAGTATATCGGCGGCTCGCCCACCAACATGGCGGCCGGCACCGCGCGGCTCGGTCTGCGCTCCGCCCTCATCACCCGTGTCGGCGACGAGCACATGGGCCGTTTCATCCGCGAGGAACTGGTGCGCGAGGGCGTCGACGTGCGCGGCGTCAGGACCGATCCGGAGCGGCTGACCGCGCTGGTGCTTCTGGGCATTCGCGACCGCGAGCAGTTTCCGCTGATTTTCTACCGCGAGAATTGCGCCGACATGGCGCTGGACGAGGGCGACATCGACCCGGACTTCATCGCGGAAGCCGGTTGCATCACCGTCACCGGCACTCACCTGTCCAACCCGCGCACCGAGGCGGCGGTGCTGAAGGCCTTGCGCCTTGCCCGAGAAAACGGCGCCCGTACCGCGCTCGACATCGACTACCGGCCCAATCTCTGGGGCCTTGCCGGACACGATGCCGGCGAAAGCCGCTTCATCGAATCCAGCGCGGTGACAGCCAAGCTGCAGTCGCATCTGCACCTCTTCGACCTGATCGTCGGCACGGAAGAGGAGTTCCACATCGCCGGCGGCACCACCGATACGCTGGCGGCTCTGCGCGCCGTGCGGGCTGTCTCCGCCGCAACGCTCGTGTGCAAGCGCGGGCCGATGGGCGCGGTCGCCTTCGAGGCCGAGATCCCCGCCGTTCTAGACCAGGGCATCTCCGGCCCGGGCTTTCCCATCGAGGTGTTCAACGTGCTGGGCGCGGGCGACGGCTTCATGTCCGGCCTCTTGCGCGGCTGGCTGCGCGACGAGGGCTGGGAGCGCGCGCTGACCTATGCCAATGCCTGCGGCGCGCTGGCCGTCTCGCGGCACGGCTGCACCCCGTCCTATCCGAGCTGGGAGGAACTGTGCTTCTTCCTGGAGCGCGGCGTGCGCGTGCCGGCGCTGCGCAAGGACGCGGAGCTGGAGCAGATCCACTGGTCGACGACCCGCAAGGGCAACTGGCCGGAAATGCGGGTCTTTGCCTTCGATCACCGCAAGCAGCTGGAGGATCTGGCCGCCGAGCTCGGCGCCGACCCCACTCGCATTCCCGCCTTCAAGAAGCTCTGCCTTGCCGCCGCCTGCCGGGTGCAGGCGGGGCGGCCCGGCTACGGCATCCTCAGCGACGGGCGGCTCGGCGAGGAGGCGCTGTTCGCCGCCGCCGGCACCGGCCTTTGGATCGGCCGCCCGGTGGAGCTGCCCGGATCCCGGCCGCTGGAGCTGGAAATCGGCCCGGACTTTGGCTCCGGCCTCGCCGAGTGGCCCGCCGGCCATGTGGTCAAGGTCCTGTGCTTCTGTCATCCGGACGACGACGAGACGATGCGAGCGGCGCAGGAGGCGACGGTACTGCGGCTCGCGCGCGCTGCGCGCGCCAACGGGCTCGAGCTGCTGCTGGAGGTCATTCCGTCCAAGGTCGGGCCGGTCGGCGACGATACCACGGCGACGCTGATCCGCCGGTTCTACGAGATCGGCGTCTATCCCGACTGGTGGAAGTTGGAGCCCTCCGTCTCCGCCGCCGCCTGGGCGCAGACCTGCGCCGCGATTTCCGAGAACGATCCGCATGTTCGTGGCATCGTCGTGCTCGGTCTCGACGCACCCGTCGAGGATCTGGAAGCCAGTTTCGCGGAAGCTGCCCGCTTCCCGCTGGTCAAGGGCTTTGCCGTCGGGCGCACCATCTTCTTCGAGGCGGCGCGGAGCTGGCTCAGCGGCAGGCTTGACGACGAGGGCGCGATCGCGCTCATGGCGTCGAAATACGAAACGCTTTGCGCGGCCTGGGACCGGGCGAGGGCGGCAGACGGGAGAGCGGCATGACGACGACCATCCGGCTCACGGCGGCACAGGCCGTCACGCGGTATCTCTGCCGGCAGATGAACGAGGACGGCGTTCCCTTCATCTCCGGCGTCTGGGCGATCTTCGGCCACGGCAATGTCGCAGGCCTCGGCGAAGCGCTCTACGGCGTTCGCGATGAGCTGCCGACCTGGCGCGGCCACAACGAGCAGGGCATGGCCCATGCCGCCGTTGCCTATGCCAAGCAACTCGGCCGCCGCCGGGCGATGGCCGTCACCACGTCCATTGGTCCTGGCGCCACCAACATGCTGACCGCCGCGGCCATGGCCCATGTCAACCGGCTACCGGTGCTGCTGCTGCCCGGCGACGTCTTCGCGGGGCGCGCGCCCGATCCGGTGCTGCAGCAGCTGGAGGACTTCGGCGACGGCACGGTCAGCGTCAACGACTGCTTCCGTCCGGTTTCGCGTTATTTCGACCGCATCACCCGGCCCGAGCAGTTGCTGACCGCGCTGCCGCGCGCCTTCCGCGTGATGACCGACCCGGCCGAATGCGGCCCGGTCACGCTCGCTTTCTGCCAGGACGTGCAGACCGAGGCCTTCGACTGGCCGGAGAGTTTCTTCGAGCCGAAGGTCTGGCGCATGCGCCGGCCCCAGCCGGATCCGGCCGAGCTGGAGGAGGTCGCGCGCCTGCTCGCCTCGGCCGAGCGCCCGGTCATCGTCGCCGGCGGCGGCATCCATTATTCCTTTGCCCATCAGGCGCTTGCGCGTTTTGCCGAAACGTACGGCATTCCGGTCGTCGAGACGCAGGCCGGCAAATCGGCGCTTGCCTGGGACCATCCGCTCAACCTCGGCTCGATCGGCGTAACCGGCTCCTCGGCCGCCAATGCGGTCGCCGCCGAGGCCGACGTGGTGCTTGGCGTCGGCACGCGTTTCCAGGACTTCACCACCGGCTCCTGGTCGCTGTTCGCCCGGCCGGGCCGAAAGCTCGTCAGCCTCAACGTGACGCCTTATGATGCGGCCAAGCACGGCGCCGTGCCGCTTTGCGCCGATGCGCGCGACGGGCTGGAGGCTTTGGGCCGGGCACTCGGCGACACGCGGTTCACGCCGCTGGCGGATGATCTCAAGCGCGAGTGGATCGCCGCTGTGGACGCCGCGACAGCGCCGCCGCCCGACGGCAACGCACTGCCGAGCGATGCCCAGGTGATCGGCGCCGTCCAGCGCAATGTCGATGAAAACGCCGTGGTTTTCTGCGCCGCCGGCGGCCTGCCGGGCGAGCTGCACAAGCTCTGGAAGGCTGCCCGGCCGATGGGCTACCACATGGAATACGGCTTCTCCTGCATGGGCTACGAGATCGCCGGCGGGCTCGGCGCCAAGATGGCGCAGCCCGAGCGCGAGGTCGTCGTCATGGTCGGCGACGGCTCCTACATGATGATGAATTCCGAGCTTGCGACCTCCGTGATGCTGGGCTGCAAGCTCATCGTCGTGCTGCTCGACAATCGCGGGTTCGGCTGCATCAATCGCCTGCAGAGGGCGACCGGCGGCGAGAGCTTCAACAACCTGCTCGACACGGCCCGTCATGTGGTGCCGAGCGACATCGACTTCGCCGCGCATGCTGCCTCGATGGGCGCGATCTCGGAGAAGGTCGACGACATCGCCGGCCTCGAGGCCGCGCTGGTGAGGGCGAGGGCGTCGGAGCGCAGCCACGTCGTCGTCATCGACACCGATCCGCTGGCGACGACCGAGGCCGGCGGTCACTGGTGGGACGTTGCGGTGCCGGAGGTCTCGACCCGCGACGAGGTCCGCTCCGCCCGCGCGTCCTACGAGAAGGCCGTGAAAAAACAGAACCTTGTCGACTAGTCTTCACCCCGCTTCGACTCCTTGAAGGCGCAACAGATGATCCTCTACGGCACCAACCCGATTGCCTGGTCCAACGACGACGACCAGAGCCTCGGCGCTCACATTCCGCTTCAAACCTGTCTGTCGCAGGCTGCCGAGATCGGCTTCGACGGCATCGAGAACGGCCACAAGTTTCCGACCGATCCGGCCGAGCTGGCGCAAACGCTGGCGCCGCACGGCCTGAAATTCGTCTCGGCCTGGTACTCGCTGCATCTGCTGACGCGCTCGGCCGACACCGAGATCGAGGCGATCGGCGAGCATCTGGCGCGGCTGAAGGCGATGGGCTCGCCGGTGCTGATCGCCTGCGAGACCTCCAACGCTATCCACGGCAATGACGGGGTTGCGGTCAACGAGCGACCACGCCTCGACCGGGACCGGTTCGCCGCCTTTTGCGCCGATCTGGAGAAGGTCGCGGCGCATTGCGCGGCCGAGGGCGTGCCGCTCGTCTACCACCATCACATGGGCACCATCATTGAAAGCGAAGAGGAAATCGACGCGCTGATGGAGCTGACCGGTCCGGCGACGCGGTTGCTGCTCGACACGGGCCACGCTTACTTCGGCGGTGGCGATCCGGCGCGGCTCGCCGAAAAGCACATGGGCCGCGTTTCACATATCCACGCCAAGAACGTGCGTCCGGATGTGATGGCTGAGGTTCGCGAAGAGGGGCTGAGCTTCCTGGAAGGCGTGCGCCGGGGCGTCTTCACCGTGCCGGGCGATCCGGAGGGCGGGGTCGATTTCGCGCCGGTGCTGAAGACCGCCGCGAAGCACGACTATTCGGGCTGGCTGGTCATCGAGGCGGAGCAGGACCCGGAGGTCCGCGATCCGGTGACCTACCAGTCGATGGGTCTCAAGGCGCTGAAAACGCTGGCGCGCGAGACCGGCCTCGACCGGGGATAAGGTGGGCCGCAAGGCCTCGATACACACGAGACGGGAGAGGGACGCCATGGCCGATCTGCTGGTGAAACCAAAGGGCAAGCACGGCAAGGTGCACGATATCACGCCGCAGAGCGCCGGCTGGTCCTATGTCGGTTTCACGCTCTACCGGCTGGCGCCGGGCGAGAGCGCGAGCGAGGCGACGGGCGACCGCGAAGCGATCCTGGTGCTGGTCGAGGGGCGGGCCGAGCTCAGCGCCGGCGGGATCTCCTTCGGCGAGCGGGGCGAGCGCATGAGCGTCTTCGAGCGCAAGCCGCCGCATTGCCTTTACGTGCCGAACGGTTCGTCCTGGGAAGCAAAGGCGACGACCGAGCTGACGCTGGCCGTTTGCACCGCGCCGGGTAGCGGCGGGCACGAAGCCGGGATGATCGAAAACATCGGTTTCGAGGAGCGCGGCAAGTGCACCAATACCCGCTACATCCATCCCATCGCGATGGAGGACAAGGACGTCGCCGACAGCCTGCTGGTGACGGAGGTTTTCACGCCGCAGGGCCATTGGTCGTCCTATCCGCCGCATCGGCACGACGAGGACAACTACCCCGACATGACCTACCTGGAGGAGACGTACTATCACCGTCTCGATCCGGCGACGGGCTTCGGCATCCAGCGCGTCTTCACCGAGGACGGCAGCCTCGACGAGACGATGGCGGTGTCGGACGGCGACGTTGTGCTGGTGCCGAAGGGGCACCATCCGTGCGGCGCGCCCTACGGCTACCAGATGTACTATCTGAACGTGATGGCCGGCCCCTTGCGCAAGTGGCGCTTCAAGAACCATCCCGATCACGACTGGATCGCGCAGCGCGACGCGAAGGCGTGACGGCACGGCCGAAATGCGAAATGGCGGTGCCCGCTATCCCCGGTTAACCGAGATCGGAGATTGCAGGAAGCCGCCATTTTGTCCCCGTTTGCACAATGCTAGCTTGCAGCCATTGACGTTCTGGTTGCGGGTAATTTCATGTTGGAGAATTTTTACACCCCCAAGGGGCGCATGGGGCGGATCGACTGGTGGATCTGCTCCACCTTCGTCACCGTCATCGCCTTCGGTTTTCTCGCGTTCGTATCGGGATACGCCAAACGCTACGGGCCGATGACTCTCGACGTGTCGATCATCATTGTCGCCGCTGCCTTGATGATCTCATGGGCCAGTTTCTGCATCTCCTCACGCCGGCTGCACGACATCGGACGCAGCGCCTGGTGGTATCTGCTGATCTTTATCCCCCTGATCGGCAGCGCGATCCTCTTGCTGCTATGGGCGTTCTATCCCGGAACGCCGGGCACCAACCGCTTCGGGCCGCGACGCTCCGGGGGCGAGGCCTATGCAGGCTCGGCGACAGGATCCGGGCTGACGGCCGACGAGATCGACGACCTGATCCGCCGGCATGCCAATGGCCGGGGCGGCCAGGGCGGCAGCCGGACCGCGATGGCGGCGAGCGGTCTGCCGCCGCAGGGCCAGCCCGTCGTGGTGGAAAAGCGCCGCGTGCCGCCGGGCGGCGGACATCCGCGTCCGACCTTCGGCCGCCGGGGGCTTGCCTGACCGGCGCAGAGGCCTGAATTCCTTGAGAAAAGACGCCCGGACGAGATCTCGCTCGCCCGGGCGTTTTCATGTCTGTTTCGCCGCGTGCAAATTTCGAGACGGATTTTGCGAAATTCCGTCGCAAACAGCGCGAAATTCGAGAATCCGGTCTCAAACTCGCGAAAGCCGACCTCCGGGCGAGGTCACGGGGCGAAAAGTGCTCCCTTGAGCGGGTTATCCCCGCTCAGGTCCCAGGCGGTAAAGTGGTGGCCGCTCACCCGCCGATGAGCAGGGCGGCACCGGCGAGGGCCGTCAGGCCGCCGAGCACGCGGGTCAAGGCGTGGCCGCGCGAGGACGCGAGCTTGCCGAGGCCATAGCCGAGCGCGATGCCGGCGGCATGCAGCAGGGCGGTCGCGAGGGCGAAGCCGGCGCCGTAGGCAAGCTGCGTTGCCGCGCCGATCTCGCCGCCATGGGCGTGGCCGTGGAACAGGGCGAAGGCGGCGACGACGGCGGCCGATCCGGCGAGCGGCAGCCGGACGGCCAGCGCCACGAGCAGGCCGAGCGCCACAACCGAGGCGAGGATCGCCGGCTCGACGAAGGGCAGGGAGACGCCGGCAAGTGCCAGGGCGAAGCCGAGCAGCATGGTGCCGACGAAGGTGGCCGGCACCAGGGCGACCGTGCGGCCGCCGATCTGCCAGGCCCACAGGCCGACGGCGATCATCGCCAGGATGTGGTCGGCGCCGAACAGCGGATGGCTGAAACCGGCGGCGAACGAGCCGTGCTCGCCGGGATTGAGATGCGCAAGGGCGGGCGTCGCCGTGGCGGCAAGGGTTGCGGCCAGCGAGCCGGCCAGGAAAGCGGTGCGGGCGAACCCGGCGGATGTGAACCTCGTCATGCAGTCGATCCTTTTCTCAAGTCGATCAGGACGCCCCGGAATGGGTCGCGTCATTGCTTCAGGTCCTGGACGTTTTCTCACCTCAGGCTGTTTTGTCAGTTTGCCTGTTCCAAGGCGTGAGGGGCCTGACCCCCGAAAGAAGACCGGCCGCACGAGGCGGCCGGAAAGAGATGCCGTCAGGCGGCAGCGTGGTAGAGGCGCTGCTGGAAGACGAGGCCGGTGCGGGCCTTGTCGAACAGCTTGGCGCCGGCGAGCACGGCCAGATCGACCAGCGGCTCGACGATGATCACCGTCAGGTAGGCGAGGCCGAAGCTGCCGACATTGGCGAGGTTCTCGGCGCCGAGACCGCCGCCATAGAGCGCCCAGAAGCCGACCCAGGCGACGATGCCGCCCTGGTAGCTGGTCGAAAGGGCCAGCGCCTGCTTGTAGCTGACATCCTTGTAGGCGGTCTTAGCCGGAATGATGCGGCTTGCCAGCAGGCTCATGGCGAAGAGCGGCACGATCAGCGTCGTAAGGTTCATGCCGTATTGCGGCAGGTCGGCCGGGGCGAAGAAAACGCCCTGCACCAGCAGGCCGAGCGCAAGGCCGATGCCGGCCGGACCGGCACCGAGCATCAGATAGAGCGTCGAGCCGAGAATGACGTGAACCTCGGACACGCCGACCGGCTTGGTCGGAAGCACTTCGAAGAAGCAGAAGACCAGCGCGGTCGCGATCACCGAGCGGACCACCAGGGCGGCAAAGCCCCCGTCGCGGCGTATAGTGTCGATCGCCATCTTGCCGATCAGGCCGACAGACGCGGCGGCGGTCGCAACGCTGAGTAGAATCTTGGCGCCGTCGACGACGCCGGGTTCGATATGCATATCAGCCTCCTTGGCGCACCCACCGTGCGCGGAGCTATGGGAAAGGCGCAAGAAATGCTTGCGCCGCGGCTGATGGCAGGTCTCCTGGCTCGCGGTTCATTGCGCCTGTCCGCCTTCCCGGCCGAAGGGCCAGTGGCATTGGGACAGCGCTCGCCGCTCACAGTTGCGGGGGCAGCCACGGATTCGGTCCCTGTTGGGTACGCCTCGCCGTGTTCCCTTTTCACCCGCGTTCGGCTTTGCCTCACGGGTACCATCACCTTGCAATGCTAGAGGGCGGGGAGTTGGTGTGACAAGATCAATTTTCGTCCGATCCTGTTCGAAACACGGCGTTTCGTGCCGGGAAATGAGGCAGAGGCCGTGCCCCATTGGCGCTCTGGGCAGGCGTGAGGTGGGAGGCGCCGCCATCCCCACGGCTGTCATGCCTGCGAAGGCAGGCATCCAGTATCCGCTGGGGCGTGTGGGTTTGCGAAAGCGGATGCCCCGCGACGAAGGGCGCTCGCGGTGCCGTCACGACTCGAACCGTGCGGCCTGGGGTTACTGGATCCCGGTCTTCGGCTTCGCCGAAACCGGGATGACAGGCTGAGCGTGGGGTGCGCTGGCGTGTTTCGCCGCCGCTCTGGGAACGAATGGGCCCCGGATCTCGCGATGCTCGTCCGGGGTGACGGCGGAGGGTGGGGCAAAGCCGGAGGAGGGACGGCAAAGGGCGGCAGTTGAGGTGATGCGAGGCGGCGCCTCCTACTCGGCTGTCATCCCGGGCAAGGCGCAGCCGCGACCCGGGACCCATTGGCACCCTCGGCAGGCGTGAGGTGGGAGGCGCCGCCATCCCCACGGCTGTCATGCCTGCGAAGGCAGGCATCCAGTATCCGCCGGGGGCGTGTGGGTTTGCGAAAGCGGATGCCCTCGACGAAGGGCGCTCGCGGCGACGTCACGGCTCGAACCGTGCGGCCTGGGGTTACTGGATCCCGGTCTTCGGCTTCGCCGAAACCGGGATGACAGGCTCAGTGTGGGGTGGGCGCTGGCGTGTTTCGCTGCCGCTCTGGGAACGAATGGGCCCCGGATCTCGCGATGCTCGTCCGGGGTGACGGCAGAGGGTATGCGGGGCGTCGGACATGCAGGACGCAGCGGCGACCGACAGGCAAAAAAAAGGGCGCGGCCCGTCAAGGCCGCGCCCTTTCCCCCTTAGGGCCGAAACCCTATGCCCCGAGAAGCGAGGCGCGAGTGCGTCAGCGCTCCTCGGTCTGCAGACCCTTGAAGATCGCCACGCACATCAGGAGCAGGACGATCGTGAAGGGAAGACCGGTCGAGATGACCATCGCCTGAAGCGAGCCGAGCCCGCCGCCGATCAGCAGCACGATGGCCACCAGTCCCTCGAAGGTGCACCAGAACACGCGCTGGGGCACCGGCGCGTCGACCTTGCCGCCGGCGGTGATCGTGTCGATCACCAGCGAGCCCGAGTCGGACGAGGTGACGAAGAACACGATGACCAGCACGATGGCGATGGTCGAGGTGATGGCCGAGAGCGGCAGGCCCTCGAGCATGGCGAAGAGCGACAGTTCCGGGCTGTAGCTGTCGATCACGTTGGCCTTGACCGCGCTGGTCGCCGGGTCCGAGAGAACCTGGTCGATGGCAACGCCGCCGAACACGGCCATCCACAGCACGCAGACCAGCGAGGGGATCAGCAGCACGCAGGTGATGAACTCGCGCACCGTGCGACCGCGGCTGACCCGGGCGATGAACATGCCGACGAACGGCGACCACGAGATCCACCACGCCCAGTAGAAGGCCGTCCAGCCCTGGCGATAGTCGTCGTCGGTGCGCCCGATCGGGTTCGACAGGCCCACCAGGTCGGCACCATAGGCGCCGAGACCGGTGACGAAATCGCCGAGGATCGCGACCGTCGGGCCGGCGAACAGCACGAACAGCAGCAGTACGGCGGCGATCACCATGTTGATCTCCGACAACACCTTGACGCCGCCGTCGAGCCCGCGCAGCACCGAGACCAGGGCGATGGAGGTGATGCCGATGATCAGGATCACCTGTACGGTGATCGTGTTCGGAATGCCGTAGATGTGCTCAAGGCCGGCATTGGCCTGCTGGGCGCCGAGGCCGAGCGAGGTGGCAAGGCCGAACAGCGTCGCGAACACGGCCAGCGTGTCGATAACATGGCCGGTCCAGCCCCACACGCGCTCGCCGAAGATCGGGTAGAACGCCGAGCGGATCGACAGCGGCAGGCCCTTGTTGAAGCTGAACAGCGCCAGCGCCAGCGCCACCACGGCATAGATCGCCCAGGGGTGCAGGCCCCAGTGGTAGATGGTCGCCGCAAGGCCCATCTCCTTGGCCGCCTCGACGTTCTCCGGGATGATCGAGCCGTCGGCCGCAAACGGCGAGGGCACGCCGAGGGGCGACGAGATGGCCATGTGATAGACCGGCTCGAGCACGCCGAAGAACATAAGGCCGATGCCCATGCCGGCAGCGAACAGCATCGCGAACCAGCCGGCATAGCTGTAGTCCGGGCTCGCCTCCTTGCCGCCGAGGCGGACGCTGCCCCACGGGCTGACGATCAGGAACAGGCAGAACACCACGAAGACATTGGCCGCGCTCATGAAGAACCAGTCGAAGGTGCTGGTCAGGGCAGGCCGCAGCCAGCCGAAGAACGAGGCCGCCTGCTCGGGCGCCACCAGCGCGTAGACCACGAAGGCAACGATCGACAGGCTGGAAATAAGGAAGACCGGGTTGTGGATGTCGAAACCGAAGGGACCGAGCTGCCCCTCCAGGTTGTGCTGACCGATCTCGAAGTCGGTCTCGATGATGTCGGACGCACCTTCCGGCTCGGGAATGCCGGTGGTGCTTGTCTGGTCGCTCATCTTGTATCCCTGTTGTTACGACAATGCTGGCCCGCGGTGGAACCGCTTGCCGGACGTGTCTGCTTTATTGCGGGCCTGTCGGCCCGGTCGGATTTTATTTGCGAGTGACCGCACCAGGAGGTGCCAGAAGCGGCGTCATCCGGTTTCCCGGCGACATCGCGCGATGGCCAGTCTCGCACCCGCACAAGCAAGATGCCCCGGCGTGCCATGGTCCGCGGGAGGAAGCGGACGGCAGCCGGCGTGCGGGCTTCGTTACGACCGCCCGGAGGGCCCGGGCGAACGAGAAGGGGGGCGGAAGATCCGGACCCGTCCGAACCTCGACCATGCCCCCGAAAGGCAGAACCGGGCATGCAGCGCATCCCCGGTCGACGGGATGCAATGTGGCATATTTGCGGCATAATCGCAAATCGATATGTATATCAATGGCTTGATCTGGTAATTTGGATTCGCTGGTCATGCCCGCCGGGCCGCCGCACTTGACTTGGCAGGCCTGCCATCGTCAGGAAGAACAGGTAGGGGCCGCGCGGGTGCGGCCGCGAAACAGGATGCCGCGCCGCGTGCAGACGCTCGACACTTCTTCTTCCGATCTTCGCGACAGGCTCGCTTCCCCTCGCAGCGGGGATCCGCTCGCCGGGCGCGATATCGCGCTGGTGATCTTCGACTGCGACGGCGTGCTGGTCGACAGCGAGCCGATCAGCGAGCGGGTGCTGCTGGCCGCGCTCAAGGAGGCGGGCGTTGCGGTCGACCATGCCTACTTCAAGGCGCATTTCCTCGGCCGCAGCTTTCCGCGCGTTGCCCAGAGCATTCGCGACGACTTCCGCATCGCCTTGCCCGAGACCTTCGAGAGCGACTACCGCGAGCGGCTGCTTGTCGCCTTCGAGGCGGAGCTGAAGCCGGTCGCCGGCGTGTTCGACGTGCTGGACCGGCTGGCGGTGAGGGCCTGCGTCGCCACCAGCAGCAGCCCGCCGCGGGTGCGCCGCTCGCTGCAGCTTGCCGGGCTCGACAGCTATTTCGGCGAGGCCGTGTTCACCGCCTCGCAGGTGGCGCGCGGCAAGCCGGCACCGGATCTCTTCCTGCATGCGGCGGCCGAGTGCGGCATCGCGCCCGAGCGCTGCCTCGTCATCGAGGATAGCCTGCCGGGCCTGGAAGCGGCGCGCGCGGCACAGATGGCGGTGTGGCACTTCATCGGCGGCAGCCACCTGGACGCAGGCGACGCGGCGCCCGGCGAACCGCCGCTGCCGGTCTTCGACCGGTGGGCCGCGTTTTTCGAGATGGCGCCGCAACTGGCGCGGGATACGGGCGGCCGCACGGCCGGGCAGGGGAGCTGAGGCGATGGCGGGCAAGGGCGATGCGGATGTGAGCCGCCTCGACGAGGCGGCCCGGGCCGGCTGGCTCTACTATGTCGCCGGCAACACCCAGGACGAGATCGCGCGCAAGCTGGGCGTGTCGCGCCAGTCGGCGCAGCGCCTCGTCTCGCTGGCCGTGACCGAACGGCTGATCAAGGTGCGGCTCGACCACCCGATCGCCCGCTGCATGGAGCTGGGCCGCAATCTGGCGGACCGCTTCGGCCTGCGCTCCTGCGAGGTGGTACCGAGCGACCCGGCGACCCCGGCCTCCATCGTCGGCATCGCCCAGGCGGCGGCCGGCGAGATGGAGCGGCACCTGAAGTCGAACGAACCGAAGATCATCGCCTTCGGCACGGGGCGCGCGCTGCGTGCCTCGGTCGACCAGCTGCCGACCATGGACTGCCCGCAGCACAAGATCGTTTCGCTGCTCGGCAACATGATGTCCGACGGATCGGCCTCGGCCTACAACGTCATCATCCGCATGGCCGACCGGGTGAACGCCCGCCACTATCCCATGCCGCTGCCGGTCTTCGCCCGCTCCAAGCGCGAGCGCACGCTGCTGCACAATCAGGAGCCGGTGCACAACATCCTGGCGCTGGCCAAGGACGCGGACGTGACCTTCGTCGGCGTCGGCAACATGGGCGAGACCGCGCCGCTCTTCGTCGACGGTTTCATCAGCCGCGACGAGATGTCGGCGCTGACCGCGGCCGGCGCCATCGGCGAGATCACCAGCTGGGTCTACGACCGCAATGGCGAGCTGATCGAGGGCCTGACCAACGATCTCGTCGCCAGTGCCCCGCTCGGCAAGGCGCGCGACAAGCCGGTGATCGGCATCGCCGCCGGCGAGGGCAAGGTGGACGCGATCCTCGGCGCGCTGCGCGGGGAATTGCTGAACGGCTTGATCACCAACGAGCTGACCGCCGACCGTCTGCTGGCGCGCTGAGACGCCGCTGCCGGGCGGGTGTTTCCGCCGCCGCGCACCCCCATATCCCGCACTCTCCACCGATCCCTTCGGCATCTGCCTGACCACGCGCGCGCCAGCGGTTGCATCGCGTGAAGGCCTTCCCTCTTGCGTCTTGCCGCTACGGGAGTCTTTCTCAAGTCATTGTCAAATTGATATTTTTTGCGGTGCAGCGACGAATGTTGGCGGGCGGCATGCCGCGCCAGCTTGACGGCTCCTGCCTGTTTTGTGAGTATTTGCCCGCAATCATAGCAAATGCCCATTCGGCATCTGGGAGGACTTCATGACCACATTCATCCGCGCCCTTCTGGGCGCGACGGCCATCTCGCTTGCCGTGTCCCCGGCGCTGGCCGAGAAGCTGACCATCGCCACCGTCAACAACGGCGACATGATCCGGATGCAGAAGCTGACGGACGATTTCGCTGCCAAGAACCCCGACATCGAGCTGGAGTGGGTGACGCTGGAAGAGAACGTGCTGCGCCAGCGCGTGACCACCGACATCGCCACCAAGGGCGGCCAGTACGACGTGATGACCATCGGCACCTACGAGGCGCCGATCTGGGCGAATCAGGGCTGGCTGGTCGCGCTCGACGACCTTGGCGCCGAGTACGATGTCGACGACCTGCTGCCGGCGATCCGCGGTGGCCTGACCGTCGACGGCAAGCTCTACGCCGCCCCGTTCTACGGCGAGAGCTCCATGGTGATGTACCGCAAGGACCTGATGGAGAAGGCCGGCCTGACCATGCCGGACGCCCCGACCTGGGACTTCATCAAGGAAGCCGCCGCGGCGATGACCGACAAGGAGGGCGAGGTCTACGGCATCTGTCTGCGCGGCAAGGCTGGCTGGGGCGAGAACATGGCCTTCCTTAGCGCCATGGCCAACTCCTACGGCGCGCGCTGGTTCGACATGGACTGGAAGCCGCAGTTCGACAGCGAGGCCTGGAAGGCGACGCTGACCGACTATCTCGACCTGATGAACAACTACGGTCCTCCGGGCGCGTCCAGCAACGGCTTCAACGAGAACCTGGCGCTGTTCCAGACCGGCAAGTGCGGCATGTGGATCGACGCCACCGTCGCCGCGTCCTTCGTGACCAACCCGAACGACAGCCAGGTCGCCGAGCATGTCGGCTTCGCGCTGGCTCCCGACAAGGGCCTGGGCAAGCGCGGCAACTGGCTGTGGGCCTGGAACCTGGCGATCCCGGCCGGCTCGCAGAAGACCGAGGCGGCCAAGAAGTTCATCGCCTGGGCGACCTCCAAGGAATACCTGGAGCTGGTCGCCTCGAAGGAAGGCTGGGCCAACGTGCCCCCGGGCACGCGTACCTCGCTCTACGAGAACGAGAAGTACCTGGAGGCCGCGCCCTTCGCCAAGATGACGCTGGAGAGCATCAACGCCGCCGACCCGCAGAAGCCGACGGTCGACGAGGTGCCGTATGTCGGCGTGCAGTTCGTGGCGATCCCCGAATTCCAGGGCATCGGCACGGCCGTCGGCCAGCAGTTCTCCGCCGCCCTTGCCGGTACGGTCTCGGCCGAGCAGGCGCTGCAGAACGCCCAGCAGACGACCGAGCGCACCATGCGCCGCGCCGGCTACATCAAGTAAGCCGCGCCAAGGACGAGGGCCGGCCCGCGCTTCATGCGGGTCGGTCCGCCCTTCCCAAGGACCAACTGACCCGGGGCTGAACCGATGGCAACCGCCCATTCGCGTGCCGCCGCGCGCGTGATGATCTCGCCGGCCGTGATCCTGCTGCTCGGCTGGATGATCGTCCCGCTCTCGATGACGGTCTACTTCTCCTTCCTCAGCTACAATCTCCTGATGCCGGGGATGGAGGAGTTCATCGGCTTCGGCAATTACGAGTTCTTCCTGACCGATCCCGCCTTCGTGGAGGCGCTGACGAACACCTTGCTGCTGGTCGGCGGGGTGCTGGCGATCACCATCGTCGGCGGCGTCGGCCTTGCCCTGCTGCTCGACCAGCCGATGTGGGGGCAGGGGATCGTCCGCGTTCTGGTGATCGCGCCGTTCTTCGTCATGCCGACCGTCTCGGCGCTGGTGTGGAAGAACATGTTCATGAACCCGGTCAACGGGCTGTTCGCCCACATGGCCAAGGCGCTCGGACTGCCGCCCTTCGACTTTCTCGCCCATGCCCCGCTGATGTCGATCATCGTGATCGTCGCCTGGCAGTGGCTGCCCTTCGCGACCCTGATCCTGCTGACTGCGCTGCAGTCGCTCGACAAGGAGCAGCTCGAGGCGGCGGAGATGGACGGGGCGAGCGCGTTCGACCGCTTCCGCTTCATCGTGCTGCCGCACATGTCGCGGGCGATCACCGTGGTGATCCTGATCCAGACCATCTTCCTGCTGTCGGTCTTCGCCGAGATCCTGGTGACCACCAATGGCGGGCCGGGCTACGCCTCGACCAACATCACCTATCTCGTCTACGCCCAGTCGCTGCTGCAGTTCGACGTGGGCGGCGGCTCCGCCGGCGGCATCGTTGCCGTGATCCTCGCCAACATCGTCGCGATCTTCCTGATGCGGATGATCGGCAAGAACCTGGAGGCCTGACCATGGCGCGTCGAGCCACCGGAACCCGCAAGATCGTCGTCACGCTGGCTGCCTGGGCCGTGGGGCTGGCGATCTTCTTCCCGATCCTCTGGACGATCCTGACCAGCTTCAAGACGGAAGCGGAGGCGATTGCCTCGCCCCCCTCGTTCCTCGCCTTCGAGTGGACGCTGGAGAACTATGTCGAGGTCAACTCGCGCTCCGACTACTTCCTGCATTTCATGAACTCGGTGATCATCTCGCTCGGCTCGACGCTGCTCGGCCTGCTGATCGCCATTCCGGCGGCCTGGTCGATGGCCTTCGTTCCGGCCAAGCGCACCAAGGACATCCTGATGTGGATGCTCTCCACCAAGATGCTGCCGCCGGTCGGCGTGCTGGTGCCGATCTACCTGATGTTCCGCGACTTCGGCCTGCTCGACACGCGTATCGGCCTGATCGTGGTGCTGACCCTGATCAACCTGCCGATCATCGTCTGGATGCTGTTCACCTACTTCAAGGAGATTCCCGGCGAGATCCTGGAGGCCGCGCGCATGGACGGGGCCTCGCTCTGGGACGAGGTGGTGCACGTGCTGGCGCCGATGGCGGTGCCGGGCATCGCCTCGACGCTGCTGCTCAACATCATCCTGGCGTGGAACGAGGCCTTCTGGACGCTGAACCTGACGGCGGCCAAGGCGGCGCCGCTGACCGCCTTCATCGCCAGCTATTCGAGCCCGGAAGGGCTGTTCTACGCCAAGCTTTCCGCCGCCTCGACGCTCGCCATCGCCCCGATCCTGATTCTCGGCTGGTTCAGCCAGAAGCAGCTGGTGCGCGGCCTCACCTTCGGCGCAGTCAAGTAAGGACCCGAACGATGGGCAGGATTACCCTTTCCAAGGTGACCAAGACCTTCGGCGACGTGGAGGTGATCCCGCCGCTGGACCTGCAGATCGAGGACGGCGAGTTCGTCGTCTTCGTCGGCCCGTCCGGCTGCGGCAAGTCGACCCTTCTGCGGCTGATCGCAGGGCTCGAGGACGTCACCTCCGGCGAGATCGAGATCGACGGCACGCCCGCCACCGACCTGCCGCCGGCGCGCCGCGGCCTCGCGATGGTGTTCCAGTCCTACGCGCTCTATCCGCATATGAGCGTGCGCAAGAACATCGCCTTCCCGCTGAAGATGGCCAAGATGGATGCGGCCGAGCAGGAGCGGCGGGTGCTGGCGGCGGCCAAGACGCTGAACCTCACCGACTATCTGGATCGGCGGCCGGCGCAGCTCTCCGGCGGCCAGCGCCAGCGCGTCGCCATCGGCCGCGCCATCGTGCGCGAGCCGGAGGCCTTCCTGTTCGACGAGCCGCTGTCCAACCTCGATGCGGCCTTGCGCGTCAACATGCGGCTGGAAATCTCCGAGCTGCACCAGTCGCTGAAGACGACGATGATCTACGTGACCCACGACCAGGTCGAGGCCATGACCATGGCCGACAAGATCGTGGTGCTGCGGGCCGGGCATATCGAGCAGGTCGGCTCGCCGCTGGAGCTCTACCGCAGCCCGGCAAACCTCTTCGTCGCCGGCTTCATCGGATCGCCGAAGATGAACTTCATCACCGGCGAGGAGGCGGCGAAGCACGGCGCCCACACCATCGGCATCCGGCCCGAGCATCTGGCGATCGCGCAGGAGGGCGGCAGCTGGCGCGGCCGCGTCGGCGTTGCCGAGCATCTGGGCTCCGACACGTTCCTGCATGTGCATGTGGACGGGCAGGACCCGCTGACGGTGCGCGTGCCGGGCGAGGCGGGCTACCGCCACGGCGATACCGTCTCGCTGACGCCGAACCTGGAGCACCTGCATCGTTTCGACGACAAGGGGCTGGCCCTGCGATGAGACGGCTGGAAGGACGCAGTGCCCTGATCACCGGGGCGGCGCGCGGCATCGGCCGCGCCTTCGCGGAAAGCTATGCCCGCGAGGGCGCAAGGGTCGCCATCGCGGACATCAATCTGGACGGCGCGCAGCAGGCGGCCGAGGCCATCGGCAACGGCGCCATCGCCGTGCAGCTCGACGTCACCGACCAGGCCTCCATCGAGCGCGCGGTGAGCCGGGCGGACGCGGAGCTCGGCGGCATCGACATCCTGGTCAACAATGCCGCGCTGTTCGACATGGCGCCCATCGTCGAGATCACCCGCGAGAGCTTCGACCGGCTGTTCTCGGTGAATGTGGCCGGGTGCCTGTTCACCATGCAGGCGGTGGCGCGGGCGATGATCGCGCGCGGGCGCGGCGGCAAGATCATCAACATGGCGAGCCAGGCCGGCCGGCGCGGCGAGCCGCTGGTCGCCGTCTACTGCGCCACCAAGGCGGCGGTGATCAGCCTGACCCAGTCGGCGGGACTCGACCTCATCCGCCACGGCATCAACGTCAATGCCATCGCCCCCGGCGTCGTCGACGGCGAGCACTGGGACGGGGTGGACGCGCTTTTCGCGAAATACGAGGGCAGGGCGCCGGGCGAGAAGAAGCGCCTCGTCGGGGCGGCCGTGCCCTTCGGGCGGATGGGAACGGCGGAGGACCTGGCCGGCATGGCGATCTTCCTCGCCGGGCCGGAGAGCGACTACGTCGTGGCCCAGACCTACAACGTCGACGGCGGCAACTGGATGAGCTGAGCCGGACCTGCCGAGACGACGAACTATCCGCGAAAGAACTTCGCCGCGCGCCCTCCCGCGCGCCGGCCCAAGAGAGCATGATCCAGAGGCCCCCGTGACCACAGCGACCCCAGTGACCACCAGCCTGTCCCTTTCGACCCTTTCCGAAATCACCGGTGCCAGCGTGCCGGCCTATGCCCGCAAGGACCTGACGGCCGGCATCGTGCATCTGGGCGTCGGCAACTTCCACCGCGCGCACCAGATCGTCTATCTCGACCGACTGTTCAACCGCGGGCTCGACCGCGACTTCGCGGTGATCGGCGCCGGCGTGAAGCCCTATGACGTGGCGATGCGCGACCGGCTGAAGGGGCAGGACTGGCTCTCCACCGTGGTGGAGCTGGATCCGGGCGGCCTGACCGCCCGCGTCACCGGCGCGATGATCGACTTTGCGGAAGTGGACCCCGACGCCATCGTCGCCGTGCTGGAGCGGCCCGAGATCCGCATCGTCTCGATGACGATCACCGAGGGCGGCTATTATGTGGACGCGACCACCGGCGGCTTCGATGCGGGCCATCCGGAGATGGTCACTGATGCGGCGAACCCCGACGCGCCGGCCTCCAGCTTCGGCATCCTGCTGAAGGCGCTGCGCCGCCGCCGGGCCGCCGGCACCGCGCCTTTCACCGTGATGTCCTGCGACAACCTGCCGGAAAACGGCCATGTCGCCCGCAACACCGTGCTGGGCCTTGCCCGCATGAGCGACGCGGACTTCGCCGAGTGGGTGGCGGAAAACGTCGCCTTCCCCAGCAGCATGGTCGACTGCATCACGCCGGCGACCTCGGAGCGCGAGAAGGCCTTGATGCGCGAGCGCTTCGGCATCGAGGATGCAGCGCCGGTGGCCTGCGAGCCGTTCCGCCAATGGGTGATGGAGGACCGCTTTCCCGCCGGCCGTCCGCAGCTGGAGGAGGTGGGCGTCCAGTTCGTGGAGGACGTTGCCCCTTACGAGCTGATGAAGCTGCGGATCCTCAACGGCGGCCATGCGGCGATTGCCTATCCGTCCGCGTTACTCGGCTACCACTTCGTCCATGACGCGATGACCGACCCGCTGATCGCCGGCTTCCTGCGCAAACTCGCCCATGCGGAGATCATCCCGACGGTGCCGCCGATCGCCGGCGTCGACTTCGCCGCCTATTTCGAGCTGATCGCCTCGCGCTTTTCCAACCCGGAGGTTGGCGACACGATCCCGCGCCTGTGCCTCGACGGGTCGAACCGGCAGCCGAAATTCATCCTGCCGACCGTGCAGGCGCGGCTGGAGGCAAATGCGGACCTTGCGGGCCTGGCGCTGGAAGTGGCGCTGTGGTGCCGCTATTGCGCCGGCACGGCGGAGGACGGCAGCGCCATCGAGATCGCCGACGAGCGCGCCGCCGAGCTCACCCGGCGGGCGCTGGAGGCGCGCGAGCGGCCGCAGGCCTTCCTCGATTTCACGCCTGTCTTCGGCGATCTCGGCCGCAGGCAGCCCTTTGCCGATGCCTTCGCGCGCGTCCTCCGCGCGCTGTGGGTGGATGGCGTGCGCCCCGTGCTGACCCGCTATATCGAGGCTGGCGACACGGGGCACTGACCGTACGACATCCGCCCTTGCAAGGCGGCGCGGCGGATCTCCTCCCTTCGCCGCGCCGCTTTTCCTTTGCCGTCTTTCCTGTTGAGGGGGCGGCGATGCCCTCGACCCTGCCGCCGCTTCGTGCTTGTCTCGGCACCTTGAAAAAACCGGCAAGGGAGGAGTGCCTTGGGCATTCACGATGCATCGGGGCTGAAGGCCCTGCTTTTCGATCTCGACGGCACGCTGGTCGACAGCGTTCCCGACATCGCGGCGGCGGCCAATCAGCTGCTGGAAAGCGAGGGGCATGCGCCGCTGGAGGTCGACGAGGTGCGCCGGATGATCGGCCATGGCATCCCCAAGCTGGTGGAGCGGGCGCTCGCCGCGCGCGGCCGCACGCTGGACGCGGCGGCGCAGGCGCCGCTGGTGGCGCGGATGATGGGCTTTTACGGCGACAACCTGACGGGGCGTACGACGGTGCTGCCCGGTGCCATGGAGGCGCTGGAGGAAGGCGCGCGCGCCGGCCTCGGCCTTGCCGTCGTCACCAACAAGCCCGAGGGCTTTTCCCGCACGATCCTGAGCCATTTCGGCATGGACGACCTGGTGCCTGTGGTCGTTGGAGGCGACACCTGCGCCACCCGCAAGCCGGCGCCGGAAATGCTGCTGCATGCGGCAGCAGAGCTCGGCGCGACGCCGGCAACGGCGGTGATGGTGGGTGACAGCGGCGCGGATGTCGACAGCGCGCGGGCCGCAGGAATGAAGGTCATCGTGGTGCGCGGCGGCTATGGCGGCGTTGCGGCGGAAGACCTTGGCGCCGATATCGTCATCGACAGCCTGACGGATCTGTTCGGCGCGCTGGCGCGCCTCGCCGAAACGAGCGACGCCCGGGCCTGAGCCCGGGCGCCGAGTTTCGTTTCAAGGCAATGTCCGGCTGGCGGATTACCGCCAGCCGCCCCGGCCCGGCCGATAGCGCGTCTGGCGCAGGTAGTTGGCCGAGACCCAGCCGCTTTCCTCGCCGCCGAGCAGCTGGATGCGGCACCAGGTCTGGGTGCCGACCGCGCGGCAGCCCCTGTCGATCAGCACATCGCCATTGGCCACCCGGCCGATCACGGAATAGCCGGTGCCCGGACCGCTGCGCACATTGAGCAGCCCGTTGGAGCTGAGACCCGTCACCTCGAAATAGCTGGCGCGCGGATCGGGACCCGGGAAGGGGCCGGGACCGGGGAGGGGATCGGGACGCGAGGGCCGGTCGGGCCGGTCCGGGCGCCAGTCGCCGGGGCGGTCATCGCCCGGACGGCCGGGACGATTGGGGCGACCCGGACGATCGGGGCGACCGTCCCCCTGTCCGAGATGGCCTTCGCGCAGGAAATCGCCGGCAACCCAGCCCTTGGCATCGCCGTTGCGACGCTCGACCTGGCACCAGCGCTGGCGCTCGCCGACCAGCCGGCCGCAGCCGAGATTGCGCAGCAGCTCGCCGTCCGACAGGCGCGCGGTGATCGGGAAGCCGGTGCCCGGGCCTGTGCGGACGTTGAGATAGTCGCGCCCGCTGATGCCGGTGACCCGCCAGAAGTCCGGGCCGCCGTCGTCCATGTCCATGCGGGGGCGCTCGGGCCGGCCGGGGCGGCCGATGCCGGGACGATCAGGACGGTCGGGACGCCCGGTGCCCGGCCGGTCGGGGCGGTCCGGACGACCGGGACGGTTGCTGCCCTCGCGCAGATAGGTGGCCGAAACCCAGCCGTTGTCGCGCCCGTTCGGCCGCTCCACCCGGCACCAGCGCTGGCCGGTGACCATGTGGCAGCCGAGATTGCGCAGCACCTCGCCATTGGCAAGGCGGGCAACCACCGGGTTGCTGGTGTTGGGACCCGAGCGCAGGTTGAGGAAATCGCCGGCGCTGACGTCGGTCACCTGCCAGAACTCCGGGGTGCCGGCATTGCCCCCACCCTGGTTTCCACCGGGCGGGCGGCCGCCGCCGGTGCCGGGCTGCGGATCGGGGCGCTGCGGGCGGGTTTGGCCGGCGCGCACGGAGGCGATGGTCAGCACGTAGCGGGCCGTCTCGTTGCGCGCGACGCCGTCGATCGACAGGCGCACGCGGATGCGGTAGTCGCCGGCCTCGGTCGCCCGGCCACTGTATTTCGCGCCCTGATGCGAGCCGTCGAACACCTCGCGCCGGCTGCCGGGCTCGGCGACGCCCATGTGCACGTAGCGGTTGGAGGAGGACAGCGAGAGGCTGACCTGCTGGCCGGTCGTCACCGGAAGCAGGTATTCGACGAATTCCTCGCCCTTGATCATGCCGGCGATCTCGGTGCCGGCGGCTCCGCGCGGAATGTCGATGCGTTCGGTGCGCATTTCCATGGCGAGCGCTGCCGGCGCTGCGAGGACGACAGCCGCCGCAACGGCCGCCGTGGCAAGGGAGCGGAAAAGCGTCATGCCTGAAATCTCCTGAACGAATCTGCCGAAAAGCAGGGTCAGGATGAGTGTTCGCCCGGCAATGTGTCGAGGTCTTGGCGCCGGCACGATGATTTGCGGGCCATGTGCCCTAGAGGTTTTCGCGCATTGCCGGACGGTCCGCGGGGCTTATCATCGCGCATCGTCTCACGGGGGAACCGCAATGCCTGCCGCCGCGCTGATCCTGTTCTATCTCCTCATCGCGCTGGCGCCGCTCGCCCTGGCCGCCGCCAGCGGCCGGCCGCCGCGCCCGGTGATGGATGAGATCGCCAGCGGCATGGCGATGGTGGCCTTCGCGATCCTGCTGATGGAATTCGTGCTGTCGGGCCGCTTCCGCTCGATCTCGGGCCGCGTCGGCCTCGACGTCACCATGCGCTTCCACCAGCTGCTCGCCCGCACCGCGCTGGTGCTCGCCCTGGCGCATCCGTTCCTGTACACGCTGCCCTTCGCCCGGCCGCTCCCTTTCGACCCGACCCGCCAGCTGACGCTGACCTTCGCCGCCGAAGGGCTTGCGACCGGCGTTCTGGCCTTCGCACTGCTGCCGGGTTTCGTGATCCTGTCGATTGCCCGCGACCGCATCGGCTGGCGCTACGAGACCTGGCGGCTCGCCCACGGGCTCGGCGCGCTGGCCATTGCCGTTCTGGTGCTGATCCATGCCCGCCACGCCGGCCGCTACAGCGCGGATCCGCAGCTGGCCGGCCTTTGGGCCGTGCTGACGGCGGCGGCGGTGCTGTCGCTGGCGCATGTCTATCTGGTGAAACCGCTGCTGGCGCGCCGCCGCCCCTGGGAGGTGACGGGCCTGCGGCAGCTGGCCGAGCGCACATGGGAGGTGGTGCTGAGCCCCAGGGGGCACGAGGGGATCTCGTACCGCGCCGGGCAGTTCGCCTGGATCCGCATCGGCGCGCCGGTCTTCTCGCTGCGCGAGAACCCGTTCTCCATCGCCTCGGCGCCGGGCGAGGGCAAGGACCTGCGCTTCGTCATCAAGGAGCTCGGCGACTTCACCGCGACGCTGAGCGGCATCCCGCTCGGCACGCGCGCCTATGTCGACGGGCCGCACGGCAATCTGGTGCTGGAGGGGCGGCAGGGCAGCGGCATCGCCTTCATCGCCGGCGGCGTCGGCATCGCGCCGATGCTGAGCCTGCTGCGGCAACTGGAGATCGACGGCGATCCGCGCCCGACGGTGCTGGTCTACGGCAACCGCCATGCGGGCCAGATCGCCTGCACGGAGGACCTCGCCCGCATGCGCCGCCAGCACCGGACGGAGGTGGTGCAGGTTCTGTCCGAACCGCCGCAGGGCTGGGAAGGCGAGCGCGGGATGGTCGACGCGGCGCTGGTCACACGGCTGTTCACTGAGGCGCGCCATCGCGATTGGCTCTATGTCCTGTGCGGTCCCGCCCCGATGATGGAGGGCGTCGAGGAGGCGCTGCTCGACCTCGGCGTGGCGCCGCGACAGATCATCTCGGAAAGGTTCCAGCATGACTGAAAGGCGCCTCCCGCCGAAGCTGCCGCCGCACACCACGCGCGTGCGGCGGCTCGCTCTCTTCTGGGTCCTCAACGCCGCTCTGGCCGCTGGCATCCTCGTCTTCGCCCTGCGGTAGGCGTGGGCCTGCCGGAGGTCGGTGTGTTCCCGCAGCCGCTCTGGAAGCCAATAGGCCCAGGATCTCGCGATGCTCGTCCGGGGTGACGCGCGAAGGGGATGCGAGGTCGTGCTTCTATCTCAGGCCGTCATTCCGGGCGAGCATCGCGAGACCCGGAACCGGAGAGCGGCGGCCCGTTCCCATAGCTCGATCTGTAGCGTTGAATATATTTTTCGAATTATTGCGTGATTTGCTTAAGGTCGATGTGTGTTCGATATCGTCTTGCGTCGAAACTAAGACAAAACAAGATTTATACCTTTCGAGGTGAGCGGGATAACCTTTTCGCACAAGTCCGGCAGCGACCCGGAAAACGGGCCGCCCGGCATGTTCGAGGAGGGCTCAAACGTGATCGTCCGTACCTTCAAGGCAGCCGGCGATGCGCCGGTTTTCCGCTATGCCGTGTCCCGCGAAGTGGTGTCGCGCACCGACCAGGTGGGGCATGCGCTCTACGACACGACGCTGGCCGCCGGCGCTGCCGACACGGTGACGCGCGATGCCGCCGGCGAGTTTCCCGCGCAGGCGCATTTCTGTCTTTCCGGCAAGGGCACGGTGATCGTCGACGGACGCAGCGAGCGCGCTTCGCCCGGAACGCTGATCGCCGCGCGGGCGAGCACCGAGGTGAGCTTCATTGCCGAGAGCGAAATGCGCATCTGCACCGTCTTCGGCGGCGAGGGGCCGCAGGAGGCGATCCGCGCCGATGCGCTGATCCGCCATATCGACGAGTTCATCGGCACCGAGCGCGACGTCTTCTGGGGCAACGGCCAGAGCCGGCGGCTCCTGGTCAAGGCGGACGGCTTCGGCTTTGCCCTGTGCCAGACGCTCGGCAACGCCAACACGGACTCGCCACTGCAGTACCGGCACCATTTCGAGAGCTGCTACTACGTCTCGGGCAGCGGCGAATATGTCTGGGAGAGCGGCAGCCACCCCATCGACACCAACGGCGCGCGGGCGACCGCCTTCATCATGAACCGGAACGATGCCCACCGCATGGTGGTGCGCGACCCCTCGATCTGCCTCAGCATCTTCAGCCCGCCCATCGAGGGCACCGAGGCCCATGACTTTTCCGGCAAGCGGCCGTCGTCCTACTGAGAGACGCCCTCCAGCGGCCGCCTGGCGCGCCGGAAACCGTCTCGGCCGAGATGGAGCACGGCTTGGCGGCAATCAGTCGCCAAGCCACCGAATGTGCCGAATATAATATATTTCAACTGCTTTGGCCGGATCGCTAAGGTTTTCCTGTCCGCCGCGGATGCCGTCCGCGTCCCGGTTGGCGTCGCCGGAAGGAGTTTCAATGACGTCGCAATCCGCGCAAAGCGCCGAAGGTCATGTCTTCGACATCATCGGCATCGGTATCGGTCCGTTCAACCTCGGGCTCGCCTGCCTGACCCAGCCGATCCGCGATCTCGACTGCCTGTTCCTGGAACGCAAGGACCAGTTCAACTGGCATGAGGGGACCCTGCTGGAAACGGCGACGCTGCAGACGCCCTTCCTGTGCGATCTGGTGACGCTGGCCGATCCGACCAGCGAGTTCAGCTTCCTGAACTACCTGAAGCAGACCGGTCGGATCTACGCCTTCTATGCGTTCCTGCTGGACACGGAAAACTTCTTCCTGCTGCGCAACGAATTCAACAAGTACTACCGCTGGGCGGCAGGCCGCCTCGACAACGTGGTGTTCAACCGCGAGGTGGAAACGGTCGAGTACGACGAGACGGCCGGCGTCTACCGGGTGACCAGCCTCAACACCAAGATGGGCCAGCGCAAGGTGCTGCTCGCCCGCCGCATCGTGCTCGGCTCGGGCATGTCGCCGGCGCTGCCCGCCCCGTGCGAGCCGCTGCGCGACACGCTGCTGCACAGCGCCGACTACCTGCGCAACCGCGAGGCGGTGCGGCAGAGGAAGTCGATCACGGTTGTCGGCTCGGGCCAGAGCGCGGCGGAGGTCTATCACGACCTGCTGAGCGACATCGACCGCTACGGCTACCGGCTGAACTGGGTGACGCGCTCCTCGCGCCTCGTGCCGCGGGAACTGACCAAGTTCACCCTGCAGATGACGACGCCGGACTATGCCGACTATTTCTTCTCGCTCTCGCGGCCCAAGCGCGAGGACCTGGTGCGGGCGATGCAGTCGATCTTCAAGGGCGTCAACCCGTCCCTGATCAACGACATCTACGACCTGCGCTATCGCAAGCTGCTCGGCGGCGATGTCGACATGATGCTGATCTCCAACACGGAGGTGGAGGCCTGCACCCATGATGCGGTGAGCGACAGCTTCCGCGTCACCTTCCGCCAGGTGGAGGAGGAGAAGTCCTTCGAGCTGGAGACCGACGTGCTGATCATGGGCACCGGCTACCGGTTCCGCATGCCGGACTATCTCAAGCCGATCGCGACGCGCATCAACTGGTGCGGGGAGGGACGCTTTGCGGTGGCGCGCAACTGCAGCATCGACAAGGAGGGAGGCGAGATCTTCGTACAGAACGCGGAAATCCACGCCGACAGCTACCTGCCGCCGGATCTCGGCCAGTCCTGCTACCGCAACTCGATCATCATCCGCGAGGTGCTGGGCAAGGAATACTATCCGGTGGAGAGCAGCCTTGCCTTCCAGCGCTTTTCCTCGCCCGCGGACGGTGCCGCAGCCGCCGTCTCGGCCGGCGGCTGACGGGGCGAACCGATGGATGCGATGACCGCCGCCCTGCAGACCATGCCGCCGCACGAGCGCGCGACGGCGCATCTGGAAAGCGACCGCTGGCTGTGGGCCAACCGGCTCCTGGTGCGCAAGGCGATCTCCGAGTTCGCCCACGAGCTGCTGCTCGCCCCCCGCGAGAAGGGCGGCGAAGCCGGAAGCTACGTGCTGGAGCAGCCGGCGCTCGGTATCGAATACACGTTCCGCGCCCGGCGCATGCGTCTCGACCATTGGCAGGTGGATGCCCACTCGATCAAGAAGCGGATCAAGGGCGAGCCGGCGCCGCTCGACGCGCTGAAATTCATCATCGAGTTCAAGAAGGAACTCGGCATCCGCGACGCGATGATGCCGGTCTACCTCGACGAGATCAGCAGCATTCTCTACGGCAGCGCCTACAAGGCGGCGACCAAGCCGCACCGCGCCTCCGATCTTGCCGGCGCCGATTTCCAGACCATCGAGACGGGCATGACGGAGGGGCATCCCTCCTTCGTCGCCAACAACGGCCGGCTCGGGTTCGACACGGCCGACTATCCGCTCTATGCGCCGGAGGCGGCCGGCCCGCTGTCCATCGTCTGGATCGCGGTCGCCCGCGAGCACGCGCGCTTCACCGCGATGGCCGGCATCGACCACGAACGGCTGATGGCGGAGGAACTGGGCGAGGAAACCGTCGCAGACTACCGGGCGCAGTTGACCGGCGAGGGGCTCGACCCCGACCGCTACCATTTCATGCCGGTGCATCCCTGGCAGTGGTTCAACCGCATCTCGATGAGCTTTGCCCCCGAGATCGCCCGCCGCAACATCGTCTATCTCGGCCTGTCGCGGGACCTCTACCAGCCGCAGCAGTCGATCCGTACCTTCTTCAATGCCTCCTCGCCGTCGAAGCGCTACGTGAAGATGGCGCTGTCGATCCTCAACATGGGCTTCATGCTGCAGCGCGGCCTGTCGCCGGAGGACATGCAGACGACGCCGGAGATCAACGAGTGGCTGCGCAACCTGCTGGCGCGCGACCGCTACCTGCAGGACAACGGCTTCTGCCTGATCTGCGAGCAGGCGACGATCAGCTACCGCAACCCCTACTATGAGGAAGGGCTGGCGGCGGATTCTCCCTACAAGCACGTGCTCGCCGCCTTGTGGCGGGAAAGCCCGGTCAACCTGATCCGGCCCGGCGAGCGGCTGATGACGATGGCCGCGCTGCTGCATCTGGACCCGCAAGGGGACTCGCTGACCGCCAGCCTGATCGAGCGCTCGCGGCTGGGGGCGGAGGAGTGGATCCGCCGTTACCTCAAGGCCTATCTGGCGCCGGTGCTGCACTGCTACTACGCCTATGACATCATCTTCATGCCGCATGGCGAGAACGTCATTCTCATTCTGGAGAACGACGCGCCGACGCGCATCGTCATGAAGGACCTGGCGGAGGAGATGCGCATCCTCAACAGCGGCGCGACGCTGCCGCCGGTGGTGCGGCGCAACTGCGTGGTGCTGGACGATGCGGTGCGGCTCGACGGCATCTTCACCGATGTCTTCGACTGCTACTTCCGCCATCTGGCGGCGATCCTCGACGAGAGGCAGGTGCTGCCCGAGGCGCGGTTCTGGGCGCTGGTCGGCGAGTGCGTGCGCGAGTACCAGGCGGCGCAGCCGCAATATGCCGAGAAGTTCGCCCGTCACGACGTCTTCGTGCCGGAGTTCCCGCGCAACTGCATCAACCGCCTGCAGCTGCGCGACAACCAGCAGCTTCTCGATCCCAACGACCCTGACAAGGGGTTCGAATATGCCGGCACGCTGCCCAATCCGCTGACAGGCGGGGCGGATGGCTCGCCGGGCCTGCTGCGGCGGGCCGTGGGGCATATCGGGACCTATTTTCTCGGCCCGGGCTGAGGCCGGTTTCGTCTGCCTTGCGCTGCTTGCGCAGATATGAAAACGGACTTTGTTGCAAGAAACCCTCTCTGGAATACTGAAGGCGCGCCGTCTTTCGATTGATTTCGAAAGCAGATGGCTCGTCATTTCTGCCTATCCGGGAAGGGAAATACGATGTTGAAGGCTATCGAGATTTCGAAGGAGCTCAACGAGGACAGCCTCCGCAAGCTCATTGCGAAGAACATCGACGCGATCCATGTGCCGGGTTTCTACCCCAAGGACCTGTCGGCCACCTTCGCCGACTGCATCGCCGGCCATTCGGAACTGGAAGCCTACAAGGTGCAGAACGCGCTGAAGCGTCTCGGCATGGGCTATGTCGATGTCGGCAAGGACGCGGACAACGCCAACCGCTACCACAGCGAGGCGATGCGCTCGATCTGGGGCATCCGCGACATGATCTACCCCAACCTGACGCCGCTCGACCACTTCCGCCTGTTGCTGGAGGAGGTCTGGCCGGCGGGCGCGACCATCCAGACCATCGACGGGCGCAAGAGCTTCGTCGGCACCTGCCGGGTGATCGACCCGGGCGCCAAGATGCTGCCGCATAACGACCGGCTGGCGCGGATGCTGTCGAACGGCGCGTCGGACCTGACCGGCCAGCTGGCGGTCAACGTCTATCTCGACATGCCGCCGGAGGGCGGCGAGCTGGAGCTGTGGCTGAGCGAGCCGACGCCGGAGCAGGACAAGGAGCAGGAGACCCGCGACGGGCTCGACCGCGAGGTGCTGGGCGAGCCGCGGCTGCTGATCCGGCCGGAGAACGGGGACCTGGTGCTGTTCAACTCGCAGCTGATCCACGGGGTGACGCCGGGCGTCGGCGGGCGCCGGGTGACGATGTCCTGCTTCGTCGGCCATCGCGGCGACGACCAGCCGCTGACCTACTGGAGCTGACGTTTCCGCTGCATCGCACGTGCTGGAACGAAAAGGGGCGCGCCTTCCTGTCGAGGGCGCGCCCAAGTTTCATTTCGGGGAGGAACCGTCCGCCGCCAACCCGGCCCGCCTCCTGAAACGGGCCGGATTCCGCTGATGCGACGGACGGTCTTCCGGTTACTCGCCCGCCGCCGCGGCTGCCGGGGCCTCGGGGCCCGAAAGCAGGTCGCGCCGCCGGATCATCAGACCAGAGATGACGATGGCAAGAACCGAAAGCAGAGCGACGATCCACATCAGCACCGAGAAGGCGGAGGCGAAGCTCGCCCGGCCGAATTCGGTGACTGCCGGCTGGACCTCGACCGGCGCGCTGGCAACGGCGCCGGCGAAGTCGCCGCGGGCGATGAAGTTCGCCGTGTTGGTGAGGCCTTCGCCGAGCGCGGTCGCCAGATCGCCCGAGCCGCCGAGCTGCAGCGTGATGCTGGACAGCAGGATGGCGCCGAACACCGAGATCGACAGGGTGAAGGAGCCGTGGCGGAAGGTGATGTTGACGCCCGAGGCAACGCCCGCCTTCTCCGGCGGGACGACGGCGGTGGCGACGTTGGACAGCTCGCCGTTGATGAGGCCGGTGCCGAGGCCCAGCAGCAGGAAGGCGACCACCCACACGACCACCTCGGCCGGCGGAGCGATGGCGAGCCACAGGAAGCCGGCGGCGACCAGCGCGCAGCCGAAGGCGATGAGACCGCGCACGCCGAGGCGTTCGGGCGAGGCCAGCCGCGCACCGAGCGGGGCGACGAGCAGCAGGGGGATGGTCATCGGCAGCAGCATCAGGCCGGCCGAGGACGCGGACATGCCGTGCACCACCTGGAAGTAGATCGGCAGGTACACCAGCATGACCCAGAAGGTGATGCTGTTGAGCACGCAGACCAGCTGCACCCCGGTGAAGGTGGGGATACGGAAGAGGCGCAGGTCGAAGGCCGGCTTCTTGACGCTCGTTTCGATCCACACGAACAGCAGGAACAGCACCACCGCACCGGCGATGGCCGCCAGGATGGTCTGGCTGCCCCAGCCGCGCTCGCCGCCCTCGATCACCGCATAGGACAGGCAGCCCAGCGCGCCGGTGAAGGTGAGGATGCCCGGCCAGTCCAGGCCGCCCGCATTGTCATCGGAGGATTCTTCCACGCGCCAGTAGCACAGCGTGATCAGCAGCGCGACGATCGGCACGTTGAGCAGGAAGATCCAGCGCCAGCTGAGCAGGTCGACGAGAATGCCGCCGACGATCGGTCCGAAGGCTGCGCCGCACCCGATCGACACGCCCCACAGCGCGAAGGCCTGGGCCCGGTCGGAGCCCTGGAAGGCGTTGGAGATCAGCGCGACGCCGAGGATCAGCATGGCGGAGGCCGAGAGCCCTTGCGCGACGCGGCCCCAGATCAGGGCCGTCGGCGTGTCGGCAAGGCCGACGATCAGCGAGGTGACGCCGAACAGCGCGAGGCCGATCACCATCACCCGCCTGCGGCCGAACCAGTCGGCAATCGCGCCGACGGCGATCAGCACCGAGGTATAGGCGATGTTGTAGGCGTTGATGATCCACTGAAGCTCGGCGAAGCTCGCCTTCAGCTCCCGCTCGATGGACGGCAGCGCGATGGCGACCACCGTCACGTCGAGAATGACGAGGAACGAGCCGAGCGCGGCAACCGCGAGCGTCGGCCAGTTGTCCATCAGCGAGGAACGTGGTGTCGATTGGACTGAGGTCATTGTCTGTTTCCCGAATGCGTTTGCGGAAGCCGTCGCCGGTTGACGAGGCCTCCGACGGCGGTGTGCCGTGAAACGACTGCAAGGCGGGAAAGGGGCGGTTCTCCTCCCGCAAGCCCTGCGCGCAAACGATGGCGATCCGGGTGCAACCCCGCATCGTTATTGATCTTTTTTGCGCCTTGCACGGGAAAATCTAAAGGCGCCCCGGAAGCGGGGGAAATATATAATTCCGCGGGGTTCAGGTGCCTTTGCGACTGAGGTTCCCGGACGTCCCGAGCGGTGGCAGGACCGTGCCGGGCGGGGGGAGGAACGGCGCAAGGTCCACCGCCTGAAAGCGGTGCGCATGCGTGTGCGACCAGGCCGGACGGCGGTCGCGGTCGATCATCGCCGCGCGGATCCCTTCCGCGAAATCCGGGTGGATCAGGAGCTGCGAGACCACGGCATATTCGAGGCCGAGCGCGACCTCCAGGCTCTGCTGCCGACGGGCGCGGGCAAGCACCTCCAGCGTCAGCGCGAGCGCAAGAGGCGACGCCTTTAGGAGAGAGCGGGCCGCACGCGCGTAGGGCTCGCCGCCGCTATCCAACCGGGCGAGGATCTCCGGCACGTCGGGGGCGGCGAAGGCGTGTTCCAGCTCGGGCGCGAAACCGGGCAGGGCGGGGGCAGCAGGGCTTTCCGGCAGGGAGGCGGGCAGGGCGGCGATGCCTTGCGCGCACAGCGCCTCCGTCAGCTCCGGCAGGTCGGCCGAGGCGATGCGCCGACGCAGGAGCCCCAGCGAGACGGCGGCCTCCGCACCGAGCTTTTCGCCGGTGAGGGCGATGAAGGCGGCAAGCGGAGGGGAGAGGCCGGAGAGAAGATGCGAGGCGCCGGAATCGGGGATCCAGCCGATGCCGCATTCCGGCATGGCGAAGCTCGCCCGCTCGCTGGCGACCGGATGGCTTGCATGCAGCGCAAGCCCGAGGCCGCCGCCCATGGCAACGCCGTCGATCAGCGCGACGACGGGCTTCGGGTAGCGCGCAAGGGTGAGGTCGAGATGATATTCGGCAAGGCAGTGGCCGCGCGCGCCCTCCACATCGCCCTGGGCGACCCGGCCATGCACGGCGGCAATGTCGCCGCCGGCGCAAAAGGCCCGCCCGCCGACCGCATCCAGGACGACGAGTTCGGTGATCGGATCGCAGCGCCAGTCCTCGAGCGCCAAGGCGATGCCGGCAAGCATCGCCTCGCTCAGCATGTTGAGAGCGCGCGGACGGTTCAGTGTGATCCGTCCGGCCCGGCCCTCCCGCCGCACGATGAGTTCGCCGTCCGGCGCAGCGGCGCTCAATGGTGGATGAGGGCCGCCGACCAGGCGAAACCCGCGCCGTTGGAGACGACCATCACCTTGTCGCCGGTGCGGATCAGGTTCTGCTCCACCGCTTCCGCATAGTTGATGACCATGTCGCTTTCCTGGACATGGCCGCGATGCTTGAGCGCGCTGGTGTAGACCTTCTCCGGCGGCAGGCCGAACTTCTTCATGAAATAGGCCTGATCCCAGGTCGAGAAGGTCGGATAGACGTAATAGTCGACGTCGTCGAAGCCGAGGTTCAGCTTGTCGAGCAGCTGGGTCATCACCTTGCCGAACATGCGGAAATTGATCGGGATGACGCCCTCGTTGAACTTGTCCATCTTGGCGTACATGTGCAGCAGCCGCTCGGTGACTTCCTCGTTCGGCTGGCGGTTCTGCAGGCCGGGCACGTACCACACGTCGTGCAGCCGGCCGATGGAGATGGTCTCCACGCCGAGGATGCGCGCGCGGGTCGCATTCTTGCGCAGCACCAGCGCGCTGCCGCCGTCGCTCGCCACGGTGATCGGGTAGTAGGTCTTGTTGAGATCCGGCGTGCGGTCGCCGGCAAAGAGCAGCGCCGTCGTGACGTCGTCGTCGGCCAGCATCAAGGAGACGACGGTCTTCAGCGCCAGATGGTAGCTGGCGCAGCCGCCGGTGTTGACGGCGGTGGCGAAGGCGTTGTCCAGCCCCAGCTCCTGCTGCACGAGGCCGGCGGCCGACCAGGTCGGGCCGACATAGTCCTCCGGGATCGAGGTGAAGTCGACGACGAGATCCACCTCGCCGGGCGCGACGCCGGCCTGGTCGAGGGCGCGGCGCGCGGCGGCGATGGCCAGTACCGAGGGCAGCTCGTCGGTGACATGGATGTCATGGATGCCGATGTCGCGCTGGAAGTCGATGTTCTTCGACAAGGTGCCGAAGGGCACGTCCTCGTCTCGGAACACGTCCGCCACCAGCTTCTTGTCGGGCGGCAGGTAGAAGGCTTCGGAAAGGATGCCGACGTGGTCCATCTGGATCTCCCTTGTCAGTATTGCAGCAAGGTGGCGCCGTAGAGAAAGCCGTGGCCATGGGTGGCCAGCAGGACATGGGTGCCGGCGGGCGGCGCCTCTTCCTCCAGTTCCAGCATGTTGAGTACGAGGTCCGAGGCATGCAGGTGCCCGCGCGAGGCAAAGCCCGACGGCACCAGCCGCTCGCCGGCGCCGAGGCTGTCGCCGACCGCCTGTGCGTCCGAGGCGGAGATGTTGGCGGTGATGGTGCGGCCGATGTCGCTCCCCGACAGCCCGTGCCGGGCGAGTAGTTTGTCGACCAGCCCCTTGAGCTCATTGGTGCGATCGCTGCGCGCGTGCTTGGCCGCGTCCAGCGTCAGCCGGTAGAGGTCGAGCCGGGTGGGGTGCTTCATGCCGCCGCCGGGAATGTTGAGGACGTCGTGCAGTGCGCCGGTCGAGCGCATGGCGGTGCCCAGGATCCGGGCGCGGCCCGCGCCGCGCGCGACGATGACGGCGCTGGCCCCATCCCCCAGCACGGTGAGCGGGGCGTCCTTGCCGGCGATCACCCGGTTGCCGGATATCGCCTGGTCGGAGGCCACCAGCAGCACCCGGTGCACATCGTCGTTGGCGAGGATCAGCGCGCGGGCGAACTTGATCGCCGCATGCAGGTTCGACGAATGGCCGCCGCTATAGCCGAGGGTGAAGGCGCGCTTGGCGCCGAGTTCGGCCTGCAGCTCGTTGCTCATCGACCAGGCCGGCTCGACATAGCGCTGCGGCATCATCGAGAAGTCGATGATGGCATCGAGGTCGAGCGGGGTAAGGCCGGCGGTCTCCAGCACCTTGCGCGATACCGCAACGGCCATGTCGGTGGGGCTTTCGCCATCGAAGACATGAACGCTGTCGACGCCGAGCCGCGCGGCGGCGGTGACATCGACCGGGCCCGTCTCGCGGGCAATGATCTCGTCGAGCGTGTTGGTGCGCTCGGGCAGGTAATGGGCGGCCGCAAGCAGGCCGACGGGTTCCGTAACGCTGTCTCTGGCGCTTTCGCGGGTCATGGGATCGGGCTCCTGGCTGGGAGAAGGGTGCGCGCCGCCCGGCCTGCCTGCTCGCCCGCCAGCCGTGACGGCCAGCGGGCAAGCTCAAGCAGGGCGAGGGCGAACCAGTGGGGTGCCGAGCCGCTCAGGCGGCCCTTCGAAAGTGCGCCGCTCAGGCGGCGCGGGCCGCCCCGGTGCAGGCCTCGATGATGTCCGCCGGCACCGTGTGGTCGTCGTACCAGCGGCCCGACAGAGGCTTCTTCACCAGCGCGACATCGGCCGCGTAGGAGAGGATCTCGTCGTTGTGCCGGCCGATCTCCTGGCGCAGCGAGGCGGACAGCCCGCCGTCGAGCTCATAGGCCCGGTCGACGGAGCCCGTGAGGTAGCGCAGGTGGTCGATGCGGTCGTTGACGATCTTGATCGAGCGCTTGGTGATGCGGCCGAACTCCGCCTTGTCGTTGGCCATGACCTGCATGGCCTCGTACATGCTGGGCAGGAACTCGTCGCGCTTCATCCACTTGGTCTCGTAGTTCATCGCATCGCGCCAGCGCGGCTGGGTGAGCGACTTGCGATGGGACTCAAGATCGCGGTGGAACACCGTGTAGCCGTGCTCCTCCGGCTGCTCGAACCACTGGCAGCCCGGATCGAGGAACGGCACCATGCCGAAGATCGTCGGGATCACCTTGTCGTTCGGGAAGCGCTGCATCAGCCGGCGCGAATAGGCGACCGTCTCCATCACCGAGGCATGGGTCTGCTTCGGCATGCCGATCGTGTACCAGAGGTAGAAGCCCTTGATGCCGACATCGAGCGCGGCGGCGATCCAGTCCTCCATCTCCTCGTTGGTATAGGTGCCGCGCCCGCTGAGCCGGCTGATCTCCACGTCGTGCGATTGCGGCGACAGGTTGATGTAGATGTCGAGGTTGGGCGCGACCTCGGCCATCTGCTTGAGCACGGATGGCTTGGTCAGGCGGAACTGCTCGAAGGACACCGAACTGACGACGCCGCTGTCGTTGACCGCCTCCAGGTAGGAGAGCAGGCGCGGGGCGGATTCCGAGTAGGCCTGCAGCGTGTAGACGCTGAGCGGGGACTCGGTCTTGGGGAAGGTGGTGATCTCCCGCGCCAGCTGCTCCGAGCGGCGGTGGAAGACGGTCTTCTTCTCCACGTTCATCATCCGCTGATAGGCCCAGCGCGAGCCCGAGCACCAGCCGCAGCTCTGCTGGCAGCCGGTGTTCGGCAGCACCATCAGGTTCGGCATGTTCAGCAGGTTGTCGGTCTTGGGGAACATCTTCGACCAGTCGATCGCCACGTCGTTGAGCACGTCGGGCGTGTAGGTATGGCCGTTGTCGACGACTTCCCCCTTGTCCTTGTAGACCATGTTCTGGACGTCGAGGCGCCCGCGTACGCCGCGCTTGAGCTGCCCGACGAGATCGGCCAGCGGCTCCAGCGTGTCGTAGCCGCGGATGACGCCGTCGATCTGCGGGTACTGCATCATCTCGCGGGCATAGTAGGTGGAGACGATGCCGCCGAAGACGACGAAGCTCTCCGGGTGCACCTTCTTCAGCACCCCGGCGACCTCGATGGAGCCCTGGCAGTGGGGCAGCCAGTGCAGGTCGATGCCGAAGGCGGGGGCGTCGAGATACTGGAACAGCTTCTCCACGTCGAGCGTGGGGTGCTTGAGCATCAGCGACGCCAGGTTGACGATCTTCACGTCCAGCCCGCGCTCGGCAAGGAAGCTCTTGATCGACAGGAAGCCGAGCGGGTGCATCTCGAAGATCGGGGTGACGTTGCTGCTCTCCTGGCTGGAATACCAGCCGAGAACGAAGTCGTCCCGGTTGCGGAAGTCGAAGATCGCCGGTGCGTGGACCAGGATCAGGTCGGCCTTGATGCGTGTCATGGTATCGCCATCCCTCGGGTACCAGGACGGACGAAGGGCTGGGCCCTTACGCCGCCGCTGACGTGATCTTGCTGTGACAGAAACCGGAGAGCGCGTTCAGCGTCTTGTAGTTCTGCGAGGTGATCTCGTCCTCGTCGATGGCGATGCCGAATTCCTTTTCCATGTATTCGGTGACCTCGGCGATGCCGAGGGAGTCTAGAATGCCGCTGTCCAGCAGGTTCTCTTCCGGGTCGATGCCGCCCGAAACGTTCACGCCGGAGTTTTCCATCAGGTAGGCGAGCAGGTTCTTCTGTACGCTCATCAGGTCGGGTGCAGTCACGGGCCTTCTCCTCCATCAGGCTGTCGCGGCTCCCCGCATGGGGACGCCGGACCGTTGCAGTCCGTTCGGGCGCTGAGGGAGTCCCTCTCGCTCCCTGTCATTCGCACGGTGAATGAGTGTATATTTTTGTTGTTGTTGGAAATTTATCCAATTTAAACAGCTTATTGCCCAATTACGGCAAGTCAATATCGCCTGTCTGACTGAATATCTATCGATTGATATGTATTTTACGCAGAGGTATTCGTAGAAATATCAGAGTCTGTTATCGGGATGCGTCCGGCGGGGCGCCGGACGCAAGCAAGGCCGGGCGCAGGCGCTACAGACCGAGGGCGCGTGCGGCGATGGTGCGCTGGATGTCGGACGTGCCGGAATAGAGCAGGCTGCCGACCGCGTCGCGGAAGTCGCGCTCCACCTCGTAGTCGGCCATGTAGCCGTAGCCGCCATGGATCACGACCGAGTTCTGGCACGAGGCGACCCAGGCCTCGCTGAGATAGAGCTTGGCAAGCGCGGCCTCCATCGGGCAGCTGCCCTTGGTCTTCTTCAGCCAGGCGACCTTGTAGAGCAGCAGCCGCGAGGTCTCGTGCCGCAGCTTCATGTCGACGATGCGGTTGGACACCGACTGGAACTTGCCGATGGGCTTGCGGAACTGGGTGCGCTTGTTGGCGTGGGCGACGCACTGCTCCACCTGGTGTTCCATGGCGCCGACCAGGTTGGCCAGGATCGAACTGCGCTCCCACTCCATCGAGTTGTTGAAGATGCGCCCGCCCTGGCCCTCCTTGCCGATGCGCGCGGTGACCGGCACGCGGCAGTCCTCCAGTGTCAGCCAGGCCATCGGCGAGGTGCGCAGGCCCATCTTGCGGCGGTTCGCGCTGATGGTCAGGCCCGGCGTGTCGCGGTCGACGATGAAGCCGGTGAGGCCGAGCGAGCCGGCGCTCTTGTCGACCGTGGCGAAGATGACGAAGACATCCGCGACGGGGCCGTTGGTGCAGAACACCTTGGCGCCGTTGAGCACGTAGTGGTCGCCGTCGCGGGTGGCGGTGGTGCCGAGGCTCATCACGTCGGAGCCGGCCTCGGCCTCGGTGATGCCGTGGGCGCCGATCAGGTCGCCGGCAATCAGCCCGCGCAGGTACTTGTCCTTCTGCTCCGGCGTGCCGAACTGGGCGATCGGCATCTGCACGGTCCACATCTGGCCGTTCATGCTGAACAGCAGGCCGTTGTCGCGGCAGCCGTAGCCGAGCGCCTCCATGGCCAGCACCGTGGTGATGATGTCCTGTTCGGCGCCGCCATAGGCCTTCTCGAAGGGAAGGCCGAGGATGCCGAAGCCGGCGATCTTGCGCCACAGGTCGCGGGACAGGATGCACTCGGCATCGCGCTGCTTGAGGTCGCCCTCGTTGAGCTCGTCCTTGGCGAAGCGGACGACCTTCTCCTTGAAGGCCTCCTGCTCGGGAGTGAAGCTGAAGTCCATCTGCGCTCCTCGTGTTCCACTGGGATCTGGCGGGCGGGGATGCACGCCGAAGGTCTGGTCCCCGGCCGGAGTGCCGTCTCGGCATTTGCGCGGAGGTCCGGCAGGTGGTTGGATGGCGGGGCAGGTTTCGCCTTGCGGGTTACGGCCTACGGACAGGGTTGGAGGCACGCCTCCGCCGTTGCCTGGGGCCGACTTTTCCCCATGGCGAAAACTTCATTGATAATAGTGACAGTGATCTTGTGGAGAGGGTTATTCTTTGATGTGGCTCAGATCGGAATGCTTCTCGCCATTAAGACGAAATACATATGCCATAATTTCCTCCCGTTTTCGTGTTCTCTGCATTGGAATCCGATTTTGTTTATTGCATGGACTCCTGAAACGAGAAACTAATTTTAATTACAACCAGAATACAACTTTCCGTTCGTGTCGAGAAATATATATTTTTGCCATATAAAGGTTTGCGTTCGAATTTTTGGGGACAGCAAAAATCGGCCAATCCTAGGGAGCAGAAGGCAAACAATGAATCTGAGAAGGCTCAAGTTCTTTGTAACGGTTGCGGAAGAGTTGCATTTCGGCAGGGCTGCCGAACGCCTCTGTATGACGCAACCTCCGCTCAGTCAGGCCATTCTGGCATTGGAGGAGGAACTGTCCGTCACGCTGTTCAAGCGGACGAAACGAAATGTCGCGCTGACGCCTGTCGGCGAGCACCTTCTGTCCCACGTGAGCAAGCTGCTGCAGGAGGTCGAGGCGCTGCCGGCGCTGGCGCGCCAGCTTTCCCGGGGCGAGATCGGCTCGCTCAAGCTCGGTTTCGTCACGACGGCGGACTACAATCTGCTGCCGGAGCTGATCAGCCACTACGGCGCCACCTTTCCGGAGGTGAAGGTGACGCTGAAGGAGATGACCAGCGACCTGCAGGTCGAGGCCTTGATGCAGGGAGACATCAATGCCGGGCTGATCATTCCGCTGCACCAGACCCTGCACACCTCGCTGTCCTATCTGCCGTTGCTGCATGAGCCGCTGGTGGCGGCGGTGCCGGAAGAGTGGGTGCGGGCAGGGCGCGTGGAGATCGTCAACGGCCGGCTGAAGATCCAGGACGTTGCCGAGGAACCCCTGGTTCTGTTCCCGCGGCGCTCGGCGCCGGCCTTCCACGACATCATCACCACCTATTTCGCCGCGAACGGCATCGAGCCCGTCATCGGCCAGGAAGCGATCCAGATGCAGACCATCATCAGCCTGGTCTCGGCTGGGATGGGCTTTGCGCTGGTGCCCGGCTCGCTGCGCCGGCTGGGGCGCATGGGGGTGCGGTATGTCGGCTTGGAAGGCAAGCCGCCGACGATCGAGACCGGCCTTGTCTGGCGCAAGGAAGATCCCTCGCCGACGGTGCTGCGCCTGGTGGAGATCGCCCGCAGCCTGGGCGAGCCCGTGTCCGACGACGACGGCAGCGCGGGCGAGGGCCGGGGCAATGGCCGCGGCGACGGGCTGGGTGGAGGAGCGCCGGGCGTCGGCCTGCCCGAGGCGGCGATGGTGCATGCCCGCCACGACCTGAACAGCCACGGCCACGCCGGCCGGCTGGACTGACACGGGAAACGTCCCTCCCGCACACTCGAACGCAAACACGAAGGTTGGCGCCGGCTCGGGAGGCTGGCGCCACTGTCCGGCCCGCTCGTTCGGGCGCATGTCCGGGCGCCGTCCCGCGTCCGCGATTAGGTCGAAAAACGACTTAATACCGCATGACAAATATATTTCTGAAATGAAAGGCGAGGCGATACGGTCGCCGGAAAGCTGACGGGCACACCTTCCGCAGACGCGAAACAGCGAGGGATTTTAGGCGGTTGCGCCGCTCTCTCGACCTGCTCCGCGAGCCGTGGACAGGCCGGCCGTGTCCGTCCGGATCGGGAGGCGGCCTGCACGACGGGCCGGAGAAGCGGCGGACCGGCGCCGCGCGCGTTTCCAGGGAGGACTGCGGGTGCCATACAACGAGCGTTCGAAGACGATTTCGCAAGGGGTCGAGCGTTCGCCGAACAGGGCCATGTTCTATGGCCTCGGCTACACCAAGGAAGATTTCGACAACCCGATGATCGGCATTGCCAACGGGCATTCGACGATCACGCCCTGCAACGCCGGCCTCCAGCCGCTCGCCGATGTGGCGGTGAAGGCGATCAAGGAGGCGGGCGCCAACCCGCAGATCTTCGGCGTGCCCACCATTTCCGACGGCATGTCGATGGGCACGGAAGGCATGAAGTACTCGCTGATCTCGCGCGAGGTCATCGCCGACTGCGTCGAGATGACGGTGCAGGGCCAGTGGATGGACGGCGTGCTGGTGCTGGGCGGCTGCGACAAGAACAAGCCCGGCGGCATGATCGGCATCGTCCGCGCCAACGTCCCGGCGATCTACGTTTATGGCGGCACCATCAAGCCGGGCAAGTGGAAGGGGCAGGACCTGTCGGTCATCTCCGCCTTCGAGGCTGTCGGCGCGATCAAGGCCGGCCGCATGAGCGAAGAGGACTTCGAGGGCATCGAGCGCAACGCCTGCCCGACGACCGGCGCATGCGGGGGCATGTACACCGCCAACACCATGAGCTCCTCCTTCGAGGCGCTCGGCATGGCGCTGCTCTACTCCTCGACCATGGCCAATATCGACCAGGAGAAGTTCGACTCCACGGCCGAGTCCGCCCGCGTCCTCGTCGAGGCGGTGAAGAAGGGCCTGAAGCCGCGCGACATCGTCACCCGCAAGAGCGTCGAGAACGCGATCACTCTGGTGATGGCGACCGGCGGCTCCACCAACGCGGTGCTGCACTACCTGGCCATCTGCCACGCGGCCGAGGTCGAGTGGACGCTCGACGATTTCGAGCGGATCCGCCGCAAGGTTCCGGTGATCTGCGATCTCAAGCCGTCCGGCAAGTACATGGCGGTCGACCTGCACAAGGCGGGCGGCGTGCCGCAGATCCTCAAGATCCTGCTGAATGCCGGCCTGCTGCACGGCGACTGCATGACCATCACCGGCCGGACCCTGGCCGAGGAACTGGCCCATGTGCCGGATGCCCCGCCCGCCGACCAGGACGTGATCCGGCCGATCGAGGGTGCACTCTATCCGGAAGGCCACCTTGCGATCCTGCGCGGCAACCTGGCCGAGGACGGCGCGGTGGCCAAGATCACCGGCCTGAAGTCGACCTCAATCACCGGCCCGGCGCGCGTCTTCGACGACGAGCAGTCGGCGATGGATGCGATCCTCTCCGACCGCATCCGCCCCGGCGATGTGCTGGTGCTGCGCTATCTCGGCCCGCGCGGCGGACCGGGCATGCCGGAGATGCTGGCCCCGACCTCGGCGATCATCGGCCGCGGCCTTGGCGCCGATGTCGGCCTGATCACCGACGGCCGCTTCTCGGGCGGCTCGTGGGGCATGCTGGTCGGCCACGTCACGCCGGAGGCCTATGAGGGCGGCACCATCGCGCTCGTCGAGGAAGGCGACACGATCACCATCGACGCCTCGCGCCAGTTGCTGCAGCTGGAGGTGAACGACGAGGAACTGGCCCGCCGCCGCGCCAACTGGCGCCAGCCGGAGCCGCGCTACCGCAACGGCGTTCTCGGCAAGTTCGCCCAGCTCGCGCTGCCCGCCAACAAGGGCGCGGTGACGGGCTGACGGAGCCTCGGCAAGCTTCGGGGCGGACCGGATCCGCCCCGTCGCAGCCCAAGGCGGCAACGAAAACGGATAGAGCGGAATGACGATCCGACCGGAACGCGGCCCGCTCTAGGAGGCTGTCCGTCCGGCATCCGCACCTCCGGTTGATGGGGGGATGGTGCCGGAGGCTGGACGGGCAGACTTTCCGGGCGTCAGGACGGGGCATCGGTGCCCGGTCCCGCGGCCCGGCTTCGCGGTCTCGGCCTGCTGCGCGCAAGCCGCGCTGCGGCTGGTGCCTTTTGCGAGCGCCGAAGGCTGCGCTGCGCCGAAATCCGGCCACCTGGCCGAACCGATGAGACCGGCCCCTCAAACCGGGCCGCAAAACGAACATCTGAAACGGGCCGCCGAGCCGAGCCGCCAACCCGGGCCACCTGCGCCCGACTTCAAAGGGGAGGCGAACGGGGAGGGCAGGGCGGCCGGCAACCGGGCCAGTCGTCTCTGGTCGAGGATGCCAACGTGTCAGCCGGGGTCGGAAGATCCCGGCCGCTGGCGTTTGCCTGCTCGCTTTGCCGGCTTGTGGTTTCGTGTTTCAACAGTCACAAGAAATAGAAAAATAGAATTAGACCGGGTCGGGCCCGCTTCATATCCTCATCTTACAATCGAATAGAATAATATTCGCTTGAGGAGGGGAATTATGTCGGCCGATGAGTGTTGTTGTTGCTTCCTTGATGCAAGTAACGTGGCGGCGGGGTCGGCGGTTTCCGTCCGTGCGGCAAGAGGAGCTGCAGGCGCTGGCCGGCGGGGGCGAGGGCGCATGCTGCTCCTGGCCGGAGCCATGGCGCTGGGGCTCGCTCCGGGCTGGATGGCTCCGGCCAAGGCCGCCAGCTACACGATGACGATTGCCCATCTCTATCCGGACGACCTTGCCAACAACGAGACCGCGCCGGCGCTCAAGCATTTCGAACAGCTGGTCGAGAGCGCCACGGGCGGCGATATCGACGTGCAGATCTTCGGCAACGGCGCGCTCGGCGGCGAAGTCGAGGCCGCCCAGCAGGCCCGCGCCGGCAAGACCGTCCAGTCGGTCATGCTGGGCTCCGGCACGCAGGCCTCCTTCTTCCGCAATTACGAGATGATCACCTCGCCGTTCCTGTTCCCCGACTACCGGACGGCCTGGACCTTCTTCGACAGCCCGTGGTTCGCCAGGTTCATGAAGCCGATGGTGCAGGAAAGCGGGTTGCGCTACCTCGGCACGCTGGACGATGGCGGCGGCTTCGTCGCCTTCGCCAACAACAAGCGGCTGATCACCAAGGTCGAGGACCTCAAGGGCCTGCGCATCCGCATCGAGGAAAACCAGGCGCACATGACGATCATGAGCGCGCTCGGCGCCTCGCCGACGACGCTGCCCTGGGGCGAGTTGCAGACCGGTCTGGCGACCGGCCTCGTCGACGGCCATTTCCATGCGCCCGGCGTCAACGACATCTTCAAGTTCTCGGACGTGACCGACTTCACCACCTGGAGCGGCCATGTCTACAACACCATCACCTGGAGCGTCAGCGAGGCCTGGTTCTCGCAGCTGCCCGACGACTACAAGAAGATCATCGTGACCTCGGCCCGCGAGGCGGTGGCGATGGCGCATGGCATCGCCGCGCAGATCACCGTCATCGGCTGGGTGAACTCCTGCAAGAAGTTCGAGCAGTGCCACATCCTCTCCGATGCCGAGAAGCAGCGAATGCGCGACATCTCGCAGCCTCTCTATCGCGAGTGGCTGGTGAAGGAGTTCGGGGAGAAGGCCTCGCTCTACGACGATCTGCGCGCCGAAGTCTCGCGCATCCATAACGAGCTGAACCGTTCCGCCGTCGAGCTTTATCTCGACTGACGCGGCTGGCAGGCGGCGACGGGGCGTGTCCGGCCGCCGCCTGCCTTTCGCGGACGCGCAAGCGCCGCTCTGGACATCGCCTCCGCCGACCGGGACCGAACCGATGAGCATGACTTCCACCATTGGGCCGGGAGCGCTTCTTGACGCCCTGCGCCGGGCCAGCGACATGGTCAACCGCGCCACCATCCTCGTCTGCGCGGTTCTGCTTGCCGTGATGCTGCTCGTCTCGGCGGCCGGCATCATGCTGGAGCTCGGTCTGGCGCTGGCGGGGCGCTTCGACCGGGCGGACCTGTTCGACAGCGGGCCGCTGGCCTTCGCCTATGCCAACACCCGTCCCTCGCTGTTCCGCCTGTTCCTGCCCTGGCTCGGCATGCTCAGCATCACCGTCGCGTTCAAGTATGGCGAGCATATCGCCATTCTTGCCGTGGCGCGGCGGCTGCCCCGCTGGGCCGCGCGGCTGGCGCAGGCGGTGAACCTGGCCGCCATCGGCCTCTTCGCCCTGGCGCTGGTGTGGTACGGGTTCGGCTTCTTCCGCGAGGCCAGCAACCTCTACATCATCTCGCCCAGCCTGCAGGTGACGCATCACTGGACGGCGGCCTCCGTGCCGGTGGCGGGCGCGATCCTGTGCCTGCACCTCGTCGACGGAATGGCGCTGCTGGAAGAGCGCGGCGCGATCAGTGCGGCGGCCGAGGAGGTCGAGGCGGCGGAGGCGGAGCTGGAGTTCGGCGACGGACCGCCGACCGGTGCGGGCGAGCCGGACGACGCCGGCGCGCGCGAGGCCGGCACGGCGACCGCGCGGCGCATTGCGGAGGTCGCGGGATGAGCGCCTCCGTCGCCTTCATCGTGCTGATGTTCATCGGCCTGCCGCTCGGCCTGGTGCTGACGGCCGCCGGCATGGTCGGCGCCTATTCCATCGGCGGGGCGGATTTCCTCGGCATTCTCGCCGACCGCTTCTACTCCGGCGTCTCGGGCTACGTGCTGATCGCCGTGCCCTATTTCATCATCACCGCCGAGATCATGAACCGCGCCGGGCTGACAGAGCGGCTGATCGCCTTTGCCAGCTCGCTGTTCGGCCGGGTGCCCGGGGCGCTGTCGCATGTCAATGTCACCACCTGCCTGCTGTTCGCCGGGCTGACCGGCGCGGCGGTGACCGAGACGGCGGCCATCGGGCGCACGCTGATCCCCTCTATGCGCAAGGAGGGCTACAGCGCGGCTTATTGCGCTGCCGTTACAGCCTGTTCGGCCATCGTCGGGCCGATCATCCCGCCCAGCATCATCATGATCGCCTATGCGGCGACCCTGCGGGACACCTCGATCCTCGGCCTGTTCGCCGCCGGCATTGTGCCGGGGCTTATGATGGGCCTCGCCATGCTGGTGGTCAGCGGCATCATCTCGTGGCGGCGCGGCTATGCCGGCCACCAGCGGGTGATGCTCTCGGTGATCGTCTCCACCGGCATCAGCGCGCTGGCGGCGATGGGCATTCCGCTGGTCATTCTCGGCGGTGTGCTGACCGGCCTGACCACGGTGACCGAGGCCTCCGTGATCGCCTGCATCTATGCCCTGGTGCTCGGCGGCTTCGCCTATCGCCGGCTCAGCCGGCACGATCTGTGGGAGTCGCTGGTCTCCACGGTCAGCTTCAGCGGCGTGGTGTTCCTGCTGCTCGGCGCGTCCAACGTGCTCGGCTGGTTCGTCACCCGCTCCGGCATCGCCCGTCATGCGGCCGAGACCATCGCCACCATGAGCGACAATCCGGTGGTGCAGATCCTGGCGGTCGCCGCGCTGCTCATCGTCATCGGCATGTTCATCGACGTGCTGCCGGCCATCATCATCGCCGTGCCGGTGCTGGCACCGGCGCTGGTCGAGCTCGGCTTCCATCCGCTGCATGCGGGCATGGTGATGCTGCTGGCGCTCAACCTCGGCAACATCACGCCGCCGGTCGGCCTGACCCTGATGACCGCCGCGCGAATAGCCAACGCCCCATACGAAAGCGCGGTGCGCGAGTCGCTGCCCTTCGCCTTCGCCCATGTGGTGATCGTGGTGCTGTGCGCGCTGTTCCCGGCCATCACCCTCCTGGTGCCGCGCATGTTCGGCGTGGGCATGTAGGCGGCTTCCTTTTCGACCAACGTCACACAGAGAGTGAAGACCATGACCAAGGATCAATCGGTGGAGCGGCTGACCGCAGTCCTGCAGAAGATCGCGGCGGCGGAAGAGGTGCGCGAGGGCAATCCCGGCCCGGTGACGCTGGTCGCCGTCTCCAAGACCTTCGACGCGGATGCGATCCGCCCGGTGATCGCCGCAGGGGCCCGCGTGTTCGGCGAGAACAAGGTGCAGGAGGCGCAGGAGAAGTGGCCGGCGCTGAAGGCCGAGTATCCCGACATCGAGCTGCGCCTGCTCGGGCCGCTGCAGTCCAACAAGGCGAGGGACGCGGTCGCCCTGTTCGACGTCATCGAAAGCGTCGACCGGGAGAAGATCGCCGCCGAGATCTCCCGCGAGATCGCCCGCCAGGGCCGCAGCCCGCGCCTCTATGTGCAGGTGAATACGGGGCGCGAGCCGCAGAAGGCCGGCATCGATCCGGACGAGGCCATCGCCTTTGTCGAGCGCTGCCGGGATGTGCACGGGCTGACCATCGAGGGGCTGATGTGCATCCCGCCGGCCGGCGAGGATCCCGCACCGCATTTCGAGCTGCTGGCTGCGCTCGCCGACAAGGCGGGGCTCGCCCGCCGCTCCATGGGCATGTCCGGCGACTACGAGAAGGCGGTGATCTACGGCGCGACCAGCGTGCGCGTCGGCTCGGCCATCTTCGGCACCCGCACCTATGCCTGACCGCAGCCCGAACCGCATTCTCCTTTTCATTCAGGACGCTACTCGATGAACATCAACGCTCACCAGAAGCTGGACTACCGGATCACCCACCAGTTCGACGGCCTGACCATTTCGGACGGCGAGTTCCAGCGCCTGCTCGACATCGCCAGCTGGAACGGCCATGTGCCGACCTTCACCCGGCGCGGCCGCGGCTCCTGGGAAAGCCTGAACGAGCCGATCGCGCTCAAGGACGACCCTTCCGTCACCTTCCATGCGGCCAAGCTCAAGGGCGTCGGCCTGTGGAACCCGATCCTGCCGGGCGACGCGGAATATTCCAACAAGCTGCATGACGATGCCGGCAACGATCCCGTGCCGCCGCTGACGGACCTCCTGGAATATCTCGTCACCTATCCGCATTTCGGCATCTCGAACGAGGGCGAGTACAAGTACGCCTACAGCTCGCCGAGCCCCATCGGCGGCATCGTCCACGAGCGCGCCCATCGCGAGTTCTGGTCGGCCGAGCGGCTGGTGCGCCACGGCGTGCCGACCATCGCGCCGCTGGCGGTGATCGAGTATGGCGGCAACCTGTCCTTCCAGGGCCAGCCGATGGGCGCGGTGCTGACGCTCTCGCCCGGCTCCGCCTCCTACCGCATCTCGGAGATCCTGTTCGGCGCCGGCATGGCGCGTGGCAGCGATCCCGCCTTCGACGCCCATTACGACGGCATCCGCGAGGCGCTCGGCGTCGAGGGCGACCCGGACGACGAGCGCGTCCGCCTGACGGTGATCTGCAAGCTCGCCCGCGAGGCCGGCAAGCTGCTGCACGACTTCTCGCTGGCCGAGCTCTACCGCTACTCCGGCGACTGGGGCAATTTCGTCTACTCGGTCGAGAGCAAGCGGCTCTTCCTGATCGACCTCGATTCCGTGCAGGACATCAACAACCTGCCGCCGACGGCGAAGGCGATGCAGTCCTGGCGCGACCTGGCCAGCGCCATCTACCGGATGGTCGGAAAGCTCGGCTACCCGACCGCGCTCGGCAAGTACACCATCGACAACCTGATGGAGTTCGACCCGATCGCGGCGAAGATCGCCGGCTATTTCCCGGACGTGCCGGAGGCCGAGATCCGCGCCATCTCCCGCCGCCTGTGGGGCTACTTCATCCCGCATCTGGCGCTGTTGACCAAGCACCGCGACGACATTCTCGGCGGCTGGGACGGGGACCGGCGCAAGTCCTACAAGATGGACCACGACCTCTTCTACATCCTGGCGCTGACCCTGCTGCGGCCGCTGTTCGAGCGCAGCGCGGTCGGGCGCAAGTATCCCAGCGACATCACCGACGACGAGATGTGGGGCAAGGCCGAGCGCTTCCTCGGCAACCGCTTCCAGTATTTCGCCTGGCTGATGGGCCGGTACGACATTTAGAAAATCGGGAGACGACGATGGCGCGCATCATTCCGCGAATGCTTCAGGCTCTGGCACGGCAGGCGCCGGAGGCTGCCGCCATCGCCTTCGAGGGCACGACATGGACGCGGGCGGAGCTGCAGGACTTCGCCGCCCGCGTTGCCGGCGCCCTGCGCGCCGGCGGCGTGCGCCGCGACGACCGGGTGGCCGTCTATCTCGACAAGTCGCCGGAGGCGGTCGGCACGCTGCTCGGCGTGATGATGGCGGACGCGATCTGCGTGCCGCTCGATCCGACCGGCCCGGCGCCGCGCCTTGCCGCCATCCTGAAGGATTGCGAGCCGTCGATGCTCGTCTCCTCCGCCAACAAGGCGAAGCGGCTGGAGGCGCTGGCGGCCGAGGGGTGCGAGCTGCCGCCGGTGCTGGTGACGGGCGGCGTGCCGCTGGCGCTGTCGGCGGAGGCGCGCGGCATCGCCCCGGTGATGCTGGAGCCCCAGGATGAGACGAAGGATAAGGCGAGGGGTGAAGCGGCCGCGCCGCCGCCCTCGCAGGTGATCGACGAGGACCTCGCCTATATCCTCTACACCTCCGGCTCGACCGGAAAGCCCAAGGGCGTGATGATCAGCCACCGGGCCATCGTCGCCTTCTCAGACTGGGCGGGCGAGTATTTCGCGCTTCACGCGCAGGACCGGGTCGCCTCGCATTCGCCGCTGCATTTCGACCTGTCGCTGTTCGATGTGTGGACGACGCTGGCGCACGGGGCCTGTGTGCACCTAGTGCCGCAGGGCATTTCCTTCATGGCGACGGACCTGGTGCGCTTCATCGCCGAAAGCCGCGTGACGGTGTGGCAGTCCGTGCCTTCCGTGCTGCGGATGATTACCCGCCAGCTCGGCGATCCGGGTCCGGAATACGACCAGCTGCGGCTGATCTTCTTTGCCGGCGAGCCCTATCCGCCGGCGGAGCTGCGCGAGCTGATGAGCCGCCTGCCGAATGCGCGCTACCACAACATCTACGGCGCGACGGAGATCAACGACGTTACCTGCCACACACTGACCGGGCTGCCGGATGACGGGCCGCTGCCCATCGGTGTGCCCTGCGCGCATATGGAGGTCCTGGTGCTGGGCGAGGAGGGCGAGGTGCTGTCGGCGCAAGGCACGGTCGGCGAGCTGTGCGCCCGCGGGCCGACGCTGGCCAGGGGCTACTGGGGCGATCCCGCGATGACGGCGGCGAAGTTCGTCCAGGACCCGCGCCACGATCTCTACCCGGATCCGCTTTATCGCACCGGCGATCTGGTGCGCATCGGCGAGGGCGGCAAGCTGCACTATGTCGGAAGGCGCGACGCCCAGGTGAAGATCCGCGGCTTCCGCGTCAATATCGGCGAGGTCGAGGAGGCGTTGCTGCGCCACGACGCCATCAGCGAGGTGGCGGTGATCGACGAGCTCGACGCCGACGGCAACCGCACGCTGGCCGCCTGCTTCATCGCGCACCGTGAGGTGCCGGACGCACGCACGCTGAAGCGGCACTGCCTTGCCTTCCTGCCCAACTACATGGTGCCCGAGCGCTTCGTGCCGGTCGATACCCTGCCGCGCACTTCCACCGGCAAGATCGACCGCCAGGCCCTGCGCCGGCAGCAGGAGGCAATGGCGCAGCCTGCCTGAGGGCGCACGCCCTCGGGGAGGGGGCGCAAAAGGCGGCGAGCCTCGTCTGCTTGCCGTCGCGCCGAACCGTTGCCGAAAAGGGGAGGGAATGGAGGCCTCGCCTGGAGTCGAACCAGGATTAAGGGAGTTGCAATCCCTTGCGTAGCCATTCCGCCACGAGGCCGCAGGGTGTTCGGAGCGCATCTCGCTCCGTCTTTCCTGTAAAAAGATCTTATGACCTCGCTGTCATGCGATCAATTATAATAATGATATCAATATATATAATATAAAAAATGGTAATTCGCGCCTCGATCGGTCGAGGATAGGAATTTATATTGGAAGGTGTGTGGTGTACTTGGTCTCTTCCAGAATGACTGTGCTCTGGATTTCGTGCAGGCCCGGCAGCATCACCAGCTTCTCGCGCAAGAGGGTCTGGAAGTGATCCATGTCCCGCACGACGACGCGCAGGTTGAAGTCGAATTCGCCGAGCATCAGCTGCACCACCTGGATCTCGGGGATCTTCAGGGCTGCTTCCTGGAATACCGAGATCGACTGGCGCCCGTGGCCCGACAGCTTGATGCGCACCAGGATCGTCGCGTCGAAGCCGAGCTTGCGGCGGTCGAGGATGATCGAGCGGCCGAGGATCACCTTGTCCTCGATCATCCGGTTGATGCGGCGCGAGCAGGGCGATTGCGACAGGCCGACTCGCTCCGCCACCTCGGTGACGGAGAGGGAACCGTCCTGTTGCAGGACGCGCAGGATCTTCAGGTCGGTTTCGTCGAGTGGCTGCATGTTTCAGCTCCGTCTACGCGCTGGCGCGCTGGTTTCATGCGCGCTAGTCTATTCGGACGCCTCGAAAAGACAAGATTAGCCGGATTGCCGGCTCTATAGTGACGGCGCTGATGGTGTAAGTCGCAGGGAGGAACGCGATGGGAGCCTGCATGATCGGCTGGGCCCATTCCAGGTTCGGCAAATCGGAAGCGGCAGGAGCGGAGGAGCTCATTGCCGAAGTGGTCGGCGACAGCCTCAGACATGCCGATGTCGGTCCGCAGGAGATCGACGCGATCTTCCTCGGCTCCTTCAACAACGGGTTTTCCAAACAGGATTTCCAGGCCTCTCTGGTCGCCCTTGCGGTGCCCGAGCTGCGCTTCACCCCGGCAACGCGCGTCGAGAATGCCTGCGCCACCGGCTCGGCCGCGATCCATGCGGGCATCCGCCAGATCGAGAGCGGGCGCGCCCGCCGCGTGCTGGTCGTCGGCGTGGAGAAGATGACCGCGACCCCGACGCCGGAGGTCGGCGACATCCTGCTTGGCGCCTCCTACCGCAAGGAGGAAGCCGAGGTCGACGGCGGGTTCGCTGGCGTCTTCGCCAACATCGCTCAGGCCTATTTCCAGGCCTATGGCGACCGGCGCGAGAGCCTGGCGCGGATCGCCGCCAAGAACCACGCCAACGGCATGGCCAATCCGTATGCGCATATGCGCAAGGCGTTCGATTTCGATTTCTGCAACGAGGTCTCGGAGAAGAACCCGATCGTCGCCGGCCCGCTGCGCCGCACCGACTGCTCGCTGATCTCCGACGGGGCAGCGGCGATGGTGATCGCCGACACCGACACCGCGCTGACCACCGCGCCGCGCGCGGTCTATTTCCGTGCCGCCGAGCATGTGAACGACTTCCTGCCGCTCAGCCGTCGCTCGAAGACTTCCTTCGAAGGCGCTGCAAGGGCTTGGAATTCGGCCTATGAGCGGGCAAAGGTCGGCGTCGCCGATCTCTCCTTCGTCGAGACCCACGACTGCTTCACCATCGCCGAGCTGCTGGAATACGAGGCCATGGGCCTTGCCCGTGAGGGCGAGGGGCACCGCATCATCGACGAGGGCGTCTCGGCCTTCGGCGGCCGCCTGCCGGTGAACCCGTCCGGCGGTCTGAAGTCCAAGGGCCATCCCATCGGCGCCACCGGCGTCTCGCAGCATGTGATGGCGGCGATGCAGCTGTGCGGCGATGCCGGCGACATGCAGCTGCCCCGGGCCGAGCTTGCCGGCGTGTTCAACATGGGCGGGGCGGCGGTCGCCAACTACGTCTCGATCCTGGAGCGGCTGAAATGAGGGTGGAAGGCGCCGAGCGCATGTCCAACCGGGTGATGAATCTCGGTGACCTGCTCACCGATGCCGCCCGCCGCCATCCGGACCGGCCCGCCGTCGTGCATGGCGAACGGATTGTCAGCTGGGCCGAGATGAACGCCCGCGTGGACGCCTTTGCCCATGCGATGGCCGGCCTCGGCATCGGGCCGGGCGACAAGGTGATCGTCCAGTCGCGCAACTCGGTCGAGATGTTCGAGACCATGTTCGCGGTCTACAAGCTCGGCGCCGTCTGGGTGCCGACCAATTTCCGCATCCTGCCGGACGACGTCTCGCATGTCGCCAGTTCCTCGCAGGCGAAAGCCATCATCTACGAGCCGGAATTCGCCGCCCATGCCGATGCGGCGCGCGATGCAGGGGCGCAGATCGTCATCTGCATCGGCGAAGCGCGCGCAGGCGAGCATGTCCACGCCGATCTGGTGGCGGCGGAGTTCGGCAAGCCCTTCCGGGCCGCCCCCGTCGAGCGGGACGACCCCTGCTGGTTCTTCTTTACCTCCGGCAGCACCGGCAAGCCGAAGGCGGCCGTGCTCAGCCACGGGCAGATGGCCTTCGTCATCACCAATCATCTCGCCGACCTGATGCCGGGCACCACCTCTGACGATGCCTCGCTGGTCGTCGCGCCGCTGTCGCACGGGGCGGGCATCCACCAGCTGATCCAGGTGGCGCGCTGCGTTACCACCGTGCTGACGGTCTCGCGCAGCCTCGATGCCGACGAGGCGTTCCGCCTGATCGAGCGTCACCGTGTCTCCAACATGTTCACCGTGCCGAGCATTCTGACCGCGCTGGTCAGCGATCCGGCGGTGGACCGCTACGACCATTCCTCGCTGCGCCACGTCATCTATGCCGGCGCGCCGATGCTGCGCGAGCACCAGAAGACGGCGCTGCGCAAGCTCGGCCGCTGTCTGGTGCAGTATTTCGGCCTCGGCGAGGTGACGGGCAACATCACAGTGCTGCCGCCGCATCTGCACGATCCGGAGGACGGGCCGGGCGTGCGCGTCGGCACCTGCGGCTACGCCCGCACCGGCATGCAGATCGAGATCCAGGACGGCGAAGGCAACCCGCTGCCGCCGGGGGAAAACGGCGAGATCTGCGTCATCGGCCCGGCGGTGTTCAACGGCTATTACCGCAACGAGAAGGCCAATGCCGAATCCTTCCGGGGCGGCTGGTTCCGCACCGGCGATATCGGCCATTTCGACGAGAACGGCTTCCTGTTCATCACCGGGCGTGCCTCGGACATGTTCATCTCCGGCGGCTCCAACATCTATCCGCTGGAGGTGGAGGAGAAGATCGTTGCCCATCCGGCGGTGGCCGAGGCCTGCGTTGTCGGCATGCCGGACGAGAAATGGGGCGAGATCGGCGTTGCCGCCATCGTCCTGCAGCCGGGCGCCGAGATCACGCCGGAGCAGCTGAAGGCGGACCTCGCCTCGCGCATCGCCGGCTACAAGATCCCCAAGCGTTTCGTTGTCTTCGACGAGCTGCCGCGCTCGGGCTACGGCAAGATCACCAAGAAGGCGGTACGCGAGCTGCTGGAAAGCCGCCTTGCCGAAGCGCCGGTACTGGAGGGGGCGAGGTGAGGGGCCCTGGCGGCCTGCCAGCCGCCTCGCGGCTGCTGCGTCAGCCCGGCCCGGTCGCCCGCGACCGGATCACCCTCGGCATGGATATCTGCGAGGACGTGCGCTCGGGCCTGGTGCGGCTCGTCCCCGGCACGCCGCTGGTGGAGGCCTTCGGCGCGGCGATGCGCGCGGCGACCGGCGGCGAGTGGCGGCCCGCCGCCTTCGAGATCCTGTCGGGCGGGTTCGAGCCCTGCATCTACTGCCTCGCAGCACCCGATCCCGGCGGCGAGCGGGTGGTGACCTATACGCCGATGACGAATGCCGGCGCCGTGCGCGCTTTCGGCGGCTCGGCAACGCTGGGGATCGGCGCCGACGGCGCGCCGCTGCTGCATTGCCACGCCTGGTTCGCCGAACCGCACGAGGGGCGGGTGTTCGGCGGCCATCTCGATACCTTCGCCAGCCGCGTCGGTGGCGAGGGCTTGCGGGTCCGCATGATGGTGTTCGACAGCTTCGACATCCGGCAGCTGCCCGATGCGGAGACCAACCATACCGTCTTCCGGCCTCTGGACCGTTCAGGAGGGGTGCAATGAGCGAAGAGGTGAAGCTTGTCAGCGGCCGCACCGGCCGCACCGTCTATGCCCGCGTCCATCCCAACGAGGATCTCGTCCAGGCGGTGGAGAAGATCTGCCTGCGCGAAGGGCTGGAGCAGTGCTTTCTGCGCGCCGGGCTCGGCAGCCTGACCGACGCCTGCGTCGCCTTCTCCTCCGGCAGCATCAAGGTGGTGCGCGGCCCGGCGGTGGAGGTGATCGGCATGAGCGGCATGGTCGAGGCGGACGAGGCCGGCAATCCGGTCGCTATGCTGCACGGCGTGCTTGCCGAGCCGAACGGCACGATCAGCGGCGGCCGTTTCCTGCCCGGGCAGAACCCGGTCTGCGTGACCTTCGAGATCGTGCTGGAGGAATGGCTGCCGGATGCGGTGCCGGCCGGCACACTTGCCGGAGCACGGGGCGCTCCGGTCACCGATGCAATGGGAGGTGCACGCGCATGACCGCTCTCAACCGCACGCTCGAGGAGCGCTGCCATATCGTCACCGGCGGGGCGTCGGGCATCGGCCTTGCCACCGCACGCTGGCTGCTCGCCCGCGGCGCCGACGTGGCGCTGCTCGACATGTCGCGCGAGGCGCTCGACAAGGCGATCGCCGACCTCTCGGCCGAGTTCGAGGGCGCGTCCGACCGCCTGTTCGGCGCCCGCGCCGACATTCGCGACGAGGGCAGCCTGCAGCTTGCCTTCGAGGGAATCCAGGAGCGCTTCGGCCGGCCGCTTGCGGGGCTGGTCAATTCCGCCGGTATCGCCCGTGCGGTGCCGTTCCGCGAGACCGATGCGGAGCTGATGCGCACCGTGCTCGATGTCAACGTGGTCGGCACCTTCCTCGCCGTGCGCGCCTTCGTCGCGGCCGAGCGGGAGCCGGATGCCGCCGTCGTCAACATCGCCTCGGTGTCCGGCCTGATCGGCAACTCGCTGCGCACCGCCTATGGCGCCTCCAAGGGCGCGGTGGTGACCATGACCAAGGTGATGGCCAGCGAGCTGGCTCCGATGGGGGTGCGCGTCAATGCGGTCGCGCCGGGGCCGATCAGCACGCCGCTGCTCGACGGGCTGCACAGCGATGCCGCCCGCAACGCCTGGATCAGCCGCATCCCGCAGCGCCGCTACGGCGCGCCCGAAGAGGTGGCCGAGGCCATCGGCTTCATGCTGTCGCCGGCCGCCAGCTTCGTCACTGGCGAGGTTCTGGTGGTCGATGGAGGGTTCCTGTCGGCCGGCATCTAGCAGGCCGTGGACAGACAAGACACGAGAGCTCCCCCGCCGGTCTCGCCAAGATGCGATCCGGCGGATCGCGACGAGCCGGGAGGGGCGTCACGGAACCGCGCCGCAGTTTCCCACCGCTCCGCCCGTCCCGCCGCAACAAAGGCCCGCGTCCCGAGAGGGGCGCGGGCCATTTTCTTTTCCGCATGAAAGAGACCGGCGAGGCTGCCCCGCCGTCTCGTCAGATGTGCAGCGCGTGGCCGAGCGCGGCAAGGCAGGCTTCCTGCAGGCCCTCGCTCTGGGTCGGGTGGGCATGGATCACCGCACCGATGTCGTCGATCCGGGCGCCCATCTCGATGGCGATGGAGAACGCCGCCGACAGCTCCGAAACGCCGCGGCCGACCGCCTGAAGTCCGAGGATCAGCCCGTCCTCCTTGCGCGCGACGACGCGCACGAAGCCGTCCTCGGCCTCCATCGTCATGGCGCGGCCATTGGCGGCGAAGGGGAACTGGCCGGTAGTCACCGCACCGCCCTGTTTCTTCGCCTCGTCCGGCGACAGGCCGCAGGTGACGATCTCCGGATCGGTGAAGCACACCGCCGGGATGCAGCGCTTGTCCCAGCTGCGCTTGTGGCCGGCGATGATCTCGGCCACCATCTCGCCTTGCGCCATGGCGCGGTGGGCGAGCATCGGCTCCCCGGTCACGTCGCCGATGGCGAAGACGCCCTGCATCGACGTCCGGCAGCGGTCGTCGATGCGCAGGAACGGCCCGTCGGTGGCCAGTCCCAGGCTGGCGATATTGGCGCTGTCGGAGCGCGGACGGCGGCCGACGGTGACCAGCACCTTGTCGGCGGCGATCTCGCGCTCGCTGCCCTCGGCGGTCTCCACCTTGAGGCCCTTGTCGCCGAGCCCCTTCGCCTTGGTCGACAGCATCACCTCGATGCCGAGCGCCTGCAGCGACTTGAGGACGGGACGGGTGAGGGCGCTGTCGTATTGCGGCAGGATCCGCTCGGCCGCCTCGACCACGGTCACCCTGGCGCCGAGCTTGGCGAAGGCCGTGCCGATCTCCAGGCCGATATAGCCGCCGCCGACGACGCACAGCTTTTCCGGGACGGAGCGCAGCGACAGCGCCTCGCTGGAGCTGATCACCGTGTCGCCGAACGGCAGGAACGGCAGTTCGACCGGCGCCGAGCCGGTGGCGATCACCACCTGTTCGGCGCGGATCTGCACCGAGGTGTCGCCGGTCGTCACCTTGACGGTCTTGCCGTCCTGGAAGGTCGCCTTGCCGGCGATCAGCCGCACGCCGGACTTTTTCAAGAGGCCCGCCACGCCGGCATTCAGCCGGGTGACGATGCCGTTCTTCCAGTCGACGGTGGCGGACAGGTCGATCTGCGGCGAGGCGGCGGTGATGCCGAGCGGCGAGCTGCCGTTGAAATGCGACAGCTTGTGGAACTCCTCGGCCGCGTGGATCAGCGCCTTGGAGGGGATGCAGCCGACATTGAGGCAGGTGCCGCCGGGCTTCTGCTCGTCGACGATGATCGTGTCGATGCCGAGCTGGCCGGCGCGGATGCCGCAGACATAGCCGCCGGGACCGGCGCCGATGATCAGCAGCTTGCAGGTCATGTCGCTCATGGGCTCAGTCCTCGACGAACATCAGGGCAGGGGTTTCCAGCAGCGATTTCAGCTTCTGGACGAAGACGGCGGCATCCCAGCCGTCGATCACGCGGTGATCGAAGGAGCAGGAGATGTTCATCACCTTGCGCGGCTGGAACTCCTTGCCGTCCCACAAGGGACGCACGGCCATCTTGTTGATGCCGACGATCGCCACCTCCGGGTGGTTGATGATCGGCGTCGTCGCAATGGCGCCGAGCGGCCCGAGCGAGGTGATGGTGATGGTCGAGCCGGACAGCTCCTCGCGGCTCGCCTTGCCCTCGCGGGCGGCTTCGGCCAGGCGCACCACCTCGGCCGCACAATCCCAGACCGAGCGCGCTTCCGTGTGGCGGGCGACCGGCACGGTCAGCCCTGCGGGGGTCTGGGTGGCGATGCCGATATGCACGGCATCGTACTGGCGCACCACGCCGCCCTCGTCGTCGTAGAGCGCGTTCATCTCGGGCTGTTCGCGCACCGCCATGACGATGGCGCGCATGACGAAGGGCAGCAGGGTCAGCTTGCCGCGGTTCGCCGCATGCGCCGCGTTCAGCTGGCCGCGCAGCTCCTCCACCGCGGTAACGTCGACTTCCTCGACGATGGTGATGTGCGGGATGCGCGACTTGGACAGGGCCATCTTCTCGGCGATGCGCCGGCGCATGCCCACCACCTTGACGTCGCGGGTGCCGAGCGCGGGCATGCGCCCGCTCTGGCGCGACGTCGGCGGCCCATGCTCGATATAGGCGTCGAGGTCCTCGTGCAGGATGCGGCCCGCCGGGCCCGATCCGCCGACCCGGCGCAGGTCGATGCCGGCCTCCTGCGCGCGCCGGCGCACGGCCGGAGAGGCGAGCGGCTTCTCACCGGCCGCCAGCGGACGATGCGCGGCCGCGGGCCGCGCCGCCTGGGACTGGGAAGCGGGCTGAGACTTGGCTTCGGGCTTGGCCGGAGACTTTTCTGCCGACTTCTCCGGGGCGGGCGCGGCCGGCTTTTCGCCTGCGGCCTCTGCCGTGTCGTCGGTCTTGTCCTTTGCGTCTGCCTTGGGGGCGGGGGCGTCGGCTGCGGCGGAGTCGTTGCCTTCGCCCTCGACCTCGATCTGGATGAATTTCGCGCCGATGGCGATCACGTCGCCCGGTTCGCCGCACAGCCAGACGACCTTGCCGGCAACGGTCGAGGGGATCTCGACCGCGGCCTTGTCGGTCATCACGGTGCCGAGCACGTCCTCGTCCTGGACCTCGTCGCCGATGGCGACGTTCCACTCGGTAAGCTCGGCCTCGGCGATGCCTTCGCCGATATCGGGAAGGGTGATGGTGAAGATACCCATGGACTCAGCCCTCCAGAACCTGCGCGAAGGCGCGCTTGATCCGCTCGGGACCCGGGAAATAGGTCCACTCCTGCGCATGCGGGTAGGGCGTGTCCCAGCCCGTCACGCGGACGATCGGCGCTTCCAGGTGATAGAAGCAGCTCTCCTGCACGGCGGCGCAAAGCTCGGCGCCGAAGCCGGAGGTCTTGGTCGCCTCGTGGATGACGACGCAGCGCCCGGTCTTGCGCACCGAGGCCTCGATGGTCTCCAGGTCCAGCGGCAGCAGCGTGCGCAGGTCGATGATTTCCGCATCGACGCCCGCTTCCTCGGCCGCCGCCTGGGCGACATAGACCATGGTGCCGTAGGCCAGCACGGTCAGCGCCGAGCCCTCGCGGCGGATCTTCGCCTTGCCCAGCGGCACGGTGAAGTAGTCCTCGCTGACATCGCCGAGCTCGTGGTTCTTCCACGAGACGACCGGCCGGTCGTGATGGCCGTCGAAGGGACCGTTGTAGAGCCGCTTGGGTTCCAGGAAGATCACCGGATCCGGGTCCTCGATGGAGGCGAGCAGCAGGCCCTTGGCATCGCGCGGGTTGGACGGCACCACCACCTTCAGGCCGGCGACATGCGTGAACAGCGCCTCCGGGCTCTGGCTGTGGGTCTGGCCGCCGAAGATGCCGCCGCCGGTCGGCATGCGGATCACCATCGGGCAGGTGAACTGGCCGGCGGAGCGGTGGCGCATGCGCGCCGCCTCGCTGACGATCTGGTCGTAGGCCGGGTACATGTAGTCGGCGAACTGGATCTCGACGACCGGCTTCAGGCCATAGGCGCACATGCCGACGGCGGCGCCGACGATGCCGTTCTCGCTGATCGGCGCGTCGAAGCAGCGGTTGCTGCCGTATTTCTTCTGCAGGCCGGCGGTGCAGCGGAACACGCCGCCGAAATAGCCGACATCCTCGCCGAACACGACGACCTGCTTTTCCCGGTCCATGGCAAGGTCATGGGCGTTGCGGATCGCCTCGATCATGGTCATGCGTGCCATGTCAGAACCCCGCTTCCTGGCGCTGGCGCTGGAGATGCGGCGGCATCTCAGCGTAGACATCGTCGAACATCGACCGCGGCGAGGGCTTCGGCCCGGAAATCAGGGTGCCGTTGGCCTCCGCCTTCTTCTGGCAGGCGCGCACCTCGTCGGTGATCTCGGCCAGGGCCTGGGTGTGGCGCTCCTCGGACCACTCGCCGATGGTGATGAGGTGCCGCTTCAGCCGGTCGATGGGCTCGCCGAGCGGCCAGGCGCTGAACTCCTCCTTCGAGCGGTAGGCGGACGGATCGTCCGAGGTCGAGTGCCCGCCGGCGCGGTAGGTGACGTGCTCGATCAGGGTCGGGCCGAGGCCCGAGCGGGCCCGCTCGGCCGCCCAGCTCGCCACCGCATGGACGGCGAGATAGTCGTTGCCGTCGACACGGATCGAGGGGATGCCGAAGCCGTGGCCGCGCGCGGCGAAGGTGACGGCACCGCCCCGCGCCACGCCCTGGAACGTCGAGATCGCCCACTGGTTGTTGACGATGTTGAGGATCACCGGCGCCTTGTAGCTGGAGGCGAAGACCATCGCGGCGTGGAAGTCACTCTCCGAGGTCGAGCCGTCGCCGATCCAGCCGGCGGCGATCTTCGTGTCGTTGGAGATCGCCGAGGCCATCGCCCAGCCCACCGCCTGGATGAACTGCGTGCCCAGGTTGCCGGAGATGGTGAAAAAGCCGTGGTCGCGCGCCGAATACATCACCGGCAGCTGGCGGCCTTTCAGCGGGTCGGCGGCGTTGGAGTAGATCTGGTTCATCATGTCGGTCATGGGATAACCGCTGGCGATGAGCAGCCCGGCCTGCCGGTAGGTGGGGAAGTGCATGTCGCCGTCCTGCAGCGCCATGTGGAAGGCGCAGGACACCGCTTCCTCGCCCAGATGCTGCATGTAGAAGCTGGTCTTGCCCTGGCGCTGCGCCTTCAGCATGCGCTCGTCGAACTGGCGCAGGGTCAGCATGTGGCGCAGGCCCGTGCGCAGCGCCTCGGCGTCCAGCAGCCCGGCCCAGGGACCGACCGCCTCTCCGGCCTTGTTCAGCACGCGCACGACCGAAAAGGCCATGTCGCGCATGTCTTCCGGCGCCTCGTCGATGGCCGGCCGGCGCACCGCGCCGGCGCGCGGGATCTCGAAATCGGAGAAGTCCGGCGTGTCGCCCGGCCGGCAGCCGGGTTCCGGAACATGAAGGGAAAGCGGTCGTGGAGCGGTCATGAAAACTCCTTCGTCGACAGTGTGCAATTCCGTTCGGCGCGCGGTCCGCGCACCGCGGCGGGGCAATCAGGAACGGTCGCGCTCGGCCAGCATGGCACGGGCGACGATCACACGCATGATCTCGTTGGTGCCTTCCAGGATCTGGTGCACGCGCAGGTCGCGGACAATCTTCTCGATCCCGTAATCCTCGAGATAGCCGTAGCCGCCCAGCATCTGCAGCGCGTCGTTGGCGACGCGGAACGCGGTATCGGTGACGAAGCGCTTGGCCATGGCGCAATGCTTGGTCGCGTCGCTTGCGCCCTGGTCGAGCTTCCATGCGGCCTGGCGCAGGAACGCGCGCGATGCCTGCAGCTCGATCTCCATGTCGGCGAGCCGGAACTGCAGCCCCTGGAACTGGTCGATCGTCTTGCCGAAGGCCTTGCGCTCGCCCATGTAGCGGGTCGCCGCGGTGAGCGCGCCCTGCGCGCCGCCGAGCGCACAGGCGGCGATGTTGAGCCGTCCGCCGTCGAGGCCCTTCATGGCATAGGCAAAGCCCTTGCCTTCCTCGCCGAGCAGGTTCGCCGCCGGCACCGTGCAGTCGTCGAACTGCACCTGGGCGGTCGGCTGCGCCTTCCAGCCCATCTTGTGTTCCGCCGCGCCGAAGGAAAGCCCGGCGCTGCCGTCCTCGACCACCAGCGTCGAGATGCCCTTGGGGCCGTCCTCGCCGGTCCGGCACATCACCACATAGACGTCGGAATAGCCGCCGCCGGAGATGAACGCCTTGCTGCCGTTCAGCACATAGCCTTCGTTGCTGCGGGCCGCGCGGGTGCGCAGGGCCGCCGCGTCCGAGCCCGAGCCCGGCTCGGTCAGGCAGTAGGAGGCGATGCTTTCCATGCTCGCGAGCGGGGCGAGGAAGCGTTCGCGCAGTTCCTCGCTGCCGTAATTGGCGATCATGCCGGCGCACATGTTGTGGATCGAGATGAAGGCCGCAACGGAGGGGCAGGCCTCGGACAACGCCTCGAAGACCAGCGTCGCGTCCAGCCGGGTCAGGCCGGTGCCGCCGTACTCTTCCGGCACGTAGAGCGCGCCGAAGCCGAGTTCGCCCGCCTGGCGCAGCACGTCGCGGGGAATGGTGCCGGCCTTTTCCCAGGCATAGGCATGCGGCGCGATGGCCTCCCGGCCGAAGTCGCGGGCCATGTCGAAGATGAGGGTCTGTTCCTCGGACAGCGCAAAATCCATGTACGGCGCCTCCTCGCCTGAAATATGCCCGGTCCCTGACGATGGCATGAGATGCGGGCCCGTGCACCGGGGGTGTCGGGCGGTCAGGTCTCGGGTGTTTCCAATACTATTGCCCGCTATGAGTGAAATTTCATGCTGAATTTGCTTCGATTTTGCCGGTGTGTGAAATATCCTTCTGCGATGATGCGATATGAAGGAGGAACGTGTTGTGCCGCGACAGCTTGATGACATCGACCGTCGCATCCTCAAGGCGCTGGTCGCAAACGGGCGTTTGTCCAACACCGAACTGGCGCGCGAGGTCGGCCTGTCCCCGAGCCCGTGCTGGCAGCGGGTGCGTCGGCTGGAGGAAGAGGGGGTGATCTCCGGCTACACGGCGGTGCTCGATCACGAGGCGCTCGGCGTCGGCGAGACGGTGATGATCGAGGTCTCGCTCGACCGCCACGACCCGGAAGCGCTGGAGGGCTTCGGCAAGGCGATGGCGGAGATCCCGGAGGTGCTGGAGGTCTACCTGATGGCCGGCGACTGCGATTATTTCGTCAAGGTCGCGGCGAGCGGCACCAAGGGCGTTGAAGAGTTCCTGCGCGAGCGGCTGTTCCCGATCCCGGGCCTGCGCCACTCCAAGTCCAGCTTCTCGCTGCGCTGCCTGAAGAAGGTGACCTCCTGCGTGCCCGGTTGAGTGTTCCGGCGCTGAGGCGGGCGGGGCAGCTCAGCCTCGCGGCTCGCGGGTCAGCAGGGCGAGCACGAAGACCGCCCCCAGCGATGTGGTGACGATGCCGATGGGCAGTTCCTGCGGCGCCAGCAGGGTGCGCGCGGCAATGTCGCTGATCAGGAGCAGCCCGGCGCCGGTGAGCGCCGCCACCGGCACGAAGCGCCCGTGCATCGGCCCGGCGAGCGCACGCGCGATATGCGGCACCATCAGCCCGACGAAGCCGATCACGCCGCTGATCGATACGAAGGCGGCGGTCGCGAAGGCGCACACCAGAAACGTCGTGCGGCGCAGCGCCACCACGTCGACGCCGAGCGTGCGAGCGGTGTCCTCGCCGGCCAGCAGCGCGTCGAAATTGCGGTGGCGGACGAAGGCGAAGGCAAGGATCGCGGCAAGGCCGACCGCCGCGATCGGCAACAGGTCCCAGCGGGCGAGGCCAAGGCCCCCCAGCGTCCAGAACAATACGGAATGGGCGGCCCGCTGGTCGCCGGCAAAGACCAGATAGTTGGTCAGCGCCATGAACAGGAACGAGACCGCAAGCCCCGCCAGCACGAGCCGCGCCGGTCCCCGGTCGCCGAGCCGGGCGATCAGCGCCAGCACGATCACCGAGGCGGCCATGCCACCGGCAAAGGCGGCGAGCGGCAGCGTCCACAGGCCGAGCAGGTCGCCGGTGACGGTGATCACCAGCACCGCTCCGGCGGCCGCGCCCGAGGACAGGCCGAACAGGAACGGATCGGCCAGGTCGTTGCGCGTCGTCGTCTGCAACAGGCAGCCGACCGTGCCGAGCCCGGCCCCGACCAGCAGCGCCAGCAGCGCGCGCGGCAGGCGCAGGTCCATGACGATGCGCGCCGTCGGCCCGTCGCCGCCGGCGAGTGCGTCGATTACCGCGCGCACGGGCAGCGGCGTCGAGCCGATGGCAACGGCGGCCACCAGCAGCGCGATGACCGCCAGCAGGCTAACCGCCAGGACCAGCGCCAGCCGCATGGCTCAGAACGCCTCCGGATGCATGGCCCGGGCGAGCCGCTCGATGCCCTCGACATTCGCCGGTCCCGGCGTCAGTTCCTCATAGCGCAGAGGCAGATAGCGGGCGTTCTTCACAGCTTCGGTCTGGCTCATCACCGGATGGGCTTCCAGGAAGGCGCGCAGCTTGTCCGCCCCGCCGCCGTCCTGGTAGTCGAGCAGGATGATGAACTGCGGGTCGGCTGCCGCCACCGCCTCCCACGAGGTGGTGCCCCAGCTGGTCTCCATGTCGGCGGTGACGTTGCGCCCGCCGGCCGCCTCGATCATCGCCGTCGGCATGGCGAAGCGGCCTGCGGTAAACGGCTTGTCCTCGCCGGAATCGTAGAGGAACACCTTCAGCTCGCGGTTCTCGCCGATGCGCTCGGTCAGCTCCGCCATCCGTGCCTTCCAGCCGTCGACCAGCGCCTGGGCCTCGGCCTCCTTGCCGAAGATGGTGCCCAGCCGCAGCATGTCGCCATAGAGCAGGTCGAGCGAGGCGGCGGGTCGCGCCTTGTCCAGATGGATGCAGCTCTCGGTGAGGATCAGCGTCTTGATGCCGTGCGGCGCCAGCGTGTCCGGGGTGACGTCGCCGCCCGGCTTCATGCCGTAGTACCAGCCGGCGAAGAACAGGTCCGGATCGGCCGCGACGAGATTTTCCAGCGTCGGATATTTCGGCGCGATCTCGGGGATGTCGCCGCGCTTGCGCTCGAACTCCTCGCTGGTCTTGTACCAGCCGCTGATGCCGCTGACGCCGACCATCCGGTCTTGCAGGCCGAGCGCGAAGGCCATCTCGCTCATGTTGATGTCCTGCACCACGATGCGCTCGGGCGCAGCCTCGAAGGTCAGCGGCGTCCCGCAATTGTCGACGGTGACGGGAAAGGCGAGGGCCGGTGCGGCAAGGGCCATCGCAGCGGTGAACAGGGAAAGGCGCTTGAGGCCGGACTTCTTCATGGGGGACAGACTCCTCGTGAGGATGAAAAACCGTGGAACGCTGGGAAAAGGCGAGGGCGCGGCTCAGCCGCGCGTCGCCACCGCACGCAGATGCGGCGCGCCGGGCGCGGGACGCTCGGGTCCTGAAAGCTCTGACCCTGAAAGCTCGCCGGCAATGCCGGTGCCGAACCGCCCCTCGATGGGGATGTCCAGCACGCTGATCTGGCGGGCCTCCACCGGATGCTGCATCCGGTGCATGTCGACGCTGAAGACCGCGCGCACCCGCTCGCTCGACAGCACCTCGACCGGATGGCCGTGCGCGACCAGCCGGCCGCCCTGGATCAGCGCCACATGGCTGGCGAAGGCCTCGATCAGGGTCAGGTCGTGCAAGGCCGCGACCACTGTGATGCCGAGGCCCGAGACGAGGCTGAGCAGCTCGCCGCGCGCCAGCGGATCGAGATGGTTCGTCGGTTCGTCCAGGACCAGGATGCGCGGGCGCTGGCAGATGGCGCGGGCGATCTTCGCCCGCTGGCGCTCGCCGCCGGAAATCTCGCTCATGCGCCGGTCGGAAAAGCGCGTCAGGTCGGCCAGCGTCAGCGCCTCCTGCGTTGCCCTGGCGCTCGCCTCGCGTCCGCCGGTGCGGTGATGCGGCAGCTGGCCGAGGGAGACATATTGCGAGACGGTCAGCCGGTCGTCGCTCTCCTCGCTCTGGCCGACATAGGCGATGACGCGGGCGCGCTCGGTGATCGGCACATTGCGATACGGCCTGCCGCCGAGCAGCATCTCGCCGCCGGTCGGCTCGCTCAGCCCGGCGATCAGCCGGATCAGTGTCGACTTGCCCGCGCCGTTCGGCCCGGCAATGACGAGGATCTCGCCGTCATGCACATGCAGCGTCAGGTCGGAGAGGAGCGCGTCCGCGCCGCGCGGCCGGTAGGCGACCTCGCGCAGCTCCAGCACCACCGGGGTTCCGCTGTGATGGCTCATGCGCCGTTCTCCCGGCCCGGCGATCCGGGGTCGAAAGCGGGCAGGGCGGGCATGCGCGCCAGCGTCTTGCCCTTCAGCCCGTCGGGGCGCTGCAGCGAGGAGCACCAGCCGTCTTCGAGTTCGCCATATTGCCGGGCGAAGGCGACCAGCGTCTCCACGTCGCGTTCCGGCTCGATGTCGCCGAACAGATAGCTCGCCTTGCCGTCGGCCTGATAGGCGACCGTGCAGGGGTGCGAGCAGCCGGCCATGCAGGCCGCACCCGCCACGCTCACATGCGCCAGGCCGCCCTCGGCAAGTGCGGCGCTCAGGGCCTCGATCAGGTCCTTGCCCGGCTGTTCGCGCGTTTGCGGATCGCGGCAGGTGGTGCACACGGTGATGCGGTGCCGGCGCGTATCGGGAGCTGCGTCCATGCGGCGTTCGCCGAGCGCCAGGTCATGCGCCATGGCGATGCCCCGCGCGTTCGCCCGCAAGGTTCGGCAAGCTGCGGATAAAGGCCCTGGATGGGCGGAAGATGGACTCGTTGCGTGTCATGGCTACCTTCCCGGAACACCCCGTCCGGTCGTCGTTGCGGGAGATGGCAGGTCTCCTGGCTCGCGGGTCCGGTCCGGCCGCGCCTTCCCGCCCGGCTTCGGGCAGTGGCATCGTGCGGCTGGACCTGGGCCATTCGTCCGGTAAAGGACGTCGGCCCCGGCCGCTTACAGTTGCGGGGGCAGCCACGGTCTCGGCCCCTGATGGGTACGCCTCACCGTGTTCCCTTTTCATGCCTCTGGCGGTTCGGCCGTCGGCAACCATCGCCGCCAAACTGGCAGATGACGGGGACCGCATCAAGACCAATCGCCCAAAGCCATCGCCGCCGTCTCACGCCGCGGCGCTGCCCCAGGCGGGGAAGGGGTCGTCGAGCCCGGTCCAGCGCTCCGGATGAAAGCCCGTATCGGCGACCAGCGCCGCGTCGAGTTCGGCGCGGATCGCCGCCTCGTCCATGCCGCTCGTGCCGATGAAGACGATTTCCTGCCGCCGGTCGCCCCACACGGGATGCAGGTAGGGCTCCATCGCCCGCTGCCATTCGGGCGACTCGGGCCAGTGTTGGCGCGGCACCGCCGACCACCACAGCCCGCGCTTTTCGGTGGTAACGAAGGCGCCGGCCTGGCTGATCTCGCCGACGAAACGCGGCCGCGTCGCCAGCCAGAAGAAGCCCTTGGCGCGGATCACGCCCGGCCAGCTCTTGTTGACGAAGCGGCTCAGCGCGCGCGGGGCGAAGGGGCGGCGCGCCCGGTAGACGAAGGAGCGGATGCCGTATTCCTCCGTTTCCGGCACATGGTCGGCAAAGCCGTTCAGCTCCTTGAACCACAGCGGATGCTCGTGCGCCTTGTCGAAGTCGAAGCGCCCGGTGCCCAGCACGTCGCGCAAGGGAACCGCAGAGCGGTCGGTCTCCATGATCACCGCATCCGGGTTGAGGGCGCGCACGATCTGGCGCGCGGCTTCGAGATCCAGCGGCCGGGCATCGCTCACCTTGTTGAGGATGATCGTATCGGCAAACTCGATCTGGTCGACGAGCAGATCGACCAGGGTGCGCTCGTCGTCCTCGCCGAGCGATTCTCCCCGCTCGGTCAGGAAGTCGGTGGAGCCGTAGTCCTTCAGCAGATTTGCCGCGTCCACGACCGTCACCATCGAATCGAGCCGCGCCACATCGCTCAGGCTCTCGCCGTTCTCGTCGCGGAATTCGAAGGTCGAGGCGACCGGCAGCGGCTCGGAAATGCCGGTGGATTCGATCACCAGATGGTCGAAGCGGCCCTCCCGGGCCAGCGCCTGCACCTCGCGCAACAGATCCTCGCGCAGCGTGCAGCAGATGCAGCCATTGGTCATCTCCACCAGCCGCTCCTGGGTTCGCGAGACGTTGCCGCCACCCTCGCGCACCAGGCTGGCGTCGATGTTCACCTCGCTCATGTCGTTGACGATGACGGCGACCCGCAGCCCCTCGCGATTGTTGAGGATGTGGTTGAGCAGGGTGGTCTTGCCGGCGCCGAGAAAGCCGGACAGCACAGTAACGGGCAGGCGATTGTCCATCGCGAAAGCTCCTGAGCTATGATGTTATCACATAACAATGTTTGACCGAAAGAAAGGCGGCCGGAACCGCCACGATTATTTAATCTCTCGGCCGTTCCCCCGGCCACGCGAAGCGCGCGCCGGGGCCTGTTGGTTGCCAGAGCGGCGGCGAGGACACGCCGACGCGCGCCCACGCCCCGCCTGTCGTCCCTGTTTCGGCGCAGCCGAAGACCGGGATCCAGTAACCCCAGGACGTGCGGCCCGAGCCGTGACGTCGCCGCGAGCGCCCCTCGTCGAGGCTGGGGAACTGCTTGCGCAAACCTGCCCATCCCGGCGGATACTGGATGCCTGCCTGCGCAGGCGTGACAGCCGTGGAAGATAGCGATGCGCTCCCGCCTCAGCCGTTGCCGCCAAGGCACTGTTCCATCGAGCTGGCCAGTCCGTCGATCAGGCCGAAATAGAGGTCCGGCCCGTCGGCGAGTTCCGCGCCCAGCGGATCGAGAACGCCCGAGCGGGCAGCGGTGCCCTCGGTCACCACCTGGATCAGCTTCGGTTCGAACTGCGGCTCGGCGAAGACGCAGGTCGCGCCCAGCTCGCCGATGCGGGCCTTGATCTCTGCGACCCGCTCCGCACCCGGCATCACTTCCGGGCTGACGGTGATCGAGCCCGAGGCGGTCACGTCGAAACGCTTCTCGAAATACTGGTAGCCGTCGTGGAAGACGATGAAGCCCTTGCCGCGCAGCGGCGTCAGGCGGGCGTCGATGTCGGCGCGCATCGTCTCGATGCGCTCGACGGTCTTTGCCGCATTGGCCTCATAGGCGGCGGCGTTGTCCGGGTCGGCTTCCGACAGGGCCTCGGCGATCTCGTTCACCATGGCCTTGGCGTTTTCCGGGTCGAGCCAGATATGCGCGTCGAAGGCTCCGTGCGCGTGCCCGTGGCCGTCAGCGTCTCCATGGTCGTGACCATGCGCCTCGGCCGTCTCGTGCTTCTCGTCATGATCGTGGCCGGCATGGTCGTCGTGCTTGTCCTCGTCATGGTCGGCATGCCCATGTTCGCCCCCATGGTCCCCATGATCATGCGCCTCGAACGCGCCGCCCTCGCGGAAGGGGAGCTTGACGAGGCCGTGCGCATCGATTAGCTCGACCGACTTCGCGCCGGTGCCGATGGTCTCGACCGGCTTTTCCAGGAAGGCTTCCAGCTCGTGGCCGATCCAGAAGATCAGGTCGGCATCCTGCAGCGCCCGCGCCTGCGAGGGGCGCAGGCTGTAGGTGTGCGGCGATCCGGCGCCCTCGATGATCAGCTGCGGTTCGCCGATGCCCTGCATCACCGAGGCCACGAGCGAATGGACCGGCTTGATCGAGGCCACCACCTTTGGTGCGGCATGCCCTGCGGCACTCGTCGCAACCAGCAGCGAGGCGGACAGCAGCAGTGTGCGGGCAAGCGTCATGATCGTCTCCGTATCGGCTGACATGTTATAAGATTACATTGTTGCGTTACGCTATAACGTGTGAGATACAGGCGGGCAAGCCCCCTGTTGGACCTCTGCCGAAAAATCTCCCGCATTGCGATACAGGGCGGACTTGCCCACCGCGCGGGGGCGTTGGAGGATGGCTGCGTGAATCAGGATCCAGCTTCATGTTGACGACCACAACGAGGCCCGCCGGCGAGGATCTCGTCCGCCTCACAGGTGCCGGCGTGTACCGCGACGGGCGCTGGCTCGTGCGCGGCGTCGATCTTGCCGTGCGCCGGGGCGAGATCGTCACCTTGATCGGGCCGAACGGCTCGGGCAAATCCACCACGGCCAAGACCGCGCTTGGCATCGTCACGCCGAGCGAGGGCAAGGCGGAGCGCTGCCCCGGCCTTGCCGTCGGCTATGTGCCGCAGAAGCTCAGCATCGACTGGACGCTGCCGCTCACCGTCGAGCGGTTCCTCTCGCTCACCGGCCGCATTTCCTCGCGCGAGACCGACCGCGTGCTGGAGGCGACCGGCATTCCGCATCTAGGCCGCGCCGAGATGCGCAATCTCTCCGGCGGAGAATTCCAGCGCGCGCTGCTGGCCCGCGCCATGGCCCGCAAGCCCGACCTTCTCGTCCTCGACGAGCCGGTGCAGGGCGTCGACTTTTCCGGCGAGGTCGCCCTTTACGATCTCATCCGCCGCATCCGCGACGACATCGGCTGCGGCATCCTGCTGATCTCGCACGACCTGCATGTGGTGATGGCGGCGACCGACCATGTCGTCTGCCTCAACGGCCATGTCTGCTGCCAGGGCGCGCCGACGGCGGTCGCCTCCAGCGAGGCCTACAAGCAGTTGTTCGGCGCTCGCGCCGATGCGACGCTCGCCGTCTACGAGCACAATCACGACCACACCCATCTGGAGGACGGGCGGGTGCTGCATGCCGACGGCAGCATCACCACGCATTGCCATCCGGACGACGGTCACCACCATCACGATCACGACCACGACCACGATCATCACCACCACGATCATGATCACGACCATGATCACGGGGCAGGGGGCGCTGCCGCATTCCCGGCCGGAGGGCGCCATGCTTGACGACTTTTTCCTGCGCGCCCTGATCGCCGGCGTCGGCGTCGCCCTCGTTGCCGGGCCGCTCGGCTGCTTCGTCGTGTGGCGGCGGCTCGCCTATTTCGGCGACACGCTTTCGCATGCCGCGCTCCTCGGCGTGGCGCTCGCCTTCCTGATGCAGGTCAACATCACGCTGTCGGTCTTCACTGTTTCGGTGATGGTCTCGCTGGCGCTGCTCGGCCTGCAGCGGCGGGCTTCGCTGTCGTCCGATGCGTTGCTCGGCCTGCTCGCCCATTCCTCGCTAGCGCTCGGCCTCGTCGCGCTCGCCTTCATGAGCTGGGTGCGCATCGACCTGATGGGCTTCCTCTTCGGCGACATTCTCGCCGTTTCGAAGTTCGACATTCTCGCCGTCTATGTCGGCGGCGCCGCGGTGCTGGCCGTGCTGGTGACGATCTGGACGCCGCTCTTTGCGGCGACGATCAGCCGCGAGCTGGCCGAGGCAGAGGGCTTGCGCCCCGACCGGGCCAACCTGATATTCATGATCCTGCTGGCGACCGTCATCGCCATCTCGATGAAGATCGTCGGCGTTCTGCTGATCACGGCGATGCTGATCATTCCGGCGGCCACCGCGCGCCGCCTGTCCGGCGGGCCGGAGCAGATGGCCGTCATCGCGGCCCTTGTCGGGGCTATTGCGGTGGTCGGCGGCTTGTTCGCCTCGCTGGAGTGGGATACGCCGTCTGGGCCGTCCATCGTCGTTGCGGCGCTGGTGCTGTTTCTCGCCAGCCTGTCGCCCTTCGCCGAGAAGCTGCCGAAGCTGTTCGGCCGGGATGAAAAGGGCTCGCCCCCGGGGGAAGCCAAGTGATGAGGACCAGTCGATGAGCGGAGAAACCCTGTCCGGCCTGACCCGCAACCAGACGCTCGTCCTGTCGGCGCTGGAGCGCGCCGGCGCGCCCTTGAGCGCCTATACCATTCTCGACCAGCTGCGCGAGGAGGGCTTCCGCGCTCCGCCGCAGGTCTATCGCGCGCTCGACAAGCTGGTGGAAATGGGCGCCGTGCACCGGCTGGAAAGCCTCAACGCCTTCGTCGCCTGCCGCCATCCCGACTGCGAGGGCCACGAGACCGCCGCCTTCGCCATCTGCGAGACCTGCGGACAGGTCCGCGAGCTCAACGACGCGCATCTTGCCCACCACCTGCGCGATCTTGCCGGCAAGGACGGGTTCGTCGTGCGCAAGTCGACGGTGGAACTGCGCGGTACCTGCGCAACCTGTCTGGCTGCTGCCTAAGACAGGCAAGACTGTCTGGCTGCTGCCTGAGACAGGCACGACTGTCTGGCTGCTGCCTGAGGCGGGGCCTCAGCGCACCGCCGCGGCCGGTCCCGCCGCCTGCGGCAGGATGAAGGGAATCTCGCCCGCCGGCACCGCCGACACCCGCAACGGGTGGTCGAACGCCTCCGACACCAGCCGGTCGGTGATCACTTGCTTCGGCGTTCCCTGCGACAGCAGCCGGCCGCTTTTCATCACCAGGATATGGTCGGCATAGAGCGCCGTCAGGTTGAGGTCGTGCAGCACCGCGACGACGCCGCCGCCGGCCCGCGCATAGTCGGCCGCAACATCCATGATCAGGATCTGATGGCGGATATCGAGGCTGGAGATCGGCTCGTCGAGGAACAGCCAGCGCGGCACCCCGTCCGGGCACGGCTCCCACACCTGGCACAGCACTCGGGCGAGCTGCACCCGCTGCTGCTCGCCACCCGACAGCGAGTGATACTCGCGCGCGGCGAAACCGTCGAGATCGACCCGCTCCAGCGCCTCGGCGATGCGTCGGTGCGGCGAGCCGGCAGGGAGCACGCCGCGGCGGATGCCGAGCCGTACCACTTCGGCGACGGTCAGCGGAAAGGTCAGGCTGGCATGCTGCGGCAGCACCGCGCGCAGGCCCGCCAGCGCCTCCGGCGGCAGGTCGTCGACCTCAACGCCGTTGAGCCGCACCCGTCCGGTATGGGGCAGCTCGCCGGTCACCGCCTTCAGCGTCGTGCTCTTGCCCGAGCCGTTCGGCCCGACGATCACCGTCACCTGGCCGGCCTTGGCCGCGAAGGAGACATCGCGGACGATGGGCGTGCCGCCCAGCGACACGTGCAGCGCCTCGATCTCGAGAGTGTCGTTCGCAGGCGTGGTCATGAGGTGATCAGCCCTTTCCGCCGCAGCAGGATCCACAGGAAGAACGGCGCGCCGGCGAGCGCGGTGAGAATGCCGATGGGCAGCTCCGCCGGGGCGACGATGGTGCGGCTCACCGTGTCGGCGAGGATCAGGAGGCTGCCGCCGAGCAGGGCGCAGGCCGGCAGCAGGAAGCGGTGGTCCGGGCCGATGGTCAGCCGCAACAGATGCGGCACGACGATGCCGACGAAGCCGATGCCGCCGCTGACCGCGACCGAGGCACCGGTCGCCGCCGCCACCGCGACGATGGCGACCCGCTTCAGCCGCTGCACGCGAATGCCCAGATGCCCGGCCGCTGCCTCGCCCAGCACCAGGGCGTTGAGCCCGCTTGCCAGGAACGGCACGCCGATCAGCACCACGGCGATGATCGGCCCCGCCGCCAGGATCTTTTCCCAGTTGGCGCCGGCCAGCGAGCCGAGCCCCCAGAAGTTGAGATCGCGCAGCTGCTGGTCGTCGGCGACGAAGACCAGAAGGCCCGTGGCAGCCCCCGCCAGCGCCGCCAGCGCGATGCCCGCCAGCAGCATCGTCGCGATGGAGGTCATGCCGCCGCGCGTGCCGATCCGGTAGAGCACGAAGGTGGTGACGAGACCGCCGAGAAAGGCCGCCAGCGGCAGCGCGTAGATGCCGAGCACGGCAACCACCGGCGCGAGCGTCGTGGTGCCGAGCACGATCATCGATGCCGCGCCCAGCCCTGCGCCGGCCGACACGCCGACGATACCGGGATCGGCGAGCGGGTTGCGGAACAAGCCCTGCATCACCGCGCCCGAAACCGCCAGCGCCGCGCCGATCAGCGCGCCGAGCAGGACGCGCGGCAGCCGCACATCCATAAGCACGATCCGGTCGCGCAGCTCCGAAGGACTGGCCGCCTCGCCCTGGCCGAACAGCCCGTTGACGACGGCCGACAGGCTGATCTGCAGCGCGCCGGTGGTCAGCGAGAACAGCATCACCGCGACGAGCAGCACGGCGAGGCCGGCGATCACCAGCCGTGCCAGCGGCTCGCGGTCGCCAAGGCGCGCCCGGGCGGCCACCCGCTCGGGCAGCAGCCGTTCGGACAGGGACGAGGTGGTCAGGCTCACGGGGGGCGCCTCCTTCTACAGGCCCATGTCGGCCAGTTCCGCCGACAGGTCGCGCACGGCAGCGCCGGTGCGCGGGCCGAAACCGATCAGGTAGAGGCCGTCCATCTGGATCAGCCGCTTGTTCTGCCCGGCCGGCGTCTGGGCCAGCGCGGCATTGGCGAACACCTGCTCGGCGGAGGCGGTGTGGCCTTCGCCGCGGCTGATCATCAGGATCACGTCAGGGGCAGCGGCGATCAGCGCTTCATCGTTGATCTGCTTGTAGCCCTCGAACACGCCCATGGCGTTGGTCGCGCCGGCCATCTCGATGATGCCGTTGGCGGCCGTGCCCGTTCCGGAAGCGAGGATCCGCCCGCCGTTCATCGACAGGATGAAGAGCACGCGCGCATCGCGCCCGCGCGCCTTCGCTTCAGCCACCGCCGCGTCCAGTTCCGCGCCCACCTGCTCGGCAAGTTTCGCCGCCTTGTCGCCCGCGCCGATCGCCTCGCCCACCTTCTCGATCTTGCCGAGGATGCCGGCGCGGTCGAAGGTCTCGGGCACTGCGATGTAGGGCACGCCGGCCTCGCGCAGCACGGCCAGCGCCTCCGGCGGGCCGCTGCCTTCCAGCATCAGGATGGCGTCGGGCCGCACGGACAGCACGCCCTCGGGCGAAAGCGCGCGCATGTAGCCGACATCGGGCAGCTCGGTGGCCGCGTCCGGGAAGCCGCTGGTGGAATCGCGCGCCACCAACCGGCCTTCCTCGCCGAGCGCATAGACGATCTCGGTGACCGAGCCGCCGATGGAGACGATGCGCTGCGCGCCCGAGATGTCCGCGGCCTCTTCGGCAAAGGCCGGGGAGGCGGGCAGGGTGAGCACCGCCGCAAGCGCGATGCGGCGAAGCGCGCGGCCGAGCGGCCGTTGGGAAAGAAGGGTCATGATCCGTCCAGGCTTGTCGTGTTTCACTCGGCGGCGACGGTCTCAGGGCGCGCCAGCCCCTCGACCAGCTCGCGCCAGTCGGTGCGCTCGACCTTGCCTTCCTTGCGCACGCCGAAGAACTGGATGATCAGCGTGCCGTCGGCGTCATAGGCCTCGATGGAGGTCACATGGCCGTCGCTGGTCGGCTTGCGCACGGCCCAGGCCTCGCTGATGTGGTCGGTGCGCAGGTGCAGGTGGAAACCGGGATCCATCACGTTGATCCAGGGCCCCATCGGCGCGATCTTGGCGATGGGTCCGGAATGGATCTGGATGCAGCCGCGATTGCCGACGAAGCACATGATCGGCTGGCCGCTGTCGGCCGCCGCCTGCATCATTTCCGGCACCGCGCCCTCGGCCAGCGGCCAGGCATAGTCGTCGCCGGCAAGATTCAGCGCGTTCAGCCGGTGCAGGTCGAGGTCGCGCAGCATTCCGTGGAACTGGTGCGTGTCGGTCAGCGCCTGCCAGCGCTCGCGCAGCGCGTCTTCCTTGTCGCGCTCCAGCGCGGGCCGCGCGGAGATCTCGGCCGGTGTCACCTCGGTCAGAAGACCCGGCTCCTGATCGTCGGCCAGCAGGCTCTCCACCAGCGCGTTCCAGGCCGCCATGTCGGTGCCAGGGCGCGTATGCACCTTGTGCACCGCATCGCCATGGGCGTCGAAGAACTGCAGGCTGTGCCGCTCCACGCCGTCCTCGCCGGTCTTGGCGACGGCAAAGCCGTGCACCCACACGGTCGGGAACATGCGCGTGTCGATGTCCGCGCCCAGCATCATCGCCGCGCGCTTGCCGGGCACGAAGCGGTCGTAGACGCCGATCTTCTCGTGCACCGCGCTCTCGTTGCGGGTCAGCGCCATGACTTCGCCGACGCCGCCCAGACCCTTGAAGATCTCGTCGAAGCGGATCTCGATGCGGCTGACGCCCAGCCCGCAGAAGGCGGAGACGAATTCCGCCTCGCTCAGCTCCAGCATGCGGGCGAGGTCGCGCTCGCGCATCTTGGGGTTCTCGGCGCGCATGCGGCGGACGTGTTCGAAGTCGGTAGTTTCGCGAGTCATGGGGTCACCTTGTTGCAAGCGGCCGTGCCGCGATCCGCGCCTGGCGGTCTCGCGCCCATACGGGCCGGTCGTGTTCGACCTGGGCTTGCACCTTTCCCGGAAGGCTCCGGGTCCGGCGCGGCTCTGCGCGCCACCGCGGTTTTCCGGTGGAAAGGCTGTGCTGGCTAAGGTGCCGAACGGGTTGCCTGTGATCGGATTGCCGATCTCATACTTGACTCAATTACTCATGTTTTGTAACGACATCAATACCTGAGCAAGTTTCTCAAGTTTTATCAACATTCGACGAGCAAGCAAGCGCATGCCAGCGAGCGATCGAGCACGATTGGAGATGTCAAATGGGGCTGGCAGGCTCGTACAGGACTGAAAGGACGGTGGCGGGCAGGGCCGCTGTCCTGATGAGCGGCGTGGCATTTTGCGCGCTGAGCGGTGTTTCGGGCGCCTTGGCGCAGGACGTTGCGGCGGAGGGCGACACCGGTCGCGCGACCATGCTGCAGCGCGTCGTCGTCGGCGCCGGCGCCGAGAAGGTGGCGATCGACACGCCGCAGGCGGTGACCGTCCTCGATCAGGAAAGCATCGACGCCGAGCAGGCGACGACCATCGGCGAGCTGTTCCGCCAGGTGCCGGGCGTCACCATCGTCGGCAGTGACCGTATCGGCGGCCAGTCCTTCAACATCCGCGGCATTGGCGATCTCGGCTCGTCGGACGAATCGAAGATCATCGTCGCGGTCGACGGCGCGGTGAAGTTCTACGAGCAGTACCGCATGGGCTCGTTCTTCTCCGATCCCGAGCTCTACAAGCAGGTCGAAGTGCTGCGCGGCCCGGCGTCCTCGACGCTCTACGGGGCAGGCGCCATCGGCGGCGTGATCAACTTCCAGACCAAGGATCCGGAAGACTTCATCAAGCCGGGCCAGACCGCCGCCGTACGTCTCAAGACGATGTACGATTCCAACAAGGACGGCGCCATGGCGTCCGTCACCGCGGCCTATGCCTTCTCCGAACAGACCTCGATGCTGCTCAACGGCAACTTCCGCCGCTCCGGCGAGTACGAGAACGGCCTCGGCCAGCCGATCCCCGGCTCGGACTTCGAGTCCTTCTCCGGCCTTGCCAAGATCGTCCACCGCTTCGGCGACAACAACGAGCAGTCGGTCCGCCTGTCCTACGAGCGCTGGCAGAGCGATGCGGACGACACGGCCTACTCGCAGACCGGCACGCTGCCCTTCGGCACCATCGACCGCGAGATCCTCGACCAGACCGTCGTCTTCGCCTACGAGAACCCGGCCAGCGACAATCCCTGGCTCGATCTCAAGCTGAACCTGTCCTTCTCGGACACCAAGGTGAACCAGAGCAACGCCTCGGCGCCGATTCCCTCGCCGTTGTTCTTCGACAGCGAATACGGCTACCGCACCTGGTCGGGCCGGCTGGAGAACACCTTCGACTACGAAGGCGAGAACATCCGCAACTACTTCACCTTCGGCACGCAGCTCAGCTACCAGGAGCGTGTCGGCGACACCGTGTTCGGCAAGGTCTCGTTCCACCCCGAGGGCACGGACACCAAGGCCGGCTTCTTCGCGCAGAACGAGTTCATCTGGAACGACCGGCTGACCCTCATTCCGGGCGTGCGCGTCGACTTCGTCAATCTGGATCCTTCCAGCAGCGTCATCGGCGGCAGCCAGCGGCACGAGACGGCGTTCTCGCCCAAGCTCGCGGTCATGTACAAGCTGAACGACACGTTCTCGCTGTTCGGCTCGCTCGCCCATACCGAGCGCGTGCCGACGCTGGACGAGCTCTATTCGACCAACGTGCCGGACACCAGCTATCCGGGCGGACGGACGGTCAGCCCGAACCTGACCAAGGAAAGCTCGAACGCGGTCGAGATCGGCTTCACCATGCAGGCGTTCGACCTGTTCACCTCCGGCGACGGCCTGCAGGTCAAGACCACCGGTTTCTACAACGATCTGAAGGACATGATCGCGCCGAACCCGGCACGCGGCCAGGCGACCCCGGTCTCGTACTACGTCAACATCAACGCCGCCGAGATCATGGGCGTCGAGGTCGAGGCCTCGTACGACTCCGAGTTCTTCTTCGGCAGCCTGGCCTTCAGCCACATCCACGGCGAGGACAAGTCGACCGGCGCCACGCTGACCACCATTCCGGCCGATACGCTGGCCGTGACGCTCGGCGGTCGCCTGCCGGATTACGACCTGTCCTTCGGCTGGCGCGGCCTGTTCGCCGGCTCCATCGGCACCGGCGCCACTGCGCGGGCGGGCGGCTTCGGCGGCTATGCGGTGCATGACCTGTTCGCCGACTGGAAGCCGGACGAGGGCATGATGGCCGGTTTCGAGGTCCGCGGTGCCGTGGAGAACCTTTTCGACAAGCAGTATCGCAACAACCTCGCCGGCGATGACGGTAAGGGACGCACGTTCAAGTTGACTCTGGCCAAGACCCTTGGATGGTAAGGCGCATGGGAGAAACGAATGGGACGCAGACTTGAAATCGTGGCTGCGGCGGCTTTGACCGCCGCGGCCCTGTGGGCCGGTCAGGCGCGGGCGGCGGAGGAGGCTTCGCCCGAGGCGGCTTCCGTGTCCGGCCTTCACATCGAGCTGAACCGGGTTGCGGACAATGGCGGCGGCGGGTGCCGCCTGACCTTCGTTGTGCGCAATGCGACGGGCGGCGAGGTGCCGCAGCCGCGATTCGAGTTTGTGCTCTTCGACAGCGACGGGCTCGTCGACCGGCTGACCACCTTTGACTTCGGTGCGCTCGCGCCGGAAAAGACCTCGGTTCGCCAGTTCGATCTGGCGGGCGTCGCCTGCGGCAAGCTTGGCCGCATCCTCGTCAACGGTCCGGCCCAGTGCGGCGAGGGCGGTGCTGCTGCCCATTGCCAGGCGCAGCTGTCGCTCGCCAGCCGGGCCGAAATACCTCTCGGCCGCTAGGCTGAAACCCGATCGGCCTCAGGCCAAGAGAACTACACGGGCCGAACGGCCCCGGAACTTCATGAGCTGTTAGGAACGCACCCATGTCTTTCGCCGACATTCTCGCCTCGATCTCGGGCTTCCTGGAGCTCGGCGGCCCCGTCGTCGCCGTGCTCGCCGGCCTGTCCGTGATCGCCCTGACTGTGGTGATTCTGAAGCTCGTGCAGTTCTGGACGCAGCGGGTCGGCCGTCCCGGCCGGGCCGAGGCGGCCGTGCGCCTGTGGGGCCATGGTCGCCGCCGCGAGGCATGGCAGGCGCTCGGCGACATCCGCAGCGCCTCGGAGGAGGCCGTCGCCATCGCCATGCAGTCGGGCGAGGGCGGCGCTGCCGTCGACAAGGCGCTGGTGGAGGAAGACATCGCCCGCGCCGCGACCCGCCGCCTGCACCGCTACAATGCCGGCATGAAGGCGCTCGACGCCATCGCCCAGATCGCGCCGCTGCTCGGCCTGTTCGGCACCGTGCTCGGCATGATCGAGGCGTTCCAGAAGCTCCAGTCGGCGGGCAATGCGGTCGATCCGTCGCTGCTTGCCGGCGGCATCTGGGTGGCTCTGCTGACCACCGCCGTCGGCCTTGCCGTCGCCATGCCGGTCTCGCTCGTCGTCACCTATCTGGAAGGCCAGATCGAGAACGAGAAGGTCGCCATCGAGACGCTTGCCTCCGCCGTGCTGCTGGAGCAGGCGCGCGGCGGTGCCCGTGCGACGTTCGAGGAGGTCGAGGCGGGGGGCTACGAACAGGTGGCCAATGCGCATTGACTTCGCCAGTCCGCGCCGGCGCCGGCTGTCGCTGACATCGCTGATCGACGTGATCTTCCTCTTGCTGCTGTTCTTCATGCTGTCCTCGACCTTCACGCGCTTCGCGCAGGTCGATCTGGCGGCTCCCGGCGGCGGTACGGGCGGGGCCGTCACCCGGCCGGACATCTTCGCGACCGTCGATGCGAACGGCCTCACCGTGAACGGCACCCTTGTCGATCCTGAAGCACCGGGCACGGCCGTCTCCTCGCTGGTTGAGGCGGGGGCGAAGACCGCGCTTCTCGTCCCGCGCGAGGGCGCCCGCGCCCAGGATCTGGTGAGCGCGCTCGAGCTGCTGCGCGGCGGCGGCGAGCTCAAGGTGATCGTGGCGAGGCCGAAATGATCAAGGTTCGCCAGAAGCCGCCCAAGCGCCAGGCGGAAAGCACCATCTCGCTGATCAACATCGTCTTCCTGATGCTGATCTTCTTCCTCATCGCCGGCCAGCTCGCCCCGCCGGTCGACCCGGACGTGACGCTTGTCGAGACGAGTGAGGCGCCGCCGCTGGCCCCGCCCGATGCGTTGTTCGCCGACAGCGAGGGGCGCCTGTCCCATCGCGGTCAGCCGGTCGATATCCCCGCTTATCTCGCGGCGCTTGGGGCCATGGGGGAGGCGCAAGCGCCCCTCACGGCCGAGGGCGTGACTGCGCCCGGCGAGGATGCCGGCAATGGCGGCCCCAACGTGCTGCTGGCCGTCGACCGCGATCTCGATGCCGCGCGCATGCTGGAGATCGCAGACCAGTTGTACCGGGCCGGCGCCGGCAAGGTATCGCTCGTAACCAGGGGAGCTGAGTGATGAAGCTGAGACCGCATCATGTGGCAGCGGCTCTCATGATCTCGACGGCGGTTCACGCTTCGGCGGTCGCCGTCATCATGCACGAGAGTTCCGGGGTCCAGATCGAGGGCGGCGGCACCGTCCTGTCGGCCGAACTCGGCGATGCCTTCGTCGACGCGCTGCAGGCCGGCGCCGACGGCGAGCACACCGAGGTCAACAGCGAGACCTCGGAGGTGGTGACCCCCATCGACGCGCCGGAAGGCGAAAAGCCGGTGGAGCACGCCACGGCGCTGGAGGAATCCTTGAGCGAGGAGGCGACCGCGCCGGAGGTCCCGCACAGCGAGGCCGTGCCGCCGGAAGAGGTGGTCGAGGCGGTCCAGCCGCAGGCCGAGCCCACGCCGCAGGTGAGCGAAACCGCCGAGGCGAAGCCGATGGAGATGGCGGCCCTTGCTCCCGGCATTGTCGCAACGGCCGTGCCCACCGCCGTCGAGACCGCGACCGAGGTTCCCGAGGCCGCCCCCGTCCAGGCGAGCGTCTCGCCGGTCGAGGCGCAGCCCGCGCCCTCGACCGAGCGGCTCGAGGCGGCCGCCGCCGTGCCCATGCCGCAGGCCCGGCCGAAGGACCTGAAGATCGCCGAGGTCCGACGCGAAGCGCCGGCCCGCAAGGCCGATACCGTCAAGCGTCAGAAGGAGAAGGCCGCAAGCGTCCGCTCGAAGAAGACCACCAGCGGCCATGGCGGCAACTCGAGCGCTACGGCCAACAAGGGCGGCGCACAGCGTATCGGCAAGTCGAAGGAGTTCGGCAACGCCGATGCCTCCAGGTATCAGGATGCGATACACAGCCGGATCGAGCGTGCAAGGCGTCGTGGCAGGGTCGGCCGGATGCGTGGAAAAGCGGTGGTATCTTTCGTCGTTGCCAGCAATGGCGGGCTCGCCGGCGTGCGCCTGATACAGAGTTCGGGCAACGAGATCATCGACAAGGCGGCGTTGAAGACGGTGCAGCGGGCTCAGCCGTTCCCCAACATCCCGCCGGAGGCTCGCCGCAAGAGCTGGGCCTTTACGGTGCCGATCGAATACGAGTGATCTTGAGACGCCATTCTCGAAATTCGGCGATTTCGATACGGAATTTCGCAAAATTCGTCTCAAGGCATTTCAGGCCGGATATGCCCGGGCGGGACCACCGTCCGGGCATTCGCTTTTGAAGGGCTTGTCCCCGTCTCGTCGGTGCGGGCGGGGCGATGTCAGTACCGCCCGTCCGCGGCCGTCAGGTTGCGATGCGCCTTGTAGAGCTCGTGCGCCACTTCCGCCCGGTCGTCGCGGTTGCGCACCGCCATGTTGGTGTCGGCTGCGATGAGGCGCAGATGCGTGCGCAGGATTGCGGCGTGGTCGCCGCGCGAGACCTGGGCCATGCGGCCGATGGCCTGGATGAGGCGCAGCGCCACCATGACATTGCCGCTGGAGGCGCGCCGCATCGGATGCAGCGCCGTGCCGACGATCTCCTTCACCTCGATCAGCTCCAACCACACCCGCGGCTTGCCCTCCTTGTCGCAGATCAGCGAGGACGGCGCGCCGCGTTGCAGGATGATCGCCAGCGAGGCAGACAGCTGGTCCAAGGCACTGATTGCCGTATAGGAATCGTTGATGCCCGGCGACAGCGCCCGCAGCGCGATCTCGACATTGAGGTGGACGTTGAAGAGGATGTCCCCGTCGGCGGAGCGGGCATCGGCCAGCAGCACCGAGCGGTGCACCGCCTCCGCCAGCGCCTTTTCCTTGCCGTCGACCCGGTGGAGGATCGCAATCGGCGTGCCGGCAATGATGAAATGGCCGGGCCGCGCCACCACCTGCACGAAGCCGTCTTCCTCCACCGCATGCCGCAACAGGGCCTCCGCCTGAACGGCGGTGACATAGCCGGACGAGCGCGCCAGGACCGGCTCTCCCTCGCCTTGCGGAATGGCGTTGCGGTCGTCCGGTTCCTCCTTCGGCTCGTCGGCGAGCAGCCGGTCGATGGCCGAGCGCAGCGAGCGCTGGGTGCGGGCGATCTCGTTATCCACCATCACCCGGCGGGCCGTGTCATGCACGAAATACACGACCCAGAAGAAGCTGGTGGTGGCGAGGGCGATGGCGATCGCGACGGACAGGCGAGGCACTTCCTCGTCGCCCACCACATAGAGGACAAAGAGGGAATAGAGGAAAGTGGCGCCGAGCAGGCCGATGGTCGATTGATTGACACGATTGGCGGTAAAGGTTTCCAGCAGCCGTGGTCCGATATTACCTGCCGCCAGCGTGAAAACGACCAGGGTGAGGGAATAGACCAGACTGATCACCGTCATCATCGCCCCGGCGATGGTGCCCAGGACGGACCGGGCGCCGCTCGCGGAGATGTTGAGGAAGGGCAGCGCCTCGAAGACGGGATCGACGATATCCGTGCGGTCGATGGAGACCGCAAGACCGGCCAGCAGCAGGCCGCATAATGCCAGGACGGCCGGCACGAAAAGGAAGCCCCTAACCATGCGCTGCAACCGAAGCAGGGAAAGGCTCTTGAACACGACGTCTCCCGTGGATCATCCGTTTTTCGGGCAGGCGGCGCCGACCTCGTTGCCCGCAAGCCTATACGCTTGTTGCAGGGCGAGGCGAGGGGGGATTGCATTTGCCGCCGCTCTGCTGCTCGCCATGACGGCCTCCGGGGCCGGCGCCAAGGCGCCGTTGCCGCAGCCAAGACCCTACCAGGCCGTCCCCGCGCAGGACGGGCGGGGACAGGCAGAGGATATCCCGGCGCACAAACCGACAGTCGCCGGTGCCGCAGACAGCGCGGCCCTGCCGCGCCCCAAGCCGCTTGTCCCCGGTTTTGCGTCCGCCGGCCCGGCGGGCGATGCCGGGAACAGCCACTTCGCCTCCGCACCCACGGGCGGGGACAAGCCTGCGCCGGACAGCGAGGCCGTCACCGGGTGCATCGAGGCCCTGCGCCGCGTCGGCGCCACCTTCGAGCGGGTGCCGCCCGTCCCGGGGGCGGGCGCCTGCGGCATCGAGGATGCGGTCTCCGTCTCGGCGGTCGGAGGCATGGCGCTGGTTCCCGAAGCCGTGCTCTCCTGCGAAACGGCGGCCGTTGCCGCACGTTTCGCCGCGCAGGTCATCGCCCCGCTGGCCAGCTCCACCCTCGGTTCGGACGTGGCCCAGATCCGCGTCGCGGCCTCCTATCATTGCCGGGGGCGCAACCGCATCGCCGGAGCGCGGCTGAGCGAGCATTCCTTCGGCCGGGCCATCGATATCCGCGGGCTCATTCTGGAGGACGGGCGGGAGTTCGCCGTCGCCCCGCGCCAGACCGGCGGCGATGCGCGCGCTGCGACGAAGCTCCAGAAAGCGCTGCGTGCTGCGGCATGCGGACCCTTCACCACCGTGCTCGGGCCCGGCTCGGACGCCTATCACAACGATCACTTCCATCTCGACACCAAGCCGCGTCGTTCGCCCTATTGCCGCTAACTTGTTGAAGGTGAAAGACGCCTCGCACGCGCCGTGCGTCCGGAGCGGGGGCAGGTTCGAAAATCGAAATGGAAACATGATCTTGCCGGGTATTCTTGAATCTGAATTTCGTTCGAGAATGTCGTAAGATGCCCAGCACCTGAGCTCCGGGTGACTGGCGGGGAGCATAGCGCTTTCTCCAGGCGGGGCTGACACAGATCAAGGCGCGCCGCCCGGCATCTGTCAGGATCAAGCTTCGGTCTGCGGACCGCACCGTCCCACGCCCAGCGTTTTTCGAGGCCGCCGTGACCAAGCCTGCGCAAAAGAAAACGGAACTCCTTGCCGGGACCGCCCTTGCCGCGGTCGGCACTCCGCCGACCGTGCCGCCGGCGGCGGTGCGGGGCCCGCAGGAGCCTGCCCGCCATCTGCACGAAACGATGGATCGCAGCGTGCGCGCCGCCGTTGCGCGGGTGACCGGCGGGCTTTCGCCGCACGCCTTCATGGAGGCCTGGAGCGACTGGGCGCTGCACATGAGCCGGGCGCCCGGGCGCCAGCTGGAGCTGCTTGAACGAGCACAGGAAAACGCGCTGAAACTGGCGGCGGCCTGCATGCCGGGTGCCGAGGGCGAGGCGAGCGCGCCCTTTGTCCCGAAGGATTTCGACCACCGTTTCGAGCATCCCGGCTGGGAGCAGATGCCGTTCCGCGTCTGGAAACAGGGCTTTCTTGCGGTTCAGGACTGGTGGGACCACGCGACCGACCGCCTGCGCGGGCTGGAGGAGCAGGATGCCAACCGCACCCGCTTCATGGCGCGGCAGATGCTCGACCTCGTCTCGCCCTCCAACTTCCCCTTGACCAATCCGGAGATCATCGAGACGACCGTCCGGCAGGGCGGGCGCAATTTCGTGGAAGGGGCGACGCATTTCTCGCAGGACATGGTCAAGACGCTGACCCAGCGCCACGACCCGCCGCCCGAGGGCTACAGACTGGGCACCGACCTTGCGTGCACGCCCGGAACGGTCGTTTACCGCAATGATATCATTGAGCTTATCCAGTATGCGCCGGCGACCGGGACGGTGCAGGCCGAGCCGATCCTGATCGTTCCGGCCTGGATCATGAAGTACTACATCCTCGACCTGTCGCCGCGCAGCTCAATGGTGAAATACCTCGTCGAGCAGGGCTTCACGGTCTTCATGATCTCCTGGGTGAACCCCACCGCCGAACAGGCGGACCTGTCGCTGGAGGACTACCGCACGCGCGGCGTCATGGCCGCGCTGGACGCCATTTCGACCATCGTTCCGGAGCGCCGCATCCATGCCGTCGGCTATTGTCTCGGCGGCACGATGCTGGCGATTGCCGCGGCCACGATGGCGCGCGACTGCGACGAGCGCCTTGCCTCGATCACGCTGATGGCCGCGCAGGTGGATTTCGTCGAAGCCGGGGAATTACTGCTCTTTCTCGACGAGAGCCAGGTGGCGTTCCTGGAGGATATGATGTGGGACCAGGGTTACCTGGACCGCCCGCAAATGGCGCGCACCTTCGCCGCGATCCGCGCCGAGGACCTGATCTATACCCGCGCCGTGCGGCGCTATCTGCTTGGCCAGGACGATCTTCCCACCGACATCGGCGTCTGGAACGGGGATACGACGCGGATGCCGGCGCGCATGCACTCGCAGTATCTGCGCGGTCTGTTCCTTGAAAACCGGCTCACCGCCGGCCGTTTTGCTGTCGAGGGACGCGTCATCGCCCTGAAGGACATCTCGGCGCCGATGTTCGTCGTCGCCACCGAGACCGATCACATCGCCCCGTGGAAATCCGTCTACAAGACCCAGCTTTTCACCAACAACGACCTGACCTTCGTGCTGACAAAGGGCGGGCACAATGGCGGCATACTGAGCGAGCCGGGCCATCCCCGCCGGCACTATCGCCTGTCGCATCGCCCGGCCGGCGCCCATTATTCCGGCCCCGACGGCTGGCAGGAGCAGCACCGGCCGCGTCCCGGCTCCTGGTGGCCGGAATGGTCTTCCTGGCTTCTTGCCCGCAGCAGCGGAGAGGGGATACCTCCGGCCATCGGCGCGCCGGACAAGGGGTTACCCCCGCTCGAACCGGCTCCCGGCAGCTATATCCATCTGGCCTGAAGGCCAGTTGGGGAAGGGGATAAAAACATGAGTGAAATACTCTTGAATTAGCTCTCCCGTCGGAGTAGCTCTCGCGCATCCCCCTCAGATGCGCGGACTAATCCTCATGTCTTTCAGACTTCCCCTTGCCGCCGCCACGCTCGCTCTGGCCTCTCTCGCCCTCTCGCCGGCCCAGGCCGGGCCGACCAGCTATCCGCTGACGATCACCAATTGCGGTGTGGAGGTCACGATCGAGAAGGCGCCGCAGCGGGCGGTTGCACTCGGCCAGAACAGCGCGGAAATCCTGCTGCTGCTGGGACTTCAAGACCGTCTCGTTGCCTCCGCCTTCTGGCCGACCAAGGTGCTGCCGGAGCTCGCCGAGGCGAACGAGAAGGTGAAGCTGCTCACCGTGGAACTGCCGACGCTGGAGTCGATCCTGGCACAGGAGCCGGACTTCATTGCCGCCCAGCTGCCGTTGCTGCTCGGGCCCGACAGCAAGGTGTCCAAGCGCGAGGATTTCGATACGCTCGGGATCCCGAGTTACCTGGCTCCGGGCATCTGCAACACGCGCAAGGACACCGGCGACTTCTATGGCAGCCGCCAGCAGCTTTGGAACATGGACCTCCTGTACCAGGAGATCGAAGAGCTTGCGCGGATCTTCGACGTTGCCGACCGCGGCGAGCAGCTGATCGCCGAGTTCAAGAAGCGCGAGGCGGACCTGCGTGCCCGTTTCGGGAACAACCCGGACCTGACCTTCCTGTTCTGGTTCTCCAGCCCGTCGGTGGCTGACAATGCCTATCTCGGCGGCAAGAACGGCGCCTCCGGCTTCATCGCCGATGTGCTGGGCGGTCGCAACGCCATCACCACCGAGACCGAATGGCCCACCGTGGGCTGGGAAGGCATCATCGCCGCCAATCCGACGGTGATCGTTGCTGCCTCCCTCGACCGTGATCGCTGGGATCTCGACAAGGTGGAAAACAAGATCGCCTTCCTGAAGAGCGATCCGACGGTCAGCCAGATGGAGGCCGTGAAGAACGGCTATATCGTCACCATGAACGGGGCGGCGATGAACCCGACCATCCGTACCATCGATGGCGCGGAGGAAATCGCGGTCCAGCTCGAGGCGCTCGGGCTGCTGAAGTGAGGATATCCCCGTCCAGGGCGAGCCTGCGGTTCGCGGTATTGCTCGTGGGGTCGCTGGCAATCCTGATGCTGGCGATCGCCACGGCCGTGGGGATAGGCGAGATGCATATCCCGCTGCGAACCGTCGTGCTCGCCGTGACCAACCAGTTCGGCTGGACCTCCGCGGAGATCAGCCGCATCCAGGCCAGCGTCATCTGGGACCTGCGGCTCAGCCGTGCGCTCGTCGCCGCCCTTTGCGGCGCGGGCCTGGCTATGTGCGGTGCTATCCTCCAGTCGTTGCTGCGCAATGCGCTGGCCGAGCCCTATGTGCTCGGCATCTCGGCCGGCGCCTCCACGGGGGCCGTCGCGGTCATTATCCTCGGTGTCGGCGCCGGCGCGGTCACGCTCTCGATGGGCGCCTTTGCCGGGGCGCTGGCGGCCTTCGTCTTCGTGGCGGTCCTGTCCGGCGGCGGGCGGGGCGGGGCCGACCGTACCATCCTGTCCGGCGTCGCGGCCGCCCAGCTTTTCAATGCGCTCACCGCCTATGTCGTCACCACCTCGGGCAATGCGCAGCAGGCGCGCGACGTGATGTTCTGGCTGCTGGGGAGCCTCGGCGGCGTGCGCTGGCCGGAGTTCCAGTTGCTTGCCGTGGTGATCGCGCTCGGTCTTGGCATGTGCATCTGGTATGCACGCGCGCTCGATGCCTTCACATTCGGCGATGATGCCGCCGCCTCCATGGGCATACCCGTGGAGCGGGTCCGCATTATCCTCTTCACTGTCACCGCGGTGATGACGGCGACCATCGTCAGCATGGTCGGGTCCATCGGCTTCATCGGCCTCGTCGTCCCGCATGCGGTGCGCTTCCTCATCGGGCCCGGTCACATGCGCCTGCTGCCGGCCTGCCTGCTGGTCGGCGCCGTGTTCATGGTGCTGGCCGATATCGTCTCGCGGAGCATCATGGAGCAGCAGACCCTGCCCATCGGCATCGTCACGGCGCTGGTGGGCGTGCCGTGTTTTGCGCTGATCCTGTACCGCGCGAGGCCTGCGACATGAGCGTGCGTGCCGAAAATCTGGTGTGGCGCGTCGGGCGCAAGACGATCGTCGACGACGTGTCGTTCGATGTCGAGCCTGGCAAGGTGCTCGGGTTGCTGGGGCCGAACGGCTCGGGAAAGTCGTCGCTGCTGCGCCTGCTCGCCGGGCTGCGGCGCCCGGCGTCCGGGCGCGTGCTGCTCGACGAAACGGATATCGCGCGCACCGGCCGCCGGGAGCTGGCGCGGCGCGTGGCGCTGGTTCAGCAGCACGCCGCGACCGATGTGAACGTGACGGTGGAGGATGTGGTGCGCCTTGGCCGCACGCCGCATCGCGGCCCGCTTGCGGCCTGGAAGCCGGCCGATACCGAGGCCGTGGACACCGCTCTGGAACAGGTCGGTATGACCGGGTTTCGCCGCGAGGCCTGGCAGAGCCTGTCGGGCGGCGAGCGCCAGCGTGTCCACATCGCCCGCGCACTGGCCCAGCAACCGCGCGAGCTGTTCCTCGACGAGCCGACCAATCACCTCGACATCCAGCACCAGCTCGACCTGCTGCGTCTCGTCGCGCAGCTGGGGCTGACGACGATCGTCGCGCTGCACGATCTCAACCATGCGGCGATGTTCTGCGATCGGCTGCTGGTGCTGCACCGGGGACAGGTTGTCGCCAGCGGCGTGCCCGCCGACGTGCTTACCCCCGATCTGCTCCGCGAGGTCTTCCGCGTGGATTGCGACTTCCTGAATTCGGACGACGACGTCCTGCGCATCCTTTTCAGGAAATAGAGCCTGCCGGATCAGAACCGGACGGCAAGGCCCATTCTGCCGCCGGCCGAGGCCTGGCCATCTCCCTCGATGTTGAAGAGCAGTGCGCCATCGAGGCTCCACATGCCGCCATTGGTGAGTTCCACGCCGGCGCCGAGCGAGCCGAAGGCCCCGGATCCGCCGAGCCCTGCGAAGCCGCCCGTCAGCGCGACGCTCGGGGTCACGACCATGCCGTCTTCGAGGATAAACTGCCGGGCAAGCTCGGCGCCCAGGCTGACGCGCAGCTGTTCGACCGTGAAGCCGTCCATTCCCACGACGTTGCCGGCCGCGTTCCTGACGCTGTAGTCGTCGATCTTCTCCGACAGGTAGACCGCCCGCAGCTTGGGCGCCAGCGTCGTCGCTTCGTCGAGCTGCCACACGCCGGACAGCGATGTATCGAACATCCACCGGCTGGTGTCGAACCTGCCGTCCCAGAACCGCGTGTCGACATCGTTCGACGATCCGCCGTAGAGCAGACTGGTATCCCAGAACACGCCGCGGCCGAGTTCGAACGAGGCATAGGGGCCGACGAACCAGCCGTTGCCCGTCAGCCGCGCATCGTCGCGGGTCGGATCGCTCATCCGGTCGAAGTGGAAGGAGACGCCGATGAGGGCGCGCTCAGACAGCAGATAGTCCGCACCGGCCGAGAACAGCGCGAAGGTGCCCCAGCGGCTGTCGTTCGCATTGCGATTGTGAACGGCGAAGGTGCCATCGACCCACACGTTGAAGGCGGAGGTATCGACACCGAGGCTGCGTTCGATCGCGTCGCTCGCCGCGGACATCTGCGCCAGGCTGGTCGCGAACCCGAGCGTCACTCCCTGCGAGGAGGGCATCATCCGCATGTTGATGACATCGCGCGCCGATTTCATCTGCCGCCGCTCGCGCAGACCCGGGATCTTGATCGTGGAGCTCAGCAGGTTCTGGCGCGTCTGGACGAAGTCATGGACCAGCCCGTGGACTTCGTTGGCAACGGCCTGCGGATCGTAGCCCAGGGAGTAGACCACCGTGCCCACATTGGACGTGCCGAGCGAACTGGTGAGGGTGAAACGCACCCGCACCTGGCCCGAATAGGTCGGGTTCGGCGTGAACTTCAGATAGAAGCCGACCGGAGCGGGGGCGCTGTCGAGCTGTGCGAACTCGCCATAGACGATCTGGGCCGTGCCGCCATTGGCCGGCTCGACCGAGACGATGGCCGCGGATTGGAACGGTCCACCCGTCGCGCCGCTCGTCAGGTTGACGTTCGGCGGCGTCGAGCCCGGCGGCACGGTCACGTCCTTGTCGCTCACCGTCACGGTCTGTTCGTCGACGGTCAAGGTGTAGGCTGCAGAACCCATGACGTTGTTGGCATCGCGCGCCTGGATCGTGAAGCTGTAATTGCCCTCGGTATCGGGATCCAGCGGGCCGTTCAGCTGGCCGGTCGAGATGTTGAGCACCAGGCCATCGGGAAGACTTCCCGAGGCGACGCTGTAGATATACGGCGCCGTGCCGCCGCTGGCGGTGATCGAGGTGGTGTAGTCCTCGCCGGCAGTTGCTTGCGGCAGCGCACCTCCGGCCGGTGTGAGCGCAATGACCACCGGCGCGGCATCGACCTGGATGGAATAGGCCGCATTGCCGGTGTCGCTGTTGGCATCCGTCGCGGTGACGGTGAAGTTGGCCGTCTCCGCCGTGGTCGGCGTGCCGGTGAGAGCACCGTTCGAGGCGAGGGTCAGGCCGTCGGGCAGGGCGCCAGAGGTCACCGCATAGGTGTAGGGGCCCGTGCCGCCGGAGGCAGAGAACGTCTGGCTGTAGGCGGTTCCGACTTCGCCATTGGTGAGGCTTCCGGCTGCCGGCGTGAGCGCAATGACCACCGGCGCGGCATCGACCTGGATCGAGTAGGCGGCGTTGCCGGTGTCGCTGTTGGCATCGGTCGCGGTGACGGTGAAGTTGGCGGTCTCCGCCGTAGTGGGCGTTCCGGTGAGGGCGCCGTTCGAGGCGAGGGTCAGGCCGTCGGGCAGGGCGCCTGCGGTCACCGCATAGGTGTAGGGCCCGGTGCCGCCGGAGGCCGT